>CAVSOM010000001.1:0-11224 GCA_963729495.1 uncultured Gemmatimonadaceae bacterium
GTGGTCGCGTTCCCGGTGCTGGTGTTCGCGGAAGGGGTGATCGCGCCCGTGGAGCTGCTGGCCACGCTGGGCAACGTGCTGTCGTACGCCCGCATCATGGCCATCGGCACCGCCTCGGTGATGCTCGCCGTGGTGGCCAACCAGATGGTCGGCGCGTTCGGCGGCACGGTGGTGGGGCTGGTGTTCGCGCTCCTGTTCCACCTCGTGAATTTCGCCATCGGGCTGTTCAGTCCGGCGATTCACACGCTGCGTCTGCACTACGTGGAGTTTTTTGGAAAGTTTTATAGTCCGGGCGGACAGCCGTACCGGCCGTTTGGCCATGGCGCCAACCCGCTCGTTCCCGACACGACGAGGAAGACCTCATGAACATGATGTGGATCGTGATCAGCGCCGCCGCCGTCCTGAGCGTGGCCGCGCTGGCCACGGCGTGGGCGCAGAGCAAGATCGGCACGGCGGGCGCCGCGGCGCTGGCCGAGAAGCCGGAACTGGCCGGCACGATCATCGTGCTCCTCGCCATTCCGGAGACGATGGTCATCCTCGGCTTCATCGTCGCCGTGCTCATCCTGCTGCGGGCGGGCGGAGGCTAGCCGATGCCGGCCGAGGCCGGCCCGCTGCTCGAGCAACTGCGGCACGACGCCGCCGCCACGGTGGCGGCGCGCCTCGCCGCGGGGCGCGCGCAGGCGGACCAGATCCGCGCCACGGCGGCCGCCCGGCGCGAGCGCCACCGCGCCGCAAACCGTGGCGGAGCGCGATCGTGTGCTGGCCCGCCAGCGCGAGGCGGCGCGGGCGGACGCCGATCAGCAGACGCTGCGCGCCGTGCTCGCGGCGCGCGCGGCGTTCCTCGATCGCGCGCTGGCGGCCGCGGAGCGGCGGTTGCAGGCGCTGGAGCACGCGCCGGACCTGGAGCGGCGCCTGGCGCCGCTGCTGGCCGACGCGCTGCCGTTCGTGGACCCGGCCGGGGCCCGTGCGCGGTGCCCCGCCGCCGCCCGGCCCGCCGTGACGGCCGCGCTGGCCGCCCTCGGCCGCGCCGGCACGACGGTGGTGGCGGACGAGGCGGTGCCGCTCGGCGCCGTGATCGAGGACGGCGCGGCGACCGTGCGCGTGGACGCCACGTTCGCCGCCCGGCTCCACCGCCTGCAGGCCACGCTGTGCATCGAAGCCGTGCGCCTGATCGAGGCAGCGGTCTCATGACGCCCTGGGTTGGACTCGTCGCCCGGACGCGCGGCCTGGCGGGACGCCTGCTGGCCCCGAACGCCATCCGTGCACTCGCCGGCTCGGGCGACGTCGCGGCGTTCACCGCCGCGCTCGTGCGCCTCGGGTACCTGGCGTTCCCGCCCAACGCGCCGCCCCCCGACGAACGCGCCGTCGAGATCGCCATCCGCCGCGTGGCGGCCCGCCGGTATGCCGTGCTCGCCCGCTGGAGCGGGGATCGGGACGGCGTGCTCGGGCCGCTCGTCGAGGACGAGGACCGGCGCTCGCTCCGCGCCATCTTCCGCGGGGCGCTGGGGCACGTGCCGGCGGAGGCGCGCACCAGCGGGCTCATCCCGACCGCCGCGCTGCCGGCGCGTGCGCTCGACGAACTGGCCATGCTCAACGACGCTGGCGCGATCGGCGCCGCGTTGATCGCCCTTGGCCACCCGTTCGCGGCGGCGGTGGCCGAGGCGGCGCGCCTGGAGCGACCCGACCTGTTCTCGTTCGAGCAGGCGATCGGGCGCGCGTCTGGGCCGCCCGGGCCGCGGCGGCGGCGCGGGCGCGACGCGGCGATGCGCGCCTACGTGCGCGGCGCGATCGACCTGCAGAACTACTGGGCCGCGCGCCTGCTGGCCGAACAGCGGATGCGACGCGGAGCCCGAGGCGGTGTTCCTGGCCGGGGGCGACGTCGTGGCGCCGGCCGACCTGCGCTACGCGGCGGAGACGAAGAGCGTGGAGGGGCTGGCGGGCCGGCTCGCGCGCCGCGCCGCGGGCACGCCGCTGGCCGCCGCGCTCTCGTCCCGGGACCGCGACCCCGACGACGCGGCCCTCGACGCCGCGATCGCCGCGTTCCGGCGCCGCAGCCTGCGCGATTCGCTCGGCGCGTCATTCGTGATATTATATGTTCTGCGCCTTCGCGCGGAGCACCGCGCCCTGCGCCGCATCCTCTGGCAGCTGGCGCTCGGCGTGCCCGAGGACCGGCGGGTGCGCCCGTTCGCGGGGGCGGCCGCGTGAGCTACCGCGTGCGCGCCGTGGCCACGCCGGCGCTGGCGGCCGGCTTCCGGCTGGCGGGGCTGCCGGCGGACGACGCCGGCACGCCGGCCGCGGCCGCCGAGCGGGTGGCGGCCCTCGTCGACGCGCCCGACCTGGGCATTCTGCTCGTCGAGCAGCCGCTGTACGACGCCTTCCCGGCCGCGGCGCGCCGCGACCTGGAGTCGCGCGCCCTGCCGATCGTCGTCCCCGTGCCGCGCGCCGGGTGGGAGGGCGGTCCGCCCCCGGGCGAGGCGTACATTCTCGAACTCCTCCGCCGGGCGATCGGCTACCGGGTGCGGCTGCAATGAGCGCCGCCGTCACGCGCATCGCCGGGGCGCTGGTCGAGGCCCGCCCGTGCGCCCCCGCGCTATATGAACTCGCATATGTCGGCGACCAGCGGCTGCTGGCCGAGGTCGTGCGGGTGGACCGCGACGTGGCCACGGTGCAGGTGTACGAAGACACCACGGGGCTGCGCCTGGGCGCCCCCGTGGAATTCTCGGGCACCACGCTCACCGCCCAGCTCGGCCCCGGGCTGCTCGGCGGGGTGCTCGACGGCGTGGGCCGTCCGCTGGCCCGCGTGGCCGAGGCCACGGGAGACTTCATCGCGCCCGGCGCCGCCGCCGACTCGATCGACCCCGGCGACCTCTGGAGCTTCACCGCCGCGGTCGCCGCCGGCGCCCTCGTCGGCCCCGGCGACACGCTCGGCACGGTGCCCGAACGGCTGGGGTTCACGCACCGGATTCTCGTGCCCCCCGCCGTGCACGGGCGCGTGGCGCGGCTGGACAGCGGGTCGTACCGCGTGGCCGACCCGATCGGCGCGCTCGACGACGGCACGCCGCTGTACCTCGCCCACCGCTGGCCGGTGCGCGACGCGCGGCCGGTGGCGGCGCGCCTCGGAGACGAGCGCCCCTTCATCACGGGACAGCGCGTGTTCGACCTGTTCTTTCCGGTGGCCGAGGGCGGCAACGCCGCCGTGCCGGGCGGCTTCGGCACCGGCAAGACGATCATCGAACAGTCGCTGGCCAAGCACGCCGAGGCCGACATCATCGTGTACGTGGGCTGCGGCGAGCGCGGGAACGAGATGACCGACGTGCTCACCGAGTTCCCGGCGCTCGTCGATCCGCGCACGGGGCACGCCCTCATGGAACGCGCGGTGCTGGTGGCCAACACGTCCAACATGCCGGTGGCCGCCCGCGAGGCGAGCATCTACTTCGGCGCCACCATCGCCGAGTACTTCCGCGACCAGGGATGCCGGGTGGCCCTGATGATCGACAGCACGTCGCGCTGGGCCGAAGCGCTGCGCGAAATGGCGGCGCGCCTGCAGGAGATGCCGGGGGAGGAGGGCTACCCGACGTATCTCGCCAGCCGCCTCGGGCAGTTCTTCGAGCGCGCGGGCCGGGGGCGCGTGCTGGGCCAGCCGGCACGCGAGGGGGCGGTCACGATCATCGGCGCCATCTCGCCGCCCGGCGGCGACTTCTCCGAGCCGGTCACGCAGGCGGCGCTCCGGGTAGCCGGCGCGATGTGGGCGCTCGATCCGTCGCTCGCCCACCAGCGCCACTTCCCCGCCGTCGATTGGGAGACGAGCTACTCGCTGTACCTGCAGGGTATCGCCGCGTGGTTCGCCAAACACGGCGGCGCCGACTGGTCCGCGGTGCGCACGGGGCTGATGGCGCTGCTGCAGCGCGAGCGCGAGCTGCGCGACATCGCCGGCCTCGTGGGGCCGGACGCCCTGGAGGACGCCGACCGGCTCACGATGGACTGCGCGGCCGTGGTGCGCGAGGTGGTGCTGCGCCAGAACGCGTTCCACCCGCACGACGCCGCGTCGTCGGTGGCCAAGACGTACGCGCTGGCGTCGTGCGCGCTGGAGACGCACCGCGCGGGCGCGGAAGCGCTCGCCGCCGGCGTGCCGTTCGCGAAGCTCGACCTCGTGCCGGTGCGCCGCGCGCTGGCCGCGCTCCGCGACGCGCCCGAGAGCGAGATCGAGACGCGCACCGGCGACGCGCGGACCGCCGCGCGCGCGCTCGCCGCCGCCCATGCCGCCGCCGGATCTGCCGGAGCCGCCGGAACCGCCGCGCATGCCGGAACCCCCGCCGCATCCCCCGCCGGAGCCGCCCCGTGAGCGTCGCGCCGGAACGCGCCTACCGCGGCGCCGCGTCGGCCGCCGGCCCGCTGCTGTTCGTGGAGCGCACGCGCCACGTGGCGCTCGGCGAGTGGGTGCGCGTGCGCCAGGAGGGGCAGCCCGACCGTCGGGGGCAGGTCATCGACGCCGGCGACCGCATCACCACCATCCAACTGCTCGACAGCACCGTCGGCCTCGCGGCCGAGCGGGCCGAGGTGGTGCTCACCGGCGACGTGGCCACCACCGCGGTCGGCCGCGAACTGCTCGGGCGCGCGTTCGACGGCCACGGCGCGCCGGTGGACGGACTGCCGGCGCCAGTGGGCGAGGCCGTGCGGCCGATCAACGGTGCGCCGATCAACCCCATGCGCCGCGCGCGCCCGCGCGATTTCATCGAGACCGGCGTGAGCGCCATCGACGCCATGAACACGCTCGTCCGCGGCCAGAAGCTGCCCGTGTTCGGCGGGCCCGGACTGCCGGCGCTGGACCTGGCGGCGCGCATCGTGGAGTGGGCGCGCGCGCCCAAGGGCGAGCCGTTCGCCGTGGTGTTCGCGGGCGTGGGCATCACGGCGCGCGAGACGCGCGAGTTCCTGGATCGGGTGCGGGCCAGCGGCGCGATGCCGCGCACCGTGCTCTACCTGAACGAGGCCGCGCATCCGGCCATCGAGCGCATCCTGGCGCCGCGCCTCGCCCTCACCGCCGCCGAATTCCTGGCCTTCGACTGCGGCATCCACGTACTGGTCGTGATCGCCGACATGACGCACTACTGCGAAGCCCTGCGCGAGATCGCCACCGCCCGCGAGGAGATTCCCGGGCGCCGCGGTTACCCGGGCGACATGTACACCGATCTCGCCACGATCTACGAGCGGGCGGGCATCGTGGCCGGGAAGGCGGGGTCGATCACGCAGATTCCGATCGTCACCATGCCCGACGACGACATCACGCACCCGATCCCGGACCTCACCGGATACATCACGGAGGGGCAGCTCGTGTTGTCGCGCGACCTGCACCGCGCCGGGCTGTCGCCGCCGATCGACGTGCTGCCGTCGCTGTCCCGGCTCATGAACGCCGGCATCGGCGCCGACCGCACGCGGCCGGAGCACCGCGAGTGGAGCGACCAGCTCTACGCCACCTACGCCCGCGGCCGCGAGGCCCGGACGATGGCGGCGATCGTGGGCGAGTCGGGGCTCCCCGAGGCCGACCGCCGCGCGATGGCCATCGCCGACCGTTTCGAACGCGAATTCGTGGCGCAGCCGTCCGGCCGGCGCACGATCGACGAGACCTTCGCGCGCGGGTGGGCGCTGCTCGACGCGCTGCCGCGCGACGACCTCGTGCGGCTGAGCGACCAGACGCTGGAGGCGCACCGCCTCGCCGCCGGCCGGCCGGAGCACGAGGCATGAGCGCCGCCGACCGGATCGCGCCCACGCGCGCCGGCCTGCTGGGTGCCCGGCGCCGGTTGGCGCGCGTGCGCGAAGGCGCGTCGTTCACCCGCCGCAAGCGCGAGGCGCTGGTGGTGGAGTTGTTCAAGCTCGCCCGGCCGGCGGTGGACCTCCGCCAGCGCCTCGCCGAGCGCGCCAACGCGGCCGCCGAATCGCTGGCCGACGCGCTCGCCATCCACGGCGTGTCGGGGCTGTCGGCCATGGCCTGGCCGCCGGGCGACCCGCGCGTGGAGGTGCGGCCGGCGCAGGTGTGGGGGCTGGCGGTGAGCGACGTGACCGAACGGCCGGTGTTCGAACGCACGCTCGACGCCCGCGGCCTGGCGCCGGGCGACGCGGGGATCGCCGCCGAGGAGGCGGCCCGCCGCTACGAGATCTTCGCCGAACTGCTCATCGAGGCCGCGCCGCGCGAGCAGCGCGTGCGGCGGCTGAGCGACGCCGTGGCGACCACGACGCGGCGGCTGCGCACGCTGGAGCAGCGGGTGGCGCCGAGCCTGGAATCGCAGGTCGCGACGGTGCGCCGAGACCTCGACGAACGGGAGCGCGAGGAGCGGCTGCGGCTGCAGCGGCTGATGGCGAAGCGCCGGCGCGCGTCGAGCGCGCGCTAGCGTTCCCGGGTCCAGAGCAGGAGCACGCCGCAGTCCGCGTTCGTGGGGCTGATCCCCGGGGGCAGCGTGGCGCCGCCCCCGTAGTACTCCACGCCGGCGTAGTCGTCCGTGGAGATGTGGCTGAAGTCCGGCGGCTTCGCACCGGGGGTGCCGTACTTGTACGTGAGGACGCCGTCCGTGTACACCGTCGCGTAGCATGGCGTGCACCGGCCGCTGCTCCCCAGCGCCGTCCCGCTGCACGCCTTGTGCGCCGAGACGAGGTAACCGTTGTTCACCGTGGCGCTCGGAATGTACGAGGGAAAGACCAGCGCCAGCGGTTCGCCCTCCTTCTTCCGCAGTTCCGCTTCGCTGATGTAGTACCCCATGCCGTTCTTCCGCCGCGCCTCGAATTCCTGCAGCCCCGGCGACAGGTAGTGCGGCGACGAGTCGTTCGTGACGACGGTGGGCAGCACGGTCCCCACCGGCGTCAGCATCACCTCCACGGGGATCGTGTCGGTCAGCGCGTTGGCGATCGGGACGGTGACCGGCTCATATCCGAGTTTGCGAAAGCTGATCATGCCGCCGGACGTGTCCACGAAGAACAGCGACACCGTTCCCGTCTTCGTGGTGAGCGCGGAGAGGCCGGTGAAGACGTCGCGCACGATGACGCCCTCGATCGGTTGTCCGGTATCGTTGTCGTACACGCCGATGATGCGGCCGTGGTACACGCGCACGACCGGGGTCTGGACCGTGTCCTGGGCGCGGACCGGAGCCGCCGCGAGCAGCAGGAGCGCGGCCACGCACGCCGCCCGGCACCTGGCCATCAGGCCACCGCGCCCTCGCGCTCGCCGGCCAACAGATACTCCAGCACCTCGGCCGCTGCATAGCGCGTGCGCCCCTTGAGGAACGGGGCCATCGCCATGAGATCGTCGCCGCTGGTGAGCAGCGGCAGTTCGTCGTCCCACCGCGGCCGCACCTGCGCGTGGCCGATGTTGGCGAGCAGCGCGTTGCACAGGCAGCGCCGGCCAGCCGTCTCCTCGACCGCGCCCCCTTTGGCCACGTAGGCGTCTACCGGCTCGGCCGCGCAGCGATAGCCGAGGCCGCCCTCCTCCTTGCGGTACGCGATGCGCAGGTAGCCGAGATCGCAGATACGCTCCCGATCCGGCTTCTGGTACGCGCCGCCCTCCATCTCCACGACTTTGAACGGGTACCCCGTGGGCGAGGCCCGCGCGTCCGTCCGCACGTTCACCTCGCCGCGGTTCACGCCGGCCAGCACCTCTTCCTTGATCTCCGGCGTGATCCCGGAGTCATCCGAGAACGCGAACAGCGTGCCCACCTGGATGCCGGCGGCGCCGGCGTCGAGCGCGGCGCGCAGCCCCTCCGGCGATCCGGTGCCCCCGGCCAGCCAGAACGGAAGCCCCAGTTCGCGGATCTTGGCCAGATCCACCACGTCGCGCTCCCCGTAGACCGGCTCGCCGGACGCGGAGAGCTTGAGCTCGCCGCGCGGCGGGGCGTTGTGCCCGCCCGCCGTCGGCCCCTCGATCACGAATCCGTCCACGCGCCCGTTCGCCTTGCGGGCCAGCGTCATGGCGAGCGAGGTCGCGGCGATGATGGGGTAGAACTGGGGACGCTTGAGCGTGGCCACCATCGCGCCGTGTTCGCCGGGATCGAAGGTGAGGTACTCGGCGTCGCCGCCGCCCTCGACGTCGAACCGGATCACCGCCGGCTGGTGCACGGCCAGCGCGTCGAGCGCGCCGGGGATCTCGCGCGGAATCCCGGCGCCCATCAGCACCACGTCCACGCCGGCCAGCATCGCGCCGTACAGCGTGGCCAGGTTCGGCATCTGCACCTTGGTCAGCAGATTGATGCCGACGGGATTGGAGTGGCCTTCCTTGGCGAGCCACACTTCGACGAAGCTGGCGAGCATCGTGAGCTGCTGCCGCGCCGCGCTCACGACCTGCTTGTAGGTGGGCAGCGCTTTGTACGGCACGCCGCTCGCGCGGCCCTCCGGATGGAAGTACCGGCTGAGCGCCGCCTCGGCGATCGCCGGGCAGGGAAAGTGCGCCATGGCGCGGCGGAGGTGGCCTCCGCGATCGCCGTCCTGCAGCCGGCGCACGAAGATCGTGTCGATGACGGTGCCCGACACCACGCCCAGCTGTCCCTGCAGGGACACCGCCCGCGCGAGCATCCAGTTGGACACGCCCGCGCCCATGCCGCCCTGAATGATCATTGGGCGGTCGCCCGCGACGGCGTAATCGCTGAAGGTCATAGCCATGGAAGTTAGGGGGTCGGGCGCGCGGAGGTTGGGGGAACCGAGCGCGCGAGATGCGCTGTAGGGGAACTCCGGGCACCGTATAGGAAGATCGCTGAATGCGCCGCCGTCCCGCAAGGCGCACGTTCCGGGCCGTTCGCATCCCGCGCGCGCCGTGACGCAATCGTCGGCCGTTGCCGCCGAGGCCCGCGGCGTGGCGGGCGTCGTGCCACACGGTTCTCCCCGCATCCCACCGGAACCCCCGATGACGCATTCCGAAGGCGCAGCCGCCGCGCACCCCGGCGGCGCCGCGCGCGCGCCGGCCACGCCCGGCGGCCTCGCCGTGGCGCTCGATTCGTTCTCGTACGACGACGACATCGTGCGCAAGTTCATGGTCGCCACGTTCGTGTGGGGGCTGGTCGGCATGCTGGTGGGGCTCATCGTCGCCCTCCAGCTGGTCGATGCCGGCGCTCAATTTCGCGCCGTGGTTCTCCTTCGGGCGGCTGCGCCCGCTGCACACCAACGCCGTCATCTTCGCGTTCGCCGGCAACATGATCTTCGCCGGCGTCTACTACTCCACGCAGCGCCTGTGCAAGGCGCGGATGTTCTCGCGACGTCTCTGGCCGCTTCCACTTCTGGGGCTGGCAGGCGATCATCGTCGCCGCCGCGATCACGCTGCCGCTCGGCTTCACGCAGGGCAAGGAGTACGCCGAGCTCGAATGGCCCATCGACATCGCCATCGCCGTCGTCTGGGTCGTGTTCGCCGTCAACTTCTTCTGGACGCTCGCGCAGCGGCGCGAGCGGCACCTCTACGTCGCGATCTGGTTCTACATCGCGACGCATCGTCACCGTGGCGATCCTGCACATCTTCAACAACCTCTCGATCCCGCGTGAGCTGTTCTGAAGAGCTACCCGATCTACGCCGGCGTGCAGGACGCGCTCATGCAGTGGTGGTACGGCCACAACGCCGTGGCGTTCTTCCTCACCACGCCGTTCCTCGGGCTCATGTACTACTTCCTGCCGAAGGCGGCCGAGCGCCCGGTCTACTCGCTACCGGCTGTCCATCCTGCACTTCTGGTCGCTGGTCTTCATCTACATCTGGGCCGGCCCGCACCACCTGCTCTACACCGCGCTGCCCGAGTGGGCGTCGACGCTCGGCATGGTGTTCTCGCGTCATGCTCTGGATGCCGTCGCTGGGGCGGCATGATCAACGGCCTGCTCACCCTGCGCGGCGCGTGGGACAAGGTCGCGGACGATCCGGTGCTCAAGTTCTTCGTCGTCGGCCGTCACCGTTCTACGGCATGGCGACCTTCGAGGGCCCGCTGCTCTCGATCAAGACCGTCAACGCGCTCGCGCACTACACCGACTGGATCATCGCCCACGTCCACGCCGGCGCGCTCGGGCTGGAACGGCTTCATGGCGTTCGGCATGATCTACTGGCTGCTGCCGCGCCTGTTCCAGACCCAGCTCTACAGCAAGAAGCTCGCCGAGTTGCACTTCTGGATCGGCAGCTTCGGCATCCTGCTCTACGTCGTGGCGATCTACAGCGCCGGCGTCACCGCAGGGCCTGATGTGGCGCGCGTTCGACGCCACCGGACGCCTGGCCTATCCCGACTTCGATCGAGACCGTGGTGAAGCGTCATCCCGATGTACTGGATGCGCGCCGTCGGCGGGTCGCTCTACATCGCCGGCATGTTCATGTTCGGCTGGAACATCCTCATGACGTGGCGCGGCCGGCCCGCGGTGTACGACGTGCCGGTGATCCAGGCGGCGCCGCTCGCGCCCGGAGTCCGTGGCCGGCGCGCACGGCAACCGTCCGGCGACGGCGCTGGGCCCGGTTCGTCGAGCCTCGGCTGGCACCGCGTGTGGGAGGGCCGCTGGCTGCTCTTCACCGTGATGGTGATCGTCGCCGGTCGCCGTGGCCTCGCTGTTCGAGATCATTCCCACGTTCCTGATCGCGACGAACGTCCCCACGATCGCGTCGGTCAAGCCGTACACGCCGCTCGAGCTGGCCGGCCGCGACATCTACGTGCGCGAGGGCTGCTACCTACTGCCACTCGCAGATGATCCGCCCCTTTCGCTGGGAGACGGAGCGGTTCGGCGAGTACTCCAAGCCGGGCGAGTTCATCTACGACCATCCCGTTCCAGTGGGGCTCGCGGCGCATCGGACCGGATCTGGCGCGCGAGGGCGGCAAGTATCCCGACCTCTGGCACGTGCGCCACATGCAGGATCCGCGGTCGATCACGCCGCGCTCGATCATGCCGGCGTATCCGCAATTGCTCACGGACGACCTCGACTTCGCGATCATCCAGAAGAAAGTGGACGTGATGGCGATGCTCGGCGTGCCGTACGGCGATGCCGTGATCGAAGGCAACGCGCCCCGAATGGCGCACGCCCAGGGGCAGGCCATCGCCGATTCCATCGCGCAGCAGGGCGGACCGACGGGCCTCCAGAACAAGGAGATCGTCGCGCTCGTGGCGTATCTCCAGCGGCTGGGCTGGGACGCGACGCACATCTCGGCCCCCGCCACGGCGCCGGCGGCCACGACGTCCACCGGGCCCGCACCGGCGCCCGGCGCGGGCGGCACGGGAGGGAACACCCCATGAACGA
>CAVSOM010000002.1:0-4121 GCA_963729495.1 uncultured Gemmatimonadaceae bacterium
TGGGGCAACCAATGTGATGTTTGACTGGTACTTCAATAACACGTCCTGGACGAATGGGCCGCTATAAGCTGTGAAGAGCATTCTCCACGCGACGCGCAGGGCCTCTCGACCGAGTTCCGTCCACTGGGTCTTGCGGCTGGCTGCCGTTCGAGGCGGCCCACCACTACCGCCACCGGCCCGCCGTCGCCGAGGGCCTGCAGCGCGCCAGGCCGGACAAGACCCCCGGTCGTGCAGATCGCCTGGCGCGCCAGCGCCGCCTTCACGAACGCTGGACGCATCTCGGGTGACGCGCGGCAAGCGCACCGGGACCGTCGCGATCGCCTGCGCACGCGAGCTCGCCGCGTTCTGCTGGGAGGCCGCGACCCTGGACTGAACCCCCCCGACATCCCACGGCGCCCGGCGGCTGCCGGGGCGCGCACGAGCAACCAAAAGGGCCGCCACGTCGCCGCTCAACGGGCCCGCGAACACGGGCTATGGGCAACCCGCGGTTTCACCCGCCGGGCGGCGCCCGTTCTTAGATTGCGAGCCCGGCGACGAACAAGGGTCTTGAGGTAACCAGCCCTCGCATATGAGCCTGACCAGACTGGTCGAACAAGCCGGACCTTCAGCTCGTGGCGCCCCGGGAACCGCCCCGCGCCACCATGCCCACACCCACGCCGACACCCCGGCCGATCAACGCTGCCCCTTGACAACGCCCCTCCATATGAGCCCCAGTGTTCCGTGATGCCTGGACTTCAGCCGCGCGTGGTAGATCCGAATGCTGGCCTGCGGAGACGTTTTTCTCCTTGTCGTAGGCGAGAAACGTAGCGTGTGCCAGCCGTAGGGGATGTGCTTGGCGCCCTGCCAGTCGATCGCGCCGAAGAGCGTCGTGGGGTAGGCCGGCCCGTCGTAGTTGCGGATCAGCTTGCCGTCGATCTCGAGGCGGATCCGGAACACGCCCTCCGAGCTCGACGCCGTCACGTGGATCGGCAGGGGGCCCCTGTAGGTCACGTGGTTCGCGGGCGAGCCCACGCTGATCTTCGGACCGGTGAACACGCCGCAAGGTTCGGTAAGCGTGTCGCCTTCGCGCGCATAGGCCTGCATCGCCGCGAACGAGGGCTTGCGCGAGCCGTTGGATCGCAGCAGCCCCGAGACGACGGTGCCTTCGTCCTGCACCGGGAACCACAGCGCCACCTGCACGTAGGGGTCTTCCGCCAGGCAGTGGTATGCCTGCCTCAGATAGGTCGCCGGCTGTTCGTCGCACACGCCGCCCGGCGGTCTGCCCCGCCCACGCTGTCAACGGCCATTGGTTTCTCCCCGTGGGCGGCCATCGGTTCTCCCCGTTGGCGGCCAGGTTTTCTCCCCACTGGTGGCCATCGGTTCTCCCCGGTGGTCGTGGGGTGTTCGCGGGTGCTTGACGGAGCGGAGGCCGTAGGCCGTAGCGGAGTCATGCGCCCGCGGCGCGTTTAGCTGGCGAGGGGCCTCACCCCCTTGCCGGTGGTTGCCTGGGTGAGGCGGTAGCTCTCTGGGCCGTCGGTGAGCAGGACGTGTGCGTGGTGTAGTAGCCGGTCGACGGTGGCGGCGGCGAGGGTTTTGGGCATCAGCTCGTCGAATCCGGCGGGGTGGATGTTCGAGGTGAGCGCGATTGAGCGTCGCTCGTAGGCGGCGTCGACGACACGGAAGAGCGCCTCGGCCGCGTCGGCGGTGACGGGCAGCAGCCCGACGTCGTCGATGATGATCAGGTTGACGCGGATCAGCTTGCTGATCGCCTTGGCGACTGTGTCGTCGGCGCGGTGGCGGCACAGGAGCGCCGCGAGCGACTCGAGGGTGTGCCAGGCGACTGTGTGGCCGTGGTCGATCGCGTGGTGCCCGAGCGCCTCGACCCAGTGACTCTTGCCGGTCCCTGAGGGTCCACAGACGCAAAGGTTCTCCGCGCGTCCGACCCACTCGAGCGTTCTGAGCGCCTGCTGGGTGGGCTTTCCGATCGGCGAGGCGTCATCGTCCCACGCGTCAAACGTCTTGCCGGCCGGCAGGCCGGAGGCGCGGCGACGGATGGCGATCGTTGCCTGGTCGCGCCCGGTGGCCTCCTCGGCCAACAGCACGCGCAGGATCTCGGCGGGCTCCCAGCGCTGCGACGCTGCGGTCGCGATCACCTCCGGCGCGGCGCGGCGGAGGTATGGCAGCCGCAGGCGGCGTGTGAGCCGGTCGAGCTCGTCTGGCAGCGGTGGTGGTGGGGGTGTCTGAACGCTCATCGTGCGCTCCCCTCGTACTGCTCGGCGATCGTGGCGAGCACGTCCAGTTCGAACGCGAGCTTGCGCGCCTGCGCGGCGTCGATCGCGCAGACCGCCGGCTCCAGCGCCCGCCAGCTCGGGCGGTCGGGGTCGTCGGTGAAGACCAGCTCGATCTCTTGGCGCCAGCTCCCGCTGGGTAGCTGCTCGATCTGCTCGGGGTCGAGCTCGGGGTGAACATCGCAGTAGTAGCTCATCGCCCGAAGCCCTCCCATGCCTGTGTTGAGCGCTGCAACGTCTGCTCCTCTGAGGCCCTGGCGGGGAACGGGATTACCTTCCCGTTGCTTTGGTGGTGAGCGAGGATCGCCTGAAGGTCACCGTCTGCGAAGCGCTCGGCGTGTGCGGCCGCGGCGAGCGCCTCATCGACCTCGCCGTGCCCGTGGAGCTTTGAGAGGTTGACAGCCTCGGCGATCTTGCGGCGCACCCTGCTCGCACCGGCCGCCGCCGCCCTCCTCAGCCACGCTTCCGCGCCGGGCCCGAGCGCCAGGAACGCTGCTTCCTCGCGGCTTTGCGCCCTCGGCTTGCGCTCCAGGGCGCCGGGTGGCCGTGGTGGATAGTGCTCATCACGGATGCTCGGCTGTCCGGGGGTGGTCAGCTCGTGGCGGGCGACCTCGCGCGGGCCCTCCGGGCCATCAGCGTGCACGACGATCAGTTGCGAGCCATCAACGCGCGCCCACACCCGCTCGTCCACCAAGCTGCAGGGCACCGAGTAGAGCGCCCCGCCGACAGACACCGTCGACTGCCTGGTGACCCGCCGGGTCTCTCCGAAGCACAGCGTGTGCGCGATCTTCGGCAGCGGGTGCAGGCGTGCCCGCTCCTGGCCGAGCATCACCGCCGGGGCCTGACGCGTAACGCGGTGCTCGCGCGTGTTCACCCGATCGCAGAATGACTCGCACGCCCGCTCGAGCTCGGCGAAGGACCCATAGGCCACCCGCAGGTTGTGCTCGGTCGGCACCAGGTCGGCCTTCGCGATCCTCACGGTCGCCTCCGAGCCGCCTTTGCTCTGCGGGTCCGCGGGCACGCACGTCGCGATCGAGAGCCCGTAGTGACGAGCGACCCGCACGATCTGCGGGTTGCGGACCGCGATCCCGCACACGTGATCCACCGACACCGTCCGCTCGTTGTCCGTCAGCGCGTAAGTCGGCGCGCCACCAAACGCCCG
The DNA here is from genome assembly GCA_963729495.1 of uncultured Gemmatimonadaceae bacterium. Taxonomy (GTDB): domain Bacteria; phylum Gemmatimonadota; class Gemmatimonadetes; order Gemmatimonadales; family Gemmatimonadaceae; genus JAGWRI01. The sequence goes on from CAVSOM010000002.1 coordinate 3,430, forward strand.
CAACGACCGGTCCAGGCCCATCACGACGCTCGCCATCGTGCGATCCCACAACGGCAGCACGACCCGGAAGCGCGACCACGCAAGCCACGCGCAAAACAACACCGTCGAGCGGCCCTCGACCGTCGGGCCGTCGCCATAGTCCCACTGCATCCACAGCCCCGGCTCAGTGACCCACGGCCGCGTTAGCCGCCCATGCTCTGACCGCCACGCCCGCTTCGCGCGAGCGACCGCCCGACGGGTCGTGCGCTCCGAGCCCATATAGCCCATCGCGACCAGCCGCTCATGCGCCCGATCCGCGCGGATACGCCCACGCGAGCGCTCCACCCACTCCTCGATCTTCCCCGCGAACGGGCCGACCCGCGGCCGCGCACGCACCACCACTGGCAGCCCTCCACCAGCCGCCTCCCGCGCCCGCACCCAGTGCGCGACCGTCTTGTGATCACAACCAGCCAGCGCCGCAGCGCCACGCAAACTCCCCGTCATATCGAATGCCTCAAGAATCTCCATGATCTCCTCCGATCGCTTCATCAAGCCCGCCTTCCCGACGTGCCTCGTTAACCAAGGCACCCCGGACTACAGGCCACTCAGGACAGGACAGTGGGGAGATCCGATGGCCACCCATGGGGAGAACCAGCGGCCACCACTGGGGAGATCCAACGACCGCCTACGGGGAGAATCTCATGGCCGCCGTC
>CAVSOM010000003.1:0-7670 GCA_963729495.1 uncultured Gemmatimonadaceae bacterium
ACCCACGCCCCACCATGCTCACGTATCGCAATGCCGACGGCGTGGAATACACCGTCGAGGTGAACAACCCCGCGTCCAGCAACGCCGTGGTGTTCTTCCGCCACCCCGACGGGCGCTCGGCCCGGCTCGACCGCTACAACTGGTACATCAGCCACGGCCCCGAGGCGCGGAGCGTCACGTCGCGCCTCGACGCCCGGCTCGTGGCGCAGTCGCTGGACCAGCAGACGCTGGCGCGTCTGTACCGGCGTTCGATGCCCGTGTGGCGCCCCGATCCGATGGACGACCGCTGGCGGTCGGCCGCGTCATCCGCCGCCGGGCGCCGCTGACCCGTCGTCGTCGCCCTCGCCGGCGTCGCGGTACGGCACGTCGATCTCCATGCCGTCGCGGGCCACCACCACCTCGCCGAACACCTCCTTCGCCTCGCGCGCCAGCTCCGACGGGTCGCGCGAGTAGCGCGCCGAGAGGTGCGTGAGCACGAGTTTGCGCACGCCGGCGCGCGCCGCCACGCCGGCGGCTTCGCGCGCCGTGGAGTGCCCGGTCTCGCGGGCCCGCTCGGCTTCCTCGTCGGCGAAGGTGGCTTCGTGGAGCAGCAGGTCGGCGTTGCGCGACATCTCCACCGTGGCGTCGCACGGGCGCGTGTCGCCGGTGATCACCACCGTGCGCCCAGCGCGCGGCGGCCCCACGAGGTCGCTCGGCGCGATCACGCGGCCGTCGGCGAGCGTGACGTGCTCGCCGCGGTGGATCTGTCCCCAGAGCGGGCCTTCGGGAATGCCCAGTTCGCGCGCGCGGCCGGGATGAAAGCGTCCCTTGCGCTCGGGCTCGACCAGCGCGTAGCCCATGGAGAGCGAGGGCCCGTGGTCCACGGGAAAGGGGACCACCGCGTAATCGCCGTAGTCCACGCGGGTGAGGGGATCGAGTTCGACGATCTCCACCGGGAAGTTGATGCGGTCCACGCCGAACTCGCGAGCCCGTTTGAGGTGGCGGCCGGCGCCCTTGGGGCCGAGCAGGCGCATCGGCTCGGTGCGCCCCTGCAGCGCCATCGTGCGCATGAGCCCGATCACGCCGATCACGTGGTCGGCGTGCATGTGCGTGAAGTAGATGTCGCGCAGGGCGAAGCTCACGCCATAGCGCATCATCTGGCGCTGGGTGCCCTCGCCGCAGTCGAACATCAGCGTTTCGCCCTCGCGCACGAGCACGACGGACGCGACGTTGCGCTCCACCGTGGGGCGCGACGCGGAGGTGCCGAGGAGGCCGAGGGAGAGGGGCATGGGGAGGCAATATACAGTAGGACGGTAGGACGGTAGGACAGTAGACGGCGTTCCGCAGTTATCCGTCCTACCGTCCTACCGTCCTACCGTCCTACCGTCCTACTCCCTCCCCACCACCGCTCTCCATCGCGCCTCGTCGATATTCCCGCCGCTGACGATCGCCACCACGGGAAAGCTCATCGCCGCCTTCCCGAACAGCACCGCGCCCGCGGCCACGGCGCCGGCGCCCTCGACTCTCAGATCGTGTTCCCGGTGCAGCCACGCGATCGTGCGCGCGATCTCGTCTTCGGTGAGCAGCACGATGTCGTCCAGGGCGTTGCGTCCGATGTCGAGCGCGCCGTCGTCGATCTGACCGGCCAGCCCGTCGGCGAGGGTGGGCGCGACGGGGATCTCCACCACGCGGCCGGCGGCGATCGATCGCGCCATGGCGGCCGTCTGGTCGCTCTGCGCGCCGACGATGCGCACGTTGGGCGTGTCGTGCCGCAGCAGCGAGGCGCACCCGCCGAGCAGGCCGCCGCCGCCCACGCACACCACGAGCGTGCGCAGCGCCGGCAGTTCGTCCACGATCTCCAGCGCCACTGTGCCCTGGCCGGCGAGCAGCGCGTCGCCCAGGCACGGATTGATGAACGCCACGCCGTGCGCCTCGCCGAAAGCCCTGGCCGTGGCCATCGCGGCGTCGTAGTCGGGTTGCGAGTCGTCGAGCATGGCGCCCAGGGCGCGGATGCCGGACTTCTTCACGTCGGGCGCCGTGGCCGGCACGAAGATCGTGGCCGCCATGCCGAGCGCCCTGGCGGCGTAAGCCACGCCCAGGCCGTGGTTGCCGGCGGAGGAGGTGACCACGCCGCGGCGGCGGGTGTCGAGCGGGAGCGTGCCGAGCGCGTTGAGCGCGCCGCGGAGTTTGAACGAGCCGGTGACCTGCCGGTTCTCGAGCTTGAGGTACACGTCGCCGCCGGCCACGCGCGAGAGCGGCTCGCTCTTGATCAGCGGGGTGCGGACGGCGTGGTCCGCGATGCGCCGGCCGGCCTCGCGCACCGCCGTGGGGCGGAGATCCTTGAACATTGGGGCATGCTAGGGGCGAGGCCGGGGGTGGGCAAGGGCGTGCCCGGTGCGGGCGGCCCGAGTTCCGTGGCAAGATCGAAACGCATTGCGGGACGGGCCGTTACCAGGGGGAGAGAGAATGCGTCTGCTTGACTGCAGGGGGTTGCCCGGCTAGGATTCATCCTATCGAGCGGCCCCGCACGCGGGGCCGTTTGAGTAAACCCCCGGGTGCGAACGGGCAGCAGCTTCTTCCGGCATCTCGGGCATCTCGGGCCTTTCGGGGCTGTAGCTCAGCTGGGAGAGCGCTGCAATCGCACTGCAGAGGTCAGGGGTTCGATCCCCCTCAGCTCCACTCGCGAGGCGACTCGCGTACAGATAAATGCCCGCCGCCGCTCGGTAGGACGGAGAGTTCCAATGACGGCGCGCGTGGCAAATGCGTTGGTGGCGCCGCGGACCCAAGGGTTCGCGGCGTTCGTGTTTGGGGGTATGAGGGTACGAGGGTACGAGGGTCAACGGGCGGGAAGGAGCGCGTTGAAGTCCGAGCGCATGGCGTCGAACGTCGAGGCGAAGAACTGGAACTCCTGGGCCTGCACCGCGCCGTCCAGGTCGAGCAGCACGCGTGAGACGAGCCCGCCGATGAAGCGCATGATGGCGCTCTCGTGCACCTCGGCGTGCGACCGCCGGCTGAGGATGGTCTGGGCGCCGGCGCTGTCGCGCACCGCCACCTGATACCACATGCCGGCGCCCTGGAAGGGGCGGCGGAGGGGCGAGCGGAGCAGCCGGGCGGCGGCGAGCGGGAGCTGCCAATCGGGTTCCTGCGCGAAGCGCACCGTCCAGGAGCGCGCGTGCGTCGAGCGTCCGATCACGAAGTCCGACGTGAAGTGGCGGGCCCCCACGCGGAAGAACCGGATTTTCGTGGAGAACGAGCCGGCGAGCGTGAGCGAGTCGGGGAGCGTGCGGTCGCCGCCGGCGAGCGGTAGGAAGTCGCGGCCCCGCACGCGGGCGTGCACCACCACCGGGGGGCCGTTGGCCACGGCGCTGAAGTATTCCGCGCCGGCGTGGTCCGTCATATGAAAAGCGTAAACCGTGGCGGCGACGTACTTGGCCATGTAGGCGGCGAACGCGGGGTAGCGCGGCTTGAGCCCGTCGGGGTGCAGCGTGAACACCAGGGTCACGAGCGACGAGCCGTCGGCCTGCGGCACGGCGCGGAGCGTGTCGAGGGTGAAGAGCTGCGAGAGCACGGCCGCGGTGTGGGGGAACGCCGCCAGGTAGTCGGCGCGCAGTTCGGCGTCGGCGCGCGGGGCGGCCGAGGTGAGCAGGGCGACGATGCCGTCGGCCACGTCCTGGGCGCGGATCGTGCCCATGGCGATCTCGACGTCGGTGGTCCACGCGTAGTCGCTGCCGCCCAGCGCGTGGAGGTCCACCTGGTGCCGCGCGTCGCCGAGCACGGCGGGCCAGGGGGCCGTGGGCGCGGCCTCCTGCTCGATGACGCCGCCGGGCGCGGCGGACTCGCCGAGTACGAGGCGGCGGTGGGTGGAGTCGGGCATGGACGTCCAGACCGCGGTGTCGTTGAACACGTGCGACGGGACGAGCGCGGCGCCGGCCAACCGCTTGCGGGCGTATTCGTAGCGCGGGCCGTGGTGGACGTTGGCGTAGCGGTCGTAGAGCGCGGTGACGGCCTGATCCACGGCTTCGTGGCCGCCGGGCGCCGAACCCGCGAAGGGGAGCGCGGCCTCTCGGCAGCCGGCGAGAGCGAGGGCGAGTGCGGCGGTGGAGGCGGCTCGGCGCCGGCGGGTGTGCCGGTGTGTGTGCCAGCGTGTGTGCCGGTGTGTAAGTGCAGGCGTGGAAGGCACTAAGCTCGGGTGGCGCGGGAGGGGAACAGGGTTGCCTTTGGGTCAGTCGAAAACTAACTTTGGTGGCCCTGGCATGCAGAAGGTGGGCGTGTCGCGGGCCCGATGCCCCTTGGTGTAACTGGCAACACGCCTGACTCTGGATCAGGAGAGTCCTGGTTCGATCCCAGGAGGGGCAACTGTGTAAGTAGTTAAAATATGGTTCTTCACGGAATACCGGGAAACGCCGCACGGATTTTGAGGAAGAAGTAGGCGTCGTCGCGGTAGCCGTAGGCCATCCGCTTGAGGACTTTAATCTTATTGTTGATGCCTTCGAGCAGCCCGGTGTGGAGCGGATAGCGGCAGTGATTGATTACCCCGTCGATCAATTCGGCGAGGTGCTTCGCAAAGGTCCGGAGCGGCCCAATGCGACTGCTGCAGGCGCGCCGGTACCAGTGCTGCCAAAAGCGCCGGGCCGCCGCCGGATAGGCGAAGCGCCAGAGTTGCTTGAGGTCATCTTTGAGCACGTAGACCGTGAAGAGGGCACGATTGGCGGCGAGGAGTTCGCGCAGCCGCACACGGTCAGCCGTTGATGACACGTTCTCCCAATTGCGCAGCAGCAGCCACCGGGTGCCTTTGATGACCCGCCGCCGCGCCAGCATCGTCCGACTCCGGGGCTTGGCGTGGCCGAGGCGATTGGTCTCATCCACCCGCACCCGGTCGATCACCTCCCGGCCGTACTTGGCGACCACGTGAAACAGATCAAACACGAGCGCGGCCTGCGGACACTGGGCGCGCACCTCTTCGCGGTACGCCGGGCTCATATCCATGACGACCGCTTCGAGCCGCGCGCAGCCCTCGGGCCCGAGCAACGTGAAGAACGGCCGCACATCCTCTCGGCCGCGGCCGCGCCCGATCCAGAGGACCCGTTTACTCGGCACGTCGACGACGATCGTCGCATACCGATGCCCCCGCTGGATCGCAAACTCATCCATGGCGATCACGCGTACGTCGCGCAGGTCCACCGGACCCAGGCGCGCGGCCAAGGCGCGCTGGTCGATCTGCTTGACCGTCTCCCAGCCGACGCCGAACCAGCGCGCGACGTGCTTGATCGGCAGCACCTGCGCGAGGCGGGCGATCGCCTCGGCCAAGCGTGTCGTCATCCGCTGATAGCGATCGAGCCACGGCACCGCTTCGACGGTCGGTCCGCAGCGTGGACAGCGGAGCCGCGCCCGCGGTAGGACGAGCCATGTCTCCGCCTCCAGGATGGGGAGATCGCGCACCCGCCGCTCCGTGATATCGTGCACCTCGCCGACGAGCTCGCCGCAGCCGCTACACCGCTTCGCCCGGGTAGGGACCGGTCGGAGGGTCAGCAGAATCTGCGGCGTCGGCTGCGTGTGGCTCGCCGGCGTACGCTCGACGTGGACCAACTCAAACCCCTCCCAGCCACCCAGCAGCGCCGTGATGTCTTCGTATGCCATGGGGCCCCTCCGCTGCCGATAGCATGCGACGAATCCGCGCCACTGTCACGTGCGTTTCCCTAAATTCCTTGAAGAACCTAAAATATAGGTAGATACGAGAGCGAGCCTCGGTCTATGATCGAGGCTCGCTTGTAATAGTAATCACCTAGGAATCACGAGAGATGTGCCTCCCATCTTGTCGGCGATGACGTTGATGGAGGCCAGGGGCAAGGAATTGGTTAGGCCGTCTGGCGTAAGATGGCCGGCTCTGAGCTTTGCTCAGCTATAGAAAGGGAACGGTGGAAGGGGGAGAGATTGGGACTGAACTGATGAGCCTTTCAAGCGCAGCCGCCTCGGTGTCGAGGTGCCCGCGGACTATAGGTTGTGCGCGCGACCAGATTTCGGTGGCTGTTTTCCAAGACAGGCCTGCACGCCTCAGGCGCCAAGTCCGTTCGGCCTCCCACCAAGGAGACTGGTCAATCCCATTGACGCGTGCGCTTTCACAGTAGAAGCTTGCCCAGATCAATTGCCGATACGATGAACGGAGCTGCTTCGCAACTTCGCGCAACGCGATCTTCCCCTCGGGTGTGTGTTTGTCGAGCGCGACCCAAAATGGGAATCCATCAGAAGGAAGTTCTGCGGGTTCCATGGTCGGCACGCTCCCCGCGCTCGCCAACAGCGCGCCTGCGAGAATGCAGGCCTTATCCCAAGGCCACGTTGCCGCAGACAGGTATTGCTCTGCTGCGCGGATTACGTCCAAGCTCTCTGACGGCATACTCTGACCGGTCACCCATGCGAAAAAGGCCTTCGGTCGGGTGAGCGCCTCGGAGACGAACTTGAGGGCACGACGGTCAGGAACCACGTCCAGCATGGACTGGTCGCCTTCCTGGTATGCATGGGCGAGAGCGCCGAGTCCAGCAGCGTCTTTCTGTTTGGTAGCCTTGGCCACAGCAAGGAGGACATCGCGTTTGCTGGACAGTTGACGAGTAAGCGAAAGCGAGCGCGCAATCGGCCAGCATTCTTCAAAGGTAATTACAACCGCTCGGGATCTTAGCCACGCTGCGTCCCCGCTCTTGTCCAGACATTGAATCGTCCGATCCACGATCTGCCAGTAGCCCCGTCGGACCGCTTTCTGCAACAAAGATCGGACGCGCGGGTCAGTGGACGCCTTCGGGCGCTTCAAATGCATTTGTGGCTACTCGAAATAGAAGTCAACGTTGCTATCCGACCATCGAGAGTACTTCTCACGACATGTGCAACCGCCACCGCATGTTCGTTGTTCAATGGACACGTTGATTTGCCCCCTTCCTGCAGCTGCACGGAGTCGTAACGTTGCATGGTCGTAGGCATCTTCATCGGATGATAGTCGGCGCTGCGGATTGTCAAGCACGATCTTCGCGCTTGCGTTCGGAAAATCAAGCCTCGACGATGGAGTGTCGATGACGAGCATTTGCCCGAACGTTCCGCGGGAAAAGCCGGCAGCCAACTCACCTCGGTCTCTGAACCACCGATCACTTTCGGGCTCGTTCTCCACCCAATTCGTTGGGTTCTTCTTAGTCACTCGAACCGTCGATCCCGGCTCCAACCGGAGAAGGACTTCCAAATCGAGCAGAAAAAGAACTGGGCCGTAGTGGTTTGGCCCTTTCTTCTTACCCGCGCGCTCGTGAATATCGACATGGTCGAGGAAGACAGAATGCCAAATCTTGTACGCTTGGTCGAGCGAATCGGACATAGACTGAGGGGTCTGATTCAAGTCGTTGGCTTGGACGTATCCACGAGAAAGGAGGCCACTTTGCTCAAGAAATGTGCAACTGGTCTTAACAGAATTGGCGTGGTGGAGCCGCTCAATGCCACGCCCGTTAAGTACGTCGAAGACTTCAGAGCCTTTCATTTCGACCTCCTTTGCAGCTTGCCGTTGATACGAAAAGGGCGTTATCGCCGATCCACGGGGTGAGTCGCCAACCGTCTCCTCACGGGGAGCGCCTCGGCCGACCGCGAGCCATTGACGCGCCGGTGTCCGACGTTGAACGGCGTTCGGTCCCCTCAAGCCAAGCGTCGAGATCCTTAGGATCGTA
>CAVSOM010000004.1:0-47623 GCA_963729495.1 uncultured Gemmatimonadaceae bacterium
GGTTCGCTCACCGACACCGACGGCTTGTCGATCCGGCACTCCGCTCCTCCCTGCGCACCATTGCCATACCTAGGCAGCCTTTGTATAATGCCTGGGACGCCCACGCGAGCGACGCCTTGCCGACCACGAGCACTGATTTCCTGCGCGGCACCCTCACCCTGATGATCCTCAAGACCCTCTCATGGGGGCCGGCGCACGGCTACGGAATCGCCCGGTGGATCGAGCAGTGCACCGACGACGCACTGCAGGTCGAGGAGGGCTCGCTGTACCCCGCCCTGCACAAGCTCGAGGACCAGGGTCTGATCAGTGCCGACTGGGGGATCACGGACCGCAACCGGCGCGCCAAGTTCTACCGGCTAACCGCCACCGGAAGAGTGCAACTCCAGGCGTCGCGCGAGTACTGGACCCGCTTCGCCACTGCGGTGGGCAAGGTGCTGGAGACGGCACCGGTGGCCGCCTAACCGCGGAGGGTGCAACGATGCCCGATGCCAACGCGAGAGATGGGACGCCGCGTCCCGACGATGCGAGCCCGGCACCGAACGCGCGGGCGGCAGCGATGTGGCGGCGCTACCGACGCTTCTGGGGCCCGCGGGCCGAAGCCGACGTGGACGACGAACTCGCGTTCCACGTAGAGGGGCGCGTCCACGACTACATCGGCCGCGGCATGAGCGAGGCCGAGGCGCGGGCCGCTGTTGTGCGACGTCTAGGTGACCTGGGCGCCGTCCGCAAAGAATGTGTCACCATCGATACCCGGAGGACCGTCGTATGAACCGCGCGCTGATTCTCGATGCGTTCGTGCAGGACGTCCGGTACGGCCTGCGCACGCTCCGCCGGCAGAAGGGATGGACGATCGTTGACATTCTCGCGCTGGCCATCGGCATCGGCGCGAACACGGCGGTGTTCAGCGTCGTGGACACGCTGCTGCTGCGCCCCCTGGACTATCCGCACGCGGACCGGCTGGCCGTGGTCTATCAGCAACCGACGAACGCGCAGGTGAGCGGCGTGAACGTCTACATGCTACCGGCGGCGTCGGTGTTCCGGGCCTGGCACGCCGGGACGCACGCGTTCGAGGACCTCGAAGCCTTCACGACGGCGGACGCGCTGCTCCGCGTCGCCGGGGAGCAACCGACGCCGGTGCACACCGCGGCCGTGCCGCCGGGATTCGCGCGGTTCGCGGGCCAGCGCCCGCTCATCGGGCGCTACTTCACCACCGTCGACATCCGCAGCGCGCGAAAATCGCCCTCCTGAGTGAGGGACTCTGGCGGTCGCGCTACGGGGCGGCGGACAGTGTGATCGGCCGCGCGATCACGGTGGGGCGGAACGAATACACGATCATCGGCGTGATGCCCTCGGCCTTCCAGCTACCCGCGCTGCTCCAGGATCGCACCGACGTGTTCCTGCCACTGGACGTGAACCACGACGTTGGCTACGGGGTGTCGATCATTGGGCGGCTGCGCCCGGGCGTGACGATGGCGCAAGCGGCCCAGGACCTAGACACGCTGTCGGCCCACCAGCCGGGCGCGGCCAAGGCGCTGGGCTTCGTCGCCACGGTGGTCTCGCCGGGCCGGATCATTCGCTTCCGCGACTCGCTCCTCATGCTGAGCGCCGCGGTGGCGCTGGTGCTGATCATCGCCTGTGCCAACGTGGCGCATCTGCTGCTGGCGCGCGGGGCGGCGCGGCAGCGGGAGTTGGCCATCCGCGCCGCGATCGGTGCGGGACGCGGACGCCTGTTCCGCCAGCTCGTCACCGAGAGCCTCGTGTTGGCGGGCGCGGGCTGTGTCGTGGGCATCGGCGTCGGCTGGGCGGGACTGCACGCGTTGGTCGCGCTGCGGCCGGAATCGCTCGACCAGTTGGCCATGGCGCGCATGGACGGGACCACGCTGCTCGTGGCCGTCGGGCTGGCGGTTTTCACGGGCGTGGTATTCGGACTGGTCGGCGCCGTGCAGGCCGCTCGGCTGTCGTCGCCCGACGTGCTGCGCGTGGGCGCACCGACGGCGCCCGGTGCCGGCCACGGCCGCGCGCAGTCGCTGCTCGTGGTCAGCGAGATGGCGCTCTGCACGACGTTGCTCGTTGGCGCCGCGCTGCTCATCCGCAGTGTGGCGCACCTGCAGTTCACCGATCCGGGGTTTAACCCGAACGGTGTGTACGCCGTGGATGCGGACCTGTCGGCCACCGCCGACAGCACCAACGCGATGCGGTGGGCCTTCTACGACCGTCTCGTCGAGCGGGTGCGCGCCATCCCCGGCGTGCAGAGCGTCACCGTGGCGACCGGTGCGCCGCCGAGCCGCGGGTTCACGATCGGAGCGCTCGAGGTAGAGGGACAGACCGCACCGCCGCCGGGCGCGAGCGGGTTCATCAACACACAGGGGATCCGGCCGGGGTACTTCGCCCTGATGGGGATGCACTTCGTGCGGGGCGGTCCGTTTACGGACACGACGGCGGCCGCTGCGCAGGTCATCGTCAATGAAGGGATGGCGCGCAAGTACTGGCCCGCGGCGTCGGCCGTGGGGCATCGCATCCGCATCGAGCAGCAAGGCGCCGGCACCTGGATGACCATCGTTGGGGTGGTGAACGATGCCGCCACCGGCGGGCTCCTGATGGAGCGCACCGAGCCGATCCTGTACACGCCGCCGCCGCCGTATTTCGCGCCCGTGCTGCTCGCGCGGGTGACGAATCCGGCCGCGGCGCTGCCGGCCATCCGTGGGATCGTCCGTGACATGAATACCGCGGTGCCCCCGGTGAGCGTCACCAACATTGCCGACGCCATGCGTGCGAGCATCAGCGGCCAGCGGTTCACGATGCTGCTGCTCACGGTGTTCACGGGCATCGCGCTCCTGCTCGCGACCGTCGGCCTCTACGGCGTGATGGCCTACGCGGTGGCGCAACGCACCCGCGAGATCGGGATCCGCATGGCACTTGGCGCCACGACCGGCCACATCGCGCGGCGGGTGCTGGGACGGGGGCTCGCGCTCGGCGCGGTGGGCATGGCAGTGGGGCTCCTCGGCGCGCACTGGGGCACGCGCCTGCTGGCGAGCATGCTATCGGGCGTGACCGCAGGCGACCCCGCGTCATTCGCGCTGGCCGGCGGGGTGTTGATTGGGACCGCGCTCATGGCGTGTGTGGTCCCGATGCGGCGCGCAATGCGGGTAGAGCCGGTGATAGCGATGAAGGCAGAGTAACGAGACGGACGGACGGTCAAGCGGCCGACGGCGATGACTGCGGTCAGCGAGCCCTCCTCGTCACCTCAGAAGCTCGCCACGCGGTAAACAACGTCTTGATCATCTACAACTAGCGGACGCGCGAATAGCCGAGCATCGAAGCAGCCAAAGGCAGTAACGGCTCAAGTGCGTGGGGGGCGGCGGATGGGATTCGTACTTCCAGGGTTGAGGTCTAGATGAGTTCAGGACCGATTCTCGCACACACCGCTCGCACCCGTGATCTTCGCGCCGGAGTGATCGTCGAGTGGGTCACCATCGGGTGGATGGTGATTGAAGCGGCTGTGGCCCTGAGCGCCGGCGTCATGGCCGGGAGCATCGCGCTTGCGGCGTTTGGCGTCGATAGTGTGCTTGAACTCGGTTCGGCCGGAATGCTGTTGTGGCGATTGCAGGCTGAACGCGACGACGCAGGCGGTGACCTCCAACGCATTGAGCGCGCCGAACGGGCGGCCTCCCGCGTGGTTGGCTGGAGCTTGGTCGCCCTCGCCGTGTACGTTACGCTGCAATCGGCCTACGACCTTTGGACGCGGACAACTCCCCGTGCGTCGCCGCTGGGGATAGCGCTTGCGGTTTGCGCGGTGGTAGTCATGCCGGTGCTGGTGCGAGCGAAGCGGCGCGTAGCGACGTCGATCAACAGTCCCGCACTCAAGGCTGACGCCATGTGCGGCGTCGTCTGCGCATACATGGCGGGGACGCTCCTCATCGGTCTCGGGCTCCGCGCCGCGTTTGGATGGTGGTGGGCCGACCCCGCGGCCGCCCTCGGGTTGGTCTATTTCATCGCCCGCGAAGGCCGCGAGGCATTGACTGATCATCGTGGGTGCGAATGCGCGGATGCGTAGCGGCGCCGGTCCAGGTTCTCGCAGCCGCGGCAGATTCGCCCGCTCCCCAGATTCGGCCACGAACTGCACGGAGTGTACATTGGTCACTCAATGGAGGGTCGTCGGATGGAGACCCATCGGCGGGCGGCGGACAGATGCATGCTGTAGTTTCGAGGTGAACATGACGGAAGATCTGGGCCCGATTCAAGCGAAGCGCCGGACCGGCGAGGAGGCGTTCCACCGCGATACGGTTGCGCTAGGGTTTGACCTTCACGACTTCTGGGCGTGGAGCGTATCTGATCTGGTGAGTAACGCCACACGCGGCAGGCTGGCGGAGTATATCGTTGCGCGCGGGATCGGCATTTCAACCGCCGGCGTGCGGAACGAGTGGGCCGCGTATGATCTCACGACACAGTCTGCCATCAAGATCGAGGTCAAGTCTGCCGCATACCTTCAGGCTTGGTTTCAACGCCGACCATCGTCGATCACGTTTTCCACCAAGCCGTCCCGAGCGTGGGACCCTCAGACCAACATTCAGAGTAGGGAAATCACGCGCCAGGCGGATGTGTACGTCTTTGCCCTTCTCGCTCATTTGGACAAGACAACGCTTGACCCTCTGAATCTCTCCCAGTGGAAGTTCTTCGTACTTCCCGCTTCTGCTCTGGATCCGCGGACGCGGAGTCAGCACTCGATTACTCTGAAATCGCTTCAACGTCTAACGTCGGCGGTGGCATTTGAAGAGCTATCAGCCTCGTTGGAAGCAGTCGGCAGGGCAATGTCCAACTTTCGCCGCTAGGAGTTTGTTCGGTAACCCGCTTCGTCGAATCAACCAGGGGACCGTGAGTTGACTCCTCACCGAGGGGCGTCGGACGGAGAAGCATCGGCGGACGACGGGTGGACCGACACGCAGGATCACCTTGATTGATCTGGAGCGCCTGTTCGATCTGTGGGTCGAGCGTTACCCGACTCTCCAGGACGAAGACCGGCGACGGCTCCAGCCGATCTACTTTCTTGCGTCCGAACCGTGAATAATAGGTTCTTGAAGGAATTTAGGGAAACGCACGTGACAGTGGCGCGGATTCGTCGCATGCTATCGGCAGCGGAGGGGCCCCATGGCATACGAAGACATCACGGCGCTGCTGGGTGGCTGGGAGGGGTTTGAGTTGGTCCACGTCGAGCGTACGCCGGCGAGCCACACGCAGCCGACGCCGCAGATTCTGCTGACCCTCCGACCGGTCCCTACCCGGGCGAAGCGGTGTAGCGGCTGCGGCGAGCTCGTCGGCGAGGTGCACGATATCACGGAGCGGCGGGTGCGCGATCTCCCCATCCTGGAGGCGGAGACATGGCTCGTCCTACCGCGGGCGCGGCTCCGCTGTCCACGCTGCGGACCGACCGTCGAAGCGGTGCCGTGGCTCGATCGCTATCAGCGGATGACGACACGCTTGGCCGAGGCGATCGCCCGCCTCGCGCAGGTGCTGCCGATCAAGCACGTCGCGCGCTGGTTCGGCGTCGGCTGGGAGACGGTCAAGCAGATCGACCAGCGCGCCTTGGCCGCGCGCCTGGGTCCGGTGGACCTGCGCGACGTACGCGTGATCGCCATGGATGAGTTTGCGATCCAGCGGGGGCATCGGTATGCGACGATCGTCGTCGACGTGCCGAGTAAACGGGTCCTCTGGATCGGGCGCGGCCGCGGCCGAGAGGATGTGCGGCCGTTCTTCACGTTGCTCGGGCCCGAGGGCTGCGCGCGGCTCGAAGCGGTCGTCATGGATATGAGCCCGGCGTACCGCGAAGAGGTGCGCGCCCAGTGTCCGCAGGCCGCGCTCGTGTTTGATCTGTTTCACGTGGTCGCCAAGTACGGCCGGGAGGTGATCGACCGGGTGCGGGTGGATGAGACCAATCGCCTCGGCCACGCCAAGCCCCGGAGTCGGACGATGCTGGCGCGGCGGCGGGTCATCAAAGGCACCCGGTGGCTGCTGCTGCGCAATTGGGAGAACGTGTCATCAACGGCTGACCGTGTGCGGCTGCGCGAACTCCTCGCCGCCAATCGTGCCCTCTTCACGGTCTACGTGCTCAAAGATGACCTCAAGCAACTCTGGCGCTTCGCCTATCCGGCGGCGGCCCGGCGCTTTTGGCAGCACTGGTACCGGCGCGCCTGCAGCAGTCGCATTGGGCCGCTCCGGACCTTTGCGAAGCACCTCGCCGAATTGATCGACGGGGTAATCAATCACTGCCGCTATCCGCTCCACACCGGGCTGCTCGAAGGCATCAACAATAAGATTAAAGTCCTCAAGCGGATGGCCTACGGCTACCGCGACGACGCCTACTTCTTCCTCAAAATCCGTGCGGCGTTTCCCGGTATTCCGTGAAGAACCTTTTTTTACCCGCGCCCAGGCGCGCCGCTTCCAGTCGGTGATCGCGGCCTCATCGCGATTCAGCGCGCGGCGCTCGGGCTTCTGCGGCGTCCAGCCCCACTGGTGCAACAACCGTCCGACATGCGCCCGGTGGTAGGTGACGTGGAACCGCGCGGCGATGACGGCGGCCACGCGCGCCGTGGTCCAGAGATCCGTGCGATAGCCCGCCGCCAGCGGGCCCGCCGTCAACACGCGCAGGAGCTGCTGCCGCTGCGGAGCGCTGAGCTTGGGGGGCCGGCCGGGCGAGGCGTGCACCGCAAACGCACGCGCCCCGTGCCGGCGGACCGCGTTCCGCCACCGCATCACCGAACTCGGCGCGCAGCCCACCCGTCGCGCCACCTCGGTCAACGAGAGATCGCGCCCCAACAAGTCGATCGCCCGCCGCCGTCGCGCTTCCAACACCACCGCACTGCCCTTGGGTCGCATCGGATCACTCCGTAAATGACGACCCCAATATTGCATTATTTATGCAGATGTCAATAGCCTCCGGAGTGGTGGGACGCCGGGGAAGAACATACGGCGTGGCGGTAAGGGGGGCAACGCGTCCCGCGTGGGCCGCGCCGCGAGCGCCTACCCTTCACCAAGCCTCGGCCGCCAACGACGGGCGTCACCGCTTGATGGCGGTCTCGGCGATCGACAGCGAGTCTCCGGTTGCACCCGGAATCGCGGACTGGTACAGGCGTTGCCGCAAGGCGCTCGCGCTCCGCGCGACGATGGTCGTGTCATGGCCCACAGCCGGCGCACGATCCGCGGTCAGACCACCGCCACCTTCACGTTGTGAATTGGCGGCAGCGCATCGAACAGGCACTCCCATTCCTCGCCCCCATCACGCCCCATCCAGAGCTGCCCCGTGGTCGTGCCGAAGTACAACGCCGGCGAGTTCAGTTCATCGATGTCCATGGCGTCGCGCTGGACCGTGTAGAAGCTCTCCTTCTTCGGCAGCCCTTTCGCGAGCCGCTTCCACGCATCACCGCCATTTTCACTGCGCCACACCGCCGGTGCGCCATCGGGACACGTGCGCGTTGCCCCCGCGAGCGGCATCACGTAGACGGTATCCGGATCGTGGGGATGCACGACCACTGGAAATCCAAAGTCGGATGGAAGCCCCTTCGCGATTGACCGCCATGTGTGGCCATGATCGTCGCTGCGCAGCACGCCGATGTGCGGCCGTCGACCGCCGGGCCGGTCCCATTCGCCCCATCCGCCGTGGTTCTGCATATACAAACGACCGGGTGCGTCCTTGTGTCCGACGATCTTGTGCACGCACTGGCCGAACTCAGGATATGGATCTGGGGTGAAGCCCGCCCCCACGCCCGAGTTCGACGCGTGGAACGTCTCCCCGCCATCTTCGCTGAGGTAATGGCCGCCCGTCGAGATGCCGAGGTGCACGCGGTTGCCGTCGCGGAGAATCGTGTGCAGGCAAAGTCCGCCGGCGCCGGGGTTCCATTTGCGGGCATGCGGATGGTTGCTGATCCCCTCGACCATCTGCCACGAGTCGCCGTTGTCGCGGCTGCGGAACAGCGCGGCTGGCTCGACGCCACACCAGATCTCGTTCCTGGCCGCGCCGGCCTCGAGCGACCAGATATTCGCGAGCGCTCGACCGTCATCCTTCGGGAACGCGGGCGCCGTCTTCGTTTCCTTGAAGGTCTTCCCGAGGTCGGTGGAGCGGAGAACCTTCATGCCGAAGAACGGATTGCAACTCGAGGCGTACATGCGAGGCGTGCCACGCGTGTCGATCATGCTCGAGTAGACCGCGACGCCGCTCCCGAACGGGCCGCGCAACGCGAACTTCCCGCGCGCCTTTGCCGCTTCCGCAACGAAGAGTCCCTTGCGGGTTCCAATGGTGAGGACCACACGATCCGGCATCGTCAGCCTCCTGACACGGCGGGAAGAATTGTCACGACGTCGCCGGCCGCGAGCGTGGAATCGAGGCCGTCGAGATCGCGCACGTTCAATTCGTTGACGAAGATGTTGATGTGGCGGCGAACGGCATCCGTCTCGTCGCAGACGTTGACGTAGAGGGACGGGTAGTCGCGCGCGATCCGCTCGAGGACCGCGCGAATCGTTCCCCCGGAGACATCGAGCGTGCGCGCATGGCCGCAGTACGTGCGCAGCATTTCCGGCACGAAGACTTCGACACCGATCGTCGCGGGCATATGGCTTGGCAATTTACTGCGACCATACCCCCGCGCAACGCGGGTCGCCGGAGCGCTGGTCTCCGGGTGAGGGGTTGGCGCTTCCCGGGCAGCCAATACTTAGGTATTGACAGAAGTATTCCGGTGCCGTAGAATCCCTCAGGAAGATCGGATAACCCGGGCCTTTGGATGGTGTCCACCATGGTTCGATCCGCGACCGCCAACGACGTCTTTCATGCCTTGTCCAACCCCACTCGGCGGAAAGTCCTGGAGCGACTCTCCGTGGGCCCGGCCACCGTCAGCGAACTGGCGGCGCCGTTCGACATGCAACTCCCGTCGTTCGTGCAACACCTCTCGGTGCTCGAACGGAGCCGACTGGTGAGGTCGAAGAAGCGGGGGCGCGTGCGGACGTACGAAATCGCCCCCGAACGGTTCAAGGTCGTGGAAGACTGGCTGACCGCGCGTCGTCGAGTTGTGGGAAGCTCGCCTGGACCGGTTCGACCAATACGTCAAACACCTCAAGGAGAAGGAATCGGAATCATGAGCAAGCAATTCACGATCAATCCGAAACTTGATTTCGCCATCGAACGGTTCATCGACGCGCCCACGCGGCTCGTCTGGGAAGCGTTGACGAAACCGGAGCATCTCAAGGAGTGGTACATGCCCAAGCCTTGGGGGCGGGTGGCGCGAGCCGAAATGGACGTGCGACCGGGCGGCATCTTCAGCATCGACATCGCAATGCCGGACGGTCGGGAGTTTCCGAACCTCGGCTGCTTCCTGGAAGTCATTCCGATGGAGCGACTGATCTGGACGTCCATGCTGTTCCCCGGCTATCGGCCGGCGGTCTTTGACGACATTCCGATCACTGCCATCATTACGATGGAACCCGTGGGAACCGGCACTCGCTACGTCTTCACGGCGCTGCACCGGGATGAAGCGGACCTCGAGAAGAACAAGACGGGGGGCTTCTATCAAGGCACCGAGATCGCCGTGGATCAGTTCGTGGAGCACGTGATGGCGATGACGTAGTGCCGGGTGTCTCGCGGCGGCCGCGGAGTCGTAGACGTGCAGGTACACCTCCTCGTACTTGAACGTGCACCAATACCGCTCGACGAAGATGGTATCGCTCTAGCAGCCCCGGCCGTCAATGCTGATCCGAATGCCCTGGCCGCGTAAGAGGCCGGTGAACGCCGCGCTCGCAAACTGCGCGCCCTAGCGGTCGGTGTTGAAGATCCGGCACCGGCCATACAGGGCGATCGCGTTCTCCATGCACCGATGGCACCTCACGACACGGCCTTCACCGCTTCGAGCAGATCGCCGAGCACGGCGCTCGCCGTCGCGCTGCCGCCGGCGCCCCGCCCCTGCAGACGCAAGACGCCGAGCGACTCGCTGTCGATGTGCACGGCGTTTTCTTCGTCACGCACGGTCGCGAACGGGTGATCGGTGGAAAAAATGACCGGCCGCACCCAGGCGTGAATGCGACCGTCGCCGGCGCGCACGGCGCCGGCGGGGTACTTCAACACGCCCGATCGCGCCTCCGCCCGGCGCACCAACGGCTCGAGATCCGACGGGAGCGATTCCACCTGGACCTGCAGTGCCGCCGGATCGACCCCCCAGGCCAGCCAGGCGAGAATGCGGATCTTGTCGGCGGCATCGAGCCCTTGCAGGTCGCGCGACGGATCGGCTTCGGCGAATCCGCGTGCCTGCGCATCCAGGAGCGCGTCGGCGTAACGCGCGCCGTCGGCGAGCGCCGTGAGCAGGAAGTTGCTGGTGCCGTTCAAGATCCCCGTGATGGCGCGCACGCCGTGCCCGCCGAGTTCACTCCGGAGGGTGCGCACCACCGGCACGCCGCCGCCCACCGCCGCCTCGAACTGCAGCACGCTCTCATGCTCGTCAGCCAAGAGCCGGAGAGCGGGCCCGCGCGTGGCCATGAGCCACTTGTTCGCCGTCACCACCGGACGCCCGGCGGCGAGCGCGCCGCGCACCACCCGCTCCGCCGGATCGGAGCCGCCGATCACCTCAATCACGACGTCGGCGTCGGCCTGCAAGAAGTCGTCCACCGACGCGGTGAACAACTCGCGATCCAACGCGATGCCTCGGTCCCTGGACGGATTGCGCACGAGGATGCGCGAGAGCTCGAATCGCACACCGTGACGAGCCTCGACCTCGCCCTGCTGGCGACGGATGAGGGACACGAGTGACGTCCCCACGGTGCCGCATCCGGCGAGCGCCACGCGCACCACGCGCGGTGCGCGCTTTCGGGCGACGAGCGCGGGCCGCGCCGAGGCGCGGCCATGGACGGCGACGATCATGCGATGTCCCTCCGTGAATTGGCGAGCGACGACGCCCGAAGCGCCTCGCGCAGGATGGCGCCCACCTGCTCGTGCTCGAGCAGGAAGGCGTCGTGACCGAACGCCGAGCGGAGCTCGCGGTACTCCGCCCCGGCCCGCTCGGCCCAATGCCGCACGACGTCGGCCGAGTAGAGCTGGTCACCGGGAACGCCGACCGCGACCACGTGCCCCGTGAGCGCGCGGAGCGCCGGCGTCAGCCCGCCGCGCCCACGCCCGAGATCGTGCGCGTCCATCGCGTCGAGCAGGGTGCGATAGGTCGCGACGTCGAACCGCGCTTCGAGTTTCTCTCCCTGATGGCGGAGATACCGCTCCACGTTGAATCGTCCGTCGGGACCCAGCGCGCGGCCAAACCGCGTCTCGAATTCGCACTCGCTACGGTAGGCGATCATCGCAATCTGCCGCGCCACGGCCAGCCCCTCATGGCCGGCGACGTTCAACACAGCACGCTGGACGGCATTCCACGCGATGCCATGCGCCGTATGCGCCGCCGGGGCCGCGAGCACCACCGTCGCGCGCGTCCGGCCGCCAAAGGTCGCCGCCCACTCCAACGCCACCATGCCGCCGAGCGATCCACCGGTGACGAGCGCCACGTCGCTCACGCCCAAGGCGTCGACGAGAGGCGCCACAAAGCGGGCCTGGTCGCGCGGCGTCACCGCAGGGA
Organism: uncultured Gemmatimonadaceae bacterium; assembly: GCA_963729495.1. GTDB lineage: Bacteria > Gemmatimonadota > Gemmatimonadetes > Gemmatimonadales > Gemmatimonadaceae > JAGWRI01. The sequence continues at coordinate 11,592 of CAVSOM010000004.1, forward strand.
ACCGCCCATGCACGTCATTGGACGGACCGCTGGTGCCGTAGCATGAGCCAAGCAGATTCGGGGCGAGCACGGCGTACTGGCGGGTGTCGAGGGCACGTCCGGGTCCGATGATGCGCTTCCACCAGTGGCCGGCTGCGTCCGGCGTACCGGTGAGCGCGTGGAAGACGAGCACGAGATTATCGCGCGCCGCGTTCAACGCGCCATCGAGGTGGTACGCCTGGCGCAGGTCGTGCCGCACGTCGCCCGACTCGAAGGTAAACGCCGGTACGGCGAGGACGCGCGGCGTGCGTGTACCGCCGATCATGGCGCGGCCGCGCTGACGCGCAGCGCCTGATCGAGATCGCGCAGGAGGTCGTCGACGTCCTCGATGCCCACCGAGAGGCGGACGAGATCGGCGGTCACGCCTGCCGCCGCGCGTTCGGCGTCCGACAGCTGTTCGTGCGTCGTCGTCCACGGATGGATGATGAGCGATTTCGCGTCGCCCACGTTAGCGAGCAGGGAGAAGAGCTTCGTATGAGACGGAACGCGCCGCGCCGCGTCGGCCCCGCCGCGCACACCGAAGGTGAGCACGCCGCCGAATCCGCCGGCGAGGTACCGCTTGGCGCGGGCGTGCGTGGGGTGATTCGCCAGCCCCGGATAACTGACCCACGTCACGAGCGGGTGATCGGCCAGGAACTCGGCGACCCGGAGCGCGTTGCGGCAGTGGCGCTCCATGCGGAGGTGCAGCGTCTCGAGTCCCTGTAGGAAGAGGAATGAGTGGAACGGCGACAGCGCCGCGCCGATGTCGCGCAGCAGGGCGACGCGCAGGCGGATGGCGAAGGCGACGTTGGCGCCGCCCAGATTGCCGAACGTTTCGCCGAACTTGAGTCCGTGATACGCCGGGTCGGGCTCCTGATAGAACGCCCGGAAGCGCCACGCGTGTCCCCAGTCGAAGGTGCCCCCATCTACGACGATGCCGCCAATGGCGGTGCCGTGGCCCCCGATCCACTTGGTGGCCGAGTGGAGCACGACGTCCGCACCATGCTCGATGGGCCGGCAGAGGATCGGCGTCGCGAAGGTGTTGTCCACGACGAGCGGCAGGCCGTTCGCGTGCGCGACGTCAGCAAGGGCGCGGAGATCGGGGATGTCGAGGCGCGGGTTGCCGATGGTCTCCACGTAGACGGCGCGCGTCCTCTCGTCGATGGCGGCGCGCACCGCGTCGACGTTGTGGATGTCCACGAACTTCGTGCGGATCCCGAGGCGCGGCAGCGTGTGCGCCAAGAGGGCGACCGTGCCGCCGTACAGCGCCGTGGAGGCCACGATGTTGTCGCCGGCCTGCGCCAGGTTGAGGATGGCGAGTGTCTGCGCGGCCTGGCCGCTCGCCGTGGCCACGGCCGCCACGCCGCCTTCGAGCGCGGCCACGCGCTTCTCGAAGACGTCGTTGGTGGGGTTCATGATCCGCGAGTAGATGTTGCCGAATGTGCGCAGCGCGAAGAGATCGGCCGCATGCTCGGCATTGTCGAAGACATATGATGTCGTCGCGTAGATGGGGACGGCACGGGCGTGGGTGGCCGGGTCGGCCGATTCCTGCGCGGCCTGCACGGCAAGGGTGCCCAGCCCCAGGGCCGGGGTGTCGCCGACGGTTTCGTGCGTGGTGGTCGTCATGGTGGAGTCTCGGATGAAGGGAGAACGTGCGGAGAAGCAAAACGGCCTTCTCCGGGCAAGGGAGAAGGCCGAGTGAGCGTCGCGACGTGTGGTTCGCTTATTGCTCTGGTGGCGCCTCGATGCACGCCACCATCCGGCCGGCTCCCAGGAAGGGAAGGCGACACATGCACATGAGCATGACCATCGGGCGGATGAGGAAGTCGTTGGCGCGCATCTGATACGAGAGTAGTCCGTTGTTCTTCGGCTGCGGTCTCCGGAAACGAAAAAAGCCCGCGGCGAGTAGCGCCGCGGGCAGCATCGCTTTTTAGCTCTTGTTTAACGAGGCAGCAATACGCGGCAAATGACCTCGGAGCACTTCGATTGTGAAAGGAAAGTAACGAAGGTCGCGCGAACGGTCAAGGGTGAGACCGTGTCCACCACGCGGCGACATCCGCGCCCCTGTGCGGCTTTGCTTCGAGGAAGGCGAGTAATCCGAATCGGACGCTCATCTGGCGTCTCCTTTCTGGGTAGCCCGGATGCTGGCATTGAGGCGGAGGTTCGCGCGCGCCGCGTCGAGGGCGATCCGGAGCTGGCGCGCGTCGCGATGCACCTGGGTGAGCAGGAGACCGCCCTGGAGGCTGGCCATCGTCGCGGTGGCGAGGGTTGCCGGGTCGGCGTCGTGGCGTAGCTTCCCGAGCGCTTTCATCCGGGCAAGCCCATCCCTGAGATAGCCTTCCCAGCGCTCGAGGCCGGCGGCGATTGCCGCCCGGGCGCCGGGGTCCCGTTCCGCGAGCTGACCAACGAGCGAGCCGATCGGGCAGCCGCCGCGTGCTTGCCGGTCGACCTGCAGCTGGACGAGGGCGTCGAACCACCGGTCGATTCCGGCCCAGGAATCGAGGTCGTCGAGCAGGTCGCCCTGGAGGTCGAGGACCGCGTTGGTCGTGACGTCGACGACCGTCCGCACGAGTTCGTCCCGATCCTCAAAGTAGTGGTAGAGCTGGCTGCGGCTGGCGCCCGTGCGTGCGCGGACGTCGTCGAGGCTCATGCCAGCGGCGCCCCTTTCCGCCACCAGCTCGGCGGCGGCTTGCAGGATCCTTTCCCGGGTTGCTCGTCCCCTGTCGGTTGCCGGAACCTTGGTCTCACGCATAGGCACAAGGTAGCACGACTGGACTTGACAGTCCAGTGGCCTCGGTATATTGTGGACTACACAGTCCAATTACGATCAGGGAGAATCAACATGGCCGAACTGGCAGGAAAGACAGCCCTCGTCGCGGGCGGAGCGGCCGGGATCGGGCGCGCAGCAGCCGCGGCGCTTGCGCGCGACGGCCCGCACGTGCTGATCGGCGGGCGGAACATGGAGCGCGGTCGAGCGGCGGCCGTGTCGCGGCCTGAGGCGGCCGGTGTGGCCCGGTTTGTTCAATCACTAGCGACAAGGAGTCATTCAGATGACGACCACTGTCTCTCATGAGACGGGCACTTCATCGCACGGCGGCATCAACCCGCGCGAGCACGCACCGGAGCTCACCGTCGACCTTGTCGTCGGCGGCCGCTGGCGCCTCGACGAACAACGCCCCAAGACCTTCACGATGGTGGTCTTCTACCGGGGGCTGCACTGCCCGGTCTGCCGCGCCCAACTCACTGAGCTGAACCGACGACTCGACGAACTCACCGCTCGCGGCATCACCGTGATCGCCATCAGCGGTGACACGCACGAGCGCGCCCGGGCAACCGTCGCGGAGTGGCGCCTCGACCGCCTCACGATCGGCTACGGGCTCAGCGAGAAAACCGCCCGCGCCTTCGGCCTTTTTCTCTCTCGCGCGATCAACGATGACGAACCGGCCCAATTCAACGAGCCGGGGCTCTTTCTCATCCGCCCCGACGCCACCGTCTACTACGAGGCCATCACCTCCATGCCCCTCGGCCGTCCCCACCTCGACGACGTACTCGCCGTCATCGACTACGCAGCCAAAGTCGACTACCCCGCGCGTGGCGAGGCGTGACGCGTGCTGGCCCGTGTTGGGCGAATGCCGGGGTCGCGACTCACGCGACCTCGAAACCTCGATCTTGAACACCGTGACGGGAGAACCGACATGAACATCACTGGCAAGCGTGTCCTCATTACCGGCGGGTCGAGCGGCATCGGGTTCGCACTCGCACGCGCGCTCCTGGCCAGGGGCGCAAACGTCGTGATCACCGGCCGACGCGCCGACGCGCTCGCGAAGGCCGTCCGGGAACTGCAGCAAAGTGATGCCCGCGTCTGTGGCGTCGCCGCCGATATCGCGACCTCCAACGGCCGCGCGAGCACGATCACACAGGCGCTCGAAACGTTCGGCGGACTCGACATCCTCGTCAACAACGCCGGTGGCGTGCGGGCCGGGCGCCTCGAGAACACATCCGAGGCCGAATTGCAGGCCATGGTGGAGGTGGATCTTGTCGCCCCGATCTTGCTGACCCGCGCCGCCCTCCCGGCACTGCGCGCGAGTGGGGAGGCGATGGTGGTCAACGTATCGTCCGGCATTGCCCTTGTTGGTGTGCCGTTCTACGCGACCTATGCGGCCTCAAAGGCCGGCCTTGCTCGGTTCGGCGAAGCACTGCGCCGGGAGCTCAAGGGCGAAGGGGTGCACGTGTTGACTGCCTATCCCAGCGGCACGGATACGCCGATGATGACGTCGAACCGGGCCGGCCCGGCGCTCGGGTTCGCGCTGGAGCCGGCGGACGCCGTCGCACAGGCGATCGCGGACGGCATCGAGCAGAACGCATTCGAGGTGATCCGAGGCGGGGGAGCCCGCGCGCAAATGATCGCGCTCAACCGCGAAAACCCGGCGGCCGTCGACGAGCGGTTCCTCGGGCTCAAGCAGGCGCTCGAGGTCGCGGTGAAGGATCACGCGGCACTGTGACCGCGGAGAGCCCGCGGTGATCGCTTGGCCCACGTTCGTGGGCGCACACTGTCCGCCACGGGTGCGCGGCCGCACCAGGGCGGCGCATGGACCTCCCGGTTCCCGCGGATTAGGGAACGCGGTAAACTGAGGGGAAGTCGTAGCGAGAACTCTCCGACGCGAGGATGTCGGTGCCGGCACCCCGATTGGACCGTCAGCTCCGCTTCATTGCGGAGTTGGACAAGCTGAAGAGTGTCGAGCGCATGATCAGCCTGATCGGCGGCGCCCGGCGGGAGAATAGCGCGGAGCACTCCTGGCACCTGGCGGTCATGGCACCACTCTTGGCGGAGTATGCCACCGCAAACCTCGACCTCGCGCGGGTCCTGACCATGCTGGTGGTCCACGACGTCGTGGAAATCGACGCAGGGGACACCTTCGCCTTCGACGCAGCCGGTGCGGCGAATCAGCACGAGCGGGAGAGCCGCGCGGCCGCGCGCCTCTTCGGACTCCTTCCCGCCGATCAGGCCGACGAGTTGCGTGGCTGCTGGGACGAGTTCGAGGCCCGGAACACTCCAGAGGCGCGTTTCGCGGTCGCCATGGACCGGTTCCAGGGGTTGCTGATGAACCGCGGCAACGGCGGCGGTACATGGAAGACTCACGCCATCAGCCGAGAGCAGGTGTTGCAGCGGATGGCGCCGATCCGCGAAGGCGCTCCGGCGCTCTGGAGCGTGGTGCTGGAGGTGCTCGACGAAGTGGGGCTGGGGGCGTAGGCGGCCTCAACCCCCCGTCCACACGTCAAGCACGTCGTCCGGCGCGAGGTCCTCTCCTAGGCCGTCGCCCGGGACGGCTCAGTCCCGCGACCGACATGCTACCGCCAAATGGCGATGCGTTCAAGGGGTTTCCGGGTGAGGTCGGGCACGCGCGCGTCGGGCGCGGGGTAGCCGACGGGCATCACGAGCATCGCCTTCTCATTGGGCGGGCGGTGGAGCAGTTCGCCCAGGAAGGCCATCGAGTTCGGCGTGTGTGTGAGCGTGACGAGCCCCATGTGGTGCACGGCGGCGATGAACAGCCCGGCGGCGATGCCGCACGACTCCTGCGTGTAGAGTGAGTCTTGCGAGTCCCGTCAGACGCCAGGCCGTGGGACTGGCGAAAGAGCACGATGACTCAGGGCGCGTCTGTGAGGTGCGGCTTGTGCTCGTCGGTGCCCAGGGGGGCGAGCGCTTCGAGCCAGTCGGCGGGCATGCGGCCGTGGTAGTTCTCGTATTCCTCGATTTCGGCTGCCTCGCGAATGCGTGCCTTCAGTTTCGGCATAGAAGTCCCGGGCGCGCTCCCGCGATTCGTCGGGAAGACGGCGCTGGAACTGCAGAGGAACGAAGGGATGCTCGTGCATCGGATGGCGGCAAGTTCGGGTGGTGGTGGGTCTACGCGCGTAGAGGCGGGATCGCCAAGCGGTGCCCTTCCGCAGGGTCGGTCTTCACGGATATGCTCCATACCGAATCGCCGTTTCCAGCCGACGGTTCCAACTCGTTACGACCCATCCCATGACTCCCATCTGCCACGTTGCGATCGTCCAGTACCCACCGGTCTTCCTGAACCTCGATGCGAGCCTCGGTCGCGCCGAGTCCCTGATTGCGGAGGCGGCCGGACAGGGCGCGCAACTCATCGTGTTCCCCGAAACCTGGCTCCCCGGGTATCCGATCTGGTTGGATGAAGCGCCCGGCGCCGGGTTGTGGGGGGAGCCGGGTGCGCAGCGCCTCTACCAGGCGTTGGCCGAGAATGCGGTCGCGCTTCCGGGCCCGGCGCTGGACCGGCTCCTCGCCGCGGCGGCGAAGGCCCGGGCGTACGTCATCATGGGCGTTCACGAACGGGTGGGCGGCACGCTCTACAACAGCATGGTGTTCGTCGCGCCCGAAGGGGGAGCGTGGAGCGTGCACCGGAAGCTCATGCCCACGTACACGGAGCGTCTCGTCTGGGGCCAGGGCGACGGGAGCACGCTCGTCACCATCGACACGCCCTTCGGCGCACTCGGCGGGTTGGTCTGTTGGGAGCACTGGATGCCATTGGCCCGGGCCGCGATGCACGCCAAGCACGAGACGATTCACGTGGCGCAGTGGCCTACGGCCCGCGAGCTGCACCAGATCGCCAGCCGCCACTACGCGTTCGAGGGACAGTGCTTCGTGCTCGCGGCCGGTACCGTGCTCACCCGCCGCGACGTCTTCGACGGACTCGCCTCGATCGGACTCGCGGGGCCGGACGTGACGGCGCTCATGAGCGGCGTGCGCGGAGACGATGCGACCCTCATGCTGCGCGGGGGGAGCGCCGCCATCGCCCCCGACTCGAGCTACCTGGCTGGCCCGGTGTTCGACGACGTGCGCATCGTATATGCCAAGCTCGACTTGGCGCTGGTGACGCGCGGCCACCTGGTCATGGATTCGGCCGGCCACTACGCGCGCCCCGACGTCTTCCACCTGGAGGTGGATACCCGGGTCCGCCGCGACGTGGGGTTCGGCGAAATTCCGCCGTAGCCTGGCGTGGCTCAAGGAAAGAAGGCGATCGCCTGGCCATACAACCATGGAAATTGCACGATCGCACCAAGGCAGCGGCCGCTCCAATCAGCGGGCCGGGCATTCGAGATGGCCTCACCGGGCTTCTACGCCAGCCCCCCCGGATACCTGGCGCTGTCGACGTGAATGCGAAGCTGCGCCATCGCCTCGAGCCCCGAGATGCGGCGCGCGTCGTAGAGACAGAGCGTCGCGATCGGGTATCGGCGCGCCAGACGCCGCTCGAATTCACGCTCGTAGGCAAGCTGCTTCTCGGGCGTCGTGCTCCACGCGGCCGCCGGCGCGTCGCCTACCGCGCGCACCGCCAGCGCTCCCGCTTCCATCACCGAGATAATGGTCCGCTCGCACGAGGCGATCTGTTCGCTCACGGTCGCGGCGTACGGCCCGATTACGAAACGCCCCGCCGCGATCCCGTCGTGCACGGCGGGGGCGAGCCGCTCGAGCCTCGCCAGCACCGCCCCGCACACGTCCGCTGCAGCCAGCAGGAGGGCCCCTCGGTCCGGGCCAATGCCGGCGAGGAGGAAATCCGCCGCCCGCTCCACGCGCATATCGTCGGTGTCGTAGAAGCAGCACAGGTGGCTGGGCACCGAAACATCCGTTCCGCTCGTCGTCTGGCGGGGGCCGCCATCAGCAACCGCGAAGGCCAGCAAATCCGAGCGACGAAACCGCCGTTCATTCCGGCCCCCCACGCGCAGGCACGGCAACAGCCCGACGTTGGTCCAACGCCGAAGCGACGTCTCGCTGACCTTCAGCAGCGCCGATGCTTCCCGAATGTCGAGCAGATTGTCCCGGTCGTTCAATGCTCTAGCTCTCCTCCCGTTGGGCACCCACACTTGCATTGGACGAGTCAGTCCACTAGGATTGCAATGGACAGCAAAGTGTAACTAAGGTAATACCTTGTTCTTCTCGCGCAAGCGTCAATTCAAAGCGCGTGGAAAACCCCATGACCAAGATCCGCCCCAGCTCTTTCCGCCGAAGCCGCGAGATCGCGGAGCCGCAGGGCAACGTGTCGCCAGCCAGCGAAAGCCTGCGGATCCTCGAGCAGGTCATCGCCACCCTGCCGGTGGGCGTGGTGGTGACGGATTCCGGCGGCAATATCGTGACCCGGAATCCCGCCGCCGCGCGCATCTGGGGAAGGGCGATCGTGTCCGGCCCGGAGCGGTGGAGGCTGAGTGTGGGCCGGTGGCACGATACGGGTCAGCGGATCTCCGCTCATGAGTGGGCGTCGGCGCGGGCGCTGCGCTACGGGCAGACGTCGGTCGACGAGTTGGTCGACATCGAAACCTTCGATGGCGCGCGAAAGATCATCCGCAATTCGGCTGCTCCCCTGCGCGATCCGGCCGGCGGGATCCTCGGCGCGGTGATCGTCAACGAGGACGTCACCGAGCGCGTGGCGTCGGAAGATGCGCTTCGGGCTTCCCACGCCAAGCTGCGGGCGCTCTCGGTGCGCCTCGAATCGGCGCTAGAGGACGAGCGCACGCGCATCGCCCGCGAGATCCACGACGATCTGGGCCAGGCGCTCACCGCGCTCAGGATCGACCTGGAATGGGTGCGCGAGCACTCCGCGGTGCGCCCGGTGAGGGCCGGCGCGCCAAGGCGCAAACTGGCCGAGATGACCGCGACCGTGGATCATCTGCTGACCGGCGTCCAGCGCCTTGCCACGGAGCTGCGCCCGGCGGCCCTGGATCAGCTCGGCGTCGACAACGCGATCCGCTGGCTCGCTACCGATTTTGAGCGCCGCACGGGGATCACGTGCCGCGTCGCTGTCGCCGACGAGTTGGCGCCGTCGTGTGACGCCATGCCGTCAGCGCTGTTCCGGATCGCGCAGGAGGCGTTGACGAACGTCGCCCGGCACGCCGGCGCGACGCACGTGGACATCGAGTTGCGCTCCAATGCCCGTGCCATCCATCTCACCGTGCGCGATGACGGGCGCGGGATCACCGACGCCGAGGCGGGTGGCCCGTTCGCGCTCGGGATTCTCGGCATGCGCGAGCGAGCCGTAGCATGCGGTGGCTCGCTGGCCGTTCACGGCGTTCAGGCACCCGGCCCGGCACACGGTACCGAGGTGGCCGTGTCGCTTCCGGTCTGCGGGCCCCCGCGGCGTGGCCGCCGGATGGCATCGTGATCCGAGTCGCGATCGCCGATGACCACCCCCTCGTGCGCGCGGGGTATCGCCAGCTCGCCACCGAGGCGCCTGACATCCGGGTGGTGGGCGAAGCGGCCGACGGCCACGGGCTGCTGGCCCTGCTCGCGGACACGCCAACCGACGTCGTAGCACTCGATATCAACATGCCGGGCCCGGGATTTCGAGAACTCATCGTACGCGCACGGGCGGTATGCCCGGGAGTGCAGGTGCTGGTGGTGAGTATGTACCCAGACGGCGACCTCGCCGTGCTCGCGCTGCGCACGGGCGCCGCCGGGTACGTGACCAAGAGCCAGGCGGTCGCAGAGCTGGTGGCCGCGGTGCGCAAGGTGGCGTCCGGCGGGCGCTACGTGACGCCGGCCCTGGCCGAGCGGCTGGCAGCGGACCTCACCGGCGGGAGGACGCGAAGCGAGGACCGGTTGAGCCCGCGTGAGCGTTCGGTGTTGGAACTCCTTGCGGTCGGGAAGAGCTACAAGGAGATCGGCGCCGCCCTCACGGTGAGCCCCAAGACCGTCGGCACCTTTCGCCACCGGCTGCTCGTCAAACTCGACCTGCGCACCACGGCCGACCTGGTGCGCTATCAGCTCGAGCGCGCACCCACGCCCGGGTCGGCGCCAGACCAGGCGTAAGCGCCGCCGTACACCCGCCGTAGGGACTCCCGCACACGCGCGTGCGGTAAGTCGGGATCGCGCGATGGCAGGCGACCCACCTAGCGTGACGGGGGTGAGCAAGACCCGGCGCCTTCTCCACCCGAAAGAGTCGTCGGCCTACACAGCGCTCGTGCAGCGAACCCTCGAAGCCGGTGGGCGCACCTCCGGCGGCTGGGAGGTGTGAGCCCAGTGGTCATGGCTACAAAGCGCTCGATCGAATGGAAGTTGCCGGTCCTCATCGGCGGCGTCGTGTTCGCGGTGAGCGCGGCGTTGCTTTGGACGTCGTGGGTCGAGGTACAGCAGGCAGTCCGCGGGGCGGCGACGGACCGTGTGGCGAGCGTGGCGCAGCAGCTCGCCGACATGCTGAGCACGTCGGTAGGCCAATTAACGAGTGGGGCCAGAATCACGGCCGACGCCGGCGCGATCCGCGACTTCATGCGTACGCGATCCCCCTCGCGCACCACACGGGAATCCGCGCTTCGCGCGATGCAGTACACGGGTCCTCAACCTGGGCAGGTCGTGTCAGTGGCGCTGTATCGCACCGATGGCGTTCACGTCCTTGATCTCGCGAGCACGGGCCAGCCGACTGCTCCGGAGCTACGGCCACGCGACCTCGCGCGGGGGGCATCGGCCGATTCGGGCATCGTGGGGACGTTGTATGCACTCAACGACTCCACGATCGTATATCCGGTGATCGCCCCCGTGCTGGCAGACACGTTGCGCCTCGGGGAAGTGGTGCAATGGCGCAATCTGGCCGTATCTGCCCGAGCGCGAGACCAGATCGCAAGACTCATCGGGTCCGGAGCGGCGTTTTTCATCGGCAGTCGGGACGGAGGGGCCTGGACGGATCTCTCGAGGGTTGTCCCCGCTCCGCCAGCTTCGGTCACGGCAAGACCCGGCATCGTCCAGTATGGCCAATCGGGGGCCGGACGCGAACTAGGATGCGTTGTGGCCGTGCGGGGCGCTCCGTGGCTGGCCGTCCTGGACTTTCCACTCTCGGCGGTCCTGGAACCGGCCCGGAGTTTCCTGGGCCGGTTCCTTGAGATCGCGGCCGTGCTGATTCCGCTCGCGTGCGCGGCGGGTTGGGCGATGAGCCGGCGCATCACGCTCCCGCTGCGGGAGCTGACGCGCTCGGCGGACGCGATCAGCGCGGGCAACTTCGCGGAGCGCGTGCACGTCGTCCGCACAGACGAATTGGGCCAACTCGCGGTGGCGTTCAATCGAATGGCAGCTCGAATCGAAAGTTCACAGCGGCGGAGCGAGGCTCTGCTCCGCGAGATGATCGAGGCAACCACCGACTATTCGATCATCGCGCTGGACCCGAACGGGTGCGTGGCGACGTGGAACGCCGGAGCCGAGCGAATCAAAGGGTATCGAGCGGCGGAGATCATCGGCCGACCCTTCGCGCTGTTCTACGCTCCGGAGGATATCATGGATCACCGGCCCGACCGCTTGCTGGCGAAGGCAGCGGCGGAGGGACGTGCGGAGGACGAGGGGTGGCGGGTGCGAAGCGACGGCACCCGATTCTGGGCGAACGTCGTCATCACGGCCATTCGGAACTCCGATGGAGCCCTCATCGGCTTCGGCAAGGTCACGCGCGACCTGACCGCCCGGCGCGAAATCGAAGTGGAGCTGGCACGATCGAATACCGAATTGGAACGTTTCAGCTACTCCGTCGCGCACGATCTTCGCGCTCCCCTTCGAGCCATCAATGGCTTCGCGCAAGCCGTGAGCGAGGATTACGCCGCCGCACTCGACGGTGAGGGGCTGCGCCTCCTTGGTGTGGTTCGTGACAACGCCACCCAGATGGGCCACCTGATCGACGCGCTGCTCAACTTCTCGCGGGTCGGGCGCCAGGCGATCAAGCCTGAGCGCGTCGATATGCAGGCGCTCGCGGAATCGGTGGGCCGAGCCCTGGGGGCGGGCGAACCCGGCGAAGCCCCGGCGATCATCGTTGGAGGATTGCCGCCGGCGGTCGCCGACGCGACGCTGATCAGGCAGGTCCTGACGAACCTGCTACAGAACGCCCTCAAGTTCTCCCGCAACCGCGGCGATCGCCGGATCGAGGTTGGGGGTGAGCGCCGCGGGGATCAGGGTCTCTACTTTGTGAAGGACAACGGCATCGGTTTCGACATGGCGTACGGCGACCGGTTGTTCGGCGTCTTCAGCCGGTTGCACCGCAGCGAAGACTTCGAGGGAACGGGCATCGGCCTTGCGCTGGTCCACCGCATCATCCTGCGGCATGGCGGCGAGGTCTGGGCTGACGGCGTGGTCGATGGCGGTGCGACGTTCTGGTTCACCCTACCCACCACGCCGGAAGCTGCATGATCACGTCCGCGTATACCGACATCGTGCTCATCGAAGACAATCCCCATGATGCCGAACTCACGATCCGCGCGCTGCGCAAGGTCGCGAATCGCGTGGTCGTGGCACGCGACGGCGTCGAGGGACTCGAGCTCTTGCTTCCTGATGCCGGGGTCGCGCCGCGGGTCGCGGATCTCCGGCCCGGCGTCGTCCTGCTCGATCTCAAGTTGCCGTTGATTCCGGGCGTGGAGGTGCTCCGGCGCCTGAAGGGGGATGAGCGAACCCGTAGCGTGCCGGTAGTCGTGCTCACGTCCTCCCGAGAGGAGCCTGACGTGAGCGAGTGCTACCGGCTCGGGGCCAACAGCTACATCGTCAAGCCCGTGGCGTTCGAGGCTTTCACGCATGCCGTCTCCAGCCTCGGATTCTACTGGCTCTTGCTGAACGAGCCCGGCAGGTGAGCGTATGAACGGTCCCCTACGCATCGTGTTGGTCGAAGATCGGGTTGCCGACGCAGACTTGCTGATTCGGGAACTCCGGAAAGCATATCCGGACTGCCAGACTCGCCGCGTGGACGCCGCGAGCGACTTGCAGCGAGCGCTCGTGGAGTTGTCACCGGATATCGTGCTCTCCGATCACTCCTTGCCTCAGTTCGATGCGCGCGGCGCGCTCGCGGTCGTGCAGCGAGAGAATCCGGAGATTCCAGTGGTGATTGTTACCGGATCGTTGAACGAGGAAAGCGCGGCGGACTACATCAAAGCTGGGGCAGCCGACTATGTCGTGAAGGATCGACTCCACCGGCTGGTGCCGGCGATCGAACGGGCGCTGGAGATCCGTCGCGAGCGGGCCGCCGCCGACCACGCGCGATCGCGGGCGGAACTCCGATTTCGCACCCTGGTGGAACACAGCAGCGACGTGATCACATTGCTCGATGCTGCGGGGAACATCGAATACAGCACTCAGGCGCTGCGTCCGACCCTGGGATATGCGCCCGGGGAGAAGACCGGCCACCCGGTGTTTGAACTGATCCATCCTGACGACCGACCGACGGCGGCAGCACTCTTCCGCCAACTCCTGGAATCTCCCGGGCGAGCATTCGACGCGAATGTCCGGTTTCAGCATCGCGATGGGTCGTGGCGGGCGCTTGAGGTCGTGGGAGTGAACCGGCTGGAGGACCCCGCCATTGGGGCCGTGGTGGTCAACTATCACGATGTAACCGAGCGCGTACGGGCCGAGAGGCGCCTGCGCCGGACCATGGAGTTCCTGAGTCAAACGCAGGCGGCGGCACACATTGGGAGCTGGGAGCGGGACCTCCTGACCGGCGCCGTCATGTGGTCGGAGGAGACGTATCGCCTTTTTGGCATGGACCCGGGTACGACACCGAGGACGCTGGAGCAGTACGTGGCCATGGTCCATCCGGAGGATCGCCAAGCGCTGCAGACGGCGATCGCGGCCGCCGTCGCCTCGCGTTCCTCGTATGATGTCGACCACCGGATCACCTGGGCGGACGGTAGCGTTCATTATCTCCACGGACGGGGAGGAGTCGCCACGGACGACGCGGGCCGCCCGTCTCGGCTCCTCGGCACCTTCCTCGACATCACCGAGCGAAAGCGGGCCGAGGCGGAACTCCATCAGGCCAACGAACGTCTGGCGGCGGTCGTTTCATCGTCTCCCCTGGCGACGTTTGCGACCGACCGCGAGGGACTTGTCCAGACCTGGAACGCGGCGGCTGAACGGCTATTCAGATGGCAGGCGGAGGAAGTGATGGGCCACCCGCTGACCGCCGCCTTGCATGGGGTCGAGGAGGAGTACGTGGCGGTGCAGCATCGAGCAGCGGCGGGTGAGGTTGGTGCCGGAGCCGAAATTGTCTGGTATCGGCGCGACGGTACGCCGATCACGGGCCGGCTGTTCGCTGCGCCGTTGCATGGGCCGGACGGGCGTGTCAACGGAGTGCTCGGCCTGGTCGAGGACTTGACGGCGATCAAGCAACTGGAGCAGCAGTTTCTCCAAGCACAGAAGATGGAGGCGGTCGGGCGCCTCGCGGGGGGCGTCGCGCACGATTTCAACAACCTGCTCACCGTGATCAAAGGCTACTCGACGTTCGCGATGGACGAGACGCCCGAAGGCGACGCACGCCGCCAGGGGATTGAGGAGATCCAGAAGGCCGCCGATCGAGCGGCTGCGCTCACACGGCAGCTTCTCGCGTTCAGCCGCCAGCAGGTGTTGGCTCCTACCGTGCTCGACCTCGTCGCGCTGGTACGGAATACGGAGCGGATGCTGCAAAGAATCATCGGCGAGGACATCGGTCTCGCCGTTATCGCGGCCACGGAGCCTGTGATGACGAAGGCCGATGCCGGGCAACTGGAACAGGTGCTGTTGAATCTGGTTGTGAACGCCAGAGACGCGATGCCGACCGGCGGCAGCCTGACAATCAAGATTGACATCGAATTACTCGACACCTCCTCTCTTGGCCAGCCGGCAGCTGTGGAGCCGGGTCAGTACGCGATGATCGCGGTGACGGATACCGGCACCGGAATGGATGCAGAAACCAAGGCACGAATGTTCGAGCCATTTTTCACCACCAAGGAACCCGGGAAGGGAACAGGGTTGGGGCTCGCAACCGCCTATGGTATCGTCAAGCAAACCGGCGGCTACATCACGGTGGTCACCAGCCCTGGCAGCGGCTCGACGTTCCGTGTGTACCTGCCGGCCACACGTGACGCGGACGAAATGCGGGGCCCGATCGCGCAGCCGGTCGACGTCAGCGGCGGATCGGAATCTGTGCTCCTGGTGGAAGATGAACCTGCGGTCCGACAGGTCGCGCGCCGCATCCTCGAGCGCGCCGGGTACACGGTGCTAGCCGCCGAGACGCCGGCCCAGGCGATGTCGATGGCCGCCCGATCTCTCACGGGCGTCGATCTCCTGCTGACCGATGTTGTGATGCCCGACATGAACGGACGTACGCTCGCGGCGGAACTGATCAACCGCCTCCCAAGCCTTCGTGTCTTGTACATGTCCGGCTACCCCAGCAGCGGCCCCGACAGTCATGACGTGGTGGACTGGGGCGACCACTATCTCCAGAAGCCGTTCACGCCAGGTGCGTTGCTTGGAAAAGTGCGCGAGGTGCTGAGAACAAGAACGCGTTAGCGAACTGTTGAACTCCGGGTGAATTGGCCGCGATCGCTCACCGGGCGGTGCGATTCTCGTAGGAGCGCCGGAACCGGGTGGTGCGACGCGGGGCGGTGCCGAACCGCACCCAGGATCGGAGGAACGCGTGCCGAGGTGCCAACAGAACCGACACGGCCTTGCTGGAGGCCGCCTGGGTTTGCTCGAGCGCCCCGAGGCCGTACACATGGCGCAACCGATTGCGAGACTGAGACACCCCGCCGCGTCAGATCGCGCGACCGTAGACATCGGAACGGCGGCCGGCGCGCCGAGGAGTTCCGTCACATGACCACGGACGAGGTGATCCGAGTGATCCGTGACCACCTTGAGGACGCGTTCCCCAAGGTCTGCACAACGTGTGGCCGGGAGTTCGCGACACTCCGGGACTACATCAAGCACACCACGCCCGTGGGCGCGACGCTTTCGCTAGACGCGAGCGAGGGGGACTGGGCGCCGACGCACCCGATCGGTACCTTCGCCCTCGCCAACTGCTCGTGCGGCAGTACGCTCGCGCTGACCACCGATGGATTGCCGCAGGCGACCCGACGCGCCATGCTCGGGTGGCTTCAAGCGGAGACCGAGCGCCTAGGGGTGACGCCCGACGTCGTGCTGGGTCGCGTCCGGGAAGAGATACGCGCACGGGTGCTTACTGCGCCAGATTAGGGCGGCCTGCTGCGTACCCCGATTCGACGAGGCATTCTTGGGGCGCGTGGTGTGACTGCTGAACGAAGGGTCGTCGGGTGCCCGGCACTGCCGTGAAACTGAACCGCGATTGCAGAATAGACTCGCGCGCGTCGCTAATGGTCCTTTACTTCAGTGTGATTGTCTGCATCATGCCATGCATGAAATGTGGCTTTCCGTCTTTCGCATCGGGCACGAAACAGATGAGCAGGTAGTTGCCCGGGGTGAGATCCGCCGAGAAATACGTCGACTGGCCGGGGGACTCGAGCGAGGCGCCACCGAGCGGGTCGCCCGGGGGCGGGCCTTGCGGTGCGCTGAGCCAGGCGATGAGGTCCTTGGCGGTCTTGCCAGGTGCAAGCTTCACCAGTTCGAGTTCGTGAGGTTGACTCCCCGCGTTCGTGACGGCGAACACATGGTGGCCGATTGTCAGCGGCTTGGCGAACTGGAAGGCATAGTCCACCAGCGTGATGGAATCGTCGGCCACCGGTGCGACCGTGGCGACCGTGCTCGGCGTGACGGTGAACGGATGGAACATGCCCTTCGTGAAATGCGGCACGCCTCCCGGCACGTCCACGAAGCAAAGCATCACGTAATTGCCGGGCGTGAGCGACAGGGTCGCGTTGCTCGACGCGCCGGAAGGAACGGCATTCGGGCCTCCGAACAAGACGGCCCACCCAGGCGTCGGACCTGGATGGTCGAGGGCTTTCAGGAGGTCATTGGCGGTCTTGCCGCTGTCGAGGCGGACGACGGCGGCATGGTGAATGCCCGGGCCATCGTTGACGAGGGTAAAGGCGACGTAGCCCGCAGGAATCGAGTCGGGCGCATCGTACGCAAAGTCCCTGGCGTGAATCGTAATGGCGGTGGGGGCGACCGCCACGGGCGGCGCAGGCGTCTGTCGCTTCCCCGTGCACGCGGCGGCCGCGATCAATACCGTGGCCATGGCAGCAATCATGATGCGGGCAGGCACGTCGATCCCTCCTGTCATGAGAATGGGGGCACCGCCCTTGGGCGTTGGACGCTCCGCCATGACAATGGCACGCTCGAGCCGCACGGTCAACCCAATCGTGGAAGTGCTATGTCCCCGACGTCCATGAAACCCAGGACAACCCACGTCCGCGGGACACCTTCTAGGCTTGAGCTTGAATCACACGGTGGCGCTCGGGAATGTCGGTGGCGGCGCATCCAGCGTGGACCGGACCGCCTGCGCCAGCGCCTTCAGCATGTACGGCTTGGCGATGAAGTGCGTCATGGCGCCACTCGCGCCGTGCCGACGGATCGTGTCGTCCGCGTACCCAGAGGTGAAGAGCACGCGCAAGTCCGGGTATGCGCCAGCCACACGAGTGGCGAGTGCCCACCCGTCCGCGCCAGGAAGAATGAGATCGGTGAGCAGCAAGCGGATCAGTGCACCATGCTGTTCCAGCAACGACATCGCCTCCGCGGCGTCGCTCGCCGTAAAGACCGTGTAACCCTCTGCGCGCAAGACGCTCGCGGCCAGTCGTTGCAGTGCCGAGTCGTCCTCGACCACGAGGATTGCCTCCGCGCCGGCGCTCTCGGCCGACATTCGCACTGGAGCGGGATCAGGACCAACTGCGTCGACCTGGGGATAATAGATCTTGATGATCGTGCCGTGCCCGAGTTCGCTGTAGACCCAAATGGTGCCCCCCAGCTGCTTCACGATGCCATACACCGTGGAGAGGCCCAGGCCCGTTCCATGTCCCGGCTCTTTGGTTGTGAAGAAGGGCTCGAAGAGGCGCGCTCGGGTGGCTTCATCCATGCCGACCCCGGTATCGCTGATGGCCAGCATGACGTGAGGGCCAGGTCGCACCGTCGGATGCCGTGCCGCGAACACGGCATCGAGCTCGACTACTTCTGTCGTGATCGTCAGGATCCCACCGCCTGGCATGGCGTCGCGTGAGTTCACGGCAAGATTCAGGACCACTTGATCCACCTGCGGGGGATCGGCATGAATCAAGCCAATCGCGCTGGTCAATTGCACGTTGAGACGGATGTCCTCGCCGAGCAGCCGGGTAAGCATCGGCCGCAAGCCCTCCACCCTCGCGTTCAAGTCAAACACCACCGGCCGCATCATTTGCTTCCGGCTGAATGCCAGCAATTGCCGGGTCAGGTCCGCAGCGCGGCTACCCGCGTCCTGAATCGCGGTGAGCTCTGCGGATCGTGAGCCTGCGTCGGCGGAGTCCGCCAACAAGAGTTCGACGGTGCCATTGATGACGGTCAACAGGTTGTTGAAATCATGCGCAATGCCCCCCGCCAAGTGACCGACGGTCTCCATCTTCTGGATCTGAAGAAACCGCGCCTCTAACTCCTTGTCTCTTGTGAGATCACGCTTCACGGCGACGAAGTGTTTGATTTCGCCTGCGGCGTCCCTGACCGGAGTTATCGTCTGACTTTCAGGATAGAGGGTGCCGTCCTTCCGGCGATTGGTCAGCTCGCCATGCCACACACGCCCGGTTTGAATCGTATCCCACAACTCCTTGTAGAACGCACGATCGTGAACGCCGGATTTCACGAGTTCGCGCGGATTTCGTCCCACTGCCTCGGCCGCCGAGTATCCGGTGCACTGCGTGAATGCAGGGTTGATCCACTCGACGGTGCCGTTGGGGTCGGTGATCACCATTGGGGTAGCCGTGGCTTGCAGGGCCGCAGCCTGCAGGAGCAGCTCGGCCTCCGCGTGCTTCTGTTGCGTAATGTCCTGATGCGTGGCAATGAGCTTCGTGACGTTGCCGTTCGCGAACGAGGCGGACGCGGTCAGTCGGACCCATATGTGGCGGCCCTTCGCCGTAACCATTGGTGTTTCAAAGTCACAAGGTGTGCCATGTGATCTCAGGGCCTCCGACGCCGCGAGAAACGAAGGCACTGCTTCACTCGGAAAAAACTCAACCCATCGATCTGGCGCCGGCGCGGTGGGAGGGTCGACGTCCAACATTCGGAACATTTCTTGGGTCCAGAACACCTCGTTGGTCTCCAGATCCAGTTCCGCGCCTCCCACGTGCGCGAGCGCGCCCACTCGGCCAAGGAGATCGGTACTCCGCCGCAGCGCTATCTCGCGCGTTCGATTGCTGGTAACGTCAGCCACGTGCTCGGTAAACCCGACGACCCGGCCTTCCACCACATCCGGGGTATAGGTCACGACGCACTCGCCTGCCGACCCATCGGGCTGCGGAACACGGAGAGTAAACTGTTGCCGTTCCCCCGCGAGGACCCGTCGAATGAACGGGAGGGTCTGATGAATGATCGGACCGAGCACATCGCGCATCGCCATACCAACTGGCTCCGGTCCGTTCGCCGGGAGCTGCTCGCGGTAGGTCGAGTTTGCAAAGACGCAACGTCGATCCGCGCTCCAGTAGGCCACCTTCGCGGACATATGGTTGATGCTTCGAAGCGCAACGCTGCCGGCATCCATACAAATCTCCCTGCTTACCGATGCTCGCAAGATGCACTTGCCGGAGGGCCGTCGCCAGATGCCCCGGCTCAGTGCCCCCCGTTGGAATAGGAAGTTCCATCCGACCACCGAGCCACGGGAATCATGAAGATCGTGAGCCGATCGGGGGCGTCGTCACTGGAAAGAATCGGAGAGCCCGGCAGGTTGGCGCCCCAGCTCTTTCCCATGGTGAGCGGCACGAAGAACATCAGATGGGGGTGCCAGTTCCCTCCCTGATCGTTCAGGAACTGGTCCTTCGACATCATGTAGCTCATCGCGCCCAGCCCCACCGGCGGCAATCGCTTTTCGCTAACTGCAGCCTGAACGGCCTCGTCGATTTGCGCCTGCGACTTGCTGGCCAGCGCCAGTCGGGTCTTCATGAGCACGATGGGCAGATACGCCTTGACAGCCGCGGCGTTGAAGCAATCGGGGCCGCGAATCTTCGGATTCCAGAACTGGGGAGCGCCGATCGCGGCGTCCCAGCCTCGTTCCACGAGGCAGACGAACTGATTCGTTCCGGGAACGGCAATCTCGTAACCCTTCCGTCCCAGCACCATCACCTCGGCCTTTGCCGAGATCGATTCGGGGGCGGCGCTCCGCGCCAGAGCGATTTCGGCGTTTCGATCCGCGATCAGATACTCACCGGGCGGAGCCATATGGGCATATGGCGTCTGGCCGCTCTGCGCCTGCGCCGAGAACGCTCCGGCAGCCAAGGCCGTCAACGCAAGCACCATCCCAACCCGTTTTCTCTCCATGAGGTCCCCTGGTTCTTCCGCCTCGGATGCAATTCGGAGCGCTCACTCCATTCCGGGCCCGCCCGACCACGGAAGCAGCGGCCGGGGATCCCGCTCTTTCCATCGCCGTCGCCTCTCCTCGAGTACCGACTTCCGTCCACCGGGCCACGCTCCAGAGCCTAACAATTCCAATTTCGTCTTGCAAGCGCCTGGAAAATGCAGGCTCTTCGGCCGCGCGGGATCTCCGCCAGCTCCGCGGTGACAATTGGCGAGATGACACCTTCAGCCGCTTCGTCTCCGCCACCCGCGGCACCCCGTGGTGGGCCTTCCACCGGTAGTACGTCTTGGCCCCGCTGCCGCCGGCGTGGGCTTTGCAGGCGGTTCGTTCGCTGCGCTCGCGGGTGGCGGCTATGATTGGAGCGCCGCGGCAGACTGGCGGGCGTTGGCATTCCTCTTCCACCTGATTCGACCCATGCAACGAAGGTTCCGAGACGCCAGCCCTACCGACGCTCCCGCAATCGCCGGCCTGCAGAACGCCGCCGCGGGCGCGCTGACCGCGCGGTTTGGCGAGGGGCACTGGTCGTCGCTGATCACGGAGCGGAGTGCCGTTCTTGGCATGCGCCATGCCCGCGTACGCATTGGCCGGAGCGGCAAACAGATTCTCACGGTCCTGCGGCTTGCCACCAAGAAACCGTGGGTGATCGATGTCGCGTACTTCACAGCGGTGACGCGGCCGCTCTACCTCACCGGGATGGCCGTCTCGGTAGGGCACCAAGGCCAAGGTCTTGGACGGCTGGCGCTCGAGGATGCCCGCGCGGTCGCCGTCGCGTGGCCCGCCGACGCCATTCGTCTCGATGCATATGACGCGGATGCCGGGGCAGGGCCGTTCTACGCTCGTTGTGGTTTCCGCGAGCGGGGCCGCGTGGTGTACAAGGGTGTTCCACACCGGTACTACGAGTGCCTGCTGCCGTGACTCCACGGGCAGGTGCTGCCTAACCAGCGCCCGCCGCTCTTGCATCGTGGCGACCGACCTCGGGGCCCCGAGGACGTATTCCTACGCCACGCTCCATGAGGCCGCCATCGCAGCCAGGATACAAAGGACGAGACTGTCGACGAGCGTTCCGATTACGACGCCTCGGTGGAGCCTGACGTAGATGCTTTGAATGAGCGTGGGCGGGAGCACCAACGCTCCCCAGCACAGCATCCCGAACAGGAGCCCACGCGGAGCCCATCCGAGCGACCGGCCGGCCGGGAACCCGGTGCTGAGTGCGAAGAGAAGGCCGATTCCAATGCACTCGACGATGTTCAGCGCGCTCGACAAGGCATACGATGACGGACCCTCCTGGCGCCATGTGTCCGGCGTCAGTCGCTGATACCGATGAAAGAGTCCTCCTGTGATGGCCCAACTGGTGAGCACGGACACTACGCCCGCAACGGCGCCGGCGGCGACGACATGGGGGAGACTCATCTTGGACCTCCAATGGTGAGGGAATCAGCGCGGAGCGTCGGAAACTTTGAGGCGGCCGTGCCGGGCCCCGGTCGGACGACCTTGAACAGAAACGTCTGCGACACCAGTTGGCGCACCTTGCGGTCGTTGAGAATGGCCGGGTGGAACCGCATGTGCGGCAACGCCTCGCGCACCGAGCGCGCGAACGCCGTGTCGGTGGCGCTCACGATCACCAACGACGCCGAGTCGGCCAGCCCGGTCGTGTCCACGATGTACCTGGTCTCCACCGCGCCTTCGATGTGCTTGGCGAGGAGCTTGAGCGGATACGCGGGGGCCGCGCTCTCGGGGTACCGCTCGACCGCCGAGTCCACTTCGAGCACCGAGGCCACGGAGTCGGGGCTCCAGGCCGGCGTCTTGGGTGGTGGGGGCGGAGCCGCACGCTGGTTGCCGGTGCCGAACTCCGTCGGCTCCGGCGTTGCAATCTTGATCGGCTTGAGCCGGAGCGTGGCCAGGCGAGGGAGGCCGCGCGGCACCAGCGCCACGAAGTTCACCGTCTCGGTCGGGACGTTCGGCGTGAGATAATGATTGGGGGGCGGCAGAAATACGACGCGGTCCTCGAAACGCTGCCTGAGCCGCTGTGGAGCGCTCAGCGTGGCGACGATAGCCGCCGCGATGAGCCCCCCGTGCACCGCGGCGCTCACCACCGCGCTGGTGCCGAGCCGGGGGGGCTTGGCATACGTGCTGACCCACAAGCGCATCATGGGAGCGCCCTCGGGCGGGGGTCACGCATGGGAGAACAACGCGCGGAGGAACCCGCCGCTATGTAGATCAACCCTTCGCGGTCGATCGGCGTCACTCGGCCGGTGCGGCCACGCTCAGGTCTTCGGGGGCAGGCTGAAGATCCCGCCGACGATCGCGTTGACAAAGAGCCGGCGGGATGCAATTGTGGACGAAGAACCATGCCGGGCGTGGCGATGGGTGCTCGCCCCTCTCATGGTGCGGGAGGGTGCTGCGACCGGTGAGAGACCTACTACTCCAGCGTCATCCTCCATCTTCCTCGAGAGTCACGCGCGCCCGGGTGACCCGATTTGCGGCCACGCTGCTTCTCGCGGCCGCGGTCGTGGGATCCGGGCCGTGCGGGGGATCCGGCATTACCGGACCGACATCCACGCCGCCGGCCAATTACCAACTGAACGTCACCGACGTGGGAACGGGAACAGGCATCGTAGCCGAGAGTCCGACCGGGCCGACGTACCAGGCCGGCGACGTGGTCACGCTGACGGCCGTCCCGGGCAACACGTCGACATTTGGCGGTTGGGGGGGCGCGTGCGCCGCGTATACCGCGGCCCAAGCGTGCGTTGTGACGATGAACAGCGACGTGACCGTGACCGCGCAGTTCAACCTCTGTCCGAACAACTGGTGCGGGACGGTCTCGTCGGCAAGCATCACGCTGTACTATACGCCGGTCGGGTTCGGGTACAACTGGACCGGCAGCGTGACGCTTCAATTCTCCAGCGCGCCGCCACCCATGACCATCGTGGTCTATTATTTTGGTTTTGATATTACCGGAAGCGCGGCGACCACCGGCGGCACATCACTGACGATTCCGGTCGCCGGGAGTACGGTGGCGTGTGCCATCGCGAACGGGTATTCGCTGGTCGTCGAAAATGCGGCCAACCCCAATCCCGTGCTCGCCAACTTTCCAATCACCTGGCAGTCGACCGGCTGCCCGTAGCCGCCGCGCCGGCCCGGCGGGCTACTTCCGCCCGGTGAACGACACCGAATACTCGGTGTCCTCCCACATCAGAGCGTGTACGCGCCGGCGGGCACGATGGTGCCCCCGAGCATGATGGCTCCTGAGCCAGAACGGAGTGAAGCCTGTGGAATGGACGATGACCGAAAAGAAGATGCTGCGCGGTCTACGCTCTCCGCCAGCGATCCAGGCGTTCCTGGACGCGATCCCGTACAACACCGGGGTCACGTGGCGCTCGCCTCGATATGTCCTTCGTGACCGGCGGGCCAATTGCATGGAAGGCGCGGTGTTCGCCGCGTGCTGCCTGGCACGGACCGGGTTCCTGCCCGCGCTTGTCGAATTCCGAGCCGTGCGGGACGACAGTCACATTGTCGCCATCTACAAGCACGCGCGTAGATTCGGCGCGGTTTCGAAATCGAACTTCACCGGCCTTCGGTATCGGTCCCCGGTATATCGCAGCCTTCGTGAACTCGTGCTGTCGTATTTCGACCACCACTTCAACGTGAAGCGAGAACTGACCATGCGTTCGTACACGCGCCCCCTCGTGCTGCGCGAACGCAACTTTCCTGGCTGGCAATGGAACGACTCCGACCTTGACGAGATCGCCGATGCCCTGGATCGGCAACCGGGTACCACCGTCGTCGATGGGTCCGCTGCGCGGCATCTTCGCCCGGTCGATGACCGGTTGTTCCGTGCGGGCCTGCTCGACGCGAACCCCGCCGGCCTTTACCGGGTCTAGGCGTCGAGCACGGGATCTCACCCATGCCGCGCGCATGGCACGTGAGCCACGTCACCTCACCACGCCGCACGCATTGGCAATACTTTGAATTGCCATGACCACGTCAAGCCGTGACTAAGCGCTCAGCCTTCTTGCTGTTCTTCGTCGTCGCCGGCTGCCACGACGGAGGCCGCAGCATAGACGGCATAGACGGCGTCGAGACGCCCGTTGCGGTGGTTGCCGTCCCGTGGGTCGATGGCACGTGGGTGCAGCCGGTGCCGAGTTGGGGGTCGCCGGTGCGCCTCAGCCTGCCCGTGCCCATCGACAGTATCGTGCTCGGGCCGGCGGGCGGGCTCGGCTTTTTCGGCGCGCACGAGGGAGGGCACGTCGAGGGACTCGATCACGTGTGGATTCCCCTGAAGCCCGGCACCGTGGTGAACAGTTGGGCGGACGGCACGGTGCTCGACATCCAGCTCATCGACGGCTCGTACTACATCGACATCGACTACGGGCAGGGACTCGTCGGCAAGCATCAGGTCGTGGAGCGTCCACTGGTGACGGTCGGCCAGCACGTGAAGCGGGGTGATCCCGTGGCGATCGCGCCGACGGCGGAGTTCAACCTCGTCGACTACAACCGCACGGACGGTATCAGGACCGACACCGCCGGGGGTTCGAACGTCTCACCCTTCGACTACCTCAACCCCGCCGATCAGGCCGCGCTCATCGCGCGGCACGTGAACGAGGTGGTGAATCCCTATTTTGCCAACGGCTCCGACGCGGGCAACAGCAGACCGTGGGAGCCGGATCTCACGAACAAAGTGCTCTTTCACGCCGACCATCGCGGCACCATCCAGGGCGAGTGGCTCCTCACGAACAAGGGGTGGACCACGCCGGATTCTCTGTACTTCGACGTGGTGACCGTCCACGACGTGACCAACGCGTACGGGCATTTCATGCACATCGATCTCGAGGACTACAACACAGATGCTCCGGGATCGAAGGGGCTCACGGACGGCACCTGGGTACCCGGCGACAGCGCGGGGAAGTTCATCGTCACGATGAGCTACAGTGGCGCGATGTACTACGCGCGCTACACGGTGGACGAGAGCGGGCCGCGCGCGAAGATGACGATCGAGTGGAAACTGGGGAGCTATCCCGCGTCCATCTCGTCGAACGCCGCGGTGTACATCGAGCGGAGGAACGTCTACCTCGCGCTCGATGCCCAGCTGCTGGGCCTGATCAACTAGCCATAGGGCGGGCGGCGAAGGCATCGCCCCAATCGACGCCAGCAGCGACAGCTGAGCCGAATGGTCATTATGGCCTGTAACCAACATGCAATTCAGTCACATTGGCCCAATTATTGCCGCCTTTCGGTCATTTTCACGCTGTATAGCAGTAATTTGACAGCGGCAACTGTCTATACACTAGACACTCGTAGCAAAATGGTGAGTCTTATCGGCGTACTGCGCGACGCCGCGCTGAAGCATCCACTCGCCCCGCGGGGCGAACCGGAACTCACCAATGCTACAGCGCTCGCTCCTCTCGCAGGCTCGCCGCCTCGTCCGCACCCTATGGTCCGCCGCGAACGGACACCAAGCCCGGTCCGCTGCTCGGTGGCCACTGACGGCCGCCGCCGCCTCCGTTCTCGCCGCCTGCTCGTCGCTACAGACGGGCGGGGCAGCGTTCGCAAGCCTCCGGTCTTCCTCGGTCGCCCCGGCCGCCAGCTTCGCCTCGTCTCAGAGCTTCGCCGAGCGAGTGGCCAATAACTCGCTCGCGACGAACCCGCTGTACGCGCCCAACATCGCCATTGGCGACTCCACGCTCGCCGTCACGATCATCCGCCTGCGCCGGCTGTCGCCAGCGTTCGATTCGGCCATGGCCGCACTCGAACACTCGGGCATTCCGGTCGTGATCGGCACGGAGCAGCAACTCAGGAAGCAGCTGCCTTCAGGCTACGCCCAGGCCAGCGGGTGGCAGGCGGTCACCGCGTTCTACCCCCTCACCCCCACGGACGCCCGGGGCAAGCGCATAGAACACATTGCCGTCATCGTACGCCTCGCCGGCTTGCAGTCGGCGCTCGGCGGCCCCGGCCGAACGGCCGACGATACGGCGATGTTCAACCGGTATCTGGAACGCGTACTCGCGCACGAGATCTACGGGCACACGATGCCGCAGATTGCCTACGGCAAGACGGCCCCGATCGTGTGCGACGATCCGACCAGCGGCGCCGACTGGTACACCGCCTGCGTCATGGTTCGTGAACGGCACGTCGCGGAGCAAATCGCCGAATCTCGTGGCACGTACACCATGCTGGATACGGCCAAGAACCAGCCCATCGCTGGGCCGATTGCCGTCGCCGCCGCACCCGGGCGGTAGTGGTGGACAACAGCATGAACCACCCCGGAAGGCATACCGAGTGAATGAGTTGCGTTCGGTCGCCGCCCGGGGTCGCTCGCGGTGACCGACCGATCTCTCTCTGCCCTCCGCGGAGACCCAGCCGGTACGCGTTGAACCGGCCAGGTCCGCGCTTTGACCGCGACACCCGGCACCGTATATTCGTGGGCCCCACCCCGCGCTGGTCCCCCAATCCTCGGTCCATGTTCGACATGGGGCTTCGCGACCTACGGCAGAGAACGCGATGAACGTGCCTGCGTCGATCGACGCGAAGACGCCGGCGTCCGCGTGAGCGACCAGACAGATCGCCTGCGAAGCGCCGAGCGACGGGCATCGCAGGACATTCAGACGCTTCCCATCCTGTCCGGGGAGCAGAGTTGGGTCGAACTCGCGATCTACCGGTTGCGTGCCACGGCGCATCGCATGAGCAGCGACTGCGAATGGCTGTATGCCGAAACGGACCGTTCCGGCTACGGAGTTTGGCGCGACGCGCTTGGCAAGGCGCTCCTCGCCGCCCGCCGCCTGGAATCCATCCTCGAGCGTGAACACGGCGAAGCAGGCGCGCCCGCCACGTTGCACGCCATGCGCTACGCGATCGCCGCCCCGCAGCGCGAGATCATCGACGCCCTGTCGTGGTTGCTGACCCTGATCCCGCTCGGCGCCACGGAAGAGATGGTCCTGCACGACGCGCGCTCGGTGCGGGACGCGGCGGTGGGCATGATGGCCGCGGACAGCGTAACGACGTCCGCGGCACCACCGACGGCGCCAGGCGACGCAGGACCTCCGGTCACGGACGTCGTCGAGGCGAGCGAGCGCCCGGCGCGCGTCCTCGTCGTGGACGACGAGGAGGGGCTGCGGCAGATCCTGAGCCGCCTGCTGCGGCGCCTCGGCTACGACGTGATCGTGGCGTCGAATGGGCGGGAAGCGCTCGAGCTCGCGGAGCGCGACGCGCCCGACCTCGTGATCACCGATCTCTCGATGCCGGAGATGGATGGGCATCAGTTGCTCGATCGGCTAAAGGGCAGCACGCACACGCGGCATATTCCCGTGATCGTCGTCTCGGGGGAAAGCGACACGGAGCGCGTGGTCAGGTGCCTCGAACAAGGCGCCGAGGATCATCTGACGAAACCGTACAACGCCGTCGTGCTGCAGACGCGCGTCAAGACGCTGCTCGAGCGGAAGCGCCTGCGCGACCTCGAGCTCGCGGATCTGCGGCGCGTGGCGCAGCTGACGGCCGCGGCCGAAGCCGTCGAACGGCAATCGTACGATCGCCATGTGCTCGACGGGCTGCTCGTCCGCCAGGATGCGCTCGGCCAGCTCTCGCGCGTGTTCGACCGGATGGTGGGCGGCATGCGCTCGCGCGAGGCGCAACTGGAGGCCCGCCTTTCCCAGCTTCGCGGCGAAATCGAGCAGGCGTCCGCGGTGCGGGCGGCCGCGGTGCCGTCGCTCGAACTGACGATTCCCGATGAGCGGCCGTTCGCCCCGGGACAAGTATTCGCGCATCGCTATGAAATCAAGCGGGAACTGGGCATGGGCGGCATGGGGGTGGTGTACCTGGCCCGCGATCTCGAGCTTGGCGAGGACGTCGCGATCAAGTTCGTCCGCCGCGACGTCGTGGGACAGGACGCGACGTTTCGCGACCGTCTCAAATCGGAAATCCGGCTCGCGCGGCAGATTTCGCACCGGAACGTCGTACGCGCACATGACCTTGGTGAGTGGGACGGCGCGCATTACATCACGATGGAGTTCATCGCCGGCGTCACGGTGGCCGATCTGATCGCCACCCGCGGCCGCCTCTCGGTCGAATCGACGATTGCAATCGGCATACAACTCGCCGACGCGCTGGCCGCCGCACACGGCCTCGACATCATCCATCGGGACATCAAACCGCAGAACCTGCTCGTGAATGAAGCCGGCGTGCTGAAGGTGGCGGACTTCGGACTGGCGCGACCGGTGCAGAAGAGCGCGCGTCTGACGCTGGGCGGGCAGGTCGTCGGGACGCCGGCCTACATGGCGCCGGAGCAGTTGCTTGGCGGCCACCTGGACGCGCGCACGGATCTGTTCTCCGTGGGCGTCGTGCTCTATGAGTGTCTGGCCGGCCATGCGCCGTACGGCACGAGTGCGCCGGGCGCCGTCCTGGCGCGCATGTTGGCGGAGCCGCCACCGTCGTTGCGCTCGATCGTGTCCGAGGTCCCGCCGGCGCTGGCCGCCATCATCGAACGCCTGCTGCAGCGGGAGCCGGCGAATCGCCTGCAGTCCGCGCGCGACCTCGGGGATCAGCTGGAGCGCATGGCGTCGGGCTGAGCGCCGCCGAGCGAGCGCCCTCTCAACGGCGTCGAGAAGAGCCGCCGAACGGGTTGGCGCCGGGTAACGAGCGTTCGTGCCGGGACCCGCCGCACGGACTCGTCGTCATCGATTGGCAGGATTTCGGCCATGTCGGGAAGGCGATGAGTGGGGCCGGTCCCGATGGCTCACTCCTCGCGCAGGGCCACCACGGGATCCACCCTGGTCGCCCGCAGCGCCGGCCCCAAGGTCGCCGCCACCGCCACGACCGAGAGCGCGGCTGCGACGATCGTGAACGTGGGCGGGTCGGTCGGCGTGACCTGATACAATTGCGACGACAGGAACCGCGTGACGCCGAGCGCGCCCGCCAACCCAATCGCCACACCGGCCATGGAGATCACCACGCCCTGGCGCATGACGAGCCGAAGCACGCGCTGACGCGGCGCGCCAAGCGCCACTCGCACGCCCAGTTCGCGAGTGCGTTGCGCCACCGTGTACGACATCACCCCGTAGATGCCGATGGCCGCCAACAGGAGGGCGAGTCCCGAGAATAGGCCGAGCAGCACCAGCGACAGCTTCCGGTCACCAAGCGACGAGGCGATCAGGTCGTCCATTGTGTGAATCCCCGCGATCGGCATGTCGCGGTCCACGCGCTGCACGGCTCGACGCGCCGCGTCGACGTACGACAGCGGATCGCCCGACGTGCGGGCCGCCACGACGAGGAACGGCAGGTCCCCGGTGGAGAGTTGCGGCTCGGGGAAGTACACCTGGATGCGCGGATCGGCATCCAGCCCCTCCTGCGCCGCGTGACCGACCACGCCGATGATCGTGAAATACGTGGTCGTCGAATCGGGCTTCTGCGGCCCGAAGTAGATCCGGCGCCCAAGCGGGTCCTGCCCCGCCGCGTAGAACTTGTGCACGAATTCCTCGTCCACCACCACCGACTTCGGCGAACGCGGGTCGTCGCTGGCGTCGAACAATCGGCCCTGCTTCAGCGGAATATCGAGCGCGCCGAAGAATCCGGGCGTCACGATCCGGATATCACCCCATGGACTGTTGCCCCCGGGCGGCGGCGTGTAGCCGTCCACATTGAAACTGCCGGTGGACCATGACCCGCCAAACGGCATGACGCTCGTGCCGCCGACGGCGGTGACCCCGGGGATCGCGGCGATGGCCGGCATCACGCGTGCGTAGAAGGCAGCCTGCGCGGTGTCGCTCGGGTACTGGGTCTTGGGCAAGGACAACGCCAGCGTGAGCACGTGGCGCGGATCGAACCCGGGATCCACCCCTTCGATGCGCGCGAAGCTCTTGATGAGCAATCCGCTCCCCACCAGCAGCGTGAGCGCAAGGGCCACTTCGCCGACCACGAAAGCACGCCGCAGCGTGAGCCCACCGCGGTCGGTGGTTCCACCGCGCCCGCCCTCCTTGAGCACCATGTGCAGTCTGCTCCCCGCCGTCTGGACCGCCGGCACGATTCCGAACAGGAGTCCCGTGAGCACCGCGACGGCCGCGGTGAACGCCACGACGCGGCCATCGATCGAGAGTTCGCTGAGTCGCGGGACGCTGCTCGGGTTGATCGCCACGAGCGCGCGCATGCCGCCGTACGCCAGCCCGAGGCCCAACACGCCGCCGGTGACGGAGAGCAGCACGCTCTCCACGAGCAGCTGGCGGACGAGCGCCCACCGCGTGGCGCCGAGCGCCGTGCGAATGGCGATCTCCCGCTGGCGCGCGGCGGCCCGTGCCAGCATGAGATTCGCGACATTGGCGCAGGCGATGAGCAGCACGAAGCCGACGGCACCGAGGAGCACGAGCAGCGCCGGTCGGATCTTGCCGGTACTCACTTCGGCCAGCGGCTTCAGTTCGAGCGTCCAGTCGGGCGAAAAACTATTGGGATACTCCTTTTTCAACTGCTCGGCGAACGCGACCATGTCGCGCGTCGCCTGATCCACCGTCACGCCCGGCTTGAGACGCGCGGTGAGACTCAAGAACTCGTTCGTGAAATTCGCCGGCACGAACAGCTTCGGATCGAGCGCGATGGGCGTCCAGATCTCGGCCATACGATTCCACGGGTCCACGAACGACGGCGGCATCACGCCGATCACGGTGTACGACTCGTCGTTGAGGGAAATCGGGCGGCCGATCACGCCGGAGTCGGCGCCGAAGGCGCGCTTCCAGAGGCCATAGCTCAGTACGACGACCTGGCTTTGCCCGACCGCGTCTTCCTCCGGCCGCGGCGTGCGGCCCAGCATCGGCGCCACGCCGAGCGCGGGGAAGAACTGCGCACTGGCGCGCGAGCCGGTGAGGCGCTGCGGATCGCCCGCGCCCGTGAGGTTCACTTGCCAGTTGGACTCTACCGCCACGTTCGAGAAATCGTGCGTCCGATCCCGATACGCCTGGAACCCAGGCGCCGAAACGGATGCCTCCAGCTTGAGCGACGGATAGTGATGGAAGATCGTGACGAGCCGGTCGGGGGCGGCGTACGCCAGCGGCTTGAGCAGCACGGTGTTGACGACGCTGAACATCGCCGAGTTGGCGCCGATGCCCAGGGCCAGCGTGGCCACCACCACGAACGTGAAGCCAGGCGAGTGGCGCAGGCGGCGAAGCCCGTAACGCAAGTCGGCGATGAGGAGCCACATGAGAGAATCTCCCGGCGTACGAGGAAGGCGGGGCGCGTGCTGGTGTGGATGGCCGCCGAGTGTGAGGGGTGCGGCGATGGTCTCGCGCCAATACAAGAGGCGGGCGACGCGGCGGCTGATCCCGGCGGCCAGGCGCGCACGGTACGACTCGTCGAGGTCTCCGAGGAACGGCTCGCGCAGGTCCTCGGGCAGCAGGTGCGCGAGCAGCCACGCGGCCCACCGCGGCGGCACCCCGCGCACGTCGTTCACGGCGTATCCCACGACGCGTCGAGACCGCGCGTCATGCCGCGCACCGCATCGAGGCTCGCGCGGAGCGCGCGGCGACCGGACCCGGTGAGCAGAAAGTAGCGCTTCCGCCGTCCCCCGCGTTCGGGCGACGGCTCCCCGATGCGCGCATGGACGAGCCCCTTGTCTTCGAGGCGCGACAATGTCGAATAGACCGTCGCGAAGCTTGGGTGGCGACCGGCGCGCTCGGCGATTTCGCGCTGGACCGCCACGCCGTACGCCGTGTCGCCGACGCGCAAGAGCGCGAGCAGCACGAGTTGCTCAAGTTCTCCGAGGTGTTCGGCCACGCGGTTCCTCGTTTCTTCGACAATGCCGAATATATAGACACCGCCGACCCGCGCAAGGTTTGGACAGACACACAGCCGGGGCTGGCGCCGCCTCTCCAGCGGGCCTTGCCGCGACCCCGGACGGTGATTCGGCAAACTGGCTGTGAATAACCGGGCCTGGCGCGCCACCAGCATGATCGGAAACGGGCCTGACCCCCTCAAGCCTCTCGCGGTTCGAACTTGGGGCCGTCGTCGGACGATGCCGGGAAACAGACGCTGACCCGGGTCCCCGATCCGACGTGCGACTCGATGCGCAGGCCGCCGGACAGGCCGGCAACGACTCCGAACACCACGGAGAGACCAAGCCCGCGCCCCTCGACGAGTGGGCGGGTGGTAAAGTACGGCTCGCAGACTCGCGAAACGATGCCGGGGGCGATTCCACACCCCGTATCCTCGACGGAAAGCACGGAACAGCGGCCGGGCGGCGGCACGAGGATCATGCTGGTGTCGTTGGTGGCCCGCGATTCGTCATACACCCTGATCGTAATCTGCCCCCCAACGGCAGTAGCGTCGACGGCATTGGCTATCAGTTCCTTCACGATCGCGTCCACCGCGGCCGGCGCAATCAGCGCCCCTCCTCCTATCTCGGGGAGATCCCAGGTCACGACGCGGGTTTGGCCGATCGACATCTCCACTTGCTCACGCTGGAGTCGGACGAGCTCGACGAGCGGGCTACGGCGCGGATCCGGCTTCCGGTAGCCGCTCACGTAGCGGAGGCGCTCGGCGAGCGCGGAGGCATGTCGCGCCGACTGTCCGATTGCCTCACCGCTGGCCCGCAGATCCTGATCGGAGCCGGCCGCGTCGACGATGAGCGACGCATGCCCGAGCACGACGGCCATCAGATTGTTGATGACGTGGGCAATGCCGCCGGCCAGCCGGCCCATGACTTGCAAGCGCTCCAATTGCTCGCGTTGGTGGATCGCCGCCTCTTCCCGTGCGAGGCGCAAGACCTCCGTCGTTGCCATCACGACTCGCGCCAGGAGGAGCAACGCGAGGATGCTCAGGCCCAACGCCAACGGGAAGAGCGCGGGGTCGGACGGACGGCGCGTCGAGAGGATGAGCAACACACTCACGCCGAGGATCGCGGCCATCGGCAGCGGATTGAACGCCCGAACGTTCTCTGGGAGAAGCGGAACGTCGGTGTCGGGCTGAACATCGGTGAGAAAGAACACGCCCGCGAACAAATAGATGTAGTAATCGACGAAGAAGAGGCTATTCGCGAGCCTGAAGTCGCCGTTCTGTCGGCCCAAGGCGTACTGCATGGCGACGAGGTACGTCGTTTCGACAATGATCGTGCCGGCGAGGCACCAAATGGCGCGCCGCAGAGGCCGCCTCGGGCCGCGGACCAGAATCAGGTTCAGCACGACCAGATTGGCTGCCTCCATCGCGTTGTACGCCAGCAATTCCACTCGAGCGGCGTGCGGCGCCCGGGAGAATCCCGGCAGCGTCCAGACCGCGAAGATCGCGAGTGCCAGGCCCCCCACGGCGATCACCGCGTCCGTCCCGATCTGCCAGGCGGCGCCCCGGCCAACCGGCGCCAGCGGAATCATGAGCAGCGCGGCGATTCCGCAGGCCCAGACTAGGACGTTTGAGCCGATACTGACGATCGGGATGTTCGGCAGGTGGGCGCCAAGGGCCCCGACGAGGCGCAACAGGTTCCCGGCCACCGCGAGTCCCATACTCATGGCGAGGAGCACGAGTGCCCCGCGCAACCGCGAATCGAGATTCGCGCGTCGAGCGGCGATGGCCAGCAGCGCGCCGGGCGCGGCGATGACGACGGTGGCGGCGAATGTTCCCCACGCGTCGCCCTGCAACGGTCCGAAGGGAACGATCCAGGGTAGGATCACGAGGGCCGTCAGGATGGCCGTCGCGAATCCCAGAAGGAGACGCATGCCGGTCGGGACCGGCTGCTCCGCCGGCGGTACAAGTCTTCGATCGGAGAGCGGGGGCGTCATGTCTGGCCCTTGAGTGGGGCGTGCGTCCCGCGCATGAGTCGCGCGATCGCGAGCACCGCCGGACTCCGTTCATCCGCACGCCAGATCAGGTCGATTCCCCACGGTACGTCGAGCCCGACAATCGGAATGGCAACGGTGCCGGCTGGCGGCCGACGCCGTTGCGAGCGAAATCCCACGACCCATCCCTTGCCCTGTGCGGCCATTGCCCACAGCGCTTGCAGCCCGTCGTACGTGCTCCCGACGAGCGGCGTCAGCCCGATGGCCGCGAGCGATCCCATCACGCGGTCGTACATGGGTGGGTAGAACGAGCGATCCACGAACAGAAACGGCACGTTCCGCAGATCAGCTGCGCGAAGCCGGGTATGAGCCGCCAGTGGGTGATTCGGCGCGACCAGGGCGGAATCGAGGCGATCCGGCGCGAGGTGACACCGTGTCAAGCCGTCCTTCGCGCCGAGCCTCAGATACGCGTGTCCGAGGCCGAGGTCGATTTCACCGCGCGCGAGCGCGCCGGGTTGCCGGGGAGTCGGCAACTCTTCGACCGAAAGTTGGACCTCCGGAAAACGATCGGCGCATTCGGCGAGCACCGGAGTCAGGAGGTCGCTCGTCACGCCGGTGGCGACGGTTCCGATCACGCAACGCCCCTCCATCCCGCGGCGCGCCCGGGCCGCTACCTGCATCAGCTGTTCGATGGAAAGCAACAGCCGCGGACACTCACTCGCGAACGATGCGCCGGCTGGCGTGAGCTGCACGCCGCGCGCGGACCGCTCCAACAGTGGGACCCCTACCGCGCGCTCCAGTTCCATGAGTTGGCGCGAAACACTCGGCTGCTTGATGCCGAGCCGTTCCGCCGCGCGTCCGATCGTCTGCGTTTCGGCCACCGTGATGAGCGCGCGTAAGTGGCGCAATTCCAGTGTGGACGGCGGGTTTCCTCCTTGCCGCCGCTGCTTCACGCTAGCCGTGGACCTTGGAAGTGCGATCGGCACGTCGGGCACCCGGTGCGCAGGGTCGCGGAGAGCGACCTCCAACGCCTTCTCAATGACCGTCCGCACGACGGGGCGGCGCTCGACCCGTCGCCAGGCCACCGCGGTGACGATTTGAAATCGGAAATCCTTCAGTACCACGGTCGTGGTGCCTTCCGGAAGAGCCTGCGCGCGTGAACGGCTTACCATGGTCCACCCGCGCCCTACCGCGACCGCCATGTGCGCGGCTTGAAGTCCGGCGTCGAGGGTGACCACTGCCGAGCGAAGGCCGGCAGCGCGCAGGACCGCGAGTGCATCCTCCAGCAGCCGGGCCGGGTACCCCAAACGAGCAACCACCAGTGGCAGTGCCGCGAGATCGGATACGTGCAAGGACCGCCGAGCCGAGAGGCGATGGCCGGCCGGCAGGAGCGCCTGATCCACGGGGTCGGCCCACAGGGGAGTGATGGCGAGAGAGGCGTCGAGTGGCTCGTCGAGCGTGAGCGCGACATCGACGGACCCGTCCCGGAGCTGCGCGATCAGGTCGGGGGGATCGATGTCGTGCACGACTACCGTGATCTCGGGATGCTCGCGGCGCAACTGCTCCTGCACCGTCGCCGAGAACCCGCGCGCCACGAAGGCGCGCATGGCGCCGATCACGACACGGCCACGGCGACCGGCGGCCGTGGCGTCTGCTCGATCGATGGCCGCGGCGAGGTCCGCGAGCAACTGCGGCGCGGCGTTCGCGATGGCCTCACCAGCCGGCGTCAGCGTCACACCCTTGGGATGGCGCACGAACAACGGCACCTGCAACGCGCGTTCGAGATCGTGGATCTGCCTGGACAACGCCGGCTGCGCCACACGCAACTGCTCCGCGGCGCGACTCAGGTTTCGCGTCTCGGCAACGGTCACGAAGTACCGCAAGTGACGCAACTCCATTGCCACCTCTGCCGGCGGCATGCATCGCCGCTATGCAACCCCAAGCGAACGAGTATTGGAACCGGACCCCGCCGGGGCCTAGACTCCCCGGTTCACCTGGGGGCCCGTGCCGGCGCAATACGCCGGTGGGCTAGCAATACGCAACCAAGGCGCGCCACACAAGAACA
>CAVSOM010000005.1:0-73206 GCA_963729495.1 uncultured Gemmatimonadaceae bacterium
GACATGGCCGCCGAAGCGGATGGTGAGGTCGCGGGTTTCGAGCGTGTGGGCCATCAGCCGACTCAGCTGTGTGACGTCGCAACAGTCGTCCGTCGCGTCCCGGCGACGCGGGGCCGGGCACGGATGACGCATGGCTCTCACCGCTTGTTGCGGATCGGGATCTCCATGTCCTCGATTTTCATTTCGCGGACAGATCCAGCATCGCCCAGGAGACGCGGGGTCGACCTTATCTTAAAGGCGTACATGGATTGCAGCGCCTGATGATCCTCCTTGCGGAACATCATCTTGCCCTTCGGCGTGTCGAATCCATGCCCTCCATCGCCGCGATCAGCTTTTCGGAATCGGTCGATTGGCTTTCTCGACCGCCGTCACGACCGCCATCGCCGCGGCGAAACCGCCGGCGGTGAAGAAATCCGGCGGCGCGTTGAAGCGCTTCTGGTGCTCGGCGACCAGCCAGTCGTTCACCGGGTTTTTCGGGATGCCATAGTAATAATAGGTCGCGCCCTCCATGCCGGGGAAGCGCTTGTAGGCGGCAAGCGCCGGCAGGATGTTGCCGCCGGTCGACAGCTCGATGCCGTAGCGGCCGGGGTCGAGGTCCTGAGTTTGTCCATCGGATCGCCGCCGCCGGCCCAGATAACCCAGATGATCTTGCGCCCCGGCTTGTCCTTCAGCGCATCGAACAGGCGCTGCGCGACCGCGGTGAAGTCGGTAGTGTTGGCTGGCGCATATTCCTCGTCGTCGAGGGTCGCGCCGGTCTTGGCGAGCGCCTCCTTGAAGGCGGCGACGCCGTCGCGGCCGAAGGCGTAGTCCTGCGCCAGCGTCGCGACAAGGACGCCGGGCTTGCCGATCGCCACCGCGTTGGAGATCGCGTCCTGCGAGGAATTGCGCCCGGTGCGGAAGATGTAGCGATTCCATTTGTCGCCGGTGATCTGGTCGGCGACCGCCGGCTCGACGATCAGGATCTTCTTGTGCTCCTCGGCGACCGGCAGCATGGCGATCGCCGCCGCCGACGAGGTGCGTGCCGATCGCGATGTCGGCGTGGTCGTCCTCGTAGGCCTCGGCGAGCGCGGTCTTGGCGAGGTCGGGCTTGCTCTGGTCGTCCTTGACGATGATGACGATCTTGCGGCCGTCGACCTCCATCGTGCCCTTGGTCGCATATTCGAAGCCGAGCCTGAGACCGGTCTCGGTCTGCTTGGCGTAGGCCTCGAGCGGGCCGGTGCTGCCATAGATCAGCGCGATGTTGAGATCGTCGGCGCGGGCGCCCGCGGCGCCGATCAAGAGCGCCGCCGCGGCAGCGAAAACGCTCAGCAACGGATTCATCGTTTCTCCCCCGGCGCTGGTTCGAAGCGGCCTTGCGCCGGACCCTGCGTCTTCGACGCGGGGAAACCCGTTCGGCCGGGAAGGCGCGGCGCGCCGCCGCGTTTCCTCGTTCGCGGAGGAGCTAAACATCGCGCGCCCGGACCGGCAAGCGCGAAAAGCGGGCACGCGCGAAGCGCTTCGAGCGGCGGCGCGCTCGCGTCCTCCGTCGCGCTTGCGCCTGCGCCGCTGGCCACTATAAAGCCGGCTGCGTCGTTCGCGGCGCCGTCGGAGTGTAGCGCAGCCTGGTAGCGCACCTCGTTCGGGACGAGGGGGTCGGAGGTTCAAATCCTCTCACTCCGACCATTATTCTCAGGGGTTCCGAGCTATTTATCCCTGATACGGCTGCGTCCGCACAGGGCGGGCCGCTTCTCGTTGTTCACGCCGCTTGCTCGTTGTTCGCCAAACAAAGTGAAATCGGCGGCCGTCCGGCGGATACTCGGATGAGGACGCATTTGTCATGCCGAGAAAAGCGAAGCGAAGCGCATCCGTGCGTGTTACGACGAAGCTCTTCGCGCCGACGATGCCCGCTCGGCGCCAGCGACCCCAATCGAGGCCAGATCGCGCGCGGCGCCGGCGCCGGGCCCGTCGCCGCAATAGCGGCGAGAAATGTTTCCTGTGGAAGGAATTTCGTCCACAAAGGAAGTTTCGGCGCCGCCCCGTCTCGTAGGGCCTAAGGCCGCGGCGCGGGGGGCTGGCGACTCTTTTTCGGAGGCCTTCCCTCGCCGGGTCCGGGCCGAACTGGGTTGAGACATGACCGCGCATCTCGAAGACGTGCTGGCCGAATTTCAACAGACCCGCGCCGAGCGCGACGAAGCGATCGCGCAACAGGCGGCAAGCGCCGAGGTGCTGCGGGTAATAAACGCCTCGCCCGGGGACCTCGCGCCGGTGTCGACGAGATCCGAGACATGCGCGATGCGTCTTTGCAGCGCGGCCTTCGGCGGCCTTTGGCTCGTCGAGGGCGACAACGTCGAGCGCCGCCGGCAAGGGGAACAACCTGCCAAAAGCGATCGTCGAATTCCTAATGCGCGAGCGCGTGCCGCTGATCCATGTATTCGGCCGGCGCGGCCCAAGATCGGCCTTTTCTTCAAATCACCGACCTCTCAGCGACGGAGGCATACCGCAACCGGCTTCCCGTAACCGTCGCGAGCGTCGAGCTTGGCGGGGATCGCACCATCCTCTGTGTGCCGCTGCGCGAGGGCGGCGCCGTCGTCGGGGATCATCAATTTTATCGCCGGGAAATGAGGCCGTTCTCCGACCAGCAGATCGCGCTCGTGCAAACTCCGCCGATCCAGGCGGTGATCGCGATGAAGAACGCGCGGCTGATCAACGAGACGCGGGAGTCGCTGGCCCGGCAGACCGCTACATCCGAGATCCTGCGCGTCATCAGCCGATCGCCGACCGATGCGACGCCGGTATTTGAGAGCATCGTCCAGACCGCCGTCCGGCTGCTCCGCTGCGACGTCGCCGCCGCTTTGCGTTTGCGACGCCGGCCATCTACACGCCTGTAGCGGCGGCAAATTCGCGAGGGCCTGCTTCGCCGACCTCGGCCCCACGAACACGACGATCGATCCCGACGCCAACTTTCCCTCGCGCGCAATTCTGGCCAAAGAATGCTGCACGTGCCGGACTGGTCCCGCATCGAACTGCCCGAACACGAGCGCCGCGTCTATGACGCGACGGGCGTGAAATCGGCGTTATACCTGCCGCTATTGCACGAGGGCGAGTGCATCGGCCTCATCGCGCTGATCGGAAAGCGAGCCGGGAATTGTTTGGCCCCGGCGAAATCGCCCAGGCGGAAATCCTTCCGCGACCAGGCCGTGATCGCGATCCAGAACGCGCGGCTGTTCAACGAAACCAAGGAGGCGCTGGAGCGGCAGACGGCGACGGCGGACATCCTGAAGGTCATCGCCAGCTCGCCGTCGGACGTGCAGCCGGTGTTCGAGGCCATCGCGGCGAGCTCCAACCGGCTGATCGGCGGCTTCTCGACCGCGGTGCTGCGCTTCGTCGACGACGCGCTTCACTTGGCGGCGTTCACGCCGACCAATGCCGACGGCGGACGAAGCCTTGAAGGCTTCGTTCCCGCGGCCGCTCGCCGAATTTCCGCCTTCGTGCTGGTCCGCGACGGCGAGGCCGAGCAGTTCGTCGACACCGAGGCGGAATCCGGCGTGCCGCGCGCTGATACAGGGATCTCGCGCGGCTGCGCGGCTATCGCAGCATGTTGTTCGCGCCGCTGATGAGCAACGGAGCGCCGATCGGCATGATCAGCGTCACCCGCAAGGAGCCGGGCGCGTTCGCCGCGCACCACGTCCAACTGCTGCAAACCTTCGCCGACCAGGCGGTGATCGCGATCCAGAACGTGCGGCTGTTCAACGAGACGCAGGAGGCGCTGGAGCGGCAGACCGCGACCGCGGACGTGCTGAGGTCATCAGCCGTTCGCGTCTCGGACGCCGCGCCCGTGTTCGAGGCCATCCTCGAATCCTGCCAGCGCCTGTTCGGCCTCGAGGCCGTCGCCGTCTATCTCGTCGAAGGGGACATGGTGAAGGGCGTCGCGCAGCGGCGGATGGGGCGGCGGCGACTGGGGGCGCGACGCGACGCCGCTCGCCGGCAGCTCCACCGGCCTCGCCATCGCCGAGCGCCGCGCGATCCATTTCCCCGATCTCGCGGACAAGCCCGACCTGCCCGACGAATTCAAGCGTCCGCGATCGCGAGGCCGGCGGCATGTCGGTGCTCTATGCGCCGATGCTGTCGGAGGATCGCGGCTCGGCTCGATCGTCGTGTCCCGCAAGCCCGCCAAGCCGTTTTCCGACACGGAGATCTCGCTCATGCAGAGCTTCGCCGATCAGGCGGCGATCGCGATCCAGAACGCGCGGCTGTTCAACGAGACGCAGGAGGCGCTGAGAGCAGCAGACCGCGACCGCCGACGTGTTGAAGGTGATCAGCCGCTCGGCGTTCGATCTGCAGCCGATGTTCGACACGCTGATCGCTCGCGCCGTCGACGCTTGTGCGAAGCGTATACGCGGCATCGTCTTCATTCGTCGACGGGCGATGTGCATTGCGCTACCGCAGCCGTGCGGCCGGAAAGACGATAATGCGGCCGTCGTGCGCTGTCTCGAGCGCATCGCCGATTCCGCCGGGACGCGGTCGGTCGCAGGCCGGGTCCTGTTGTCCGGCGCGGTCGAAGCCATCCCCGATCGCGTTCGATGCGCCCGAATACGACGTGCCGATCGGTCGCTGGGCGACCCCGCCCGCTCGTTCCTTGGCGTGCCGCTGCTGGCAAGGCCGGGTCGAAGGCGTCATCGTGCTCGGCTCGCGCCACGCCGGGACACTTCACCGACCGTCAGATCGAGTCTCGTCAGGACCTTCGCCGATCAGGCGGTGATCGCGATCGAGAACGCGCGGCTGTTCGACGAGGTGCAGGCGAGAACGCGCGATCTCGAGGAGGCGCTGGCGCAGCAGACGGCGACCGCCGAAGTCCTGAAGGTCATCAGCCGCTCGCCGTCCGATCTCATGCCGGTGTTCGAGGCGATTGTCCGATACAGCCGCGAGGCTGTGCGGCGCGGACGCAGACGATCTTCTTTGGCTGCGATGGCGAACGTGTTCCGATTCCTCGCCGGCTGCGAGTTCCCGGCCCGAGGTCAGGGAGATGCTGGAGCCAAGGCGCCGATGTGGCCGGGTCATCCGTCCGCGCTGGACGCGCGCGCGGCGCGACGTTGAAGCCGGTCAACATCCCGACGTGCTCGCCGATCCCGATTATGTGACTGACGGGCGAGCCAGAGCGCCGCGCGCTATCGCGCGTCGCTTGCGCGTGCCGTTGCTGCGAGACGGCGAGACTGATCGGCGCGCTCGCTCAATCGGCGCGACCGAGCCGAGCGCTTCACCGCGAGAGCAGTCGAACTGGTGCAGACCTTCGCCGACCAGGCCGTGATCGCCATCGAGAACGTGCGGCTGTTCGACGAGGTGCGGGCCCGCACGCGCGATCTCGACCGAGGCGCTGATCTACCAGACCGGCGAGCGCCAACATCCTGCAGGGTGATCGCCGCCTCGCCGACCGATGTCGGGCCGGTTCTGCAAGGCGATCGTCGACAGCGCCTGCGAGCTCTGCGACGCCTATGACGCCGCCGTGCTGTCTGCAAGACGGCGACGCACTGCGCGTTCAGCGCGCATCGCGGCGCCGATTCCGATCGATCTCGAGAACATGGCCAATCAACCGCGACTGGGTCGGACGGGCGCGCCTTCGTGCGATCGCGAGCCGGTCCATGTGCCCGAATCTCGCCGCCGAAGGGCGGAGTTCCCGAGGCAGGGAATTCGCGCGGCGCATGGGCCACCGCAGCATCTTGGCGTGCCGCTGATGCGCGAGGGCGAGAGCCATCGGCGTGATCGTGCGTTCGCCGCACCGAGGTGCATCCCTTCAGCGACAAGCAGATCGCCTTGCTGCAAACCTTCGCCGATCAGGCCGTGATCGCCATCGGCAACGTGCGGCTGTTCGACGAGGTGCAGGCCAAGACGCGCGAGCTCTCGGACTCCCTGGAGCAGCAGACGGCCGCCGCCGAGATATTGCGCGTGATCTCGAGTTCCCCGACCGACATGCAGCCGGTGTTCGACGCCATCGCACGCAGCGCGGCGGAATTATGCGACGCGACGAACAGCGGCGTATTTCGCCTCCGAGACGGCCGCATCCATCTCGTCGGGACACCACAATGTGTCTGCCGGAGCAACTGGCCTACGCGCAGCCAGCGTTTCCCGCGCCGCTCGATCGCGGGATCATCTCGGGAAGGGCGATCCTCAGTCGCGCCGTCGTCCACATCCCCGACATCGCCGCGGACGCCGAATACATGGGCGACGCCATGGTCAATGCGGGATTTCGCAGCGCGCTTTCCGTGCCCATGTTGCGGAACGGCGAACCGATCGGCGCCATCAACGTCACGCGCACGGAGCCTCGTCCGTTCTCCGACCGGCAAGTCGAACTCCTCAAGACATTCGCGGACCAGGCCGTAATCGCCATCAACAACGTCGGGCTGTTCAACGAGACCCAGGAAGCGTTGCAGCAGCAGACCGCCACCGCCGACGTGCTGAAGGTCATCAGCCGTTCCGTCTTCGATCTGCAAGCGGTGCTCGATACTCTGGTCGAGTCGGCCTGCAGATTGTGCGGCGCCAGCACGGGCCTTCTCTATCTGCGCGGCGAGGACGCCTTCGAATGCGCGGCCATCGCGGGCGTGGGCGTCACGGAGGCAAACCAATTGTTCAAAGGCCGTGCCGATACGCGCCGGACGCGGCACGGCCGCCGAACGCGTCATCCTGTCGGGCGAGGTGCAGAGCGTCACCGATTTCTTCGAAGATCCGGATTTCGATCCCAAGCTCAAGGCGGCCATCCGAGCCGCCGCCGGGACTGGCGCCGGCATTGCCGACCTTCGCTCCACGCTTGCGGTCCCGATGAAACGCGACGACGCCGTCGTCGGCGTGATCGCGATCGCGCGCACGCAAACCCCGCAGGCGGGGTACGCCGTGGCCGTGCGCGGCGACCGCATCGACGCCGTGGGCCCCGAGGACGATCTGCTCCGCGCCTACCCGGACGCCGAACGCGTGGATTGCGCCCGCGGCGTGCTCGCCCCGGGCTTCGTCGACTCGCACACGCACGCCGTGTTCGGGCGCCACCGGGCCGCCGAGCAGGAGCTGCGGGCGGCGGGCCTGGACTACATGGAGATCGCCCGGCGCGGCGGGGGCATCCACGCGTCGGTGCGCGACCTGCGCGCCCGAGGGGAGGACGAGCTGTACGCGCTGGCCCGGGCGCGGCTGCGCACCCTGGCCCGCAGCGGCGTGACGACCGTGGAGGTCAAGTCGGGCTACGGCCTCAACGTGGACGACGAACTCAAGATGCTGCGCGTGATCCGGCGCCTGGCCGCCGACCTGCCGGTGCGCATCGTCCCCACCTTCCTCGGCGCCCACGAGGTGCCGCTGGAATATCGCGGGTCCGCGGCGCAGCGCCGCGCGTACATCGACCTGCTCGTCGGCGACCTCATTCCGCGCGTGGCCGCCGAGGGGCTGGCGCTGTTCGCCGACGTGTTCTGCGAAACCCACGTGTACACACCGGCGGAATCGCGGGAGATTCTCACCGCCGCCCGCCGCGCCGGGCTCCAACTCAAGCTCCACGCCGACGAGCTGACGTCGTCTGGGGGCGCCGAACTGGCGGCGGAACTGCAGGCCACGTCGGCCGACCACCTGGCGGCGGTCTCGCCGGCCGGAATCGCCGCGCTCGCGTCGGCGCGCACCGTGGCCACCCTGCTTCCCACCACCATGACCTTTCTCGGCAAGACGCAGCAGGCCCCGGCGCGGCGGCTGATCGAGGCCGGGGTGCCGGTGGCGCTGGCGAGCGACTTCAACCCCGGCACGTCGCCCACGCTGCACTTTCCCAGCGTGCTCACGCTGGGGGTGAGCCAGCTCCATCTCAGCGCCGCCGAAGCCGTGGTGGCCGCCACCGTGAACGGGGCGGCGGCCCTGGCGCTGGCCGGATCCGTCGGGCAGATCGCCCCCGGGTTTTCCGCCGATCTGGCGCTGTTCGACGCCGAGGACTATCGCGAACTGCCATATTGGTTTGGCGCGCCGCTGTGCCGGCGCGCCTGGGCGCGGGGCAAACCTTGTGACTGGTAGCACTTAGGGGTACCTTACATCGCTCGTTCTCCCCCGACGACGACCGCTGTCGCTCCTTCTCCCGATGCCTTCCGGGCGCTGATGTCGAACATCGCCAAGCTGAAAAAGAAGGCGGCCGATTTCGAACAGAAACGGCAGCCGGACAAGGCGCTGGCCACATACATCGAGCTCCTCCAGGAATATGAGTCGAGCCCGGAGGAGATGGACGTCGGTCTGTTCAACCGCGTGGGCGATCTGCTGCTCAAGCAGGGCAACGTCGCCGACGCCGTGGACTATTACGAGCGCGCCGTCGACCACTACAGCGAGGGCGGGTTCTTCAACAACGCCATCGCGCTGTGCAACAAGATCCTGCGCCAGTCGCCGGGGCGGACGAGCGTCTACTACAAGCTCGGCAAGATCAGCGCGCAGAAGGGCTTCACGGCCGACGCCAAGCGCAACTTCCTCGAATTCGCCGACCGCATGCAGAAGGGCGGCCGCATCGACGAGGCCTTCCGCGCGCTGAGCGAGTTCGCCAATCTCTGCCCCGATCAGGACGACATCCGCCTCATGCTGGCGGACCAGTTGCAGAAGGCCGGCAAGTCTGGCGAAGCCGTGTCGCAGTTGCAGCAATTCTGTACCAGCGCTACGTGTCGGAAGGCCGGCAGGGCGAGGCGGACGGCGACCGCCGAGCGGATTCGCTCGATCGATCCCACCGCCGAGGTGCGAGCCGACGATACGCCGCACGAGGCCAACGTGCAGGATCTCGTGTTCCTCGATCTGAACGAGGCCCCCCGGCCGGCGCGCCCCAGCGGATTCCGGGGGTCCGTGCAGATGCCGGCCCCGGTGCTGGCGAAGATCGAGCCG
The DNA here is from genome assembly GCA_963729495.1 of uncultured Gemmatimonadaceae bacterium. Taxonomy (GTDB): domain Bacteria; phylum Gemmatimonadota; class Gemmatimonadetes; order Gemmatimonadales; family Gemmatimonadaceae; genus JAGWRI01. Next base: position 8,848 of record CAVSOM010000005.1, read on the forward strand.
CCGCACGCTCCGCACAGGCCGGAGCCCAAGCCGGAGCCCAAGCCGGAGCCCAAGCCGGAGCCGATCGCGGAGGTGCTGCCGACGCCCCCGGCGGACGTCGAGCCGGCCGCCGGCATGGTCCCCACCGCGGCTGGCGATGCCGTATCGGCCGCCGACGTCGAAGACTCGCCGCTCGACGGGGTGACGCGCGCCACGGATATGGCGGAGGATGGCGACGCGCCCGTGGACGACGCGGCGCCGCTGACGGGCCTCCAGGCCACCTCGTTCGACGCACGCGCCACGGGGGCCATTCCGGCGGTGCTTATCGACCTCGAACCCACCGCGCTTGGCGAGAGCGAGACGGCGGCCGCCGAGGAGGCGCTCGACCTCGAGGAGCGCGCCGAGCTCGAGGATGCGGCGACCGAGCTCGGCGGGAATCTGGATCTGATCCTTCCCGACGAGGAGGCGGCGCCCCCCGCGCGCCCCATGCCGACGTCGGCCACGGCGGGCCTGCCCTTGATGGGCTTCGACGACGACATCGAGGCGGGCGCCGAGGAGGGCGAACCGCCCGCCGCCGAGGAGGCGGAGCCCGAAGCGCCGGGCGAGCCGACGCCGGCCCAGGCCGCGAACATCGGACGTGCCTCCACGCTGCTCGCCGCGCGGTCGGTGGAGATGCTGCAGGCCGTGGTCGACGGCGCGCCCGACGATTGGGACGCGCACCGCGAACTGGGCGAAGCGATGCTCGAGGCGGGGAACCGGGAGGAGGGCCTGCGCGAGTTCGAGGCGGCGATGCGCGGCTACGAGGCGGAGGGCAAGCTGGACGCGGCCGGCTCGATCGCCGACGAGATCGTGCGCGCCGACCCCGGTTCGGTGAAGCACTACCAGAAGCGCGTGGAATACGCGTTCCGGTCCAACGACAAGCGCCGGTTGGTGGACGCGTACCTGGAGTTGGCCGACGCGCTGTTCCGCACGGAACAGTCGGAGAAGGCGCGCGTGATCTACCACCGCGTGCTCGAACTGGCGCCCGACAATTCGCGCGCCCAGACGGCGCTCACGGCGTTCCAGGACGAGTCGCCCACGCTCACGCCGGCCGCGTCGTCGGGCGCCGCGGCCGGGCCGGCCGCGCCGAGCGCCGACGGCTCGTTCGTCAACCTCGGCGACCTGATGCGCGAGGACGAGCGGCCGAAGGACACGCGGATGGTGGTGGAAGAGGAGGAGCCGACCGGCAACGAGGAGGCCGACTTCGCCGATATGCTCAAGAAGTTCAAGCAGGGCGTGGCCGACAACGTCGACGAGGAGGATTACCAGAGCCACTACGACCTGGGCGTCGCGTTCAAGGAAATGGGACTGCTGGACGAGGCGATCGCCGAGTTCCAGAAGGCGCTGCGCAGCCCCGAGAACCGCGTGCGCACCTACGAGTCGATCGGCCAGTGCTTCCTGGAGAAGGGGCAGCACCAGATGGCGGCCACGCTGCTCGGCCGCGGCCTGCACGAGCAGGGCATGAGCGACGACAAGCTCGTGGGCGTGCTGTATCTGCTCGGGCTCAGCCTGCGAGGCGCTTGGCAAGCCCGCCGAGGCCCTGCGGTACTACCAGCGCATCTTCGTCGTCGACATCCAGTTCCGCGACGTCGCCGACCGGATGAACGCGATCGAACAGGCCGCCACGTGAGCGGCATCGCGGCGCGGCCGCGCACGCCGATGACCGACGCGCTGCGCGCCGTTCAGGCCCCCGTGCGCGAGCGGCTGGAGCGCGTCATCGCGAGATGGAGCGCATCGTCAGCTCCGACCTGCCGATGGTGGAGCAGGTGAGCGGCCACCTGCTGCGCATGCGGGGCAAGATGTTCCGGCCCACGCTCACGCTGCTGTCGAGCGACCTCGAGGGCGAGTCGGAGCCGCGGGTGGTGACGCTGGCCGCCGTGATCGAGCTGATGCACCTGGCCACGCTCGTCCACGACGATTCGGTGGACCACTCGGCGATCCGGCGCGGGATGCCCACCGTGAACTCGATGTTCAGCCACCAGGTGTCGGTCATCATGGGCGACTTCCTGTACTCGCGCGCCCTGCGAGCCCTGGTCGGCATCCGTGACCTCGACGTGTTGCGGGTCGTCACCGACGTGTCGAGCGAACTGAGCATGGGCGAGATGCGCCAACTGGCGGCGTTCGACGCGCTGAGCTTCGGCGAGCGCGAGTACGAGCTGCTCATTCGCGCCAAGACGGCGTCGCTGTTCTCGGCGGCCTGCGAGAGCGGGGCGCTGTGCGGCGCGGCGCGCCACCGCGCGGCGCTGGCCCGCTTCGGCGACCGCCTCGGCATGGCGTTCCAGGTCATCGACGACCTCCTGGATTACACCGAGGACGAAGCGGTGACCGGCAAGCCGTGGGGCAACGACCTGCGGGAGCACAAGGTCACGCTGCCGCTGATCGGCGCCCTGCCGGCCATGGCGCCGCCGGCGCGCCGCGAGGTCGAGGCGCTGTTCGCGCGAGGAGTGCCGGCCGACGACGCAATTCAGCACGTCATCCGGCTGGTCGGCGACGCCGGCGGCATCGACTACGCGCGAGCGCGGAGCGAGCGGTACGCCGAGGAAGCCGAGGAGGCGCTGGCGGCGGTGCCGCCGTCGCCGGCCCGCGCCGCGCTGGTCGACGCGCTGGCCTACGTCACCGACCGGCGCTGGTAGCCATGCCTCCCACCGGTTCCTCCAAGCACCGCCCCGGGTTCCACGCCATCGTGCTGTCGATCGGGTTCGTCGTCGGCGGCGCATTCACGGAGATCGCGCGGCGGTGGCTGCCCGCCGGCGCGGTCAAGGAGTTCCTGACCACCGGCGTGACGCCGTCGATCGGCCCGTTGCCCATCGATCTGGTCATCATCAAGTTCAGCGTCGGCCCCGTGGCCCTGGACGTGTCGCTGCTCAGTCTCGTCGGCGTGTTCGTGGCCTACCTCATCGCGCGGTCGCTCTTCTAGGAGGCGATATGAATTTCGGTAATTTTGGGGTTATGGAATGGCTGATCGTGCTCGTGATCGTCCTCGTGCTCTTCGGGGCCAAGCGGGTGCCGGAAATCGGTGCGTCGCTGGGCAAGGGCATTCGCGAATTCAAGCGGAGCATCAACGACGTGCAGCGCCAGGTGACCGAGGAAGGCGAGCCGGAGCACCGCATCGATCGCCTGCCGGCGGGCGAGCCGGCGGCGCGCACGCGCACCGAGGACGAGCCCGTGCGGGAGCCGAAACGGCTGATCTGATCGCCGGGCCGGCCCCACGGATGGCACACGCCGCCCCTGCCGAAGGCAGGGGCGGCGTGTGCGTCGCGGGGCGGGGCGCGCCGAGAAGCCGTTAGCTCGACGAGTGGCGGGCGGCGGCGTCGATCGCCTTGCGGCGATCGACGATCTTGGCCTGGTCGTGCAGATCCTGCAGGAACATCTGCAGGCGCGCCTGCTGCAGCTGCTGCAGCCGCTGCTGCTTCTGCTGGTCCTTCTGCTTGAGCCACGCCGCGCTGTCGGCCGGCACGCGCCGGTCCACGCGCTCCACCGTGAGCTGCGTCTCGTCGCGAATCGGCTCGCCCACCGCGTTGACGGGGAGCCCGAACGCCGCCCCGATCGCCGCCGTGAACTGTCCGCCGAGCCCGGGCACGAAGGACGTGCGGGTGAACGCGATCGCCGTGCGCTGGGCGTCGAGTCCCATCTTTTTGGCCGTTGCTTCGAGGCCCTCCGTCGCCGCGGCGGCCGCGAACGCGCGCGCCGGCGCCATCATCCGATCCAAGTGGTGCGCGGCCGCCACGTCCGCCCGGACCTGGTCCTTGACCTGATCGAAGGACCCCAGCCCGGCGGGCACGAGCGAATCGAGGCGCACCATGTAATACCCGTTCTCGTCGTCGAACAGGTCGCTCACGTCGCCCTTGCGGGCGCCGCCGAAGGCCCACGCGCTCGCGCTCGGCACCTGCTTGCCGTTCCACACCGCGGATTGGTTCTCGGTGGCCGAGATCCGGTAGATCGTGAGGTGCAGCTTGGCGGCCGCGCTGTCCAGCTTGGCCGGAACCTCGGCGCTGCCGGCCAGGTTGGTCAGCGTGTCGGCCAGGGCGTCCATGTGCGCCGACTCGGTATCCGAGGGCTGGATGCGGAGCAGGATGTGGCGCACCGACAGGGAGTCGCCCTTTCGGCCGTCGACCTCGATCAGGTGGTAGCCGAACGGCGTCAGCACCGGCTGCGACACCTCACCGGGCTTGAGCGCCCACTCCGCCTTCTCGAAGGCGGGCACGAACCGCCCCTTGGCGCTCATGCCGAGCGCCCCCCCGTTGGCGGCCGAGACGCTGTCCACCGACTCGCGCTTCGCGACGTCGGCGAAACTCGTCTTGCCGGACACGATCTCCTGGCGGAGGGCGAGCGCGTGGGCGCGCACCGCTTCGCTGTCGGCGGCCGTGATCACGCGCGGAATGACCACCAGCGACAGCCCGGCCGAACCGGGCCGGTCGAATTCGGCGTGGTGGCCGTCGTAGTACGCGTGGAGCTGGGCGTCGGTCACACCGCTCATGTCGCTCGCGTCGGGCACGTTGCTCCACGCAACGTACGACACCGAGGCGCTGTCGTGCGCGTCGCGCCACGCCTGCCACAGATCGGCGTCCGCCACGTAGACCCCCGCGGTGACCTGCTCGAACAGCTTCTGCTTGGGAAGCTCCGTGCGGTAGTACTGCTCGAGTTGGGCGAGGAACCCCCTTCGCGTGCCGCCGGGCTGGCCAGCAGCCGCTGGTACTTGGCCAGGTCGAACTTGCCGTCCGTCTGCAGGTCGGGCGACTGCTGCACCCAAGTCGGCGGCGCGTACTTCGCGTACTCGCGGATCTCGTCGTCCGATACCGTGATCCCGCGCGCCTTGTACTGGCGGTCGAGCAGGATCTGCATCACCATCTGGTCGAACACCGAGTTCTGGATCTGGCGCTCTTCGTCCTGGGTGAGCGAACGTCCGCCGCTCTGCTGCTCGGACTGCACCTGGCTCTGCACGTTCTGCATGTAGGTGGCGTACAGGATCTCCGTGCCGTCCACCTTGGCCACCGGCGTACTCGGCGTGATCGCCGCCGCGTTGCCCAGGCCCGAGGTTTGGTAGAGCAGGAAGCCGATGATGAAGGGGGCCGCGATGACGAAAATCCAGATGTACTTGGCCCAGCTCCGCAAGGTTTGCAGCACGCCGCGTTACTCCTGATGCGAGCGAAGGTTGCGCCTGAATGGCAGAACATAACAAGCTACCGGGGTTGCAGGCCTAAAATCAAGTCGGCGTGTGACTTCTGATTGACTTGCACTGTCTGCGATGTGTATTCTTCGCTCTCCCACCGCCCCGCGCCTGATCGAGGCTCCACATGGCGAGTTCCGCCCGCATCGACGAGTTGAAAAAGAAGTTCGACGAGAGTCCGCGCCGCTACTTCGCGCCGCTCGCCAACGAGTATCGCAAAGCGGGCGACCCCGAGCAGGCCATCGCCATCTGCCGCGAATTCCTGCCGCAGCAGCCCGGGCACATGAGCGGCCACATCGTCTATGGGCAGGCCCTGTACGACGCCCAGCAGTTCGACGAGGCGCGCGCGGTGTTCGACACCGCGCTCACGCTCGACCCCGAAAACCTCATCGCGCTCCGGTCGCTCGGCGACATCGCGCAGCTGCTGGGCGACGCCGCCGGCGCCCGCGGCTGGTACCAGCGCGTGCTCGACGCCGACCCCCGGAACGAGGAGATCGCGGCCCTGCTCACGTCGCTGGCCGCGGCGCCCGAAGGTGCCCCGGAACCGCCGCCCACCGCGGAGGCGGAGGTGCAGGCCGCGCGCGCGGCCCGTAATTCGGATGGGATCATCCTCGGGGCCACGCCGCTCGACGAGGCGCCCCAGGATGCGTCGGTCGTCGCCATGCCGCCCGAAGGGTTCGTGGCCCAGGCCGCGACCACGCCCGCCGAACCGGCTCCCGCCGAGCCGCCGCTGGAGTCCGTGGCGCCCCCGGCCGACGAATTGCTCGATCTGGGCGACCTGACGATTCGCACCGAGGTCCCCGTCGTTCCGCGGATCAGCACGCCTCGCGCCTCACTGCGGGGCATGGGGGTGGACATCGAACGCAGCGACGACGAGTCGTTCATGCCCCACGTGGAGCCGGCAGCGGCGCCCGACGAGCCGCCCGTGCCGGCCGCTCCGGCCGCCGCCGCGTGGGCTGAAGAGGCCGCCGACGAGCCGCCGGCGGTTGAGGCATTCGACACGCCCGAGATTTCGGAGTTCACGCTCGAAGATTTCGGTGCGCCCATGGCGGCGCCCGAGGCCCGGGGCGCTCCCGCGCCCACTGGAGCCGCGCCCGCGCCCGCGGCAGCCGAGCCCGCCGACCCCTTCGCCACCGAGACGATGGCGGACCTGTATCTCGCACAGGGGCACGCCGACGACGCCCTGCGCGTGTTCCGCGCCCTCCTGGCCCAGCGGCCGGGGGATGCCGCCCTCGAAGCGCGGATTGCCGGCATCGTGGCCATGACCGCGCTCACGCCGGCCATTCCGATGCAGGCGGTGCCGCACACGCCGGAGTCGGAGCGCGAGCCCGGGTTCAATTTCGAACTCGAGCCCGCGCCGCCGTCGGGTTCCGAGGCCGACGCCGCGCCCGCGCCCGCCGTCCAGGAGCTTCCGGATCTCGACGCGTCGGGGTTCGGGCTGGAGAGCGCTGTGGAGGCCGCGGTCGAAGTCGACGCCATCGAGGAGATTTCCCCCGCGGCGGCCGCGGCTGCCGACGTCTGGGAGCCGGCGCCTGCAACGTCGCCCGCCGAAGCGGTGACTGTCGTGGGAGCGCGGGCGGAGGGGCCCTCGATCCGCGAGTTCCTCGCCACGCTGGCGCAGTACGGCGCAGGGGCGCCGGCAGGCGCGCCGGAGCTGGTGCCCGCCGTCGAGGCCGAGCCGGCGCCGGCTCCGGTCGCGGCGGAGGCGATTCTCGATGTGCCGGCTCCCGTCGCGCCCGCGGCCGCGCCCGCCGTCCCGCTGGCCGCTGCCCCGCGCGCGGCCACGCCGGTCGCCGGCACCATCACGCTGCTGTCGCCGGCCGCGGCGCCGCCGGCGCCCGTGGCGACCGCCGAGTCTGGCGGGTCGATCGACCGGCTGTTCGGAGCAGGGGCAGTACCCACCCCCGACCAGGCCGCCGCCGCCGCGCTCGCCGGCGCCTTTGGCGTCGTGGCGGAGGAGCCCGTGCCGCCGATCGCGGGTGCGCCGGCCCGCCGGGCGACCGAGGAACTCTCGCTCGACCACGTGTTCCGCGAGTCGCACGCCCCGGCGCCGCCCGAGACCGGCGGCTTCTCGTTCGACCGGTTCTTCGAATCCAACTCGCCGGGCCCGGCCACGCCGGCGCGCGAGACGCCCATCGACGCGCCGGCCGCCGGCGGCGGGGACGCGGACATCGAACAGTTCAATTCGTGGCTGCAAGGACTCAAGAAGCGGTGAGAGTCGCCGTCCTCAACGGCCCCAATCTGAACCTCCTCGGCACCCGCGAGCCCGAACTCTACGGCTCGGATACGCTGGGGGACGTGGAGCGGCGGCTGGGCGAGCTGGGCCACGAACTGGGCCTCGAAATCGAATTCGCGCAGCACAACAGCGAGGGCGCGCTGGTGGACATCATTCACCAGTGGCGCGGCCGCGTGCACGGCGCGCTCGTGAACGCCGGGGCCTACAGCCACACCAGCCTGGCCATCCGGGACGCCCTGACCGGCGTGGGCGTGCCGTTCGTGGAGGTGCACATCACAAATGTGTTCGCCCGCGAGCCGGAGCGCCACCACTCCGTGCTCGCCTCGGCGGCAGTGGGCGTGGTGTGCGGGCTCGGGGTGCTCGGCTATGAGTTGGCGCTCCGCGGGCTGGTCTCGCACCTCCAGGCGCATGGTTGACGCCCGGTCGCGGCGCCTGGCCGTCCTCGCCGACGCGCTGGTGCCGGAGCAGATCGACGCGCTCCTCGTGACCGGATTGGCCAACATCCGGTACCTCACCGGGTTTTCCGGTTCGAGCGCCCTGCTGCTGGTCACCCCCCGGGAAACGCTGCTGATCACCGATTTTCGGTACGAGACGCAGGTGGCCGAGGAGGTCGGGGCGCTGGCGCGCGTGGTGATCGAGCCGGTGAGCCTGTGGACCGCGCTCTGGCAGCAGTTGCAGGGGGCTGGGGGCGTGCGCGCGGTGGGCTTCGAGTCCCCGCATCTGACGCACCGGGACTTTCAGCGGCTGCTCGAGGCGGGGTCGCGTTGGCAGTGGCGTCCCACGGCCGACGTGGTGGAACGGCAGCGCGAGCGGAAGGACGCCGACGAGGTGGCGCGGATCAAGCGGGCGGCGGACCTGGCGGGGCGGGCGCTCGCGCGCACGCTGCCCGCGGTGCATGCGGGGCTGAGCGAGTTGGAGGTGGCCGGGCTGCTGGAGCGCGCGCTGCGCGACGAGGGGAGCGAGGGGTTCGCGTTCCCGTCCATCGTGGCGGCGGGCGCGCGCGCCGCGCTTCCTCACGCGCAGCCGAGCGCGCACCGGGTGGCGGCGGGCGACCTGCTGCTGTTCGATTTCGGCGCCGTGGTGGAGGGGTACTGTTCGGACGTGACGCGCACCGTGGTGGTGGGACGGGCCACGGCGGAGCAGCGGGACGTGTACGAGGTGGTGCGCCACGCCAACGCGGCGGCGTCGGCGGCCGTTCGTGCCGGCATGACGGGGCGGGATGCCGACGCGGTCGCGCGGAGCTACATTGAGCGGCACGGGATGGGGGCGCTGTTCGGGCACAGTCTGGGGCACGGGATCGGCCTGGAGGTGCACGAGGCGCCGAGACTGGCGCGCACGAACGAGCAGGCACTGCCGGCCGGGGCGGTCGTGACCGTCGAGCCGGGGGTGTACCGGGCGGGGTGGGGCGGGGTGCGCATCGAAGACGACGTGTGGTTGGGTGCGGACGGGCCGCGCGTCCTGACGGAGTTTCCACGGGAGCTACTCGAGTTGGCCTAAGGCGACCCTGAGCGCCGCTTCAACGACCTTATGATCGACCTTCGCTACGTCAAGAAACTGATCGCCATGATCGACGAGTCGACCGTGGATTCGATCGAGATCTCGTCCGACAAGGGGATGAAGATCCGGATCTCGAAGACGCCGTCGCAGCGCGGCACGGTGCAGATGACCGCGCCGGTGGCGATGGCGCCGATGCTGCCGTCGCCGATGGAGCCGCGGGCGACGCCCGGCCAGGGCATGCCGGCGATGGCCGGCGAGGCGGAGCCGGCGGCGCGGGCGCCGGCCGCGCCGGCGGGGCTGGAGGTGAAGTCGCCGATGGTGGGCACGTTCTACGCCGCACCCGAGCCGGGCGCGAAGCCGTACGTCTCGGTGGGCGCCCGGGTGTCGAAGGGGCAGGTGCTGTGCATCATCGAGGCGATGAAGATCATGAACGAGATCGAGTCGGAATACGCGGGCATCGTGAAGGACGTGGTGGCCGAAGACTCGCAGCCCGTGGAATACGGGCAGGTGCTCTTCCGCATCGATCCCAATGGATAGCCCCGCCGCGCCGCCCGTGGCCGCGCCGCCGGCGCCGCCGTTCAACTTCAAGGCCGTGCTCGAGCAGCTCGTGCGTCGCGGGGCGTCGGACCTCCATCTCAAGGTGGGGCGCCCGCCGACGCTGCGGGTGAACGGCGATCTGGAGCCGCTCCCGCAGGCGCCGCTGCGCCCGGAGGAGCTGAAGGGGCTGGCCGAGCAGCTGATGACGGCGCGCCAGGTCAAGCAGTTCGCGGAGGAGAAGGAGTGCGACTTCGCCATCGGCGTGCCGGGCATCGGGCGTTTCCGCGTGAACGTCTACCAGCAGCGCGGCACGCTCGCGCTTCGCCATGCGCGCCATCCCGTACCAGGCGCGCACGATCGAGGAGCTGAACCTGCCGCCGGTGCTCGAGGAGATCGCGCTCAAGCCGCGCGGCCTGGTCCTCGTCACCGGCATCACCGGCTCGGGCAAGTCCACGGCGCTGGCGGCGATGATCCAGCACATCAACGAGCATCGCACGGCGAACATCATCACGATCGAGGACCCGATCGAGTTCCTGCACCGCGACATCAACTGCCACATCAACCAGCGCGAGGTCGGCACCGACACGGCCGACTTCGCGCAGGCGCTGCGGCGCGTGTTGCGTCAGGATCCCGACGTCATCCTGCTCGGCGAGATCCGCGACCTCGAGACGCTGGACACCGCGCTCAAGGCGGCCGACACGGGGCACCTCGTGTTCTCCACGCTGCACACCACCGACGCCACGCAGACGATCAACCGCGTGCTGTCGTTCTACCCGCCGCACCAGCAGGCGGAGGTGCGCTTCTCGCTCGCCAGCGCGCTCGCAGGCGGTGGTCTCGCTGCGCCTCGTGCCGCGCGGCCGACAAGCCCGGGCGCATCCCGGCGTGCGAGATCCTGATCAACACGGCCGCCGTGCGCGACCAGATCCGGGACATGTCCAAGCGCTCAACATTCCCGAGCTGATCAAGGAAGGCACGGTCCAGTACGGCATGCAGAGCTTCGACCAATCGCTCATGCAGCTGGTACACGCAGGGCGTCATCTCGCTACGAGAGCGCGCTGTTCTACGCCACCAGCCCCAGCGAGTTCGCGCTGCGCGTGCAGGGCGTGGCCGGCACGAGCGACACCAGCTGGACGCCCTTCGAGGGCGACGCGTCGAGCTGAGGCCGCCCGGTCGCATGCCGTCCGCCGCCCACGCGCCGAGCCGAGACCGCCGTGTTTAAGAAGGTCCTGATCGCCAACCGCGGCGAGATCGCGCTGCGCGTCATCCGCGCCTGCCAGCGAGCTGGGCGTGCAGACGGTGGCCGTCTACTCCGAGGCCGACCGCGAATCGCTGCACGTGCGCTTCGCCGACGACGACGTCTGCATCGGCCCGGCGCCGGCGCGCGACTCTACCTCAACATCCCGCACATCATCGCCGCCGCCGAGATCACCGGCGCCGACGCCATCCATCCCGGCTACGGCTTCCTGGCCGAGAACGCCGAGTTCGCCGAGACCTGCGCCGCCTCGAACATCGCGTTCATCGGGCCCACCGCCCGACCAGATCCGCATGATGGGCGACAAGGCGGCCGCGCGGAAGGCGATGGCGGAGGCTGGGCGTGCCCGTCGTGCCGGGCACGCCGGGGCCGGTGGACGACGTGGACGAGGCGCTCGGCGTTCGCGCGGGAGATCGGCTTCCCGGTGATCATCAAGGCGGCGGCGGGCGGCGGCGGCAAGGGGATGCGCGTCGGCCAAGCGACGCCGACGACTTCGCGCGGCGTTCCAGCTGGCGCGCTCCGAGGCGCTGAGCGCGTTCGGCAACGGCGGCGTGTACGTCGAGAAATACCTCGCCCGCCCGCGCCACATCGAGTTCCAGATCCTCGGCGACCGCCACGGCCACGTCATCCACCTCGGCGAGCGCGACTGCTCGGTGCAGCGGCGCCACCAGAAGCTGATCGAGGAGGCGCCGAGCCCGGCGGTCACGCCGGAGCTGCGCGCGACGATGGGCGCGGCCGCGGTGGCCGGCGCCAAGGCCATCGAGTACGTGGGCGCGGGCACGATCGAGATCCTGCTCGACCGCGACGGCTCGTACTACTTCATGGAGATGAACACCCGCATCCAGGTCGAGCACCCGGTGACCGAGATGGTCACCGGCGTGGACCTGGTCAAGGAGCAGATCCGCGTGGCGGCCGGCGAGCCGCTGAGCGTGACCGGAGCTGCCGCCGCTCGCGGCCACGCGATCGAGGTGCGGGTCAACGCCGAGGATCCGGCGCGCAACTTCCAGCCCAGCCCCGGGCGCATCGACACCTTCCATCCGCCCGGCGGGCCCGGCGTGCGGCTCGACACGCACGTCTACGCGGGCTACTCGGTGCCGCCGTACTACGACTCGCTGCTCGGCAAGCTGATCTGCCAGGGGCGCGACCGGGCGGAGGCGATCGTGCGCATGCGCGTGGCGCTCGAAGCGTTCGTGATCGAGGGCGTGACGACCACCATTCCGTTCCTCGCGCGGGTCATGGAGAATCCCCGCTTCCAGGCCGGCGAGGTGGACACCAAGTTCCTGGAACGGGAGCCCGACCTGATGAAGGAGCCCACCTAGATGCGCCTCGACGTCTTCTTCACGGCGCGCGAGGTCGGGCCGGGAGACGTCGCCGGGCGGGTGGTCGCGGTGATCGACGTGCTGCGCGCGTCGTCGAGCATCGCGGCGGCGCTCGCGCACGGCGCACGCGCCGTGGTGCCCGCCGAGAGCGCCGAGGCGGTCATCACCCGCGCCAAGGCGTTCGACCGGCACGAGGTGCGGCTGGCCGGCGAGCGCCGGATGCGGCGCATCGAGGGATTCGACTTCGGCAATTCGCCGCTCGAGTTCACCGCCGAAGCCGTGGAGGGGCGGACGGTGCTCATGACGACCACCAACGGGACCGCCGCGTTCGCCGCCACGCAGGGCGCCGGGGCGGTCTACGCGGGCGCCTTCGTGAACTTCTCGGCCGTGCTCGCCGTGCTGCGCTCGGCGCTGCGCGGCGGCGCCGACCTGGCCCTCGTCTGCGCCGGCCACGAGGGCCGCTACGCGCTCGAGGACGCGGCGTGCGCGGGCCGGCTGGTGCACCATGTCACGCGCCGGCTGCCCGGCGTGGACCACAACGACGCGGCGCTCGCCGCCGTGCTGCTGCACCGGCGGCTGGGCGACGACGTGTGGCGCATCTTCGAGGCCTCCACCCACGGCCAGGCGCTCGCCGGCGCCGGGTTCGCCGCCGATCTCGTGGCCTGCGCCACCGTGGACGCGTCCCCCGTGGTGCCGGCGTATCAGGATCGTCAGATCACGCGGCTCGCGCCGCCGGAGGCCTGAGTGCGCGACGCGCTGAAGCGGGAACTCACCGCGATCGCGCTGCTGCTGCTGGCCCTGTTCCTGGCCGGCGCGCTGCTGGTCCTCGGCTGGGCCCAGATCCGGACCGGCGTGGACGTGGGGGCCAACGTCGGCTGGGTGGGCGCGCACCTGGCGCGGCCGCTGGTCGCGCTGCTGGGCTGGCCGGGCGCGCTGCTCGTGCCGCTCGTGCCGGCGGTGCACGCGCTGCGCCTGTTCGGGCGGGTCGCCTCGGACGCCGACCGGTCGTGGATGATCTTCCTGGCCGGGCTGGTGCTGCTCGTGCCCGTGGTGGTGGCGCTGGCCAGCGGACTCCGGCTGGGCGACGACGCCACCGCGATGGCGGGCCTGTGGGGAGCGTTCGTGGCGTCGTACTGGCGGGCCTGGTTCGGCGGCATCGGATCGTGGATCCTGGCCGCGCTGGCGCTGTCGGCGCTGACGGCGGCGACGCTGGCGTGGAACCCGATCCGGGCGCTGATCGGCGCTCGGGCCGGAGGGGCGGCCGGGGAGGCGGGGGCGCCGCGCGGAGCGGACCTGGCGCTGTCGCTCGAACCGCCCCCGGAGGAGATGCCGAGCATCGACGGGGAGCCGGAACCGGCGGATCCCGAGTCCGGAGCGCCGCCGCGGAAGCGGCCGCGCAAGGGGAGCCGGGCCGCGGCGGCTGCAGGCCACGACGAGCGCGTGGCGGCGGAGATCGCGGCGTCGGCGCACGGCCTCGACGGCGCGCCGGACGACGAGCTGCCCAGTCCCGAACTGCTCACGCCGGCGCCGGAACGGGCCGGCGACGGGGGCAAGCGCGAGTTGGACGAGATGGGGCAGAAGCTCATCGACGCCCTGGCGCACGTTCCGGGTGGAGGGCCATCTGGTGGGGCGCACGACGGGCCCCGTGGTGACGCAGTTCGAGATCGAGCCGGCGCCGGGCGTGAAGGTGCGGCAGTTCGCGAACCTGGCCAACGACCTGGCGCTGGCGATGCGGGCGCAGAGCATCCGCATCGTGGCGCCGATTCCGGGGCAGGGGCGCGGTGGGGGTGGAGGTGCCGAATCCGCACTCGGAGATGGTGGCGTTCCGCGCGCTGATCGAGTCGCGCGAGTTCCAGCAGGCGCGGGCCGCGCTGCCGATCGCGCTCGGCAAGGATCTCGAGGGCCAGCCCGTGATCGCCGACCTGGCCAAGATGCCGCACCTGCTGATCGCCGGCGCCACGGGGTCGGGCAAGTCGGTGTGCGTCAACACAATCATTACTAGCCTGATCTATCGCCACACGCCGCGCACGCTGCGCCTGCTGATGGTGGATCCCGAAGATGGTGGAGCTGTCGGTGTACAACACGCTGCCCCACCTGCGGCACAAGGTGGTGACCGACAACCGCGACGCGGCGTCGGTGCTGCAGTGGGCCACGCACGAGATGGAGGACCGCTACAAGCTGCTCGCCGCCAACGGGTGCCGGAACATCCAGGAGTTCAACAAGCGGGTGCTGGACGGCTCGCCGGTCAAGAAGCCGAAGCCGGCCGACGTGGGGTTCGAGGAGCTCACGTACGCCGGCGACGTGCTGCCCTACGTGGTGATCGTGATCGACGAGATGGCGGACCTGATGATGACGGTGCAGGGCGAGGTGGAGGGGCCGATCGCGATGCTGGCCCAGAAGGCCCGCGCCATCGGCATCCACCTGCTCCTCGCCACGCAGCGGCCGAGCGTGAACGTGATCACGGGGCTGATCAAGGCGAACTTCCCGAGCCGGATCGCGTTCCGGGTGGCCTCGCAGGTGGACAGCCGCACGATCATCGACGGCGCCGGCGCCGAGGCGCTGCTCGGCAACGGCGACATGCTGTTCATTCCGCCGGGCAAGTCGGAGCCGGCTCGCCTGCAGGGCGCGTTCATCTCGAGCGAAGATACCGAAACACTGATGAAATGGTACGAGGCGCGCCGCGACGCGCGCCGTAAGGCGCGGCTGGCCCAGGGGCTGGGCGTGGACGAGGCGAGCGAGGAGGACATCATCGAAGCGATCCGCGCCCGCGAGGCCGCCGAGGCCGCCGAGGCCGCGCGGGCCGAGGAGCCCGAGGCCGGCGCCGGCCCCGGCGAGCGCGACAAGCTGTTCCGCGAAGCCGCCGAAGCGGTGATCCACAACCAGGGCGCGTCCACCTCGCTCCTCCAGCGGCGGCTGGGCATCGGCTACGGCCGCGCCGCCCGCGTCATGGACCAACTCGAGGCGGCCGGCGTGATCAGCAAAGCCGAGCCCGGATCGAGCCGCCCGCGCGACGTGCTCGTGGGCCTCGACGAGCTGGACCGCATCTGCGGCCCCGGCGCCTGATGCGGCGCGCCGCGATCGCGGCCTGGCTCGCCGCGGCCTTCCTGCTCGCGCCGCGCGCCGGCGCCGCGCAGGACACGGGCGCCGTGCCGGCGGCTCGGCCGCCGGCCGACACGCTGCGCCCCCGCGCGCTCCCCGTGAACGGCGTGCTGCTCCGGCCCCAGCACCTGCGCTACCGGATGAGCATGGCGTGGCCCGACAGCTCGCACGTCGTGGGCACCCGAACCCTGGACGTCACGCAGAGTAGCTACGGCGCGTTCCCGGCCTGGCTGCTCGTGCAACGCCGCGACGGCAGCGTGCCGGCCACCGACACGCTCTATCTGTCGTACGTGGACCTGCGGCCCCTCCACTGGACGTCCGTCATCGGCCCCTCCCGGCTGGCCCTCGAGTTCACCGCCGACTCGATCTACGGCGCCACCAGCGGGCCCAGCGGCAATCAGAACATCGCCCTCCCCCGAGCGGGCGACCTGCTGGCCAGCGCCCCGATGGCCGAGCTCGTGCTGCAGCTCATGCCGCACGGCGTGGGCCGCACGGACTCGGTCTCCGTGCTCGAGATCGACCTCGGCTCCTACCGCATCGTGCCGGGCGCGCTCACCGTGGACGGGGAGCAGGACGTGGACACGCCCCTGGGGCGAATGCACTGCTGGGTCATCTCCCTCAGCGCGGCCGACCGCTCCGCGCGCTACTGGGTGAGCGAGTCGAACCCCGTGGTGGTGCAGATCCGGCAGGACGCGCCGGGGCTGCCCGGCGCGGTGTTCGAGCAGCGGCTCGTCGGCGCGAATTAGACGGGCGGCCGGTGGCGGGGCGGTCGGTCGCCCGGTGGCCCCCGGCGCACCGCCCTCCCCGGTTCACGCGATTCTGCACCGTCCGGCCGATTTCCGGTGATGCTCCGCGGAAATCGGGCCCCAGATTGCCCCCATGTCAGCGGCCACGCAGGCATTCGGGGAACTGGGAGAGCGCATCGCGGAACGGTGGCTCGCCAGCCAGGGTTGGCGGGTGCTCCACCGGCGGTACCGCTCGGGCCACCGGGACATCGACCTGGTGATGGAGCGCGAAGGGCTGGTGGCGTTCGTGGAGGTGAAGGCCCGGAGCGGGGTCAAGTTCGGAGATCCGGTCGAGGCAGTTAACTGGCGGAAGAAAATGGAGTTAGAACGCTCTGCCTTAAGTTGGATCTCACGTCATGGCCGAGCGCACGAGTCGTACCGGTTCGACGTCGTGGGGGTGTTGGTGCAGGGGCGGCGGGTCCAGGTGCGCCACGTGGAAAATGCCTTCTCGCTGCAAACCAGGTCTTGATTCCCTGAAGGTCTTTCGTATTTTGTTCGGGTAACGATTGTGGCGCCCGGCGGGTACGATTTGCCCGCGTGGCCAGGGGTTCACGCTCAACCACAGGAAATGCCGATCATGGCCGTCTCGACGATGCAGGACGACAAGAAAAAGGCCCTGAACCTGGCCATCGCGCAGATCGAGAAGAACTGCGGCAAGGGTTCGATCATGCGCCTCGGCGCGGACACGCGGGTTCGCGTGGAGGCGATCCCCACGGGCGCCATCAATCTGGACGCCGCGATCGGCGTGGGGGGCATTCCGCGCGGCCGCGTGACCGAGATCTACGGGCCGGAATCGAGCGGCAAGACCACGCTCTGCCTGCACGTCGTGGCCAACGCGCAGCGCACCGGCGGCGTGGCGGCGTTCATCGACGCCGAGCACGCGCTCGACGTGGACTACGCGCGCAAGCTGGGCGTGGACATCGACGCGCTGCTCATCTCGCAGCCCGACACCGGCGAGCAGGCGCTCGAGATCTGCGAGATCCTGGTGCGCTCCGGCGCCGTGGACGTGATCGTCATCGACTCGGTGGCGGCGCTGGTGCCGAAGGCGGAGATCGAGGGCGACATGGGCGACTCGCACGTCGGCCTGCAGGCGCGCCTCATGAGCCAGGCGCTGCGCAAGCTCACCGGCGCCATCGCGCGGTCGCGGACGTCGGTCATCTTCATCAACCAGCTGCGCGAGAAGATCGGCGTGATGTTCGGCAACCCCGAGACGACCACCGGGCGGCAAGGCGCTCAAGTTCTACGCCTCGCTGCGCCTCGACATCCGCCGCATCGGCGCCGGTCAAGGAGAAGGAGGACGTCATCGGGCTCGCACGTGCGCGTGAAGGTGGTCAAGAACAAGGTGGCGCCGCCCTTCCGGCAGGCCGAATTCGACATCATGTACGCCGAGGGCATCAGCCACACCTCGCTGCTCGTCGACATCGGCGCCGAGGCGGGCATCATCGAGAAGTCGGGTGCGTGGTACAGCTACAAGGGGCAGAAGATCGGGCAGGGGCGCGAGAACGCCAAGCTTTACCTCAAGGACAACCCGGCGATCATGGCCGAGATCGAGACCAAGGTGAAGGGAGTGCTCGGCGTAGTCCCCATGGCCACGGCCGAGGCCACGGAAACGGAGGAGGCGGCCGAGGAGTAACCGGGCCATTCGCTCGATCTCCTGCCGGCGCTGCGTGCCGGGGAGACGTCACCTGAACGCGGCGGGACCCGGAAACTCCCAACGCTGCAGGGTGCCGCTCCCCGGCACCTTTTCGCTCCCGTGGGACCGCTCGTGCCGGTAGTCACGGCCCTCACCCCGCATCCGCGGCGTCCGGGTCGAGTGGACGTGATGGTGGATGGCAAGCCCGCGGGGGCCGTGTCGCTCGACGCCGTTGAGCGGCTGGCCCTGCACGTGGGCACCGCGTTCGAGCCGTTGCGGCCGGCGTTCGAAGCCGAGGTCGCGGCGCTCGCCACATGGGACGCCGCCAACCGGCTGCTCGCCGCCCGCGCGCGCTCGCGCGCGGAACTGCGCCGGCAACTCGTGCGCACGGGAGAGCCGGCGCCACTCGTCGACCAGGTGCTCGACCGGCTGGCGCGCGCGGGCTACTTGGACGACGCCGACTTCGCGCGCCAGTTCGCCCGCAACCGGTCGCTCGTGCGCGGAATGTCGCGGCGGCGCGTGCAGCAGGAGCTGGCCAGGCGCGGGGTGGCACGGGAGCTGGCGGAGGCCGCCATCGCCGAGGTGTTCACCGAAGAGGGGGTGGACGAGTATGCGGCGGTCGAACGCCTCGCGCGGAAGAAGCTCCCCAGCCTCTCCAAGCTCGACCCGCGCGGTGCGCTGGCGCCGGCTGTACGCATTTCTCGCGCCGGCGCGGCTTCGAGCCGGACGACATTCAGCGCGTGCTCCGCTCGCTCGGCGTGGACCCGTCCGGCCATGGGGGCGCGGAGTAGGCGCGCCGCCCAGGTGCCGGCGGGCCATGGCGTTGGCGCTCGGCGCGCGAGGCGCGCGCGAGGCGCGCGCGACGGCGGAGCGGGGCGCGATTCGGTATATTCCGCCCGTATGCCCAAACGCGAATTTTCCCCGTTGCCGGCCGCTGACATCCGCGCCCGGTTCCTGGCCTATTTCGAGCGCCAGGGCCACGCCGTCCGCGCCAGTTCGTCGCTCGTGCCGGCCGACGACCCGACCCTGCTGTTCACCAACGCCGGCATGGTGCAGTTCAAGAAGGTCTTCCTGGGCATGGAAGAACCGCCCGGATGGCAAGCGGCGCGCCACCACGGCGCAGAAGTGCGTGCGTGCCGGCGGCAAGCACAACGACCTCGAACAGGTGGGGCACACCGCCCGGCACCACACCTTCTTCGAGATGCTCGGCAACTTCTCCTTCGGCGACTACTTCAAGCGCGACGCGATCCGGTTCGCGTGGGAGTTCGTCACCGATGCGCGACGCTGGCAATCTGGCCATCGACCCGCGAGCACCTGCGCGTCATCGGTCTTCCACGAGGACGACGAGGCGCGCGCAGCTCTGGCGGGAGATCGCCGGGCTGCCCGATTCGCGCATCTACGGACTGGGCGAGAAGGACAACTTCTGGCAGATGGCCGACACCGGCCCGTGCGGTCCGTGCTCCGAGATCTACGTCGACCTGGCGCAGCTCGCGGGCGACTGGCGCTTTCCCGACGGAGCGACCGGGGAGTGGACCGAGCACGGACCGCGACGGAGTTCTCGACCGACGCGTTCGTCGAGGGCGCCGAGGCGGGGCGGTTCCTCGAGATCTGGAACCTCGTGTTCATGCAGTTCGACCGGCAGGCCGACGGCACGCTCGAGCCGCTGCCGCGCCCGTCGGTGGATACGGGCGCGGGGCTCGAGCGCATCGCGGCCGTGCTGCAGGGGGTGACGAACAACTACCACACCGACCTGTTCGCGCCGCATGATCCGCGCGGTCGGAAGATGCCGTGGGGCTGCCGTATCGCGGGCGCTCCGAGACGCGGGCCCGACGGCGATCACGGTGCGCGGCCGGCACACGATGGTCGACCCGGCGTCGTTCCGGGTGATGGCCGATCACGCGCGGGCGGTGGCGTTCCTGCTGGCCGACGGCGTGTTTCCCGTCCAACGAGGGGCGCGGCTACGTGCTGCGGCGCATTCTGCGGCGGGCCGTGCGCCACGCCTGGCTGCTCGGGCGGCGCGAACCGACGCTGGTGGGCGTGGTGCACGCGCGTGATCGAGTCGATGGGCGACGTGTATCCCGGAACTGCGGGCGCGCGCCGCGCACATGCTCGAGACGACGCGGGTGGAGGAGGAGGCGTTCCTGGCCACGATCGAGGGCGGGCATGGCGCGGTTCGAGCAGTTGGCGCCGTGAGAGCGGCGCGCGGCTGGGCGACACCGATGCGCGGCACGATCAGCGGCGAGGACGCGTTCCGGCTGTACGACACCTTCGGATTTCCGATCGACCTCACCGAGCTGATGGCGCGCGAGCGCGGCTACTACGGTGGACATCGCCGGCGTTCGACGCCGCGCTCGACGAGCAACGCACGCGGTCGCAAGGAGGAGCGCAAGTCGCGCCGGCTGACGGTGGAGGTCGACGAGTTGGGCGACTCGGCCGCGTGGGACGCGGCGCCCGCGGTCGACCGCGGGCGACGTGTCGTTCGTGGGCTACGACGCGGTGGAGATCGAGACGCAGGTCACGGCGTTGCGCCGGCTGGGCGACGGCCGCGTGGCGGTGCTGCTCCGGGAAACGCCGTTCTACGCCGAGTCGGGCGGGCAGGTGTCCGACCACGGGGAGATCGTGGGCCAGGGGTGGCGCGTCGACGTGGAAGACGTGCGCAAGCTCGACGGGCGGCCGGCCGCGGTGGGCCGCCTCACCGGCGGGTTCGCGTTCGGACGCGTCACGGCCCGCGTGCCCTCGCGGCGCCGCCGGGACACGGAGCGCAACCACACGGCCACGCATCTGCTGCACGCGGCGCTGCGCCGGGTGCTGGGCGACGCCGTGCACCAGGCGGGGTCGCTGGTGGCGCCCGACCGGCTGCGCTTCGATTTCACCCACCACGGTCCGGTGGCGGCCGAGAAGCTGGCCGAGATCGCAGCGCCTCGTGAACGACCGGATCTGGGCCGCGGCAGCTGTCACGACGCGCGAGCTGCCGTATCCCGAAGCGCGCGCCGCGGGGGCGATGGCGCTGTTCGGCGAGAAGTACGGCGACGTGGTGCGCGTGGTGACGGTGCCCGGGTTCTCGATGGAACTGTGCGGCGGCACGCACGTGCGGAACACGGCGGAGATCGGGCTGTTCGAGATCGTGCACGAGACGGGCGTGGCGTCCGGTGTGCGGCGCATCGAGGCGGTGACCGGGCCCGGCGCCCACGCGCTGCTCACCGAGCGCGCGCAGGCGCTGGTTCGCACGGCCGAGCTGCTCAAGGCGCCGTTGGACGGGGTGGAGACGCGCGCGCAGGCGCTGCTCGACGAGCGGCGCGCGCTGGAAAAGCGATTGGAAGAGGTATTGCGCGGCGGCGGCGACCGGATGCAGCGGTGGATCGAGGAGGCGCAGCCGCTCGACGGCGGCGGGGCCCGGTTCGTGGGGCGCGTGGTGCCGGCGGCGGACCTCAAGGAGCTGCAGACGCTGGGCGACGCGCTGCGCGAGCAGTTGCGCTCGGGCGTGGGCGTGCTCGCGTCGACGTTCGCCGACGGCAAGACGACGCTGCTCGTCGTGGCGACCGACGATCTGGTGCGGCGCGGCGTGAGCGCCGGCGCGCTGGTCAAGGAGTTGGCGGCGCTGGCCGGCGGCCGCGGC
Organism: uncultured Gemmatimonadaceae bacterium; assembly: GCA_963729495.1. Taxonomy (GTDB): domain Bacteria; phylum Gemmatimonadota; class Gemmatimonadetes; order Gemmatimonadales; family Gemmatimonadaceae; genus JAGWRI01. Next base: position 30,007 of record CAVSOM010000005.1, read on the forward strand.
GGAGGAAAGCCGCACATGGCGCAGGCCGGCATTCCCGACGCGTCGCGCCTGGACGACGCGATGGCCCGGGCGCCGGCGCTCGCCGGCGCGCTGATCGAGAACTCCCCGTGACGGTGGACGCCTGGCTGTCGCGGCGCACGCCGCGTCCCCCCGAGGCGCTCGACGCGCGGGTGCGCGCCGCGCTCGGCGCGCGGCTGGCGCTCGATGCGTCGCAGGTGCACGCGGCGTGCGAAGCGGCGGCCGAGGAACTGCTCGAGGCGCTGCTGGCCACGCGCGCCACCGGGCGCGAGTCGGCCATCGACCTGCTGGCCGCGGACGCGCTCGTGACGTACGCGTTCGAGTGCGCGGCGGGGTCGGGCGACCTCGACGCGCTGGCGGCCGGCGCCATGCGGCGCATCGCCGCCATCGGGGCGCGCCACGCGGCGGCGGGAGCCGGGGCGTGAGCGCCGGCGGCGGGCGGGCCCCGTGATCGACATCCACACCCATCTCCTGCCGGGCGTGGACGACGGCTCGCCGTCCGTCGCGGTCTCGGTGCCCGTGCTGCAGCGGTTCGCGGCCGGCGGCGTGGACGTGGTGGTGTGCACGCCGCACTTGATGGCGTCGCAGGCGGTGAGCGCCCCGTACCATCGGCACCAGCAGATCCTGACGTCGCTGCGCGAGGCGGCGCCGGCGGGACTGGAATTGAAGCTGGGGTGGGAGATCATGCTCGACGTGCCGGGCGCCGACCTGCGCCATCCGCAGCTGTCGCTGGGCGGGTCGAAGGCCGTGCTCGTCGAGTTCCCGCGCATGACCATTCCGCCCAACGCGGCCGAGGAACTGTTCCGCCTGCGGATGAGCGGCATCGTGCCGGTGCTGGCGCATCCCGAGCGCTACGCGGGGTGCACCGTGGACCAGGTGGGGGAGTGGCGGCGCTCGGGCGCCGCCATTCAGCTGGACGGCGCGGGCCTGCTGGGCCGGCACGGGATGGCCGACCTGGCCCGGGAGATTCTCGCCCAGGGGTACGCCGACGTCGTGGCCAGCGACACGCACGGCGATGCGCGTTCGCTCATGGGCGTGCGCGACTGGCTGATCGAAGTCGGCACGGCGGAGCAGATCGAACTGCTCACGCACGAGAACGCGCGCCGGCTGCTGGCCGACGAACCGTTGCGGCCGGTGCCGCCGCTGGTGGTGCGCCACGGCATGCTCGACCGGCTCCGCCAACTCGTGCGCGGGCGGCCGGCGTCCAGCAGCGGCCCCACACGACTCTGACCCACGGCGGAGGCGCCGGCGTGACACGATCATCGACGGGAGCATTCGACGAGGCCCTGCGGGCGCTGTCCGAGACGGCGCTGCGCGTGGCCGACACCATGGGCCCCGATCTCGACGCGGCGCTCCGCTTGGTGCGCGAGACGGTCCGGGCGGGCGGCACGCTCTTCTTCTGCGGCAACGGCGGCAGCGCGGCCGACGCCCAGCACATCGCCACCGAGTACGTGGTGCGCTACATGCGCGACCGGCGGGCCTATCCGGCGGTGGCCCTCACCACCGACACCTCGCTGCTCACCGCGGCCGGCAACGATCTCGGGTTCGACCGGGTGTTCGCGCGCCAGGTCGAAGCCCTGGCCCGGCCCGGCGACCTGCTCGTGATCCACTCCACGAGCGGCAATTCGGCCAACGTGCTGCGCGCCGCCGAGGCTGCCCGCGCCGCCGGCGTGAAGGTGCTGGCCTTCTCGGCGCGGGACGGCGGCGCGCTCCGCGCGCTGGCCGACCACGCGGTGGTGATTCCCACCGACCGCACCGACCGGGCGCAGGAACTGCACCTCTGCCTCGAACACATCATCTGCGACCTCGTGGAGCAAACCCTGTGATCGATCTCGCGGGCAAGTGCGCCCTCGTCACCGGCGGGTCGCGCGGCATCGGCGCGGCCACGGTGCTGATGCTGGCCGAGGCGGGGGCCGACGTCGCGCTCGGGTACCGGACGCGCGCCGTCGACGCCGAGCGCGTGGCGGCGCGCGCGCGGGCGCTCGGCGTGCGGGCCTCCGCGGTGGCGGCCGACATCGCGACCGCCGAGGGCGCCGACGAATTGGTGCGCCGGGCGATGGCCCACCTGGGCGCGCTCGATCTGTTCGTCGGCAACGCCGGCATCTGGCCGGTGGACGAATCGGACGTGACGCGGCTGTCCGACGACCGCTGGCGCCGCACGATGGCCCAGAATCTGGACTCGATGTTCTTCACCACGCGCGCCGCGGCCCGCGTGCTGCGCGACCACGGGCGGATCGTGCTCGTGGCGAGCACCGCCGGCCAGCGCGGCGAGGCATTCCACGCCGACTACGCCGCCACGAAGGGGGCGATGATCGCGTTCGTGAAGTCGCTGGCGCCCGAGCTGGCCGGCCGCGACATCACCGTCAACAGCGTGGCCCCCGGGTGGGTGGACACCGAGATGTGCGACACGTCGTACGCCGACGGCGGACGGGAGCGCATCGCGGCCACGATCCCGCTGGGGCGCGTGGCCGACGCGCGCGACATCGCCGGTCCGATCGTCTTTCTGTGTTCGGGGCTCGCCCGCCACATCACCGGCGAGATCGTGAACGTGAACGGCGGCAGCGTGCTCTGCGGATGATCGTCCTCGTCTTCACCGGCGGCACGATCTCCATGCGCCACGACCCGGCGGCGGGCGGCGCCGTGCCGGCGCTCACCGGGCGCGACATCCTCGCCCTCGCCCCCGGCCTCGACCGGATCGCCGATCTCGCGGTGGACGACTTCGGCGCGTTCCCCGGCCCGCACATGACGGTGGACCGCGTGTGGGCGCTGCGTGCCCGCATCGCGGCGCACCTGGCGCGCCCCGAGGTGCGGGGCATCGTGGTGGCCCACGGCACCGACTCGCTGGAGGAATCGGCGTACGTCATGGCGCGGTCGCTCGACCCCGACACGCCCGTGGTGTTCACCGGCGCCATGCGCACGTCGAGCGATCTCGGATGGGACGGGCCGGCCAACCTCGGCGCCGCGGTGCGCACGGCGGCGGCCGACGCGGCGCGCGGGCTGGGCGTGCTCGTGGTGATGGGCGATCGCATCTTCAGCGCGCTCGACGTGACCAAGGTGCACACGCACATGCCCGACGCCTTCGAGAGCCCCGGGCTGGGGCCGCTCGGCGTGGTGGACGACGGACGCGTGATCGTGCGCCGCACGGTGCAGTCCACCCTGCCCATTCTCGACCCGCCGGCGCCGGCCCAGCCGGTGGACATCGTCTACGCCTGGAGCGGGGCCGACGCCCGGCTGCTCGACGCGTCGCGCGGGACCGCGCTCGGCGTGGTCGTGGCGGCGATGGGGCGGGGCAACGTGCCGCCGGCCATGGCCGAAGGCATCGACCGCTGGATCGCCGACGGCAAGCCGGTCGTGATCACCTCGCGCGCCCTGCGCGGACGCGTGGGACACACCTACGGGTACCCGGGCGGGGGCCGCCGGCTGTACGAGGCCGGCGCGCTGTTCGCGGGCAGCCGGCGCCCCACGCAGGCGCGCATCGACCTGATGCTCGCCCTCGGCGCCGGCGTCGACGTGCGCACGGTGTTCGATGGCTGAGCGCGACGAGCGGCGCCAACTCCGCCCGCCGAAGCCGGTGCTGGAGATCGCCGACCGGCTGGAGCGGGCCGGGTACGAGACCTGGGCCGTGGGGGGCGCCGTGCGCGACGCGCTGCTCGGCCATCCGCACCTCGACTGGGACCTGGCCACCGCCGCCACGCCGGAGCAGGTGCGGGCGCTGTTCGGCCACCGGCGCACGATCCCCGTGGGCATCGAGTTTGGGACCGTGGGCGTGCTCGACGATACGAAAACGCTGCACGAGGTCACCACCTTCCGCCGCGACGTACGCACCGATGGACGCCACGCCGAGGTCGAGTTCGGCGTGTCGCTGGACGACGACCTCGCGCGGCGCGACTTCACGATCAACGCCATCGCCTACTCGCCGCGCCATGAGCGCCTGCACGACCCGTTCGACGGCCGCCGCGATCTCGAACGCCGCGTGGTGCGCGCCGTGGGCGACCCGGAGCAGCGCATGCGCGAGGATCGGCTCCGCGCCCTGCGCGCCATCCGCTTCTCGGCCCGCTTCGGATTCGAGATCGAAGCGCCCACCTGGCGCGCCATCGTGGACAGCGCGCCGCACCTGGGCCGGCTGTCGCCGGAACGCGTGAAGCAGGAACTCGAGAAGACGATGGATCAGGTGGCGGCGCCGAGCGCGGCCGTCCGCCGCTGGCGCGACGCGGGCGCGCTCCCGGTGCTCGTGCCGGCGCTGACCGCCGTGCGCGACGAGGTGGTGGACGCCCTGGACTGTCTGGCGCAGCCCGGGATGCCGCTGCGGCCCAACCGGCGCGTGCACCGCATGGCGACGTTGTTCAGCGACGTGCCCGCCGGTCGGATCGCCGCCGCACTCACCGCTCTCCGGTGCTCCAAACTCGAGATGAACTGGATCCATGCATTGGTGGAGCGGTGGCAGACGTTCGGCGCGCTGATCGGTGAGGCGCTGACCGCCGGCGCGCCGATCGGCGACGCGCAGGTGCGCCGGTGGGTGGCGGGCGTCGGCCGCCTGCACCTGCCCGGGTTCTTCCGGCTGGCCGGCGCCCGGTGGGCGGCGCGGCGCCAAGCGGGCGGCTCGGCGCCCGCGGCGCCCGCCGTTCGCGCGCTCTACCGGCGGGCGCTCCGCGCCGCGTACCGCGACCCGGTGGACCTCCGCGACCTGGCGCTCGACGGCGACGATCTGCGCCGGGCGGGCATCCCGAGCGGCCCCGCGCTCGGCAAGATCCTGCAGTCGCTGCTCGACTGGGTGCTCGACGATCCGGCCCGCAATACGGCGCCGGCGCTCCTGGCGCGCGCCGCGGCGCTGTGCGCGGACGCCGCATCGGAGCGGCGATGACCCCGGCCGGCAAGCGGGGGAGCCGCGCCGCGGGCGGGGGCGCGTCGCTCTGGGCGCGTCCCGACGACGCGCCGCTGGCCGCGCGCATGCGTCCGCGCACGCTCGAGGAGTTCGTGGGGCAGCGCCAGATTCTGGCGCCCGGCAAGCCGCTGCGCGTGGCGATCGAGACGGGCACCGTGGGATCGATGGTGTTCTGGGGGCCGCCGGGATCCGGCAAGACCACGCTGGCGCGTCTCATCGCCGGGCACACGGACCGCGAGTTCGTCCCGTTCTCGGCGGTCACCGAGGGAGTGCCGCGGGTGCGCGAGATCGTGGCCGAGGCCGAGTCGCGGCGGATGGTGGGGCGCGGCACGATCCTGTTTGCCGACGAGATCCACCGCTTCAACAAGGCGCAGCAGGACGCCTTCCTGCCCCACGTCGAGTCGGGCACGATCACGCTGATCGGGGCCACGACCGAGAATCCGTCGTTCGAGATCATCGGAGCGCTGCTGTCGCGGATGCGGGTGTTCGTGCTCGAGCCGCTGTCGCCTGCGGATGTCGAGACGGTGGTGCGCTCGGCGCTGGCCGACGAGGAGCGCGGACTCGGCGGCCGCAAGCTTGAGGTGGACGACGCGGCGGTGGCGCTGATCGCCGCCGAAGCCGACGGCGACGCGCGGCGCGCCCTCACGGTGCTGGAGGCGGCCGCGGCGCACGCCGGCCAGGGCGGCCGCATTGGCGAGGCCGAGGCGCGCGAGGCGCTGCAGTTCCGATTCGCGCGGTTCGACAAGGGCGGCGAAGAGACGTACAACATGCTGAGCGCGTACCACAAGAGTCTGCGGGGGAGCGATCCGCAGGGCGCGCTGTACTGGATGGCGCGGATGATCGACGGCGGCGCCGACCCGATGGTGTTGTTCCGGCGCGCGATCGCGATGGCGGCGGAGGACATCGGACTGGCCGATCCGGAAGCGCTCAAGCTGGCGGTCGCGGCGCGCGACGCGTTCCACATGCTCGGCGCGCCGGAGGGGTATCTGCCGCTGGCCGAGATGACCGTGTACCTGGCGACGGCGCCCAAGTCCAACAGCACCGTGCGCGCGCTCAACGCCGCGCTCGAGGCGGCCCGGGCGACGCCGGCCGAGCCCGTGCCGCTGCACATCCGCAACGCGCCCACGGCGTTGATGAAGGAACTGGGGTATGGGCGCGGGTACCAGTACGCGCACGCCGTACCGGAGGCGTACATTCCGCAGGAGTACTTGCCGGAGCGTCTACGGGGCGCGGCGTTCTTCGAGCCCGGCGCGTTCGGGTTCGAGAAGGAAATCGCCAGGCGGCTGGCGTGGTGGGCGGAGCGCAAGCGCCGGGCCGAGACGGGGGACCACAGCGAATGAGGGCGGGCATGGCACGGGAGAATATCAGGAAAGTAGTATTGGCGATCGGGGCCGCGGCGGTCGTCGGCGGCTGCGCGTTCCTCGGCCGCCGGATCTTCCACCAGCCGGTGGTGGAACTGCGCGACGTGCGGCTGGCCGGGTTCGGGATCGCGGGGGGCAATCTGGACGTGGTGCTCGCCGTGTACAATCCCAACGGCTATGAGTTGGACGCCACGAACCTGCGCTACCGCGTGCTCGTGGACACGGTGGAGGTGGCCGACGGCGAGGTCGCGGCGCGCAACGCCTTCCACGGCGGCGATACCACGATCGTCCACCTGCCGGTGAAGTTCAGCTACGCCGGCCTGGGGGCGGCGGGGCGCGAGTTGACGCGCACCGGCGCCGTGAACTACAACGTCGTGGGCACTATCACGGTCGATTCGCCGATCGGCAGCCGGACCTTCCCGTTCAAGGCCAGGGGACGGTTCACCACCGTCAACGCCACCATTCACTAGGGAGCCGCCCATCGCACGCGATCTGATCGACGTCACGCCGCCCCTCGACCGGGCGCTCCTCGTGGGGGCGCCCCTCAAGCGGGCCGGCGCCCGCCGGGCGCTGGACGAGCACCTGCGCGAACTGTCCCGACTGGCCGACACGGCGGGCGCCACGGTGGTGGGCGAACTCACCCAGCAGATCGACCGGCCGAACCCCGGCACCTACCTCGGCGCGGGCAAGCTGGACGAACTGCGCGCGCGGGTCGGCGAGCTGGGCGCCACCCTCGTGATCTTCGACGACGAGCTGTCGCCCACGCAGGGCAAGAACATCGAGGACGCGATCGGCCAGCGCGTGGTGGACCGCGCCGAGTTGATTCTCGACATCTTCGCCACCCGGGCGCGGAGCAGCGAGGCCAAGATGCAGGTGGAGCTGGCCCAGCTGGAGTACATGCTGCCGCGGCTGACCCGCATGTGGACGCACCTCGAGAAGTTCCGCGGCGGCATCGGCGTGCGCGGCCCCGGCGAGACGCAGCTCGAGACCGACCGGCGGCTGATCAACCACCGCATCAAACTGTTGCGCGAGCGGCTGCGCGACGTGATCAAGGCGCGCGCCGTGCAGCGGCAGTCGCGGCACGGCGCGTTCAAGGCGTCGCTCGTCGGCTACACCAACGCCGGCAAGTCGTCGATCCTGCGCGGCCTGGCCAGCGACCCCAGCGTGTTCGTGGAGGACCGCCTGTTCGCCACGCTCGACCCGCTCACCCGCGAGGTGGACCTGGGCGAGAACGGGCGGGTGCTGGTCACCGACACCGTGGGGTTCATCCGCAAACTGCCGCACCACCTGGTGGCCTCGTTCCGCGCCACGCTGGAAGAGACGAGCGATGCCGATCTGCTGCTGCACGTCATCGACGCCAGCCACCCGCTGTGGGAGGACCAGCGCCAGGTCGTGGACCAGGTGCTGGAGGAGTTGGGGCTGCGGGAGAAGCCGACGCTGCTCGTCTTCAACAAGGTGGACGCGCTCGACGACGAGGCGCTGCTGCCGCTGCAGGTGCGCATGGCCGCCGCGGCGCCCGGCTCGGTGTTCGTGTCGGCGCACGCCGACGGCGGGCTGGAGCCGCTGCGCCGCGCGCTGCAGGCGGCAGTGCGCGCGCGCCGGCCGCTGTCGGAAATCCGGCTGTCGCCGGCCGACGGCAAGCTGCTGGCATCGATCCACCGGGACGGCGAGGTGCTGGACCAGCGCGCCGAGGGCGACCGGCTGGTGGTGCGCGCGCGGGTGGACGACGCGCTGGCGGGGCGCCTGCGCAGCGCCGGGGCGGAGGTGGAGCCGGTGTGAGGCGTCCGGAGGTGGCGCGCGGGCAAGGAAGCTGCTCATATGAAGGCGATATTGTGCCATTAAACGACACCGGTTGACAAACTAGGCTTATATGGGCCATAATTCCCGCTCATCCGTGGACGGAAGGCAGCCTGCCGGATCTCCTGAGTCCCAAACAACTCGCCGAGTACCTGCAACTGTCCCAGCGGACGGTTTATCGGCTGTTGGAGCGGGGGGATTTGCCGGCGGTCAAGGTCGGCGGGCAGTGGCGGTTTCGGAAGTCGGCCGTGGACGAGTGGCTGGACGTGCACATGCAGCGGATGCACGCCGACTCCCTGCAGGCGATCGAGGGGGATGACGAGGCGGGGCGCCCCACTGGGCAGATCGCCGATCTGATCGCCCCGCCGAACGCGCGGATCGATCTGGCGGCCGGATCGCGCGACGCGGTGGTCCGGTCGTTCGTGGGGGCCGTGCAGTTTCCGGAGCCCGTGTCGCCGGATCTGGTGTGCGAGCGCGTGCTGGAGCGCGAGCGCCTCTGCACGACGGCGCTGTCGGGCGGGGTGGCGCTGCTGCACACGCTGCGCAGCCGGCCGCGCGTGCTGCAGGCGCACGACCTCGTGGCGTTCGGCCGCATCCAAGCGCCGGTGGAGTTCGGGGCGCTGGACGGCAGTCTCACCGACACGCTCGTGCTGCTCCTGGCGCGGAGCGAGCGCGATCAACTGGCGTTGCTCGCGAAGCTCACGCGCCTGTGCCAGGAGCCCGGCGTGCTGGCGGCGCTGCGCGAGCTGCCGTCGCCCGCCGACGTGATCGCCCTCGTGCGCGACACGGCAAATCGCCTCTTCGCCTCCACGCCCTGAGCGGCGGCCACCTTCCATGCAACTGACCCTTCGCCAGGTGGCCTCGTATCTGGGCGTGCCGGAACCCACCGTGCGCCGGTGGATCGGCAGTCGCGGGCTGCCCGCGCACCGCGTGAGCGAGCGGCTGTACTGCAACGCGATCGAACTGTGGGAGTGGGCGGTGGAGCAGGGCATCACGGTGTCGCGCAGCCTGCTCGAACAGGCGCAGCGCGCTCCCGATGCCATGCCGCCGCTCGCGACGCTGATCGCCGAGGGCGGCGTGCACCGGGACGTGGCGGGCGCGGCGAAGGCGGACGTGCTGCGCAACGTCGTGGCCGTACTGCCCCTGCCCGACGACGTGGACCGCGAGTTCCTGTTGGCGGTGCTCGAAGCGCGGGAGGCGATGGGGTCCACGGGCATCGGCGACGGCATCGCCATTCCCCACGTGCGCAATCCGATTCTGCTGCACGTGGCGCGGTCGTTCGTGGCGCTGTGCCTGCTGCGGGACCCCGTGGAATTCGACGCGCTCGACGGGCAGCCGGTGCGCACGCTGTTCCTGGTGGTGAGCCCGAGCGTGCCGGCGCACCTTCGCATTCTCGCGCAGCTCGGGTTCGTGCTGCGCGACCCCGACGTGCGGGCGTTGCTGCGCGATGCCGCCCCGACCGAAGCCATCCTCGGAAGGATCGCGGCGCTCGAGGCCGCGCCGGGCCCGGCCTCGCCCTCCGCGCCGCCGCCCGCCGGCACGTGATGCGATGATCGCATTCGGAGTCATGGCCGGTTGCTGGGCCGCGGGCGCCGTGGGCGCGCTGGCCCTGCGGGGGCGCCGGTGGGCGGCGTTCGTGGGCGCGGCGGGGGCAGTGGCCGGCGGAGTGGCCGGCGCGGTGGCGGCCGCCGGCGCGCTCGCTTCCTCCAGTCCCGCGGCGTGGTCGGCGGCGTGGCGCGTGCCGGCGGGCGCGCTGGCGCTCCGCCTGGACGCGCTCGGCGCCGTGTTCCTGCTGCCGGTCGCGGTGCTCGGCGCGCTGGGCGGCGTGTACGGCGTGGCGTACATGCGCGGTCACGAGCCGGCGCGCTCCGCCGGCGGATCGTATGCCGCGTACGACCTGCTCCTGCTGAGCATGGCCCTCGTCGTCACGGCGGCGGATCTGGTGCTGCTGATCGTGGCCTGGGAGCTGATGACCCTCAGTTCGTGGGCGCTGGTGGTGCAGCATCACGAGACCGCCGACGCGCGCACCGCCGGCGTACGGTACCTCGTGGCCGGACATCTGGCCACGGCCGCGCTGCTGCTGATGGTGCTGCTGTTCGCCGTGGCCAACGGCGGATTCGCCGTCGCGCCGCTCTCGCCGGCCGGCGGGGTGCCCGCGTCGCTGGTGTTCGGCCTGGCGCTGGTCGGATTCGGGACGAAGGCGGGCGTCGTGCCCCTGCACGTGTGGCTTCCCGACGCGCACTCGGCCGCGCCGTCGCACGTGTCGGCCCTGATGTCGGGCGCGATGATCACCATGGGGTTCTACGGCCTGGCGCGATTTCTCCCGCTGTTGGGCGCGCCGCCCGCGTGGTGGGCCCGCCTGCTGCTCGCGTTCGGCGCGGCGGGCGCCGTGGGCGGCGTGGCGTTCTCGCTCGCGCAGCGCGACGTGAAGCGCTCGCTCGCGTATTCCACCGTCGAGAACGCGGGGCTCGCGACCCTGGCGATGGGTGTCGGCCTCCTCGGCACGTCGTTGCACGCGCCGGTGCTGGCCGCGCTCGGGTGGACGGCCGCGCTGTTGCACCTGTGGAACCACGCGTTGGCGAAGGGTCTGTTGTTCCTGGGATTCGGCGCGGTGGCGCAGGGCGCGCACAGCCGGGATCTCGATGCCATGGGTGGATTCCTGCGTCGGTGGAAGTCCGTCGGGGCCATCGTGGTTCTGGGTGCCGCCGCGATCGCGTCCCTGCCTGGGCTCAACGTGTTCGTGAGCGAATGGCTGCTGCTCCGGGCGCTGCTCGCCGGGATCGTGGGGCTGAACGGGATCGACCGCGCGGCGCTGTTGACCGCCCTGGGGGCGCTGGCATTCGCGGGCGGATTGGCCGTGGCCGGTTTCACGCGGCTCGTAGGCGTGGCCCTGCTGGGACATGCCCGCACGCCGGCGGCAGCCGGCGCGGCGGAACCGGGGTGGACGATGCGGGCGCCCATGCTGCTGCTCGGCGCCGGGTGCGTGGGGATCGCGCTGGATCCGGGTCGCGTGGTCCGAGCGCTGGCCGGCGCGGCGCGGCTGGCGGCTCCGGGATCGGACGCGGGCGCCGCGGCCGGCGCGCTGGCCCCGCTCGCGGCGCTCGGTCCGGCCCTCGTGGCCCTGGTGGCCGCGGTGCTGCTGGCGCGCGCCGCGGCCGGCGGGCGCGCGCGGCGGCGGTACGCGGAGACCTGGGGATGTGCATACGCGTTCCCGGAACCCTCCATGCAGTACAGCTCCACGTCGTTCGGCGGCGGACTCACGTCGGTGTTGCAGCCGGTGCTGCGGGTGCGGACGGCACGCCGGACCGTGCCGGCGGAGGGTGGTGGTGCGGCCGGCGCGGCCGGAGGAGGGGGGTCGGCCGGGGCGCTGTGGCCGGTGGCGGTCGCGTGGGCGTCGACGATCGGCGATCGCGCGCTGGACGGCGTGTACCGTCCGCTCTTCGCCGGCGTGGACCGGGCGGCGGCGTGGCTGCGGGGGCGCCACCGCGCGCGCGTGACGACCTCGTTGGTCTACATGGTGGCGACCATCGTCGTGCTGCTGGCGCTGCTGTTCCTGCCGGGATGGGGGGCATGACGTTCGTGGCGTGGAGCGTCCTGCTCATGCTCGCGGCGGGGGCAGGGGGCGCGGCGCTGGCGCGCCGCCCCGGGGCCGCCGACCTGGTGTTCCGCGCCGGCATCGGCCTCGCCGCGGGGATCGGCGCCGTGCCCGCCGTGCGTGTGCTGGCCGGCGCGCCGATCGCGGACCTGACGATCGCGACGCCGATGCCCGGGGGGCCGTGGGTGTTCGGGCTGGACGCGCTGTCGGCGCTGTTCCTGCTGCTGGTGCTCGTGGCGGGCACGGCGAGCGCGTGGTACGGCGTCAGCTATCTGCGCGACGCCGGGCGGCGCGCGGCGAGCACGTCGCACGTCTTCCTGGCGGCGCTGCTCGCCTCGACGGTCGCCGTCCTCTCGGCACGCGCGGCGCTGCCGTTCCTCGTGGCGTGGGAGCTGATGGCGCTCACGTCGTACGCCACGATCGTGCTGGAGCATGAACGGGTGGAGGTGCGCCGGGCGGGCATGGTGTACCTGGTGGCCACGCACGTCGGCACCCTGGCGCTGTTCGCGCTGTTCGCGGTGTGGGGCAGCGGTGCCCGCGATCTCACGTTCGCCTCGCTGGCCGCGCGGGGGCTTCGGGGCGCATCGGCGGCCGCGGTGCTCGGCACGGCGCTGGTGGGGTTCGGCATGAAGGCGGGAATCGTGCCGCTGCACTTCTGGCTTCCCGAGGCGCACGCCGCCGCGCCGTCGCACGTGTCGGCCGTGCTGTCGGGGGTGACCATCAAGATGGGCATCTACGGGCTCATGCGCGTGATGCTGCTCATGGGCGGGGCGCCCGTGTGGTGGGGATGGCTGCTGCTCGCCGCCGGCGCGGTGTCGGGCGTGATGGGAGTGGTGTGGGCGCTGGCCCAGCACGATCTGAAGCGGCTGCTCGCGTTCCACAGCGTGGAGAACATCGGGATCATCCTGCTCGGGCTCGGCGTGGGCTCGCTCGGCGTGTCGTACGGACATCCGGTGGTCGCGGTGCTCGGCTTCGCGGGGGCGGCGCTGCACACGGTGAATCACGCGCTGTTCAAGAGCCTGCTCTTCCTGACGGCGGGCTCGGTGGCGCGGGGCGCGGGGACGCGTGACCTCGACCGGTTGGGCGGCGCGGCCCGCCGCATGCCGGTTTCGGCGGCGCTGTTCCTGGTGGGCTCGGTGGCGATCGTGGGCCTGCCGCCGCTCAACGGGTTCGTGAGCGAGTGGCTGGTGTTCCGCGCGCTGCTGGACGCCGGGCTGGCCGGCGACGCCCTGCGGATGGCCGTGCTGTGGGTGGCCGTGCTCGGTCTGATCGGGGCGTTGGCGCTGGCGTGCTTCGCCAAGGTGGCCGGCGTCGTGTTTCTCGGCACGCCGCGCGACGCGGCGGCGGCGCCCGCGCGCGAAGCGCCGGCGGGTATGATCGGCCCTCCCGTGGCGCTCGCCGCGGCGTGCGCCGCGATCGGCCTCTTGCCCGTCGCGGTGTCGCTCCCAGTGGTGCGCGTCGGGGCGCTGCTGGCGGGCACGTCGCCGGCGACCGTCTGGCCGGGTGGCGTCGATCTCCCGGCGGCCGGGGCCACCTGGCTCGCCGTCGGCCTCGTGGCCGCGGTGGCGGTGGTCTGGTCGTTCCGCGCGCGGGTGGCGCGCGGGCGGGTGGCCGGAGCCGCCGGCACGTGGGCGTGCGGCGACCCGGCGCCCACGGCGCGGATGCAGTACACGGGCTCGTCGTTCGCGGCGCCGTTACTGATTGCATATGGACCGGTGGCCGGCGTACGGACCGCGCGGAGCGCGTCGTCGCTGGCCGCCCGCTTCGCCGACCCGGTGCTCGACGGCCTCGTGGCGCCGGCGTGGCGCGGGGTGGAGCGCGCGGCGCTCCGGCTGCGCCCCATGCAGCGGGGCCGCCTGTCGGGGTATCTGCTCTACATGGTGGCCGCGCTCGCGGCCGTGCTGGCGTACCTGATCGTGTCGGGATGGGCCGCGTGACGACGTTCGGCGCGCGCGGGCTCCTGTCGCTGGCGGTGCTGCTCGTCCTGGCGCCGCTGCTCTCCGGCGTGGCGGTGAAGACGAAATCCCTGCTGTCCGGGCGCCGCGGGCCGCCGGTGGGGCAGCTGTATCGCGACCTGGCCAAACTGGCGCGCAAGGGCGCGGTGTACAGCACCACGACCACGTGGGTCTTTCGCGCCGGTCCGGTGGTGTCGGTGGCGTCGCTGATCGCGGCGGCGGCGCTCGTGCCGCTCGATGGCCGAGCGGCGTTGGTGCACTTTGCCGGAGACCTGGTGGCGTTCGCCGGCCTGCTCGCCCTCGGACGCTTCGCCATGGTGCTCGCGGGCCTCGACACCGGTTCGAGCTTCGAGGGCATGGGCGCGAGTCGCGAGGTGACGTTCGCGAGTTTCGCCGAGCCGGCGCTGTTCCTCTGCTTCGTGACCCTCGTCCTGGCCACCGGCGGGCTCTCGCTCACCGAGATGTTCGGCCCGTCCCTGGCGGCCGCGTGGCCGCGGAGCGCCGCGCCGCTGGTGCTCGTGGCGCTCGCGCTGTTCGTGCTGCTGCTGGCCGAGAACTCGCGCGTGCCGGTGGACGATCCGGCCACGCATCTCGAGTTGACGATGATCCATGAAGTCATCGTGCTCGACCACAGCGGCCCCGATCTGGCGCTCGTGCTCTTCGGCAGCGCGCTCAAGCTCGCGCTGTTCGCGGCCCTCGTGGCGGGGGTGGCGGTGCCGCGGGCCGCGCGCCCGTTCCCGGCGGCGCTGGCGCTGCTGGCCGTGGCGCTCCTGGCGGTGGCGGTGGCGGTCGGGGTGGTCGAGTCGGTGATGGCCCGGCTGCGCCTCACCCGCGTGCCGCAGCTGATCGTGGGCGCCGGCGCGCTGGCGTTGTTCGGCATCATTCTCCTGCTCCGCTGACCATGCGGACGACCGCCGAACTGCTGCTCCTGCTCGTGGTGCTCACCGACTTCGCGGTGCTCGGCACCTCCCGGTTGCGCACGTGCATTCGGTCGGTGGCGGCGCAGGGGTTGCTGCTCGGGCTCCTGCCGGTGGCGCTGGCCACGACGCTCACCGTGCACGTGGGCGGCCTGGCTCTCGGTACCGTGCTCGTGAAGGCAGTGATCCTGCCCTGGTTCCTGGTGTGGGCCATTCGCGAGGCGGCCGTGCGGCGCGAGGTGGAGCCGATCGTGGGCTTCACCGCCTCGCTCCTGCTGGGCGCGCTCGCGCTGGCGCTCGCCTTCGCCATCTCGGCGCGGCTCCCGGCGGTGGACGTGCGCGAGCCGTTGCTCGTGCCCGTCTCGCTGGCCACGGTCATGATCGGGCTCATCGTGCTCACCACGCGGCGCAAGGCGCTCACCCAGGTCGTGGGCTATCTGATGCTCGAGAACGGCATCTATCTGTTCGGGCTCACGCAGACGGAGAGCGTGCCCTTCCTGCTCGAGTTGGGCGTGCTGCTCGACGTGTTCGCCGGCGCGTTCATCATGGGCATCGTCGTATTCCACATCAATCGCGAATTCGACTCGCTCGATTCCGCGCGTCTGAGCGAGCTGCGGGACTGATGCGTCTGCTCGCGCTCATCCTGCTCCCCGCGGTGGCCGCGCTGGTGACCGCCGTGACCCGATCGCCGCGCGTCGGCCGCTGGCGGCTGGGCGTCCTGGTCGGGACGGCGGCCGCGCATCTGGCGCTCACGATCTCGCTCTGGCGCGGCGCGCCGGGCCCCGCGCTCGACGGCTGGCTCGGCGCCGACGCGCTCGGTCTGCTCGTGCTGACGCTGACGAGCGTGCTCGTCTTCGTCACCGCGATCTACACCGTGGGCTATCTCCGGCGCGCCACGCCGCGCGGCGGACGCGTGTTCGTGGCGGGCATGCTGGGGTTCCTCGCGGCCACCTCCGTGGTCGCCCTGAGCCAGCACCTCGCCATGCTGTGGGTGGGGCTGGAAGCGACGACGTTCGCCGTGGCGCCGCTGATCTTCCACCGGCACGACCGCCGCTCGCTGGAGGCCGTGTGGAAGTACCTCGTGATCTCATCGGTCGGGATCGCGCTGGCGCTCCTCGGCATCTTCTTCCTGGCCACCGCGCAGCACGGCGTGGCCGGCGATCCGCTGATCCTCGGCGATCTCGTGGCGCACGCCCGGCAGCTGCAGCCGGCGTGGCTGCGGGCCGCGTTCCTGTTCCTGCTCATCGGGTTCGGCACGAAGATGGGGCTGGCGCCGATGCACACGTGGAAGCCCGACACCTACGGCGAGGCGCCGGCGTTGGTGGGCGGGCTCATGGCCGGCGCGCTCACGAGCTGCGCCTTTCTCGGCGTCGCGCGGATTACCGAGGTCACGATGGCGGCGGACCTCGCGACGTTCGTCCGGCCGGTGCTGCTGGGCTTCGGGCTGCTCTCGCTGGCCACGGCGGCGGCGTTCGTGATCGGCCAGGGCGATCTCAAGCGGCTGCTCGCGTATTCGAGCGTGGAGCACATGGGCCTGCTCGTCCTCGGCCTCGGCCTCGGCGGCGTGGGCGCGTACGGCACGGTGCTGCACATGATCAACAACGGATTGGCCAAGGGATGGCTGTTCCTGGTGGCCGGGAACATCGTGCTCGCCACCGGGACGTCGTCGGCCGCCGGCAACCGCGGGCTGGTGCGGCGCCTGCCCATCTCGGGACTGCTGCTCGTGATCGGGCTGTTCGCCATCACGGGATCGCCCCCGTTCGGCTTGTTCCTGAGCGAATTCACGATCCTGCGCGCCGCGGTGTCCGGCGGCCACGTGTGGATCGCCGTGGTCACGCTCCTGCTGCTCGCCGTGATCTTCGTGGGGATGGCCGCGGTCGTCATGAACATGGCCCTCGGCGAGCCCGAGCCCGGCGCGCCGGTGGAAGCCGAAAGTCCGTGGCTCGTCGCCAGTCCGATCGCGCTCGCCTGCGCCGTGCTGCTGCTCGGCGTCTACATTCCGCCGCCGCTCCAGGCGCTGCTCGCCCGGGCGGCGGCCGCGCTCGGCGGGAGCGCGCCGTGACGGACTTCACCTCCCTCGGCCTGCGGAACCGCCGCGCCATTCCGTTCGGCGAGGTCCCCACCGCCTCGATCGACGCGTTCCGCGCGACGGTCGTCGACGCCGTGCGCGACGGCCAGCGGCTGGTGGCGCTGTTCGGCATGCCGGAGGGCGCCGACGAGACGCGTCTCCTGGCGGTGCTGGCGGCCGACGATCGCGGCGAACTCGGGGCCACGAGCGCCGTGGTGCGCGACCGCTATCCCGCGCTCACGCCGGATTGCCCGCAGGCGCACGCCTTCGAGCGGGAGATCGCCGAGCAGTGCGCGGTGCGGCCCGTGGGTCATCCGTGGCTCAAGCCGCTCCGCCGGCATCTGCCCGATCACCGGTCGGCGGGGCGGGGCGACGCGGTGCTGCCTCCCGACGCGCATCCGTTCTTCCGCTTCGAGGGAACGGAGGTGCACGAGGTGGCGGTGGGCCCGGTGCACGCCGGCGTGATCGAGCCCGGGCACTTCCGCTTTCAGGCGCACGGCGAGGAGGTGCTGTTCCTGGAGATCATGCTCGGCTACCAGCACCGCGGGGTGGAGCGGCTGCTGGAGACGGCGCCTGCGGAGCGCGCCGCGCTGGTGGCCGAATCCATTGCGGGCGACACCGTCATCGGCCACGTGGGCGCGTACGCCGGCGCCATCGAGGCGCTGGCGCGCTGTCGCAAGACGCCGCGCGCTCAGGCCATCCGAGGCATCGCGCTCGAGATCGAGCGGCTGGCGAATCACATCGGGGATCTGGGCGCGATCGCGGGCGACGTGGCGTACCAGCCCGCATCCGCGTACTTCGGGGCGCTGCGCGGCGAATGCCTCAATCTGCTGATGACGGTGTCCGGCAACCGGTACGGGCGCGGGCTCATCCGGCCGGGCGGTGTGAGCTGGGACCTGTCGCCGGAGATGGTCTCCGAAGTGCGGGCGCGGCTCGAGCGCCTGCGCGACGAGGTGGAGCCCGTGGCGGCGCTGATGTTCGAGAGCGCCTCGGTGCTGGCGCGGCTCGAAGGCGTGGGGGCCGTGACGCGCGCCCAGTGCGTCGCACTGGGGTTCGTGGGGCCCACGGCCCGCGCCTGCGAGGTCGCGCGCGACGTGCGGCACGACCACCCCTACGGGCTGTTCCGATTCGCGCACATCCCCGTGGCCACGGCGTGGGCCGGCGACGTGCAGGCGCGCGCGCTCGTCCGGTGGCACGAGGTGCGCCGATCGCTGGAGTTCGCGATCGAGCAGCTCGGCGCGCTGCCGCGGGGAGAGGCGCGCGTTGCGTGCGGGTCGCTGCGCCCCAACGAACTCGTGGTCGCGCTGCAGGAAGGCTGGCGCGGAGAGCTGGCCCACGTGGTCGTCACGGACGACCGGGGCGGGATCCGGCGCCACAAGGTGGTGGACGCGTCGTTCCACAACTGGCCCGCGCTGGCCGCGTCGATGCCGGGCAACCAGATCTCGGACTTCCCGCTCTGCAACAAGAGTTTCAATCTCTCGTATGCCGGGCATGACCTGTAACCCCGCGAGGCGCGCGCGCGCCGGAGTGGTCGCATGTTCGATCTGCTGAAGGTGCGATGGGCGCAGGGAACGCGCACCTCGAGCTTCCCCGACGGTGAGACGCCGTTCCCCGAGCGGTTCCGCGGCCTTCCGGTGCTGGACGCGCCGACGGGCGCCGCGCCGCTGGATGTCGGCGCGTGCCTGTTCAGCCCCGAGGAGGCCGGCCCGCGCGCCGGCGGGACGGTGCGATACACGTCCGATTACCGCATGGCGGCGTCGAGCCGGGAGGCGCTGGTGTCGGCGTCGGGCCAGGTGCAGCTCGCGGACGCGCTCGGCGCCGAGATGCGCCGGCTGTTCGGTCGCTCGCTTCGGCTGCGCTCGGTGGTGGCCGGAAGCTGCGGCGGCTGCGAGGCGGAACTGAACGCGATGAGCAACGTCGTATTCGACATGGCGCGGTTCGGCGTGCAGTTCGTCGCGTCGCCACGGCACGCCGACGGACTGGTCATCACGGGCGCGCTGAATCGCAACATGCTCGCCGCCGTCCGGAACACGTACGAGGCCACGCCCGATCCAAAGCTCGTGATCGCGGTCGGCGCGTGCGCCATCGCCGGGGGGCCGTTCGCCGGCAGCGCCGAGGTGGGGCTGCACCCCGACCTCCCCGTGGACCTGTACGTGCCGGGGTGCCCGCCGCACCCGCTCACCGTGCTCGACGGCTTGCTGCGCCTGCTCGGCCGGCTGCCGCGCGCGCGCGCCGGCGGGTGAGGCGGGCGCGCGCGGCAGCCGGCCGGCGCACAGAAAACGGGGCGCCGGCGGGGCGCCCCGTTGCATGGAGTGGTCGCGCACGGGCTCGAACCGTGGACCTCTGCTGTGTGAAAGCAGCGCTCTAACCAGCTGAGCTACGCGACCGGAGCGCGCCGGGGGGCGCGCAGAGCGGAAAAGTTAACGCGCCGGCGGCGCGGATGGTAGGGCGGGGCACGGGTCCCGCGCTCGCGATGGGGCCTGCAGGATTCGAAACGCGCGTTCGACTTGGCCTGAATTCGCATCGTGACAGTCTTGCGTCGTACTTGGCATCCGTGCGACGTGGATTGTTGAGTGGATCATCGATGGCACCACTGAGGCGCCATATTGGTGTCTCAGCCAGTCGTGACACCGCAAGTCTTTCCACCGGCTGCTCACCGAGGGAAACGGTAACAATCCCCGCCGACCTCACTCCGAACGCAACGCGTCCATCAGGTCTATGCGGATTGCCCGGCGAACCGGTCCGATACAGGCCAACGCCGCCGCGAAGACGAGGGTTCCGGCCGCAACGACGTAGCTTACGGGGTCGAGCACGCCCACGCCGTAGAGCTCATGTCGGACCGCTTGCCCAACAGCCCAACCCCCCACCACGCCTGCGATGACCCCGAGGCCAACGAGCCGCGCAGCCCTACGAGCCGCCAGATGCTCAGAGGCTGCGCCCCAAGCGACATTCGAACTGCCAACTCGCGTCGACGGTTCGAGACTTCGTAGCCAAGCAGGCCGTAGAGCCCCACTGCGGCCAGAGTCAACGTCAGGATCGTGAGAACAAGAAGTAGGCGCGCAAGGGACTGCCGTCGGTCGAGGTACGCAGCAATCAGCCGGCGCCGCGGCTCGCCGTTATTCGTGCTGACTTGGGGTCCCGCGGCCCGAAGGGCGCTCCGAATCTCCGTTAGCCCCGCCGCCAACAATCGAGCCGACCGCATCCGCACGAGCAGGTGCCCGTTGAACCGTTGCGCGAGACCTTTGAGTTGTACTGGAGTCGGTGGACACCATCCTTAGGTACATTGGGGCTTGGAGGTGTCAGATGCGAGCACGACGGAAGCACAGCCGCGAGTTCAAAGTGGAGGCGGTCCGGTTGGTCCGGGAGCGCGGGGTCACGGTGGCCCAGGCGTCCCGTGATCTCGACCTGAGTCCGACGCTGATCCGAAAATGGGTGCGGCAGTTTGTGCGTGATCCGAAGCAAGCGTTTCCTGGACAGGGCCAGCAGAAGCCCGAGGACGCGGAGCTCACGCGGCTGCGGCGCGAGGTCGCACGCTTGAAGATGGAGCGCGACGTCCTAAAAAAAGGTTCTTCACGGAATACCGGGAAACGCCGCACGGATTTTGAGGAAGAAGTAGGCGTCGTCGCGGTAGCCGTAGGCCATCCGCTTGAGGACTTTAATCTTATTGTTGATGCCTTCGAGCAGCCCGGTGTGGAGCGGATAGCGGCAGTGATTGATTACCCCGTCGATCAATTCGGCGAGGTGCTTCGCAAAGGTCCGGAGCGGCCCAATGCGACTGCTGCAGGCGCGCCGGTACCAGTGCTGCCAAAAGCGCCGGGCCGCCGCCGGATAGGCGAAGCGCCAGAGTTGCTTGAGGTCATCTTTGAGCACGTAGACCGTGAAGAGGGCACGATTGGCGGCGAGGAGTTCGCGCAGCCGCACACGGTCAGCCGTTGATGACACGTTCTCCCAATTGCGCAGCAGCAGCCACCGGGTGCCTTTGATGACCCGCCGCCGCGCCAGCATCGTCCGACTCCGGGGCTTGGCGTGGCCGAGGCGATTGGTCTCATCCACCCGCACCCGGTCGATCACCTCCCGGCCGTACTTGGCGACCACGTGAAACAGATCAAACACGAGCGCGGCCTGCGGACACTGGGCGCGCACCTCTTCGCGGTACGCCGGGCTCATATCCATGACGACCGCTTCGAGCCGCGCGCAGCCCTCGGGCCCGAGCAACGTGAAGAACGGCCGCACATCCTCTCGGCCGCGGCCGCGCCCGATCCAGAGGACCCGTTTACTCGGCACGTCGACGACGATCGTCGCATACCGATGCCCCCGCTGGATCGCAAACTCATCCATGGCGATCACGCGTACGTCGCGCAGGTCCACCGGACCCAGGCGCGCGGCCAAGGCGCGCTGGTCGATCTGCTTGACCGTCTCCCAGCCGACGCCGAACCAGCGCGCGACGTGCTTGATCGGCAGCACCTGCGCGAGGCGGGCGATCGCCTCGGCCAAGCGTGTCGTCATCCGCTGATAGCGATCGAGCCACGGCACCGCTTCGACGGTCGGTCCGCAGCGTGGACAGCGGAGCCGCGCCCGCGGTAGGACGAGCCATGTCTCCGCCTCCAGGATGGGGAGATCGCGCACCCGCCGCTCCGTGATATCGTGCACCTCGCCGACGAGCTCGCCGCAGCCGCTACACCGCTTCGCCCGGGTAGGGACCGGTCGGAGGGTCAGCAGAATCTGCGGCGTCGGCTGCGTGTGGCTCGCCGGCGTACGCTCGACGTGGACCAACTCAAACCCCTCCCAGCCACCCAGCAGCGCCGTGATGTCTTCGTATGCCATGGGGCCCCTCCGCTGCCGATAGCATGCGACGAATCCGCGCCACTGTCACGTGCGTTTCCCTAAATTCCTTGAAGAACCTGAATTTCCCAACGACGCTACTGCCGCTCGACAGCTGATACTTGCCGCCAAGGGGTTTGCGGCCGCCTCCATTCCGGGACAACACGGGATCTTGAGGGCGATCAGGTCTTCGCTGCGTGAGTCTCGAAGCCCCCGGGAAGTGGGCAAACGCGCGCGACGATCCGAGCGCGATCGCCGTCGGGCATGGCGGCGAGGTGCACACGACGCTCGACGGCATCGAGGTCATCGTGAAGGACGCCGAGGTTCTGATGCGTGAGCTCGGGGCCCACCGCGCCCGCCTGCCGGTCATGCTGGCCGACGCCTCCGCGCGGCGCGGGCTGGAACCGGCCGGCGCTGCTACCGCTGGTGCGGAGGGCGGCCCATGATGGCCGTATGTCGATGTAAGTCATGGGGCCTGCAGGATTCGAACCTGCGACCGTTGGATTATGAGTCCACTGCTCTAACCAACTGAGCTAAGGCCCCCTGTCCGGCGCCCGGTAGTTACGCGCGCCGCCCCGCCCACGCAAGCACGCCCCACCTCTCACGCCGGGCGCGCCGCGCGGTCCTGCCGTTCCACGAATCCGTCGTACGACGCCAACACCTCGTCGGCGGTCACGGTCGCCGCGCCCAGCTTGCCCACCTCCACGCCGGCCGCGAAGTTCGCGATCACCGCCGCCTCGCCCGCCGTCGCCCCGGCCGCCAGCGTGGCGCCCAGATACGCGGTTACCGTGTCGCCGGCCCCGACCACGTCGTACACCTCGCGCGCCACCGTCGGAATGCGCCCCACGCTCCCGTCGGCCGAGAGCAGCGCCATCCCGCGCTCGCCCAGCGTGAGCAGCAGGTGGTCCACCCCCAGCCGGCCGAACACCTCGGGCAGCGCCCGCGCGTCGTCCAGACTGATCGCCGCGCCGAGGGCGGCCTCGAGTTCGCGCCGGTTCGGCTTGAACACGGTCGCACCACGGTAGGCGAAGAAGTTGCGGTACTTGGGATCGACCACCACCGGAAGGCCGCGCTCCCGCGCCCACGCCATCGCCTTGGCGATCACGCCGGCCTCCAGCACGCCCTTGTTGTAGTCCTCCAGCACCAGCGCGTCGGCCGTCGCGATCGCCGAGTGCACGGCCTCGAGCAGCCGCCCGATCTCGCCGGGCCCCAGATCGGCATCGTCCTCCTCGTCCACGCGCACGAGCTGCTGCGAGCGCGCCACGACGCGCGTCTTGGTCGTCGTCGGGCGGCCCACGTCCACCAGATGGTCCGACTCCACCGACATCGCGTCGAGCATCGTGCGCAGCGTGGATCCGCCGGCGTCGGTGCCCACGGCCCCCACCAGATGGCAGTGCGCGCCGATGGCGCAGACGTTCTGCGCCACGTTAGCCGCGCCTCCCAGCGCGTACCGCCGTTCGCGCACCCGCACCACCGGCACCGGCGCTTCGGGCGAGATCCGCTCCACGTCGCCCACGAGGTACACGTCCAGCATGGCGTCGCCGATCACGGCGACCCGCTGCGAACGAGCCTCCGCGAGCAGCGCGGCCAGACGGGCGCGGGAGATGGTGAGCGGCATGGCGAGGGAAACTACGCGGAACACGGCGCCCACGGCAACCGACGGAGGAGCCGCCCCGGCATCTGGACTTCCCTCGCGGCGCGATCCACCCTTCACCCGTGTCTCCCGCCGCCGTCCTCGCCCTGGCCGTGTTCGGCATCTCGTTCGGCGGCCCGCTCACGCGCCTGTCGGGCGCGCCGGCGCTCACCGTCGCCGCGGGCCGGCTGGGCTTCTCGCTCATCGTCATCGCCGGCGCGCTCGCCGCCACGGGGAGTTGGCGCCAGTTCCGCGTGGTCCGCCGCGCCGACCTGCTGGTGGCGCTCGGCGCGGGCGCCGCGCTCGCCCTCCACTTCTGGTCGTGGAACGCGTCGCTGAGTTACACCACGGTCTCGGCGTCGGTGGTGCTGGTGGACATGCAGCCGGCGATCGTGGGCGTGCTGTCGGTGCTCTGGTTGCGCGAAACGCCCACGCGCCGGCAGTGGAGCGGCATCGCGATCGCCATGTTCGGCGCGGTCGTGGTCACGCTGCCCGATCTGATGCGCGAAGGGGTGGGCGGGGGCGGCCGCGCGCTGTTCGGCGACGCCCTCGCCTTCGCGGGCGCCATCGCCGGCGCGGTGTACTTCGTGGCCGGCCGCAAACTGCGCGCCACGCTCGACCTGTGGCCGTACGTCGGCGTCGTGTACGGCGCGTGCTTCGTGGTGCTGATCGTGGCCGCGCGGAGCACGGGCGTCGTGCTCCTCCCGCAGCCGCCGCGGCAGCTCGCGATCTTCGCCGCCCTGGCGTTGGGCCCGATGCTGCTCGGCCACACGGGGCTCAACTACGCGCTGCGCTACGTGCCGGCGTACGTGGTCAACCTGGCGCTGCTCTGCGAGCCCATCGGCGCGACGATCCTGGCCATGCTGATCCCCAGCATTCACGAGTTCCCCAACTGGGGAACAGTGGCGGGCGGCGCCCTGGTGCTGTACGGCATCGCCCGGGCGACCACCCGGAGCGCGCGCCCCGAAGCGGCCGACGCCTGAGACCGCACGTGGCGGCCGGGTTATCTTTCGAGCGCCGTCCGCCGCCCGTCCGTCCCTCGCCGACTCTCCGCCATGGCTGAGCTGCACCTCGATATCGCCGTCACGCGCGGCGACCGCGTGGAATCGCTGCATCGCGTGTACGCCGCCGTGGCGCGGGCCTCCGGGGAGCTGGTGGCGCATGCCCGCGAGGCCGGCCTGGTCACGCACTGGCGCTCGTGCGCCAAGCCCTTCCAGGTGATGCCGATGGTCGAGGCCGGCGGCTTCGACGCGTTGGGGTGGGGCGAGGAGCGGCTGGCGCTGTCCTGCGCCTCGCACGGCGGCGAGCCGGAGCACGTCGCGATCGCGGCGGCCATGCTCGCCGACCTCGGGCTGGGCGAGGACGACCTGGCCTGCGGCCCCCACGAGCCGCTGAGCGAACGCGGCGCGCGGCTGCTGCGCGAGGCCGGCCGGCCGCCCACGCGGCTGCACAACAACTGTTCGGGCAAGCACGCGGCCATGCTGGCCCGCGCCCGGACCGCGGGGTGGCCCACGGCGGGCTACCACGCGGCGGCGCACCCGGTGCAGCAGGGGTGCCTGGCGTCGGTCGTGCGGTGGTCGGGGCTCGACGCGGGCCGAGTGGGACGCGCCGTGGACGGCTGCGGCGTGGTCGAGTATTCACTTTCTCTTATTGGCATGGCGACGGCGTACGCCCGGCTCGGGCAGGCGGCCGTGGACGGCGAGCCCGGCCCGGCCCGCGTGGTGCGCGCCATGGGCGCGCATCCGTTCCTGGTGGGCGGCACGGACCGGTTCGACACGATCCTGATGGAGGAGACCGCCGGCCGCGTGATCTGCAAGGTGGGGGCCGAGGGGGTCCATTCCGCGGCGAGCCTCGACGTCGGCGTGGGCGTGGCGATCAAGGCCGAGGATGGGGCGGGGCGCGCGCAGTATCCGGCGCTGCTCCGCGCCCTGCAGATGGTGGACGCGCTCCCGGCGCAACTGCCGCCGCGGTTGGCCGAGTTCGCGCGGCGTCCGGTGGTCAACACGCGCGGCGAGACGGTCGGCGAGATCCGGCCGGTCGCCTGAGCCGGCGTGATTTTGCGCCTTGTCCCATGGAAACGATGATGCCTCCCGCGCCCCACGCCCCCATCATGCGTCACGCTGGACGAGCCCACACGGCGGCTCGTCCGGTTGTCGGCCGCGGTGGCGGCCGGAAGCGAAGCGGACCAGCGGGTGCAGATCGCCCAGGCGGTGGACGCCGTGCCGCCGCTCTGGGTGGAGGAGTTGCTGTTGCAGTCGTATCTGTTCGCGGGGTTCCCGAGGGCGCTCAACGCCATGCGGGAATGGCGGCGGGTGCACCCCGAGCCCGCCGCTCCACCGCCGGCGGGCGCGTCCGACGACTGGCACGCCGCCGGCGAGCGGACGTGCGCCGTGGTCTACGGCCGGTTCTACGAGCGGTTGCGGGAGAACATCCGCCACCTGCACGTGGCGCTCGACGAGTGGATGATCGTGGAGGGGTACGGCAAGGTGCTGGGCCGCCCGGGGCTCGATCTCCCCCGGCGCGAACTGTGCATCGTGGCCGCCTGCGCCGCCTCGGCGCAGGATCGCCAGTTGCACTCGCATCTGCATGGTGCGCTCAACGCCGGCGTCGCGGCGGACGTCGTGTCGGCCGCCATCGAATCGCTCGACGGCGTGGTCGGCGCCGGTCATCTTGAAACGGCACGGCTGCTCTGGTCGCGCGTGCGGGGGAAGTAGGCATGTTCATCGACCGCGCGGTGGTCAAGGTCGAGGCGGGCACGGGCGGCTCGGGGCAGACTTCGTTCCGCCACGAGAAGTTCGTGCCCATGGGGGGGCCGGACGGCGGCGACGGCGGGCGGGGCGGCGACGTGTACGTGCGCGCCGACGCCAACCTCTCCACCCTGCTCGACTTCACCTATCGGGATTTCTGGAAGGCCGAGCGCGGGCAGCACGGCGAGGGAAGCAACCGCACGGGAAAGTCCGGGGCCGACATCGTGCTCCCCGTGCCCCCGGGCACGGTGGTCCGCGAGCAGGATACCGGCGAGCTGCTCGGCGAGGTGCTCGAGGACGGCGACACGCTGCTCGCCGCCAAGGGCGGCCGCGGCGGCAAGGGGAACGCGTTCTTCGTCACGCCCACGCACCAGTCGCCGCGCGAGTGGCAGCCGGGCGAGGAAGGACAGGCCCGCACGCTGGAACTGGAACTCAAGCTGATCGCCGACATCGGCCTCGTCGGGCAACCCAACGCCGGCAAGTCCACGCTGCTCTCCGTCATCTCCGCGGCGCGCCCCAAGATCGGCGACTACCCGTTCACCACCCTCGCCCCCAACCTCGGCGTCGTGCCGCTGAGCGGGCACCGCACGTTCGTGGTGGCCGACATCCCCGGCATCATCGAAGGCGCGCACGACGGCAAGGGGCTCGGCCTGCAGTTTCTGCGCCACATCGAGCGCACGCGCATTCTCGCCTTCCTCGTGCCCATCGACGCCATGGACTGGCAGGCGGAATACGATACGCTGCGCGCCGAGGTCGCCGCGTACTCGGCCGAGCTCTCGCTCAAGCCGCACTGCGTGCTGTTCACCAAGATGGACCTGTGGGGCGACGACCCCGTGCCCGACATCGACGCGCCCGGCGCGTTCGCCGTGTACGCGATCAGCGCCGCCAACCGCACCGGCCTCGAAGATCTGCTTGCCGGCTGGTGGTCCGAGATCCTCGAACTCAAGAAGACCGTTGAACCCAAGCGGGAGTTCTCCGACCTCCTCTGAGGCGCGCGCCGCGCTCGCGCTCTCGATGATCGACGGCATCGGGTGCGTGACCTTCCACTCCCTGATCGAACGATTTGGGTCCGCGGCGCGGGCGTTGGATGACGCGGAGCAGGCGCCGGGTCGCGTGGCGGCCCTCGACGCGGCCGACCGCGCGCTGCACGACGCGGCCCGGTTCGGCATGGGGCTGCTCCCGTCGGGACGATCCGCGCGCTGCCGGTCGCCCTCCGCGACCTCGACGAAATACCCGCCGGTGCTCTGGGCCGTGGGAGACGCCGCCCTGCTCGACGACCGGCCGCGCGTGGCCATCGTGGGCACTCGGCGGGCCACGGCGTACGGAATCCGCGCGGCGCGCGCGTTGGCCGGCGCATTCGCCCGCGCCGGCGCCTGCGTGGTAAGCGGCATGGCGCGCGGCATCGACGCCGCGGCCCATCGCGCGGCGCTCGACGCGGGGGGAACCACGATCGCCGTGCTCGGCACCGGCGCCGACCTCGCCTATCCCGCCGCCAATCGGCGCCCTGCACACCGAAATCGCGGCGCGCGGCCTGCTGCTGTCGGAATATCCGCCGGGCGAGCGGGCTAACAGCGGTTCCTTTCCGCGCCGCAATCGCGTCATTGCCGCGCTCTCGCCGCTCACGATCGTCGTCGAGGCGGGGGTGAAGAGCGGGGCGCTCATCACGGCGGGGCACGCCGGCACACTCGGCCGGCAGGTGGCCGCCGTGCCCGGTCCCATCGACCAGCCGCAGAGCGAGGGCGCCAACCTGCTCATCCGCGACGGCGCCCACATCCTGGCGTCGGTCGAGGATGCGCTCGCCCTGCTCGGACTCACGCGCCCGGTGCGCGTGCCGCGAATGGAACCGGGGGGCGACGAGGCGGCCGTCTGGGACGCCCTGGACCGAGGCGCCACCGATCTCGACGCCCTGTGCGCCCGGGCCTCGCTCCCCGCGCACCGCTGCCTGGCGGCGGTGACCGCGCTCGAGCTGGCCGGGGCGGTGGAAGTGTCCATGGCCGGAGAGGTGCGGCGGCGCATCGGGTAGCGCGGCGGCCGCACGTATATTGCGGCGTGCTCCCGCGACATCTCTACGTCCACGTGCCGTTCTGCGCGCGGCGGTGTACGTACTGCGACTTCTCGATCGCGGTGCGCGCCGCCGTGCCCGCCGTCGAGTTCACGCAGGCCGTGGCGACGGAATTGCGGATGCAGGCCCCGGACGGCGAGGCGTGGGAGTTGGACACGCTCTACTTCGGCGGCGGCACCCCGTCCAAGCTCGGCGCGGCCGGCGTGGCCCGGCTGCTCGACGTCGTCCGCGAATGGGCCACGCCGGCGCCCGGCGCGGAGGTCACGCTCGAGACCAATCCGGAGGACGTGTCGGCCGATTCGGCGCGCGCCTGGCGCGATGCCGGCGTGAACCGCCTTTCGCTCGGCGCGCAGTCGTTCGACGACCGCGTGCTCGCGTGGATGCACCGCACCCACGACGCAGCGGCGATCCCGCGTGCCGTGGAGGCCGCGCGCGGCGCCGGGTTCTCCGACATCTCGCTCGACCTGATCTTCGCGCTGCCCGACGCGCTGGAGCGCGACTGGATTCGCGATCTGGATTCGGCGCTGGCGCTCGAACCCACGCACCTCTCGCTCTACGGGCTCACTGTGGAGCCGGCCACGCCGCTGGCGCGGCGCCGTGCGCGCGGCACGGTGCACGAGGCCTCCGAGGAGCGGTACGAACGCGAATTTCTGAACGCCCACGACATCCTGGCCGCGCATGGCTTCGGACATTACGAGGTGTCGAACTACGCGAAGCCCGGCCACGAAGCGCGCCACAATTCGGCCTACTGGGGCGGCGCGCCCTACGCCGCCGCCGGCCCGTCGGCCCACGCCTTCGACGGCGAGCGGCGGCGGTGGAACACCGAGGCCTACGCGGCGTGGCTCGATCTCGTGCGTGCGGGGCGCGATCCGACCGCGGGCGAGGAGCGGCTGACCGAGGGCGCCCGGTCGCTGGAGCGCATCTACCTGGGGCTGCGCACGGCGCGGGGTTTGCCGTCGATGCCGGGCGAGCGGGCGGCGCTGCAGCCGTGGGTGGAGGCCGGTTGGGCCGAGATCGACGCCCTGGGCGCGATCCGTCCCACGGCGCTGGGCTGGCTGCGGCTGGACGCCCTCACGGAATACTTGACCGTTCGCCGAAGTCGTTACTAGATTTGAACTTATGAGTGTCGACCAGCTCACCAGCCGCGAGCGCACCGTGCTCGAGGCCGTGATTCAGACCTACGTCGAGACCGCCGAACCGGCGGGATCGCGCACGCTGTCACGGCGCTTCGGCCTGGGGGTATCGCCGGCGACCATCCGCAACACGATGAGCGACCTCGAGGAGAAGGGGTTTCTCGTGCATCCGCACACGTCGGCCGGCCGCATTCCCACGAACAAGGCGTACCGCGCGTTCGTCGATTCGTTGCTCACGCGGGGCCGCGTGGCGGCGGCCGAGCGCGACCGGTTGGCGCACGACATCGGGCGGGCCGATTCGCCCATCGAGACCATTCTGCGGCGGGCGGCGCAGAGTCTGGGCGTGCTGGCGCAGGAGTTGGGCGTGGCGCTCGGCCCCACGCTGGCCCGGACGGTGTTGAAAAGTCTCGATCTCGTGCGGGTGAGCGGCGAGCGGCTGCTCATGGTGCTGCAGCTCGAAGGGGGAGTGGCGCGCACGGTGTTCGTGGAGGTGCACGGCGAGATCGCCGACGGCGTGCTGGCCGA
This sequence comes from uncultured Gemmatimonadaceae bacterium, assembly GCA_963729495.1. Classification (GTDB taxonomy): domain Bacteria; phylum Gemmatimonadota; class Gemmatimonadetes; order Gemmatimonadales; family Gemmatimonadaceae; genus JAGWRI01. The sequence goes on from CAVSOM010000005.1 coordinate 59,521, forward strand.
GGTGACGGCGGTGCTCAACGAGCGGCTGGCCGGGCTCACCCTGGATCAGATCGCCGCCAGCGTGGGCTCGCGCCTGCGCGACACGGTGGCCGGGGCCGACGCGCGCGAGTTGCTCAACATCTTCGTGCAGGACGCCGGGGTGCTGTTCGGGCCGGCGCTGCCGCGCGCCGACGGCGCGCTGGTGCTGGGGCAGGCGTCGGTGCTGGCGGGGCAGCCGGAGTTCTCGGAAGCCGAGCGGCTGCGCCGGCTGCTCGATCTCACGCAGAGCCCGCAGTCGCTGGTCGACGCGATCCGGGCGCGCCCGCAGGCGCAGGGCATCTCGATCACGATCGGCCAGGAGCACGCCGACCCGCGCCTGGGAGACTTCACCGTCGTCACGGCGGAATACCACGCCGGCTCGCTGGCCGGCGTGATCGGGGTCATCGGGCCCACGCGGATGCCCTACGACAAGGTCATCGCCCTCGTATCGCACACCTCGCAGCTGCTGACCGAGCTGCTCGATTGAGACTTTACTAATGGCAGACTTTTATTCCGTGCTGGGCGTGGCCCGCACGGCGTCGGACGAGGACATCAAGAAGGCGTATCGCAAGCTGGCGATGACCTACCACCCGGACCGCAACGACGGGTCCAAGGACGCCGAGGAGAAGTTCAAGTCGATCACCGAGGCGTACGACGTGCTGCGCGACCCGCAGAAGCGCGCCGCGTACGACCGGTACGGCGAGGCCGGGCTGCGCGGCGGGGGCGCGGGCGGCGGGCTTCCACCACGTGGATCTCTCCGAGGCGCTCAGCATCTTCATGCGCGACTTCGGCCTCGGCGGGTTCGAGGAGTTGTTCGGCGGCGGGCGGGGGCCGCACGGCGGGCAGCGTGCGGGCCGGCGCCGACGTGCGCGTCTCGATTCCGCTCACGCTGGCCGAGGTGGCGACCGGGGTGGAGAAGAAGGTCGCGGCCAAGCTGCTCGACACGTGCGAGCACTGCCAGGGCACCGGGGCCGAGCCCGGAACGCGCGTCGAGACGTGCCCGAGCTGCGGCGGCGCGGGCGAGGTGCGGCGCGCGCAGCGCTCGTTCTTCGGCCAGTTCCTCACCGTCGTGCCGTGCCCCACCTGCAAGGGGGAGGGTTCGATCATCCAGGCGCCGTGCAAGAAGTGCCGCGGCGAGGGCCGCGTGCGCGGCGAGCGGGAGCTGACCATCCAGATTCCCGCCGGCGTGGCCACCGGGCAGTACATGACCATGCGCGGGGCGGGCAACGCCGGCGCGCGCGGGCGGCCAGCGCGGCGACGTGCACGTCGTGTTCGAGGTGGCGGAGGACCCGCGGTTCGAGCGCGACGGCGAGGATCTCTTCACCGAAGTGCTCGTCACCTACCCGCAGCTGGCGCTCGGCGCCGACGTCGCGGTGCCGACCGTGACGTCGAGCGTGTCGCTGCGCGTGCCGCCGGGCACGCAGAGCGGGCAGCTGTTCCACCTCAAGGCGCGCGGCCTGCCGCGCGTGAACGCCAACGGTACCGGCGATCTGCACGTGCGCGTGCAGCTCTGGACGCCGGAGCGGTTGGGCGCCGACGAGGAGCGGTTGATCAAGCAGCTCGCCGAGGTCCAGGCCGCCGTGCCCGTGGGCGGCCGCGAGAAGAGCCTCTGGGCCAAGATGAAAGAAGCGCTGGGCGCGTGAGCTGGACCACCGTGCGGGTGCGGCCCGCCGCGCACCGCGACGCGGTGCTGGCCGCGCTGTTCGCCGCCGGCGCCGGCGGCGTGCACGAGGACGGCGACGCGCTGGTGACGCACCTGGACGAGCGCGCCGATATTCAATTGCTGATAGCCGCACTGGGCGGCGCCGATCCCGGCGCGTCCGTGGAAACGGCGCCGCTGGCTCCCGTGGACTGGGCCGAGGCCTGGAAGCGGGGGATCACGGCCCACGCCGTGGGCGCCCTCACCGTCGCGCCGCCCTGGCTGGCCGCCGGCCGCGACCCGGCGCACACGGTCGTGATCGAGCCCGAGATGGCGTTCGGCACCGGCGAGCACGCGACCACGCGCGGAGTGCTCGCGTTACTGCAGCCCGTGCTGCGCCCGGGCGACCGGGTGGCCGACCTGGGCGCGGGGAGCGCGGTGCTGGCGATCGGCGCGGCCAAGCTCGGCGCGGCGCGCGTCGCCGCCATCGAGATGGATCCCGACGCCATCGCCAACGCCGAGCGGAACGTCGCCGCCAACGGAGTGGCCGATCGCGTGGGGGTCATCCTCGGCGACGCCCGCGTCCTGCTGCCGCTCGTGGCGCCGGTGGACGTCGTCGTGGCCAACATCCTGTCGTTGGTGGTGCGGGCGCTGCTGCCCGCGGTCGCGGCCGCGCTGGAGCCGGGCGGACGCGCCGTGTTCGGCGGCATCATGACCGCGGAGCGCGCCGAGATGTGCGCCGCGCTCGCCGACGGCGGGTGGCGCATCACGGGCGAACACGAGGAGGAGGGATGGTGGAGCGTCGCGGCGGTTCGGGCCTAGCCACCTTCTTCGTCGATGCGACGCCCGCGGTGGGCACCCTCGCCGAGCTCTCCGACGCGGCGGCCAGGCACGCGCGCGTGCGCCGTGTGGCGGTGGGAGATGCCGTGCGCCTGGTGGACGGGCGCGGCACCGTGGCCGAGGGCGCGCTCACGCGGCTCGATCACCGTGGGGGCGACGTGGAGGTCGCGACCTGCAGCCGGGCGGCGCGCGCGGCGCCGCTCGCGCTGCTCGTGCCCGTGGCCGATCGCGACCGCATGTTGTGGCTGGCCGAGAAGGCTGCCGAGCTCGCCGTCACCGATTGGCGCCCCGTGCTCTACATGAGGTCGCGCAGCGTCTCGCCGCGCGGCGAGGGCGAGGCGTTCGCGCGTAAGGTCCGCGCCCGCATGATCGGGGCGCTCGAACAGTCGGGGGGCGCGTGGCTGCCGGTCGTGCACGACGAGGCGCTGCTGGACCACGCGATCGCGGCGTGCGCCGGGTCGCGCGGCCTCGTGCTCGACGCCGAGGGCGCGCCCCTGCCGTCGCGGGCGCCGTTCGGGGCGACGGCGGTGGCTGTGGGCCCGGAGGGCGGGCTGGAGCCGGCCGAGCGTGAGGAGTTGGCGGCATGCGGGTGGCACGCCGTGTCGCTGGGCGGAACCACGTTACGATTCGAAACGGCCGCCCTGGCCGCGGCCGCGATCATCCGGGCGTCGCAGGGCCGTTGACCGAAACCGGAGGGCACGTGTCCGACAACTGCCTGTTCTGCCGCATCGTGCGGCACGAGATTCCGTCCACCGTGGTGGCGGAGAACGAGGAGTTCGTGGCGTTCCGCGACGTGCACCCGCAGGCGCCGGTGCACATTCTGATCATCCCGAGGGCGCATGTGGGTTCGCTCAACGACCTCGGCGACTTCGCGATGGTGGGCAAGATGACCCGTATGGCCACCGAGATCGCCGAGCGGGAGGGGATCGCGCAGCGCGGGTATCGCGTGGTGGTGAACACCAATGCCGACGGCGGGCAGACCGTGTTCCATCTGCACCTGCACCTGCTGGGCGGGCGGTCGCTGGGGTGGCCGCCGGGGTGAACGGCTAGGCCGGCGTGCTGGCGATCTCGCGCGGGAACTCGAGGTGGTGTTCGACTTCTTCGCGCGCGGCGAGCAGACGTTCGACCTCGGCCGAGACATCGGCGGCGATGTGGAGGTGCGTGGTCAGCCCTTCGACCGTGGCGGAGCCGGCGTGGAGGCGGAGCAGGTTGAGGCGGATCGTCTCGAGGGCGGCGACGGCGTCGGTGAGCTTGCCGTGGATGGCGTCGCGTGTGTCGCGCACCTCGGCGTAGGCGTCGGACGTGCCGCCGTCCGGTGCGGCGCTGAGCGCCTCCTGCAATTCGTTGAATTGCGCTCGCAGGAGCTGGGCGTCCTCCTGGAGGCGGTGGAGCACGCGTGGCAGGTCGCCCAACGAGTGGCGCGTCTCCCTGGGCAGCGTCTCGAACAGGTTCTCGGCGGCCATGCCGAGCGCGAGTTCGGTGGCGCGGTGGGTCATCACCGTGGCCACCTCGCGCCGCCGGACCAGCCGCCGGGCCACGGCGAATACGACCCGCCCGATCCGGCCCGTCCAGACACGCCTCCAGAAATTGCCGTCCACGTCGTCGCGCTGCTGCACGGCGGTGAGGTAGCCGATGGTGGAGAGGAACGTGCTGATCGAACTGGCCATGAACAGGCCATCGGCCCAGTCGGGAAACACGAGCCACCTGAACGCGGATGCCGCGATCCACAGCATGGAGCCCCCGAACGCCGCGCCGGACACCAGCGCGACGCGGCGCAGAGGTTTCTCGTACTTCGCCATCGTGCGCCCGTACTGCGCCAGGCGTTCCTCCCGGGCTTGATCGATCTCGTATTGGAACGCGGGCCCGACGTCCTCGCGCGCAAAGCCTTGTCGGAGGAGCCGGCCGGCAGCGTCCACGAGATAGGCGAACGGCGTCACGATCCCGAGCGCGGCGAACGTGGCGTACGCGGCAGCGGTTCCGAACAAGCTGGACACGCCGACCGTGATCCCGAGCAACGCGAACGGGAAGATGATGGTCCCGCCGCCGTTCAGACGCCCCCCGTCTTTCGCGAACACCCGCAACGCCATGGGCAGCTCGCGCCGCTGCTCGATCGACACGCCCAACTGCTCGGCCAACGCTTCGGCGGTCGCCGGGCGCTGCGCCGGGTCCTTGGCCAGGCATCGATCCACCAGCACGGCGAGCTTTCGCGATACCGGAATTCCCATGGACGCCAGCGCCGGCGCCGGTTCGGTGACCTGCTTGGCCAGTACTTCCGTGGGCGTTTTCCCTTCGAACACCAGCCGACCCGTGAACGCGTAGAACGCCGTGGCGCCGAGCCCGTACAGATCGCTCCGCCCGTCCAGCGGCTGGCCCAGCGCCTGCTCCGGGCTCATGAACTCGGGCGTGCCCGACACGCCGTCGCCCGCGCCCTCGGCCACCACCGCCGCGATGCCGAAATCCGTCACCAGCACGCGACCCGTGCCCGCCTCCAGCATGATGTTGTCGGGCTTCACGTCGCGGTGCACGAGCCCCTGCGCATGCGCGTGGGCGAGCGCCCAGGCCACGTCACGCATCACGCGCGTGCCCTCGGAGCCGGGGAGCGGGCCCCGCGTCCGCACCCGCTCGGCCAGCGTCTCCCCTTCCACGTAGGCCATCACGTAGTACACGAACCCACCCGCGTCGTCCACGGCGTGGATCGGGATGATGTTGGGGTGCGACAGCTTGGCGGCCAGCCGCGCCTCGCGCAGGAACCGTTCGCGCAGCCCGGGGTCCGCGGCCCGCGCCGGGGGGAGCAGCTTGATCGCCACCGGGCGGTCGAGGTGGACCTCGTGGGCCAGGTAGACCACGCCCATGCCGCCGCGCCCCAGTTCGCGCTCGATGGAGTACCGGCCGGCGAGCGCCCCCTGAAAGGAGACGAACAGCGGATCGGCGGGCGAAGCGGGAAGATTCATGCGCCAGTATACCACGCTCGTGGCCCAGAGGGCACGGGGGCGGCAACTGGACGGATACATTGACACCGGCCGCACCGTTCCGCTAAACTAAAGGGCTACGCACACTTATCCGGCGCCGCAAACGCCACGAAGGGGGGAGAGAACTTTTGTCGGAAGTCATCATCCACGACGACGAAAACTTCGAGCGCGCGCTCAAACGCTTCAAGAAGAAGTGCGAGAAGGCCGGCATCCTGTCCGACCTGCGCAAGCATCGTCACTACGAAAAGCCGAGCGAACGCCGCAAGCGCAAGCTCAACGCCGCCATCCGCAAGAACCGCCGGACGCGGTCGACCTAAGTGTCCGCGTTGATTGGGCAGCTCCACGCCGATCTCAACGCGTCGCGGAAAGCGCACGACAAGCCCGCCACGCTCCTGCTCGGCACGATCATCGCCGACGCCAGGAACCGGGAGATCGAACTGCACCGCGACCTCACGGACGAAGACGTGGTCGACGTGCTCCGCCGCGGCATCAAGAAACGGCGCGAGTCGATCGAGATGTACGTGGCCGGCAAGCGAGAGGAGCTGGCGGACAAGGAACGGCACGAGGTCGCCCTGCTCGAGAAGTATCTGCCGCCGGCGGTGGATCCGCAGGAGATCCGCGCCGCCGTCCGCGCGGCGATCGCCGCCGGCGCCGCCAATGTGGGCGCCGTCATGGGCAAGGTCATGCCGCAGTTCAAGGGCCGGGCCGAGGGCGGGGCCATCACCGCGATCGTGCGCGAGGAACTCGGCCCCAAGGAGTGACGGTGCTCCCCACGCACGCCACCGGAACCCGAATGGGCGACTCTCCCCGCCCGTTCGGGTTCTGCGTCCCGGTCGGGGACGCCGAGCGATGAACGCGCACGCGCTGGCCGTGCTCGAGTTTCCCCGCGTGCTCGACCTGGTGGCCGACCGCGCGAGTTCGGGGCTGGGCTCGGCCCGCGTCCGCGCCCTCGCGCCGCGCACCGACCGCGCGTGGCTCGACGCCGAGCACGCCCGCGTGGCCGCCGTGCGCGCCCTGCGCGCCGGCGAAACCCCCTGGCACCCCGAGCCCGTGCCCGACGTCACCGCCGCCCTCGCGCGCCTGCGCGTGGCCGGCAGCCGGTGGACGGGGGAGGAACTGCGCGCCGGCGGCCTGCTGCTGCGCTCGTCGCGTCGTACGCGCGAGGCGCTCGCCGACCCCAAGACGCCGCCCGTGGCCCGCGCCGTGCTCGACACGATCATTCGCAATCTGATATCGCAGCGGATGGTCGAGGACGCCATCGACCGCACGTTCGACGACGAGGGCGCGGTGCGCGACGACGCGTCGCCCGAACTCAAACGGCTGCGGCGCGAGCTGCGCAAGGCCGAAGGGGAGCTGGTGCGGATCCTCGAACGCGCCATGGCCCAGATCCCGTCGCAGCACCGGCCGGTGGACCTCTCGATCACCGTCCGGAACGGCCGCTACGTGATCCCCGTGCGGCGCGAAGGGCGGGGCGCGGTGGGGGGCATCGTGCACGACGCGTCGGCCAGCGGCGGCACGCTGTTCGTGGAACCGCCGGCGGCGATCGAGTTCGGCAATCGGATGCGCGAACTGGAGGCCGCCGAGATCGAGGAGATCGAGCGCATCCTCGCCGATCTCACCGAGCGCGTGCGCCCCCTCCACGAACCGATGGCCGCCGCCCTCGACGCGCTCGCCGAGCTCGATGCCCTGTACGCCCGCGCCCGGTTCGCCGACGAGTTCGAGTGCGCCGGCGCCACGCTGGGCGCCCCCGGCGAAGGGTTCGACATCGCGTGCGGCCGCCACCCGCTGCTCGTGGCGCAGGGCATGCCCGTCGTGCCGTTCGACCTCCGGATGGAGCCGGCCGAGCGCACGCTGCTGGTCTCAGGCCCCAACACGGGCGGCAAGACGGTGCTCCTCAAGGCACTCGGCCTCATCTCGGCGCTCGCCCAGTCGGGCATTCCGGCGCCGGTGGGGCCCGCGTCGCGCATCGCCGTGGTGGACGACTTCTTCGCCGACGTGGGCGACGAACAGTCCATCGAGGCCAGCCTGTCCACGTTCAGCGCGCACCTCAAGAACCTGGCCGAGATCGTGCGCAGCGCCACGGCCGACTCGCTCGTCCTGATCGACGAGTTGGGGTCGGGCACCGACCCGCAGGAGGGGGCCGCGCTCGGCTGGGCCATTCTGGAATCGCTCACCCGTCGCGGCGCGACCACGGTGGCCACCACGCACCTGGGCACGCTCAAGGAACTCGCCGCGCACGAGCCTGGCGTGGTCAACGCCTCGCTGCAGTTCGACGCCGTGGCGCTGGCCCCCACGTACCGCCTGGTCAAGGGAGTGCCGGGCCGGTCGTACGGCATCAGCATTGCGCGCCGGCTCGACATGCCCGAGGCGATCGTCGAGCGCGCCGAGCAGCACATTCCCCAGCACGAGCGCGACACCCGCGACCTGCTCGAGCGCTTGGAGGCCAGGGAAAAGGAACTGGCGGCGCGCGAGGCCGAGTTGGACGCCGTGCTCGACGACGGCCGCCGCCGCGTGGCCGACGTGTCCCGCCGCGAGCACGCCGTGGACGAGCGGGAACGCGAGGTGGAGCGCGCCGCGCGCCAGGAGGCCCGCCGCTACCTGCTCGACGCCCGCCACGACATCGAGCGCACGATCCGCGAACTCAGGCGGTCGGGAGCGGACGCGGTGGAGGAGATGGGGCGCGAAGCGCGGCAGCGCGCCGAGCGGCTGGCCGCCGAGCAGGCCGACGCGCTGCAGGTGCTCGACGCCGCCGAGGCGCGCGCGGCCGTCGAGCGGCGCGCGGACGGGGCGGCGGCGCCGGTGGCGCTGGGCCCCGGCGCGCGCGTGGCGGTGGGCACGCTCGGGGGCCGGGCGGGGCGCATCGTGGACGTCCGCGGCACCGAGGCCGTGGTGGCCGTCGGGTCGCTCAAGCTCACCGTCCCGCTCGCCGCGTTGACCGTGGCGGGCGCCGCCGTACCCGGGGAGACCGCGGTCGCCTGGTCGGGCGACTTCCCCGACGCGCACGCGCCCAGCGAGATTGATCTCCGTGGTCTGCGAGCGGACGAAGCGGAGAACCTGGTGATGCACGCGATCGATTCGGCGGTGCGCGCCGACCTGCGGATGCTGCGCATCATTCACGGCAAGGGCACGGGGGCGCTGCGCGAGCGCGTCTCGGAGATGCTCAAGAAAGATGCGCGCGTGAAGCAGTTCCGGCTGGGCGCCTGGAACGAGGGCGGCGCGGGCGTGACTGTGGCGGAGCTGGCGTGATTCCCGACGACGTGGTGGAACGCGTGGCCGACGCGGCCGACATCGTGCAGATCATCGGCGAGCACGTGAAGCTCAAGCGCGTGGGGCGCACCTGGCGCGGCCCGTGTCCTTTCCACCAGGGCACGCACCCCAACTTTTCCGTCACGCCCGGGGGCGGTTACCGCTGCTGGTCGTGCGGCGAGAAGGGGAGCGTGTTCACCTTCGTGCAGAAGCGGCTGGGCATGGATTTCGTGGATGCCGTGAAGTACGTGGGGCAGAAGGCCGGGATCGAGGTGCAGGAGGTTTCACGCAAGCGCGAGGGGCCCGATCCGCGCGAGCCGCTGTGGGAGGCCAACGCGGCGGCCGCGGACTATTTCCAGCGCATGCTCTGGGACGACGACGCCGGCGCGGCGGCGCGCGAGTACCTGGCCCAGCGCGAGGTGGGCCGGGAGCATGCCGACCGGTTCCTGCTCGGCTTCGCGCCGCGCGAGATCGGGCTCATGCGGGCCCACCTCCAGACGCTGGGGTTCGACGACGAACGTCAGCTGCAGGCCGGCCTGCTCGTGAAACGCGAGGACACCGACGAGCCGCGGCCGCGCTTTCGCGGACGGCTGATGTTCCCGATCCTCGACGCGCAGGGTCGGGTGATCGCCTTCGGCGGCCGGCTGCTCGGGCCGGGCGAGCCCAAGTATCTCAACTCGGGGGAATCGCCCACCTTCGTCAAGGGGCGCACGCTGTACGGCCTGTCATGGGCCAAGAACGCCATCCGGCGCAGCGACCGCGCGATTCTGGTGGAGGGCTACTTCGACTGCGTGCGATTGATGATGGCGGGACTGGACGAGGTGGTGGCCCCCCTCGGCACGGCCCTCACCGAACCGCAGGCCGAACTGCTCCGGCGCTACACGCGCAACGTCTACCTGCTGTACGACAGCGACTCCGCGGGCCTCAAGGCCACCTTCCGCGCCGGCGACGAGCTGCTGCGCCTCGGGACGTCGGTGCAGGTGGTGACGCTTCCCGACGGCGAGGACCCCGACAGCTTCGTCCGGGCGCGCGGCAAGGACGCGCTCGAGGAGCACCTCGCCAAGGCGCTCGACGTGTTCGAGCGCAAGATCCAGCTGCTCGATCGCGGCGGGTGGTTCGGCGACCTCCGCCGCAAGCGGAAGGCGCTCGACCGGCTGCTCCCCACGCTGCGTGCGGTGACCGATCCGATCACGCGCGACCTGTACATCGCGCGCACGGCCGAGGCCGCGGGGGTGAGCCGCGAACTGCTGGAACGCGAGATTGGGCACGGGCCGGACCCGGTCCGCGGGGGTGGGGGTGGGAGCGGGGGCGGCTACGCGGGCCCCCCCGAACCGCCGCCCGAGTATTACGAGGAAGGGGCGACCGAGCCGCCGCGGCGCTCGGCGCGGCGTGACCCGCGGCGCACCCCGGGGGTGAGGAGTGAGTGGGAGTTGGTGCGTGTGATGTTGCGGCACCCGACGTATGTTGAAGCGGTGGCCGAACGGGTGGGACCGCAGGAATTCCGCGACCCGGCGCTCCGCGAGATCTACGCGCGGATCGCGGCCCAGCCGGCGGATCGGTCCACCGACACGCTGGCGGCGGGCCTGGACGACGACGCGAGCGCGATGCTGGAGCGGCTGCTGGAGGAGGGGGAGGGAGGGGGGGCGCTCCGGAGGACGTGGAGCGCACGGTGCGGGACTGCCTCGCCGCGCTGCAGGTGGAACGGCTGCAGGAATCGCTGCGGGAGATCGACCGCGAGCTTCCGCTCGCCGCGGGGGCCGAGCAGGATGCGCTCATGAGGCGCAAGCAGCAGTTGACGGACGAGTGGCGCTCTTTGGGCGGGCGCGGCTGGAAATCGTTCGGAAGACCACGCCCGTGACCAGGGAGACCGGTACGTGCATCAGGATGTCGTGATTCTCTTGGAAGTGCAGACGCAGGACGCGGAAATCTTCGGGCTCGAAGACCGGCTGGCCGCGCTGGCGCCGCGCCTGGCGGCGCTGGAGGCCGACACGCAGCGCGCCGAGCGGGCGCTGGCCGAGGTCCAGACCAGCATCGAATCGGAGGAGCGGCGCCAGCGCGACGTGCAGTTCCGGATCGATCAGCACCGGGACCTGCTGGCGCGCCACGAGCAGGTGCTCAACACCGTGACCTCGCCGCGCGAGGCGGCGGCCGCGGTGGCGCAGACGGAGCAGGCGCGTCGCATGCTGTCGGATGATGAGCGCGAGATGGCCTCGATCCATTCGCGAATCGTCGATCTGCGCGCGTACGCCGCCGAGCGCGGGCGCGAGGTGGACGCCACGCGCGGCGCCCAGGCTGGAGCGCGCGAGACCCTGGCCGCCGACCGCCGCGCGAATCGAGACGGCCCTGGCCGCCGCGCGGTCCACGCGGAACGGAAGCGCCGCCCGGGTGTCGCGCTCGCTGCTCTCGCGATACGACAAGATCCAGCGCCGCGAGCGGGCGGTGGCCCTGTTCGCCCTGCGCGGCCCGTCGTGCGGCCATTGCGACACGATCATTCCGATGCAGCGCCGCAACGTGATGGTGGGATCGGGCGCGCCGGAGGTCTGCGAAGGCTGTGGAGTGCTCCTGTACGCGGGCGAATGATGTTGGCGGGGTGGGCGGCCGAACGTAGCTTTCGGGCGTGACCGCCCCTGATATCCGGCAACGGAGCCGCACCCGCTGGGTGATGGCGCCCGAACCCGACGCCCAAGCCGTCGCCGAGCTGGCGGCGGCGCTGCATCTACCCGACACGGTGTGCCGGCTCATGGTCGGCCGCGGGTATGCCCGGCCCGAAGACGCCAAGCGGTTCCTGCGCCCGCGGCTGGAGCAGTTGCACGACCCGTCCACGCTGCTCGACCTCGACCGCGCCGTGGAGCGCCTGGCGCACGCCATCCGCGCCGGCGAACCGGTGCTGGTGCACGGCGACTATGACGTCGACGGCATGTGCTCGACGACGATCCTGCTGCAGACGCTGCGCGCCCTCGGCGCCCGCGCCGAGCCGTTCATTCCCCAGCGGCTGCGCGACGGCTACGACCTCTCCGACGCGGGAGTGCGGGCCGCCGAGGAGCACGGAGCGCGCGTGGTCGTCACGTGCGACTGCGGCACGAGCGCGCACGACCCGGTGCGCCGCCTGCAGGCCGCCGGCGTGGACGTGATCATCACCGACCACCACCTGCCGGGCGGGCCGCTCCCCGACGCGTTCGCCGTGATCAACCCCAAGCGGCCCGGGTGCCCGTCGCCCGACAAGGACCTGGCCGCGGTGGGCGTGGCCTTCAAGCTCGCCCTGGCGCTGACGCGCGCCTTCGGCGGCAACGAGCAGTCGGTGTACGGCATGCTCGACCTCGTGGCGCTGGCCACGGTGGCCGACATCGCGCCCTTGCGCGGCGAGAACCGCGTGTTCGTGCGCTATGGCCTGCGCCTGCTCGCCGAGACGCGCAACGTGGGGTTGCGGGCCCTGATCCGCGCCGCCGGACTGGACCGGAAGCCGATGACGGCCGGCCGCGTGGGCTTCATTCTGGCGCCGCGGCTCAACGCGGTGGGCCGGCTCGACCGGGCGCTGCGCGGCGTGGAGCTGCTCACCACCGGCGACGAATCGCACGCCAACGCGCTGGCCCGCGAATTCGAGGAGTTGAATGCCCGCCGCCAGGAGATCGACCGGCGCACGCTCGACGAGGCGCGGCGCCTGGTCGAGCGGCTGGATCTCGATCGCACGTACGGCCTCGTGCTGGCGGGCGAGGGGTGGCACCCCGGCGTGATCGGCATCGTCGCCTCGCGGCTCGTGGAGGAATTCGGCCGGCCCACCATCCTCATCGCGCTCGACGGCGAGGAGGGGAAGGGTTCGGGGCGCTCGATCTCGGCGTTCGACCTGCACGGCGGCATCAGCCAGTGCCGCGACCTGCTCGTCCGCTTCGGCGGGCACCGGTCGGCGGCGGGCATCACGATCGCGCGGGAGCAGGTGGGGGCGTTCGCCGAGCGGTTCAACGCCGTGGCGGTCGGCGCGCTCACCGCCGACGACCTGGTGCCGGAGCTGCGCGCGGACCTCGAACTGCCGTTCGACGCGGCCACCGAGGATCTGGAATCGCTGCTGCGCCACCTGGAGCCGTGCGGCATGGGCAACCCGTCGCCCGTGCTCGTGTCGCGGGGCGTCTCGCTGGGCGCGCCGCCCCGGGTGGTGGGCAAGGACGGCCTGCGCCTCGTGCTGCAGGGCGGCGGCCACACCCTCACCGCCATCGGCTGGGGCATGGCCGCGCGCCGCGGCGAACTCGGCATCGGCCGCTCGCTGGACGTGGCCTTCCGCCTCGACCGCGACGAATGGAACGGCGAATCGCGGCTGCAGGCCCGGCTGGCCGACTTCCGGAGCTGACCGTGCGCATCGTGGCCGGCAAGTGGCGAGGGCGGCGGATCGAGCCGCCGGCGGACGACCGGGTGCGTCCCACGGCGGACCGCGTGCGCGAGGCCTGGATGAGCGTGGTGGCGCCCTGGCTGCCCGACGCGCGGGTGCTGGATCTCTACGCGGGGTCCGGCGCCCTGGGGCTCGAAGCGCTGTCGCGGGGCGCCGCCGAGGCGCACCTGGTGGAGACGCTGCCGGCCTCGCTGCGCTGCATCGGCGCCAACGCGGCCGCCCTCGGCGCGGGCGGCGCGGCGGTGGTGCACCGCGCGGACGCCCTGCGCTTCGCCCGGGGGCTCGAGGCGCACGCGTTCGACGTCGCGTTCGCCGACCCGCCGTACGGGGAGGGGCTGGCCACACAGTTGGCGGAAATCTGGCTCGCCGTGCCCTTCGCCGACATTCTCGGTGTGGAACATCGCCGGGACGAGCGGCTGCCCGGGGATGGCCACCGGCGGGTGTACGGCGATACGGTGATCACCATGTTCTGCATGGAATGACGGTGGGCGGGGCGCGCTCCGCGTGCTATCATTAGCGCACCGCGCCGGCCGGGTCATCCCCGCCGGCGAGCGCGGGCCGCGATGACTCTCACGCCCGGGATGCCATGACGCGCA
>CAVSOM010000006.1:0-356789 GCA_963729495.1 uncultured Gemmatimonadaceae bacterium
CGCACGGGGGCTCATAACTTATGTCGCTAATCACTGTTAATTACACTAGGAGGTAGGGCGGCCGCTCGTCTGGGATGTGCCCCAGGTAGCTGCGCAGTTGGCCGAAGGCCTTCCGCAGGAGCAGGTCATTGGGCTTCGCCGAGTCCTGGTCCTTCGCCTCTAGGGCGAAGTGCTGGGCCTTGTACAAATCCACGAAGTTGGTGGATTCCGTCCCGTCCCGACCGACCACGCGAACGGGGAACTCGAACTCGTAGCCGCTACCCGCCGGGCGTGGGGGCTCCACACCCAGCGCCTGGCAAAGCTCGATGATATAACTCTGTGCGTTGGCCCGTTCGGCCGGCTTGGCTGCGGCCCATCGCTCGGCGAGCCGTCGGAGCGGCGTGGAACTTGTCATGGCGAGGTGAAGAGTGGGATTCGGTCCCTGCGCCCCCAAAGGTGGCGGCGCTCACGCACCACGGGCAACCCGTTCCGGTGAGATTCATGGACCCGAACCCCACGGACCGCCCACGGCGGGGATGGCTGAATCGCGCTCCGGCTGACTCGAGCCGTCCATTGCAAATGTCATACGACCCACGATGCCCGTACACCAAAGTACCCGCCGTCGTGCAGCACCGTCCGATCTGGGGCGGAGGGCATACTCGACTACGGGGCGCTTTCAACGCGGCGGCACGTCTTCTCTGGGCTGCTCGAGTAGTGCCACATCTGGCGCGGTCCTACGCAACATCTGGATCAACCGCCGGCACTGGGCAGCCTTGGCCTCGTGTTCTGCCGCGCAGCGCTCGAGGAAGTCGAGCACGCGGTCCTGCACGGATTGTGGAGGCATACCGGCAAGCTCGCCAAATTCCTGCGCCCCGGCCTCATCGAATCATTGCGGCGCGCATCATCCGGCCGCAACGCCACCCGGCTTCCCGCGAACCCACCCGCACCCGAACGGCCATCGGCCGGTTTCGTTCGATCCCCCGTTCGCTGGGGAGTGCCTACCCAAGCATCCCGGAAGCCCAAGGCGCAACCAACGACTACCCGGCGGCACTGGGTCATTTTGATTGTAACAGTTTCGTCGGGTCCATCAGTCCCAGAAGTTCTTCGACCGACCAAACGTGATCGGTCAGGCCGGGAAGTGGGGATTTGACGCACAGGGGTCTCCGTTAACGGTCTACAAAGCGTCCGGCAGCATCGCGCTTCGGGGCCGATTGCTGGCGGTAGGTGAGGCGACGGTTGACGGTCGCCTGAATGAGCTTCGCCGCCCGCTCCCCGTCGGTCAGGCCGCGATTGTTGCACTTGAACTCGGCCTCACTGACGTAGCGGTGCAGGTGCTTGCGACTGACAGAGTGGTGCGTCCCGTGGAGTTGGCGCTTGAGGCCAGCCCAGAAGCCCTCAATGCGATTGGTGGTGACCTGCTCGCCATCGTCGGTATAGCGGACGTACTGGCCGACGTTGTCGCGGATACGCTCATGCCGCGCGAACTGCTCCCCGACCACCTTGTAGGCCTTGGCCTGGTCCGTATTCAGGTGCGCAGACGGATCGACCATCGCGGTGACATGCTTCTCCAACTCGGGGGCCGTCAGGTTGTACGCCACGCGGGCCTTCACCTGACCGTCGCGCTCGACACCGCCAACGACGGGCGTCTTACGGTCGGCGAAATCGATGGCCCGCCCGCTCTTGTAATTGCCGTTCCGCTTGAGATACCGTTTGTGGCCGCGCGGCTGACCACCGACATAGGTCTCGTCGAACTCCACGGTCCCACCGTTCGCGCCGAGTTTCGGTTCCTGCTCGTTCGCTGGTGCCATCGCCCAACGGATGCGATGCATGAGGAACAGGGCCGATTTGTAGGTGAGCCCCGTTTCTCGCTGAATCTGCAACGCGCTGACACCCTTCTTGGACGCGCACGCCCGGTAGAACGCGAGGCACCAGTGGCGCAGCGGGATCGGTGAATCCTCCATGATCGTGCCCACGCGAACCGTGAACTGCTGCTTGCAGCCCCGGCAGCGCCAGAGATACCGCGCGTTGCGGCTCCCGTCCTTGGCCTTCATCTGTGCCACGTCGGTATCGCCACACCGGGGGCAGTAAGCGCCTGTCTCGCCGAACCGTTGTTCTTCGAGGAACGCCACAGCGGCGGCCTCATCGGCACAGGCGAGTGGGATGCTGGCTTCAAGCGGGGTCTGGTGTCTGGCGACTTTGGGCATGGCTGGCGTTGTGAAGGACATTATTGTGATATTAGACGCATCGAAGTATGTCAAGAGCGCCATGCTATTAATTATACCGTACATAGCCCGAAAATAAGCCAATATGTGGCAATTGCACGAGCACGGTGCTATTTTCCGTGTTCAAGATGACCGATGACGCGCCGATACCAACCTTCACGGACGCGGAGGTGCTAGACCGCCTCCGGGCGGCAGCGCAACGTGGTCTAGAGGTCGATCGCAAGGGCGATAATGACCTGACGAAATACGGATACGACATAGATGGAGTAAGTGAATTACTCGTGCAGTGCTCCGATGAGGAATTATGGAAACACGAACTGTCAGAGCACTACCCAGAGAAGAATGACTACGCCGTGGTACTGAAAATCGAACTAGAGGAGGAGCTTCACCCGTTCTACGTAAAGGTTGCCTTGCATTTGCCGACGCTCGAATCGGGAGAACTGGTATCCTTTCACTGGTGGGGCATGACGAGATGAACGCGCCTAACAACATTTGCGAGAGTTGCCGAAAGGGGACGGTCTCACCTGTGATCGTCGAATCCCTCTACAACCACCACGGAACTTCCGTCCGTTTCCAAGACGAGTTCATGCGGTGCGATAATGGGCAATGCGGTCGAGAATTTTACACCACGGAGCAATCACGAGCCCGAAGTCGCGCGATCACGGCGGCGCTTCGGAATCGCGACCCTCTGGCGATGGGCGGAGAGGAGATTCACAATCTGCGACTCTCCTTTGAGTTGACCCTTCCGGATTTCGAGAAGGCGCTTGGGGTGGGAAAGAACACGGTTGGCCGATGGGAGCGGGGGACGGTCCCCCCCTCCGCTGCCGCGAATTTCTGTTTGTGGGTCGCTGCTAACTATCCGGCGATCTTCGAGCAATGGGCGCAATTCCGGGGCGTTCAAATCCCGAGGCGACGGAGCCACGCTGTGGCTGCTACGACCTCCACCGCGCCGAGCACTCCCCGCCTGTTCCCGACATTCCGGAGTAACCCTGCACACGTCACAAAGGTACCTGACGCCGCGCGGAGTTATCTGATGCTAGAGGCCACAGGAGCATTATCGTGAAACTGAGCATTAACCAAATCGTGCTTGAGCGGGCCACGTTCGCGCATCGGAGCGACTACCTCACTCTGTTGCCGTCCGTCGCGACGCCCGAGGGAGCGGTTGCCCTGTCCGTTGAAGTCGGGAGGTCGACCGAAGACGCATCGCTAGCGCTGGTGCGGCTTATGGCATCGAGCGCCGAGGGTGCCTTGTATGAGTTTTCCGTCGCGTACGTTCTATTGCTCGGTCTTGAATACGATCCCGGCGAAATCATATCCCCGGATTTGGACCGACGGCTTGTGGCAACCGGTGCCCCGATGCTCTTCCCGTTCGTGCGCGAGACGGTAGCTAATCTGACCGCGCGTGGGCGATTTGGTCCGACATGGCTGGCCCCGACCAACTTCAACGACATCGCCCAATCCGCATCCCCCACCGCAACGCCAGCAGCACAGCCCTAGCAAAAAGAAAGCCCCCACGTCGTGAGACGTAGGGGCGCGGTCGTGGCGGAAATGGTAGACGCGGTAGCCTTGGAAGCTATTTCTCGTGACGGAGATTGCGGGTTCGACTCCCGCCGACCGCATAGAACTCGAACCCTTTGAAATATACGATATGCCCAAGAAGAAGGTTGTCAAGAAAGCCAAGCCGGGGCCGAAGCCTGAAACCCTCAAGATTGAGGGCGATTGGAGGGACGCGGTAAAACACGCCATGCAACGCGGGAAACCGCCGAAGAGGGCCGAAAAACCCTGAATTTGAAACGATTTAGCCTTAATGCGTGTCAGTGAGCGGGGCGATACTTCCCTGCCGGGGTATATTTCCTACACGCGGTGGACGGCGAGCCGGATTTCCGGTATCTTCGGCACGCGCACACACTTAAGGGGTTACTCGATGGGACGCACAGATTTCTTGTTTGCGACGCCTACCTTTTTGACTGTCAACACCGGTTTGAAATTGCACACTTTCACCGGGGAAATTTGCACACTCGGGTGGGGGGCGGGCCGTCAGGACGCCGGGGCCTCCTGACGGGACGACTGTCGCGTGCCTGACCGGTGGGGGGTGGTGGGGCGGCTCTGCAGCGTGGACCGAAGCTCGGTGTGGTGCCGCATCCGGTAGCTGTTGCCGCGGATATTGACGATGTGACAGTGATGCACGAGGCGATCGATCAGCGCGGCGGCCATGACCTCGTCGCCGAAGATCTCGCCCCATTCTTCAAAGCCCTTGTTTGACGTGAGCACCGTCGACGCCCGCTCGTAGCGCCGGGCGATCACCTGGAAGAAGAGCATCGCGCCGGTGCGACTGATCGGCAGGTAGCCGATCTCGTCGACCACGAGCACGGACGGGAAGATGAGCGTCTTGAGCCGCTGGGCGAGCCGGCCGGCGGCCTGCGCCTCTTCGAGCGACGTGATCAAGTCGCCCAGCGTGCCATAGTACACGCGACGGCCGCTCTCCGCTGCGGCGATCGCTAAACTGATCGCGAGATGCGTCTTCCCGACCCCGGGCGGGCCCAGAAAGACGACATTCTCCTTCCGCTCGAGGAAGCCCAGGGTGTGCAGGCTCTCGAGCTGCTCGCGCTTGACCGACGGCTGAAAGGAGAAGTCGAAGTCGGCGAGCGTCTTGACCACGGGGAGCCGGGAGGAGCGCATCGCGGCCTGGAGCCGGCGGTTATTGCGCAGCGCGATCTGCGCGCCGAGGAGGGCCTCGAGCGCGGCCGGGGCCTGCAGGCGGCCGCTGTCGAGCGACGCGAGGATATCGTCGAGCGCTTCCAGCGCGCCCGGCATCTTGAGATCGGCGAGCTGCGTGCGGAGCCGATCGCGGAGTGAGGGAGCCGTGGCTTTCATACGCCGACCTCCCCCGCGTCGGCCGCCACGAGTGCCTGATAGTGCTGGAGGCCGCGCCGCTCGACCAAGACCTCCGGCGTGAGCGGGCGCACGAGCGTGCGGCGCTGCCGCCGGGCCTCCGGGAGCACGAGCGGCCGGTAGGGCCGCTCCGCCAGGGGCTGCAGCACGGCGCGCTCCTCGGCCTCGAAGCGCTCGCGCGGCACCGCCTGGATCGTCTGATGCACGCGCGGATTCGCCACGGCGTCGAGCCACCAGCGCCGCTGGGCATCGAGATCGGCATCGCCGACGAACTCGCGGCCATAGATGAAATTGCCCCGGACGTAGCGCACCGGGCGCTCCACTTTCCCCTTGGTCTGCGCCCGGTACGGCCGACAGGCCCGGATCCGGAAGCTCCAGTGATGGGCGAAGCGGAGGAACTCCGGATTTTCGAGCAGCTTGCCCCCGTCGGGGCGGCCGTCTTCGACGATCACGGCTTTCATCTGGTCGAAGAGCAGCTCGCGCGGCACGCCGCCGAAATACGCAAAGGCATCTTCCAGCGCCGCCATCACGACGGCCATCGTCTGCCGCGGGTAGAACCGGAGCCACAAGAGGCGGGAGTAGCCCAGCACCACGAGCAGGGCGTGGCGCTTCCCCCAGGGGAAGCGGAACTCCGCGAAGTCGACCTGCGCCTGGTGGCCCGGGGCGGTCTCGAAGCGCACCACCGGCTCCGGCTCCGGGCGTGGCCGCACGCGGGCGACATAGTCGCGGACCTGCGTGATCCCGCCGGCGTAGCCGGCCGCCTGCACTTCGGCGAACAGCCGCACGGCGGAGAGCGCAGGGTAGGTGTCCAGCCGCTCGCGAATGATCCCGTGATAGCGATCCAGCTTCGTTTCACGTGGGGCCGACCGGCGGGGGGGCATGGCCTCCAGATCCCGCTCCACCTGCCCGGTGGCCAGCCAGTGGTAGATCACCCGGCGACTGACGCCGAGGCGGTCCGCGATCGCCTGCTTCGACAGGCCTTCTTGCAAGAGATGCTTGAGTAGCACGAGGGTATCCCATCCGTACACGTGCCCCGCCTCTGAGCTGAAGGAAGGGCGAATCTGTCTGGCGGGCCGGCCGGGCGCCTACCGCGGCTCAGCATACCCGGCGGCCAGAAGAGGAGCCCCGAGTGTGCAATTCTCGCCGGTGATTCTGTGCAATTTCACGCCGGTGGTAACATTGACGGGAGCTGGTCGCACAATAGATCTTGCCGCGTGGCTTGAGCACTACAGCTACAACTTCAGCAAGACGCCAGCGGAAGCTGACGCTTGGGCGACGGCGAACGACTGGGCTGTCGTCGGTCAAGACATGCAACAGGCGACTGAAGCGAACCGGCCTGCCGAAGGGAAATGAGCCGGAAAGAACGTCGGTTGCTCAAGCGACTTGAGAAGCAAAGGGGCGCAGCCAAGGCTGTGCCCCTTTCTGCGGAAGTGATGCAAGATGCCGTCGATGCAGGTGTGCAGGGGCAAACGTCGCAGTCCGTGAGCGGGGCGAGGGGACGCAGCAATCAGGTCATCTTCCAAGCCCAGATGTATTCGGGCCCGCTCCCACATCCGGACATTCTCCGAGCCTATAACGAGATAGTTCCCGGCAGCGCTGACCGCATCATTACGCAATTCGAAGAGCAAGGGCGGCACCGGCGCAATCAGGAACACCGCGTGGTTAGCCACAACTTGTTCAGTTCGACCCTCGGGCAAGTCCTCGCCTTTGTCCTCTTCATGACTCTTGCGGTTGGCGGGGGCTGGCTGATTTACCAAGGCAAGAGCTTAGAAGGTTCAGGAGCCATCGCTGCTGGGATCGGAAGCGCTATTTGGGTCCTAAGCGGTGCACGAAAGGCAAAAGAACAAGACCTCAACGAAAAACGGTCGGCAGGCAAGGCGGTTGCGCGCCGGAAATGACATAGCGGCCGATCCCGACTGATGACGAATCCATGCCTCATATTTAGCGGCTAAATATGAGGCGTGGTGCTTCTTACATGAGGTGTCCAAATTTGGACACCTCATTTCATGGTTGAGCGCCTTGCCGCTTCCTCTCGGGCCTCCCCACGTTGCTCCCTGTGCGTCAAATCCCTACTTCCTCTTTTAACCGAGCGTACTGACCCACTACCCTACCCGGCGCCTCTCGGGGCGTGGGCTCAGCCTCGGGCTCGCCCGTTGAGGTCGATCAGAACGGCGAGAGGATGCGGAGGCACTGGTCTCAGGAATGGCGCATCATGAACGAGAAACTAGCCGCGATCAGGTTTTCGTTCGCTTTGTGGTGCCCTTCGGATTCGCCTTCCGTTTCCCACCTAATACATCCTTCGTCGAACTTGGATGGCCCACAGGCGCCGCCGCGGCCGGCGATGCGGTGGTAGTGTCGGCAGTCGGTTCTTGCTCAAGCACGAGCTTGCCGACCCGCCGAACCGGCCTGTTCGGCTGAACTGCAAAAGTCATGCGGCCGTGGACTGGTTCAGCCGGGCGCTCCGGTAGCGTCTCGCCCGGCCAGTAGTCGAGAAGCCGGCCGTTGGTCACACGCAAAATCTGGCGCGGCGGATCCGCCAGCGCCCCTTCCGCCTCTGCCGGGGCCGGCCTGCTATCAGGGTTCACCACGCGATGCAGGGCCTCCGATTCTGCCGCAACGAGCGCACGCTCGAAGTCGAGGCCCAGCGTTATGACGGCCGCGCACTCCTCGGCCTCCAGCAGAACCGGCAGCGGGCACTGCGCTGAGATCGCCCGCTTCACCCTGGTCAGGCCGAGGGTCGCTCGCTCCTCATGCAGGCCGGCACGTCGCACGGACTCCTCGAAGTCCCGGAACTCAGCGAGTTCAGGCGCGGTCCACTGCCGTTCCTCACCGCCCGTCATCGACGGTCCGTCAACCACGCCGATTGTTATCCGTTCTAGTTCCGCCTGTACCGAACCCTGGTATCGCTCGACGGCGGCGTGCGCCCCGGGCAGATACAGGAGGGGTTCCAGTTCGCACCATTCTTGTGACGACGCCCTCCGCTCGATCATGTACAATGTGCGCCACTCAACAACTCGTGCCTCACCATGAAGGAGGCGCCGGATCGTCGATGTGGACGATTCAATAGCCGCTGAGATCCCGGATAGCACGTCGCTATCGGTCTCGAAGAGTTGCGGGCCCGGCTCGTCCTTGTAAGCCCACAGTCGCCGAAGGGACCGCGCGGCACGCACAGGATGGGGAATTGCGACGCGCAGCCGCCGCCATCCGGCGTCAATATCGCGGCCATCTGCGCCAGCGCGTGCCCAGTCCCACTTGCCGATGTGTTCCTCAGCTGGTGTGGGGAGGGGGATGTTCGCGAAGTGCCGCCGGACGGCACCGGCTTCTGAGGGCCCCACAACGTCATCGGCACCCGCCGCGCTGCTTCGGCGCCTGCCCAGATACGCGAGCACCTCGTTCACGGGACGGTGGACGTCTCGGGCGAGTTCGCGAACACTCAAACTGGTCAGGAAATCGTCCACTTTCAGAGACAGGCCGTCGTGAGGGGTCAAAGAAAACCCACGGACAATCTACTCTCCTTACCGCGAATAGACACAGACAACCCGGCGCGGGAGGATCAGTGGACCATGACGACGAAATGTTGCTGAACGAAGCAGGCCAGTCACTCTCCCTTTCGAGAGAACGGGTCCTGCGCCTCGTGACCACGGGCCGCCTCAAGGGACGCCGCGACGCATCTGGTTGGTGGAGAGTCAGCCGGTCCAGCATCCAGCGCCTCAAGCAGGAGTGGGAGGCCGTCCGCCGAGTCGGCAACGTCACATGACTACCAAGCTGCGGCTCCCCGCCGCCGCTAGCGACGCCGGCTACGGCGGCTATCAGGACGCGCCTTCGGACGAGGATCGGCCGTACTGGCAACTGGCGCGTACCTGTGCGGCGGCGGGCGCTCTGTTCCGCGACGGTGCCGAGCGCGACGGCTGGCGCACGGTCACCGAAGCTGCCAGGCGACTGGCGCTGCTCGAGTACGCCGCCAACCACGACCTTCCGGTTGTGATGTAGTCATGGCGCGCCAACGTCTCGTTGCCCCAGAGTTCTTCGCGCACAAGCAGCTCTTTCAGGCCGAGCGCACGAGCGGCCTGCCGCTTCGCCTGGCGTACATCGGTCTGTGGGGCCACGCAGACCGAAGGGGCTGTTTCGAATGGACCCCCGACTCGCTTGAGATTGCGATCCTACCGCGCGACGGCGTGGATTTCGGAGCCGTACTGGCCGCACTTGAGTCGGCCGGTTTCGTTCGGTCCTACGAGGTCGCCGGCCGGCGCTACGGCGTTATCCCGACCTTCGCTCGGTGGCAGACGTTTCATCACAAGGAGAACCCAAACCGCCGGATTCCCGATCCGCCCGGCACCTTGGTTGCCGCGCCCGAAGCAACGGTCCCACCGGGGGGCGACCCGGGGTCAGCCCGGGGTCAGCCCGGGGTCGGCCCTACGGGTACGGGTACGGGTACGGGTACGGATGCCTCTGCTTCGCAGAGCGCGGCTGACGCACACAAGCAAACTCGTGCCAACGGCGAAGGCTACCCGTGGATGGCCCAAGTCCGCGCAGTCCACCACGAGCGCTACGACGCCGATCCAGCCAAGGGCACGGGCAGGCTCCTCGCGCCCCTCGTGAATCAGCATGGCATCGAGGAGGTCGCTGCTCGGTACCGCCGGTACTGTGCAGCCACTGAAGGCCGGTACTTCAGCGCCAGCAAGTTCGCGACGACGTGGGGCGAGTGGGCTGAGACTCCGGTTGGCGCCAATAACACCCGTGCAGCCGGTCACTCCCCAGAGCATGAGCGTGCAGCACGACTCTACGAAGTGTACGCCCGCACCGGTCTCTGCCATACCGGGAACACAGACGAGCAGGAGGCGATCGCCACGAAACTCGTCGCGGATGGCATCTACCGATCTGTCGAGGCAGCTTTCGCCGAGTGGCGGATCACCCGTCCAACTCTCCTCGCGAACCTCAACGACGACCGCGCGCGAGTTGCGGCCATCCGTGACCGACTCCTGGCGACCGGGGAGAGGACCGCGTGAGCGACCGCCAACCCTTCGACCAGGACGCCGAGTTCGCCGTCGTCTCCGCTGCAATGGACGATGCCGACGCGCGCCGCACCGTGGCCGTGACCGTCACTGCGGACAGCTTCTACCTCGAGCGCCATCGGCGGGTCTACCGCGCGATCCTCGCCACGCAAGACGCCGGGCTCGACGTAGACCCGCTCACGGTCGCGGCCACGCTCGACGCGAATGGCGAGTTGGAATCCGTGGGCGGCCGCGACTTCCTGTTCTCTCTCACGGGCGCGCTCCCGACGCTCGCCAACGTCGGCGCGCACGCGCAGATCGTCCGCGAGTGGGCGCAGCGCCGCGCGGTACACCAACTCCTGGCCACGCACGCCGAATCCGCGCTCGACCGCGGCGTGCCGGTGCGCGAAACGGTGACGGGGGCTCTGACGGCGCTCCTGCCGAACGCGACGGACGGCGGCGGCCCGGGCTACCGGCACGTCCGCGAGCTGATTTACGCGAGTGTGAGTGAGATCGAAGCACGCACGAACGGGAAGCGCGGCCTCATGACGGGCTATGATGCGATCGACGGCAAGACGCATGGATTCCGCGGCGGCGAACTAGTGATTCCGGCGGGCGCTGAGAAATCCGGCAAGAGCGTCTTCGCGCTGAACGTCGGGCTGCACGTGGCCCAACGGCGCGACGCCGGCGTGGCGTACGTGTCCGCCGAAATGCAGGCGGAAGCCCTCATCGAGCGGTGCCTCGCCACGCTCACCGGCGTTTCTCTTGACGCGCTCTCGTCCGGAAGACTGTCCGGTGACGAATGGCGCCGAGTGAGCGACGCCGCCGGCCATCTCACTGACCTGCCCTTTTGGATCGACGCCGAGGCCGAGCCACTGCTGGGTGACGTCCTCGCCCGCGCGGAGCACCTCAAGGCGCTCCATCCCGAGATCCGCCTGGTAATCGTGGACTTCCTGCAACTCATCTCGCACCGCCTCACCAACCGCAACGAAACGGCGGAACTTAAGGCGGTCGCGTACGCGCTGAAGGGACTGGCGAAGCGCCTGGATGTCGTGGTCCTGGCGCCCTGCCAGGTGAACTCGAAGGAAATCGAGGATGGGAAGGAACCGCGACCCCGGCTCAAGGACCTGCAGGGTTCAAGCGGCATGCGACAAGCTGCCGATTTCGTAGCCCTGATCTACCGTCCTGGCCTCTACGACCCCGCTGCCAGCGATGAGTTCGAACTGAACTTCGCGGCATGTCGGCGCACGGAGCGGTTCACGGCACGCCTCCGGTGGCACGGCGCCACGATGACCATTCGATGAGCACGGCTCTCGCTTCCCTCCGCTCGTGGCTGGTCACTCAGCGCGACCAACTTGCCGCTTACGGCGCCCTCGTACCCGCCGACAAGCTGCTCGATTCCGTGCTCGTACAGTTGGACGAAGTACTGCGTGAAGCGGACGACGAGATCCTCTCGCTCGCAGAGGCTGCCGACGCTAGCGGGTACAGCGTGGACCATTTGGCGCGCCTTGTGCGGACCGGCCGCATCGAGAACGCGGGGCGGTCACACGCGCCCAGGATTCGGCGCAGGGACCTTCCGCATCGCGCCGGGTTCTTGCCTCCGCAACCGTCCATCGCCATCGTTGGAACGTCCAGACGGCAGATCGCGCGAGCGGTCGTGAACTCCGAACAAGGAGCACACGATGACTAACGCGAAGAAGGTCTGGAGCTGGTCTACGGGCGAACGCGGGACGAACCGCGTGCGCGCATACGAGGATGTGGCGCGGAGCGTCATCTTCCTCGAGTTCTACGAGCGGCCTGCGGTTGGTGGTTCCCTTCGACGGGTGCGCGTTTCGCTCAAGCACGCCGACCGGGAGCATGCCAAGGGGAAGGCGGAGGAACTCGCCGCGAGGATTCGGGCGAACGAACCGTTGCGCTCGGAAGAACTCAACTTGGGATCGCTGATTGACAACTATTTACGTGAGGTCACCCCAAGCAAGAGCGAGTCCAAGCAACTGCACGATCGACGCACGGGCCAACTCCTGCTCAAGTTCCTGGGGTCGGATTTTCAAGTGAAGCGCCTCAGTCGGATCGAGTGGGATCGATTCATCACGGACCGCAGGTCAGGACGACTACGGCATCAGAATCGACAGCCGCGAGAAGGAAGGGATGCCAAGCAGCGCCGAGCGAAGCGCCCCGTGCGCCTGGTTGGGCCGGCACAGGTCGCCCGAGATTTGTGCCTCCTCCGTGCGATGCTGAATTGGGCCACGATGGCCAAGGACGCGCGCGGCGAGCCGCTGTTGGTGCGGAACCCCCTCAAGGGGCTACCGCTTCCGAAGAACGAAAGCCCGGTCCGTCGGCGCATGACGGCCGAGGAGTACGACGCGATCCTTACAGTCGCACGTTCGGCAGGCGAGGCAGACGCCGAACTTGCTCTCATTCTGGCTCATGAGACGGGACACCGCATCGGAGCCATCCGCCAACTGCGCTGGAACGACGTGGATCTCGCCCGCGGCGTCATTACATGGCGGGGAGAAGTAGACAAGATCGGCTTCGAGCACACGGTGCCAATCACGGACACGGCGAAGGCGGCGTTACAGGCTGCCCGCGCCAAGCGCCCCGCAATCGGGCCGACCTGGGTCTTCCCGTCCGCGGAAGATCCGAAGCAGCCGGCGTCCCGATTCCTGGTGCGGGATTGGTGGGAGCGGCTACACAGGGCCGCCGGGCTACCGAAGGGCGAGCGGCTCGGCTGGCACTCGCTCAGGCGTCAGTTCGCTACGGAGCTGAAGCACACCCCGCTCAAGGATCTGGCCCACTTGGGCGGGTGGAAGAACCCTCAGACCATCCTGCTCTGCTACCAGGAGCCGGACGAGCAGACTCAGCGCGATGCTCTGGCGGCCCGCGTGACCATCCGGAAACAGGCTGATGGTTAGCGAACCGACAGCACGAACCGACAGCAACACGAGGTCGGGCCGGAAATGCAAAACCCCGCATGGCGACGTAACGCCATGCGGGGCAGCAATTTCGCAGGAAGTGGGCCTGAGAGGAGTTGAACCTCTGACCTCACGCTTATCAGGCGTGCGCTCTAACCAACTGAGCTACAGGCCCTGCAAGAGCCCTGAAAACTAGCCCAGCCGCGCACCTCGGTCAACGAATCCGCCGCCGCACCTCGGTGACCCCGTAACTCCACCAGACAGACGGCCGGGTCGCCGCCCCCCGCCCCACCCGCTCACTCGTCGTACTTGCCCGGTCGCGTCGGGTGGTTCTCATCGTCGTCGTCCAACTCGTCGTACTCGTCGTCCAAATCCACCAGATCGTCGTCGTCCAGATCGTCCTCGTCATCGAGCTCGTCGTCGTCGAGCTCGTCATCGTCCAGATCGTCGTCGAACTCGTCGTCGTCCAGCTCGGCGTCGTCCGCCTCCAGATCGTCGTCCCCGAACTCGTCGGGCTCCTCGTCGTTGCTTCTCGGACGCAGAACGAACCGCTCGTCTGACGAACCGCACTCGGCCAGCATGTTGCGCATCTCCATGGAGGGTTTGGAATCTTACGACGACGCACCTCGTACGACCAGCTAGCGAGCAGCGCGGCACCACCCGGTCCTACCGTCCTACTGTCCTACCGTCCTACACTCTCCTCTACAGCGAAGCTCTCTCCCGCTTCGCGCCCCGCATCAGCTTCTTCCGATCACTCGTGCTCAGATACCGCTTGCGCAGCCGGATGCTCGCCGGCGTGATCTCGATCAACTCGTCATCCTCGATATACTCCAGAGCGCCTTCCAGGGTCAACTCCCGGGGCGGCTCCAGGGTGATGTGGTCGTCGGCCGACTTGGACCGCATGTTGGTGAGCTTCTTCTCCTTCGTGGGGTTCACGTCCATGTCGCCCGGCCGCGAATTCTCCCCCACGATCATCCCCTCGTACACCAGATCCCCCGGCTTGACGAACAGGGTGGACCGCTCCTGCAGGTTGCCCAGCGCGAACGCCACGATCGCCCCGCCCTCCATGGACACGAGCGTGCCGCGGCTGCGTCCCTCCAACGGACCGGCCCACGCACCGTAGTCCAGGAACCGATGGTGCATGATGCCCACGCCGCGCGTGTCGGTCATGAACTCACTGCGATAGCCGAACAGCCCCCGGGCGGGAATCCGGTACAACAGCCGCACCAGCCCCTGCCCCGGGTTCTTCATCTCGATCATCTCGGCGCGCCGCGGCCCCAACTTTTCGAACACGATGCCCAGCGATTCCTCGGGCACGTCGATCGCCAACTCTTCATACGGCTCAAGCCGCTCACCGTTGGGACCCTCGCGGGTGATGACCCGCGGCCGGGTCACCTGGAACTCGTACCCCTCCCGGCGCATGGTTTCCATCAGGATGGACAGGTGCAGCTCGCCGCGCCCCGACACGGTCCACGTATCGGTGGAGTCGGTCTCCTCCACGCGCAGCGCCACGTTCCGCTCCAGCTCCTTGAACAGCCGTTCGCGCACCTGGCGCGAGGTCACGAATTTGCCGTCCTGCCCCGCGAACGGCGAGTTGTTGACCAGGAAATCCACCGAGATGGTGGGCTCCTCCACGGCGATGCCCGCCAGCCGGTCGGGATGCTCCAGATCGGTGACCGTGAGGCCGATCTCCACGTTCTCCAGCCCCGCCAGCGCCACGATCTCGCCCGCCGCGGCCTCGGGAACCTCCACGCGCTCCAGCCCCTCGAAGGTGAACAGCTTGGTCACCCGCGCCTGGTCGCTCTTCTGGAGCGGGTCCAGCGGCAGCAGCATCACGGCGTCGCCCACGTGCACGGTGCCGCGCTCCACGCGGCCGATGCCCAGGCGCCCCAGGTAGGGCGAATAGTCGATGGTGGACACGAGCATCTGGAACGGCCCCGCGGCGTCGTGCGGCGGCGCCGGCACGTGCGCCACGATGGCGTCGAACAGCGGCTTCAGGTCCACGGCGGGGACGTCGAGGTCCATGGTCGACACGCCCTCGCGCGCCGACGCGTAGACCACGGGCGCGTCGAGCTGCGCGTCGTCGGCCTCGAGCTCGATGAACAGGTCGAGCACCTCGTCGTGCACCCGCACGCGGGTCGGCGCCCGGGCGGTCGATCTTGTTGATGACCACGATCGGCACGCGCCCCAGCGCCAGCGCCTTGCGCAGCACGAACCGCGTCTGCGGCATCGGGCCGTCGAAGGCGTCGACCACGAGCAGCACGCCGTCCACCATGCGCAGGATGCGCTCGACCTCGCCGCCGAAGTCGGCGTGGCCCGGCGTGTCGACGATGTTGATCTTGGTGCCCCGCCAGTGGACGGACGTGTTCTTGGCGAGGATCGTGATGCCCCGCTCGCGCTCCAGCGGGTTGGAGTCCATCACGCGCTCCTCGACGACCTGATTCTCGCGGAAGCGCCCCGCCTGCCGGAGCATCTTGTCCACGAGGGTCGTCTTGCCGTGATCGACGTGCGCGATGATGGCGATGTTGCGAATTTCCATAGCCTTGGAACTTAATGGAAGGCGAGGCGCGCGTTCAAGGCGAGCGTAGAGGGGGATTTCGGCGCGTGGGGGGAGTAGGACGGTAGGGCAGTGGGACGGTAGGCCGGTAGGACCGGAACTGCCACGAGCCCTAAACATCGGGTTTGTCGGGGCGGCGCCGAAGGGCAACGATCAACCGAGCGAGCATGGCCTTCACCCGCGCGCACTCCATGGCAAGCCCTGCCGCGCCCCGGGATCTCCCGTAACCCAACCGCGCGGACAGCACAGCCTGGAATTCGAGTTCGCCGGCGGAGCCGAGCGCATGGTGAAGAAACGAGATCAGCGCCACGTTGCCGGCCCTGCCACACCCCTCGGCGATATTCGAACCCACCGACACGGCCGCGCGACGCATTTGCGACGTGAGCCCGAAACGCTCGCTCGCCGGAAAGCCGGCCGTGACCCGGTACGTGAGCACTGCCAATTCCATCGCTTCGGCGCTGACTTTGAGATTCGACGGATTTTGCATCCTGCACAATGGCTCCATCAGGCCAATTTCCGGTACCAGACGGCGGCGCCCGCCATCAATCCGTTGCCGCCGGTCGCTGTCCTACTGTCCTACTGTCCTACTGTCCTACCGTCCTACTGTCCTCCACTCCCGATCCACCGCGATCCCACCTTCCCCCTTGCCAACCAGCCTCCAATTCCCCATCCTCCCATCTACTGGCCTCACGTAACAGAGGAGGTGGTCGCATGCACCAGTCCGGCGACACCGCCAGCATGGACTACCCGCACGGACGCGGGTACGGCCATGACTACATGCGCGGTGGCGAAGTACTCGGCGGCTATGGCTACGCCGAACGAGAGGAGTACCAGAAGCCCCGGGGCAACCAGGAAGAGAGCAAACGCGACAGTAACGAGGCGAGTCAGAGCGGGCGAACCTAGCGCACGGCGCGACTCATACGTCGCTCCAGTGCGCCTCCTATGACGAAAGCGGGCCGCGGATCTGGAATCCGCGGCCCGCTTTCCGATTTCTGCCCGTGGGAGAACTGTAGGACGGTAGGGCAGTTGGACAGTCGGGGGTAAACGGCGATTGGTAGTGATCTGTCCTACCGTCCTACCGTCCTTCCGTCCTACTGTCCTACTCTCGTACCGCCGTGCCTCAACTCCGCATCCCGCGCCCCCATCTCCACGCACTCGATCTGCATCGTCACGTGGTGGATCCCCAGCTCCGCCAGCACGTCGTGCGCCCGCTCCAGCACGGCCTGGTGACGCGTGGAATCGCGCACGAGCGCGTGCGCGCTCGCCGCCACGAGCCCGGACGATACGGTCCACACGTGCAGGTCGTGCACGCTCTCCACGCCGGGAATGGCCTCGAGCCGCGCCCGCACCCCGTCCAGCGGAATGTGCCCCGGCGCGGCCTCGAGCAGCACGTCCACCGACTCGCGCACCAACGTCCACGCCCCCCGCACGATGAGCACGGTGCTGAGCAGCGACGCGATCGGGTCGGCACTCAGCCACCCCGTGGTCCGGATGACGATGGCCGCCACCACGGTGCCGCCCGACGCGAGTAGGTCGCCCAACACGTGCAGGTAGGCGCCGCGCACGTTCAGGTTCTCCCCGTGCACGGGGTGCAGCGTCACCGCCGCGACGGCGTTCACGGCCAGACCCGCCACGGCGACCACAAGCATCAACCCGCCCGCCACCGGCTCGGGATGCCGAAGACGCAGCACCGCCTCCACCAGGATCCACGCCGAAATGCCGAGCAGCGTGGCGCCGTTGATCAGCGCCGCCAGGATCTCCCACCGCAGGTAGCCGTACGTCTTCTCGGCGCTGCCCTGCTGCCGGCAGAACCAGGCGACGAACAGCGACAGCCCCAGCGCGCCCGCATCGGTGAGCACGTGGCCGGCGTCGGCCAGCAGCGCCAGCGAGTTGGAGAGCCACCCGCCCACCGCCTCGCCCACGAGGAGCACGAGGGTGAGGGCCAGCGCGATACGCAGGGCGCGCGAACTCCCCGACCGTCCGTGGGCGTGGTCGTGGCCGTGGGCATGGTCGTGGGAATGGGCGTGCGGGTGCGCCATGGGGGCGGAAGGTAGAGGTTCGGACATTGCGATGGTAGGACGATACAACTGTAGGACCGTAGGACTGATAACCGCAAACTTCCAACGCCCTCCTGTCCTACCATCCTACCGTCCTACCGTCCTACTTCCCTAGAACCAACCTCCCGCGCGCCGTAGCTTTCCCCCATGGTCCTACGCCTCGGCGTGATCCTCGCCCTCCTGCTGCTCAACGGGTTCTTTGTAGCCGCCGAGTTCTCCCTGGTGCGCGCCCGGCGGTCGCGGCTGGAAGCCATGGCACGGCGCGGCAACTGGATGGCCAGACTCGCGATCCGCGCCACGGAGAACCTGCCCCGCGTGCTCTCGGCCACCCAGATCGGCATCACGATCGCCAGCCTCGCCATCGGCGCCCTGGCCGAGGATACGCTGGGGCCCCACCTGTCGGTGTGGCTGGCCGGACTGCCGCTGACGCTCGAGGTCGGGGTGCGGGCGGGCATCGCCGCCACCGTGGCGTTGGCCGTCGTGAGCTACTTCCACGTGGTGATCGGCGAGCTGATGCCCCGCGCCGTGGCCCTGCGCCACCCCGAAGAGATGGCGGGATGGCTCACCCCGCCCCTCCTCGGCTTCGTCTGGCTTACCGCGCCCTTCTCGTGGCTGCTCAACTGGTCGGCGCAATTCGCCCTTCGCGCGCTCGGCCAGGGCGTGCCCGATACCGGCGAGAACGTCCACTCGGCCGAGGAGCTGCGCATCCTGGTGGAGCAGAGCCAGGAAGGGGGCATGCTCCTGCCCCAGGACGCCCACCTCATCGAGGGCGTATTCGAGTTCTCTGAAAAGAACGCCCGCGAGGTGATGACGCCGCGCACCGAGATCGACGCCCTGCCGGTGGAGGCGACGCTGGAGGACACGCTGCGGATGGTGGAGACCACCCACCGCTCGCGCTACCCGGTGTACGAGGAGTCGATCGACAACGTGATCGGGCTGGTGCTGGCCAAGGACCTGCTCCCCGTGCTCCACCACCCGCCGGCCGAGTTCTCCCTGCGGCAGATCGTGCGCCCGGTGCACGTGGTGCCCGGGTCGCGCGAGGTGGAAGAGGTGCTCGCTGACTTCAAACGGCTCAAGGAGCACATGGCGATCGTGCTCGACGAGTACGGCGGCACGGCCGGCGTGGTGACCATGGAGGACCTGCTCGAGGAGATCGTGGGCGAGATCCTGGACGAATACGACGAGCCGCTGCCCCCCGAGACGCAGGCCGCCGGCGACGTGACGCTGGTGCCCGGCTCCATGAACATCGGGGAGTTCAACGAGCGGTTCGCGCTGGCCGTGCCCGAGACGGACTACACGACGATCGGCGGATTCGTGTTCGGCGCCCTGGGCCGGCTGCCGGTGGCCGGCGACAGGGTGACGGCCCACGGGGCCACGTTCACGGTGAAGGAACTGGACGGGCGGCGCATCGACACGCTGGCCGTGAAGCCGGCGGGCGCCGAGGACAAGAAGCCGGCCGCGACGACCTGATCGGCGCGGCCAGGCGGCCCTGCTCAGCGCGCGAGGCGCGGCACGGCAGCCCGGATCCGCGCGCGAGGCCCGGCGCGAGAGTCCGAATCAGGATGCGATCCGCGCCGCGATCCGGGCCGCGAGCAGCGTGGCCTCGATCATACTCCCCGGGTCGGCCCTGCCCTGGCCCGCAATGTCGAGCGCGGTGCCGTGGTCCGGGCTGGTGCGCGGATAGGGCAGTCCGAGGGTGACGTTCACGGCGCTCCCGAACGAGGCCACCTTGATGGCGGTCATCCCCACGTCGTGATAGGGCGCGATGACGGCGTCGAACTCCCCGCGCAGCGCGCGCACGAACACGGTGTCGGCCGGAAATGGACCCGCCAGAAGGGCGGCGCGCGCCGCGGGCGCCAACACGCGGTCGTCCTCGTCGCCGAACCGCCCGCCGTCGCCCGCGTGCGGATTGAGCGCGCAGAGCGCGATGCGCGGCTCGGCGATGCCGAACCAGTCGTGCAGGCCGCGCCGAGTGATCGCCGCGGCGGTGGCGATGGCACGGGCGGTGACGGCGCCCGGCACGTCGCGCAGCGCCAGGTGCGTGGTGGCCAGCACCACGCGCAGGCGGTCGGAAGCGAGCATCATGGCCACCTGCTCGCCGGTGAGCGCGGCCAGCATCTCGGTATGCCCGGGGTAGTCGTACCCGCCGGCGAGGAGCGCGGCCTTGTCGATGGGCGCGGTGACGATGCCCTGCACGTCGCCGGCCGTGGCCAGTGCGGCGGCCCGCTCGATGGCCAGGCCGGCCAGGCGGCCGGCGTTGGCCGCCGACTGCCGGGGCGCCCAGGCGCCGACGGACACGTCCACCGGCACCGCGGTGCCGGTGGGCCCCACCAGCACGAGGTCGGCGGCGGCGGCTACCCGCGCATCGGCGCGGACGGCGGCCACGACCTCCGGTCCGATGCCGCGCGGGTCACCCAGCGTGACGGCGAGGCGCGGCCGGCCGGCGTCAGGGGCCCGGGCCACCGCCGCCACTGCTTCCCACAGTAAGCACCGCGCCCGCCGGCGGGAGCAGCGCGCCGGGCATGACCTCCACGAATTCGGTCTTGCGCAGCCCGTCGAGGTACCGCCGGATGGCGGCGCTCTGCTCCAGGTTGTCGCGCAGCCGCGACCGCACGTCGTCCAGGGTCATCGGGCCGCCCGGCTCGTACGACTGGATGCGCGCCACGACGAACTTCGGCACGTTCGGCGTTTCCGCGTTGGCAATGCGGAACACCACCACGTCGTCGGCCTTGAGGCCGGCAAAGGCGTCCTGGTACGTCTGCGGCAGCGAGTCGAACGGGTAGGGCGTCATGATCGACGTCTCCTCGCGACTCGCGTAATCGTGGTACTTGGCGGCCAGCGTGTCGAAGGGCACGCCGTGCTCCCACATGCCCTTGACGGAATCGGCCAGCCGCGCGGTGCGGGCGATGTCGGCGGTGTCGATGACGGGCCGGATGAGGATGTGCCGCGCCTTGCGCTCGGGGCCGTTGATGCGGTCCACGCGCAGGATGTGGTAGCCGAACGGCGTCTCGAACACGGGGCTGATCTGGCCCAGCGTCCAGCGAGAACAGCCACCGCTCGAACGACGGCACGAGGCCGCTGCCGCGCCGGTTCCAGCCCAGGTCGCCGCCCACGCCTCGGGTGGTGGAGTCCATGGACTCGCGCCTGGCGATGCGGTCGAAGTCGCCGCCGGCCACGATCTCCACGCGCAGCGATTCGGCCTTGGCGTACGCGGCCGCCCTGGCCTTGGCCGAGGCCTGCGGATTGATGACGATCTGGCGCCAGGCGAACGTCGCCGGCCGCTTGGGCAGGTTGCCCTTCATGGCATCGAACGCCTGCTGCACTTCCTGCTCGGACACCGACACGGGCAGGATCTTGCCGTCCTGTTTGAGCTTGGCGGCGGCCGCCTGTTGCAGCTGCGCCTTGCGGAGCTGGTCGATCAGGAACTGCCGGTATTCGTCGGGCGTGCCGAGGCCGGCCTTGGCCAGCTCGCCGCGGAACTGCGCCTCGGTGGGGAACTTGGCCCGCGTCTGGCGGATCTGCGCGTCGATCGTGGGCGCGAGCACCGAATCGGGAAGCTGGATGTTCAGCTCCTTGGCCTTGGCGAGGAGCAACCGTTCGTCGATCAGCCCGTTGATGACGTTGAGCTGGAACGAGGCCCAGCCGGCGGAGTCGGTGGGCAGCTTGAACGCCGGGTCCTGCTGCTGCCGCGCGACGATGACCTCGTTGACCTCGGACTCCGTGATGGGATCGGAGCCGACGACGGCGACCACGCGGTCGAGCGGAACGGGCTTGGACGCCGCGGGCTGGGCGACGGCCTGGGCGACGGCGACGCGTGGGAGGACCGCGGCGGCGACCGCGAGGAGAACGGCGAGCGACTTCTTCATCGTGGAAAGATACCCACGACGCGCCGCCGAGGTTCGTTCGGCGGCGCGCCGCGGGACGGTCTTACGGCTTCTTGGTCTTGGGCGCGCCCGCCGGCGGCGCCGCGGGAGCGGCGGGGAGCGGCACCTGCGACGGCGGCTGGTTGGCCGCCTTGGACGAGTCGGCGGTGGTGCGCAGCTTACGCGCGATCTCGACGGCGCGGTCCAGCGCGTTCTGGTTCAGGCTCCAGCTGTACTTGTTCTCGAGCGCCAGCTTGAGCGGCGTGGGCACCGAGATCGGCCGCACCGACCCGTTCATGATCGCGCCGATCAACGAATCGACGCGGGTGGCGGCGAGCGTCTCGCGCGCCGACTCGCTCTTGGCGCTATCGGCGAGGTCGTGCGGATCGACGCCGATGGCCTTCCAGCCCCCGGTGACCCACTGGAGATAGCCGTTGTCCATGGCGGCCTTCTCGGCGGCCGTGAGCGTGATGTGCAGGCTGTCGGCGCGCTGGAGCATCACTTCCTGGCCCGTCAGACTGCGCAGGAAGATCTGGATGAGCGAGTCGGGCGCCTGCTGGATCTGCTGGCTGATGTTCTGCTGCGGCGGCATGCCGTCGAGCCATGTGAGGTAGCGGGCCACGGTGAGGTTGCCGCCCTTGAAGCTGGCGAGCACGGCGTTGTCCTTGCGGTGCGCGCCGGGGTCGGCGGCGGCGAGCTTGGCGGTCTGCGGCGCGCCCGACATCACCTGGATGTTGGACGTGGAGTCGAGCTGGGCCACGTACGCGCTCTCGGCCTTGCCGGCCGCGATGCGCGAGAATTCGGCGTCGTACTCGGCCTTGGCCTGGGCGTAGGTGAGGCGCTGGATGATGTGGTAGCCGAACTTGGTCTGGACCAGGCCGGAGATCTGGCCGGGTTTGAGCGCCACCACGGCGTCGCCGAACTCGGGCACCATCTCGAGGCGCGGGAACACGCCGAGGTTGCCGCCCTGCGAGGCGGAGCCGTCGGAGCTGTACTTCTTGGCCATGTCGGCGAAGTTCTTGTCGTTCACCTGCGCCAGCACGCCCTGCGCCTTCTTGCGCACCGAGTCCTGCTGAGCCGGCGTGGCCGCCGGCGGGAACTGGAACAGGATGTGGCGGGCGTCGAGCACGCCGGCGGCGCCGGAGTCGTAGCCGGCCTCGGTGGGCGGCGGGCCGCTGAGCGTGCTGTCGATGTGCTCCTGGAAGTGCCGCAGCACCATGTTCATGGTGTAGGTCTGCGCGGCGTCGGCCAGTTCCTTGGGGCTGTTGAGCGAGTCGCCCTTGGCGGCGGCCAGTCCGAGCAGATGATAGTCCGTCCACAGGCCGGCGATGATGGCCGCGTTTTCCTTGGTGGGCTGCACCTGCAGCGGCGTCTTGCCGAGCAGGTCGCCGAGGCGCTGGACGGAGAGCTCCTGCGAACCGGCGCGGGCCACGGTGTCGGAGTGCGCGTTGAGCGCATCCTTGAGGCCTTGGCAACCGGCAACCGTCACGCACGCGACGGCGAACGCCAACAGGGACCGAGTCTTCATCTGCCTGATACTCCAGGGTGTAAGTGGCGGGCGATCACACCAGGCTGCGCAGGGCGCGCGCCAGCCCGTCGAGCATGGAGGCTCCACCCAGCCGCGTGAGCTTGAGCGCGAGCGGCCGGGCGCGACGGACTTCCGCCTGGAACTGCACTTCGTGGAACGCCGCGGACAACCCTTTCATGCGGGGAACCGCGGAATCGTGAAAGGTAATGCGCGCTTCGTTCCCGCGCACCAGGATGCTCTCCACGCCCAGCGCGCCGCCGGCGAGGCGCAGCTCGGCGAGCGCCAGGGTGGCGTCGGCCGGCGGCGGAAGGGGACCAAACCGATCCCGTAGCTCGGCCCGGAGCGCCTCCAGGGCGCGCACGTCCTCCAGCCGCGACAGCCGGCGGTAGATGTCGAGCTTGGCGTCCTGCGACTCGATGTAGTCGTCGGGCAGGTGGTGCGGCACGTCCATGTTGACGTCGGCGGGCACGAGCTTGGGCCCGGCGTCGCCCGCGGCCAAGTGGTGCACGGCCTCGTCGAGCAGGCGCAGGTACAGGTCGAACCCCACGGCCTGCACGAACCCTGACTGCTCGGGGCCGAGCAGGTTGCCCGCCCCCCGCATCTCCATGTCGCGGAGCGCGATCCGGTAGCCGGCGCCAAGTTCGGTGTGGTGCTCCAGCACGCGCAGCCGGCGCTCGGCGTCCAGATCCATCACGTCGGGCACGAGCAGAAAGCAGTGGGCGCGGCGGTGCGAGCGTCCCACGCGGCCCCGCAACTGATAGAGCTGGGCGAGGCCGAAGTGATCGGCGCGGTTCACGAACATGGTGTTGGCGTTGGGCACGTCGAGCCCGCTCTCCACGATCATCGTGGACACGAGCACGTCCACGGCGCCGCTCACGAAGCGGTGCATCACCTCCTCCAGCGCCCGTTCCGGCATCTGGCCGTGGGCCACCGCGATGCGGGCCCGCGGCGCGGCGCGGCGCACGTGGTCGGCCACGCCCACGATCGTCTCGATGCGGTTGTGCACGAAGAACACCTGCCCGCCGCGGTCCAGCTCGCGCGCGATGGCCTCCTCGATGAGCCCGTCGTCCCACGGTTCGAGCGAGGTGAGCACGGGCGAGCGGTCGCGCGGCGGCGTCTGCATGAGCGTCATGTCGCGCAGGCCGGCCAGCGACATGTGGAGCGTGCGCGGAATGGGCGTGGCGGTGAGGGTGAGCACGTCGGTCTCGAGGCGCAGCTGCTTGAGCCGCTCCTTGTGCCGCACCCCGAAGCGGTGCTCCTCGTCGATCACCAGCAGCCCCAGCTCCTTGAACGCCACGTCGGGGCTGAGCAGGCGGTGGGTGCCGATGACGAGGTCCACCGCGCCCTCGGCGAGCGCGACCACGATGTCCTTCTGCTGCTTGGCGCTCTGGAAGCGGCTCAGCGTCTCGATGCGCACGGGAAAGTCGGCCAGCCGCTCGCTGAACGTGCGGCCGTGCTGGTCGGCCAGGATCGTGGTGGGCACGAGCACCGCCACCTGGCGCCCCGACTGCACGGCCTTGAACGCGGCGCGCACGGCGATCTCGGTCTTGCCGTAGCCCACGTCGCCCACGAGCAGGCGGTCCATGGGGCGGCCGCTCTCCATGTCCTGCTTGACGGCCACGGTGGCGGTTCGCTGGTCGGGCGTGTCCTCGAACAGGAAGGAACTCTCGAGCTGTTTCTGCCAGGGCGTGTCGGGCACGTGCGGGGGCCGCGCGGCCACCTTGCGGCGGGCGTACAGGTCGAGCAGCTCCACGGTCATCTCGCGGATGGCGGCGCGGGTGCGGTCGCGCTGCTGGGCCCACCGCTTGCCGCCCAGCTTGTGCAGCCGCGGCGGGGGCGAGTCCTCGGACACGTCGGTGGCCGAGCGGTAGCGTTCGAGCTGGTCGATGCGGTAGAGCGGCACGTTGAGCCGGTCGCCGCCCTCGTACTCCACCACCGCCACTTCGAGCGTGCTCTGCCCGACGACGATGGTTTCCATGCCGCGGTAGATGCCGACGCCCTGTTCGAGGTGCACCACGTAGTCGCCGGCCTTGAGTTCGGCGGTGTCGAGCGCCACGCCGCTCACGTACCGCCGTTTGCGGCGGATGCGGCGTTCGCGGCGGAACACCTCGTGGTCGGTGAGCACGCGCAACCCCGGCGCGCCGTCGGCCGGCGGGATGACGAACCCGCCCTGGAGCACGCCCACGGTGAGGGCGGCGGGCGAGGGCCCGCTCGACTCGTCGGCGAGCAGTTCCTCTAGCCGTTCGGCCTGGCCGGCGTTGTCGCAGAGAATGACCGTGGGCGTGCGGTCGCGCACCAGGCGGCGGAGGAAGCGGAGGTCGCGATCGATGGGCTCGGGGTCGTGCAGGGGGAAGACGACGTCGGCGTCGGCGCCCACGGGCGCGAGGCGCACCGTGCCGAGGGCGGCCAGCCCCGCGAGCACGCGCTCGGGGGGCTCGAACAGCTCCTCGCGCTCGGCCGGATCGTCGCCGCGCCGCCGGGCCACCGCGATGTGGTGCAGCGCCTCGTCCCAGGTGCGGCGCAGCTCGGGTTCGATGTGCGTGCCCTCGGGCTCCACCATCACCGTGTCGGGCGGGAGGAGGGCGAGCAGGGTGGTGCGCTCGCCCGCCGCCGCGCTTGCCGGCGCCGGCGCCTCGGCGGGGAGCACGAGGGCGTGGGCCACCTCGCGCGTGGACCGCTGCGTGCCGATGTCGAACTGGCGCAGCTCCACGATCTCGTCGCCCCAGAACTCGGCGCGCACCGGATCGGCCATACCGAAACTGTAAATATCGAGGATGCCGCCGCGGACGCTGAACTGGGCCACGTCCTCCACCATCGGCACGCGCTCGAAGCCCATCGTCTCCAGCCGCGCCACGAGGTCGGCCGGCCGGTGAATGGCGCCCTTGCGCAATTCGAGCCGCAGGCTGCGGAGCGCGCCGGGAATGCGGGTGCGCTCGAGTACGGCCCGCGCCGTCGTGACGAGCACGCGCACCGTGCCCCGCGACACGCGCTCCATGGTCTCCACGCGCTCGCCGGCGATCTCCAGGTGCGGCTCGGCCTCGCCCAGCCCCTCGCGGGGCGGGTAGAGCGCGGCCGCGCCCTCGGGGATCATGGCCTGCAGGTCGGCCAGCCACCGCTCGGCTTCGGGCACGCCCTCGGCCACCACGGCAAAGAAGCGCGTGGGCAGCCGGCGGGAGAGCGCGGCGAGTAGCACGGCGTCGCTCGACCCGCGGAGCCCGGTGAGCCGCACCGACGCCCCGGGCGCGGGGAGGGTGCCCACCGTGCGGGCGAACGCGGGCAGCCGTTCCAGGCCGTCGAGCAGCGCGTCCAGCGCCATCAGGCCGGCCCTCCCGCCCCGGAATTGCCGCGGGCGGCGAGCACGCCTTCGAGCGCCAGCACGGCGAGCAGGGCCACGAGCAGCGGCACGGCCAGCGGACGGCGCGCGCCCACGTCGAACACCGCGGCGGCGAATCGGCCGTCGTCGGTGAACGCGCGGACGCGACCGCCCAGCAGCCGGGCGAAATCGGCCGGCGCCCACCGCGCCAGCTCCGACTCGCGCGGCTCGGGGTTCACCACCAGCGCGCCCACGCGGCGCCCCCCGCGGGTGAAGAAATACGTGCCGTCGCGCTCGGGGGCCGGGAACGCCGTGCCGGCCGACCCGGGCGCGCCGTCGAGCGCGTCGGCCCAGGACGGCCATATCATTTGTTGTATGGGCGCCGCGGACAGGACGCGCCCCGGATCGCCGGACAGCCGGTCGGCGAGCACGCCGGCCAGCCAGGGCACGAACCCGGCGCCCACCACGAACCCGGTGGCGTCGGGCGCGAGCGGCGACGCCACCAGCACGTACCCCGCGCCGGCCACGATCCAGGGCTCGGCGCCGGCCCGGGCGAGGGTGTCGGCGGACGCCGCGCCCGTGGGGCGCAGGGCGTAGCGCAGCGCCACGCGCGACGCCCCCATGCCGTCGCCGGCCACCGGCTCGGCGCCGCGCCGCGCCGCGCCGAACTCCCAGGGCACGCCGGCGCGCGCCAGGGCGCGGTTGGCCGCGCCGAGGAGCACCGGATCGGCGGGCGCGGTGACGAGCGCCGGGAGGGCGGTGATCTCGTCGGCCGGCGCGACGGTCACGCCGGCGGCGCTGCTCGCGGAGCCGCTGCTGGTGCCGCCGCTGCCGCTGCCGCCGGCCACCCGGCCGTCGGCGCGCAGCACGTCGACCGCGGCGGCCACGAACGGGCCGGCGCCGGCCGCCACGCGCACCACCGGCGCCGGCCCCACCCAGACGGCGAAGTGGCGCACGTCGTCGCCCGGCAGTTCGTCGGGGTCGAGTTCCACCGTGCCGTCGAGCCACCCGCGGGCGGCGGGGGCGGCGCGCACCAGGATCTCCTCGCCGGGCGCGGCCGAGCCGCGGGCGAGCGTGGCGCCGCCGAGCACGATGCGGTAGGTGGTGGAGTCGCGGGCCAGGACGCGCGCCGCCACCGCGCCGCGCGGCGTCCACCGCTCGGGCTCCGCGTCGGCGCTCACCACGGCCCGATTGGCGGGCGGCGCGGACGCCGGCACCCAGGCCACCACGGGCACCGCGCCGAGCTGGGCGGGCGCCGTCCACGTGGTGCGCTGGGCGTCGGTGACGAGCGCCACCTGCTGCGCGGCCAGCCCGGCGCTCCGCACGGCGGCGGCGGCGCGGGCCAGCGCGAGCGCCGGGTCCCCCGCCCCGCCGATCGGCGTCACGCGCTGCACGGCGTCGCGCAGCTCGGCCGCAGAACCGGCGCGGGGCTGTCCGTCGGCGGTCACCAGCCAGAGGCGGTCGGCGGGGGTGGCGCCGGCCAGCGCGCGCAGGGCGAGCGAGTCGAGATGGGCGAACAGCGGGCGGCCATTCTCCACGGCGGTGGTGCTGAGCGAGTTGTCGAGCACCACGGCGAGCGCGGTGGGGCCGTGCCCGCCGCCGAACAGCCGGGCCGCGGGGCGGGCCGCGGCCAGCGCGATGAGCAGCACCGCGGCCACGCGGGCGGCCATGAGCAGGAGGTTGCGCAGGCGGAGCGTGCGGCTGTGCTCGCGCTCGGCGCGGGCCAGGTAGCGGGCGGCGGGGAACTCCACGCGGGCGCCGATGCGGCGGCGCAGCAGGTGGAGCAGCAGCGGCACGGCGGCGGCCACGCCGAGGGCGAGGAACCAGGGTGAGAGAAAGCTCATGGCAGGCGCTGGCGCGCGGCGAAGGCCCGGCGGAGCGGCACCCCGAACGGCGCGTCGGTGGACACCACCTCGTAGGCCACGCCCACCGCGCCGAGCCGGGCGCGCCACTCGTCGAGCACTTCGTTCACGGTGGCGCGGTAGGCGGCGCGGACGTCGGCCACCGTGGCCGGCACCTCGAGGGCCGACTCGGGATCCACGAACAGCAGTTCGCCCTGCGAGGGGAGGTCGCGCTCGTCGGGGTCGAGCACGTGGAGCACCGTCACGTCGTGGCCGGCGGCGCGGAGGCCGCGCAGCGCGCGCACCGCGTCGTCCACGTCCATCAGCAGGTCGGAGACGAGCACCACCATGCCGCGGCGATCGAGGAGGCGCGCGGCCTGGTCGAGCGCGGCCGGCGCGCTCGAGGCGAGCCCCGCGCCCGGATCGCCGAGGGCGGCGACGAAGCGCCGCCACTGGCCGTGGCGGGCGCGGGGGGGCAGCGCGGTGCGCACGCGGTCGTCGAACCGCACGAGGCCCACGGCGTCGCGCTGGCGGAGGAGCACGAGGGCCGTGGCGGCCGCGACGATCTCGGCGTAGGCGAGCTTGGTGAGCCGGCCGGCGGCCGGGGCACGGCCGGCGGAGGGGAGCTGGGCGCCGCTCCACGCCATGGAGCGGCTGACGTCGAGCACGATCGTGGCGCGGAGGTTGGTTTCCTCCTCGTACTGCTTGATCACCAGGCGGTCGGCGCGGGCGGCGATGCGCCAGTCCACGTGCCGGAGGTCGTCGCCGGGCAGGTAGGGCCGATGCTCGGCGAACTCCACGGAAAATCCCTTGCGGGGCGAGCGGTGGAGGCCGGTGAGGAAGCCGTCGACGACCCAGCGGGCAATGATTTCCACGCGGCCGAGCGCTGCCAGGTGCGCTGGGTCGAGCAGATCGGCTCGCGTGGCGCGGGCGGTCTCCATCGGGAGGCGTAAGCTAGACGGGGGTGGCGGCGCGGGCAAATGTCGGTGCGGCCGGAGGGCGCGCGCGATGCCGTCCGGCTAACTTTGGTGATTGGCTGTCGAACGTCTGACCATCCGGGGTCCCGTGGATCTGTCGCACATCCGCAACTTCTGCATCGTCGCTCACATCGATCACGGCAAGTCCACGCTCGCGGACCGGCTGATCGAGGCCACGGGCATGCTCCAGAAGCGGGAGATGAAGGAGCAGGTGCTCGACACGCTCGACCTGGAGCGCGAGCGCGGGATCACGATCAAGCTCAACGCCGTGCGCATGTCGTACACGCGCGCGACGGCAAGGCGTACGAGCTGAACCTGATCGACACGCCGGGCCACGTGGACTTCACGTACGAGGTGTCGCGCTCGCTCGCCGCGTGCGAGGGGGCGATTCTGGTGGTCGACGCGTCGCAGGGCATCCAGGCGCAGACGCTGTCCAACCTGTTCCTGGCCATGGACGCGGGGCTCGAGATCATTCCCGTGCTGAACAAGATCGACCTGCCGGGCGCCGAGCCGGAGCGGCGCACGCAGGAGGTGCACGACCTGATCGGGGCCAGCCCCGAGGAGATCCTGCTGGTGAGCGCCAAGGAAGGCATCGGCATTCCCGAGCTGCTGGAGCAGATCGTGGCCAAGGTGCCGCCGCCCCGGGGCGACCCCGGCGGCCCGCTGCGGGCGCTGATCTTCGATTCGTACTACGACCGCTACCGCGGCGCGATCCCGAGCGTGCGCGTGGTGGACGGCACGATCCGGCCGGGCATGAAGATGTTCTTCGCCAGCGGGAGCCGCGACGCGTACGAGGTGGCCGAGGTGGGCGTGAACCAGCTGCGGCAGGTGCAGACCGACGCGCTGGGCCCGGGCGAGGTGGGGTACGTGGTGGCCAACGTGCGGTCGGTGAAGGAGACGCGGGCCGGGGACACGATCATGGATTTCGACCGGCCGGCCGCCACGCCGCTGCCCGGGTACCAGGACGTGCATTCGATGGTGTTCTCGGGGCTCTACCCCACCGACACGCAGCAGTACGAGACGCTGCGCGACGCGCTCGACAAGCTGGTGCTCAACGACGCCTCGCTGCACTTCACGCCGGAGTCGTCGATCGCGCTCGGGTTCGGCTTCCGCTGCGGGTTCCTGGGGCTGCTGCACATGGACATCGTGCAGGAGCGGCTGGAGCGCGAGTTCGATCTGGACCTGATCACCACCGTGCCCAACGTGGAGTACCACGTGTACCACACCGACGGCACGGATGGAGCTGATCGAGAATCCGTCCAAGATGCCGGCGCCGGCCGAGGTGCAGCGGATCGAGGAGCCGTACGTGAAGGCGCGCATCATGGCGCCGGCCGACTACATCGGCCCGATCATGACGCTGGGCAACGAGCGCCGCGGCGTCTACAAGAACATGACGCTATCTCGACCAGTCGCGGGTGGAGTTCGACTGGGAGTTCCCGCTGGCCGAGGTCATCCTGGACTTCTTCGACCGGCTGAAGACGATCAGCCGCGGCTACGCGTCGCTGGACTACGAGATGCTGGACTACCGGGCGAGCGACCTGGTGAAGCTGGACATGCTGATCAACGGCGACGCGGTGGACG
The DNA here is from genome assembly GCA_963729495.1 of uncultured Gemmatimonadaceae bacterium. Lineage (GTDB taxonomy): Bacteria > Gemmatimonadota > Gemmatimonadetes > Gemmatimonadales > Gemmatimonadaceae > JAGWRI01. Next base: position 30,714 of record CAVSOM010000006.1, read on the forward strand.
CGTTCTCGGTGATCATCCACCGGGACAAGGCGTACGAGTGGGGCCGCAAGATCGCCGACAAGCTCAAGGAGCTGATCCCGCGCCAGCTGTTCGAGGTGGCCATCCAGGCGGCGATCGGCACCAAGGTCATCGCCCGCACCACGGTCAAGCCGCTCCGCAAGGACGTCCTCGCCAAGTGCTACGGCGGCGACATCACCCGCAAGCGCAAGCTCCTCGAGAAGCAGAAGGAGGGCAAGAAGCGCATGAAGCAGGTGGGCGCCGTGGAGATCCCGCAGGAGGCGTTCCTGGCGGTGCTGCAGGTCGATTGACGCCGCGGCCGGCCGGCATCGACGGCGATAAGAGCTGATCCGGACGGCCCGGATCATCCCGTTCCAGGGCGTTGTTCATGCCGGCCCCTGGTCGCGGTGCCAGCGCCCGGCGCAAACGGTAGATTGCCCGGAACCCCGGCCCCGCCCGCATGACGTCGCTCGTCGTCCAAACCAGCTTTCTCGGCGACATGGTGCTCACCACTCCGCTCATCGCGGAGCTGGCCGGGCGCGGACCGGTGGACGTGGTGGCCACGCCGGCGTCGGCCGGGCTGCTCGCCAACAACCCCCACGTCCGGCGCCTGATCGTGTACGACAAGCGCCGATCCGCCCGCGGCATCCGCGGCTTCCACCGCATGGCTCGCGACATGCGGGCCAGCCGCGCCGACGCCGTTTACCTCGCCCAGGGCTCGATGCGCAGCGCCGCCCTGGCCGTGGCCGCCGGCGCCGCCGTGCGCGTGGGGTTCGCCACCTCGGCCGGACGCGCCCTCTATTCGCGCACCGTCCCCTACCGCCGCGACCTGCACCACGCCGCGCGCCTCTGGCAGCTGGCCGCCCCCGAGCGCGAGCCCACCGCCGACGAGATGCGCCCGCGCCTGTACCCCGGCGCCGCCGAGCGCGCGGCCGTGGACGCGTTGCTCGGCCCGCGCGGCGACGCCCGCCCCCTGCTGGCCCTCGCCCCGGGCAGCGTGTGGGGCACCAAACGCTGGCCGTACTACGCGGAGTTGGCCGACGCGCTGGCCGGCGCGGCCCGCCTGGTGGTGCTGGGCAGTGCCGACGACCGGCCGCTGGCCGCCGAAATCCTCGCCGCCGCCGGCCGGAACGCCGCAGGCGGGGACGGCGCCGGCCCGAATGAGGACGCGCTCACCGCCGCGCACGCGCCGGCGGTGGACGGCACGGGCGCGCTGTCGCTGCTCGCCTCGGCGGAACTGATCGGTCGGTGCGCGGTGCTGGTGACCAACGACTCGGCGCCGCAGCACCTGGGCTCGGCGATGGGCACGCCGACCGTGACCGTGTTCGGGCCGACCGTGCCCGCGTTCGGGTTTGGCCCCTTGGCACCCCAATCAATAATTATGGAGCGCCCCGGGCTCGACTGCCGGCCGTGCGACCGGCACGGCCCCCCGGAGTGCCCACTCGGCCACTGGAAGTGCATGCGCGACCTGGCGGCCCGGGACGTCGCGGCGCGCGTGCGCCACCTGCTCACGACAATCACCAAACAACTATGACCGCCGCAACGACGCAGGAATACGTGATCGGCGTGGACCTCGGCGGCACCAACGTGGTGACCGGGGCGCTCCGCGCGGACGGGGCGCGCACCTACGGCGTGCGGTCCGCGCCCACGGCCGTCGAGGCCGGCGCCGAGGGCGTGGTGGACCGGATCGTGGCGCAGATCGAGGCCACGATGGCCGACGCGATGGCCGAGGCGGGCGTGACGCGCGATGCGTTCCGCGGCGTGGGCATCGGCGCCCCCGGCCCCCTCGACCGCGAGCGGGGGCTGGTGATCGTGGCTCCGAACCTGGGGTGGCGCGACTTCCCGTTGCGCGACCGGATCTCGGACCGCGTGGGGCTGCCGGCGTCGCTGGACAACGACGCCAACTGCGCCACCGTGGGCGAATGGTGGCTGGGCGCGGCCCGCGGGGCCCGCCACGTGGTGGGGCTCACGATCGGCACCGGGATCGGCGGCGGCCTGATCATCGACGGCCGGCTGTTCCATGGCGCGTCGGATGTGGCCGGCGAGATCGGGCACACGACGATCGACGTGAACGGCCGGCACTGCAAGTGCGGCAACTACGGATGCCTCGAGGCATACGCGTCGGGGCCGGCCATCGCCACGCGGGCGCGCGAGGTGCTGATGCGCGAGGGCGCGGAGCTCGCTGATGCCGGGGATGGTGAACGGCGACCTCGACCGGCTCACCGCGCAGACGGTGTACGACGCGGCCAACCGGGGCGACCCGGTGGCCGACGAGATCGTGCGCGACACGGCGCGGTACCTGGGCGCGGGCGTGGCCAACCTGCTCAACATCTTCAATCCCGAGGTCGTGGTGGTGGCCGGCGGCGTGACGCATGGCGGGGGATCGGCTGTTCACGCCGCTGGGCGCGGAGGTGCGCCGGCGCGCATTCGCGCCCGCGGTGGAGGCGGTGCGGATCGTGGCGGGGGAGCTGCCGGGGACGGCGGGGGTAGTGGGGGCGGTGCGGACATTTCTGGACAGCTAGGCGGCGCCGGCAAGAACGGCGCAAGCAAGAACGGCGAAACCGAAAACGGGCGCGGGCAAGAACGGCGCAGGCAAGAACAGCGCCAACAAGAACAGCGCGGACAAGCACTGCGCCGGCCAATACGGCGGGGGATTCGGAAGGGGCCTTCGGCCCTTGAAACGGCGTATCTTGTAGTGCCCAACCCGCTTCCTGGATGATTCTGATTCCTCGCCGTTTCGTAGGTACGCGGTATTGGCCGGCGCCGTGTTTGCCGGCGCGGTTGTTGCCGGCGCCGTGTTTGCCGGCGCGGTTGTTGCCGGCGCCGTGTTTGCCGGCGCCGTGTTTGCCGGCGCGGTTGTTGCCGGCGCGGTTGTTGCCGGCGCCGGTTTGCTTGGCGCTGTTCTTGCCCTGCGCCGTTTGGTGGTCATGAAGATCGGGTTGCTCGGCACCTTCGTCTGGGACCTCATCTACGGTCGCGACGTGCGCCAATCCCCGATCGAGGAGTGGGGCGGCGTCACGTATACCCTCGCCGGCCTCGACGCCGCGCTGCCTCCCGAATGGGAGATCGTCCCGCTGATCAAGGTGGGCGCCGACCTCGCGCCGCGCGCTCGCGAGTATTGCGCCGCGCTCAGCCGCATGAGCCCCTCCGCCCCCCTGATCGAGGTGCCGTATCCCAACAACCGGGTGGAGATCAGATATGTGAGCGCCTCGCGGCGCACGGAGCGGCTCACCGGCGGCGTGCCGCCCTGGACGTGGGCCGGGCTGCAGCCGCTCCTGCGCGGGCTCGACGCGCTGTACATCAATCTGCTGGCCGGGTGGGAGGTGGACCTCGAGACCGCGCAGCTCATCCGGCAGCATTTCCCGGGGCCCATCTATTGCGATCTGCATTCCCTGGTCTTGGCCGTCCAGCCCGACGGGCTCCGCACGCCGCGGCCGCTGGCCAACGTGCGCGAGTGGTGCGCCTGCTTCGACCTCATCCAGGTGAATGAGGACGAGATGGCGCTGCTGGCGCCCGACCCGCTGGCCCTGGCGGCCACGGCGCTCGACGCCGGCGCGCGGTGTTTGGTGGTTACGCTCGGCGCGCGGGGCGCGGTGTACTTCGCGGCCCCGGACTTCGACCGGTTGAGCGACCTCAAGCGGCCGCGCCCGCTGGGCGCCGCGGCGGGCCCGCTGCGTTCGGCGCTCGTGCCGACGCCGGTGTCGAGCCCCGCCGGCGGCGACCCCACGGGTTGTGGGGACGTCTGGGGCGCGACCTATTTCTCTCGGCTGCTTGCCGGTGATATGTTGCGTGACGCGATCGTTACCGCCCACCGCGCCGCCGGCCGGAACCTGGAGCACCGCGGGGCCACCGGGCTCGCGCGCCACCTTCGAGGGGAACTCAGCGCCACGTGACCACCGTCATCAACATCCCGCCGTCGCTCGACGACCAGAGCTTCGAGCAGGTACTGGAGCAGTTGGCGCCCGTGCCCCTGGACGAGAAGGTCCTGCTGGACGCGCGCCACTGCCGGTGGGCGTCGCCGTACGGGCTCACGGCGCTCCTCGCGCTCGCCCAGACGCGCGCCGAGCGGCCGGCGTTCGCCGCCCCCGAGGGCGAGGACACGGTGGGCTACTGGGTGCGCGCCGACTTCTTCAAGTACGCCGACGATCTGTACGAGGTGCACGGCAGCGTGCCCAAGCGCACGGGCGGCGATTCGCGCGTGCTGCTCGAAGTGACGCCGGTCTCGAAGAGCGAGGACGTGCACGAGGTGGTGGAGCGCATCCAGCAGAAGGCGCAGCAGATCATCAGCACCGAACTCAATCTCGACGCCAAGGCCACCGTGGGCTTCGCGATGACCCTGTCCGAGATCTGCCAGAACATCGTGGAGCACGCCGGCCGCGGCGGTTGGGTGGCCGTGCAGGCGTACACCTGGAAGAAGCGCCTGGGGCGGCGCGTGGTGCAGATCGCGGTGTGCGACGCCGGCATGGGGTTCCGCACCTCGCTCGAGGGAGCGCCCGGGCGCGTGCGCGACGACCGGTGGGACGACGGCGCCGCGCTCGAGGCGGCGGTGATCCGCGGCGTGAGCCGGTTCCGCGATCCCGGACGCGGCCAGGGGCTGTCCGGCGTCCGCCGGTACTGCGGCCGCTGGGAAGGCAAACTTTCCATTCGCAGCGGCACGGCGCGCATCGCGCTCGTGCCCAAGTGGGACGAGGACGTCCCGCTGGAAGAGCATCTCACCCCTTTTCCCGGCGCCCAGGTGCAGGTCACGATCCCGGAGCGCGCGGCGGGCCCTTCATGAACCACATCGATCTGGGCACCGTTCTCCGGCAGACGGTGTCGGCCAACCTCTATTCCAACCTGGTGACGCGGCCCACCGGCGCCGCCGTCCGCAATCAGATCGAACTGCTGATGCGCGAGGCGCACGAGCGAACGCTCACCGTGCTCGACTTCTCGCACGTGTCCATGATGGACTTCTCCTGCGCCGACGAGGTGATCGCCAAGCTGCTGCTGCGCTACTGCGCGGAGAATCCGCCGCACGAGGCGTACTTCCTGTTCCGCGGCATGACCGACGACCACTGGGAGGCGATCGAGACGGTGCTCGAGCGCCACGGGCTGGCGCTGGCGATCGAGCAGGAGGACGGCGTGCACGTGGTCGGGGTGCTCAGCGAGCGCGAACGCCGGGCCTGGGAAGCGGTCAAGCGCCGCGGGCGGGCCGCGGCCGCCGATCTGGCCGGCGAGATGGACGAGGACGAGCCGGCGGTGCGCCGCACGCTCGACGCGTTGTGGCGCCGCCGGCTGGTCATGCGTCTGGATGAAGAGTACGTGGTGCTCGGAGGCGAGCGTGGCTGACCGGGTGCATCGCCCGTTGCGCGTGGCGCAGTTCATCGCCACGAGGACGGGCGACCCGGCCCGCGGCTCGGCGGTATTCATGCACCCCGAGGACGCCCGCCAACGACTGCTCACCGACGGCGAGTTGGCCTGGGTGTACGGTCCGCGGCGCCACGAACTCGCCACGGTGCACCTCGACGACGGGATGCCCCGCGGGGATGTCGTCCTGCGCGACGTCGCCGGCGCCTCGGCGTCGGAAGTCGTGCGGGTGATCAAACCCGACCTGGATTCGCGCGGGCGCCCGCCCGCCTACGCGTGAGAACCGACTGATGGCCAGGAAGCAACCACGCCCCCTCGATCGCGCCACGCTGCCGCTGCACGGCGGCCTGGAGCCGGGCGACCGCGAAGTCGACACGCCGGTGGTGCGCGCCCTGTACCAGTCGGTGAACTACATCCAGGAGATCGGCACCGGCGAGGGCATGCGCTACCCCCGCTACGGCAACACGCCCAACGCCGACGCGGTGCAGCGCCGCATGGCGGCGCTCGAGGGCGCCGAGGCGTCGGTGCTGCCTGGCCAGCGGCATGGGCGCCACGGCCTGCGCCCTCACCGCCCTGCTCCGCCCCGGCGACCACATCGTGGCCAGCGCGGTGGATCTACGGCGGCACGCGCACGCTGCTCGCCCACGAATTCACCTCGCTCGGCATCGAGGTGTCGCTCGTCGACCCGCTCGAAGTGCGCGTCTGGCGCAAGGCGGTGCGCAAGAACACGCGCGTCGTGTTCATGGAAACGCCGGTCAACCCCACCTGCCGCGTGCTCGACCTCAAGGCGGTGAGCTACATCTGCAAGCAGTCGGGGATCGCCCTCGTCGTGGACGCGACCTTCGCCAGCCCGGTCAACTTCCGGCCGCTCGAGCAGGGCGCGGACGTATCCATCCATTCCGCCACCAAGTACCTGAACGGCCACCACGACGTGCTGGGCGGCGTCGTGTCGGGCACGGCGCCCTACGTGGAGGAGGTGCGGCGGAAGATGATGGTGTGGGGGCAGGCCCCCGACCCGTTCGCCGCCTGGATGCTCGAGCGCGGGCTCAAGACGCTCGACGTGCGCGTCCAACGGCAGAACGAGAACGCCATGGCGGTGGCCGAGTGGGCCGAGAGCTGCCGGGAAATCCGGAAGGTGCATTACCCCGGGCTGGCGTCGCACCCCGACCACGCCGTGGCCAAGCGCACGCTCGACGGGTTCGGCGGCATGATGGCGCTGGAACTCACGGGCGGCGCGCGGGCCGTGGATCGCATGCTCCGCCGCCTGCGGTTGTTCCAACACGCCCCCAGCCTCGGCGGCGTCGATTCGCTGGTCTCGGAGCCGCGCCACAGCTCGCACGCCGACGTGTCGCCCGAAGAGCGCGCCGAGGCGGGCATCCCCGACGGGTTCGTGCGGGTGAGCATCGGCATCGAGAGCGCCGACGACCTCATCGCCGATCTCGAGCAGGCGCTGCGTTGAGCGCCACCGATGCCCCGGGCGTCATCCGGCTGGACCAGGTGTCGAAGGAGTACCCGCGGTCGGGGCTGGCGCTGCAGGAGGTCTCGCTCCGCGTGGCCAGGGGGGAATTCGTATTCCTCACCGGGCCCAGCGGCGCCGGCAAGAGCACGATCCTGCGCCTGTGCTACTTCGACGAGCGGCCCACCGCCGGCACGGTGCGCGTGAGCGGCGTGAACTCCGAACGCGCCTCGCGCCGCGAGATCTCCAGGCTGCGCCGCCGGCTCGGCATCGTGTTCCAGGACTTCCGGCTGCTCGAGGACCGCACGGCCGAAGCGAACGTGGCGTTCGCCCTCGAGGTCACGGGCACCCCGCGCGCCCAGATCGGACCCAAGGTGAGCCGCGTGCTCACCCAGGTGGGGCTGGCCGCCAAGACCACCGCCTTCCCCAAGGAACTGTCGGGCGGCGAACAGCAGCGCGTGGCCATCGCCCGGGCGCTGGTCAACGACCCGTTCGTGCTGATCGCCGACGAACCCACCGGCAACCTCGACGAGCGGGCCACGCGCGGCGTGTTCCAGCTGCTGCGCGAGATCAACGCCGCCGGCACGGCGATCGTCATGGCCACGCACGACCTGGACCTCGTGCGCCACGCCGACTACCGCACGATCGAACTCAACCGCGGCCGGATCGTCTTCGACTCGGCCGACTCGCCGGAGCCCGCCGCGTGAGGCGCACCGTGCGCGACGCCTCGGCGGCGTTCGGCCGCGCGCCGCTGCTCAGCGCGCTCAGCATCACGACGATCGCGTTCTCGCTGTTCGCGTTCGGGCTGTTCGGCCTCGTGGCGCTCAACATCCGCGCCGCGCTGCAGCAGGTGGAGGAGCGAGTGGAGATCCGCGCCTTCGTGGCCGACGGCACCGACGCCCAGGCGATCGCCGCCGCCGCCGGCGACATCCAGTCGTTCCCCGAAGTGCAGAGCGTGGACATCGTCTCCCAGGACCAGGCGCTGGCCCGGGCCCGCCGCGAACTCACCGAGTTCTCCGACGTCTTCGAGGCCGGCGTGCTGCCGGCGTCCATCGACGTCAAACTCAAGACCGGGATTCCGCGACCCCGACACGGTGGAGCGCGTGGCCGAGCGGCTCAAGAGCTATCCGTTCGTGGACGACGTGCGCTACGGCGAGGATTGGCTGGTGCAGCTTTACCGCCTGCGCAACATCGCCGGCGTGGCCGGGCTGGCGCTCGGCCTCGCCTTCGCGTCCGTGGCGGTGATCATCATCGGCGCCACGATCCGCATGGCGGTGCTGGCCCGCGCCGACGAGATCGCGATCATGCGCCTGGTGGGGGCCACCGACGGCTTCATTCGCCGGCCCTTCCTGCTCGAGGGGTTCGCCAAGGGCGTCGCCGGCGGCCTGCTCGCCCTGTTGCTCACCTGGGCCGGCATGCAGCTCATCGACCGCTACCTGCACTTCCACACGGTGTTCTTCAGCCCATCGATGGCCGCGTTGGGCGTGGCCGCCGGCGCGCTCATCGGCGTGCTCGGCAGCGCGGTGGCCGTGGGCAGGCACCTCCGCGCGCTGTGACGCGGCGTCCGGGCTTCGCCGCCGCGCTCGCCCTCGCCGGGTCGCTGGCCCTGGCCGCGCCGCGCGCCGCCCGCGCCCAGCAGACGCAGACCGAGGCCAAACTCCGCGCCCAGCGCGACACGCTCGATCAGATTCGCCAGGAGCGCGCCCAGTTGGAGGCGCGCATGCGCACCCTGCAGAGTTCGGCCCACGACTTGAGCGACGAGGTCGCCAACCTCGACGAGCGGGCCGCCGCCACGTCGCGGCTGGTGGATGCGCTCGACCGCCAACTGGTGGCGATCGACGGCGACGTGGCCGACGCCACCGGCGGCATGGTGCGCGCCGAGGACGACCTCACGGCGCAGCGCGCCGTGCTGCAGCACCGCCTGGTGGAGATCTACAAGCGCGGGCCGCTGTTCACCTTCCAGGTGCTGCTCTCGGCGCAGTCGTTCGGCGACCTCGTGGCGCGGTACAAGTACCTGCACCTGCTCACGCTGCGCGACCGCGCGCTGGTCAAGCACGTCGAGGAGCTGCGCAACCAGGTGCAGCTGGAACGCGACCGGCTGGTCACCCTGCAGCTCGCGGTGGCCCAGAACCGCAGCGACAAGGCGCGCGAGGAGGACGAACTGCGGTCGCTCGAACGCCAGCGGCAGCGCAGCCTGCTGACCGTGAACCGCCAGGTGCAGCAGACCAGCGAGCGGCTGGCCGCGGTGCGCCGCACGGAATCGCAACTCACCAGCGCCATCACGGCGCTCGAGGCGGCGCGGCGGCGGGCCGTGGCGGCCGGCCCCGCCGGCGCGGCCAGCCGGAGCACGATCAGCACCAGCGACTACGGCACCCTCGACTGGCCCGTGGACGGCACGATCCTGTATCCGTTCGGCCGGCAGGTGCAGTCCAACAACACCACGATCCGCTGGAACGGCATCGGCATCGCGGCCGCGATCGGCACGCCGGTGCACGTGGTGGCGGCCGGCGACGTGGTCAGCGTATCGCAGCTGGGCCTCTACGGGCTGACCGTGATCGTCGACCACGGCGGCGGCGACTATTCCATCTACGGATCGCTGCGCGAGGCGCGCGTGAAGCGCGGCGATCACGTGACCAAGGATCAAGTGATCGGCACCGTGGGCGTGTCCGATCCGGACTTCCCCGCCCACCTCCACTTCGAGGTGCGCCAGCACGGCGGCCCCGCCGTGGATCCCACCACCTGGCTCCGCCACAAATGACCACCGTCAAACGCTGCAACGTGTGCTCGCGCTTCCGCGCGTACGAGGAGGGCGACCGGTTCTGCCTGGCCTGCGGGCACGAAGGGCTGGACGCCGCCTGCACCTGCGGACGCACCTTCGAATACGCGCTGCACGAAGCAGAGGGCGACCTGTTCTGTCCGCGCTGCGGGCAGTCGCTGCGCGGCCGGTCGTCCGAGTTCGTGTGACGACGCGCAAGCGGCGAACGCAGAAACCGCGCACGGCGCGGAAGAGCACGAAGGGGCGGCGGGCCGGCGGGGCCCACGAGGCCGGCGGCCCGGCTGAACTCCTCGGCGCCCACGTCTCGATTGCCGGCGGCACGCCCGAGGCCCCGCCGCGGGCCGGCGCGATCGGCGCCACGGCCCTGCAAATGTTCACGAAGATGGCCAACCGGTGGGCCGAGCGCGCCGTGGACGCCGCCGAGGCCACGGCGTTCCGTGGCGCGCTGGCCGCCACCGGGGTGCGGGCGACCGTCGTCCACGACTCGTACCTGATCAACCTGGCGAGCCCCGACCCCGCCCTAAGGCGCCGGTCGATCGAGTCGTTCGTGGCCGAGCTCGAGCGCTGCGCCGAACTGGGCATTACGTATCTCGTATCGCACCCCGGCAACTACATGGACGAGCGGACGAGCGGCGTCGCCCGCAATGCCGACGCGATCACCGAGGCGCTGGAGCGGGTGCCGGGCCGGACGGTGCTCTGCATGGAGACCACCGCCGGCGCGGGCACGGTCATCGGCAGCACGTTCGAGGAACTGGCGCGCCTGCTCGCCCTGGTGCCGCCGGCGCAGCGGCGGCGGATGGGGGTGTGCGTGGATACCTGCCACGTCTACTCGGCGGGCTACGACCTGGTGGGCGACTTCGACGGGGTGTGGGCCCGATTCGACGACGTGCTCGGACCGGACCGGCTGCACGTGCTGCATCTCAACGATTCCAAGATGCCCTTCGGCTCGCGGCGCGACCGGCACGAGCTGATCGGCGAGGGCACCCTGGGCCCGGGCCCCTTCCGGCGGATCATGACCGACCGCCGCTTCCGAACGGTGGACAAGGTGCTCGAGACCCCCAAGGGCGACGACGCCACGAAGACCGACCGGACGATGCTCGCGCGCCTGCGCCGCTACGCCGCGGGACGCTGACCGCGCCCCCCTGCCCGGCCCGATCTAACGAAAACGTGGTACCCCCCGTATGGTGAGATGGATCATGCCAGCCCCACACTCGCGGTTCCGCCTCCGCCTCCGCCTCCGCCCACGCGATCGCGCGATCCGGCTCCCGCGCCGGATCGCGCTCCTCGCGCTCCTCGCGCTGGAGCTGGTGGTGGCCGTGGCGCCGTTGATGGAGCCGACGCACGAAGCCACGCCGTCGCACGTCGAGCGGACGGGCACGCGCCACCACTTTCTCGTGCACGACGACGCGAACTGCGCCGTCTGCACGCTCCGGTCCATCGCCGCGCTGCCCAGGGGCCGCGCCGCGATTCACCCGATCACGCACCCGCAGTTTGCCGCCGTCGCCCGGACCCCGGCCATCGTGACCCGGGTACGCGCCGCGGCCAATCCGTCCCGAGCTCCGCCGATCGCCGGCTGAGTTCGCGGCGGCCTCAGGATGCACGGCGCGCGGCTGCGCGCCGGGGACTCCCCCAGCATCCCATTCGACCATCATCGAGGGCCCGCATGCGAACGTCCATCTGGATGTGCGCGCTGGTGTGTGTCGCCAGCGTCGCATCCGCCCAACAACGCGCGGGCGCCGGCGAATCCGCCGCCGATACGCTCCGCCTCACTCGACGCCAGGCCATCGCCATGGCGCTGGGCTCCAACCCCACGATCGACGTGGCGCGGGAGCAGACGGCGCAGGTCCAGGCCCAGCGCGTCGAGGGCATGGCGATTCCGGATCCGTCGTTCTCGGCGGCCTACGACTCCATGCCGCGGCTCACGGGGTTCAGCCCCACCGTCTCCAAGCCGTTGAGCCTGAGCGTGGTCGTGCCGTTCCCCGACAAGATCCGGCTCCAGAGCCGGATGGGCACGGCCAACGTCGACGCCGCCCGGGAGAATACCCGGCTGGTGGCGCAGGGCGTGGCCGCCTCGGCGAGCGAGGCGTACGACGCCGTGCTGGTGGCCTATCTGCATCGCCGCGACTTCCGGGAAGCCGATTCGCTGGCCGCCGACTTCCTCAAGAAGACGCAGGCGCGATTCAACGCCGGCACGGTGGCCAAGCTGGACGTGATCAAGGCCCAAGTCGATCTGGCTTCGGCCGGGAACGACCTGATCGCCAATTCGCGCGAGGTGGCGAACGCCGAGGCGGGGTTGAACCGCGTCATCGGCCGGCCGCTGGGCGCTCCGCTGGCCCTGGCCGACTCGCTCCAGGTGCCGCCCCCCCTGCCCGACCTCGACGCCCTGCAGCAGGCGGCGCTCCGGTCGCGGCCGGAGATCCGGGCGATCGAAGCGCAGCAGCGCTCGGCGGCGGCCAACGCGTCGCTCATCCGGGAGCAGGCCTTCCTGCCCGACCTGTTCGCCTCGGCCAACCGCGACGCGTCGGTGGCCGTGCCGACGTGGTATTCGGTGGGCATCTCGATGCCCATTCCCATTCTGTTCTGGCAGCACGCCAGCGGCGACTTCGCCGAAACGCACCACCGGCAACTCGAACTCGCGGCCACCATGCGCGACACGCGGGCGGCGGTGGGCCAGGACGTGCAGAACGCGTTCGCCACCGCCGACGCGGCCGAGCGCCAGGCCGTGTTCATCCGCGACCAGCTGCTGCCGTCGGCGCGCGAGGCCTATCGCGTGGCCACGAGCAGCTACGCGCTGGGCGGGTTGTCCGCGCTCGACGTGCTCGACGCGCGCCGTTCGCTGCTCGATGCCGAAAGCCAATACGCCGATGCCCTCGCGGCCGCCAACTCGGCCCGCGCCGATCTCGAGCGCGCCGCCGGCGTGCCGCTCACCACGCTGGCCTCTGGAGAATCTCATGAGTAAGCGCATCTGGGTGCCCGCGGCGGTCCGCGCCGCCGCGGCCATGCTCTTGGCCGGCGTCGTGGCCGGCTGCACGGCCGGCGCCTCGGCCACCGAAGACACCACGGCGATTGTGAAGCCCGGGGCGTTCAGCGTCACCCCGGCGCAGCGCGCCCGCCTGACGATCGTCACCCTCGCACCCGTGACGTTCCAGCCCACGCTCGAGGTGACCGGCACCGTGGCGTTCAACGGCGACCGGTCCACCCAGGTGCTGGCGCCGATCTCGGGCCCGGTGGTGCGGCTGCTGGCCAACACCGGCACCGCGGTCGAGAACGGGTCGCCGCTGGCGACCGTGACGTCGCCGGATTTCGCCGCCGCGGTGGCCGACTACCGCAAGGCCGAGGATGCGGCGCGCAACACGAAGCGCATTCTGGATCTCAACGAGCAGCTCTATGCCAACGACGCGCTCGCCCGCAGCGACCTGGATCAGTCGCGGAGCGATGCCTCGTCGGCCGCCGCCGATCTCGACGCGGCGGATGAAGCGCTGCGGTCGCTCGGCGTGTCGGACAGCACGATCGGCCTCATCCGCGACGGCAAGCAGGCCGGCGCCGTCGAGGGCGTGATCCGGTCGCCGATTCCGGGCATCGTCGTCGAGAAGCTGATCAACCCCGGCCAGCTCCTGCAGGCCGGCACGACGCCCACGTTCACGGTGGCCGACATCTCCACCATGTGGGTGATGGCCAACGTCTACCCGGCCGATCTCGACCTCGTGGGCGCGGGCCAGCCGGCGCTGATCTACACCGACGCCTCGGCCAAGCCGCTCGACGGCCGCGTGGACTACGTGGGCGCGGTGGTCGATCCGGGCACCAAGGCCACCGCCGTGCGCATCCTGGCGGGCAATCGCGACGGGCTGCTCAAGCGCGACATGTTCGTGCGGGTGGACATCCACTCCACGCGCAAGCGCACCGGGATCCTGATCCCCGTGGCGTCCCTGCTCCGCGACGACGACAACCTGCCGTTCGTGTTCGTCGCCGTAGCCAACGGGTCGTTCGAGCGCCGGCGGATCACGCTCGGCTACCGCGTGGACGATCGCTACGAGGTGACGGACGGGCTGGCGGCCGGCGACCAGGTGGTGGCGGACGGCGCGCTGTTCATCCAATTCGCGGAGAACCAGTGAGCACTCCGACCATGCCTCACGGCCCCGAGGCGGGCGCCGCGCCGCCGACGGCCATCAATCGGTTCGTCCGCGCCGCGATGGGCCAGCCGTTCCTGGTCGTCATCTTCGTGCTCACGCTGCTCCGGCATCGGCGTCTGGTCGTTCTCCCGGCTGCCCGTGGACGCCTATCCCGACCTGTCGCCGCCGATGGTCGAGGTCATCACCCAGTGGCCGGGCCACGCCTCGGAAGAGGTGGAGCGCCTGGTCACGGTGCCGATCGAAACGGAGATGAACGGCGTCGAGAACCTGGAGGTCGATGCGCTCGATCTCGCTCTACGGCCTCTCCGACGTCATCCTCACCTTCCGCGACCGCACCGACAACTACTTCGCGCGGCAGCAGGTGTTCGAGCGGCTGCCCGACGTCACGCTCCCCGACGGGGTGAGCGCCAGCGTCTCGCCGCCTGTCGTCGCCCTCGGGCCTCGTATACCGGTACGTCATCGACAGCCCCGACCGCTCGGCGATGGAGCTCAAGATCATCAACGACTGGGTGCTGGCAAAGGCGTACAAGGCCGTGCCCGGCGTGGCCGACGAGTCCGGGCTTGGCGGCGAGACGATGGAGTACCACGTCTGACTCGATCCCGACCAAGCTGGCCGGCGCCGGCCTGGCGGTGTCCGACGTCGAGAACGCGCTCGGCAACAACAACGGCAACGCCGGCGGCGGCTTCTATAGCGAGGGCGGGCAGTTCTACTACGTGCGCGGCCTCGGCCGCGTGGAGACCACCGAGGACATCGGCAACATCGTCGTCACGGTGACAGAACGGCGTCCCGGTGCTGATCAAGGACATCGCGACGCGTCGAGATCGGGCACGCCCCGCGCCTCGGCCAGTTCGGCTTCAACGACCGCGACGACGCCGTGGAAGGCGTGATCCTGATGCGCACCGGCGAGCAGGCGCAGACCGTGCTGAAGAAGGTGGAGGCCGACGACGCGCCAGCTCAACGATCGCATGCTGCCCAAGGACGTCAAGGTCCACCCGTTCTACGACCGCAGCGACCTGATCACGCTCACCACGCGCATCGTGGAGGACAATCTGCTGCGCGGCATCGTGCTGGTGGTCGTCGTCCTGATCTTCTTCCTGTACGACTTCCAGTCGGGGCTCATCGTGGCCACGACCATTCCGCTGTCGCTGCTGTTCGCGTTCATCTGCCTCGACCTGCGCCACATCCCGGCCAACCTGCTGTCCATCGGCGCGATCGACTTCGGCATCCTCGTGGACGGCGCGGTGGTGATGGTGGAGAACATCCACCGGCAGTTGGCGGAACGGCACGGCACGCACGTACTCAGCGTTCGCGAGGTGGTGGCCGCGGCGGCCGGCGGAGGTGGACCGCCCGATCGTCTACGCGGTCGCGGTGATCGTGGCCGGCTTCCTGCCGATCTACGTGCTGAGCGGGCCGTCGGGCCGGCTGTTCAAGCCGATGGCCGACACGACGATCTTCGCGCTGATCGGATCGCTGCTCCTCACGCTCACCGTGCTGCCCGTGTTGTGCGTGGGGGTGCTGCGCCGCGGCGTGCGCGAGCGGCGCAACGCGGCCGTTCGAGGGCATCAAGGCGCTGCTACGGGCGCATGCTCGACTGGAGTCTGGCGCACCGGGCTCGCGGTAATCGGCATCGAGCGTCGCGCTGCTCGGCGTGTCGCTCGCGCTCATGCTGAACGTCGGCGCCGAGTTCATGCCCAAGCTCGACGAGGGCGCGCTGTGGGTCCGGGCCACCATGCCGTACACGATCTCGTTCGAGGAGTCGTCCAAGCTCGCGCCGCAGATTCGCAAGATCCTCGCAGTCGTTCCCGGAGGTCACCGACGTGGCCGACGAGCACGGCCGCGCCGGACGACGGCACCGATCCCACGGGCTTCTTCAACGCCGAGTTCTACGTGGGGCTCAAGCCGTACGACGAGTGGACGGGACCGTATCGCACGAAGCCGCAGCTGATCGCCAGCATCAACGACGAAGCTGCAGGTCTTTCCCGGCATCACGTTCAACTTCACGCAGCCCGCCGAGGACGCGGTGGACGAGGCCGAGACGGGCCTCAAGAGCTCGCTCGACGTCAAGGTGTTCGGCCCCGACCTGGCGACGCTCTGCAGGAGAAGGGCACGGAGGTGAAGCACGTGCTGCGAGGGCGTGCGGGGCATCACGCACCTGACGCTCGTGCAGGAGCTCGGCCAGCCGGCGCTCACCGTGCAGATCGACCGCGCCAAACTGGCGCGCTACGGGCTGAGCGCCGGCGACGTGAACGACCTGATCGAGGCCGCCGTGGGCGGCACCGCCGCCACGCAGGTCGTGCAGGGGGAGCAGCTGTTCGACCTCGTCGTGCGCTTGCAGCCGCAGTTCCGGTCCACGCCGGAAGCAGATCGGCAACATTCTGATCGCCACGCCCGACCGGAGCCAGGTGCCGCTGCGTGAAGTGGCCACGATCAGCATCTCCAACGGGGCGTCGTTCATCTACCGCCAGGACAACGCCCGCTACATCGGCGTGCAGTACTCGGTGGACGGCCGCGACCTGGCGGGCGCGGTGGAGGATGCCCGGGCCCAGGTGGCGAAGCAGGTGAAGTTGCCGCCGGGCTACCGCACCGTGTGGGGCGGCGAGTACCAGGAATACACCGCGTCGCGCACGCAGCTCGCAGATCGTGCTGCCGATCACGATCGCCCTCATCTTCCTCGTGCTGTTCGCACTCTACGGCAACTTCAAGTTCCCGGTGATCACGGTGCTCGGCGTGATCCTGTCCGACCCGATCGGCGGCATGCTGGCGCTGATCGTGACCGGCACACACTTCTCGGTGTCGTCGGGAATCGGATTCCTGGCCCTGTTCGGCGTCTCGGTGCAGACGGCCGTGGTGTACATCTCGTACGTGAACGAACTGCGCCTGGCGGGCCACGGCATCGCCGAAGCCACGCGCGAGGCGGCGCTGCTGCGATTGCGCCCGATCATGATGACCGCGCTCGTGGCGGCGCTCGGGCTGTTGCCGGCGGCCATCGCCACGGGGGTCGGCACCGATTCGCAGAAGCCGTTCGCGCTCGTCATCGTGGGCGGCCTGTTCTCGCGCCTCCTGATCAGCGTGTTCCTGATGCCGGTGCTGTATGAGATGGCCGCGCGGCCGGGAGACGCACTGAAGGTCTGAGGACGAGGGCGGAACCCACGAGGTCTGCGCTCCGAGATCCGTGGTCTGTGGTCTCAGGTCATCGGTTCTCCCGGTGCGCGTCGGGGAACAGACGACCACCGGCCATGGGCCACGGATTTCAGCGGGCCGGCCGCGCCGGTCCTGCTGGCCAAGCCGTCTGGGCGGGCCATGGCCGAGGGCCGGTGTCGGAAGACGCCGCCGGCGGCTACCTTTTTTGTCTACCCATGACAAAACGCGACGACGCTCTCGACTACCATCGCCAGGGACGGCCCGGCAAGATCGCCGTCGTCCCCACCAAGCCGCTCACCAACCAGCGCGACCTGGCGCTGGCCTATTCGCCCGGCGTGGCCGAGCCGTGCCTCGATATCCAGGCCACGCCCGACAAGGCGTACGAGTATACGGCCAAGGGCAACCTCGTCGCCGTCGTCACCAACGGCACGGCGGTCCTCGGGCTCGGCAACATCGGCGCCCTCGCCGGCAAGCCGGTGATGGAGGGCAAGGGCAACCTGTTCAAGACGTTCGCCGACATCGACGTCTTCGATCTCGAGGTGGGATCGGAGCACCCCGACGACGTGATCCGGTTCTGCCAGCTGCTCGAGCCCACGGTCGGCGGCATCAACCTGGAGGACATCCGGGCGCCGGACTGCTTCTACATCGAGGAGACGCTGCGCCGGACGATGTCCGTGCCGGTGTTCCACGACGACCAGCACGGCACGGCGATCATCTCCGGCGCCGCGCTGGTCAACGCGCTGGAAATCCTCGAGCAAGGACATCGGCGCCATCACGGTGGTGTTCTCCGGCGCCGGCGCGGCCGCGATCAGCACGGCCGAGCACTACGTGCGGCTGGGCGTGAAGCGCGAGAACATCCTGATGTGCGACCGCAAGGGCGTGATCCACGCCGGCCGCCCGGCCGGCGAATGGACCCGTACAAGGCGCGGTTCGCGGCCAAGACCGACCGGCGCACGCTGGCCGAGGCCCTGCGCGGGGCGGACGTGTTCGTGGGACTGTCGATCGCCGGCGCGGTCACGCCGGACATGATCCGCGAGATGGCGCCGCGCCCGATCGTCTTCGCGCTGGCCAATCCCGTGCCGGAGATCCTCCCCGAGGAGGTCCGCTCGGTGCGCGACGACGCGATCATCGCCACCGGGCGCAGCGATTATCCCAACCAGGTGAACAACGTCCTCGGATTCCCGTTCATCTTCCGCGGCGCGCTGGACGTGCGGGCCACCGGCATCAACGAGGAGATGAAGATGGCGGCCACCCGCGCCCTGGCGGCGCTGGCCAAGCAGGACGTGCCCGACAACGTCTCGGCGCTGTACGGGCTGCGCGACGTGAAGTTCGGCCCCGAATACCTCATCCCCTTCCCCTTCGATCACCGCGTGCTGCTCTGGGTGGCGCCGGCCGTGGCCTGGGCCGCCGTGGCGAGCGGCGTGGCCAAGGAGTTCGTGGACCTGGATCGGTACCGCGAGCAGCTGGAGGAGCGGCTGGGGCGCGCCCGGGGCATCATGCGGGGGCTGATCAACCGCGCCATCCAGGACCCGAAGCGCGTGGTCTTTCCCGAGGGCGAGGAACCGAAGATCATCCGCGCCGCGGCGCAGCTCGTGGACGACGGCATCGCCGAACCCGTGCTGCTCGGCAACCGGACGGCCATCGAGGAGACGGCGGCCCGCATCGGCGTGTCGCTGGCCGAGGTGGCGATCGAGGATCCCGGAACGTCGGGCCGCCTCGAGGAGTACACGCGGTTCCTCTGGCAGCGCCGCCAGCGCAAGGGGCTGTCGCTGGACGAGGCCGGCCGCCTCATGCTCAATTCCAACTATTTCGGTTCGTGTATGGTGGCGCGCGGCGATGCCGACGCGCTCGTGTCGGGCGTCAACCTGCACTACCCCGAGACCATTCGCCCCGCCCTCCAGGTGATCGGCGCCCACCCCAGGGCCGGCATCGTGAGCGGCATGTACATGCTCGTGTTCGCCAAGCACGTCATCTTCTGCGCCGACACCACGGTCACGCTCGACCCCACCGCCGAACAGCTGGCGCAGATCGGGTACGCGGCCGGCCGCATCACCCGCACCATGGGCATCGTGCCGCGCATCGCCATGCTGTCGTACTCCAACTTCGGCTCGGTGCGCAGCCCCGACACCGAGAAGATGGCGCGGGCCGCCCAGCTGCTCCGCGAACGCGACCCGTCGCTGATGGTGGACGGCGACATGCAGGCCGATACGGCGCTCGATCCGCGGATCATGGAACGGGACTACCCGTTCAGCGCGCTCACCGAATCGGCCAACGTCCTGATCTTCCCCAACCTGAGCGCCGGCAACATCGCCTACAAGCTGCTCATCCACCTCGGCGGCGCCACGGCCATCGGGCCCATCCTCGTCGGCATGCGGCGGCCGGTGCACGTGCTCGAGCGCGGCGCCGAGGTCCAGGACATCGTCAACATGGCCGCCGTGGCCGTGGTCGACGCCCAGGAGCGCTCCCGCACCGGCACGCCCGGGCACACGGCGGCGCTCCCCATTCCACCCGTCCCTTCGAGGGCTTAGCATGGCCACACGCACGACGCCGGCCCCCGGCTCCACGCTCGAGGCGCTGGGCCTGGCCCCGCGCGGCACCGTGCACTGGAACCTCGTGCCGCCGCAGCTCATCCAGCGCGCCATCGAGCGCGGCGAAGGACAGCTCGCCGACATGGGCCCGTTCGTCGCCGTCACCACCCCGCACACCGGCCGCTCGCCCAGGGACAAGTTCATCGTCCGCGAGCCGTCCACCGAGCGGGACGTCGATTGGGGCAAGGTCAACCAGCCCCTCTCCCCCGAGCACTTCGACACCCTGCTCGGCGACGTCCGCGCCTACCTCGACGGCCGCGACGAGCTGTTCGTCCAGGATCTCTACTGCGGCGCCGACCCGGCGCTCCGCCTCTCGGTGCGCTACGTGTCGCCCAACGCGTGGCACATGGCGTTCGTCCGCAACATGTTCATCCGCCCCGCGCTCGACGCGACTCGACGACTTCGCCCCCAACTTCACGGTGCTCCACGCGCCCGAGTTCCAGGCCGATCCGGCCCGCCACGGCACCCGCACGACCACCTTCATCGTGCTCAACCTCGCCGAGCGGACGATCCTCATCGGCGGCACGCGCTACGCCGGCGAATTGAAGAAGGCGATGTTCACGGTGATGAACTACTACATGCCCCGGCACGGCGTGCTCTCCATGCACTGCTCGGCCAACATCGGGCACGACGGCGACACCGCGCTCTTCTTCGGCCTCTCGGGCACCGGCAAGACCACCCTCTCGGCCGATCCCCACCGCGACCTGATCGGCGACGACGAGCACGGCTGGTCGGCCGACGGCGTGTTCAACTTCGAGGGCGGCTGCTACGCCAAGGTCATCAACCTGTCGGCCGAGGGCGAACCCGACATCTACGCCACCACGCAGATGTTCGGCACCATTCTCGAGAACGTGGTGCTCGATCCCGCGACGTCCCGCGTGCGGTTCGAGGACCAGTCGCTCACCGAGAACACGCGCGCCTCGTACCCCCTGTCGTACATCCGCAACCACGTGCCGGCCGGACGCGGCGGCCATCCGAAGAACGTGATCTTCCTCTGCGCCGACGCCTTCGGCGTGGTGCCGCCGGTCGCCAAGCTCACCCGCGAGCAGGCGATGTACTACTTCCTCTCGGGCTACACGGCCAAGGTGGCCGGCACGGAGCGCGGGGTCACCGAACCGCAGGCCACGTTCTCGGCCTGTTTCGGCGCCGTGTTCCTGGTGTGGCATCCGGCGCAAGTACGCCGAGATGCTCGGGCAGCTGCTCGATCGCCACCACGCCACCGTGTGGCTGGTCAACACCGGCTGGACGGGCGGCCCGGCCGGCGTGGGGTCGCGCATGAAGCTGGGCCACACGCGCGCCATGGTGCAGGCGCTCTTGCGCGGCGAGTTGGCCCACGCGCCCACCGAGACCGATCCCGTGTTCGGGCTCCATGTGCCGACGACCATCCCCGGCGTGCCGGCCGGCGTACTCCGGCCGCGCGACACGTGGGCCGACCAGACGGCATACGACGCGCAGGCGGCGAAGCTGGCCAGGATGTTCCGCGAGAACTTCGCGCAGTTCGCGGCGGCGGTGGGCGATCAGGTGGCGGGGGCAGGGCCGAGGTAGCGGAGGGAGGAACCGGCGCAACAGCAGGACGGCGCCGACAAGCACCGCGCCGGCAAGAACGGCGCGGGCAAGAACCGCGCAGGCAAGAAGAGCGCCGGCAAGAACTGCGGACGAACGAAACGGCGGGAAAATCGGAACTCGGCAAACTGCGGATGGGAGGCCGGCGGTCGTAGTTTCAGGGGGGCCATCGGCCCCCTTCCGATCGCCCGCCGTACCGGTCCTGCGCCGTTCTTGCCGGCGCTGCTGTTGTTGGCGCCGTTGTTGTTGGCCCAGTTCTTGTTGGCGCCGTTGTTGTTGGCGCCGTTCTTGTTCGCGCTATTCTTGCCGGCGCCGTTGTTGCGGTTGGCGCCGTTTTTCGTGGCGCCGTCCTTGCTGGCGCCCCTTCGCCGTTCCGCTGTATCTTTGGAAATGTTCTATCTCCGCGACCCCCTCTGGAACACCATCCCCCTCGACCCCGTCGCGCGGTCGTTGATCGATACCCCGGCCTTCCAACGGCTGCGGAACGTGCGCCAGCTCGGCCTCGCCTATCTCGTCTATCCCGGCGCCACCCACACGCGGTTCGAGCACGCCCTCGGCGCCTACCACCTGGCCCGCCGCGCCCTCGCCCTGCTCGACGAGGGCGGCGCCCTGGACGACGCGCTGCGCGCCGAATCGGGCATCGTGCGCGCGGCGGCCCTGCTTCACGACATCGGCCATTATCCGTTCTCCCACGCCCTCGAGGAGATCGGCGCGCTCCACCACGAAGAGGTGGCCCGCCCGCTCGTCACCACGGGTGAGATCGCGCGGTTGCTCACCGACGCCCATGGCCCCGGCGCCCCGGCGCGCATCATCGCCCTCATCCGCGGCGAGAGCGAGAGCCCCCTCCAAGGACTGATCTCGGGCTCGCTCGACCTCGACAAGATCGAGTACCTGCGCCGCGACGCGTTCATGTGCGGCGTGGCCTACGGCGAGATCGACCCCGAACGCCTGCTCAACACGCTCACCGTCCTCGTCGATCCGGAGACCGGCCGGCGCCGCGTGGGCATCGTGGAGAAGGGGCTCTCCGGACTCGAGTCCCTGCTGTTCGCCAAGTACCAGATGTACCGCAACGTGTACTGGCATCACGCGGCGCGAAGCGCCACGGCCATGTACAAACGCCTCGTCTCCGACGCGCTCGACGCCGGCTCGCTCGACGCCGGCTCGCTCGCCGGATTCACCGACGAGGCCCTGCTCGCGTGCCTGGAGGGCGACCACCCGTCGCCCCTGCTCGACGGGCTCCGCGCCCGGCGCCTGCACAAGCGATCGTTCGAATGCCCCGCGGCCCAGCTGTCGGGCGACGAGTGCGAATGGATTTCCGACAACCGCCCGCTCGTCGCCAAGGTCCAGCAGGGATTGGAGCGCGACCTCGGCCTCGCCCCCGGCGAACTGCTGCTCGACTATCCCGCCAAGACGCAGATGATGGGCCTCGACATGCCCGTGCGGCGTCGCGACGGGAGCGTGGTCCGCCTCCGCGCCGGGGGCCTGCGCGGCGCCATCGACCTGCCCAAGCTGTCGGAGGAACTCTACCGATCGGCCCGCTGGCTGCGCGTGTTCACGGCGGGTCGGACCAAGATCCCGCCCGAGCCGCTGTTGGCGTTCCTCAAGAAGCCGGCGGCGGAGGTGGAGCGGATGGCGCAGAGTGGAGTGCGGCTTCTCTAGAGGTGGACAGTGGGACAGGAGTGGGGTGACGGCGTTGCGCAGTTTGCTGCCCGGCTGCCCGGCTGCCTAACTACCCGACTCTCGCCCCCTCTCCCCGCCCCCGGGCCTCCGCGAGCTTCCGCGCGATCCCGCGATAGAACGCGGCGTCGTCGAGCTTTCCGTCGCGTTCCAACGACATCGCCGCCAGCTCGAGCGCGTACAGCAGGTTGCCCAGGTACAACCCGGCCAACCCGGCGACCGTCTCCTGCTCAGCCATGCCGCGCCGCGGCCGCCATTTCCGCCGTCGTCGTCTCGCCGGGCCCCGGACCGTCCGCCGGCTCCACCTGCACGACGATCGCCGTGATGTTGTCGAGGCCGCCGCGCCCGTTGGCCTCGGCGATCAGCGCTTGCACCTTCCGCTCCGGCACCGTCCGCGCCATGAGCAGTTGCTGCAACCGCCGGTCGTCCACCATGCCGGTGAGCCCGTCGCTCGCCACCAGGAACACGTCGCCCGGCCGCACGTCGCCCGTGTACAGATCGGGCTCCACGTCCGGGCTCGCCCCCACGCAGCGCGTGATCACGTTGCTGTAGGGATGGTACCGCGCCTGCTCCGGCGTGAGGTTGCCCAGGTCCACCTGCTCCTGCACGTACGAGTGGTCCTTCGTGATCTGCACGAACGCGCCGTCGCGCAGCAGATAGACGCGCGAATCGCCCACCTGGCCGATGAGGTACCGGGCGCCCGAGACGAGGAGCACCGAGGCCGTGGTGCCCATGCCCTGCTTGTCGATTTCGGTGATCGTGCGATCGTGGATCGAGCGGTTGGCGTGCTGGAGCGCGGCGCCGATGCGCTGCGCTGCCTCAGGGGCCTGCAGATCCTGCACGGCGCCCAATTCGCGGAGCACGATCTGCACCGCCATCTCGCTCGCCACCTCGCCGGCGGCGTGCCCTCCCATCCCGTCGGCCACCATGAACACGCCGCGCGTGTCGCTCAGATCGACGGCGAAGCTGTCTTCGTTGCCCGATCGGATCATCCCGACGTCCGTGCGTGCGGCGTGCAGCAACCTCACCATTATCCCTTCTGCAGAAAGAAGACGGCGCCGGCCACGACGGCGAGCGCGACGACGATCCAGACCCACACGGGGACGGCGCGCCGGGCCCCCGGCGCCGGCGCCGGCGCCGCCGCGGCGTCGTCGAACGCGCCCACCGACACCCGGCGCGTACCCGCGGCGGCCGCCGCCGACGAGGGCAGCGCCGCCGGATGGAATCGCACCCGCACGCCGCCGAATCGGATGTCGGGCGTGCCCTCCAGCCGCCGCTCGCCCGCGATGCGCACGCCCCCCACGAACGTGCCGTTGGTCGAGCCCGCGTCGACCACGTACCAGCCGTCGTCGCGCCGCTGCAGCTTGGCGTGCGTATCGCTCACGCTGTCGTCACCCAGGGCCACCTCGTTGTGCGCGCCGCGCCCCACGTGGACCAGCGCGTCGCGCACGTCGATCCGCCGCCCCTTGTTCGGCCCCTCCTGGAGCACCTCCAGCGTGGCCAGCACCGGACGCGCATCGGCGTCGGGCGCCGCGGCCGGCGGGGCGCCGAGCGGAACCGCCAACTGCGGGGCCCGAACCGGCTCCGGCCGCGCCGGGAGTTCCGGTGGGGGCAGCGTCGTCGGCTCCTGCGAGAGCGGCGGCGGCGCAAAGCGAACGGGGGGAGGCGCGGGAATGGGCGCCGCCGCCGCGGCGGGCGCCATCGGAGCCGGCGCCCCGGGATGGGCGCCCAGCGGCGCCACGTCGGCGTAGAACCGGAACTCTTCGGTGCCAATGCGGATCACGTCGGCCCGGGCCAGCAGCTTGCTGCCCTGGATGCGATCGCCGTTCACCCACACCCCGTTCGTGCTCTGGTCGGCGATCACGTAGCCGCCTTCGCCCGGCGCGAGGCGCGCGTGGTGCCGCGACACCGCATTCTGCGCCACCACCACCTCGTTGCTCGCATCGCGCCCCAGGCCCACGCCGCCGTCCGGGATCGCGTACTCCTTGCCGTCGACCAGCGA
The DNA here is from genome assembly GCA_963729495.1 of uncultured Gemmatimonadaceae bacterium. Taxonomy (GTDB): domain Bacteria; phylum Gemmatimonadota; class Gemmatimonadetes; order Gemmatimonadales; family Gemmatimonadaceae; genus JAGWRI01. Next base: position 55,391 of record CAVSOM010000006.1, read on the forward strand.
GACAAGGCGCCCGCCCGTGGCCCCCGTCGCCCGCGCCGGTCCGCCGCGCTTGGCGGCCAGCGCGGCGATCTCGGACGCCGCCACGTACTGCGTCGCCCCCGCCTTCCGGTCTTCCGAGAAGAGCAGCTCCACGCCCGCCAACTCGATCTTGTCGCCGTGCATCAGCGGCACGGGCTCGGCGCCCAGGGGCACCCCGTTCACCTTCACCGCGCTCTGAGGGCCGGCCCGGCGGATCACCGCCTGGTCGTCGGCGCTCAGATCGAGCACCGCCTGCACCCCCAGCGCCGCATCGTCGCCCACCCGCAGCTCCGCGTCCGGGCCCGAGCCCAATCGCGTCTGTCCGCGCTGCAGCGGATGCTGTTGATCGTGGAGCTGGATGACCGGCATGAATGCTCGGCGCGGCGGTCGGGAAGGAGGCGGAATGCGGCGCGCCGACACGGACGCGCCGTCCGGGATTCGACGTTCGGAAAAACCTACCCCAAGACCCCCAAAGCTGGCAAGCGCTCGGCCGCGCGGTGCGCCCCGTCACCGGCCCCGGCCTGCAGGCGATACAGCCGCTCGTACAGGCTCCGACGCGCCAGCAGTTCGCGGTGCGTGCCCCGTTCCACCACCTGCCCGTGGTGGAGCACCAGGATCTCGTCGGCCTGCACGATCGTGCTCAGCCGGTGGGCGATCGCGATCGTCGTCCGCCCCGCCATCAGCGCCGCCAGCGCCCGCTGGATGTCGGCCTCGATCTCGCTGTCCACGGCGCTCGTCGCCTCGTCGAGCACGAGCACCGCCGGATCGGCGGCGATGGCCCGCGCGAACGACAGCAGCTGCCGCTCGCCCACGCTCACCGAGCCCCCGCGCTCGCCCAGCGCGTGCGCGTAGCCGTCGGGGAATCGCCGGATGATCCGGTCGGCGCCCACGCGCGCCGCCGCCCGCGCCACGTCCGCATCGCTCAGCGGCGACGACAGCCGGATGTTTCCCGCCACGTCGCCGGCGAACAGGAAGATGTCCTGCTGCACGTACCCGATCAGCCCGCGCAGCACGCGCGCGGGAATGCGCCGGGTGTCGACGCCGTTGACCGTGATGCGCCCGCGCTGGGGATCGTAGAATCGCAGCAGGAGGTTGACGATCGTCGTCTTGCCGGCGCCCGTGTGCCCCACCAACGCCAGCGTCTGCCCGGGGCGGGCCGCGAAGCTCACGCCCTTGAGCACCCAGCGCAGCTCCGCGTCCGGCGTGCCCGGCGCGTCGTACGAGAACCAGACGTCCTCGAACGCGATCGTCACCGCGCGCGACGCCGCCAGCGCCTCCACCTCCGCCGCCGCAACCGGCGGCACGCCGTCCGGCGGCGCCCCGGCTCCCCCGGCCGCCGGGCCGTCGGTCGCCGCGGGTTCGTCGAGCAGGTTGAAGAGGCGCTCCGACGCCGCCATCGCCTGCTGCAGCGTGTTGAACTTGTCCGACAGATCCTGCAGCGGCTGGAAGAACCGCCGCACGAGCTGCAGGAACATCGCCACCGTGCCCACGAGGAGCCCGCCGACCTGCACGCGGTGGGCGCTGGCCACGAGCAGGCTCGCCAGGGCCACCGTGGTCAGCACCTCGATGGTCGGGAAGTACACCGCGTAGTAGACGATCGACTTCAGGTTCGCGTCGAGGTATCGCGCGTTCAGCCGCTCGAACGCTGCCGACTCGCGCCGCTGCATGCCGAACAGCTGCAGAATGCGCATGCCCGAGATGCGTTCCTGCAGGAACGCGTTGATGCGGGCCAGCCGCGTGCGGATGTCGCGGTACGACGTGCGCACGGCGCGCTGGAACAGATGCGAACTCAGATAGATGAACGGGATCACGGCGAACGCGGCGAGCGCCAGCCGCCAGTCGGTGACCAGCATCATGATGCCGATCGCGGCCAGCGTGAACAGGTCCCCCAACCCGGCGACCACGCCCGCCGTGAACAGTTCGTTCAGCGATTCCACGTCGGCCGTGGCGCGCGTGACGAGCCGGCCCACCGGCGTGCGGTCGAAGAACCGGATGGGCAGCCGCTGCAGGTGGTCGAAGACGTCGTTCCGCAGGTCGCGCATCACCCGCTGGCCGAGCAGCGTGGTGAGCATCGTCTCCCCGAACTGCGCCCCGAACGACCCCACCAGCGACGCCGCGAACAGCAGCGCGGCCTGCGTGGCCATCGCCACGTCGTGCCGCGGCAGCGCCACGTCGATCACCCGCTGGGTGAGCAGCGGGCCCACGAGCTGGAGCAGCCCGTCGAGCATCAGCAGCGCCAGCGACACCACCACCAGCCACCCGTAGGGGCGGACGTAGCGGAGCAGCCGCCGCATCAGACGGCCGTCGTAGACCTTGCCGAGGGCGTCCTCGTCGTGATAGGCGGCGGCTTCTGCCATGGGGGAATGCTAGCCGGGACGCAGCGGGAACGGCAACGGACGGGGCGCGGCGGCATGGCCCCGCCCCGTCCCCGAGTAGATTCCCCCTCGGTATGAAAGACGCGATCGTGGTCCGCGGCGCCCGCCAGCACAATCTCAAGGGCTTCGACCTCCGCATCCCGCGCCGGGCGATCACCGTGGTCACCGGCCCGTCGGGCTCCGGCAAATCGTCGCTCGCCTTCGACACGATCTACGCCGAGGGACAGCGCCGCTACGTCGAATCGCTCTCCGCCTACGCGCGCCAGTTCCTGGAGCGGATGGAGAAGCCCGACGTCGACGCGATCGACGGCCTCTCCCCGGCCGTGGCCATCGAACAGAAGAACCCCACCAAGACGTCGCGCTCCACGGTCGGCACGGCCACGGAGATCTACGACTATCTGCGCCTGCTCTGGGCCCGGGTGGGCCACACAGTGTGCCCCCGGTGCGGCCGCGAGATGCGTCCCGACACGGTGCAGTCGGTGGGCGACGCGGTGGCCGCGCTCCCCGAGGGCACGCGGTTCTCGGTGGCCTTCCCGCTCCACATGTCCGACGAGGTGACGCACGACGTCGTGGTCGAGAACCTCCGCGCGCGGGGCTTCGTGCGCGTGAGCCTCGACGGCGCCGTGATCCACCTCGACGAGTTGCTCGCCGCGCCAATCGACATCACCGTTGCCACGGACGCCCTGGTGATCGTCGATCGCCTCGCCGCCGGCCCCGACGTGCGCGGCCGGCTGGCCGACGCGGTGGGCACGGCGTTCGCCGAGGGCGAGGGCGACTGCCTGATCCTCGTCGCCGAGCCCGCCGGCGAGCCTCCCCGCCGCCTGCGGTTCACCGAACGCTTCGCCTGCGCCGACGACGGCACGCCCGCGCCGGCCCCCACGCCCCAACTCTTCTCCTTCAACAGCCCGCGCGGCGCCTGCCCCACGTGCAACGGGTTCGGCGCCGTGCTCGAATATGATGAATTACTGATCGTTCCCCGCCCCGAGCGCTCGCTCCGCGAGGGCGCGCTCGACCCGTGGACCAAGCCGCGCTACGACAACAAACGCCGCGCCCTGGCCGAGTTCGCCAAGCGCGAGAAGATCCCCATGGACACCCCGTGGCGCGACCTCTCCGCCCAGGCGCGCCACGCCCTCCTCACCGCCCGCGTGAAGGGCTACAAAGGCATGCTCCCCTTTCTCAAGGACCTCGAGGAGAAGCGCTACAAACAGTACATCCGCGTCTTCCTGCGGCAGTACCAGACGGCGCAGACCTGCGCCGCCTGCGGCGGCGCCAAGCTGCAGCCCGAAGCGCTCCACGTGCTGATCGACGGCCGCAGCATCGCCCAGGTGAGCGGCCTGCCCATGGACCGCCTCCTCGCCTGGATCGACGGGCTCACGCTCTCCGCCTTCGACCGCGAAGTGGCCGGCCACGTGCTGCGCGAGGCGCGCAACCGCGTGCAGTTTCTCTGCGACGTGGGGCTCGGCTACCTCACGCTCGACCGCGCCACGCGCACCCTGTCCGGCGGCGAGGCCCAACGCATCGGGCTCGCCAATTCGCTCGGCTCGCAGCTCGTCGACACGCTCTACGTGCTCGACGAACCCTCCATCGGGCTGCACCCGCGCGATCTGGACCGCCTGCTGGCGCTCCTCCAGCGCCTGCGCGACACCGGCAATACCGTGCTCGTCGTGGAGCACGACCTCGAGGCCATCCGCGCCGCCGACTTCATGGTGGAACTGGGCCCGGGCAGCGGCGACGAAGGGTGGCGAGCTCGTGTTCGCCGCGCCGCTCGCCCGCGCCGCCGAGAGTCCGCTCACGGGGCAGCTATCTCACCGGCGAACGCGAGGTGCCCCTTCCCGCCCGGCGCCGCCGGGCCGGCCCGCGGTGGATCGCGCTCACCGGCGCGCGCGAGCACAACCTCAAAGGCATCGACGTTCGGATTCCCCTGGGCGTCGTCACCGCCGTCACCGGCGTGTCGGGCTCCGGCAAGAGCACCCTCGTGCACGACGTGTTCATGCGCGCCCTCGAGACCGCGCTGCGCGGCGAGACGTCGGCCAAGCAGCACCTGGGCGAGCGCGTGGGCAGCTACGACGCGCTCACCGGCGTGGAGGCGATCGGCGACGTGGTGAGCATCGACCAGAGCCCGATCGGCAAGTCGCCGCGGTCCAATCCCGTGACCTACGTGAAGGCGTTCGACGAGATCCGGCGGCTGTATGCGGCGGCGCCGCTGGCGCGCGAACGCGGCTACACCGCCGGCACGTTCAGCTTCAACGTGGCGGGCGGCCGCTGCCCCGCCTGCGAGGGCGCCGGCTATATCGAAATCGAGATGGTGTTCATGGCCGACGTGTTCGTGCCGTGCGACGAGTGCGGCGGCAAGCGGTTCCGGGCCGACGTGCTCGACGTGCGCGTGAACGGCCGCAGCGTGCACGAGACGCTGCAGCTCACCGTGGACGAGGCCATCCGCGCCTTTCCCCACGAGGAGAAGCTGGGGCAGGCGCTCTGGCAGCTGCAGCAGGTGGGCCTCGGCTACCTGCAGCTCGGGCAACCGGCCACCACGCTGTCGGGCGGCGAGGCGCAGCGGCTCAAGGTGGCGCGCGAACTCGCCACCGCCGGCAAGACCGCGGGCCGCAAGTTGTACATCATGGACGAGCCCACCACGGGGCTCCACCTCGAAGACATCCGCCGACTGGCGCAGGTATTCGACCGGCTCGTCGACGCCGGCCACACGCTCGTCGTCGTGGAGCACAACCTCGACGTGATCAAGCTGGCCGACTGGGTGATCGACCTGGGGCCCGAAGCGGGCGACGCCGGAGGCGAGATCGTCGCGACCGGGCGCCCCGAAGACGTGGCCAAGCACCCCACGTCGCACACCGGGCGGTGGCTGCGCACCGTGCTCCCCGGCTATCCGGAATACGCGGCGCGCCACGCGGGGCCGCGCTGAACCGCCGTTCCGTTGACATCACCACGGCGCCCGATACCTTTCAACGACCATTCCCCAGTAGCTCAGTTGGTCAGAGCATCCGACTGTTAATCGGAGGGTCGTAGGTTCAAGTCCTACCTGGGGAGCTTCAGAAACTGCCGAACACGATGAACGTGTAGGTCTGCCCCGATTGGAAGTGGGGCCACTGGGCCAGTTCCAGCACGAGTTGGCCCAACCGCGCGTCGCTCGTCTGCAGCGTGATGCCGATGATCGTCTGCGCGCTCGCCGACCCGCCCACGCCCCCAGGAATCGTCCAGTTGTTGTACTGGAGCGAGTAGTCGGACTTCACGAACGAGAAGTTCTCTCCCAGGTCGGGTTTGAGCGAGTCCGGCACCTGCCCCATGGCCGCCGTCGGCGGCAACACGGTGGAGTCGGTCGCCGCCGCGTTCGCGTACAGCCCCACCGCCGTCGCCACGTTGTTGATGTCCGCCACCGCCGCCGTCGCCTTGGCCCGCGTGACGAAGTCCCCCACCTTCGGAATCACGATCCCGGCCAGGATCGCGATGACCGTCATCGAGGTCAGCACCTCGACGAACGTGAAGCCCGCGCGCGCCCGCTTCATTGCGGCTTCGAGGCCTTCACCACGTCCAGCGCGTTCCGCAGGAACTCGTCCGCGGACCCCGTGGAGTAGTAGATGATCGGGTGCTCCGACTCGTAGCGCAGACTGAACGACGTGTCCGTGAGCCGCACGTACTGCACGCTGTCGATCCGGCTCCCCACCGGCGCCAGCGACGTCGGCACGGTGCCGAAGTCGCGCCGGTACGCCAGGATCTGCTGCGCTAGCAGGTACATCGAGAAGCGCATGTCCGCGTCGTGGCTGGCCAGCACCGCGTTCGGGTCCGGCTGCGTGCCCCAGATCCACTCCGGCCTGGCGGCGTACGAGTACAGCGCGAACCAGAACGAGCAGATGGTCAACAACGGAATCCACACCCGCGGCCGCGGCAGCATGAGCGGCGTCGGCTTGGACACCTTGATGACGTAGTCCATCACCTCGGCCAGCACCATCGCGCGGTCGAGGGGCGACGACACGGCGTCCGCGGCGGGCAACGCCGCGGCCGGCGGCGGCGTGGAGGCGGGAGAGGGCGGGTCGCCCTCGTCGGTCAAGCGGGTCAATGATGCAGGGCCTCTCGGCGGAGCCACGGGCGTCACGGCGGGGAGCCGGCGCGCTCCGAGCGGTTCGGTCGAAACTATAGACCCGCGCCGCCCCCGCCGAAAGCCCCACGCCAGCCGTGGAGCCCCGCCGCGGGCCGGCCTATATTACGGCGCGCACCGGTTGCGTCCCCTCTCACCACGGGTTCTCCATCATGCCGTCAGCGCGCGCGCCCCGCTCCGCCACGCCCCGCGCCCCCGCGCCCTGGGTCGGCGTGATCATGGGCAGCAAGTCGGACCTCACCCACATGCGGGCGGCCTCCGAAACGCTCACCGCGCTCGAGATCCCGCACGAGGTACGCGTCGTGTCGGCGCACCGCACCCCCGACTGGATGTTCGAGTACGCCGCCGGCGCGGAGTCGCGCGGGTTGGAGGTGATCATCGCCGCCGCCGGCGGCGCCGCCCACCTGCCCGGCATGGTCGCCGCCAAGACGCTCGTCCCGGTGCTCGGCGTGCCCATTCCCGCCACCACGCTCGACGGGCTCGACGCCCTGCTCTCCATGGTGCAGATGCCCAAGGGCGTGCCGGTGGGCACCCTCGCCATCGGCGAAGCGGGCGCCGTCAACGCCGCGCTGCTCGCCGCCGCCATCGTGTCGCAGCGGCGTCCCGACGTGCGCCAGCGCCTGCAGGCATGGCGCGAGCGCCGCCAGGCGGACGTCCTCATGGAAACCGACCTCTCGCGCTACCTCGCGAAATGACGGCCATCGCGCCCGGCGCCACCATCGGCATCCTGGGCGGTGGGCAGCTCGGGCGGATGACGGCGCTGGCCGCGCGCACGATGGGCTACGCCGTGCACGCGCTCGATCCCTCGCCCGACTGCCCCGCGCACGCCGTGGTCGACCGCCTCGTCACCGCGCCGTTCGACGACGCCGACGCCGCCGCCGACCTTGCCCGCCACTGCGCCGTGGTCACCCTGGAGATCGAACAGATCGGCGCGGCGGGGCTCGAGGCCGCCGCGCACTTCGCTCCCGTGCGGCCGGCGCCCTGCCATCATCGCCGACGTCCAGCACCGCGGCCGCCAGAAGGCATGGCTCGGCCGCCACGGCTTTCCCGTCGGACCCTGCCGCGACGTGCGCACGCTGGGCGACCTGCAGAACGCGGTGCGCGAGTTGGGCCCCTGCTTCGTGAAGGCCTGCCACGGGGGCTACGACGGCCGCAGTCAGGTGCGGGTGGCGTCGGTGGACGAGTGCGCCGCCGCCTGGCGCGCTTTGGGGGAGCGGCACGCCGTGGCCGAAGCCGCCCTCGACCTCGCGATGGAGATCTCCGTCCTGGTGGCGCGCCGCCCGTCGGGCGAGACGGTGGCCTACGCGCCCGCGCTCAACCACCACACCAACCAGGTGCTGTCGTGGTCCGTACTCCCGGCGCCCGTGCCCGCCGAGTTGGCCGCGCGCGCCGACGACGTGGCGGCGGGCATCGCGCGCGCCCTGTCGCTCGAGGGCCTGCTCGCCGTGGAGATGTTCTGCACGCGCCAGGGCGACCTGTTCGTGAACGAACTCGCGCCGCGTCCGCACAACTCGTACCACGCCAGCGAACGCGCATGCTCCACCGGCCAGTTCGAGCAGCTCGTGCGCGCCGTGTGCGACCTGCCGCTGGGCGACGCGCGCATCGTGGAGCCGGCGGCGATCGTGAACCTCTTCGGCGACCTGTGGACCGGCGGCCGCGTACCCGACTTCGCCCCCGCCCTCGCCCGTTCCGGCGTGCGCCTGCACCTCTACGGCAAGACGTCGGCTCGGGCCGGTCGGAAGATGGGCCACCTGTCGGTCACCGGCGCCACGCCCGACGCCGCGCTGGCCAACATCCGCGAAGCGGCGGCGGCGATCGGACTCATCATCTAGAGCGCGACCCCTGAGCCTCACTGCGCCGGACAAGCATCAAGGACGGAGGGAGTGAACCAGACAATGCCGGATGGCCCGGAAACGGCCGGATCTCTCCGTGGGGGATTTCTGGGAATGACGAATCGAATTGCCACGTTGTGCGTCGCGTAGACGCCCTGATGTGCATCCGGCAGTTTCCGTTGAATCCTTCATTGATCGTAGTTCCAGACCGCTGCCACATGGCTGGTCGCTCTCCGCGAGGATCTCGAATGGTCGAGACCTCGATGCCGGCCGGGCGATGCCATCCCGAATGGAGAAGGGAGTACTCACCATGAACGTGCTCGTGCTCAACTCCGGCTCGTCGACGTTGAAGTTCGAACTCGTGCGCACCGACGCCGACCGGATGCGCAACAACACCGACCAGAAGCTCGCCCGCGGCACCGTCGAGCGGATCGGCGGCGAGGCGGTGTACGCGTTCAGCGTGCCCGGGCGGCCCACCGAGCACGGCACGGTCGCCGCCCGCGACCACCGGGCGGTGCTCGAATTCGTCATCCACTGGATGGCCGGCCCCGACTCGGGCGTCGACATCGACGCCGTGGGCGCGATCGAAGCCGTGGGCCACCGCGTGGCGCACGGCGGCGAACACTTTCGCTCGTCGGTGCGCATCGACGACGCCGTGCTCCGCGCCATCGACGACACGATCGATCTCGCCCCGCTCCACAACCCGAGCAACCTCAAGGGCATCGCCGCCGCGCGGGCCGTGCTCGGCGCCGGCATTCCGCAGGTGGCGGTGTTCGACACCTCGTTCCACCACACGCTTCCCGAGCGGGCGCACCTCTACGCGCTGCCGTACCAGCTCTACCGCCGCTACCGCATTCGCCGCTACGGATTCCACGGCACCTCGTACCGCTACGTCACGTGGCGCTACCGCCAGCTCACGGGCCGCACGCGCGAACAGACCAAGCTCATCGCGCTGCATCTGGGCAACGGCTGCTCCATCTGCGCCGTGGACGCCGGCAACTCGGTGGACACGTCCATGGGGTTCACGCCGCTCGAAGGGCTCGTCATGGGCACCCGGTCGGGCGACCTCGATCCGGCCATCCTGGACTACGTGGCATCCAAGGAGGGCCTGTCGCTCAACGAGGTCGAGACCCTGCTCAACAAGCAGTCCGGGCTGCTCGGCGTCTCCGGGCTGACCCACGACATGCGCGACCTGCTCGCCGAAGCCCACGAGCACGACGACCGCCGGGCCAAGCTCGCCATCGAACTATTCTGCTACCGCGCGCGCAAGTACATTGGCGCCTACCTGGCGGTGCTCAACGGCGCCGACGCGATCGTCTTCGCCGGCGGCATCGGCGAGCACGCGGCCCCGGTACGCGAGCGGATCTGCGCCGGCCTGGACTGGCTCGGGGTCACGCTCGACCCGGAACGCAATGCGCGCACCGTCAACGGCGTCGAGGGGCGCATCAGCGCCGACGACTCGCGCGTGGCCGTCTGGGTCATTCCCACCGACGAGGAGCTGCTCATCGCCCGCGACACGGTGCGCGTGATCGCCGGGCTCGAGAACCGGTACTGAGGCCGGCGGGCCGCCGCTCAGCTCGCCGCCTGCTCCGGCACGCCGCCGAACCGGCGCTCGCGGCGCTCGAAGTCGGCCAGCATCTCGAGAAAATCGCCGGCCGTGAACTCGGGCCACAGGCGCCGGGTGAACGCCAGCTCGGCGTAGGCGCACTCCCACAACAGGAAATCGCTCAACCGTTGATCGCCCCCCGTGCGGATGAGCAGATCCACGTCCCGCGTGGCCGTGCAGCCGTGGTTCGCCTGCTCCAGCAGGTTCGCGAACTGCTCGCGCGTGGGCACGCACCCCTGGGCCAGCGCCGCCGCCCGCAGGATCGCGTCGCGCGCCGAGTAGTCCACCGCCACCCGCAGCCGCATGTCGGTGCACGACGCCGTCATCGCCTCGGCCTCGTCGATCGTCTGGCGCAGGATCCGCGGCAGGCGGTCGCGCCGCCCGATCACCGACATCCGCACCCCGTTGTCGGCGCACCGCCGCGACTCGGCGAGCAGCGTGCGGCGGAACAGGCGCATCAGCGCCGTGACCTCGCCGCGGGGGCGCGCCCAGTTGTCGGACGAGAAGGCGTACAGCGTGAGCATGCCCACGTCGGCGCGGCGCGCCGCCTCCACGATCGCGCGGGCCGTGCGCACGCCCGCCCGGTGGCCGGCCGTGCGCGGCAGGCCGCGCGCCGCGGCCCAGCGGCCGTTGCCGTCCATGATGATCGCTACGTGCAGCGCGTTCCGCGTTCCCGTGTCCCCCGATGCCGGTGTCATGTGGTCACCCCTCGCGGGTCGCCCGTATCAGAGCTTCCATATGGCCCAGGTACCGCTCGAGTGCGCGCCGGCCGGCGGCGGTCAGCGCGTACTGGGTTCTCGGCATCCGCCCCTCGAAGCTCTTGGTGCACGTCACGTAGCCGGCCTCCTCGAGCTTGCGGGCGTGCACGCTCAGGTTGCCGTCCGTGGTCTCGAGCAGCGCCTTGAGCTCGTTGAAGCTCAGCCGCTCGCTCACCGCCAGCGCGCTCACGATGCCCAGCCGCATCCGCTCGTGGATCACCCGGTCCAGGTCGAGCGCGCTCCCCGGCTCGTCCGGCGATCGGCCGCGCACCGGCGTCAGCGGGTGCGGCGGCTTGCGCCCGCCGCGTCCCCGGTCGGCTTCGTCCCTGGACACCGCACTCTGCTTAGCCACCGTGCCTCCGCGCGATCAGGATCCCGAACGTGATGTGCAGCCCGCCGAACCCGGCGATCAGCAGCCCCGTGCCCCACGCCGCCGGCGCGAACAGCGCCGCGGCGCCGAGCGCCACGAATGCCATCCCCATCACCGGCACGATGCGAACCGAGAAGGCGCCGGCCGCGATCACGCCGGCCCCATAGAGCAGCATCCACACGCCGGGAAGCAGCGTCGCCAGCCCGCGCAGCACGCAGGCCACGGTGAGGAGGCCGCCCACGAGCATCGCCGGCGCGAACGCCAGCACCAGCTTGCGGCCCGGCCCCGACAGCAGCGGTACCCGCGCGGATCGCGCCTTCCGCGACGTGGCCCAGGCCGAGATCGTGCCCGCCACCAGCGCCTCGGCGAGCCACACCGCTACCCATCGCAGCGACGACGGCTGGCGGGCCGCCACGACCGCCGCCACCAGCGCGCTCGCGCCGATGATGATCTCCCCCCACCCCGACACCGCCGTGAACGTCCCCGCGCGTTCCATGGTCTCCCGGATGAACCGGAGATTATCCATGGCCCGCGCATGCATTTCAGGCGGATCGGACGGCCGAGCACGCGGCGGTACGGTGACGGACATGGGGGAATCATGGGGAAAGATCGCGGTCCTGGCAAGTACTTTGTGATGTAAAGGAAAGTTCCCGCCAGGGGAGCGTGCGACAGTCGGACAGTTTGTCAGTCCGACAGTCCGACAGGACGGCGGGTCGGCGGCCGCGGGCGACTGCCCGACTCTCCGACTGCCCGACCGCCCGACTCTCCGACTATCTTCTTCCCCCATGCCCCTCACCCCGCTCTTCGGGCACGCGCCGCTCCAGCAACGCCTCGACGCCGCCATTCACCGCGGCACCCTCCCCGCCAGTCTCCTCCTGCACGGGCCCGCCGGCGTGGGCAAACAGCGCCTCGCGCTCTGGCTCGGCCAGCGCCTCCTCTGCGATGGCCTCGACACCGACGCCCACACCCGCCCCTGCGGGGCCTGCCAGCAGTGCCGATACGCCCTCGCCGGCACGCACCCGGACCTCCACTGGATCTTTCCCCGACCCCGACCCAAGGACGCCGACCCGTCCGCCGCCGACGTGGAGGCGGACTTCGGCGAGGCGATCGCCGAACGCCTGGAGACTCACGGCCTCTACGCGCCGCCGGCCGGCACCGAGGGCATCTTCGTCGCCACCATCCGGGCCGTCGTCCATTCGGCCGTGCTCTCCCCCGCCCTCGCCGCCCGCAAGGTGTTCGTCATCGGCGACGCCGATCGCATGGTGTCGCAGGACGGCGCTGATCAGGCCGCCAACGCCTTCCTCAAACTGCTCGAGGAGCCGCCGGCCGACACCAACATCATCCTCACGACCAGCGAGCCGGGCGCCCTGCTTCCCACCATCCGATCGCGCGTCGTCGCGGTGCGCGTGCCCCGCCTGAGCGACGCCGGCGTGGCCGCCTTTCTCGACGACGAGCGCGTGCGTACTCGGCTGGACGCCCTGTCCCTCCCGCGCGGCCGCCCCGACCTGCTCCGCCTGGCCAACGGCGCCCCCGGCGCCCTGCTCGGGCAGTCCGCCATGGACCAGGCGCTGGCCCGCGCGCGGCGCCTGCTCGACGCGGCCACCGGCGGCGATCGCGCCGCGCGCATCCATGCGGCCTTCGTCCAGGGCAGTACCAAGGCGCGCGGCGAGTTCAGCGACGCCCTTCAGGCGCTCACCCTGCTGCTCCACGATCGCGCCCGCGCCGCCGTGGCCCGCTCCGACGCCGCCGCGGCACTCGGCGCGTCGCGCGCCGCCGAGGCCGTGGAGCGCGCCAAGGAAAGCGCCGCGGGAAACGCCAATCCGCAGCTCGTGACCTTCACTCTCATGCGCGACCTGGAGGCCGCCCTCCGATGACCGACCGCCTCTCTCACGTGGGACCCGACGGCGAAGCCCGCATGGTGGACGTTTCCGCCAAGCCCGCCACCGGGCGCACCGCCCACGCCGCGGGGGTCATTCGCATGGCCGCCGCCACACTCGACGCCATCGAGGCGCACGGCCTCAAGAAGGGCGACGTCCTGGCGGTGGCCCGCGTGGCCGGGATCATGGCCGCCAAACGCACCGCGGAGTTGATCCCCCTCTGCCACCCGCTTCCGCTCGACGACGTCCAGGTCAGCCTCACCCCCGACCGTTCGCTGCCCGGCATCCGGGCCGAAGCGACCGCCCGCACCACTGGCCGGACGGGGGTCGAAATGGAGGCCATAGTGGCTGCATCCATCGCCCTCGTCACGGTGTACGACATGGCGAAGGCGATCGACCGGGGCATGACGATCGGGGACGTCATGCTCCTGGAAAAAACAGGTGGACAGCACGGGGACTGGCGCCGAGGTTGATCCGGGGCCCCAAGCGAGCTATTGTGCTGTAGGGGAGATACGGATGCTACGTACATAACTTATTGCAAAATAACGACTTATGCATGACTTAACTGGCACCTATGTGAGGCGGGGAGACGCCGCCCGGCGGAGACGTCGGGCGAAACGTTTGCTCGCCATCGTGGGTGCCGGAGCGGCCGCCGCCATGCTCTTGATCGTCTATCCGTCGCCCTCCACCGAGGTCGCGCATGCGGCCGGCGTGGCCGCCGAGCGTTCCTCCGCCCCCCTCAGCGAGGCGGCGACGCTTCGCAGCCAGCTCTCCCAGTCCAGGGACCGGGCGGACAGCCTGGAGGCGGAGCTCGACCGGGCCAACCAGGTCATCACCTACTCGTCGCGGTACGGGATCTCCGCCGATCTGGCGTCCAAGGTGTACGACGCCGCCATCGGGGAGAGCGTGGACCCGGAGCTGGCCTTCCGTCTGGTCAAAGTGGAAAGCGACTTCAACACCCACGCGCAGAGCCCGGTGGGCGCGATCGGGCTGACGCAGTTGATGCCGGCCACGGCGCGGTTTTATCAGAAGGGACTGCGGGCGGACCAGCTGTTCGATGCCGAGTTGAATCTGCGGATCGGGTTCCGGTACCTGCACTCGCTGGTGGAGCAGTATCGCGGCCAGATGGACCTGGCGCTCCTGGTCTACAATCGCGGCGAGGCGGCGGTGGCCGCCGCGCGCGCCGAGGGCCGGAGCCCGTCCAACGGCTACAGCCGGATCCTGATGAAGGGGTACAAGGGCCCGGGGATCATCGACTGATCCGCAGCTTCTGCCCCACGCGGATGGTGTCGTGGCGGAGGCCGTTGAGCGCTTTGATGCGGGACACCGTGGTGTGGTATTTCGCGGCGAGTCCGCCCAGCGTCTCGCCCTTGCGCACCACGTGGAGCCCGTCGGCCAGCCCGTAGAGTTCGATGGACGGGTTGGGCACGTTCCGGGCGGCGTCGGCCACGGCGCGCGTGGGAACGAGCAGCGCCTGCCCCACGACCAGGTGCCCGCTCTTGTAGCGCTTGAGGCGCGGATTGAACTGCTCGAGTTGGCGCTCGGTGACGCCGAACTTCCGGGCGACGGTCGAGGCGTACTCGTTGGCCCGGGCGCGAACGGTGCGCGCGCCGACGCGCAGCGAATCGGGCAGCGCGGCCAGGCGGTCGGCGAAGCCCGCCGCCGCTCCCACCGGAATGCGCACGTCGATCGAATCGTCGGGCGGCGCCATGCCGCGCAGGATCTGCGGATCGAGGTCCTGCAGCCCGGCCACGGTGGTGCCGGCGGCGGACGCGACGGCGGCGAGCGGCGTGAGCGGACCCACGCGCACCGAGTCGTACACGAACGCCGATTCGGGCTGGATCTCGAGTCCGTACCGTTTGGGATCCTTGGCCACCAGCGCGGCGGCGATTAGGCGCGGCACGTATTCGCGCGTTTCGGCGCGCAGGTAATCCTTGTCGGACAGCGCGAAGTACAGATCGTCGCCCTGGGTGTCCTGCAGCGCGTCGGCGTAGCGGGTGAGCCCGCGCTGAATGCGGCCCGGTCCGCCGTCGTACGCCGCGGCGGCCAGGTAGAGCGACCCGAACTGGTCGCGCAGCCCCTTGATGAACCGGGCGGCGGCCGCGGTGGATTTCACCGGGTCGCGGCGCTCGTCGATCCACCAGTCCACGCGCAACCCTTCGCCGCGCGCCGTGCCGGCCATGAACTGCCACATGCCGACGGCGGCGGCTCTGGAGTAGGCATTCGGATCGTACCCGCTCTCGATCAGCCCCAGGTAGTACATGTCCTCGGGCAGGCCCGCGGCGCGGAACTGGGCGCGGATCATCCCCTCGTAGCGCGTGCCCTGTTCCAGTTGCTGCGTGATGTGGTCCCGGGCCGATCCGGTGAATACCGCCAGGTAGCGCTGCACGCGGTCGCGCGTTTCGTAGGAGCGCACGTCGATGTCCCAGCTCGGGCGCGCCGAATCGGCGGGCGCCGCGGCCGAGTCGCCGAACACGCTCGTGGCGCAATTCACCACATCGCGGTCGGTCACCGCGGCGGAGTCGGGGCCGGCGCACGCGGGCTTGGCGGCGGAGTGCGCCGAGTCGGCTGTGGCGTGGACGGCGGCGGCCGGCGCGGCGCCGCTGGGAGCGGCGGGGGCGGGGGCGGCGGCGGGGGCGGGGGCGGATGCCCCGCTCGGCGGTGGGTCGATGGGGACGGGTGCGACCACCGGCGCGAGGCGTGGGGCGCAGCCGGACAGCGCGCACGCCGCGAGGAGTGCGGAGACAAGGCGATTCACCCGTTCACTATATCGTGCAGGGCGTGCCGGGTCTAGCTCCGGCGGAACGGCCCTCTAGATTGCTCCGCATGATCGTCGCCATCGGCACCGACCATGGGGGATTCGGCCTCAAGGAGCGCGTGGTGCGCGCGGTCGCCGCGCTCGGACACGAGGTGCACGACTGCGGGGCCATGACGCTCGATCCGGGTGACGACTACCCCGATTTCGCCGAACTCGTGGCGCGTGCGATCATGACGGGCCGCGCCGAGCGCGGGGTGTTGATCTGTGGCAGCGGCGTGGGGATTTCCGTGGCGGCGAACCGCTTCCGCGGTGTGCGCGCCGCGATCTGCCACGACACGTATTCGGCGCGCCAGGGCGTGGAGGACGACGCCATGAACGTGCTCTGCCTGGGCGGCCGCATCATAGGCCCGGAGCTGGCGGCCGAATTGGTGGGGGCGTTTCTCGGCGCCTCGTTCAAGGGATT
Organism: uncultured Gemmatimonadaceae bacterium; assembly: GCA_963729495.1. GTDB lineage: Bacteria > Gemmatimonadota > Gemmatimonadetes > Gemmatimonadales > Gemmatimonadaceae > JAGWRI01. The sequence goes on from CAVSOM010000006.1 coordinate 71,556, forward strand.
CGACCGGTACGAGCGCCGGCTCAAGAAGGTGCAGGGGCTCGAGTCCGGTCCGCGGGCTACGTAGCGCGGCGACCGCGCTCGATGCGCGTGTAGCTGAGCGCGCCGCTCGGGCACTTGTCCACCGCGGCGGCGATCTCGTCGGCGTCCGCCTGGTCCACGTGGACCCACGGGCGGGCGCGCGGCCGGAAGACCCGTCCCAGCGTGCGGGCGCAGATGCCGGAGTGCTGGCAGACGTCGGGATCCCAATGGACGACGATGCCGTCTCCCACGTAGTCGCGGGTGCCGTCCGCGGCGCGGGGATCGCCGGGCGTACCATCGTTCGTGGCCATTGATGTTCCTCCAGCGTTCGGGTCTCGGATGCGGGGCGTCCCATGGCAAGCTATTCCCGGGGGCAAGGGGGGCGGGGCGTGCGACCCCGGCGCGTGGCGTGGCCCCGGTACCGCGGGTAATTTCGAGACGTCCGGCTGTCGGGCGCGCGATCGCGCCACTCGTCATCATCGGAGCCTTCGGCATGTCAGCATTCCAGTCCTCGAGCATCGGGTGCGCGGCGCGGCGCGTCGTCCGGCGGCCGGCGCGGGTTGCGGCGGCGCTTTGCGTCTGCGGGGCGCTCGTGCTCCCGACTCCGGCGTGGGGCCAGGCGGGGCGCGGCCGCGGGGACGGCGGCGACGCGGAGTCGGCCGGGCGGTCGGCGATGAGCGCGGCGAGCCTGCGCGACACGTCCATGAACAGCGCCTATCGCGTGATCGCCATGTCGGAGGTGCCGCCGGTGGTCACGCACCACACGATGACGCTGAACGGAAAGACCATCGCCTACACGGCCTATGCCGGCATGCTCCCCATTCGCAATGAGCGGAGCAACGCGACCGAAGGGGCGATGTTCTTCGAGGCGTACGTGCGCGACGGCGAGAACCCGGCCACGCGCCCGGTGTCGTTCATCTTCAACGGCGGCCCGGGCTCGGCCAGCGTGTGGCTGCATCTGGGCGCGTTCGGACCCAAGCGGGTGCACCTCGATCCCGACGGCCAGTCGGGACCGCCGCCGTACGCGTACGAGGACAACCCGAACACGCTCCTCGACCAGACCGACATGGTGTTCCTCGACCCGGTGGGCACCGGGTACAGCCGCGCGGTGACGCCCGCGCTGGGCGCTGCCTTCTGGGGACTGGACGAGGATCTCCAGACGGTGGGCGAGTTCATCCGGCTGTACCTCACGCGCTACGACCGGTGGAAGTCGCCCAAGTTCCTGATGGGCGAAAGCTACGGCACGACGCGCGCCGCGGGGCTGTCGGGCACGCTGGCCGATGCCGGCATCGTGGTGAACGGCGTGGTGCTCATCAGCACGGTGCTCGATTTCGAGGCGTCGTCGCAGGCCAAGGGCAACGACATCGGATTCGTGAATTTCATTCCGACGTACGCGGCCACGGCCTGGTATCACAAGAAGCTGGCGAGCGACCTGCAGGCGATGCCGGTGGCCCGCGTGGCGGCGCTGGCGGAACAGTGGGCATCCAACGAATACGCGGCCGCGCTGTACCAGGGCGCGCGACTGCCGGCGGCCGACCGGGCCAAGGTCGTGGACCAGATGGCGCGCCTCACCGGGTTGAGCCGCGACGTGATCGACCGTAACGATCTGCGCGTGCCGCTCGGCACCTTCGACCAGGAATTGCTGCGCGACCAGTCGCTGGTGGTGGGCCGGCTGGACGGCCGGTTCACCGGATACGCGCTGGCCGGCAGCGGCCGGGCCGGCGGAGGCGGGGGGGGCGGGGGGGGCGGGGGCGGGATCGGCGACCCGAGCGAGGTGAACATCCGCAATTCGTTCACGCCGGTGCTCACCACGTATCTGCGCGACGAACTCGACTACAAGCTCGACGACATCTACTACATCCTCGGTGGCGGCATCGGCCCGTGGCACTATCCGCAGAGCAACGGGTATGCGTCGGTCACGCCCAATCTGGAGCGCGCTTTCGCCAAGAATCCGGCGATGAAACTGTACGTGGCCGAAGGGTACTACGACGCGGCCACGCCCTACTGGGCCGTGGAGTGGACGCTGGCCCACCTCAACGTGGCGCCGGCGGTGCGGGCCCACGACATCACGGTGGGGCGGTTCACGGCCGGCCACATGGTGTATATCGACCAGCCGTCGATGGCGCGCCTCCGCTCGGATCTCACGAAGTTCATCGACGGGGCCCTCACCCACTGATCCCATGACCACAGCCGAACTGATCGGGACCATCCTGACGCGGGATCTGCAGGCCGTGCGGCGCGAACTCGACGCCTACGGATCGGAAGCCGACCTGTGGCGCGTCACGCCGCCCATTCCCAACTCGGCCGGCACGCTGTCGCTGCACCTGGCGGGCAACATCCGCCACTACGTGGGCGCGGTGCTCGGCGGCAACGGGTACGTGCGCGACCGCGCGGCGGAGTTCGCCGAGCGCGGCGTGCCGCGCACCGAACTCGCGCGGCGGCTCGACGCGGCGATCGCCGACGTCGGCGCGACGATGGCGCGGCTCACCGACGCGCAGTTGGCGGCCACCTTTCCCGAGGCGGTCGCCGGCCAGCACGTGGCCACCGCCGACATGCTCATCCACCTGGCCACGCACCTCACGTACCACCTGGGCCAGATCGACTACCACCGCAGGTTCCTCACCGGCGACGCCACGTCGATCGGTGCCGTTTCCCCGGCCGCCCTTCGCTCGGCGACGCCGGCGCCATAGCCCTTTCGAGATTCTCGTATGCGCCCCCTTTCGCGCGCGCGCGCTTTCGCCCTCGCCCTCTCCCTCACCGTGGGCACCATCGCTCCCCTCCCCGCCGCCGCCCAGAACAGGCCGATCACCATCCGCGCCGACCACGTGCTCGACGGGCGGGGCCACACCTTCGACAACGCGCTGATCACCGTCCTGAACGGCCGGATCATGCTGGTCGATACGAACCCCATCGGGCGGGGCGGCCGGCCGCTGGAGGCCACGTACGACCTCACCGGGCTGACCGTGCTCCCCGGGCTGATCGACTCGCACGCACACATCGTGTGGTCGTTCAACGCGCAGGGCCGGCTGCACACGCCGGGCGACGGCGAGTCGGCCGCCGACGCGGCCGCCGCCTCGCGCGACAACGCGCTGGCCACGCTGCTGGGGGGCGTGACCACCGTGCAGAGCCCGGGATCGCCCGACGACAAGCCGCTGCGCGACGCGATCGCGCGGGGCCAGATTCCCGGTCCCACGATCCTCACGTCGCTCGAGCCGTTCACCGACCCGCACGCGTCCGTGGATTCCCTGCGGGCCGGCGTGCGCGAGCGCAACGTCGACGGCGCCGACTTCATCAAGATCTTCGCCTCGGCGAGCATCCGCGAAGGGGGTACGCAGACGATGAGCGACGCGCAGCTCCAGGCGCTGTGCGGCGAAGCCAAGCGGGAGGGGCTGCGGACGCTGGTGCACGCCCACAGCTCGGCGAGCGTCGAGGCGGCCGTGAACGCCGGGTGCACGCAGATCGAGCACGGCATGTTCGCCACCGACGCCGACCTCAAGTTGATGGCCGACCGCGGCGTGTACTTCGATCCCCAGTGCAGTCTCGTGTTCCGCAACTACCTGCAGAACCGCAGCCGGTACCAGGGCATCGGCAACTACAACGACTCCGGGTTCGCCGCCATGCAGAAGGCCCTGCCGCTGGCGGTGGATCTGTTCAAGCGCGCGCTGGCCACGCCGAATCTCAAGGTGGTGTTCGGCACCGACGCCGTGGCCGGCGCCGACGGCCGCAACGCGGACGAGCTGCTCTGCCGCGTGCGCCAGGCGGGCCAGCCGGCGATGCAGGCGATCGTCTCGGCCACCTCGCTGGCCGCCGAGGCCATGGGGGTGGGATCGTCCGTGGGATCGATCGCGCCGGGATACGAGGCCGACCTCATCGCCACCCGCGGCGATCCGTCGGTCGACATCACCGCCCTCGACAACGTGGCGTTCGTGATGAAGGGCGGCACGATCTATCGCAATCTGCTCAACGCCGCGCCGCCCGACACGCAGGCGGTGATCGGGCGCTGGCTGGGCATGACGGGACCCGATGTGATGGTAAACCTGGACTTCGCGCGCGGCGGCGCGGTGCAGGTGGTGGCCCAGCCGGGCCAGCAGCCCATGGCGGCGCGCTACGCCTTCACCGTCGACCGCAAGATCGCGATCACCTCGGCCGACGGCGCGGTCAAGACCTATCGGTTCCTGGTCGAGGGCCCGCTGTTGACGCTCGACGAGGACGCCGGTCCGCGGTTCATCCTCCGTCGCGCGCCCTGAGGGCGCCCGCGTCCGATTCGCGCCCGGCCGGACGGCCGACGCGCCGCGCGGGGCGCGCCGGTGTATGTTACCGGCAGCGCTTGATGTCCGGCACGCCGCCGGCAGCAGCCACGAACCACCGATCGCGGGAGCGCGCCATGTCGGCCGACGAAGGGGGGACCCCGATCCACCTGTCGATGAACGACGCGATGGCGCTGGTCCGTCACGCGGTCGGCCTCGAGGGCGCGTCGGCGCACGAAGCCCGGACGCACGAGCACACCGGGGCGATCCGCCAGTTGGCGCGCCGCATCCAGAACGAGGCGACGACCGGAACGCATGGCACGTACACCGCCGCCGACGTGGCCCTGGTCGAGTCGCTGGCCCCCGCGCTCGGCGCGGCGGGCGATCGCATCGCGGCTGCGCTGCGCAGCCGAGTACGCTGAGCCGGCGCCACCCCAGCCCCTTCCCTTCCCGCCCATGCCGTTGACCGATCCGCTTCGCGAGTTCCTGGGATTTCTCGGCGCCTACCTGTCGCTCGGCGTCGTGGGGCTGCATTACGGAGTGCTCATGCCCGCGCTTGGCCCGCGGGGCGGCGATCCCATGCGCCGCGCGCTGTTCCGCGACGCCGGCCGCCGGGCGGCGGTGGTCGGGTTCGCGGGCATCCTGCTCGCCACGGGGCTGGCCGTCGCCGCCGCATTGCGCCTGGCGGCGGCCAGGAGCATGCCGCTGATCGACGTGCTCACCGCCGGCCAGGCGCAGGGGGGCGTGCGGTTGCTCTGCTACGCCCTCGCCGTCATGGGGTTCGCAGTCGTGGCGGTCGGCGTGCCCACCGGGTGGCCGCTGGCCGCCGTGGGAGCGCTCGGCGGGGCGCTGGTCAATCTGCTCAGTCTGAGTTGGACCAGCATGGTCAATCCCGTGCACATCGTGGCGGGCTCGCTCTGGATCGGCACGTTGTTCGTGCTGACGACGATCGCCATACCCACGGTGCTTGGCTCCTCCCAGTCGGACGGCGACAAGGCGCGGACGGTGGCGGACCTGGTGAACGCGTTCTCGCCCCTGGCGCTCTCGGCGGTGGCCGTGCTCGTCCTGTCGGGCGTGGTGACCGCCGTGCGGCACCTGAAGTACGTGGCGGCGATCTGGAGCACCGCCTACGGTCTGACGCTGGTGCTCAAGCTGTGCGTGGTGGCCGTGGTGCTGGGGTTCGGGGCGTGGAATTGGCGCCGGGTGAAGCCCACGCTGGGCGTACTCGAGGCCGCGCCCGGCCTGCGGCGGTCGGCCCGCTTCGAGTTGACGTTCGCAACGGTGGTGCTGCTGATCACCTCGGTGCTGGTCAGCCTGCCGTCGCCCAAGCTGCCCCGGTAACTCCGGTCAGCGCGCGGCGGCGCCGAGCCGCACGCGCGCGTCCAGGGCGACCACGCCCCGCTCGAAGGCCACCAGCGGATTGACGTCCAGTTCGGCGATCGCCGGGTGATCCAGCGCGAGCTGCCCCACGCGGCGCAGCGCGTCGGCGATGGCGCCGAGATCGGATGGCGCGCTCCCCCGCGCGCCGGTGAGGAGGGCGAGCCCGCGGATGGCGCGCACCGCTTCCTCGGCGGCCCGCGGACCGAGCGGGGGCATGCGGAATACTACATCGCGCATGGCCTCGACGAACACGCCGCCCAGTCCGAACATCACGAGCGGCCCGAAGCTGGCGTCGCGCACCACGCCGGCGATCGTCTCGCGGCCGCCCCCCACGTGCCGCTGCACCAGGGCGCCGGTGATCCGCGCGCCGGGCGCCCGCTGGACGACGGCGGCGACGAGGTCTTGGTACGCGGCGCGCACCTCGGCGGCCGAGCGAAGCCCCACGCGCACGCCGCCGACGTCGCTCTTGTGCACCACGTCGGGCGACACGATCTTGAGCACCACCGGGTAGCCGAGCGCGCCGGCGGCTTCCGCCGCCGCTTCGGCGCCCGTGGCCAGTCGCGCCAGGGCCGTGGGCACCCCGTAGGCGTCGAGGAGGCGCAGGGCGTCGAGTTCGGAGAGCTGCTCGCGCCCTTCGCCCACCGCCCGCGCGATGATCGCGCCGGCCAACGCCCGGTCGACCTCGAGCGGCGCCGCGGCCTCGGTGGGCCGCGCCATCCATTCGCGGTGGCGGTTGAGGGCCGCGAGCGCCCGCGCCGCGGATTCAGGAAACACGTATGCCGGAATGCCGGCCGCGTGCAGCTCGGCGCGCCCTTCGGGCAGCCCCCGGCGGCCCATCAGCACCGCCAGCACCGGTTTGGCCCGATTGGTGCGCGCCGCGGCCGCGATCGCCTCGGCCACGGCCTCCTGCTCCGTGTTGAGCGGTGGAATGAAGATCGGCAGCACGGCATCGACGTTCGGGTCGTCGAGCAGCGCCGACACCGCCACCCGGTAGCCGTCGGGCGTGGCCGACGCGATCATGTCGAGCGGGTTGCGCACTGAGGCTTCGGGCGGAAACAGGGGCTTCAACCGCTCCAGCGTGGCCGGGCTCAGCTCCACCACCTCGAGCCCCGCGGCGTCGAGCGCGTCGGCGGCGAGAATGCCGGGGCCGCCGGCGTTGGTGACCACGACCGTGCGCCGCGATGCCGGCAGCGCCGTGACGCCCAGCGCCATGGCCATGTCGAACAGCTCCTCCACCGACCCGGCGCGCAGCACGCCGGCCTGGGCGAGCAGGGCCTCCACCGCCGTGTCGCTCGCCGCCAGCGCGCCGGTGTGCGACCAGGCCGCGCGCGCGCCGGCTCGCGACCGGCCCGACTTGACGACCACGATCGGCTTGTGCCGCGTGATGCGCGACGCGATCTCGAGAAAGCGCCGAGGATTGCCGAAGTTCTCCACGTACATCAGGATCACGCGCACGTTGTCGTCGTGCTCCCAGTGGGCGAGCAGGTCGTTGCCGCTCACGTCGGCCTTGTTGCCCACCGACGCGAACTGGGCGATCCCGATTCCATATTCCCGCGCGTAGTCGATGACGCTCACCCCCAGCGCCCCGGACTGCGACACGAACGCCGCGTGTCCGGCGGGCGGCATGCCCGGCGCGAAGGTGGCGTTCATCGACACGTCGGGGTGCGTATTGATCACCCCCATGCAGTTGGGGCCCACCATGCGCATGCCGTGGCGGCGCACCTGTTCCAGCAGGGCGCGCTCGCGCGGCGCGCCTTCGCCGCCCACTTCGCGGAATCCGGCCAAGATCACCACCAGCCCGCGCACGCCCATGGCCCCGCACTCGTCGGCCACCTCGACCACGGCCTCCTTGGGCACGCAGACGATGGCCAGGTCCGGCGGCTCCGGCAGGGCCGATACCGACGGCGTCGAGGCCACCGAGCAGACGGCTCGGGCCTTGGGGTTCACCGGGTAGACCGCGCCGGTGAACCCCTCGGCGATCAGATTGGTCAGCAGCTGGTGGCCGATCGTCCCCGGCGTCCGCGAGGCGCCGACCACCGCGATGCTGCGCGGCGCGAGAATGGACGTGAGCGGAGCCCGGTCGTTTGGCAGGGACGCCGGCCGGGCGGGCTCGTTCGCATCGGAAATCTCGGTGGCCGTCACGGCGTCTCCACGGGGTTAGACGATCAGAATTCTAGTCGCAATGTGCGGCGGCCGCCCGACGCACGCCGTCGGCAAAGCCCCCGTGGCCCGTCGGGCATCGGACGACCGTGGCTTCCGGGGTTCCGATGCCTCGCCTCCCCCCGCCCCGCCCGGCGCGCGCCGATGCCGCGCTTTGGCCCCGGAAGGCGTATACTCCAGTGGAGGCGTCGCGGCCGGGACCGCGCCGCCGCCCGGGTTGGTGCGGCGCGGGACGGCCAACTCTCGTGAAGAGACGGGTGACGTAGCTCGGGCGCGCGATCCGCGCGCCGCCGCGACCAGGCCGCCATGACCGATATACGCGAAGCGTTACAACGGACGCTGGGCCCGACGTACACCATCGAGCGCGAACTCGGGGGCGGCGGCATGTCGCGCGTGTTCGTGGCGTTCGACCAGGCGCTGGGCCGCCGCGTGGCCGTCAAGGTGGTGTCGCACGAACTCGCCGCGTCGGTGAATCTGGAGCGCTTCATGCGCGAGATCCTGGTGGCCGCCACGCTGCAGAATCCGCACATCGTGGGCGTGCTGACCACGGGCGAGGTGGACGGCCTGCCGTACTTCACGATGCCGTTCATCGAAGGGGAGTCGCTCCGCGCCCACATGGCCCGCAGCGGGCCGATGCCGGTGCGCGACGCGGTCACGATTCTGCGCGACGTGGCGCGCGCGCTGGCCTACGCCCACGAGCGCGGCATCGTGCACCGCGACATCAAGCCCGACAACGTGCTGCTGGCGTCGGGCTCCGCGATGGTCACCGACTTCGGCGTGGCCAAGGCGGTGCTCTCGTCGCGGCGCGCGCCGGCGCCCACCCGCGTCACCGGGCACGACGCCAGCTTCCTCACCCAGGTGGGCACCACCGTGGGCACGCCGGCGTACATGGCGCCGGAGCAGATTGCCGCCGATCCCGACGTGGACGCGCGCGCCGACGTCTATTCGTTCGGCGTCATGGCGTACGAGATGCTGGCCGGCGGACCGCCGTTCGCGTCGCTCACGCCGCAGGCCCTGCTGGCCGCGCACCTGACCAAGGCGCCGCGGCCGCTCGGCGAGGTGCGCCCCGGACTGCCGCCGCTGCTCGCGCAGCTCGTCATGCGCTGCCTGGAAAAGGAACGCGACCGGCGCCCGCAGTCGGCGCGCGAGATCGTGGATGCGCTGGACGACCCCGCCGTGGTGAGCAACGGCACCGTGGGTACGATGGTCGCCCCGCCGCCGGGCCGGCGCCTGCGCCGCCGGCTCGCCGCGGGGGCCATCGTCGTCGCGGCGGCGGCCGCGGCCGCATGGTTCGCCGAGCGCCGCCCATCGCCCGCGCCCCAGCCGGCGGCCGCGACCCGCGATACCTCGCAGACGCGCGCCGTGCTCGTGGTGCCGTTCGTGAACTTGAGCACGGACTCCACCGACGAGCCGCTGGCCCTCGGCATCACCAGCGAGCTGCTGAGCGCGCTCACCCGCATCCCGGGGCTGCGGGTGGCGTCGTGGCCCGCCGGCGCGGCGGGCGGCGATCAGTATCCCACCGAGCAGGAACTGGGCAGGAAGTACAAGGTGGGCTACGTGCTCGAAGGCACGGTGCAGAAGGATCGGTCGAGCCTGCGCATCACGGCGCGCCTCGTGAGCGCGGCCACCGGATTCCAGGTGTGGGCCAACGTGTTCAACCGCACGATCGGCGACGTGTTCGCGGTGCAGCAGGACATCGCGTCCTCCATCGTCCAGGCGCTCGAGCCGCAGCTCACGCCGCCCCCCGAGTTGCTGGCCGAGCGCGGCACCATGGACGACACGGCCTACGAAGCGTTCACGCGCGCGAATGGATTCATCAGCCGGCGCGGCGCCCAGTCGTTGCGCCGCGCCATCTTCATGCTGAGCGCCGCGGTGCGCCGCGACTCGTCGTTCGCCAAGGCCTACGCCGCCACCGCGCGCGCCTACTCGCTGCTCTCGCTCGACGACGCCGCCACCGGCGACAGCGCCATCGCGCGGGGCATCGCCGCGGCCACCCATGCCATCGCTCTCGACAGCACGCTGTCCGATGCCTACGCGGCGCGGGCGGCGCTGTACGGCGCCGGCTTCCGGTGGGCCGACGCCGAGCGGGACTACCGCCACGCGCTGGCCCTCAACCCGCGCGACGCCGCGGCGCGAACGGGATTCGGCCAGTTCCTGCTCGTGCAGGGCCGCGTGGGCGACGCCGCCGGGCAACTGCGCCGCGCGGTCGCGCTCGATCCCACGTCGGCATCCGCCACGGCGGCCTACGCCGTGGCCCTGGGCATTGCGGGCGACACCGCCGCGGCGATCGAGACCGCCCGCCACGCCATGGCCCTGGATTCCAGCGGGTTCGTCACGCGCCTCGCGCTCGGCAGCGTGCTCGTGTTCGCCGGCCGGCCCGGCGCCGCGCTTCCGCCCCTCGAAGCCGCCAGTTCGCTGGCCACGGCCCGCAACCCGACGTCGAGCGCCGTGTCGGCCATGCTCGCGTACGCCTACGCCCGGGCCGGCGACACGCAACAGGCCAATGCCATCGCCCAGACGGCCATCAACGCCGGGAACCCCGACGCCCCGCTCATCCTGGCGCACGCCGCGCTCGGCGCCGGCGACACCACGCGCGCGCTCGGCGCGCTGGCCGCGGCCGCCGCGCGGCACGCGCCTCAACTGTCGGCGCTGCCGTTGGCCGAACCCACCTTCAATCGCATCCGGCGCTCGGCCCGGTTCGCCGGCGTGCTGCACACGCTCGGCCTTTCCGATTCCGTCGCCGTCGCGCCGATGCGCTGAGCGGGCGCCGGGAACGGCATCTCATTTCAAACTCCGTTCCTGATCCGCGCTTGGCACCGGAAGCGCAGGGCGTCAGATTTGGCGGATGCCCGTCCTGACCCTCGCCCTGCTGGTCGCCGCCGGCGCCGTCTCCGCCGGCCTCCTCGGCGCCCTCACCGGGCTCGGCGGCGGGCTCGTGATCGTGCCGATGCTGACCCTGCTGTTCCACGTCGACATCCGGTACGCGATCGGCGCCTCGCTGGTGTCGGTGATCGCCACCTCGTCCGGCGCCGCGGCGGCGTACGTGCGCGAGGGATTCACCAACGTGCGCGTGGGCATCCTGCTCGAAACCGGGACGACCATCGGCGCGCTCGTCGGCGCGTCGCTGGCCGGATTCGTGCCGACCAGCGCGCTGGCCATCCTGTTCGGCGTGGTGCTCCTCTATTCGGCGTACCAGTCCATGCGGCCCCGGGCGGAGCACGTGCTGGCCGAGCAGCCCGACAAGTGGGCGCGGCGGTTCCGCCTCGACTCCACCTACCCCACCGCGCAGGGGCTGCAGCCGTATTCGGTGCAGGGCGTGCCGGCGGGACTCGGCCTGATGTTCCTGGCCGGCATCCTGTCGGCGCTGCTCGGCATCGGGTCGGGGATCATCAAGGTGCTGGCCATGGACCACGCCATGAAGCTGCCGTTCAAGGTGTCGACCACGACCAGCAACTTCATGATCGGCGTCACCGCCGCGGCGAGCGCCGGCATCTACCTCCACGCCGGCTACATCGAGCCGACGATCGCCTTCCCCGTCATGCTCGGCGTGCTCGCCGGCGCGCTGGTGGGCGCCCGGCTGCTCACCCGCATCCACCACACCTGGCTGCGGCGGCTGTTCACGGTGGTCGTGGTGGTGATGGCCGTGGAGATGCTCTACAAGGGCATTACGGGAGCCGTATGACCGGCCTGCCGCCCGCCCCGCCCCGCTGGACCGATCACCAGGTGGACCTGGTGATCGGCCGGCTGCTGCAGATCGGCGTGCTCGCGGCGGCGCTCGTCACGCTGGCCGGCGGCGTGCTGTACCTGGCGCACCACGCGGGGGTGGCGCCCGACTTCCGCACGTTCGCGGGCGCGCCCACGGCGCTGCGCAGCCTGTCGGGCATCGTGCGCGGCGTGGCGGCCGGCAGCAGCGCGTCGCTCGTGCAGTTGGGGCTGGTGCTGCTCATCCTGACCCCGATGGCCCGCGTGGCGCTCACCCTGGGCGCGTTCGTCATCCAGAAGGACCGGCTGTACGTGGGCCTCACCGCGATCGTGCTCGCAGTGCTCGTCTACGGGCTGTTCTGGGCGCGCGGCTAGCCCGGCCCGCGTCCCCCCGGCGGGTGGGCAGGCGGCGTCTCCCTACCTCACGTAGATCAGCGCCAGACCCTGGGCCGCCATGTGAAGCGTGTCGCCGCTGTACGACCCCGTGCCCGACGACGCGCCCCCGCCGAACGAGAACGCGATGTTGGAACCCGTCACCGTGAACGTGCCGGCGCTGAGGTAGTTGTCCACCGTCGTGACCCCACTGGTGATGTAGTTCAGCGTGCCCTGCTGCAGCATGCTCCCATCGGCATTGAGCGTGAGCACCTCGTTCTCCCAGATCTCCGCGGTGGTGCCCGTGGCCAGCGTGTACGGCAGGCCGCCGCCGTTGACCGTGGTGAGCGTCCAGACGCCGACGATGTCGGTCGGCGCCGGCGTCAGCTTCGGCACCGTGCTGTCCAGGCACGCGGACGCCGACAGCGCGAGCGCGGCGCACACGAGGAGCCTACGCATCAGAATTCTCCGAAAGACAGGTGGTCCGGCGCTATCCTGCGCCGGGCGAGCGCCGGTCCGCGACGCCTCGCGGAGCGGCAGGCGACAATCGATAAGGATGACGGGCGGCATGGCGGTTGGCAAGCGCTCGCGCGGTCCCCTACTGGCCCGGCGGCAGACGAAAGATGCTCAACTGCGGGGCCAAGGCCGCGTTCAGCGGCTTCGCGCCCGGGGCCGCGAAGGTGAGGGTCACCGTTCCCACGCCGGCGGGCGTGTCCACCCGATAGAACGCCATCGTGCCGGGCTCCATGGCGGCCAGCGCCGTGTCGGCGCTCACCGGGGCCGGCGCGATCGGAAAGGGCAGCGGCGTGAGCGACCACGCCGTCCACATCTGCCGCAGGTTGCGCGTCACGAACCGGTCCGCCGCCGGCGCCGTGGCCCGCGGCAATCCCGGCAGACTGTCGGTATACAGCGCCAGCCCGAAGTTCGCGAACAGCGACGGGAACGACTGCCCAGTGGCCGCTTCGATGTCGGCGACTCCGTCCGACGGCCCGTGTTCCAGCTTGGCGTAGAACCCCGCCCCCATCTGGTCGCCCAGCCACCGCGCCAGCGCCCAGTCGCCGCCCGCGCCACGAGAATCCCACCTCGGTGTCGTTGTGCAGCGTCACGCTCGCCGTGTCCGGGGCGAGCGCGTAATCGTATGAGTCGTTCGGAAAGTCCTGCGCGAACATCTCAGACGAATCCGGGAAATACTGCTGCGGATTGGTGCGGCACTGCGGCGGCGGGCACGCGCACCTCGTACTGCAGCGACCCCAGCTCCTCGGCCACGATGCTCATCCCCTCGTCCAGCCAGCTCGACGCCGGCTGGCCCCCGCTCACGATCACGTGCTGCGAAAAGTTGATCAGGTGCTGCAGCTCGTGGAGAAAGGTGGCCGGGATGATCGACGACACGCTCGACGCCGAGTGCGGGCAGCTGAACAGCCCGTTCGGATCGGGCACGATCGAGTAGAAGATCTCGCCCTGATTCGAAGCGGTGTCGCTCGGCCCACTGAAATCCTCCGAGTCGAAGAATCCCGCGATGTAGCCGTCCACGGCGCACGACCCGGCCGGCGTGTCGCCGTTCACCACCGGGGACAGGAGCATGATCACGCGGCCGTTGTCGTCGATGTCCGAGGGCTGGCCGAACGCCGCGGAGTCGATGGGATAGAGCGCCTGGTCGAAGTATTGGCTCAGTTGGGTGAGCTGCCCCGCCGTGAACCCGCCGGCCGGCGCGAGCGTGTCGACATATAAGAGAATGTTGCTTCCGACGTAGTCGAGCTGCGCACCCACGCGCTGCCAGGCGGGCGCGGCGGGGTCGAAATTCGAAAGCACGTGGAAGCTGCGGATGCTCCCCACGGGCGGCGGGGGATTGACGGCCGCCGCCGCCGAGCGCGTGGCCCGCCCCGAGCGCGCCGCGAGCCGTGCCGTGGCGGCGAACGCGCCGGCGGCGGCCAGCACCCGCGCCCGGGCGCGCAGCAGGGCGTCCGCCGCATCCTGGCGGGCGGGATCGAACGAGCGCGCGGGCGGCGCCCCCGCGGCGCCCATCGCACCCGCGCGCGGCCCCGTGCCGGCGCGGTCGGCGGACGCCGCGGCGGCCGACGTGTCCACGCTCAGGCTGTAGGGCACGAACTGGAGGGACCCCTGCGACGTGGCGAACTGCGCCACCACCAGGTAGCTCGCGCCGCTGCCCGCGAGTTGCACGCGCATGCCCCCATTGGAGCAGTCCACGCGCGCCGTCTGCGCGATGCCGGGGCTCACCGCGCTCGGCGCGCACCGCGCCGCCACGTTGGCCGATAGACCGGTGGGCGCGTCGCTGGACCCGCGGCACCCGGCCGCCGCCAGGAGCAGCGCGACGCCCGCGCGCGCGGCCCGTGGCGAGGGGTGGGCCGTGCCCCCTCCACCTTGACGTCGCAATATTTGCATACAATATTCGGGTGCCAACCGGCGCATGCCTCCTCCCTTGGCCCGGGACCTCGCCACCCATGCCGCGCTCGACGCCCCACCTCATCGCACTGCTCGTCGCTGCCGCCGTCCTGCCGGCGCCCCGCGCCCTACGCGCCCAGGCGGGCGGTGCCAAGCCCGACACCGCGGCCCATGCCCAGCCCGACACGGCGCGCCTCGTCATGCACATCCGCGTGATCGGCGTCTATGACGACGAGACCGGGGAGCCCATCCAGGACGCCGACATCACCGACATGATCACCGGCTTCACCGTACGCACCACGAAGACGGGCACCGCTCCGATCTACTACACCGATGGCCCCGGAACGCTCGTGATCATCAAGAAGCTGGGGTACCAGCGCTCGCTCATCGCGGTCGCCACGTTGCCTGCCGACAGCATTCCGGTCACCACCACGCTGCTGCGCGCGGGACACGTGTTGGCCCCCGTGATCGTGGTGGGCGACCGCGTGATCAAGCTGGGCGCGGGGGATACGATCTCCACGCTGCTGCGGAACGGGTTTTACGAGCGGCGCGAGACGAGCGCGGCCCCGCGCGCGGCGTTCATCACCGGCGACAAGCTGCAGGGCACCCTCCTCGCGTCCGACGCGCGCTATTTCGGGCGCGGCATCTGTGAGAGCAACGTCTACGTGGACGGCATGCCTTTCACTCTGCCGAGGCGTACCGGTCGCTTTCTCAAGGAAGGCATCGACGCGTACATCGACCCGTTCGACATCGCCGGCATCGAGACGTATACCTCCGGCGAACTGCCCACGGGCGCGGAGCACACGGGCGAAGGTGACGGGGCGCTCGCCCCCGAGGCGGCAAGTGCCGCCAACTCCATGGCCAGCGCCTCGGGGCTGCTCGCGGGCTCGGGGTGCGTGACCATGATCTGGCTCCGGCATTGAGCCCGGCGCCCATCGCAGCGGAGCGGCCGTGATGCGCCCGATCGGCCTCGCCTGCCTGGCGTGCCTCGCGCCCGCGATGCTCGCCGCCCAGCGCGCCCGGCTCACCGGCACCGTGTCGCGCGATTCGTCCCTCGCCCCCGTCGCGTCGGCCGAAGTGCGGCTGCCCCAGCTCGATCGTGCCGCCACCACCGACACGGCCGGCCGATTCGTGTTCGACAGCGTGCCCGCCGGGCGGTACCGGATCACCGTCCGCGCCCTTGGGTTCGCGCCACTGGACGACTCGGTGGACATCGCGGACGGACGCCCCGCCCGGCGCGAGTTCCAGCTCCGCCCCTTGGCCGTGGCGCTCGATACGGTCCGGACCCGGGCGCCGGGACAGCAGTACCTCTCCCCGATGCTCCGCGGCTTCGAGACGCGGCGGCTGTCGCACCAGGGCGGGTACTTCGTGAGCGACAGCGAATTTCGCCGGGATGAGTATGCGCCGCTGGCCACGCTGCTGTCGCGGCACGTCCCGGGCCTGATCAAGGTGAACGGGCGAGGGCCCATGCAGTACCTGGCGTCCGGGCGGAGCGCGGGTACCGACGGCGGCCCCGCCTTCCAGTCGAAGATGGGAAGTAACGTGTGGTGCTTCGTGACGATCTACGTGGACGGCGTGCTGCGCTTTCGGGGGCCCGATAGCCCCTCCAACCCGCCGCCCGATCTGAGCGAACTGAGCGCGACCAACTTTGCCGGCGCCGAATACTACCCGGGGGGTGCATCCGTGCCGGTGGAGTACAACGCCACGGGTACGAGCTGCGGCGTTCTGCTGCTTTGGACCCGGGAGCACTGAACCGGCCCGCGCGGGCATTCGCCGCGATGCGAGACACGAACGCACACGTGGGGGGCGACACCCGTCGCCCCCCACGCGTCCTATTGTTCGTTCGGCCGCCAACCGCTCGGCCCACCCGAAAATCTCAGGCGTTGGTGTCGAGACACCCGGTGAAGTACGGGTTGGTGCGCTCCACATCCGGCACCGGGAACACCACTTGGCTGCCGTACTGGCCCGCCGGCGCGCCCAGGGCCGTGAAATTCCCGGACGGATAGACGTTGGCCTGACTGCGCCCATACTGTCGCACCAAGCGGCGCAGATCGCCCATCCGCCAGCCGCGCTGGAACTGCCAGAGCGCCTTCTCGCGGAAGAACAGGTTGGTGGCGGTCGTCTGGTCGGGCGGCGTCGCCAGTGCCGGCATGGCCGCGATCTTGAAGATGCCGATCGTCTGCGCCGATGCACGGAGCGCGTTGAGAATCGTCATCATGCCCGCGATGTTGCCCGCGTGCAGGTCGGACTCGGCCACGATCAGCTGGGCATCGATGCCATTGACCGGCGGAACCGGATCGTCCCGGTTCCAGTTGTTCACCTGCACGAAGTCCGAAATGTTGTCCTCGGCCTTGGTCTTGGTATCGGTGGCCGACACGCGCGGGTCGTTCAGCCGCCAGAACGGAATGGCGTTGATGATCTGGCCCGCAATGTCCGTGCTATCGCCCGCCGAGTACCGCTTCACGTCCGCGCCCATGTCCCACCACTCGTTGTCGAACGTGGTCTGCGAGAAATCGAAGGTGTACTGGAAGCTGGTGGGCACGTTCGCCACCAGGGCCGCGGCCGCGGTGAAGTTGCCGAGGTCGAGCTGCGCGCGGGCCTGCGTGACGAGCGCCGCGTCCTTGATATTGATCGTACCGGCGTCGGTGCCCGTGAGGTACGTGAGCGCCGTGTCGATGCGGGAGCTGCCCAGCGCCAGGCCGGCCGCCGAGGTCAGCGGCTGCGTGTACTGCGGCACGCCGTTCACCGTTTCGCCGAACGGTATGCCGTTGCAGAACACCTCCGACATCTCGATTTCGAGGTACCCCATCATGAAGTACATCTCGCCCGTGTCCCGCTTGCCGGTGGCTGACGGGTCGTACTGAAGCAACCCGTTGATCGCCACGCGGGCGCGGCCGCGTGCCTGCTGGGCATTGTCGTAGATCGTCGTTAGATCGGCATCGTTCGTCTGCAGATTGCGCTGGTCGGCATTCTGCCGCTGCACGAATGTGTCCACCGACCGGTCTTCATCGGTGAACAGGGCCTCTTCGTTCCAGAGACCTTCGATGTTGACTCCGCCGCCGTTCATGGCCGCCTTCCACTGGCCAAGCGCACCGGTGTAGAGGGCGTCGGCCGCCGTGGCGGAGTTGATCGCAGCCGGGCTGATGACGCCCGGCTGCTGCGGCGCGAGGAGCTGTTGGTTGAGATCGCAGGCCCCGAGGAGCAGGGTGCCGCAGGCGACCGTAATCGCCGCGACGTGCCCTCGAGCCCGATGGCTGAGTGTTATCATCGTAGATCGTCCTCGGCGGGTTCTAGTAGTGGAGGTTGAGGCGCAGGATGAAGTACGTCGGCGGCGCGATGGTAGAGAAGTCGGTCTGGGTGTCGCCCGTACCGTAGTTCTCCTCGGGGTCTGGACCCGTGTAGCCCGTCCAGGTCTTGAGGTTGCGCGCCGAGAAGACCAGCTGCGCGTCGCGCGCCCGCATCCGCTGGGCCACGCCATGCGGCAGCGTCAACGCCGCGGACACCTCGCGGAGCTTCCAGAACTGCCCGTTCTCCTGGAACCCCCAGTACGAGTCCGGGTTTTCGGCGCTCGAGTACGCCACGGCGCGCGCCTGGTCCCACAGCGGCGTGGACTTGACGTTACTCGAGTACCACGTCGTATTCGCCGAGTAGAACTCATACGAGTTGTTGAACAGCACGTCGCCGCCCTTGTAGTCGGTCAGGACGGTGATGCGCAGCATGTGGTTGAACAGGTCGAATCCGTTCGTCACCGAGAAGATGTCGCGCGGCGCCGAGTACCCGGCGTACGCGTAGTTGGGGTTGATCGCCACTTCGTTCGGCGTGATGATGCCGTCGCCGTTCAGGTCCTTGTACGTGTACGGCCGCCCGAACACCGCGTTCACCGGCAGGCCCACCGAGTCGCGGTACAGGCCCGTGCCGATCGTGGCGTTGGGCACGCCGGCCGGGCTGAGGCCGAGCGACAGCACCTTGTTGCTGTTGTGCGAGGCCGCGACGCTCACGTCCCAACCGATCATCCGGCGGTCGAGCAGGCTGGCGTTGATCTCGAGTTCGAGACCGTCGTTCTGCACCGACGCCAGATTCTTGAGCACCGACAGCGCCGAGGCGCCCGACGACGCCGCGATGACCTGGCTGATCAGCGCGTCGTGCGTCTGCTTGTTGTAGTAGGTGAAGCTGATGTGGGCCCGGTTGTCGATCACGTCCGCGCCGAACCCGGCTTCCAACTCGGCCGACCGTTCCGGCTTGAGGGCCGGGTTGCCGAGCGCCGACGCCAGCAGGCCCGGCGTGTCGGTGCCCGTGGTCGATCCGGGAACGCCGGCGATGTTGGCCGTCGATGCGGCGAAGGTCTGTAGGGCGACCACGCCGCCGGGCGACACGCCCGAAGCGCCGTAGGCGCTGCGCAGCCGGAACTGGTTCAGCCAGTTGAACTTGGGGAAGAAGCTCTCGTCCGAGAGAATCCAGGACAGGCCCGCCTTGGGATAGAGGATGTTGCGGAACTGCGAGCCGAAGGAGCTGTTCTGGTCACTGCGGGCGGCGACGGTCAGGAACATCCGATCGCGCCACGCCGCTTCTTCCTGCGCGTAGACACCCAGCGTCTTGTTCACCGTCTGCAGGGTGTTGCTCGCCGTGAGCACGGCCGCGGCGCCCACCGACTGCGCGCCCGGCGGCAGGTTCGTGCCGCTACCGCTCACACCGTCCGTTTCCTGGTTGGTGTAGTCGGCGCCGAACGTCGTGGTCATGATCAGGTTCGACCGTGCCTGCCAGTGCGAGTTGCTCACGATCTTGCCCGAGAAGTTGCGCAGGTTCGTCTGGGTGGAGGTCACGGCCCCCTGTCGCTGCGTGCCGGAGTTCGGACACTGGCCGAACTGGCAGAGCGACAGGTAATCGTTGTCCGACAGGTCGATGCCCATCGTCGCCGAGTTCGCCATCCAGGCCAGCGGCCGCCACTGCGCGTCCGCCGAGCCGATGACGCGCTGTGTGCCGTTGTTGTGGAACACCTGGAAGGTCTGCGCCGGGCTGAATCCACCGTACCCATCCTTGAATTCGCCCAGCGTGCCAATTTCCGAGTACCCGAGGCCGTTGTGATTGAAGCCCGGGTTGTTCAGCGCGCTGTAGATGAAGCTGTAGGTGTTGTTGTCCACCTGCGGAATGCGTTGAATCGTATTGCTGAATCCCGCGTTCATGTTCAAGTCGAAAACGGGGGAGAGGCTCGCGCTGAGGTTCGTGCGCATTCCATAGCTCTGGAGCGCCTCCGGGTACTTCCACTGGCCTTGCATGGGCGTGCTCATCGAATCGACGAGCGTGGCCTGCGCGAAGGCCGGCATCTGGATCGGGCCGATCTCATTCTGGAGATCGCCGCTCACGAAGTACTTCACCGCGTCCGTGCCGCCGCTCGCCTGCGCGCCGTACTGACTGCGGTGCCCGAGCGCGATCGAGGTCGTGGCCGGGTTCATCATCACGTTGAACGACGTCAGGCTGTCGAGATCGCACGTGCCCAGACTCTCACTCACCAGCGTGCAGCGCTGCAACGCGCCGGTCGTAGGATTGTGCCCCCACGACGCATACGTCGTCGGATACGTGTTCCGATCGTCGATGCCGCCGTATTCGCCGTAATACGTCCACCGGGTGTCCCCCGCGCGCCCCTTCTTGGTCGTGATCACGATCACGCCGTTGGCGGCGTTGGTGCCGTACAGCGTCGCCGCCGACGGCCCCTTCACCACCTCGATGCTCTCGATCTCGTCCGGATCGAGGTCGTTCAGAAAGCTTCCGACGGTGCCGCCGCTGCCCAGCCCGATCGTGCCCGAATTCATGCGCACGCCGTCGATCACGTAGATCGGGTCGTTGGTGATGCCGCTGCCCGACGTGGCCAGCGAGCCGATGCCGCGAATGCGAACCACCGGCGCGGCGCCCGTCATCGCGCCCGGCAGCACCACCACGCCCGGCATCTGCGCCACCATCAGGTTGGCGACGTTGGTGACCGGCATGAGTTCGGTGCGCTGGCTCACGTCGCCTAGACTCGACACCACGTTGCCTAGTTCCACCGAGCGCTGTTCGCCGGTGGCGGTGGTGACGATCTGCGCGAGCTGGAACGCCGCCTGGGTCATCGCGAAGTCCACGGTCACGCTCTCACCGGAGGTGACGGCGACCGACTTCTTGGCCTCTTCGTATCCGACGCGAATAACCCGAATCTCGGCCGCACCCGCCGGCACGTTGCGCAGCGTAAACCGGCCATCCGCGGCCGTCTGCGTGAACAGCGACGTCCCGACGAGCATGACGCGGCTGCCGCTGAGCGGTACGTCGGAATTGGCGATCGTCACGCGCCCGGTCACGGTGCCCTGTGCCCGCGCGGACGGCGCACTGCCCATCAGGAACAGCAACGCGGCCGTACCGGTCGCGAGCAGCTTCCAGCGTCCCAATCGCATGGTCTTCCTCCGGTGTTCGCCGCCCCGCGGGCAGCGTGGTGCTGATGGCCGGCGCGGCGGAAGCACCGCGCGCGGGTCGTGCAAAACGGCATGCACGCAACGCGGCGCGAGCCGCGGCGTGCGTGGCAACTCCGTGTGGTGCGTCGGGATCGAGTGCAACTGCGACAGCGGGGGTACTGCGAGGACTCGTGCGCGCCGGGATGGCCGCGCGTCGTCGCGCGAGCATCCAGCGTCCAATACCGGCCCGGGGAGGGCCACAACGCCAGCTCGTGACAAGCTCGCGTCACCCTCACCAACCGCGCGGGCGACGGGGAATGTCACATGGAACGCACAAACAAAAGGCAAAGAACGCATTGGGCCAAATCCAGAATGCGCCCGCCGCGGAGTGCCCGGTGCGCGCCGCATACCATAGAGAGGAGCGCACCAAACGTGGAGCCGTTTCGCGGAGCGCCGGGTAGATCGACGTCATGGGACCGCGGCAGATGGCCTGGGGTTGGATGCAGCGCACCGAACACGCCGCGCGCGAGTCGCTGCTTCACCTGGCGATCGGCTGCACGCCCCATCGGGTCCGCACGGCGGCGCCCGACGCGCTGCGCGGCCGGCCGCTCCGCGTGCTGTTCATTCGCGAAGGGCCCCTCGGCGATCTCATTCTCGCCCTCGGCGCCATTCGCGCCATCGCCGAGGCGCACCCGGGCACCACCGTGGACGTCGCCGCCACCGACGGCAACGCCGAGCTGCTGCGTGGCCTGCCGTATGTGCACCGGGTGATCGCGTTCCCGCACGACGACCGCCGAGCGTCCACCGCCGCCTCCGCCGTTCGCCGCCGCGCGCCGTACGACGTCGTGGTCGACGGCATGCTCGTCCACCGCCACGTGCGCACGCGGTCGATCGCCATCATGCTGGCGTCGCGGGCGCGCTACTGGGTGGGCGAATCGGGCCGCCGCACAGGCTGGACGTACAACGTCGCCGTGCCGCCGGCGCCGAACGGCCTGCTACACGTGGAACGCGAGGTCCGGTTGGCCGTGCCCTTCGTGGCCGGCGGCGCCAGGATGGATCCGCGGCCGCGGCTCACGCTCGATGCGGAGCGTCGCGACTGGGCCGAACGGCTGTGGAACGATCCCATCCGCGGCGGCCCGCGCATCCTGGTGAATTTGTCGGCCAGCATCGCCGCCCGGCGGTGGCCCGACGAGAGATTCGCCGAGGCGCTGGCGCATCTCCGGCAGCGCGAGCCGGAGGCGGCCATCGCCGTCGTCGGCCTGCCCGCCGACGCGCCGTCGGTGCACGCGCTGGCGCACGGCGTGCGGGCGATCGCGCACGTGCCCACGCTCGGCGAACTCGTGGCGCTCGTGGCCACCGCCGACCTCGTGCTCAGTCCGAAC
Source organism: uncultured Gemmatimonadaceae bacterium (assembly GCA_963729495.1). Taxonomy (GTDB): domain Bacteria; phylum Gemmatimonadota; class Gemmatimonadetes; order Gemmatimonadales; family Gemmatimonadaceae; genus JAGWRI01. The sequence goes on from CAVSOM010000006.1 coordinate 93,633, forward strand.
ACGGCGGTCTGCCACATCGCCTCGGCGTTCGAGACGCCGCTCGTTTCGCTGCACCTGCGCGACACCGCCGTTTGGTGGCCGTTCGCGACGCCGGGACGGTGCGTGGAGAGCACGCGGCGCGAGGATCTGCTCGGGATCTCGTCGGGTGCGGTGATCGAGGCGCTCGACCACGCGATCGCGTCTCTGCGCTGCCCGCCGAGCGCGAATCCACGGGACGGCTACGCCATGTCGTTGACCCGGTAGCTCAGCCGGCAGAGCAACTGACCGTTGAACGGTAGGGCGTAGGTTCGAGACCCGCACGGGTCACTCGAAGAGCTCGATCCGCCGGATGGGCAAGCAGCGTCGGTGCATGCCCGGGCCGGGCGCCGTATGGCGCGGGAGCGGCGGGCGTCGCTAAGTTACGCCTGCGCCATGTCTTCGACCCGGTAGCTCAGCTGGTAGAGCAACGGACTTTTAATCCGTAGGTCGCGGGTTCGAGACCCGCCCGGGTCATTGACTTACGCTCACACATCGTTGGCCCCCTGTGCGGCAACCTGTGCGACTGGCTTCTTAGGTTGGGCTCGGAGAAGGGCGATGCCGACGGCGTTTGCGGCTTCGCCCTTCTCTCTTGTCTTCGTGTAGCGGCGCGTCATTGACGCGGTCTTGTGGCGGAGGCCCGTCTGCACCTTTGCTTCTGCTACACCGCCGTCCACAGCCCATTGGCCGTAACAGTGGCGAAGATCATGAATGCGCACGTCAACCTTCGCCTTCTTGCATGCAGTCTTCCAGTGAAGGCGAAGCGCCTTGTACCCGATGGGCGAAGGGATGGCCGCCGCAACCTGAGCCCATAGCTCCGAGTACAGAAGTGGCCCCGGTTTTCTGAACACGTGAGATAACTGGACAGGTGGGCTCCCCGGGCGAGAGTTTGCCCATCACGAGGAGGAGTCCCCGATGTCGAAACGATCCCGCCGTACCCATGCCCCGGAGTTCAAGGCGAAGGTCGCCTTGGCGGCCGTGCGGAACGAAGGCACGCTGGCTGAGCTGGCCAAGCGCTTCGACGTGCATCCCGCCCAGATCACCGCGTGGAAGGACCAGCTGCTGCAGGGCGCCCGCGAGGTCTTCAGCGATGGCCGACGGACTGAGCCGCCGGTCGACGTGAAGACGCTGCACGCCAAGATCGGCGAGCTGACGCTGGAAAACGATTTTTTAGAACACGCGCTCGGCAAGGCCGGCCTGCTGAGCGCCAAGCGATGATCGACCGGACGCACGCCCTGCCGGTCGTCCGGCAGGCCGCGGCGCTCGGGATCAGCCGGGGCGCGGTGTACTACCAGCCCGTCCCGGTGTCCGATGCCGATCTCGTGTTGATGCGCCGGATTGATGAAGTCCATCTGGAGATGCCGTGGTTTGGCGCGCGGGGGCTGCGCCGCGTGCTCCGCCCCGAGTTCCCGGGGGTGGGGCGGCGGCATCTCGGCACGCTCATGCGTCGCATGGGGCTGAGCGCCCAGGCGCCCCAGCCGGGCACGAGCCGGCGGCACCGCGGTCACCCGGTGTATCCGTATCTCCTGCGGCACCGCGTGATCACCCGGCCGAACGAGGTCTGGGCGATGGACATCACCTACATCCCGATGGCCCGCGGCTTCGTGTATCTCGTCGTCGTGCTGGACTGGGCCACCCGCAAGGCGCTGAGCTGGCGCGTCTCGATCACCCTGGACAGCGCCTTCTGCGTGGCGGCCCTCGAGGAGGCGATCGCGCGCTACGGACGCCCCGCGATCCTGAACACCGATCAGGGCTCGCAATTCACCAGCGGCGACTTCACCGACGTGCCCAAGGCTCATGGCATTCAGCTCAGCATGGACGGCAAGGGCTGCTGGCGCGACAATATCTTCGTCGAGCGGCTCTGGCGCACCCTGAAATACGAAGAGGTCTATCTGCATGCCTACGACACCGTGTCCGCCGCCGTGGCGGGCCTCGACCGCTACCTCACCCTCTACAACACCCGACGGCCCCACTCCAGCCTCGCCGACCAGACCCCGGACGAGGCCTACTTCAACCCCGCTCTGCCGCTCAGCGCAGCGGCGTAACCCGGCTTGCCTATCCAGTTATCTCCGGCCCTCAATCTGTACAGGAAAGCGGAGCCACTTCTCAGGTCCGGACGCAGGACATAATAGAGTAGAGGCTTCACCTTAACCTCCAGTTAACGGCGTTGAGCCAACCAACACCCAAAGTGCGCGAAGACATTAGCGAAGACAGCCCCGGACGATGCGACGGTGGCAGTGCCCACTATGCTCAGGCCGGCGGTCGCCCAGCCCCCGTAAATGAACCCTTGCCACGCGCCGAGCGCGTCAACCCCGACAATCTCTTTACCGCTGAATAGCCAGCACCCCGACATTCTCGCGTACCCGAGAATTGAGGCGCGAAACGGCACCGTGTGGTTCAGCATTGGGGTATGCCACGCGATGGGTTCCGGGATACACCGATCCCAATTCTCTGGATTCCCGTCGATGCAGCGCTTGTTGGATGTGTACATCTGCTCCGCCGCCGCATCGGCTGCCGCATTGAGGTTGCTTTCGTCCGTTCAATATTCGAAGGAAGACTGGGCAATGTCCGCCACTGTATAGACGGCGTTGGTCTGATCGGGATCGGGCAACTGATCGGCGCTGTCCAGGATCACGCTCAGCGCACTCGCAAGAACGTCGGCGTCCGCGGCATTATCTATCGCTGACATGATCGCCGACATCAAATCGTCGACCGATGGAGGCAGCACGGCTGTAAGCCCGAGGGGCGGCTGCTCATACGATGCTTGATGGCCGGCCGAGCCTAGAGACGGTTTCAAAACTACGTGAGGGTGTTATAGTGGTGGTCCATCATCTCACCGGCGAGGGAGTTGATGCGACGACGAGCGACGCTGCTGAGCGATGCCCAGTGGGCGCGGATTGCCCAGCACCTGCCGAAGCCGAAAGCGAAGCCCAAGGGCGGGCGGCCGCGCGCCGCCGACCGGGTGTGTTTGGAAGGGATTCTCTGGGTGTTGCGCACCGGGGCCCGCTGGCGCGATCTCCCCGAGTGGTACCCCAGTCCCGCGACGTGCTGGCGCCGGCTGGGCGAGTGGGAACGGCAGGACGTGTGGCTCACGATGTGGCGGGCCTTTCTGAGTGACCTGGATGAACGCCGGCAGCTCGATTGGAGTGAGGCGTTCATGGACGGGACCTTCGCTCCCGCGAAAAAAGGGGCGCTGGCATCGGCAAAACACGGAAGGGTAAGGGGACAAAGCTCATGGTACTGGTCGACGGCGCGGGTATTCCTCTCGGAGTGCACCTTTCGCCTGCCAATCTCGCCGAGGTCCAGCTCGCGGAAGCGACGCTCGCCACAGTAGCGGTGCCCCGCGGCGGGCCCGGCCGCCCGAAACAAAAACCCGTGCGGATCATCGCCGACCGCGGCTATGACAGTCGGGGCTTGTGGGAGCGGCTCAAGCGCCGGGGGATTCAATTGATCGTGCCGCATTTGTCGAGTCGGAAAGTGCGGTTTCAGGATGGCCGCTGTCTGCGCCGGTACCGCCGACGATGGATTATCGAACGCACCAACGCTTGGCTGCATGCCTTCCGTCGGCTGGTCACCCGGTACGAGCATCAGCTGGAGCGCTACCAGGCCTTCGTGTACATCGCCTGCATGTTGATCACTCTACGCCAGTTTTGAAACCGCTTCTAGGCTTGGTGGGCAGTCGGTGATTCCGGCAGACCGCAAGCCCCGGATAGTCGCCGCGCGACGTTCCGCTTGCGATAGAGGCTGCATTCCGGGGGAAGAAAGGTCGGCATTATCGAAGAAGTCTAAGAACACCTCACACGTCGTCTCGCTGACGTACTTCTGGGACGTGAGCGCTCCAATGAACTGCCGCACGCCGCTGTTATGGGCCTTCCCCGCCCAATCAAATCGGTTCCGCGCGTGAAACGCGGTAGCATCCCCCACAGGGTTCCTTTGAGTGGTACTAGTCGGTGCTGACCGAGCAAGCATCGGCGGTGTTGCGACCGTCGAATCTTGGTTGCAGGCGCCCAGGGCAAACATCAAGATGACGAAGCCCGTCGTGCCGATCAGATTGCTTCCGCGTCGCATCATTGTCGTCCATCCAGTCGTTTGGGGGTTTACCTCCAGATGCTATTGCGCGTCGTCGCGCGGTCTCTAACGAATCGAGACGAAGTCGGTCGGACTGCAGGCGGCCATAACTATTTCTTTGTGTTTCCGCAACAAGATCTTTGCATGCGACCGCCGTGTCAACTTTCGCGACACTGTACCAAAGCTATGCAGTTATCGCATGCATGAATGGCCCTTTGATTGTCGAATGCCCAAGCCCTGCGAGGCATGAAGCCATGCCACAACTGCACGTCTGCCCCAGGAAGTGCGGGCCCGCGTCATTCGCATAAGGCTGTGTTCACGAAAGCTCGGGAACTCCTCCGCGCCGACTTGACAGCGATAAACGATGCCACCCGCTCGCCGCAATTCCTCGCCTGGGGAACCAACGCCCAGGATGGCCGGCAGACGCAATGGAGGTTCGACAACCGGTGGTCAATCTCTCAAGCTCGCGTATCGCCGGCCGTTCGTGACTTCATTGATCACGGCTCCGTGGTGGCAGTTCCGCGATCAGGCAAGGGGTCGTCTGAATACCCGCACTCCAGTGCGGTTCGCCTCATATTCGACCAGCCCACCCCGGCAAGTGGCGAGTTGCTGAGCCGGTCTATATATCTGGCTCGACCCTCGAACTACGGATCCGTTCTCATGCGACTTGCCGGCTTCGTTCCCGCGTTGCTTGCCCTCGCGATCCCCGCCCCCGCCCCCGCCGCCGCCGCCGCCGCCGCCCAGCAGCCCGCCGAACTCGGCTACTTCCGCTATCCGGCGGTGCACGGCAACACGGTCGTGTTCACCGCCGAGGGCGACCTCTGGCGCGTGCCCCTCGCGGGCGGCACGGCCCAGCGGCTCACCACCGCGCTCGGAGAGGAGACCAACGCGGCCATCTCGCCCGACGGTACGCGCATCGCCTTCTCGGCGAGCTATGAGGGCCCCACCGAGGCGTACGTGATGCCGATCGACGGCGGCCCGCCCACGCGGCTCACCTACGAAGGCGGCGTGGCCACGGTGGTCGGCTGGACGCCGGACGGGCGCGTGCTCTACGCCACGCGCGACTACTCGACGCTGCCCGAAACCGAACTCGGATGGGTGGATCCGGCCACGCACGCGCACGAACTGGTGCCGCTGGCGCAGGCCGCCGACGGCGACTACGACGCCGACGGCACGCTCTTCTTCACGCGCTTCCCGTTCCAGGGCAGCTTCACCAAGCGCTACCACGGCGGCACCGCGCAGAGCATCTGGCGCTTTGCCGGGCACGGCGCCGAAGCGCAGGACCTGACCGCGGACTACACGGGCACGAGCCGCGACCCGATGGTGTGGAAGGGCCGGATCTACTTCAGCAGCGACCGCGACGGCGTGATGAACCTGTGGTCGATGGACGAGCAGGGCCACGACCTGCGGCAGCTCACGCACCAGCCCTACTTCGACGTGAAAACGCCGAGCCTGAGCGACGGCAAGATCGTCTACCAGTGCGGCGCCGACCTCCGCGTGGTGGACATCGCCACGGGCAAGGACGCGGTCATTCCGATCCACCTGGTCTCCGACTTCGACCAGACGCGCGAAAAGTGGGACGCCAACCCGATGGCGCTGCTCACCTCGGCGCACCTCTCGCCCACCGGCGACCGGCTGGTGCTGACCGCGCGCGGGCAGGTGTTCACGGCGCCGGTGGGCGACGCCGGCGGCCGGCTGGCGCAGGTGACGCACGACCAGGGCGTGCGCTACCGCCTGGCCCGGTTCATGCCCGACGGCAAGTCGCTGCTCGCGCTCTCCGACAAGAGCGGCGAGGTGGAGTTCTGGCGCGTGCCCACCGACGGCGCGCCGCAACGGCAGATCACCACCGGCGCCAAGGTGCTGCGGTGGGACGGCATCCCGTCGCCCGACGGGCGCTGGATGATGCACACCGACAAGAACTACCAGCTCTGGCTGCTGAACGTGGCCACGGGCAAGGACACCCTGCTGGCCGTGAATCGCGACGGCAATTTCGGCGACGTGCAGTGGGCGCCCGACAGCAAGTGGGTGGCCTACACCGCGCCGGCGTCCAACCAGTTCAACCGCCTCTACGTGTACGGCATCGACAGCGGCCGGAGCACGGCGGTCACGTCGGACCGGTACGACAGCGACGCCCCGGCGTGGAGTCCAGACGGCAAGTGGCTGTACTTCCTCTCGGACCGCCACCTGCAGACGGCGGTCGGCGCGCCGTGGGGCGCCCGCCAGCCGGAGCCGTACTTTCCCAATCAGACGGAACTGTTCGCCCTGGCCCTCTCGGCGAACGAACGCTCCCCGTTCGCGCCCAACACCGAACTGACCAACCCGATCCGCGCACTCGGCGCCGATAGCGGCACGGCCCGCGGCGATACCACCCGCGGCGGGAACGGCGGCGCGGGCGCGGGCGTTGGCGGGGGCGGGGCCGGAACCGGGGGCGGCCGCATGAGCGCGCGGCCGGCGGCGCCGGTTCACGTGGCGATCGACCTCGACGGGATCGAACGGCGCCTGATCCGGTTGCCGGTGCCGGCGGGCAGCTACAGCGACCTCTCCACCGACGGCAAGCGGCTGTACTTCCTGTCGCGCGGCGGGGCCGGCGGCGGCCGCGGCGGCGCGGGCGGGGGCGGAGGCGGCTCCCAGCTCATGAGCGTTCCCATCGGCAACCAGCCGGCGCGTCCCGAGCCCTTCATGGCCGGCGTGCGCGACTACGAGCTGTCGATGGACGGGAAGAAGCTGATGGTGCGGCGCGGCGACGCGTTCTTCGTGTTCGACGCGGGCGCCAGGGCGCCCGCCGACACGGCCCGCGATCGCGTGGACCTGAGCCACTGGGTCGTCCACGTGGTTCCGCGCGAGGAATGGCGGCAGGAATTCGTGGACGCCTGGCGGCTGGAGCGCGACTATTTCTACGACCGCCACATGAACGGCCTCGACTGGCCGGCGCTCCGCGCCCGCTACGAACCGCTCGTGGCGCGCGTCACCGACCGCGCGGAGTTGAGCGATCTCATATCGCAGGTGGTGAGCGAACTCTCGGCGCTGCACACGTTCGTGCGCGGCGGCGATCTGCGCACGGCCGACGACTCCATCCACCCGGCGTCGCTGGGCGCCGCGCTGGCGCGCGACGAGACGGCCGGCGGCTACCGCGTGCAGCGCATCTATAGAAACGACCCCGACGCGCCCGACGCCCTGTCGCCGCTCGCCCGCTACGGCGTGGACGCGCACGCCGGCGACGTGATCACCGCCGTGAACCACGTGCCGGCGCTGTCGGCGCCGGACCTCGGCGCGCTCATGCGCAACGAGGCGGGCCGGCAGGTGCTGCTCACCCTCAAGCCCGGCGGCAACGGCGCCGAGCGCGAGATCGTGGTCGAACCGATCACGCAGGCGCAGGAAACCGACCTCCGGTACTCGGAGTGGGAATACACCCGGCGGCTGGCGGTCGACTCGATGGCGCACGATTCCATCGGCTACGTCCACCTGCGCGCCATGGGCGGCACGGACATGGATCAATGGGCCCGCGACTTCTACCCGGTGTTCAACCGGCAGGGGCTGATCATCGACGATCGGCACAACCGCGGCGGCAACATCGACAGCTGGATTCTCGAGAAGCTGATCCGGAAGGCGTGGTTCTACTTCCAGGACCGCGTGGGCGACCCGACCTGGAACATGCAGTACGCGTTCCGCGGCCACATCGTCGTGCTCACCGACGCCTTCACGGCGTCCGACGGCGAGGCGTTCGCCGAGGGGTTCCGGCAGCTCGGACTCGGCAAGGTGATCGGCACGCGCACCTGGGGGGGCGAGATCTGGCTCAGCCAGCAGAACGTGATGGTCGATCGCGGCATCGCCAGCGCCGCCGAGATGGGCACGTACCTGCCCGATCGCACCTGGATGATCGAGGGGCACGGCGTGGATCCGGACATCGTGGTGGACAACCTGCCGCACGCCACGTTCCAGGGGCAGGACGCCCAGCTCGAGGCGGCGGTCCGGGAGTTGCGCGCCGAGATCAAGGCCGATCCGCGTCCGGTGCCGCCGCCGCCGTCGTACCCGGACAAGTCGCTCAAGAGGGCGAGCGGCGGCGGCGGGGGTGGGGGTGGGGGGAACTGAGGTCTGAGGTTTGACGCCTGTCGTCTGAATTCTGAAGTCGCCGACTTCACTGGCCTACACGAGGACCCCATACTATTGAAGGTCAGAGACCACAGAAAACAGACCACAGACGACGAAGCCCAGTCCCCAGCCCACCGACCAGAGGAGAGCCGCCCGAATAGGGGTTCAGACCGGGAGAGCCGGGGCTCACGTTTCCGTCATATAGGGCATTCCCTGACACCCATGTAGTCCTCCCTGACAGGCACTTCCACCATCCCCCGACACCGCGCGCGCCGTCTGTTTGGCATCCTCAGGTCCGTGCGGTGCCAAGGCACCGCGGGATATCGGGTTACTCACCGAGGAGAGGGGCTGGATGCATCCGGGAAAGGAGCGCGGGCGAGCCGGCATCGCCGACTTCGATTTCGCGAAATCACCGTTCGTCGTGATCTGGGAAACGACGCGGGCCTGCGACCTCGCCTGCCGGCACTGCCGCGCGGAAGCCGTTCCCTATCGGAGTCCCGACGAGCTGAGCACCGACGAAGCCAAGGCCATGCTCCGCAAGGTGCGCGAGTTCGGCAACGTGGTGTTCGTGATGAGCGGCGGCGACTGCCTCAAGCGCCCCGACGTGTTCGAACTCGTGGACTACGGATTCAAGCTGGGGCTGCGCATGGGCGTGACGCCGGCCACCACGCCGCTGGCCACCCCGCAGGCGATCCGCGACTTCAAGAACGCCGGCCTCTCGCGGCTCGCGGTGAGCCTCGACGGCTCCACCCCCGAAATCCACGACGCGTTCCGCCGGGTGGACGGGTCGTTCGACTGGGGCATGCGGATTCTCGAGGAATCCCGGCGCATCGGGCTGTCCACGCAGGTGAACACGGTCATCGCGCGCCACAACATCGACGACTTCGACAATCTGGCGGCGCTGATGGAGCGTCTGGGCATCGTCTTCTGGGAGGTCTTCTTTCTCGTGCCCACCGGTCGCGCGAAGCCGGGCGACGTGGCGAGCGCCGAGGAGTACGAGACGATCTTCAACAAGATGTACGACCTGTCCAAGACCGCGCCGTTCGACATCAAAGCCACCGCGGCGCCGCAATATTCGCGCGTGATCATGGAACGGCAGGTGGCCGAACGGCGCGCGGGTTCGCGCGAGGAGGCGCCCGATACGATGACCGGCGGCGTGATGTTCTCGCTCTCCGACGGCATCGGCCGGGCGCGCAGCGTGAACGACGGCGACGGCTTCATGTTCATCAGCCACACGGGCGAGATCATGCCGTCTGGCTTCCTGCCGATCCCGGCCGGCAACATCCGGCGCGACGATCTCGTGCGGGTCTATCGGGAGTCGCCGATCTTCACGCAACTGCGCGACCGTGCGCAGATCAAGGGCAAGTGCGGCGTGTGCGAATATCTCAAGGTGTGCGGCGGGAGCCGGGCGCGCGCCTACGGCATGACGGGCGACTTCATGGAATCGGAACCGTTCTGCGCGCACGTGCCGCGCCGGTACGCGGCCATGGTGGAGCGGGGCGAGGCGGAGCCGGTGGACCGGTATTTCGAATCGCGCTACCGCCGCACGCTTCCGGTGGCCGACTTCGAGGCCTTCGTGAGCGGGAGCGCCGCATGAGCGCCACCGCCCTGCACGAACCGGACGCCGCGCTCGAACCAATGGCCGCGCCGGCCGCCGGACCGGCGGCAGCCCAGATGCCGGAGCAGCCGCAGCCGCGGCCGGCGGATGGCGGGCTGATCTGCGTGGGCGTGTCGCACCGCACAGCGCCGGTGGCGCTGCGCGAGCGGGTGGCCCTGCCCGAATCGGCGGTCGGCGCGGTGCTCTCGCGGTTCGGGTGCGGGCTCAACGCGCGCCCGTCGGCGATCAGCGAACTCGTCATTCTGTCCACCTGCAACCGGCTCGAGTTCTACGCCGCGGTCGGGCGCAACGCGCGGGGCGCCCTCATCGATCTGCTGTCCGAGGCCACCGGCGTGGGCGTCGACGAGCTGCAGCCGGTGCTGTACACGATGACGGGCGACGACGCGGTGCGGCACCTGTGCCGAACCGCGGCCGGTCTGGAGTCGATGGTGATCGGCGAGCCGCAGATCCTGGGGCAGGTGTCGGAGGCGTTCGCCACGGCGGCGGCCAACGAGGCCGCCGGCCACACGATGTCGACGCTCTTCCGCGGCGCCATCCGGGCGGGCCGCCGCGCCCGCGCCGAGACCGGCATCAGCCGCAATCCGACCACCGTGAGTTCGGTGGCGGTGCACTTGGCGGGCACGGCGTTCGCGGACCTCGCCTCGGCGTCGGTGGTGGTCGTCGGCGCCGGGGAGATGGCGGAGTTGGCGGTGTCGGCGCTGCACTACCGCGGCGTGCACGACATCGCCGTGGTGAGCCGTACGCGCGAGCACGCCGATCGCCTCTGCGCCCGCGTGGGCGGGCGCGCGATGTCGATGGAACGTCTGCAGGACGCGCTCGACGGGGCCGACGTGGTGATCACCTCCACCTCGGCGCCGCACCACGTGATCACGCGGCAGATGGTGTCCACGGCCATGTCGCTCCGTCCGGATCGTCAGATGCTGATCATCGACATCGCCGTGCCGCGCGACGTCGACCCGTCGGTGGAGACGGTGCCCAACGTGTGCTGCGCCGACCTCGACGTGCTCGAGCGGCGGATCGAAGCCGGGCTGCACGAACGCCGGGCGGAGGTGCCCCAGGTGGAGGCGGTGGTCGAGCAGGAGACGGCGGCGTGCATCGCGGCGCTGGCCCAGCTCGACGTGCAGCCGCTGATCGCCGACCTGCGGTCGCACACCGACCAGGTGCGGCGCTCGGCGCTGGACGGCGCGCGGCGCCACTTCGCCCATCTGAGCGACGAGGATCGCGCGCGCATCGAGGCGTTCTCCGAATCGCTGGTGAACCGGCTGTTCCATCAGCCCACGCAGCGGCTGCGCCAGGAGGCGCGCAACGGACAGGTGGCCGGATACGCGATGGCGCTCCGCCACCTCTTCGGACTGCGCCAATGACCGCTCACGTCGCCATCATCGGCGGCGGCATCAGCGGGCTCTCGGCACTGGAACACCTCACGCGGGTCGCCCCCTCGGTCCGCGTGACGCTGCTCGAGTCCTCCCCGCGACTGGGCGGCCACATCCGCACCGAACGCGTGGGCGAGTTCCTGCTCGAGGCGGGCCCCGACGTCGTCCTCGGCGCCAAACCGGCCGCCGTGGAATTGGCGCGGCGCGTAGGCCTGGGCGACCGGCTGCACGGCACCACGCCGGGCGTGAAGGGCTCGTACATCCTGAGCGGCGGCCGGCTGCGCCGGATGCCGGACGGCATGACGGGCCTCGTGCCCTCGCGGTTCGCCCCGTTCGTGACCACGCCCCTCATCTCGCCGCTGGGCAAGCTGCGCGTGGCGCTCGAGTACTTCATTCCGCCGGCGCGGGAGCAGGTGGACGAGTCGATCGAGCAGTTCGTGGTGCGGCGGCTGGGCCGCGAAATGTACGAGCGCCTGGTGGAGCCGCTGCTGAGCGGCATTTCGGCGGGCGACGGATCGAAGCTGAGCATGGAAGCCATGTTCCCGCAGCTCCGGGCGTACGAACGCGACTACGGCGGACTCACCCGGGGAATGCTGGCGGCCAAGCGGCGGCAACGCGAGCAGCAGCGGGCGGCGGCCGCAGGGGTGGCTGCGGCATCTACGGGCGGATCCGGCCCCGCGGCGGCGCGCGCGATGGCCGGGTTCCTGTCGCTCCCCGGCGGGCTGGGCGAACTGGTGGATGGGGTTCAGCGGGAAGTACGGCGGCGGGAGCCCACCGGCACGCGAGTGACGCTGCGCACGAGCACGCGGGTGGAACGCGTGGAATTGGCCGCCGACGGCGCGGATCCGCGGTATCTGGTCACGCCCACCGTCGGCGAGCCGCTGCGCGTGGACGCGGTGATCGTGGCCACGCCGGGCTACGTGTCGGCCGCCGCGCTCGCGCACCTGGACGAGGACCTGGCCGTGTTGCTCCGGGGCATCGAGTACGCGTCCACCGTGACCGTATCGGTGGCCTATCCGGCGGCGGCCGTGCCGCGCCCGCTCGACGCCACGGGGTACGTCGTGCCGCGGATCAACCGGCGCCCCGTGCTCGCCTGTACCTGGGTATCGAGTAAGTTTGAAGGGCGTTCCCCGACGGGCCATGCGCTGTTCCGGCTCTTTCTGGGAGGCGCCGGACGCGGGTCGTTCGTGGAGCGGTCCGACGCCGAGTTGCTGGACGTGGTGGCGCGCGAGATGCGGGAGGTCATGGGGATCACGGCGGAGCCGGAGTTGGCGCAGGTCAACCGGTTCGACCGGGCAATGCCGCAGTACAACGTGGGGCACCTCGAGCGCGTGGCGCGCATCGAGGCGCAGGCGGGCCGGCACGCCGGACTCGCGTTGGCGGGCGCCGCCTCGGGGGGAGTCGGCATTCCCGACTGCGTGCGGTCGGGCGAACGCGCCGCCGCCGCCGTGCTCGCCGAGCTGACGAAGCGGATTCCAACCGATTTGGGGAGTGCCACGTGACCATCGAGTCCACGCTGTTCATGCGCGCCGCCCGCCACCAGCCGGTGGAGCGCACGCCGGTCTGGTTCATGCGACAGGCGGGGCGCGTGCTCCCCGAATATCGCGCGGTGCGCGAGCGGTACACGCTGCTCGAGATCTGCCGGCGCCCCGAGGTGTGCACCGACGTGACGCTGCAGCCGGTGCGGCGGCTGGGCACCGACGCCGCCATTCTGTTCGCCGACATCATGCACCCCCTGGTCGGCGTGGGCGTGCCGCTGGACATCGTGGACGGCGTGGGCCCGGTGATCCACACGCCGGTGCGGACGGCCGGCGACCTCGAGAGACTGCGCCCGCTCGTGCCCGACGTCGACTTGCCCTACGTGCTGACGACGATCCGGATGCTCAAGGCGGAGCTGGGCGATCGCACGCCCCTCATCGGGTTCACGGGGGCGCCGTTCACCCTGGCGGCGTATCTCATCGAGGGCAAGGCGTCGCGCGAATTCCTGCGCACCAAGGCGATGATGTACTCGGCGCCCGAGCTGTGGCACGAGTTGATGCGGCGGCTCACCGACATCGTGATCGCCTTCATGCGCGCGCAGCGCGCCGCCGGCGTGGACGCCCTGCAACTGTTCGACAGCTGGGTGGGTGCGCTGTCGCGCAACGACTACGTGCGCTACGTGCAGCCGTACGCGCGGCGGATCTTCACCGAGCTGGCGCCGCTGGGCGCGCCGCTCATCCACTTCGGCGTGAACACGGCCGCCCTGCTCGACGCGATGGCCACCGACGGCGCCTCGATCCTCGGCGCCGACTGGCGCATTCCCCTCGACCGGGCGTGGACGATCATCGGCCACGACAAGGGCATGCAGGGGAACCTGGACCCGGCCGTGCTGCTCGGGTCGGCGGATGTGATCGAGCGCGAGGTGAACGACGTCCTCGACCGCGCGGGCGGGCGGCCGGGCCACATCTTCAACCTGGGGCACGGGCTGCTGCCCGAGACGCCGGTGGCGGCGATCGAACACGTCATCGCCACGGTGCGCGCGCGCGTACTGACGCCCGGCCCCGAGGCCGCGACGGCTCCGGCGCCCCCGCCGGCGCGATTCACGGCCACGGGAGGGCGGTGACATGGCGGAGAACGAATCCGATCGTGCGGTGCTGCTCATGGCGTACGGCACGCCCGCTCGGCTGGAGGACGTCGAGGCCTACTTCACCGACATTCGAGGCGGTCGCACGCCGTCTCCGGAATCGGTGGCGAATCTGCGCGGGCGCTACGAACGCGTGGGCGGCGGCACGCCGCTCTTGAAGATCACGGAGCAGGTGCGCCAGGGGCTGGAAACGGAATTGGCCGCGGCCGGGGACCCTCAGCCGGTGTATCTCGGCATGAAACACTGGAATCCGTATATCGCCCAGACGCTGCAGACCATGTACGACGACGGCGTGCGCCGCATCACCGCGGTGGCGCTGGCTCCGCACTATTCGCGTATCAGTATTGGTGGCTACCGGAAGGCCGTGGAGGAGAAGGCGGCGGCGTTGGGCAACCCATTCGAGCTGCGGTTCGTGGAGCATTGGTACCGCGAGCCGTCGTTCGTGCAATTCATGGCCGGCGTTGGTGCGGCGAGGGCTGGAGCAGTTTCCCGAACGGGAGCGCGCCAGCGGTGACGGTGGTGTTCACGGCGCATAGTTGCCGGAACGTATTCGCACGTGGAACGATCCGTACGAAGCGCAACTCCAGGAGAGCGCCGAACTGGTGGCGCGTGAGGCCGGCCTGCCCGGATTCCGCCGCGCCTGGCAGAGCGCCGGCGGAACGGGCGAGCCCTGGATCGGCCCCGACATCCTCGATTATCTGGACACCCTGCATGCCGAAGGAGTGCGGCAACGTGTTGCAGGTGCCGATCGGATTCGTGAGCGACCACCTCGAAGTGCTGTACGACATCGACATCGAAGCCAAGGAGAAGGCCCGCGCCCTCGGGATGACGCTGCATCGCACCGAACTGCCGAACGCGAAGCCGGAGTTCTTCGAGTCCTGGCGGGAGTGGTGCGGGGGTAGAGAGTCGGGCCGAGGGACAGTTGGACAGTCGGACAGAGAACCAGTGGGCAGTCGGGCAGAGAACCAGCGGGCAATCGTATCGAACGGCCGGGCTCGTCCCCGCTGTTTGTTGTCTTCCGTGCCCCGCCGTTTCCTGTCTTCCGAACCCCCGCTGTTTTTGCCGGCGCTGTTCTTGCCGGCGCAGTTGATGTCAGCGCGGTTCTTGCCGGCGCTGTTCTTGTCCGCGCGGTTCCTGTTGCCGCTGTTCTTGCCGGCGCCGTTGTTGTCTGTGTCACATCCGCTGCGGTTCTGTCAGGCACCCTCGGGTCTTCCTGTCCCGAAATCCCCTGACATGCCTGGGGGGATTCCCCCCTGCTTGTCCGCCGCCCAAGCGGTAACTAAGCGCACCGCAATTTCTTGTACGAATGCGGAACGGGGGGTTCTGGATGTCCGTACGTGCAGTTTCCTGGTGTCTCACGCTGGCTCTGGCCGTCGCGGCATGTGGGGGATCTCCCCAGCCGGCGGCGAAGTCCGCGTCGGACAGCGCGGGTGGCGCGCATGCCGCGGACTCCACTGCGGCCGCGGCCACGACGCTCGCGGCGGCCCCCGCCGCGCCGGCTGCCGCGCGCGCCATCCCCGCGTCCCAGTCGCCGCGGGGCGCGTTTCCCCACGAAAAGCATCGCGGTCTGCCGTGCCAGCGCTGTCACGCCGCCGTGCCCGGCCACACAATGCACGCGAACATTGCCTGCAGCGCATGCCATGCGCCGGTTCCGGTCACCGGTCCGGCTCCCACGCCCGACCAGTGCGCCGCGTGCCACCACTCGGAAACGCAGTCGCGGAGCTGCACCACCTGCCACGCGCCGAGCACCGTGGGCGCGATGACCCTTACGCAGACGTGGAAGCTGTCCGTCTGGCCGGCGCCCCGGCCGCGTCAGCTGAACTTCGACCACCGGTGGCACACCAGCCAGCCGTGCGCGGCGTGCCACACGAATCGACCGGCCATGGTCCCCACGCGCCCCTGCGCGTCCTGCCACGTGCATCACGAGGGCCAGGTCGACTGTCGCAACTGCCACCAAACGCCGCCGGCCGGCGCGCATACGATCGCCATCCACGCCTCGCCCACGGGGTGCGCGGGATCCGGCTGCCACCAGAATCCGCCGGTGAAGGTGGCCACGCTGTCGCGCAATGAATGTCTCGTCTGCCACGCGGACCGTGTGAACCACCAGCCGGGCAAGGTCTGCGCTACGTGCCACATGCTCGCACCGGTCCAAGGTCCGCCAGGCGGAAAGGAGCCCGTGTCCCGATGACCCCCCGCGGCCACGCCCAGAACATTCGCATCGGCGGCACCGCCACCAGCGTGCATCGCGCGGTTCGTGCGCGGCTGTCCGTGCCGGCACTGCTGGCCCTCATTGCAATGCCGGCTGCGCCAGCGATCGCGCGGGCCCAGCAACTGCCGACGGCGCAGGTGTGCATCGACTGCCATCTCAAGCAGACGGACCCGCGGTTGTCCGCGCCGGCGAAGAACTTCAAGAACGACATCCACGCGCAGAAAGGGATTCACGTGCCTCGACTGCCACGGTAACGTCACGCCCCACGGCACGGACCCCCGCGACATCACGCCGGGCATCGGCTTTCTCGCGAAGCCGGCCCGCCGCGACATCCCCGCCCTCTGCGGCCGCTGCCACTCCGACGCCGCGTTCATGAAGCGGTACAACCCAATGCTGCGCACGGATCAGGTGTCGGAGTACGCCACGTCGGTGCACGGCAAGCGCCTGTTCGGGTTCGGCGATACGGCGGTCGCCACGTGCACGGACTGCCACATCGCGCACGACATCCTGCCGCCCACCGACCCGGCGTCGTCGGTGTACCCGACGCACGTGGCCAACACCTGCGGCCGCTGCCATGCCGACTCCACGCGCATGGCGCCATATCACATTCCCACGAACCAGCTGAAGCTGTGGACGGCGAGCGTGCACGGCCAGGACATGCTGGTCAAGGGCGATCTGTCGGCGCCCACGTGCAACAGCTGCCACGGCAACCACGGCGCCACGCCGCCGGGCGTGGCCGACGTGCCCCACGTGTGCGGACAGTGCCACGCCACGGTCGCCGACTTCTACAATGCCAACGGACATGACAGCATCTTCTCGGCGAGCAAGCTGCCGGCGTGCGTGACCTGCCACAGCAACCACGACATCGCGGTGCCGTCGGACAGCCTGCTGCTCGAACGGGCGCAGACGGTGTGCGCCAAGTGCCACAGCCCCGGGCAGCGTCGGCGGGCGCCAGTTCCTGATTATGCGCGCGCTCATCGATTCGCTGCTCGCCGTGAAGGCCCACAGCGAGCAGGTGCTGGCCCAGGCCAACAACCTCGGCATGGACGTGAGCCAGGCCCAGTTCGATCTCAGCGACGTGACCAACGCGCTCACCAAGGCGCGCACCGCCATCCACACGTTCCGGGCGGATTCGGTGGCCACGCAGGTCGCGGCCGGCGTGAAGACCTCGAACAAGGCCACGCAGCAGGGCCAGGCCGCCCTCGCCGAGCACAGCTATCGCCGCGTCGGCCTCGCCATCTCCGTGCCCATCATCCTCCTGCTCGCTGGCGCGCTGTGGCTCCGGCTGCGTATCATCGAGGCCGAGCAGCCCGACGATGACGGCGAAGACGACGGCCACGGGACCACCGAGCACAAGGAGCACGAGAGATGAGCCGCGAGTTCCACCCCAACGCCCCCGGCGGCGGGACGCCCGTGTCCCGCCGGCGGTTCATCGACTGGCTGCTCGGCACCACCCTGGGCGGACTGCTCATCGCCGTGTTCTATCCGGTCATCCGCTACCTCATCCCACCGGTGAGCAGCGAGTCGTCCGTGAACTCGGTCACGCTCGACATCAAACCGTCGGATCTCAAGGCCAACAGCGGCCAGATCTTCAAGTTCGGCAACGAGCCGGGCCTCCTCCTCCGCACGCCCACCGGCGAGATCCAGGCCTTCACCGCCGTCTGCACCCACCTCGGGTGCATCGTGCAGTACGATCCCGCGCACCAGGACATCTGGTGCCCGTGCCACAACGGCCACTACAATCTCCACGGTCTCAACATCTCCGGACCGCCGCCCAAGCCGCTGGCGGAGTACACGGTGAACGTGCGCGGCAATCAGATCGTCGTGAGCAAGGGGGCGTGACGATGACCGCGCCATCCACCGGCCGCGCCGCCCAGTTCTGGGCGTGGCTCGACGACCGCATCGGATTCAGCGTCCTCACGCCCTTCATCCGCAAGAAGCGCGTGCCCGTCCACCGGCACAGCATCTGGTACTTCCTGGGCGGCATGGTGCTGTTCCTGTTCATCGTCCAGGTCTGCACCGGCGTGCTCATGCTGTTCTACTATCAGCCGAGCACGGCCGGCGCGTACGAGTCGGTGCAGTTCCTCATGACGCAGGCCAAGTTCGGCTGGCTGGTGCGCTCCATCCACGTGTGGGGCGCCAATCTCATGATCATGGTGCTGTTCGTCCATATGTTCAGCGTCTGGATCCTGAAGGCCTACCGCGCCCCGCGGGAACTCACCTGGCTCAGCGGGCTTGGCCTGCTCGGCGTCACGCTTGGGCTCGGGTTCACCGGCTACCTGCTGCCGTGGAACACCCTGTCCTACTTCGCCACCCGCGTCGGGACCTCGATGGCCGGCGTGGTCCCGGTGGTGGGCCCGTTCATCGAGCGCATGATGCGCGGCGGCAGCGACGTCACGGGCGCCACGCTCACCCGCTTCTACGGGCTCCACACCTCGGTGCTGCCGGCCGTGCTGTTCGGCTTCCTGGGGCTGCACGTCCTGCTCGTGCAGCGCCACGGCATGAGCGTGCCGCCGAGCGTCGAGCGCCAGGGCAAGACGCGCTCCATCCGCTTCGTGCCGAACTTCCTGCTCCACGATCTCATCGGCTGGCTGATCGCGCTCGGCGCCATCGCGGCGCTGGCCGTGTTCTTCCCCGGGGAAATGGGCAAGAAAGCCGACATGTTCATGTCGGCGCCGGCCGGCATCAAGCCCGAATGGTATTTCCTGGCGCCATACCAGATGTTGAAATACCTGCCGGCAAAGGTGCTCGGCCTGGACGGCGACGCGTTCGGCGTCGTGGCGTTCGGCCTGGTCGGCTCGGTGCTCCTGTTCATCCCGTTCCTCGACAAGCCCGGGAAGAATGGGCGCCACCATCCAATCTGGACGGCCGCGGCCTGGGGTACGATCGCCTTCCTCGTCGTCTTCACGTACGTCGGCCTCAAGTCCTGAGCCGGCGACAGGCGTCCGCCCGCGGAGCGCCGCCGCCCGGAGCCGCTACGGCTCCGGGCTCTTCGTCTGCGGCGATCCCGTCCACCGCTTCACGGCGATCGCGATCACGCCGAGGCCCGCCAACAGCAGCAGGTAGGGCGCCGCGTAGAGCACCAGATTGAACCCGTGCGCCCGCGGATCGAGCAGAATCCACTCGCCGTACTTGGACACGAAGTACGCCTTCACCTCGGCCGGCGTCTTGCCCGACCGGAGCTGTTCCTTCACCACGTCGCGCATCTGCTGCGCCAGCTCCGAGGGCGAATCCTGGATCGATTCCCCCTGGCACACCGGGCAGCGAAGCTCCTGCGAGATGGCCGCCGTGCGGGCGTCGAGCGCCGAGTCGGCGGGCGACGGCGTGGGCGCCTCGGCCGGCGTTCCGGCCGCGGGCGGCTGCTGGGCCGCGAGCCGGAGCGGACGCGCGGCTCCCAGCGCGAGCGCCGCCGCCACGGCCGCCGCCGCGGTGACTCCCCGCAGGCGCGTCACGGCGCCCCCTTGGGCTTGGCCGGCGCCGCGGGCCTGGCCGGCGTGAGCGTGGCCGGTGGAGCCGCGTCGCCGGCGCCCGGCGTGCGCGCGTTGGCGGGCAGCGCGGCGATCAGCGAGTCCACTTCGCGCGTCAGGATCTCGTCGGTCACGGGGCCCGTCTGCTTGAACGCCACGCGGCCGTTCCCGTCGATGAAGTAGGTCTCGGGCACGCCGTAGAGCCCGTAGTTGATGGCGGTGTGGGCGTCCACGTCGTTCACCGACGGATATTCCTGCCCGCCCATCTCCTCGATCCACTGGATGGCCGGCTTGGGATAGTCGTTGTAGAGCACCCCCAGGAAGTGCACCGGCTGTCCGCCGTAGCGCTTGGCGAATGCGCTCAGGGTGCGATGCTCGTCGCGGCACGACAGGCACCACGATGCCCAGAAATTGAGCACCACCACCTCGCCGCGCAGCTGGGAGAGGTGCACTGTGTCGCCCACCGGCAGCGCCATCGGCGGCTGGCCGGGCGAGAACACCGCCAGCGAGAAGTCGGGCGCCATGCGGCCCGGCAGCGGCGACGGAATGTTGTTGGGATCCTTGCCGAACCCCCAGGCGAACAGCGCGATCACCGGCACCGCGGCCAGCGACGCGATCGCCGCACGTTTCCAGTTCATGCTTCCCCCTCGCGCGGTACCGGCATGACCACGGCCGGCACGGGCCGGCGCACCGCGGCGGGCGCCGTCTGGCGCCGCCGCTTCGGAAACACGCCGATGATCGCGCCCAGCACCACGATGCCGCCGCCGAACCAGATCCACGGCACCAACGGCTGCACGATGAGCTTCACCGTGGCGTTCGAACCGTTCTGTTGGAAAGCCATCAGGTTGAAATACAGGTCGCCGCCGATCGAACTGATCACCTGCGGCGTGGGCACCGGCGTGGATTGCGTGGGATAGAAATTCATCCGCGGCTCGGCCGTCGCCACCACCTTGCCGTTCTCCAGCACCTCCATCGTGGCGCCGATCACCGCGCGCTGCGGCTCCTGCCGGCCCCAGATTTCCTTGAGGCGGGCCGTATGCCCCGACACGGTGAGTGTCTGGCCCGGCACGAGCGTGGCCTCGCGTTCGGTGCGGAAGGTCTGCGACGCGGCGATCCCCAGCGCCACGAACAGCACGCCGATGTGCGCCACGTAGCCCCCGTACCGCCGGCGATTCCCGCCCACCAGACGCACCAGCGCCGTGCCCCATCCCTCCCCGTGCGCGGCGTGCCGCGCCTTCATGCCGATCCAGTACTCGCGCAGGTTGGCGAACGCCGCGTAGCCCACGAACGCGTACGTCAGCACCGCGTACGGATTGCGTGCGCCGACGATCAGGGCGAGCGCCGCCATCACCGCGGCCGCGCCGAACGGCGGCAACAACTTGGCCTTCAGATCGTCCCGCGACGCCGCGCCCCAGGGCAGCGCCGGTCCCACGCCCATCAGGAAGAGCAGCGACACGATCAACGGCAGCGTCATCTTGTTGAAGAACGGCTCCCCAACCGTCACCTTCACGCCGCGCACCGCCTCGGCGACCAGCGGGAACAACGTCCCGATGAGCACGGTGAACATGAACGCCGTGAGGAACAGGTTGTTGAGCAGGATCACCGTCTCGCGCGACGCCGCCGATTCCAGGCGGCCCGTGGTGCGCAGCCGGTCCGAATTGCCGGCCACCATCACCAGCGCCACCACCAGAACGAGCGCGATGAACACCAGGAAGTAGTACCCGATGGGGCCCTGCGTGAACGAGTGCACCGACGACAGAATGCCCGACCGCGTGAGGAACGTGCCCAGGATCGTGAGCACGAACGTGCCCACCATGAGGTTCAGGTTCCACAGGCGCAGCATCCCGCGCCGTTCCTGGACCATGGCCGAATGGAGAAATGCCGTCGCCACGAGCCAGGGCAGGAACGACGCGTTCTCCACCGGATCCCAGGCCCAGTAGCCGCCCCAGCCCAGCACCTCGTACGACCACCACATGCCGGCGATGATGGCCGCCGACAGGAATCCCCACGCCACCATCAGATACGGCCGCGTGATCCTGATCCAGTCGTCCGACATGATCTCGCCCGACAGCATGGCCCCCATCGCGAACGCGAACGGCACCGCCATGCCCACGTAGCCCAGGTAGAGCAGCGGGGGATGGATCGCCATCAGGATGTGGTTCTGCAGCAGCGGATTCGGTCCGGGCCCGTTGGCCGGCACGGGGAACACCACGTGGAACGGATTGGCGGGGCCGACGAGCAGGATGGCGAAGAACATGGCGACGAGCAGCAGGGTGACCGCCGCCCAGGGCACCAGGGTGCCCGCCCGCTTGCGGTTGAGGAACACCACCGCCACCGAATACGCGCCGAGCACCCACGCCCAGAAGAGGATCGACCCCTCGAGTGCGCCCCAGAGCGAGATCACCGTGTAGAACATCGGCGTCTCGCGGCTGCCCACCTGCGCCACGTACGAAATCGAAAAATCGTGCGTGATCAGCGCGTAGACCATGCCCAGCGTGGCGATCGTCACCAGCGCGAAGTTCGCGTACACCGCGCCGAACGCGATCTGCACCCAGTCCGCGCGCCGGCCGCGAATGCCCAGCGTCCCGATGACCGCGCCCACCAGCACCAGTACCACCGATACCAGCAGCGCATCGTGCGCGATGAGGCCGGTCATGGCGTGGACCCCTTGATCAGGGTCTTGTACATCTCCTCCGGCTTCTCACCCGGCTTGGGCGGGTGGTACTCGTTGGAGTGCTTGACCATGAGGTTGGTGGCCTGGAACACGTTGTCGCGGCCCAGCTTGCCACCGACCACGACCCCCATGCCGGGCTGGAACATCTGCGGCGGCGCGCCCGTCTCGTGCACGAGCACCGTGGCCGAGTCGTCGGTCACCTCGAATTGCAGGTGCAGGGTCTTGTCGTTCCATTGCACCGTGCCCGGCTTCACCTGGCCACCGAGCTGAACCGGCACGTCGTATGCCGACGGGCCCTTGGCCAGCAATTCCTTGGGCGTCAGGAAGAACACCACGTTCTTGTTGAGGCCGCCGTAGAGCAGCCATCCGAAGGTCACGACGAGGATCGCCCCGACCAGAATGCCCCAGTTCCGCTTGCTCATACCGCCTCTCCCCCGCCGGCCGCTCGGCCGGCGACTCGCTCGTAATCGGCGCGCGCGCGCTGCAGCGCCCGGTGCGTATATGCCAGATAGCCCAGGATCACCGCCCACGTGATCGCGTAGGCCGCGGTGACGAACGACCCGTTGGATGCCTGCATCAGTCCAGCCCTCCCAGCGCCGCCGCCTGCGCCGCCTGCTCGGCGGCCCGCGTGAGGCACGCCGCCTCGTACCGCCGGCGGATGAAGTACACCATGATCAGCAGGAACGACGCCACGTTCGTCCACAGCCCCAGCTGATAGACCTTCGCCATCGATTGCATCGTGGACGGCATCTGGTGCAGCGTGCGCCACCACGTCACCGACATCCACACGATCGGCACGTTCAGCGCGCCCAGGATGCCCACCGCCGCGCTCCACTGGCCGCGCCGCTGCGGATCCTCCACGAACGCCCGCAACGCCAGATATCCCACGAACACCAGAAACAGCACCAGCGTGGAGGTGAGCCGCGCGTCCCACGCCCACCACACGCCCCACGCCGGCCGCCCCCAGATCATGCCGAGCACGAGGGTCAACCCATTAAAGGTAGCGCCCACCTCGGCCGCTGCCGCGGCCAGCAGGTCGTCGTCCTCCCGGCCCTTCCAGAGAAAGCGCAGACTGTACACGAGCACGATCAGGAAACACACGAACATGATCCACGCGGCCGGCACGTGCACGTACATGATCTTCTCGAGACTGCCCATGTTGGCGTCGGGCGGCGAGGTCATGAACGCGAACACCTGCGTGAAGATCAGCAGGGCGAACGCGAAGAGGCCGAACGCCGGCCACCGGCCGGCCTTCGGTACGTCTGCGGGTTGGTCGACGGCAGGGGTCATGGAGGAGTCCTCACACCTCGATCACGTATTCGAACGCGAGCAGCGTGGCCAACAGGAAGATCAGGTCGTACGCCGCGAGCAGCTTCACCCAGGCGCCGGCCTCGTGCATCAGGTCGCCGACGAGCAGTGCCCGGGTGGCCGAGATCGCCGCCAGCAGCACCGGCACCAGCATCGGAAAGAGCAGGAGCGGCAGCAGCACCTCGCGTGCCCGGCTGCGACTGGCCATCGCCGCGTAGAACGTGCCGAGCACCACCAGCCCCACGGCGCCGAGCGCGAACACGCCCACCAGC
The DNA here is from genome assembly GCA_963729495.1 of uncultured Gemmatimonadaceae bacterium. GTDB lineage: Bacteria > Gemmatimonadota > Gemmatimonadetes > Gemmatimonadales > Gemmatimonadaceae > JAGWRI01. Next base: position 117,349 of record CAVSOM010000006.1, read on the forward strand.
GACGGCCAGGCCGCCGGAATGCGCACCTGGAAGAGCGCGATGCCCACCGCCACGACGATCACCAGCATCAACCCCACGAACAGCGCGTTGGCCGCCAACTTGCCCACGTAGATCGCCCACCGGGGACCTGGATACTGGAGCAGTTGGTCCAGCGCCCCGCTCTCCAGCTCCACCTGGTACGACCGATTGAACGCCAACACGCCGGCGAACAGCGCCGACAACCAGAGGGCGCCGGCCGCGGCGTCGCGCAGCGCCTGCCCGTCGGGGCCCAGCGCGAATCCGAACAGCACGAGGATCGTCACGCCCAGCGCCGCCACGCTGTTGAACCCCGCCTTCGAGCGCCGCTCGGTGGTGAGATCCTTCCAGGCGATCGCGCGAATGCGGCGCACGTCGTCGCGGAACGCCATCAGTGCACGCCTCCCACCAGCGCGGTGCCGCCGACCGGCCGCGGGCGCACCCGCGGGATGGGCGCGGGGCGGGAATCCACCACCCGGCCGTTCGCGATCGTGATCGTGCGATCCAGGATGCCCGCCGCCGGCGCCAGCTCGTGGAGCACCACCAGCGCGGCACCGCCGGCCTGGCCCGCTTCGATGATGACCTCGTTCATGAGCGCGATTCCGGCCGCGTCGAGGTTGGCGTACGGCTCGTCGAGCAGCAGCACCCGCGCGTGCCGCAACAGCAGACGCGCCAGCGCCAGCCGCCGCTGCATGCCCGCCGAGAATCCGCGCACGCGCTCGTGGATCACGTGCCCCAGCCCCACCCGCTCCAGCGCCTCGTCCAGGTTCCGCCCGGCCGCCATCCCCAGCATCTCGGCGGCGAACCGAAGGTTCTCGCGCGCCGTGAGATCGTCGTACAGCCCGGGGGTGTGCGCCAGAAACGTCAGCTCCGACCGCACCGCGTCCGTGTCGCGCATGACGTCGTGGCCGTAGATGCGGGCCGTTCCGGCGCTGGGCTTTAGCAGCGTGCCGAAGATCCGGAGCAGCGTGGTCTTGCCGCTGCCGTTGGCCCCGAGCAGCCCCACGATTTCCCGGGGCTGCAACTCCAGGGAGACCCCCCGTAAGACCCAACGCGCGCCGAACCGGCGCGCGACCCCTTGGGCTTCGATGGCCAGTTCGGACGGTGACATCACCATGGGCACGGGAAGTGTGGAAAGCCCTACGTGCGACAAGCGGATGCTAAGACGGGACCTGCGGTCTCGCCATCGGCAAGCACCCGAGCGGATGTCAGGGAATCACTGACAAAACCAAAGGAGCGGGAAAGCGCCGGTTGAGACGGTGGCCGGGTTACAGGTCGATGGGCCGGCGGGGCTCGAACTCGCGTTCGCGAATCTCGACGTTCACGATCAGTTTGAGCGGCACACGGCGGAATTCGTTCCTGAAGTAGGAGAAGACCACGGCATGGCCGTCGCGGATGGCGTACGGCTCCCACTGCCGTTCGTGTTGGGTGATCCCCGATTCGCCGTGGAAGCGGTACGTGGCGCGCACACGCCGGCGCTGGCGGCCCGCCTTGCGGAGCAGCGCTTCGACGTGGCTGGTCGTCGTGACGTGGGGCATGCGGGGTTCCTCGCGAAAAATGGTCTCCAGACCTGGAGCGCGGCCGGTGCGACCCCTGGGGACGGGCGACCGATGGCCGCGCGCATCCACCGCGCCTCGCGCGGGACGGGTCCCGCGAGGAAGAGCGCGCCGGCTCATGCAATATAGCACATATGGTCACCAATTGGAACTCCGGCGGACTCGTGTCCTCGTCCGTCCCAATCGGACAAATTGCACAGGCGGCCGTTGCCGCATCGCTCGCTCCCTCGAGGGCCGCATGACCCGTGCCACGCGCGATCTCCGCGCCACCGCCGAGCGGCTGCGCGACCAGATACGTCGCCACGACTACCTGTATTACGTGCGCGACCGGCCGGCGATTTCCGACGACGCCTACGACGCGCTCGTCGTGAAACTCCGCACGCTCGAAACCGCGCACCCCGAACTCGTCACGCCCGACTCGCCCACGCAGCGGGTGTCGGGCACGCCGGCGAGCGCGTTCGAGACCCGGCGCCACGCCGCCCCGATGATCAGTCTCGACTCCACGCGCGATCCCGGCGAAGTGGCGCGGTGGGACGCGCGCATGCGCGCCGCGGTGGGCCCCGGCGTGCGCTACCTGCTCGAGCCCAAGCTGGACGGCGCCTCGATGGAACTGGTGTACGAGCGCGGGCGGCTGGTGCGGGGCGTGACGCGCGGCAACGGCACCGAGGGCGAGGACGTCACGGCGAACGTGCGCACCATTCCATCGATCCCGCTCGCCCTGCGCGCCGACGCGCGGCCGGTGCCGCGGTCCCTGTCGCTGCGGGGGGAGATCATGATGGGCCTGGCCGGCTTCGAACGTCTGAACAAGCGGCTGGTGCAGCGCGACGAGGAGCCGTTCGCCAACCCGCGCAACGCCGCCGCCGGCTCGCTCCGCCAGCTCGACGCGCGGATCACGGCGCAGCGTCCGCTGCGGTTCACGGCCTACGAGATCCTGGCCGTGGATGGCGGCGAGTTCTCCGACGACGCCGACGTGCTCGAGGCGCTGCGTGCCTGGGGGTTGCGCACGACCGACTACACCGGGCCCGGCAAGACGGTGGCCGACATCGAGCGGTACCACGCCACCATGGCCGGGCGACGCGACGCGCTGGGCTACGAGATCGACGGGATCGTGATCAAGGTGACCGATCTCGGCGCCCGCCGCCGCATGGGCGCCACGGGGCACCATCCGCGGTGGGCGCTGGCCTACAAGTTTCCGCCGCGGGTGGAGGTGACGCGGGTGGAGGACATCACGGTGCAGGTGGGGCGCACGGGCCTGCTCACGCCCGTGGCGCTGCTGCAGCCGGTGGAGGTCGGCGGCGTGACGGTGTCACGGGCCACGTTGCACAACGCCTCGGAGGTGAAGCGGCGCGACATCCGCGTGGGCGACCTGGTGCGCGTCTACCGCGCAGGGGACGTCATTCCGGAGGTGGTGGAGCGGCTGCCGCAGCGCGGCGGCAAGCGGGGTTCGCCGTTCCGGGTGCCGGCGCGCTGTCCGGCGTGCGGCACTCGGCTGATCCGCGAAGGGCCGATGACCTTCTGTCCCAACCGGTTCGGCTGCCCGGCGCAGCTCAAGCGGTCGCTGCAGCACTTCGCCTCCGAGGGGGCGCTGGACGTGGAGGGCCTTGGCGAGGAAACGGCCAACGCGCTGGTGGACCACGAGCTGATCCACGGGCTGCAGCGATCTGTTCCGGCTGACGGTGCGCGACCTGACGCAGCTCGAGGGGTTCGCCGAGAAGTCGGCGCGCAAGCTGGTGGACCAGATCGCGGGGGCGCGGACGCTGGAGCTGCACCGCTTTCTCTACGCGCTGGGCATTCCGGGCATCGGCGTGTCGGTGGCGCGCGACCTGGCCGAGCAGTTCGGGACGCTCGCCGCGTTGCGCGCCGCGAGCGTCGAGGCGCTCGCGCGGACGCCCGGGCTGGGCGCCAAGCGGGCGGCCGCCGTGCACGCCTTCTTCCGCGACGCGCGGAGCCGGCGGGTGATCGACGGCCTGCTCAGGGCTGGCGTGCGGGTGGCGGGCGAGCGCCGGCGGCAGGGCGCGCTGGCCGGCAAGCGGGTGGTGTTCACCGGCGCCCTCTCGTCGCGCACGCGGGCGGACGCGAAAAAGCTGGTGGAGTCGATCGGCGGGCGCGTGACGGAGCGCGTCGGGCCGAACGTGGACTTCGTGGTAGTCGGCGCGTCGCCGGGGGAGAAGCTCGACGAGGCGCGGCGCCTCGGCGTGCGCGAGATGAGCGAACGCGAATTCCTGGGCCTGCTGCGCAAGGCGGGCGTCGGGACCTGAACCCGGGTCATCTCGTTCCACCCTCCGTTCGCGATGCCCGACCTTTGGTCAACGCGAGGCGTGGAGCAGCTTCACGAACCGTGACAGGGGCCGCGTATTGGCCACGTCGGCCGTGGCGGCCCACCCGCGCCGGGCCTGATCCACGCCCCACCGCATGAAGCGCAGTTCGTTGGGCGAGTGGGCGTCGGTGTCGATGATGATCCGCGCGCCGAGGCCGATGGCCGACCGCACGGCGGTGTCGTCCAGATCGAGGCGCTCGGGCTGGGCGTCCACTTCGAGCATCACGCCGTGGTCCACCGCGGCCCGGACCGCCGCGTCGAAGTCGAACTGCGCCCCGCGGCGGCCGTTGATCAGCCGGCCCGAGGGGTGGGCAAAGACGTCCACCGACGGATGGGAGAGGGCGCGCAGCACGCGCGCGGTCTGCTTGGCGGGCTCGAGATCGAGCTTCACGTGGAGCGCGACGAGCACGATGTCGAGCGCGGCGAGCGTGTCGTCGGCGAGGTCGAGCGTGCCGTCGGCGCGGATGTCCACCTCGGCGCCGGCCAGCACGGTGAGCGTGCGCAGGCGGGCATTGAGCTTGTCGATGCGTTTGCGCTGGCGGCGGAACCCCGCGTCGTCGAGCCCCCGCACCACGCGCATGAGCGGGCCGTGGTCTGTTATTGCGATGTACTCATATCCCATCGCCTCGGCGGCTTCGGCCATCGCGTCCAGCGGCACGCGGCCGTCGCTGTCGGTGCTGTGCATGTGCAGGTCGCCGCGGAGGTCGGCGAGTGCCGCGAGCGCGGGGAGCTTCCCGTGCTGGGCGGCCTCGATCTCGCCGCGGTCCTCGCGCAGTTCGGGGGGAATCCAGGGCAGGTCCACCGAGCGGAACACGTCCACCTCCTCGCCGCCGCCCACCTGCCTGGCGCCGCGGAAGACGCCGTATTCGTTGATCGTGAGCCCGCGCTTCTGGCCCATGCGCCGCACGGCGATGTTGTGCGCCTTGGAGCCCGTGAAGTAGTAGAGGCCGGCGCCGTACGACCGGGCGCCGAGCACGCGGAGGTCGATCTGGAGCCCCGACGCGAGCACCACCGACGCCTTGGTGGACCCGTGGGCCAGCACCTCGCGCACCTCGGGGAAGGCCACGAAGCGGTCGGAGACCGCCTGGCCGTCGGCACACTCGACGAGGATGTCGAGATCGCCCACCGTCTCGCGGCCGCGGCGGAAGCTGCCGGCGATGTCGGCGCGCTTCACGCCCGGTAAGGCGCGCAGATAGGCGAGCATCGACTCGCCGTACTGGGCGGCCACGGCGCGGACGATGCGGCGCTCGCCGCCACCGCGGGCCGCGAGTTCCGCGAGGATCTTCTTCTCGGTGGCGGCGCCGAAGCCGGCCAGCTTGGCGATCTTGCCCGCCGTGCCGGCCCTTTCGAGGCCGGCCACCGAGCGGATGCCCAGCTTCTTGGCGAGCGCGCGGGCGCGGCTGGGGCCGATGCCGGGCAGCTGCATCAATTCGAGGGCGCCTCTGGGCGCCCGGCGTCTGGCGTCCCGCAGCGCCTTGAACGAGCCGGAGCGCGCGATCTCGGCGATCTTGGCGGCCAGGTCGGCGCCGATGCCGGGCAGCTCCTGCAGCTTGCCGCCGTCGTGCTCGACCAGGGCGGCCACCGGCTCGGTATGTTCCTCGACCACGCGCGCCGCGTTGCGGTAGGCGCGCACGCGGAACGCGTTCGCGCCCTGGAGTTCGAGCAACTCGGCCATCTCGCGGAAGAGCCGGGCGATCTCCGCGTTCTCCACGGGCTACCTCCGCGCCAGCAGCTTCCGGCGCTGGGTGCTCAGTTCCTCCAGCCGGCCGCACATCAGATCGCAGATGCGGAATACATCGGCGTCGGCCAGCCGGTAGATCACGAACAGGCCCTCGCGGCGGCGGTCCACGAACCCGCCCTCGTAGAGGCCCTTCAGGTGCTTGGACAGATTGGCCTGTCCCAGCCCGGTGGCCCGGGCCAGGTCGCCCACCGAGCGTTCGCGGGCGCGCAGCGCCTGGAGGATCTGCAGTCGCGCCGGTTCCGCCAGCATCTTGAAGCGGTCGGCGATGAGCGCCAGCAGTTCCGGGGTCATCTTGGCGGCGCTCATGGGCGGGCAGCGGACGAGGCGTGGATTCACCATCTGGGAATATGGTTGATCATGCACCGGCGGCCGGTGCGGGATCAACCCCCGATCATCTGCTCGATCACGGCCGCGGGGGCGGCGCCGACCTGCCGGGCCGCCTCCTGGCCGTCCCGGAACAGGATCAGGGTGGGGATGCCGCGGATGCCGAGGCCGGCCGAGACCTCGGGAAAGCGATCGGTGTCGAGTTTCAGGATTTGTAGATGGCCGAGGTGCCGGCGGGCGAGGTCGTCGAGCACGGGGGCCATCATGCGGCAGGGGCCGCACCAGTCGGCGTAGAAGTCCACGAGCACGGGGAGTTGGCTGTCGGCGACGATGCGGTGGAAGTCGGCGTCGGTGACCGGCATGGGGCGGTCGGCGAGCACGGGTTTGGCGCAGCCGGTGCAGGTGGGGGTGCCGGCGGTGAGATCGGCGCTGGTGAGCGCGCCGCAGAAGGGGCAGCGGACCACGCCCAGGGGGCGGGCGGCGGGGGCGGAAGACGTCATGGCATCCTCGAAACGGAGATCGGGTTCGGCGTCCGCGCGACCGGCCGGGCCGGCGGGCGGTTACGTATAACTAACTGGACATACAGCAATATACAAGAGGTGGGGGCGCGGGGTGGATATCGGAACGGAGCAGCCGCACGAGATGATCCGGTTCACGGGCTGATGCCGGATCATCTCAGGGCGGATCAGTCGGCGGGCACGGGCGCCGGGGCCGCCACGGCGCGCCGCCCGAGCACGCCCTCGGCGCGCCTGCTCACCCGGTCGAGATACGTATAGACCACCGGCGTGATGAACAGCGTGATGAACTGGGAGAAGAGCAGCCCGCCCACCACGGCGATGCCGAGCGGCCGACGGGACTCGGAGCCGGCGCCCTGCGACACCGCGATCGGGATCGTGCCGAGCAGGGCGGCCATCGTCGTCATCATGATGGGCCGGAAGCGGATGAGGCACGCCTTGATGATGGCGTCCTCGGCCGGCAGGTGTTCGGTGCGTTCGGCCTCCACCGCGAAATCGATCATCATGATCGCGTTCTTCTTCACCAGCCCCACGAGCAGGATGATGCCGACGAACGCGAACACGCTCAACTCCACGCGGAAGATCAACAGCGTGAGCAGGGCGCCGAACGCGGCGAAGGGCAGGCCCGACAGGATGGTCAGCGGGTGGATGAAGCTCTCGTACAGAATGCCGAGCACCACGTAGATCACGAAGATGGCGAGCACCAGCAGCATGGCGAGTCCGGACTGCGCCGACTGGAACGCCTGCGCGGCGCCGGAGAACGCCGTCGTCACCGACGCCGGGACGATCTTGGTGGCCACGCGCTGGACGGCGGCGGTGGCTTCGCTGAGCGCCACGCCGTCGGCGAGGTTGAACGAGATCGTCACCGAGGGCAACTGGCCGGAGTGGTTCACGGTGAGCGGGCCGGTGTCCTGAATGGTCCTGGAGACGGCGCTCAGCGGCACCTGCAGGCCCGCGTTCGACGTGATGTACAGCAGCGACAGCGCAGAGAGATCCTTCTGGTACTGCGGCTCCAGCTCCATCACCACCCAGTACTCGTTGTTCGGGGTGTAGATCGTGGACACCTGGCCCGAGCCGTAGGCGTTGTACAGCGCGCTCTCGATCTGCGAAGCGGTCACGCCCAGCGACGCGGCGCGGTCGCGGTCGATCTCGATGCTGGCCTGGGGATTGCCGAGGAGCAGGTCGCTCGACACGTCCTGCACCTGGGGCAGGGCGCGAAGCGAATCGAGCAGTTGTCCGGACGCCGAGTACAACCCGTCGATGTCGGACGATTGCAGGGTGAACTGGTAGAGGCCGGCCGAGACCCGGCCGCCGACCTGGATGGTGGGCGGGTTCTGCATGTACACGACCATGCCCGGGATCCTGGCCAGCTTGGGCCGGATCTCGCTGATGAACGCGTCGGCGCTCAGGCGGTGGGCGCGCGGCTTCATCCCCATGAACAGCCGTCCCTGGTTGAACGACGACGTGGGCCCGCCGGCGCCGATGGACGACATGAAGCCGTCCACGTTGGTGTCGGCGGCAATGATGGCGGCCACCTGCTGCTGGTGCTTGATCAGGTCGTCCATCGAGATGCCGGCCGCGGCCTGCGTGGTGGCGTTCATGCGGCCGGTGTCCTCGCTCGGGATGAACCCCTTGGGGATGATCACGAACAGAATCCCGGTGGCGACGAGAATCACCGCGGAGAACGCCATCATCGCCGGGCGGTGCCGCATGACCGCGTGGAGCGCCCGCTCGTAGCGGCCCACGACCCAGGTCCACCCGCGCTCCGTGACGTTGAAGAACGTGCCGTGCTCCTCCTCGCCGTGCGGCCGGAGAAATCGGCTGGAGAGCATGGGGGTGAGACTCAGCGACACGAACCCCGACACGAGGATGGCGACGGCGATCGTGACGGCGAACTCGTGGAACAGCCGGCCGATGATCCCGCCCAGGAACAGGATGGGGATGAACACCGCGGTCAGGGACAGCGTCATGGAGAGGATGGTGAACCCCACCTCCCGCGCGCCGTCGAAGGCCGCCGTCATCGCGTCCTTCCCCATTTCCATGTGGCGCACGATGTTCTCGAGCATCACGATCGCGTCGTCGACCACGAAGCCGACGGCCAGGGTGAGCGCCATCAACGACAGATTGTCCAGACTGTACCCCAGCAGGTCCATCACGGCGAACGTGCCGATGACCGAGATCGGCAGCGCGAGGCTGGGGATCGCGGTGGCCGACGGATTCCGGAGGAACAGGAAGATCACGAGGACCACGAGGACGAGCGTGAGCATGAGCGTGAACTTCACGTCGTTCACGGAGTCCTGGATGGACACCGACCGGTCGTAGAGCGTGTGGATCTCGACGCTGCCCGGGATCTGCGAGCGGAGCGAATCGACGAGGCTCTTGACGTCGGTCGCGATCTCGACCGTGTTCGTGCCGGGCTGCCGCTGCACGGCGAGAATGACCGACCGCGCGCCGTTGTACCAGCTCGCCACCTTGTTGTTCTGCACGTCGTCCAGCACGTTCCCGATCTCGTCCAGCCGCACCGGGGCGCCGTTGCGATAGGCCACGACCATCTTCCGGAACGCCGCCGCGTCGTTGAGCAGGCCGGTGCCCAGGAGCTGCCCGTTCGCTTCCACGGTGTAGGCCCGGTTGGGACCCCAGAGGATGCCGGTGGGAAGGTTCACGTTCTGTGCGGCAACGGCGTTGGCCACCTGATCGATGCCGATCTGGCGGTAGGCCAGCGCCGTCGGATCGAGCTGGATGCGCACGGCGTACTTCTGCGACCCGAACACCTGCACCTGCGCCACGCCGGACACCATCGAAATGCGTTCGGCCAGCACCGTCTCGGCGTATTCGTCGAGCTGGGACAGGGGCATCAGGTTGGACGTGAGCGCGAAGTAGATGATGGCCTGCTCGGCGGGATTCACCTTCTGGTATGACGGCGGAATGATGCCGGGCGGCAGGTTGCGGAGGGTCACGGCGATCGCCGACTGCACGTCCTGCGCGGCGGCGTCGATGTCGCGGTCGAGCGCGAACTGCAGCGTGATCGACGTGGACCCAAGCGCGCTGGCCGACGTCATGTTGTCGATGCCGGCGATGGTCGAGAACTGCTTCTCGAGCGGCGTAGCCACCGCGGACGCCATCGTCTCGGGGCTCGCGCCGGGCAACGACGCGCTGACGGTGATCGTCGGGTAGTCCACGTTCGGCAGGTCGCTCACCGGGAGGCCCCGGTACGCCGTGATGCCGAACACGACGATGCCGATCATGACGAGCACCGTCATGACCGGCCGGCGGATGAAGATTTCCGACAGACTCATCGTGCAGCCTGCGTCGTATCGGCGGGCGTGGCGATGATGGCGACCTTGGCGCCCGGCACGAGCCGCGACTGCCCATCCACCACGACGATCTCGCCCGACGCGAGGCCGGTCTGGATCACGGTCAGCGGCCCCATCGCCTGCCCGGTGGTCACGGGGCGCACGCGCGCGGCCTTGGTGCTGTCGATGACGTACACGTACATGCCGTGCTGTCCGGGGACCACGGCCGTGGTGGGCACGGCGATGGCGCCCGCCTGCACGCCCAGGCGCGCCGTGGCCCGCACGTACTCGCCCGGCCAGAGCTTGCGCGCGGCGTTGTCGAACCGCGCCTTGACGGTGACCGTGCCGGTGAGCGAGTCCACGGCGTTGTCGATGAACGTGAGCGTGCCCTGCTCGGCGAACGCGGCGCTGTCGGCGGTCACGAGCGCCACGGCGATCGGGCCCGCGTGGACGTGCTGCTCCAGGGCGAGGAAGTCCGGCTGCGCCACCGCGAACCGCACGAGGATGGGATGGATCTGGTTGATCACGACGAGCGGGTTGCCGTTGGCCTGCACCAGATTGCCCTCGCGCACGAGCAGGCTCCCGGTGCGTCCGGTGATCGGCGAATGGATGGTGGTGTACGCGAGATTCAGCTTCGCCGTCTCGACGGCGGCGCTGTCGGCCACGACCGTGGCCCGCGAAGCCTCCGCAGTGGCGGTGTACTGATCGGCCTGCGACTTGGTCACGTAGTCCTTGGCGACCAGCGCGCGGTACCGCTCGGCGTCGCGTTGCGCGGCCACGAACTGCGCGACGTCGCGCATCAGGTTCGCCTCGGCCTGGCGCAGCGCCGCCTCGAAGGGCCGCGGGTCGATGCGGAACAGCACCTGGCCGGCCTGAACCTCGTCGCCTTCATGGAAGGCGACCGCGAGCAGCGTGCCGCCGACCTGCGCCTCGACCTGCACCGTCTGCAGCGGCTCCACCACGCCGTTGCCCGACACGGAGATGGGCGCGGCGATGGTCCGCGCGGTCGCGACGCGCACGGGCGTGGCCCCCGCGCGCACCACGGGTTTCTTGCCGCAGGCGGCGACGGCGGCGAGGATGAGCGCGACGGATGCCCTTCGCGCGCGGGGGGCGTAACGGGAAAGATTCATCGGTCGTTGTTCCGGGATGCGTCGGTGCCGGTCGGCAGGAGCGATTCTCCGTGGATGCCAAGGAGGCCGGCGTCGTGCGCGAGTTGCGCGAGCGACGCCCGCCACTGCCACTGCGCCTGAACCGCTTGCGCCTGCGCGCTGGCCAGCGCGCTCTGGGCGAGCAGGAGGTCGACGATGTCGCCCACCCCCTCGGTGTAGCTGCCGCGGGCGACCCGCTCCGATTCCTGCGCGCTGGCCAACAGGTCGGCGGAGGTGCGCACCTGATTGGTGGCCGTGCGCAATCCGTAGTAGGACGTGAACACCTGCAGCGCGATCTGCTGCCGGGCGGAGTCGGCGGTGGCGTTGGCGGCATTCGACAGTTCCTGGGCCGCGCGGACGCCGTACAGGTGGCTGAAGCCGGCGAACACCGGGATCGAGATGCCGAGACTGAGCGAATAGGTCTGGCCCCGGTAGTTGCCGATATCCGAATTCGTATAGCCCCCGGCGCCGGTGAACGCGAGGGACGGCAACGCCGCGCCGCGCACGGCCCGCACCTGGGCGGCGGCGGCGCGGGCCTCGGCCTGGACCGCGGCCAGTTCTGGGCGGCGCCGCACGGCCACCGCGATGAGCGAGTCCACCGACGCCGTGACCGCGTCCAGCGAGTCCGGGGCGGGCACGTCCGGCACGTCGAACGGCGTGTTGGCGGGCAACCCCATGGTCACGGCCAGGGCGCCGCGGGCCACGTGCAGTTGGCCTTCCAGCGATTCGAGATTCAGCCGCGCCTGCGAGCGCGCGGTCCGCGCCTGGAGCACGTCGCCGAGGGTCGCCAGGCCCACGTCGTGGCGCGCCTCGGCCGCCGCGAGATTGGCCGCGGCCTCGCCCACGGCGGCACTGTCGGCATCGCGCAGGGCACGGGTGCCGAGATACGTGTAGATCGCGCCCTCCACGGCCAGGATGGTGTTCTGCACCGTGACGTTGTGCGAGAGATCGGCCGCGATCGCGGTCTGCCGCGCCACGTCGATGGCGCCGCTGCGCCCGCCCAGGTCGAACACGAGGTACGACAGATTGACGGACGGCCCGTACTGCGTGCGCTCGCCGGCAACTAGGGTGGACGTGGTGAGCGTCTTGGAGCGGGTCGCGGATTCGCCGGCCGAGACCGTGGGGTAGAGGCTGCCGCGGGCCACGCCGTAGGCGTCGGCGGCGGCGCGGGCCTGCGCCCACGAGATGCGGGTGGCCGGATTGTTCGTGAGCGCCAGATCCACCGCCTGGGGCAGGGTGAGACGCTGCAGCGCCTCGGGGCTGAGCGCCCTTACGCCGCCCGGCGGCGCGGCCTCCGGGGCCGCGGCCAGCGACTTCGGCGGCGTCCAGTAGCTGGCGGGCTGCGGCGGGGCGCCGGCCACGCCGTCGATGCCCGGCGGCGCGCTCATGCACGCCGCCAGGGCGAGCGGCGCGAGCGCGAGGAGCGCGCGGCGGTTCATGGCGTGCGGCTCGTGTCGCGGGTCGGTTGCATGCGGCGGAACTGTTCCCGCTGCTCGGGCGAAAGGATCTGCTCGATACTGGCGTGCACGGTGTCGACGAGGGCCTGAACGCGCGGGCGCATCTCGTCGCGCAGGGCGCTGAAATCGCCGGCGCGTCGGTTCATGATGCTGTCAATCGTGTCGGCCTGGGCCGGGGTCAGATGCAGTTGCCGGGTCAACTCGGCGCGGATGGCGCGCCGGTCGGCCGCGGTGGGGGATCGTAGGATGGATTCTATGGGGTGGAACGCGGTATCTGGTAGGGCCACGGCCCCGAGAGGCGCGCGCACCAGCAGGCGGTCGATGGCCGCGCCGGCCAGCGCGCTCCCCGCGGCCAGGGCGCACAACGCCACAACGGCCACCCACCGCTTGGGCACGGGGGTCACTCGTGGCGACGCGACGAAGCGGGCGCCGGCAGCGGCGTCACGAGATCGTCGAGCAGGCGCTGTGACGTGACGTCACGGCCGGCCGCGCCGACCAACGAGTCCGGCGCCGCCATCGGGGCGATGGTGAGGCCGTGCCGTTCGCCGCGGGCATTCCAGAGCAGAAGGGTGGTGGCGACGAGTGCAGTGGCAACGCCGAGCGGGATGAGCGTGCGCGCCCAGTCGGCGGCGAACGTCCACCAGGGCGGCGCGTCGCCGGCCCGGTTGGCGAGCCGGGGCGCGGCGCGCTGCGCGATGCGCCGCTGGAGGGCGCTCCGCTCGGCGGCGGTGGCCGACGCGGGCGCGTCGAACCGCGCCAGCAGGCCGGCGAGGGCAGGATCGGGGCTCACGTCCCGGCGCCTCATGCGTCGCCCCCGTGAAAGTGGGCGAGCGTACGGCGCAATTGCTGGCGCGCGGCGTGCAGGTGCCAGCGCACCGTGGCGGGCGACGAGTCGAGCATCTCGGCGATTTCGCCCACCGTGTATCCGTCGAGCTCGAAGAGTTGCACGATGAGCTTGCGGCGGGGCGGCAGGAGGGCGAGTTCGTGGCGGAAGCGGCCCATCAGTTCGGCGCGCTCGGCGGCCTCGGCGGGGCTCTGCCGCGGATCGAAGACGTCGTCCGGCAACGGCTCGGTGACGCGCACGCCGCGGGCCGCGGCGAGGTCCAGCCCGCGGTTGACGATGATGCGCGAGAGCCAGGGCCAGAAGGGGCGGGCCTCGTCGAAGGCGTCGATGTGTTCGAGCGCCGCGAGAAAGGCATCCTGCGTCAGGTCCTGGGCGTCTTCCCGGTGGTGGAGCAGGCGCACGCTGAGCGCCAGCGCGCGATCGAGGTGCCGCTCGACGAGCGCTCCGAACGCGTCACGGTCGCCCTGGCGGACGCGGGCCACCAGTTGGCGCTCTTCGTGGGCCTCGATGTGCCGGGAATCGCGGGCGACCGTATCGCCGCGCGCTGCATGAGCCGATGGCGTTCCTACGCTCCAGAGCAAGGACCACGAACCCGGACGGGCGGGAATCCCCCCCAAACACGCACCTGAAAGTACGCTGACCCCGCGCTCGCCGGATTCGGGTTGTCCTACACTTGCTCTATACGGCCAAGTCCTGAGAACCGTTTGGTGACCGGTTCCGTCAATCGGTACATGCACAATACCCGACGATCCGAAAAAGTGTCACAGAAAAATGCGCCAACGCATTTATTGATATCTTCTTAATGTCCCCGGCCGCTCCACGGGGGGGACCCGGCGGGCGGGGAAGCCGCCGGCCAGGCAGACAGCACCGCCGGCCAGGCGGATGGCGCCGCCGGCCAGGCAGATGGCGCCGCCGGCACGCCACGGGTGATTGCGCGGACGGACTTGGATATAATAGTAGCGAAACGGGCGGCGCCTCCGGCCGCCCCCGACAGCGCTCACCCCTTCGAGGTCCTGGACATGGCTCCCCCCCCGCCCATCCGCCTGCTCCTCATTGCCGTTGCTGCGTCTTTCGCGCTGGGCCTCCCGGCGCCGCTCGGCGCGCAGCAGAACGCGGCGGCGCCCGCGCTGGTCCGCGAAACGTCGGTGGAAGGCATCACGGCCTACCGCATGCCGTCCAACGGGCTCACCGTGCTGCTCTACCCCGACGCCACCAAACCGCAGACGTTGGTGAACGTGACCTATCTGGTGGGGTCGCGGGAGGAGGGGCCGGGCGAGACGGGGATGGCGCACCTGCTCGAGCACATGATGATCAAGGGCACGCCCGCGCATCCCGACATCTCGAAGGAGCTGGAGACGCGCGGCGCGCAGTACAACGCCAGCACGTCGTTCGACCGCACCAACTATTTCGAGGTCTTCGCGGCCGCCGATTCGACGCTGAACTGGGCACTGGAACTGGAAGCCGACCGGATGGTGCACAGCCGCATCGCCAAGTCCGACCTGGACAAGGAGATGACGGTGGTGCGCAACGAGTTCGAGAGCGGCGAGAACAATCCGGTGCTGGTCACGATCAAGCGCGTGCTGGGCAGCGCCTACCTGTTCCATCCTTACGGGCGGCTGCCCATCGGCGACCGGTCGGACATCGAGAACGTGCCGATCGAGAAGCTGCAGGCCTTCTATCACCGATATTATCAACCCGACAACGCGGTGCTGATGATCGCCGGCAAGTTCGACACCACGCAGGCGCTGGCGATGGTGCGCAGATATTTCGGGGCGGTGCCGAAGCCGGCGCGCGTGCTCGGCCCGATCTACACCGTGGAACCGACGCAGGACGGCGAGCGCGACGTGTGGGTGCGGCGCACGGGGGGCGAGCAGGACATCGTGGCGTTCTACCACACGCCGGCGGGCTCGCACCCCGACGACGCGGCGCTCGACGTGCTGGAACACGTGCTCACCGACCCGCCGTCGGGCCGGCTGTACAAGGCGCTGGTGGAGACGAAGAAGGCCGCGTCGGTGAGCGACCTGCCCCTCGAACTGCGCGATCCGGGCGGCCTGATGCTGATCGCCTCGCTGAGCAAGGAGGACACGCTGGACGCGGCGCGCGCGGCGATGCTCGACGCGCTGGGCGCGATCGCGAGCGGCGCTCCGCCGACAGCGGCCGAAGTGGACCGGGCCAAGGCGGCGATCGCCAGCCGGTACGCGCTCTCGCTGAGCAACACGGCGCAGATCGGCCTGGCGCTGTCCGACTGGATGGGGGTGGGCGACTGGCGCCTGTTCTTCGTGCACCGGGACGAAGTGAAGCGGGTGACGCCGGCGGACGTCCAGCGCGTGGCCGCGGCGTATCTCAAGCCGTCCAATCTGACGCTGGGGTTCTTCGTGCCCACCGACACGCCGGACCGGGCCGAGATCCCGGCGGCGCCCGACGTCGGCACACTCGTGGCGAACTACCGCGGCGAGGCGGTGGCCGAACTCGGCGAGGCGTTCGATCCGTCGCCGGCGAACATCCTGGCCCACACGACGCACGTCACGACGAAGGCCGGGCTGAAGACGGCGCTGCTCCCCAAGAAGACGCGCAACGCCAGCGTGAACGCGGTGATCACGCTGCGGTTCGGCAACGACCGGACGCTGCAGAATTGGGGCGATCCGCTCAGCACGGCCGCCGACATGCTGATGCGGGGAACCACGAGGCACACCCGCCAGCAGTTGACGGACTCGCTCAACGCCCTCAAGTCGCGGATGACGGCGAACGGCACCGGCCCCAACGTGACGGTGACCATCCAGACCACCCGCGACAATCTCGCGGCGACGCTGTCGCTGGCCGACGAGGTGCTCCGCCATCCGGCGTTCGACTCCGCGGAGTTCGCGCAGTCCATCGCGGCGCAGATCGCCGGACTCGAGGCGCAATCCAAGGAGCCCACGGGCCTGGCGCTGGTGGCCATCCAGAACAAACTCGCGCGCTATCCGAAGAGCGATCCGCGGTACATCGGGACGGTGGACGAGGCCGTGGCGCGGCTGAAGGCGCTCACGGCGGCACAACTGCGGCAGGCCTACGACCGGTTCTTCGGCGCCGGCGCGGGGGAGATCGCCGTGGTGGGCGACTTCGATACGACCGCGGTGCGCGCGCAGCTCGACACGATGTTCGCCGGCTGGAAGAGCCGTTCCCCGTACACGCCGCTGGTCACCAAACTGTTCGCCGTGGACTCGTCCCGGGAATCGATCGATACGCCGGACAAGGCGAACGCGATCGTCGTGGCCGCCGCGACGTTCGCCGTCAGCGATCACGATCCGGACTACGAGCCGCTGCTCCTGGCCAACTACATGCTGGGCGGCGGAGCGCTCACGTCGCGGCTCACGCAGCAGATCCGGGTGAAGGACGGCCTGAGCTACGCCACGCAATCGAACGTCGGCGCCGACTCGCGGGTGCCCGCGGGGCAGTTCCTCGCGCTGGCCATCCATGCCCCGCAGAACCGGGACCGGGTGATCGCCGATCTCTACGCCGTGATCGACAGCGCCCGAACGCACGGGTTCACGGCCGGCGAGCTGGCCAAGGCCAAGACCGGCCTGCTGCAGGTGAATCAACTCACGCGCTCGCAGGACGCCGCGGTGGCCCAGATGTGGGTGACGGACCTGCTCCTGGGCCGCACCTTCGCGTTCCAGGCGGCACAGGACGCGCGCATCGAAGCGACGACGCTCGATCAGGTCAACGCGGCGTTCCGCAAGTATGTGGACCCGTCGAAGATCGCGTTGATCTGGGCCGGGGACGCGGCGAAGGCCGGAGCGGCGGGCAAGTAGCGCCGCTCACGGCGCGCGCGCCGAATCGGCGCCCGGACGAGCGGGCGACATGCGGAACACGAGGTCGGCGGCGAGCAGTTGCGCGGTGAAGTCGCCGGCCTCCGTACCGGGCGCCAGCGCCCTGAACGCGCGGCCGGCGCCGGCGAGGTCGCCGAGCCGGAGGCGCGAGACGACCGTGCCGTTCCGAAGGTCGGCCATCGGGAGCCAGGGGAGCGAGTCGCGCAGGAACTCCCCGATCAGCGTATCGGCGGCCTCCGAGGCCTGTGAGAAATTCCAGGCGGCGAGCCCGTGGGTGAAGTCCACCGCGGCGCGCGCGTCGGCGGGAGCGCGTGCCCGAGTGAGATAGGCGTTCACGCGCCCGTAGAAGGGCTCGTCGGCCACGCCCGAGGATCCGCCGTGCAGCCGGCTCTCGACCTCGAGGAACGACTGCATCCAGAGGCGCCAGTCGGTGGGCGGAGCGGACTCGGCGAGTTGGCGCTCGAATCGATCCACGCGGTAGAGGGCGTCGGCGAGCGCCGAGTCGCGCGGCACGCCGGCGCGCTGCAGCGGCGTCATGGGCAGCACGCGGCGCAGGCGGGCCTGGAGCGCGAGCGCCGCCACGCGTGGAATCTCGGGGGCGACGGCCAGCGGTTCGGTGGCGAAGTCCTCGCGGCGTCCGGCGAGCGCGGCCTCCACGTTGAACCGGCCCGTGCCGAGCCCCTCCAGCCCGGCGGCTTCCTGCCGCAGGAACCGGGTGCGCTCGGCGCCCAGGTCCAGCACCGGGTGGTAGTCGGAATTCACCTGGGCGTGGGTGACGAGGTACGGATGGAGCAGCGCGCGGCCGCCCAGCCGCATGGCGTTCAACGCCTCGGGCGTCATGGGCACGGCGCGGCGGAGGTCGTGGGCCACGCCCGGGTACGCCAGCACCCGCCAATCGGGCTCGAGCGGCGCCTGCCGGTTGGACGCCAGAATCAGCACGTCGGCGTTCGACGTGAAGAATATCTCGTAGTGGTCGAAATTCCGATCGATGGCGGCGAGCACCGACGCCACGAGGGAATCGCTGATCTCATATAAATGCAGCCATTGGCCGAGCACGCCGTCGGCGGTGAGGTTGTGGCGCACGCGGCCATAGAACTCGGTCGTGAACAGGCCCGCCACGCCGCTCACCCAGGGGTTGGACGGTTCGGAGACGATGAGGTCGAACTTCCGCCCAGTGGTGGCGAAGTAGGCCTTGGCGTCGTCGATCACAATATGCGACCGCGGATCGTCGAACACGCGGCGGTTGGCGGGGCGGAACGCCCGCGACGCGTCGACCATCTGCGGTTCGATCTCCACCGTCACCACCTGCCGCACGCCGGGGCTGCCGAGCAGCAGGCTGGACGTCATCCCCGATCCCTGGCCGATGACCGCGACCTCGCGGGCGTCGGGCACGTGGGCGAGGCCGATGAGCGGGAGCAGGATCTGCGTGGCCTGGTCCTCGCCCAGCGCGTGGAGCGCGCCGGGGTCGATCGTGCTGTCGGTCCAGAACGGATCCATCGACGCGTCCGGCTTGCCGTTCGTGGCCAGCGTCAGGTAGTGGTCGTCCGTGCCGCGGCGTACGCTCACCGTGGCGGTGCGCCCATCGCGGTAGAAGGGAAACGTGAACGTGGCGGCGTCGGGCAGGAGCCCCAGGCGGAACACGCCGCTCGACAGCTTCCAGAGGTCGAACTTCACGAAGATCCCGTTGAGCAGCACGAAGGCCACGGTGGCGGCGAGGAGCGCGAACCGCGCGCGGGCGGCGCGGTCGCCGCCGAGCACGCTGGGCCGGAGCAGCACGACGCCGAGCGCGATGTCCACCGCGGCCCCGGCGATCAGCAGGAGCTTGAGGCCGAGCAGGGGCATGAGCACGAGGCCGGCCAGCATCACCCCGGCGATGGACCCGAGCGTGTTGACCCCGTACACGATGCCGACGGCGCGTTCGCCGGCGCCCTGCCGGATGAGAATTCTCGTAATGAGCGGCAGCGTGATGCCCGCGCAGAAGGTGGCGGGGAGCATGATCAGCAGGCAGATCGCGTACCGGGCGAGCACGAACCCGTGGTAGCCGGCGCCGGTGGTGTCGAACGCGCGGATCAGCGCGGCCATCCACTGGAACGACGCCATGTACAGCGGCAGGGTCGCCACGGCGAGCGCGCCCATCGTCCACTGCACGATGCCGAGGGCGCGGATCGGGCGCCGCATGGCGTCGGCGCGCCCCCGGATCCAGTAGGCGCCGAGGGCGATGCCGAGGATGAAGGCCGACAGCATGAGTTCGAACGAATGCGTGGCGGCGCCGAGCACCAGCGACAGCATGCGGATCCAGGCGATCTCGTAGACGAACGAGGCCACGGCGGTGCCGAAGCTCACGAAGAGGAGCAGCCGCCAGGACTCCGGCTGCCGGTCCGACCGTTCGATGGGCGCCGGCAGCGGCACGGGGTCGGCGGCGGGGTCGCCCGCGGAGTAGCACGCGCGCACGGCCGCCACGACGATCGCGGCGACCGCGAAGTTGAGCACGCCGGCGGTGAGCAGCGTGCCGGGAAGGCCCACGGCGCCGATGAGCACGAATCCGGCCACGAGGGCGCCGGCGGCCGCGCCGATGCTGTTGGTGAAGTAGAGCAGGCCGAGCACGCGTCCCGGCTCGCCGGGCGCGTGGCGCAGCGCGCCGGCGCTGATCAGGGGAAAGGTGGCGCCGAGCAGCACCGAGGGCGGCAGGATGAGCAGCGCGGCCAACGACCACTGCACCGCCATGACGCCGACGCTGCCCGCTCCGCCGGCCAGGTGCGGGAAGACGTGGGCGTAGGCGAAGTCCGTGGCGAACACGAACGCGCCGTGGAACTCGAACCCGATCGCCCCGACGACGAATTCGACCGCGGCATACCAGTACAATGGCTGCCGGAGCCGCGCCGAGCGGTGGCCCACGAGCAGCGCCCCCAGCGACATGCCGCCGAGGAAGATCACGAGGACGATGATCTGCGCGTAGGCGTTGTGGCCGACGAACAGCCCCAGGTACCGCGTCCAGATCGTCTCGTAGATGAGGCCGGCGGCGCCGGAGAGGACGAACGCGAACGCGAGAACGAGGAGCACGTCGGTGGCCGCTTACAGCGTCGGGTGCCGATTCACCGTGTCGTCGTGGATCTGGAATTGGTGGGCCACGGACAGGATGAGGTCGTCGGCGTACAGGTTGCCGATGATCTCGCCGCAGATGGGCTGCGGGTTGAGCGGCGGTTGTGGCGGCGGTGGTGGCCCGGCTTCACCGCCGCGGCCCCGGCCGCCGCCGAACGCCTGCGGCACGTCGAATTTGTAGGGCAGCACGGCGCTCGGGTATCCGGTCTGTGCGCACTGGCCGACATCGGCGCCGGGGCGCCCGATGAACATGTCGAGGTCCTTCATGAACTCGTGCCATTTGGAGATCAGGATGTAGCGGCGGCGTTCGGTCTGCAGGAACTCGAAGCCGGGAATCGTGCGGCCCACCACGAAGCGCGGATTCCAGTCCGCCGGCGCCTGCGGGTCGCCGCCGCCACGGCCGCCGCGCGCGCTCGTCGTGTCGGCGGCCGCCGCGCCGTAGGGCGCGCCGCGGGCGGGCGCGGCGCCGAGGGTGTTGAGGTCGAGTCCGATCTGCTTGGCTTTCATCTGCACGTACGAATCGAAGGCGGCGCCGTACTCGGTGTTGAGCCCGCCGACGCCGCGGCTGATGCCGGCCACGGTAGGACGCGGGCCGATGGTCACCGGCTTCACGCCAAGTTCACGCAGCTTGTCCACCAGCTCCTTGGGCGCCTGGTCGTCCACGCCCACGCGCATGGCGGAGAGGTCGATGTCGCGGGTGAACTGGAAGGGCATCATCACGGTGGACGGGTCCTTCTCGTCCACGCCATGGAGGACGTTGAACACCATGGCGGCGTCCTCGCTCGTGCGGACGATGGGCCCCACGCGGTCCTGGGACCAGGCGAGCACCATGCCGCCGTAGCGGCTGACGCTGCCGAAGGTAGGGCGGAGCGCGCTGAGTCCGCAGCGGGTGGTGGGCGAGACGATGGAGCCCGAGGTCTCGGTCCCGATGCCGAAGGCGACGCAGCCGGCGGCGGTGGCCGACGCGGGGCCGGCCGACGATCCGCTCGAGCCCTGCGACAGGTTCCACGGGTTGTTGGTGCGGCCGCGGAACCACTGGTCGTTCTGGGCGAAGAGGCCGGTGGCGAGCTTGGCGATGAGCACGGCGCCGGCGTCGCGCAGCCGCACGACGACCTCGGCGTCCTCGTCGATTATACGGTTTTCGAAATCCCTGGCGCCCCACGTGGTGGGCACGCCCTTGGTGGAGAAGAGGTCCTTGAGGCCGTAGGGCAGGCCGTGCAGCGGGCCGCGGTAGCGGCCGGCGGCGATCTCGGCGTCGGCGCGGACGGCGTCGGCGCGGGCCTGGTCTTCCATGATCGTGACCGCGCAGAGCAGCGTGGGGTTCAGGCGCTTGAGCCGCGCGAGGTAGATGTCGGTGAGGCGGGCCGACGTGATGCGCCGGGCTTTGAGCAGCGCCGAGAGGCGGTGGGCGGGGAGGAAGGCAATGTCGTCGTCGGAGGTGGGGACCGCGCCCGACCAGGGCAGCGCCTCGTAGGTGCCGCGGGCGAAGGCGGCGGCGCCGCGCTCGCGGACGATCTTTTCCATGAGGGCGCCCGTGCCGCCGGGGTAGGGCTGGAATTGGAGGGCGGGCGGTTCGCCGTTGCCGAGCGGCACCGGCGGTTCCTGCTGCTGGGCGCCGAACTGTCCCGCCGCGCCGGCCGCTCCGCGGGCCTGGGCGAGCGCCGGCTTGACGCCGAGGGTGGTCGCGGCGGCGGCCGCGAGAGAGAGGAAGACGAAGTGGCGGCGGTCGATGCCGGCGGCTTCCTCGTCGAAATCGGCGGCCTCGAGCTGGGCCTGGGTCTGTTCGAGGAGATCTTCGGGGTTGGTCACGGCGGGCCTCGGGTGGCGGATGAGCGGCGAACGGGCGCGCCAAGAGCATTGCGCGCGGACGGCGAAATCGCCAGGGCCGGCGGCCGCCCGGTTCACCGTCGCTTCGTGGGGCGTCAGCCTACTTTGCCTTCCAGGTGTTGTTCGACGCGTCGGCGTCCATCCAGATGCCGCCGTCGAGGGTGAGCGACGCGAGGGTCTTGGCGGTGCGGATGGTCACGGTCGACTGCCGTTGATCGACCTGCCAGATGGCCGAGGTCTCGTGCACGACGTCGCTCGTGCCGTCGGCGTACTGCACGCGCAGGTCCACCGGCGCGTCCATGCCGCCGACGTTCTCGAGCACGACGGTGTAGCCGTCCTGCGTCCTGGTCACGCGCTTCACGCCGAGGTCGATGTAGGCGTTGCCGAAGAACCAGTCGGTCCAGAACCAGTTCAGGTTCCGGCCCGAGACGTCGCTGAACGTATTGAAGAAATCCCACGGCGAGGGGTGCTTGCCGTGCCAGCGATCCATGTACGCGTGCAGGCACTTCTTGAACAGCGCGTCGCCCAGCATGTCCTTCATGGCGAGATAGCCGAGGGCGGGCTTGCCGTAGGCGTTGATGCCGTAGGCGCCGCCGGTGAGCGCGTCGGACGGGGTGACGATCGGCAGATCTTCGAGCGGCGATGGGTCGTGCGCCCACCGGCTCACCCGAAACTGCTCGAACAGCGCGGTGGCCTTGTCGACGCCCATGTCCACGCGGTTGATCAGGTACTCGAACGTCGTCGCCCAGCCTTCATCCATGAACGCATATCGCGTCTCGTTCGTCCCCATGTAGAACGGCATGTAGCTGTGGGCGATTTCGTGCGCGGCCACGAACTGGGCGAACGCCGGGTCGGCGTACGACTCGTCGTTGGCCATCATCGGGTATTCCATGCCGGCGCCGCCCTGGAACTCGGTGGTCTTCTCGTACGGGTAGGTGACCCCCGGCCACTGGTGCGACAGGAAGTCCAGCGCGTGCCGGCCGAACTGCACCATCTGATGGAAGTCGGCCGCGCTGTCGTTGTACGCGGCCTGGACGCTGGCCCGCCGGTGCGCGGCGCTGTCGACCAGCACGCTGGCGGCGTCCCAGTCGTAGTGATCGCTGAGGCCGAACGCCATGTCGGGGATGTCGGTGGCGGCGAAGTGCCAACTGTTCATGGGCTGCTGCGTGGTGATGGCCCCGCCGCGAATCTGCACTCCGGTCGCCACGTGGATTGTGGAATCGGAGGTGAACGACGCGCGGTACCGGGCGAGGGGCGCGGGCTGGAGCAGCTGCGCGTCGTCGGTCAGCGTACCGGTGCCCCAGACCACGAAGTTGGCCGGCACGTTGAAGGTCACGTCGTAGTCGTTGAAGTCGCTGTAGAACTCGTGGCCGGAGTGGTCCATCGTGTCCCAGCCGTTGTAATCGTCGTGGACGGCCACGCGGGGATAGAAGTAGGCGATGTAGTAGGTCGTGGAATCGATCACGCCTTCGCGTCCGGCGCGCTCGGACACGTCGTAGTACCAGGCGAAGGACAGATCCACGGAGTCGTGCGGCGCGAGGACGGCGGGCAGGGACACCGGCTGCCAGGTGAAGAACCGGGGGCTGCTGTCCCACCGCTGGGGCGTTCCGTTCACGGCGAACGCGCGGATGTGGATGCCCGACGTGAGAAAATCGGGGGTCGTGCCGCCGTCGCGCGGCGCGCCGGCCTTGTGGTAGTTGTCGAACAGCTTGATCACCAATGACCGCAGGGTGTCGGGACTGTTGTTGACGTAGGTGATCTGTTCCGTGCCGTCGATGCGACGGTCCGGCGGCAGGGCGGTGACGGTGATCGTGTACCGGCCCCGGTTCTGCCAGTACTTCGGTCCAGGACGGCCGTCGAGGGCGCGCGTGCCGTTGGCGACGGCCTGCGCGACGTTGCGGGGCATCGAGAGCGACTGCGCCGCGGCCGCCGTCGGCATGAGGGCGGCGAGGAGGGCGAGCAGCGCGGCCGGCCCGAACGCGAGCCGGCGGAGGCGGTCTGGTAGCACGATCGACATGGACGTCGGGTCCCCTCTGGAAGTGATATCGCACGAACCGCGGCGCCCCTGCGGCGGCGGTCTGGCTCCAACCCGACGTGCACGATAGCGCGCGGCGCGCCCGGCGGCGAGGTCGGCCGAGCGTCGTCGCGCGAGCGGAGGCGACGCCGGGTTCGCGACTTGCCAGCCCACGCCCGCCGCCGCATTGTGAACACTCGGCCTCCACTGCCACCGGCCCCACCATGCCCGCTTCCAGACGCGACTTCCTCGCCCTCTCCGCCTCGGCGGCGGCCGCGCTCACGCTCGGCGTTCGCGGCACGGCCGACGCGGAAGAGCTCGCCGGCGAGCGCCGCACCCGCGCCGCCGGCCCGATCCCGGACAAGATGATCCGCGCGCGACCGGTGCCCCTCGCCGACGTGCGCGTGCTCGGCGGCCCGCTCAAGCAGGCCCAGGACCTCGACGCGGCGTACCTGCTGTCGCTCGATCCGGACCGCATGCTCGCCTACTACCGGATTCGCGCCGGCCTCGCGTCCAAGGCACCCGGCTACACGGGATGGGACGCCGACGGCCACAACCTCACGGGCCACATTGCGGGCCACCACCTCTCGGCGGTGAGCCTCATGTACCTGGCCACCGGCGACGCCCGGTTCAAGCAGCGCGCCGACTACCTCGTGGCCGGCCTCAAAGAGGTGCAGGACAAGAACGGCGACGGATACCTCTGCGCGCTCGAGAACGGCCGCGCCGCGTTCGGCGAGCTGCAACACGGCGTGATCCGCTCGGCGCCGTTCGACCTCAACGGCCTCTGGTCGCCCTGGTACACGCTCCACAAGACGTTCGCCGGCCTGCGCGACGCCTACCGCCACACCGGCAACCGCACCGCGCTCGACGTGGAAACGAAGTTCGCCGGCTGGGCCGAGGGCATCCTGGCGCCGCTGTCCGACCCGCAACTCGCCGACATGCTCAACACCGAACACGGCGGCATGAACGAGGTGCTGGCCGACCTGTGGGCCGATACCGGCGACGCGCGATGGCTGGCCCTCTCGGAAAAGTTCGAACACCACGCGTTCACCGACGCGCTCAAACGCGGCCAGGACAACCTCAACGGCAAGCACGCCAACTGCCAGATCCCCAAACTCGTCGGTTCCGCCGAACGGTTCGGCTACACGGGCGACGCGGGCGACCTGCTCGCCGCGTCGTTCTTCTGGGACACCGTGGTGCAGCACCACACGTACGCCAGCGGCGGGCAGGGGCAGTCGGAGTACTACGGCCCCCCCGACGCCTGGGCCGCCCGGATCGACGGCCGCACCTGCGAGTCGTGCAACGTGTACAACATGCTCAAGCTGACGCGCCGGCTGTTCGCCCTGCGCCCCGACGCGTTCTACGCCGACTTCCAGGAGCGCGCGCTGTTCAACCACCAACTGTCGTCCATCGATCCCACCGACGGCGACATGTCGTACATGGTGCCCGTGGGCCGCGGCGAGCAGCAGGAATACCAGGACATGCATTGGGACTTCACCTGCTGCGTGGGCACGGGCATGGAGAACCACGCGCTCGTGGGCCACGGCGTGTACTACGAGTCGGACGACACGCGGTGGGTCACGGTGTTCGTGCCGTCCTCGGCGCGGTTCAGCGACGGCACGCGGTTCGCCATGGCCACCGACTTCCCCGACGGCGGGTCGGCCACGCTCACCGTCACCCCGCCGGCGCCCACGGCGTTCACGCTCGCCATCCGGCGCCCGAGCTGGGCCGGCGACGGGTTCCGCGTGCGCGTGAACGGGCGCGACGTGCCGCAGCCGCCGCTCGACACCCTGCAGCCGGGCCGCGCGGGCGGGCGGCTGGTGAGCCAGGACCCGCGCGTGCCGCCGCCGAGCACGTTCGTGGAATTGACGCGCACCTGGCGCGCGGGAGACGTGGTCGAACTGACGCTCCCCAAGACGCTCCGCTTCGAGCCGACGCCGGACGATCCGAGCGTGAGCGCGATCATGTGGGGGCCGCTGGCGCTGGCCGCCGATCTGGGGCCGCGGCGCCAGGGCAGCGCCGAGTTCGTCAAACCGGCGGTGCCGGTGATGGTGGCGGCGGGGCGCCCGGTGGACGAGTGGGTGGTGCCGGGCTCGGCGCCGGGCAACTTCACGGCGCGCCAGGTGGCGCGGGTGCCCGAAGCGCCGGCGCCGCCGTCGGACGTGGCGCTGGCGCCCTTCTACCGGACCTACGAGCGCACCTACAGCCTGTACCTCGACGTCGTGTCGCCGGCCGAGTTCGATCGGCGGGTGGCCGCGCTCGCCGCCGAACGCAAGCGGGTGCGCGCGCTGGAGGCGGCGACGGTGGGCTTCGTGCGGCCGGGCAATCGCGAGGACGACGCGGTGTTCCACTATCAGAGCGTGCCGGTCGATCGGCCGGCGCTGCGCACCGAGGGCCGGCCGGGGCGCGGCGGCCCGGGCTGGTTCTCGTACGTGCTGGCGGTGGACCCCGCGGCCGGTGCGGCGCTGGTGGTCACGTACTACAACGAGCCGGGGCTCACGCCGGCCGCGGGCGACTTTAGTATTCTAGTAAACGGCGCCGCCGTCGCGACGTTCGCACCCACGCCCGGGCCGAGCGGGTTCTTCGACGTGCGGTACCCCGTGCCGGACGCGGTCGCCCGCGGCAAGTCCACGGTGGTCGTGCGGTTCGACGGCGGCGCGCACGGGCGCATCGCGCCGGTGTACGGCGTGCGCACGGTGCGGCCGGGGCCGTGACCCCATCACCCTTCAACACTTCGGCAGCCATGCAACACATCACAGCCAGGAGCGTGCGCGGCGTCGCGCTGCTCGCCGGCCTCTTCCTCGGCGCCCTTCCGCTGGCGGCGCAGGGCACGGGCGCGGCGAGTGGCGTCCGCAGCGTTTCGCTGGAAGGCGCCATCCAGTTGGCGGAGCAGCGCAGCGCCACCGTGCGCATCGCGCGGGCCGGCGTGACGCTCGCCGAGGGGCAATTCGAACAGGCGCGCAGCCAGTTCCTGCCCCAGGTCGGCGCCTCGCTCGGGTACACGCGAACCCTGCGCTCTCAGTTCTCGGGCCTCAGTTTGGGCGGCGGATCGTCGGACTCGAGCGGGTCGAGCAGCACGAAGGACCTCGTCTCGAGTCTGCAGAGCGTGGGACTGGGGGCGGCCAACGAATGGCTGATCGGGCTGCAGGTATCGCAGAACCTGTTCACCTGGGGCCGGCTTACGGGCCAGCGGTCGGCGGCCGTGGCCGGACAGCGGGTGGCCGATCTCCAACTCGGGTCGCAGCGGGCCCAGTTGGCGCTCGACGTGACGCAGGCCTACTACGACGCCGTGCTGGCCCAGCAGCTGCTGGTCATCGCCGATTCCACGCTGGCCCAGACGGATGAACTGCTGCGGCAGACCGTGGTCGCGCAGCGGGTGGGCAACGCGTCGGAGTTCGACCTGCTCAAGGCGCAGGTGACGCGCGACAACCAGCGGCCGCAGGTGCTGCAGGCGGAAACCAACCGCGACGTGGCGCTCCTCGATCTCAAGCGGCTGCTCGAACTGCCGCTGGACGACTCGCTCGAACTGACGACGCCGATCGAGAACCGGACGATGCCCGGACTCGCCGGCATCGCGACGTCGAGCGAGCCCGACACGAGCGCCCTGCACCGCGTCGTGGTGCGGCAAGCCGAACAGAACGTGCGGGCGCAACAGGGTCTGTTGCAGGTGGCGCGGGCGGCGCGGTATCCGGCGCTGTCGCTCACGTCGGGCTACCAGCGGCTGTTCTTTCCGCAGAGCACGTTCCCGACGTGGAGCAACTTCCGCGAGAACTTGACGGTAGGCGTGAGCGCCGGCGTATCGCTGTTCAGCGGTGGGGCGACGCGGGGCGGCGAATTGGTAGCGGAAGCCAACCTGCGGCAGGCCCAAGCGCAACTGGACCAAACGCGGCAGGACGCGGCGGTCGACGCGCGGGTGGCCCTGCGACAGCTGACGCAGGCGGAAGCGTCGTGGGAAGCGAGCGCCGGCACGTCGGAGCAGGCGCGACGGGCGTACGCGATCGACCAGGTGCGCTACCAGCAGGGGTTGTCCACGCAGACCGATCTGGCGCAGTCGCGGCTGCTGTTGCAGCAGGCCGAGGCCAATCGCGCGCAGGCGGCCCGCGACCTCGCCGTGGCGCGCGTGCGCGTCGTGCTGCTCCGCGACCTGCCGCTGCAGCAGAGCACGACGAGCGGAGCCCCTGGGCAGACCGGGGGATCGATCCCTTGAACGGGAACGTGCGGACGACGCGCTGATCGGAGCGGGCGCGATCGCCGATCGCGGCGCACGGCTGTCCCGACGCCACGGCGCCCGCGCGAGGATAGATTGGAAGGTCGGCGCCCGTCCGGACCCGCCGCTCCCCACGTACCGGAGGACCGATCATCGTCCCCCCGTTGCTGCTGCAAGCGCTGTCGCACCTGAGCGAATCGTCCACACACCTTCAGCGGTTGTGGGCGTACATCATGCTCGGGGCCACCGGCATCTTCACCGAAGAAACGTCGCCGATGATCGGCGGGCTTGGCGGCCCACAACCACGACCTGCGGTTCTCGCTCGTCGTGTTCTGGGTGGCGGCCGGCGTGCTGGGCCGCCGACCTCGTGCTGTACTATCTCGGCCGGTGGCGCGGGCGCTGGCTGCGGAAGCGGTCCCCGGTGCTGCGCCGCGTGATCCTCCGCGCGCTCCGCGTGGTGCGCCGGCACCCCTGGCGCGCGTCGCTGGCCGTGCGGTTCGCCTACGGGCTCCGGTTCACGCTCCCGATCGCCTGCGGCGCGGCCCGCCTGCCCGTGGCGCTCTACCTGATCGGCAGCGCGATCAGCGCGTTCCTGTGGGCGTTGGCGTTCGCCGCCGCGGGCTGGGTGGTGGGGCGCACGACCCGCGCGCTCGGCTGGCACCCCCGGGTGCACGAGTTGCCGTTCATCATCGCCCTGTTGGTCGTGGGAATCGTGATCTACCTGGTGGCCCGGCGCCGGCACGTGGAAGATCGCACCGTCGAGGTGCTGGACGCGGAATGACGGTGGCGGCGCGCCCCCCGCTGGCGCCGAATTGGTGCGCAGGTGCGCACGGGTCGTGATCTCCACCCCCTGGAGGACCGCATGACCGATCGCAACGAAGCACAAATCCCGCTCTCCCGTCTCGAGGACGCCGTCCAACGCGGCGTCATCTCGGCCGAACAGTTGGCCGCGCTGCGCGCCATGCCGGAGCCGGTCGCCACCGCGCCGGCCGCCGAACCCAGCGCTGCACCCGCCGCCGCCGAAGCTGCCCGCGGCCTCAACGCCGTGTCGATCGCCTACTCCGTCGGCGCGGCCGCCGTGGTGTTCGCCTTCGGATGGTTCATCGTCGATCGGTGGGATGCGCTCGGACCCGCGGGCGTGCTCGGCGTGTCGCTGCTGTATGCCGGCATCTTCATCCTCACGTCGCGTGTGGTCGGCCGCCTGGGCTTCCGCACGGCGTCGGCGCTCGCCGTGCTGCTCGCCGTCGCTATGACGCCGGTGGCGGCGTGGAGCGTGCTCGAGCTCGGCGGGCTGTGGTATGAGCCCGGCATTCCACGCGACTTTCCATACTTCGCGCAGGCCGACGTGCTGGAAACGCTGCGCTGGATTCCGATCGACCTGGCCGCCGCGCTGGCCGCGCTGGTGGCGTTGCGCCGGGTCCACTTCGCGGTGCTCGCGCTTCCCGTGGCCATCGCGCTGCCGCTCGTGGTCGGCCACGCCATGCCGCTGTTCTTCGATCCGGACATCGTGCCCGTGATGGTGGGATGGATGGCGTTCGTGTCGGCCGTGGCGCTCGTGGCGTGCGGCTACTGGGTGGATCGGCACCCGCGCGACGACGAGGACTACGCGCGGTGGGTGTATCTCGTGGGGCTGTGCACGCTGGCGTTCGCCCTGCTCGCCGAGTGGGACGCGATGGGGTACCTGCGACACGGGCTCCCCGTGCTGGCCGTGGGCCTGTTTGCGCTGTCGCTCCTCCTGCGCCGGCCGATCTTCGTCGTGTTCGGCGCGCTGGGCGTGTTCTGCTATCTCGCCTACCTCGCATTCGACGTGTTCCGCACCGCGCTGAGCTTTCCGATCGTGCTCGCCACGTTCGGCGCGAGCGTGATCGTGATCGCGGTGTGGCTCCAGCGGCGGTATCCGGCGCTGGCGCGGCGCGTGGAAGCGCGGCAGCGGGGACAGCGGATCGTGCCGCATGCCGGCCTGGCGTTCGGGGGCGCGATCGTGGTGGCCGTGGCCTTGATGGCGGCGCAGCTCCCCGACGCGCACGAGCGAGCGCGATCGGCGCGGGTGGCGGCGCGGCGCAACGCCCTCGCCGCCTATCGTGAGCAGCGGCATCGTCCCCGGCACCGTCCCGTGCCGCAGCCCGAGTCGCCGGGCCGCGCGGGCGCGAACCCCGTGCGGTAGCGCCGGCGCGCTCCGTCCGCCCTGAAACCCCGCCCGCAGGCCCCGCGTAGGGAGCCACGCATCCCTTAGCCCCTCCCGATGCTCGCTCTCGTCGCCGCGGCCGCCCTCGCCCTCCAGGTTCAGGCCGGCAAGGACACGGCCGGTAAGAAGAACGTCAACATCAGCGTCGGCGTCGGCGCCGGCGCCGCGAACCGGCGCGGCGAACCGCGGCGCATTCCGGTCACGCCCGAGCTGCTGCGCACGGCGTTCCGCGACTCGGCTGCCCGCGCGCTGCTCTTGCGCGCCCGCGCCGCGCGCATGCGCCAGGACTCGGGGCTCGTGGCCTACGACGCCATGTCGTACCAGCGCATCTCGGCGGGCCTGGGCATCGGAAGTTTGGGCCGCGACCGTTTGATGTTCCGCCACGAGGACGCGGCCCACGTGCGCTGGCAGCGGGGCGTCGGCGCCTGGGTGGAAATGAAAGGCGCCCGCACGGCCATCCCCATCGCGCCGCAGGAAGCCCAGGACTCGGCCGACGCCGACATGAGCACTGACGACGGCGCGGCCATTCCCTACTACCCGGGCTACGAGTCTCTCTGGATCGGCGGCGGCGTGGCCAAGGCCCAGGTGGACGAGCGCGAGATCGTGCACCCGCTGGCCGAGGGCGCCGAGGCCTACTACACGTACGCCACCGGCGACTCCGTGCGCTTCCGTATGCCCGACGGCACGGTCATCGCGCTGCGCGAACTCCAGGTTCGTCCGCGGCGGCCGGAATGGAATCTGGTGGTGGGCTCGCTCTGGTTCGACGTGTCCACCGGCCAGCTCGTGCGCGCCGCGTTCCGGTTGTCGGTACCGATGGACATCTGGGCGGTGGCCGAACGGGACGATCCGCACAGCATGGACGACGTGCCGTTCTGGGTGAAGCCGATGATCTCGCCGATGAAGGCGCAGGTTACGGCCGTGGCGATCGAATACGGACTGTACAACGGCCGGTTCTGGCTGCCCCGGCTGCAGAGCGCCGAAGGCGACGCCCAGGTGAGCTTCATGCACGTGCCGTTCAGCATGGAGCAGAGCTACAAGTATGCGTCGGTCAACGGCCGCGATTCGCTGCCGCCGATCACCGTGGCCGTCCATCCGATTCCGGACTCGCTGCCGACGGCGGTCAAGGACAGTCTCCGCGACCAGCGCCGTACGGCGAGGCGCGCCGAGCGCGACTCGGTACGCGAGGGGCTCAAGCCGCCGCCCACGGCGGTGTGCGACACGGCCAGGTTCTACACGCGCATGTCGTACCGCTACAATGATGCGCGGCTGCCGATAGCGTACCAGGTGCCGTGCGACCGGTCGGCGTTGGCTACCTCGCCGCTGCTACCGAAGTCGATCTTCGATCCGGGCGAGGAGATCTTCGGCTCGCCGGAGCGCGATGCGCTGGTGGCCGAAGCGCTGTCGCTGTCGGCACAGGCGCAGTTCGCGCCGATGCCGCCCACCTTCCATTGGGGCGCCGACCTCATGCGGTTCAATCGCGTCGAGGGGTTCTCGATGGGGGTCGCGGGTGGACGAACAGTTCGGCGCCGGCTATATGGGGTCGCTGCTCGGGCGGATCGGCGTGGCCGACCTCGAGCCGAACGTCGAACTGAACGTGGCCGCAGCAACGGCACGCGGACCGTCGGCATTACGGGGTACAACCGACTCGTGTCGGCGGGCGACTGGGGCGAACCCGCTGAGCTTCGGCAGTTCGCTGTCGGCGCTGCTGTTCGGGCGCGACGAAGGGTTCTACTACCGCGCCTCGGGGGTGGAACTCGCCGGCACGGAACACCAGCGGGCCGAACTACGACTGGCGGCTGTTCGCCGAGCAGGAGCGCAGTGCGGCGGTAGAAAACAACTGGTCGCTGGGGGCGCCGTTCATTCCGAACCTCGTGGCGCGCCGCGGCAGCGTACGCCGGCGGCGCGCTGCGCGTGCGCGGCAACTACGGCGAGGATCCGGACGGATTCCGCGTGCTGTCCGACGTGCGGCTGGAAGCGGCGGCCGGCGATTCGGCGTACGGGCGGGGCGCGCTGGAGTTCACGGCGTCCGACGGGCTGGGCCCACTGGCGGGCGCGATCACGCTCTCTGGGGGCAGCTCGGTGGGCGCGCTGCCCGCCCAGCGGCTCTGGTATCTGGGCGGCGCGCAGACCGTGCGCGGGCAGCGTCCCGACACGCTGCAGCGCGGCAACGCCTACTGGCTCACGCGCACCGAACTCGGGCTGAAACGGCCGGCGTCCGGCCCACGCTGTTCGGCGATCTCGGATGGGTGGGCGACCGCACGAAGCTCGCCGACGTGGGGCGTCCGATGAGCGGCGTGGGAACGGGGTTGAGCTTCCTCGACGGGCTGTTCCGCTTCGACGTGGCCCGCGGGCTCTATCCGCGCCGGGAGTGGCGGTTGGACCTGTACGTCGAGGCGCGCTTCTAGCGGGATCGCGGCGGTGCCGCGGCGCGGGACGCTCGGCGCTCGGCGGCCGGCGCCCGGCCGGCGGAACCGTTCCGCCGTTTGACGGGGTCCCACGGGCCCTGAACCGGCCCGTTGCGAAACGACGGAATCGCGGCATTCCGCAACGGCGGCCGCCGCCCCCCGGCGAGTCCGGGAATCCCCTAACCGATTGATCGCGCGTCGGTTGTGTGCCATGGTAACGCTGGCACGATCATCGCATACCCTCAGCAAGTGACCCGGCGCGCGCACGCGCGCCGGGTGTTGGCCGACGCAGGCCCCTCGCGCCCCCCTTCACGTGAACCAGGACCCGGCCGCCCGCAATCGCTTCTTCGCCGAGACGCTGCTCTGGCAGAGCCGGATCCGTGTGGGCGTGGCGCTGGTGGTGGGCGTGGGCGCGTTTCTCCTGCTGCAGACGGGGACCACGGGGCGCAGCGTGCAATCGCTGGCCGTCGCGTTGGCCGGCTACGGCGCGGTGGTGGGCGCGGTGGTGGCCGTGGCGGCGCGGCGCGGCCGCATCGGCAGCTGGGGGGTGACGGCCACCGTCCTCGCGGACGTCGGCTACCTGTTCGCGGTCACGGTGCTCGTGTCGGCTCCGGCCTATTATCAGAGAATATTAATACTCGCGTTCGTCGCGCTGCACCTCACCGATCTGTATTACGGCCGGGCCCACGCGATCGCGGCCCTGGTCGCGGTGGTGCTCGGCTACCTCGTCCTGGTGTCGACGGCGATCGCCGGGCATGCGCCGCTCGCGTGGTCCGAGGAACTCTGGTCGGTGGCGGCGTTCACCCTCGTCGCCGGCGCGTTCCTGCTCCAGTACGGCAACTGGAACCGGCGGCTGGGGGCCATCGTGCGGCTGCTCGAGCGCGCCGAGGAGGGCGAATTCGCCGCGCCATACGACCTGGAGGCCGACGCCCATCCCGACGCCGTGACGATGGTCGGCGCGGCGTACAACCGGGTGCGCGAGCAGATCTCGAGCATGGTGCTCACCGACGTGCTCACCGGCTGCCTGAACCGCCGCGGATTCGACCAGGAGCTGACCCGCGAGATGGCGCGGGCCGCGCGCGCGGGGAGCGAGTTCTCCCTGCTCGCGCTCGACCTGGACTATTTCAAGACCGTGAACGACACCCGCGGCCACCTGGCCGGCGACGCGGTGCTGCGCGAGGTCGGCGCCCTGCTCAAGCACGCGCGCCGGGCCGGCGACGTGGTCGCGCGAACCGGCGGGGAGGAGTTCTCGATCATCCTCCCCGACACCTCGGCGGCCGGCGCCCTGCAGCTGGCCTCGCGCCTCTGCGAGGCCGTGCGCGCGCACGAGTTCCTGGCGCAGCAGAAGTCGATCCGGCTCACGGTCAGCATCGGGGTCGTGGCCACCGGCACGGACCTCCGCGCCGAGGCGGTGGAGGAGATCAAACGGCGCGCCGACGACGCCCTGTACCACGCCAAACGCAGCGGACGCGACTGCGTACGCGCCTGGACGCCGGCCCTGGCCGGCCGGCGCACGGGCCGAATCACGGAATCCACGCGCATCATCGGATCGTAGCGCGGCGTTTACTTTCCCGCGCCGTGGGCCCAGGTTGTGGGCCAATGTCCTCCCCCCGCCGGCCCCGCCCGCCCCGCCCACCCCACTCCTCCCGCCAGGCCGGCTCGATCGGTCCGCCGGCGCGCTGCGCGTGGGCCGCCACGCCGCTCGGGATCGCGTACCACGACGAGGAATGGGGCGTGCCCGTGCACGACGACCGCGTGCTGTTCGAATTCCTGGTGCTCGAGGGAGCGCAAGCGGGGTTGAGTTGGGAAACCATTCTGCGCAAACGCGAGGGGTACCGGGCCGCGTTCGCCCACTTCGACGCCGCGGCCGTGGCGCGGTTCACGCCCGCGCGCGTCGATCGGCTGCTGCGCGACCCCGGCATCGTGCGCCACCGGCTCAAGATCGAGAGCGCGGTGTCCAACGCCCGCGCGCTGCTGGCCGTGCAGCGGGAGTTCGGCAGTTTTGACGCCTACCTCTGGCGGTTCGTCCATGGGATGCCCATCGTGAACCGGCGCCGGGCCATGCGCGACGTGCCGGCGCGCACCGCGCGGTCGGACGCGCTGAGCCGCGACCTTCGCGCGCGGGGGTTCCGGTTCGTGGGCTCCACGATCTGCTACGCGTTCATGCAGGCCGTCGGCCTCGTGAACGACCACCTCGTCACCTGCTTCCGGTATCCATCCCCGTGACCGACACCGACCGGATCGTGATCCCCGCGGAGACGACGGTGGCCGTCATCGCGGCCATCGTGGGCATGATCACGATGAACTACCTGCCCGTGGGCGGGTTCTACGACGACGGGCTCTACGCGATCCTCGCCAAGTCGCTGGCCACCGGACACGGGTACGCGTTTCTCAATCTGCCCGGCGCGCCGGCCGCGGTGCACTACCCGCCCGGCTATCCGCTGCTGATGGCGCTGTTCTGGAAGCTCGCGCCCTCGTTTCCGGCCAACCTGATCTGGTTCAAGCTGGTGAACGTCGTGCTGGTGGGCGTGATCGCGTGGGCAACCTGCCGGTACGCCGTGCACGTGTTGATGCTCTCGCCGGGACTGGCGGTGTTGGGCACGCTCCTCGGCACGGTGACGATTCCGATCCTCGTGCTCACCAACATGCTGGTGTCGGAGCCGTTCTTTCTGGCGCTGTTGATCCCGGCGCTGATTCTCGGCGAGGAGATGGCGCGCCACGCGCCGGAGCGCCGGGAGGCGCTGTGGCTCGGCTTTCTGAGCGGCGCGGTGGTGATGGTGCGCTCGATCGGCGTGATGCTCATCGTCGCCGTGGTCGCCGTCTGGCTGGCGCGGCGCGCCTGGCGCGCAACGGCCTGGTACCTGGGGGCGGCGCTGCTCGTGATGTCCCCGTGGTTGCTCTTCTCGGCGGTGCACGCCGGTGACGTGCCGCCGGTGCTGCAGGGGGCGTACGGCGGCTACGCCGGCTGGTTCGCGGGCGGGCTGCACGCCGGCGGCGTTCCGTTCCTGCTGGCCACCATCCACACGAACGTCTACCGGATCGTCGTGGGCGTGGCGACGTCGTTCGAATTCGCGTCGTCGGCGGCGCTCGCCACGGTGACCGTCGCCGCGCTGGCCGTCTTGTTCGGCTACGGGGCGTGGCGCGTGCGCCGGCGCGCGCCGATCACGCTGGTGTTCCTGGCGCTCTACCTGGGGGTCGTGGTGGCCTGGCCCGATCAGCCGCTGCGGTTCGTGTGGGGGCTGTGGCCGGTGCTCATGGTGTTGCTGCTCGTGCCGCTCGAGGTGCTGCGGGCGCCCGACACGGCGCGGCCGGCGCGCATCGGGGTGGCGATCGCGGCGCTGTGCCTCGTGCCCGGCCTGCTGCGCTACACCGCACGCGGCTACGCGGGGAGCTGGTGGGCGAACATTCCGCGGACAATGACCGACCGCGCGCAGCCGGCGATCCTGTGGGCGCGCACCCACACGCGCCCGCACGAGATCGTGGCCGCCGAGTCAGAGCCGATGGTCTACCTGTACGCCGACCGCCAGGCCGTGCCGGTGGCCACGTTCACGGCCCTGCAGTATCTCCGCGGCCGCACGTCGCAGCAGAACGCGGACGCGCTGCGCCAGATCCTGCAGGCGTCCGGCGCCCGGTACGTGCTGGTGCAGTCGCCGGGGGAACTCGACGCGGCGCGCACGCTGGCCGGCACACCGGGCGCCACTCCGGCGCTCGCGCTCACCGACAGTACGCACGGCCTGTACGTGTTCACCGTGCGCGGGCCGGGCGCCGACTCAACGCGTCGCTGAGCGCGGGCAGGCGGCGAGCAGACGGCGCGGCGCCGGCGCGTGGGGGAAGAGCGCCGCCGCCGCGCCCGCATGCACCCGCACGAGGTCGCAGCGGCCCCGGGCCTGCGCGGCCTCGGCCAGCCGCAGGCGGATGCGATACGTGCCCGGGTCCTCCCGCGCCGCCTCCGTCAGCGCGCCGCGCTCGTACCGCCGCATGGCGTCGAGCATGCCGATGCTGCGGGCGGAAGCCGCCGCGCCGGCGAGCACCACGGCCGCCGTGAGCGCCGTACACGCCGGGCCGGACAGGCGGATCGACCGGCGATCGGGCGGGCTGCGGAGCGCGCCAAAGGCGGCGAACGCGATCAGCGCCGGCGCGGCCAGGAGGAGCACGGCGTCGAACGCGCCGACGATCGCCGTCGCGATCACGACGCCGGCCAGGGCGAGCCCGCGGAGGTAGCCCTCGAGATCGGGCGCACGGACCATCTGCCGGCCGGCGTCGGCCAGCAGGGCGAGCAGGGCGAGCGCGAGGAGCGCCACCGCCGGGAACCCGCGCTCGGCGGCGAACGCCATCCAGTCGCTGCTCGGCCAGGGATTGTCCGTCATGCCCGTGTCCTCGTCCAGCGACGGGTCGCCGGGCTTGACGATCGCCGGGTACTCCACCGCCCAGTTGCCCGGCCCGACCCCGAGCGCCGGATGGCGCAGCGCCAGCATTAATGTATTGGTATATTGCACCAGCCGGCCGCGCCCGCTGCCCTGCGAGAAATCGGCCATGTTCTTGACGGAATCGAGATAGGGCGACTTGCTGCGCCACGACAGGGCGTTGGGCACGAATACGGCGGCGGTCACGCTCCCCGCGACGACCACCGCGATCACCGCCACGCGGCGGCGCAGGCCGGCCACGCGCCACCGCGCGCGGGCCCGCCACACGCCGGGCAGCAGCACGATCACGCACGCCGCGAGCGCGATCCACGCCGCGCGCGTGCGCGACAGCACCAGCACCGCCGACACGACGGCCAGCGCCAGCGTGGCGACGACGGTGGAGAACCGGCGGCGCGAGCCCACGGCCGCCACGATCAGCAGCGGCGCGGCGATGGCGGCGAGATGCGCCACGAAGTTGCGATTGCCCAGCGTGCCGCCCGGCGCCCGGTTCGCGCTGAACGAGGGCGAGTCCACGCCATACGCCTGGGCCAGCGCCGTGGCCGCCACGGCGAGCACGGCCACCACGAGCAGCCCCACCACGGCCCGCTCGCGGGCCGGCCGGCCGGAGGCCACCGCGGTGGCGCTCCAGAAGACGACCACGCTCGACCAGGTAACGGCGAGCGACCGCTCGGCCACCCAGTGGTTGGCGGCGAAGACTGCCGAGGCCGCGCTCAACGCCAGGAACAGCGCCAGCAACAGGTCCACGCCGGAAATCCCCAGGCGCCGGCGGCGCCAGAGCGCGAGCGGCCCGGCGCACAGCGCGGTGACGTGCAGCGCGACCTCCTTGGGCACGAAGAACCGGTCGAGGTCGAACGACTTGTAGGGCGCCGCCACCAGCCCCACGGCGAGCGCGCCCAATCCGAGCAGCGCGATGGCCGTCCACGCGGCGAACGGCGCGACGGAGTCCGCGGAAGAGGAGGGGCGAGAGGTCGTGGATGCCATGGCGGAGCGGCCGGCGTTCTGCGGCGGACCCACCCAAGGTACATTGGACCGACGCGGCACGCACGGCCGCGCCGCATCCCGGAGCTTCCCGATGGCCAATGCCCGTTCGGCGTCGATCCTCGCCGCACTCGCTCTGCTCGCCGCGACCGCGTTCGGCGCGCAGGCCCAGACCCCGCAGACCTCCCACACCCCCCAGACTCCCCAGCGCGCCCGCGAGCTCGGCGTGGCGCCGGGCATCTTCGCGCCGGGTCGCGACAACGCCATCACCGACGTGGCCGGCGTGCTCGTGGGCCAGGCCACGGTGGACGACGGCGATTCGATCCACACCGGCGTCACTGCCGTGCTCCCGCACGCCGGCAACATGTTCGCCGAGCGCGTGCCGGCGGCGATCGTCGTCGGCAACGGGTTCGGCAAGCTGCTCGGCGTCACGCAGGTGGACGAATTGGGCGAACTCGAAACGCCGATTCTGCTCACCTGCACGCTGTGCGTGTGGCGGGCCGCCGACGCGATGGTGGCGTGGCTGCTCGCCCGGCCGGGCATGGAGAGCGTGCGCTCCATCAATCCCGTGGTGGGCGAGACGAACGACGGCACGCTCAACGCCATCCGGTCGCGCCCCATCGCGCCGGCCGACGTGGTGCGCGCGCTCGAGTCGGCGCGCGGCGGCCCGGTGGCCGAAGGGAGCGTGGGCGCCGGACGCGGCACGATCGCCTTCGGGTGGAAGGGCGGTATCGGCACCTCGTCGCGCGTGCTGCCCAGGTCGCTGGGCGGCTGGACGGTGGGGGTGCTCGTGCAGACCAACTACGGGGGCATTCTCCAGGTGGACGGCGCGCCGGTGGGGCGCGCGCTCGGGCAGTACTCGTTCAAGCGCGACGTGGACGACCAGAGCGCCAACGGGTCGTGCATGATCGTCGTGGCCACCGACGCGCCGATTCTCGACCGGAACCTCCGCCGGCTGGCCGGCCGGGCCATCATGGGTTTGGCCCGCACCGGGTCGTTCGCCGCCAACGGATCGGGCGACTACGTGATCGCGTTCTCGTCCGACTCCCTGCTGCGGCGCGGCGGCGATCAGCGCCGACCCGACGTGGCGGAGTTGACCAACGACGAGATGTCGCCGCTGTTCGAGGCCGTGGTCGAAGCCACCGAGGAGGCGGTCTACAACTCGCTGTTCATGGCCACGCCGGTCACCGACGCGCAGGGCCGGACGGTCGAGCCCGTGCCGATCGACCGCGTGCGGGCGATTCTCCGGCAGTACGGTCGGGGCCGCTGACCGCCGGGGCGCCGAGTTCCCGCGCCGGCGCCGGCGCCACGCGATTCCCCATAGGCAGACGGGCCGCGCCGTGGCATATTCGGTGCGGCGCACCGGGCGCGTTCCGGGGCCAGCCACCGCCGTTCACCACAGCACGGGCCACATCTATGACGTCGCATTCACCGGAAGATCTCTTTCGCGCGGAAAAGGAACGCTCGCGGAGTGAGCGCGGCTCGACGCACGCGACGCTGCTGGCCGAGGCGAAGGCCGCGTTCGACAAGCTGATGGCCGAGGGCGCGGCGGCCCGGAAGAGCGGCCGCCCGCGCAAGAACCCGCTGCCCCTGCTGCGGGCCGTCGTTCCGGCGCCGACCAAGGGCAAGACGCCGCCCGCCAAGGCCGCCGGGAAGAGCGCGGGAAGGAAGCCGCCGAAGAAGGCCGCGAGACCCGCCAAGAAATCCGCGGCGAAGAAGGCGGCGCGGAAATCCACCGCCCGGAAGCCCGCCAGGACGCACGCGGCCAGGAAGGGCGCGCCGAAACGGAAGCCGGGGACGCGCGGGAAGAAGCGGTAGCCGCGCAGCGCACGCCGCCCGTCGTCGGGGCAGAGGGGAGCGGCCGGCAGGTTCAGCAGGGCAGAATCAGGTGCGCCTCGCACCCGTGCCCGTCCGTGCGGTCGACGAGCGCCAGGCTCCCCCCGTGCGCTTCGGCGATCTGCTGTGAGAGCACCAACCCGATCCCGGTTCCGCCCGGCTTGGTGGTGAAGAACGGGACGAACAGATTGCTCGTATGGGGCAGGCCCGGGCCGTCGTCCTGCACCACGAGTTCGAAGGACGCGCGCTCGCGCGCCCAGCGCACGCGCACTCCGCCGCCGGTCTCGAGCGCCGCGTCCACGGCGTTGCGGAGCAGATTGATCAGCAGTTGATCGAGCTGGTCGCCGTCGGCGAGCAGTGTCACCTGGGGGCCGGGCACGACCTCCACCGGCAGCCGCGGTTCGAGTTGCGCGATGCGCGTGACCCACGCCCCCACGCTGATCGGCGCCAACCGCGGGGCGGGCAGCTTGGCGAGCCTGGTATACGAGGCGAGGAAGCGGGTGAGCGCCTCGGACCGGTTGGCGATCACGCCGAGCCCGCGCTGCATGTCCTCGCGCGCCGCGGCGTCGGGCTCGCGCCGCCGCACCAGGTCCTGGAACTGCTCGGCCAGCGACTTGATGGGCGCGATGGAGTTGTTGATCTCGTGGCCGAGCACGCGGATCAGCCGCTGCCATGCCCGGCGCTCCTCCTCGCGCAGGGCGCGGCTGACGTCGGCGAGCACCACGAACGTGTGCGGGCGTCCGCCCTGGCGAAACGCGCCGCGCCGCACCTCCCACCGACCACGCTGCGCGCCCAGCGCCAACTCCACCACGCGGGGCGCATCGCCCCGCAGGCATTCCTCGAGCCCGAGCTCGGCGGCGCGGCGCCCGAGCAGCCGTTCGGCGGGCAGCGCGAGCAGCCGTTCGCCGCTCGCGTTCACCACGCGCAGTGCGCCGGCGTCGTCGAAGGCGAACACGGCCACGTCGATCTCGGCCATCACGCGCTGGAGCAGGGCGGTGGCCTCGAGCGCGCCCAGGCGCCGCTCGCGCAGCTCGTCCATCAGCGAATTGAGTTCGAGCATCGCCAGCCCGAGGGCGTCGCCGGCGCTGGCCCGGCGGCCGCGCAGGGAGTAATCCTGTTCGCGGATCGCGGCCAGCATGTTGGACAGCGTCTGCAGGGGCCGCACGACGCGCTCGCGGAGGGTGAGCGCGAGGCCGAGCCAGAGGGCGACGAGCAGCACGGTCAGCGTCCACTGCGTGCGCGGGTCGAAGCCGCCGGTCCAGAGCAACACGAGGGCGATGGCCAGCGCCGGGAGCGGCGACGCGAAGGCGAGAACGGTGACCTGGCGTTCGTGCGACGCCATTATAGTATACTAAAAGCCGTGACGCTGCAGGCGCCGGTACAGGGCGCTCCGCGACAGGCCCAGGGCCTTGGCGGCCAGGCTCACGTTCCCGTCGTACCGCGCCATCGCCTTGCCGATGAGCGCCCGCTCCACCTCCTCCAGGCTCATCTCGTCGAGGGCGGGGGCGCCGCCGCCGGCCTGCAGCGCCAGGTCGCTCTCGCGCACCAGGTCGTGCCGCGCGAGCAGGGTGGCGCGCTCCACGGCGTGGGCCAGCTCGCGCACGTTGCCGGGCCAGCCGTAGCGGAGCAGGGCGAGCATGGCCTCGGGGCCGAAGCCGGCAACGGGCCGCCGGTAGTGCGCCGAGAACTGCCGGAGAAAGTGCGCGGCGAGCAGCGGGATGTCGTCGCGGCGCTCGCGCAGGGGCGGCAGATGCAGCTCCACGGTGTTGAGCCGGAAGAACAGGTCCTCGCGGAACCGGCCCGCCGCCACCTCGGCGCGGAGATCGACGTTCGACGCGGCCAGGATGCGCACGTCCACGCGCCGCGTCCTGGACGATCCCACGCGCTCCAGTTCGCCCGTCTGCAGCACGCGCAGCAGCTTGGCCTGCTGGCCGAGCGAGAGATTGGCGATCTCGTCGAGAAAGAGCGTGCCGCCCTCGGCCAACTCGAACCGGCCCACGCGGTCGGTCCTGGCGTCGGTGAACGCGCCCTTCACGTGGCCGAACATCTCGCTCTCGAATACGCCCTCGGAGAGCCCGCCCAGATTCACCGTCACCATGGGCCGCGCGCGCCGCGGCGAGGCGGCGTGCAGCCAGCCGGCGACGACTTCCTTGCCCGTGCCGTGCTCGCCGGTGATGAGCGCGCCGGCGTCGGATGGGCCGATGCGCTCCATCAGGCGCAGCAGCGGCTGCATGGCGGCCGACTGCGCGATGAGTTCCGGCCCGCCGGCCGGGCGCAGCGCGCGGTTCTCGCTCTCCAGGCGCTGGCTGGTGCGGATGGCGCGGCCGAGTTCCACCTGCGTGGCCACCACGTGGAGCAGGCGCGCGTTGTTCCACGGCTTCTCGATGTAGTCGCGGGCGCCGCGGCGCAGGGCCTCGACCGCGCCCTCGATGCTGCCCCAGGCGGTCATGACAATGACGGGGAGCGTGGTGTCGAGCGTCTGGAGCCGCGTGAGCAGGTCGAACCCCTCCACGCCGCCGGTCGTGTCGCGCGTGTAGTTCATGTCCATGAGCACGGCGTCGGCGTCCTGCGTGGTCACGGCGGCGATGAGGGCGCCTGGCGAGGCGGCGGTCTCGACTTCATACCCCTCGCCGCGCAGGAGCAGCCGCAGCGCTTCGAGCACGTCGCGGTCGTCGTCGGCGACGAGGATGCGGGCGGGGGCGGAGACGGGGGCGGTCATGGGAGAAGCTTATCCGAAGCCTCCGCATGGGGCCATTGGGGCGAGGCGGAACACTCAGAGCGGGAGAGTCGATTGATCGGAAACGAACGGATCCCAGCCGATCGACGCTTGGGGAACCGCCGCTCACCCCGCCATCTCGACGTCGCACGAGCAGCGTCCGTGGCGGTCCATCTTCCTCAACTGCAACAAAGACATCGGCCGTGAACCATCTGATCGGTTGTTGTCCGGTCTGCCATGAGCGTACCGGCCGGTCTGCGAAATGACCCTTCACCGGCCACGGGAATCCGCCTATACGATCCACCCGTCCTTCAGATTGATGATCCGATTGCCGTACCCCGCGTTCACCTCGGAGTGCGTGACCTGGACGATCGTCGTGCCGCCCCGGTTGAGCCGCGTGAACAGTTCCATGATCTCCGCGCCCTGCGCCGAGTGCAGGTTGCCCGTGGGCTCGTCGGCGAGCAGGATGGACGGCTTGTGGATCACCGACCGCGCCACCGCGACGAGCTGCTGCTGGCCGCCGGAGAGCTGCCGGGGATAGAGATCCTTCTTGGCCACCATGCCGAACCGGTCGAGCGTGTCGGCCACGATCGCCTGCCGCTCGGACTTCTTGACGTCGCGGTACGACAGCGGGATGTCGAGGTTCTCGGCCACGGTGAGGTCGTCGAGCAGATGGTACTGCTGGAACACGAACCCCACGTACTGCTTGTGCAGCGCCACGCGGCGCCTGGTGTCGAGCGTGTGCACGGCGTGGTCGAACAGGTAGTATTCCCCGCTCCACGCGCCGTCGAGCATGCCGAGGATGGCGAGCAGCGTGGACTTGCCGGCGCCCGACGGGCCCATGATGGTCACGAACTCGCCGGCCTTGATGTCGGCCGTGATCTGGCGCAGCACGAACGACTGCCCGCCGGCGATGGGGTAGCTCTTCTCGACGTTGCGGAGGGAGATCATCACGCCTGCGCGTGCGCCGGCACCGTGGGCTGCTCGTCCACCACGCGCCCGTCGAACAGGTTCACGGAACGGTCGGCGTGCGCCGCGTAGCGCGGATCGTGCGTCACCATGCAGATCGTGGCCCCATTGCGGTGCAGCTCGCGGAGCAGGTCCATCACCTGCTCGCCGTTGGCCGAGTCGAGGTTGCCGGTGGGCTCGTCGGCGAGGAGGATCGCCGGGTCGCCGGCCACGGCGCGGGCCACGGCCACGCGCTGCTGCTGGCCGCCGGAGAGCTGGGCCGGGAAGTGCTTCACGCGGTGCGACATGCCCACCCGCTCGAGCGCCGCGTGCACGCGCTCCTTGCGCTCGGCCGCGCTCATGCCGCGGTAGGTGAGCGGGAGTTCCACGTTCTCATATACCGTGAGATCGCCGATCAGGTTGAAGGCCTGGAAGATGAATCCGATCTGCCGGTTGCGGACGCGGGCCCGGTCGCCGGCGTCGAGCCCCGCCACCGCGTGGCCGTCCAGCAGGTACTCGCCGTCCGTCGGCGTGTCGAGCAGGCCGAGGATCGAGAGCAGCGTCGTCTTGCCGCAGCCCGAGGGGCCGGAGATGGCGATATACTCGCCCTGATTGATCTCGAGATGCACGTCGGCCAGCGCGTGGGTCTCCACCTCGTCGGTGTAGAAGACCTTCTTGATCCCCCGCAACTGGATGAGCGCCTGCCCGTTCGTGGCCATGATCTGCTCCGCTTGAAAGAGGTCCCGCGTGCCCGTGCCCCGTGCCCCCGTGCCCCCGTGCCCGTGCCCCCGCGCCTACTGCCCCACGCGGCACTTCGGGCTGCACTTCACCCGATCCACCGCGTCCCACTGCGACATGTCCGACAGGATCA
Organism: uncultured Gemmatimonadaceae bacterium; assembly: GCA_963729495.1. Lineage (GTDB taxonomy): Bacteria > Gemmatimonadota > Gemmatimonadetes > Gemmatimonadales > Gemmatimonadaceae > JAGWRI01. Next base: position 161,878 of record CAVSOM010000006.1, read on the forward strand.
CCGTGTCGCCCACGGCGAGCCCGCGCTTGATCTCCACCGTGTTCACCGAACTGCGGCCCAGCTCGACCTGCACGCGCGAGGCAAAATTGCCCCCGTCGGTCACCCGGAACAACCCCACCATCCCCGAGCCCGCGCCGTAGCCCGGACGCCCGGTGAACAGCACGTTGGTCAACTTCTCGATCGTGATCGTTCCGTCCACGCTCAGATCGGGCACGGCGCCCGCCGGCAGCGCGCCGTCGAGCGCCACGTCCACTGTGACCGTTCCGTTCTGCGACGTCGGATCCTTGCGCGCCACGTGACCCGGAATCACCCCGTTGTGCGTGTCCACCTCGGCCTTCTGTCCCAACGCGACGTCCTTGGCCTGGGTTTCGGGAATCCGCAACACCGCCTTGAGCTTGCCGGGCTGCACCACCTTGCCGATGATGCTCCCTTCGGTAACCCACTGCCCGAGTTCCAGCGTCTGGTCTTCCTGGAGCACACCGGAGTCGCCGGCGGTGACCATCAGGCCGGTCTGCTTCTTGGCCTGCGCCTGGTACACCGTGTGCAGCAGTTGGACCTGCGAGCGCTGGGCCGCGATCTGCGAGTCGGCCTGCTGCCGCATGATCGCAAGGCGCTGCTGCTCGATCTTCATGCGGCTGGCCAACTCGTCCACCGTCTGCCGGTTCTGCGCCACGTCGTTGGCCGCGGCCAGGTGCCGCACGGCCAGCGAATCGGTCGATCGTGCGGTGTTCACCGCGACGAGCAGCTGGGTCTTGAGCGTGGCGATGCTGGCCTGTTCGGTGAGTTGGGCGCTGGTCAGGTCGCTCTGCATCTGAATGAGCTGCGACTGCGCCTGCGCCCACGCCTGCTGCGCCTGCAGCGCCGCGATCTCCACGTCGGGATTGGACATCTCGATCAGCACGGTGTTCGGCTGGACGCGCTCGCCCGCCTGCACGACGAGGCGATCGATGCGCCCCGTGGCCACGGCGATGACCTGCCGGATGTGCTCGGGCACGAGATTCCCCGGCCCGCGCACCTGCAGCACCATGTCGCCGCGGCGAACGGTGTCGGTCCAGAGCGTGCCGCCGTCCACCGTCGGCGCGGCCGGCTTGAGACGCGAGAGCATGATGGTGACCGCGATGACGGCCACCACTCCGACGCCATAGGCGACGTATCTCTTGGTGTGCTTCTGCTTGGGGCGGGCAATGTCCACGCGATTCCTCGTCGGGAGAGATCAGACCATGCACTCCCCGGCAATGGCAAGGCCCGTGCCATGTTGCACGTGGGCCAAGTGACATGATTTCCGGGAGTTAGACTCGCCGCACCCGCGAAAGGTTGGTGCGCTCTGTGCGAAAGTGGGACCGCGCGTCCCACTTTCGCACAGCGGTGGCGCGGGCCCTCGATGCCCTACGGGTGCGCTCCGGCCGGTGTGTCAGGCCAGGCACGCTCGGGGCGAGCCGGCCTCAGTGGAAGATCGTGCCGCCCGGGCGGATGACGGGGATGAACGTGCCGCCCCCCATGCCACCGGGGTACGGCTCGAATCCGCCCGGCCGCCGGCGGCCGTGTGGCTCGCAATTGTCGCCGTCCAACCCGCCGCCGCGAATCACGACGCCCTCGCCCGGCCCGAACACACCCGGGCCCGAACCGGTCCGGCCGAACCCTCCGCCGACGCCGGTCGCGGGCACGGCCGGCGGCGCGCTGGGGCGCAGCACGCTGGCCACCGGGTCCTGATTCGGAACGGGCGCCGGCGCCGTGGCCACGGTCTGCACCTGCGGCACGGGCTGCGTGGCCGCGACCTGCGGAATGCGCGTGGCCTGGAGATCCGACGCCGCCGACGCGATGGCCTTGGGGCCGCGGGCCTTCACGAGATGCGCCGATGGACGTGGCGCGCTCTGCGGTTCCGTCTCGAGCGCGTCGAAGTTGGCCGGATCCACCTGCGGCGCGGGGAGCGTCATCGTCGTTGCCGACGCGAGCTGCAGATCGCGTTGCAGATCGGCTTCGTTGGCGGCGGTGGTGCGCGCGTTTCGGCCGCACGCCGCCAGCGCAAGGGCGAGTGGAACCGCCACGACGACCGATGTCACATTGCGCACCGCGCCTCCTCGTATCCGGCCGCATCACCCGATGATCGTGTATACAATACCCCGCGCGGAAATTCCTGCAAGTCGCCGGCGGGCCGTAAAGCGTTGATTGGCCTGGTTAAGCACAAATTCTGCGTGTCGATTTTCGCCCGGAGCGCAACCACGCCGATTCCTCGGCGCAACGCGGCGCCCTCTCGCGCGAGGGACCGGCCGAGCGCCATCATCCACCGGGACGATGCCCGAACTTCCCGATATCACCGTGTACGTCGAGGCGCTCGACCGCTACCTCCGCGGGCGCACGATCGCCCACGCGCGGCTCCTCGACCCGTTCGTGCTCCGGTCGGTGGACCCGCCGCTCGCGGTGCTCGATGGAAGGGCCGTCGCCGGCGTCGGCCGATCGGGGAAGCGCCTCGTGCTGGAGTGCTCCGGTGACCTGTTCGTGGTCGTGCACCTCATGATCGCCGGCCGGCTGCGCTGGCTCGCGCCGGGAAAGAAAGTGCCCGCACGCATCGCGCTGCTCGCGCTCGAGTTCGACCACGGGACGCTGCTGCTCACCGAAGCGGGCAGCACACGTCGGGCCTCGGTCCACCTCGTGCGCGACCGCCGCGGGCTGCACGCGTTCGCGCGCGGCGGATTGGACGTGATGGCGGCCACGCGCGAGCAATTCGCCGGCCGGCTCCGCCTCGAAAATCACACGCTCAAGCGCGCGCTCACCGATCCGCGTCTGTTCGACGGCATCGGCAACGCGTACTCCGACGAGATCCTGCACCGGGCGCGCCTGTCGCCGCTCGCGCTGACATTCAAGATGTCCGAGGGCGAAGTGGACCGGCTGTTCGCGGCCACGCGCGAGACGCTGATCGAATGGACCGGCCGGCTCCGCGCCGCGGTGGGCGACGGCTTTCCCGAGAAGGTCACGGCGTTCCGCGAGGGGATGGCGGTGCACGGACGGTTTCGGCAGCCCTGTCCCGCGTGCGGCGCGCCGGTGCAGCGCATTCGGTACGCGGACCACGAAACGAACTACTGCGCCCGCTGCCAGACGGACGGGCGCCTGCTCGCCGACCGCGCGCTGTCGCGCCTGCTCAAGCAGGATTGGCCGAAATCGATCGACGAACTCTGACGGCCCGCCTGTCCGACTGTCTGACTCTCCGACCGCCCGCCTGATACCTTCTCCTCCCATGCCCGCTCCCGACTCCGATCCCCGCCGCTGGCGGCTGCTCGCGCTGCTGTCGCTGGCCGAGCTGTTCGGCATGTCGCTCTGGCTGGCGGCGGCCGCGGTCGGGCCGCAGCTCGCCGCGCGCTGGCAGCTCACACCGTCCGAGACCGGCTGGCTCGTGACGATCGTGCAGTTCGGCTTCGTGCTCGGCACGGCGGTCTCGGCGCTGCTCAACCTGGCCGACGTGGTGCCGTCCAGACGGCTGTTCGCGGCCTCGGCACTCCTCGGCGCCGCGGCCAACGCCGCGCTCGTGCGCGCGCCGTCGTACGAGGCGGCGCTCGCGCTGCGCCTCGCCACCGGGTTCGCGCTCGCCGGTGTCTATCCGCCGGCAATGAAGATGATCTCCACCTGGTTTCGATCGCAGCGCGGGCTGGGCATCGGCACCATCGTCGGCGCCCTCACGATCGGCAAGGCCAGCCCGTATCTCGTGCACGCCTTTCCGGGCGCCGGCGTCGCCACCGTGCTGCTCACCGTGAGCGGCTTCGCCGTGCTCGCCGCGGCGCTCGTGACGGCCGGCTACACGGACGGTCCCTACGCCTTTCCGGCTCGGCCGTTCTCGTGGGCGCTGGTCGGCACGGTGTTCAGAGAACGCGAATGGCGGCTGGCCACCGGCGGGTACCTGGGTCACATGTTCGAGTTGTATTCCATGTGGACGTGGATTCCGGCGTTCATCGCGGCGAGCGCCGCGGCCGGCGGGCTGGCGGCGGGGGCGCGGACCGACGAGATCGCCTCCGTGGTGTCGTTCCTGGCCATCGCGGCGGGCGGCGCGGGGTGCGTGTGGGGCGGCCTGGCCGCCGACCGCCACGGGCGCGAATGGCTGGTCACCGTGGCGATGGCGGCGAGCGGCGCCTGCGCCCTGATCGTCGGCCTCACCTTCGGCCGCTGGTTCTGGCTGGCCGCCGCGGTGGCGCTCGTCTGGGGCTTCTTCGTCGTGGCCGACTCGGCGCAATTCAGCGCACTCGTGACCGAAAGCGTGCCCGCGCACGCGGTCGGCACGGCGCTCACCCTGCAGACCTCGCTTGGGTTCCTGCTCACCATGGTGTCCATCCAGCTCGTGCCGCCGGCCCGGGCCCTGGTGGGATGGCGGTGGGCGTTCGCCATCCTGGCGATCGGCCCGGCGTTCGGCATCGCCGCCATCGCCCGTCTGGCACGCGTGCGGCGCGCCGCCGCCGCCCGCGCCGCCGGATGAGCGCGGCGTTGCGCGCCCCGCAGACGGAGGCGCAGCTTTGGCGCATGACGCTCCGCCCGATCTGGATCTGGCTGGCGCTCGCGGCATGGCCGCCGGCGGATGCCCCCGCGCAGGGCGCGGGGCGGCCAAGCGACGTGCCCATTCTCGTCCGCGACGTGACGCTCGTGGACGGCACCGGCGTGCCGCCCCGCGCGCACGTCGACCTCGTGCTGCGCGATGGCCGCATCGGCGAGATCGCGCCCACCGGCACGACGGCCGGGGCGACGCCCGACTCGGTGATCGACGGCCGAGGACTGTTCGCCATCCCGGGCCTCATCGACGCGCACGTGCACCTGGGCACGGCGGGGTGGAGCGATCGCGCCGCCGTGCTGCGACACGCCCTGATGGGCGGGGTGACGACCGTGTTCGAGCTCGCCGGCGACGCCCGCGCCACGGGCGACCTGCAGCGGGCCGTGCTCGCCGGCCAGATCGCGGGCCCGCGGGTGTACTACGTGGCGCTGTTCGGCGGGCCGGCGTTCTTCTCCGATCCGCGCACGCGCGATGCCTCGCTCGGCTACGCGCCGGGCGCGGCGGCGTGGATGCGGGCGGTGACCGACACCACGGACTTCGCGCGGGCCGTGGCCGCGGCCCGCGGCACCGGCGCGGCCGGACTCAAACTGTACGCCGCGCTCGATTCCATCGAGGTGACGCGCGCCACCGTCGAGGCGCACCGGCAGGGGCTGCGGGTGATCGCGCACGCCACCACGTTCCCGGGCCTGCCCAGCGACCTCGTGGCGGCCGGCGCCGACGTGCTCGCCCACACGCCGTACCTCGTGTGGCAGGGGAGCCCGCGCAGCGGCGACTTTCCCGACCGCGCCAAGGGCGATTTTCTGGGCGTACCCGCCAACGGGCCGGTGATCGGCCGCCTGCTGGAGTCGATGCGCGACCGCGGCGTGGCGCTCAACCCCACGCTCTGGGTATTCGCCGAGGAACTGCCGCGCGACTCGGTGAGCGCCGTGCGGACGCCGTGGATGTACGCGGTCACGCGCCGCGCCGCCGAACTCGGGGTGCGCCTCGTGGCCGGCACCGACGAGCTGTTCGACGCCGGGCGCGACTCGCTGCCGCTGCTGCATCGGGAACTGGAATTGCTCGTGACCGGGGCCCATCTCACGCCGCTGCAGGCGATCGCGTCGGCCACCGCGAACGGCGCGTGGGCCATCGGCGTGGCCGACAGCGTCGGCACGCTGACGCCCGGCAAGCGGGCCGACGTCGTGCTGCTCGGCGCCGACCCGACGGCGGACATCCGGAACACGCGGGCCGTGCGCATCGTGATCCAGGGCGGCCGCGTCGTGCGACCCCGGTGAATCGCGACTACTGGGACCGGCAGGCGGACGGCTGGCACGACGAGATCTTCGACAGTCTGCGCGAAGACGTCCGGGGCGTGATCCGCCGCGCGCTGCGCTCGGCCGCCGCGCGCCACGAGGCGGTGCTGGATTTCGGGTGCGGAATCGGCGGGTATCTGCCGTTTCTGGCCCGCACGTTCGACCGCGTGCACGCCGTGGACTGGTCGGCCCGGTGCGTGGCAAAGGCCAGGCGCCGGGCCGCGTCGCTGCCCAACGTCACCGTCGAACAGAGCACGCCGCGCACGCTCGCGCGTCTGGCGCACCGCTTCGCGTGCGTCGTGTCGGCCAACGTCGTGATCCACCCCAATGGAGCGGTCCGCCGCCGCCTGTGGCGGTCAATCCGGCGCGCCGTGAAGCGCGGTGGGGAGGGGGTGTTCGTGGTGCCGTCGTTGGAGTCGGCAGCCTATTGCGAGTTCATGCGGCGGCTCACCGCGCCCGGCTCGGCGTCGGCGTACGATTTTCACCCGGTCATGCGGCGCGCGGAGGCCGGTACCGTAGGCATCGAGGGCGTGCCGACCAAGCATTACACGGCCGAGGAGATCGAGTCCACCCTGGCGATGGCCGGATTCCGGTTGGCCGCGTTGTCCAGAGTTCGCTATGCCTGGACCACCGAGCGGATCACGCCCCCGTCGCGCTTGCGGGCTCCGCTGCCCTGGGACTGGCTGGCGATCGGGCGGGCCACGTGACCCGCGCGGCGCGAACGCGGGGCTGGCCGGGCGGCGCCGGGCGCGCCATTGTGTGGGCGGAGGGTCGGGTCGGATCTCGCCGAGGGTGCCGATGCTGAACAGGAACGATCTCGAAGGGCACGGTAGGAAATTCTGGCTCGCGGTGGCGGCGGCGTTGGTCGCCGTGCTCGGCTACATCGACTACGCCACCGGGTACGAGATGGGGTTCTCGCTGTTCTACCTCATTCCGATCGTCCTCGTGTCGTGGTATTCCACGCGCCGGCTCGCGCTCGTCGTGTCGATCCTGAGCGCCGCGGCGTGGATGACCGCCGACATCGCCGACGGCCACAGGTACTCGCATCCCGCGCTCTACGCCTGGAACACGCTCATCCGGCTCGGCTTCTTCGTCGTCGTGGCGATGCTGCTGAGCGCGTTGCGCGCAGCGCACGACCGGATGCGCGAATTGGCGCGCACCGACTATCTCACCGGGCTGTCCAACGGCCGGCGGTTCGTCGAACTGACGGAGTTGGAGTTCGCGCGGGCTGGCCGCTACCGGCGGCCGTTCGCGCTCGTGTACGTGGACCTCGACAACTTCAAGGAGCTGAACGACCGGTTGGGGCACGTGGTCGGCGACGAGACACTGGTGGTGGTGGGGCAGCGACTGCTCGCCGGACTCCGGCGCACCGACATCGTCGCCCGCATCGGCGGCGACGAATTCGTGGCCCTTCTGCCGGAGACCGCCGAGGAGGCGGCGCGCGCCGCCGTGGCCAAGCTGCATGCCGGGCTCACCGCCGGTATGACGGAACATGGATGGCCGGTGACGTTCAGCATCGGCGTCATGACGTTCTTCGCGCCCCCGGTGTCGGTCACGGAGGCCGTGCGGGCCGCCGATGAGCTGATGTACACGGCCAAGCGCGGTCGCAAGGGCAGCGTGATGTTCGCCACGCAGGGCGCATAGCGCCGCGCGCCCCCCTCCGGGCCTCGCCGCCACCGCTACCGATGCCGACCTACCTCGTGCGCGCCGCCGACTATCCGCCCGAGCGGAGTTGGCAGTTGCTCGACTGGTGCGCGCGCCGCGGCGCCGCCGAGTTCGGCCTGGGCCTGCTCGGGCCGCCGTACCTGGCCGGCACGCCCTGGGCGCGGCTGGACGCGTTGCTGGCGTCGTTCCGCCGCCGGGTGGCGAGCGCGGGCGATCGATGGCTGCTCACCGGCGAATCGATGGCGGTGCTGCGCGACGTCCTGCCCGGCGGACCGTTCGCGCAACCGTCCGGCGCACCGTCGATCGAGGAGTTCACCGTCTACCGCGGCGCGGAGACGCTGCTGCGCTTCGACCACCGCCGGGGCGAGGGGATCCTGGAACTCCGCGACGACGACGCGGCCAGTCTGGCGCGCTCGCCGCTGCCGGCGCACCCGCTGGCGCGCTGACCGCGGAGCCGAGCGCCCCGCCTTGTCGGATGCCGGCCCGCCCTGCATGATGGTCGCGCCACCCTTGCCCCGTTTCCGGAGTCCCCCATGCGTCGTTCCTTCCCGCCGGCCGTCCTGCGTTCCGCCGCCGCGGCGCTCGCCTTCACCGTCGCCGCCACCGCCCCCGCCCCCCTGCGCGCCCAGCGCGGCCGCGCGGCCGAACCCGCGGCCCACAAGACCGCGGCCGACGGCAAGAAGATCCTCACCCTCGCCGACTACGGCCCCTGGAAGCGCATCACGGGCGTCGCCATCTCGGACGACGGCGCCTGGATGACCTACACCTTCACGCCCAACGACGGCGACGACACGCTGTTCGTTCGCGCGCTCGGCCGCGACCAGTTGTACACCGTGCCCACGGGCACGGCGGCGGGCGGCGGGCGCGGCGGCCGGGGAGGCTTCGGCGGAGCCGGGGGCGGGGGAGGCGCGCAGTTCTCCGACAACTCCCAGTGGATTGCCTACTTCGTCAACCCGCCGGGCGCGGCGGTCGGACGTGGAGCACGCGGCGGCGGCGGCGGCGCGGGTGGCGGCCGCGGCGGACGTGGAGGACGCGGCGGCGAAACGCCCACCGCGGGCGGCGCCGGCCCGGCCCGCCATCTGGAATTGCTGAACCTCGCCACCGGCGACAAGTACGACGTGCCCGGCGCCGGCGGCTTCCAGTTCGCCGCCGGCTCGCAATGGCTGGCCGTCAAGATGGCCGGCGCGCCGGGCGACACGTCCCATCGCGGCACCGACCTGCTGCTCCGGCGCCTGGCCACGGGCGTCACGCAGAACATCGGCAACGTGGACCAGTACGACTTCGACGACGCGGGCAATCTGCTCGCCTACACCGTGGACGCCGCCGGCCGGCTGGGCAACGGCGCCTACGTGATCAACCTGGGCACCGGCGAGACGCGCGCCCTCGACAGCAAACCGATGGAATACGCCGGCCTGGTGTGGCGCGATTCGTCGAGCGGCCTGGCGGTGCTGCGTGGCGAGAAACCCAAGGACAAGCGGCAGCGCGAGAACGTGCTCCTCGCCTGGCCCGACGCGGGCGCGGCCGCTCCCCGCCGCCGGCGCGGTGGTCTGGGATCCGGCGCGCGACCCCGGCTTTCCCAAGGGCTTCGTGCTCAGCGAGTACGCCGCCCCCCGCTGGAGCCCCGACGGCAGCCGCCTGTTCGTGGGCATCAAGGCGCAGGAGGACACCGCCGCCAAGCCCGAAGGAGCGCAGGCGGACGTGGACGTGTGGCACTGGAAGGACGTCGAACTGCAGTCGCAGCAGATGCTCCAGATCAACCAACTGCAACGCGCCACGATCGCCGGCGCGTTCGTCCTGGCCGGCGGCCGGTTCGTGCAGCTGGCCGACACGGCGGCGAAGACGGCCACGCCCACGGCCGACGGCCGGTGGGCGATCGCGCGCGACGCCGGCCCATACCAGTACGATTATTCCGAGGGCGCCCCGTCGCGCGCCGACTACTACCGCGTCAACACCGGCACCGGCGAGCGCACCCTGATCGCCAAGCGCCTGCTGCGCACCTTGGGCACCTCGCCCGACAGCAAATGGTTCCTGTACCAGGACGGCGCGCACGTGAAGGCGTATGAACTGGCCACCGGCAAGACGGTGACGGTGGACGCCGCCACGGGCAAGAGCTTCCTCGACACCGACTACGATCAGGCCGCCGAGCGGCCGATCTGGGGCCTGGCCGGCTGGTCGAAGGATGGCCGCAGCGTGCTGCTGTACGACAAGTACGACATCTGGTCGCTGCCCCTCGACGGGAGCAAGGGGCGCGATCTCACCGCGGGCGCCGGCGCCGCGCAGCAGGTGCAGCTGCGCCTGGCCCGCCTGAGCGGCGGCGGCCGCGGCGGCCGCGGCGGGGGCGGCGGTGGCGGCTTCGGCTTCGGGGGCGGCGCCGCCGAGGCGGTGGACCTGTCGCAGCCGCAAACGCTCACCGCCTACGGCGAATGGACCAAGAAATCGGGCTACTGGCGGATGCCCGCCGGCGGCGGCACGGCGACCCCGCTCCTCTACGCCGACCAGATGATCGGCGAGGCGCAGAAGGCCCGGAGCGCCGACCGCGTGGTCTTCACCGAACAGACCTTCCGCGAATTCCCCGACTACTGGGTGAGCGACGCCGCGTTCGCCGCGCCGCGCAAGGTCACCGACGCCAATCCGCAGCTCGCGGACTACGCGTGGGGCAGCCGCGTGCTCGTGAACTACACCAACGGCAAGGGCAGGAAGCTGCAGGGCACGCTCACCCTGCCCGCCGGGTACCAGCCGGGCAAACAGTATCCGATGCTCGTCTACATCTACGAGATCCTGTCGAACACCCATCACCAGTTCTCGATGCCGGTGTACGACGACCGGCCGCACATGAGCGAGTACGCCAGCGACGGCTATCTGGTGTTCGAGCCCGACATCGTCTACGAGATCGGCAAACCGGGTTCCTCGGCGCTCGACTGCGTCACCGCCGGCGTGAACAAGGTGATCGCCCTCGGCTACGCCGACCCCAAGCACATCGGCCTGCAGGGCCACAGTTGGGGCGGATACGAGTCGTCGTTCATCCTCACCCAGACCGACATGTTCAAGGCCGTCGTCACCGGCGCGCCGCTCACCGACCTGATCAGCATGTACGGCGAACTGTACAAGCAGAGCGGACAGTGGAACGGCGGCATCCTCGAAACCAGCCAGGGGCGCATGGGCGCCAACGTCACACCGTGGAACGCCACCGCGCTGTACGAGAGCCAGTCGCCGGTGTTCAACGTCACCAAGATCCACACGCCGTTCATGATCCTGCAGGGCACGGCCGACGGCGCCGTGGACTGGGACCAGGGGCTGGAGTTCTACAACGCCGCCCGCCGCAACGGAAAGAACGTGATCTGGCTGTCGTACCCGGACGAGCCGCACCACCTGGCCAAGACCCCCAACCAGAAGGACTTCCAGATTCGGATGAAGGAGTTCTTCGATCACTATCTGAAAGGCGCGCCCGAACCGGACTGGATGGAGAACGGCGTGCCGCAGGTGGACAAGGGCGCGCCGATCCACTGACCGGCCAAGCCCCCGTCCCCCCGACGGCGGCGCCGCGGCAACGAAGCCGGGGCGCCTGCCGTATCTGTGCAGGACGATCGCGCGTTCCCCAGTCCCTTCCCTCGCCGCTTCGGCGGTCACCCCGTTCCACGACCGGTCCCATGCCCAGCCTTCGCCTTCGCGTTGTCGCGGTGCTGGCCGCCCTCCTGCTGCCGCCGGCGCTGTCTGCCGGCGCCCAGGGCGCGCCATCGGCAGTCATTATGTCGCACGTCGATTCGTCGTACTTCGGCAACGTGCGGTGGCGCAACATCGGCCCCAACAGCGCCGGCCGCATGACGGCTGTGGCCGGCTCGGTGGCGCGGCCCAACGAGTACTACATGGGCACCACCGGCGGCGGCGTCTGGAAAACCACGGACGGCGGCAACACCGCCCAGCCGGTGAGCGACGGATTCTTCGGCGGCTCGATCGGCGCGATCGCGGTGAGCGAGAGCAATCCCGACGTCGTGTACGTCGGCGGCGGCGAGACGCCGATCCGCGGCGACGTGTCCTACGGCGACGGCGTGTGGAAGAGCACCGACGCCGGCAAGACGTGGCAGCACATGGGGCTCGACGCCACGCAGCAGATCGGCCGCATCCGCATCGACCCGCGCAACAACGACGTCGTCTACGTCGCGGCGCTGGGGCACGTATGGGCCCCGAACCCCGAGCGCGGGGTCTACAAGACGACGGACGGGGGGAAGATCCTGGAAAAGAATCCTCTTCCGGAACGACTCCACCGGCGCCATCGACCTGGTGATGGATCCGAGCAATCCGGACGTGCTCTACGCATCGCTCTGGCAGGCGGGGCGCAAGCCGTGGCTGCTCGTGAGCGGCGGCGCCGGCAGCGGCATCTTCAAGACCACCGACGGCGGCGACCACTGGACCGAGATCACGCGCAACCCGGGCCTGCCCTCGGGGGTGATCGGCAACATCGGCCTCGCGGTCTCGCCGGTGAAGCCGAGCCGGGTGTGGGCGCTGATCGAGAATGAGCCCAAGGGCGGCGTCTACCGCTCCGACGACGGCGGCGCCACCTGGCAGTACCTGAACGACAGCCGGGATCTGCGCCAGCGCGCGTGGTACTTCTCGATGCTGTTCGCCGATACGCAGGACAGCAATACGGTGTACGCGCCGAACGTCAGCCCCGAATGGTCGCAGGACGGCGGCAAGACCTTCACGCGCGCCTTCGGCGGCGGCGACAACCATGTGATGTGGATCGCGCCGAACGACGACAAGCGCATGATCGTGGGCCACGACAACGGCGCCGTCATCACCACCGACGGCGGCCAGACGAGCGTGCGCGTGGCCATTCCCACGGGGCAGTTCTATCACGCGTACCTCACCGACCACGTGCCCTATCGCGTGTGCGGCGCCAAGCAGGACGCCGGCTCGTCGTGCGGGCCGGTTCGTGAGGAGGCCGGCGGCCGCGGCTTTGGCGGCGGCGGCGGACGGGGCGGACGCGGCGGGCGCGGCGCGGCCGGCCCGGAGTACTCCACCTTCTACGGGATCGCCGGCGGCGAGTCGGGCTTCGTGGCCGGCGATCCGCTCGATCCCGACATCACCTACGGCGGCAACTACAGCGGCGTGGTCGAGAAGCAGGACCACGCGACGGGGCTCACGGCACGCATCGATCCCTGGCCGCTCAATCCGATGGGGCACAGCGCCGAGGATCTGAAATACCGGATCCAGTGGACGTACCCGATCATGAACTCGCCGCACGACCCGCACGTGCTGTACATCGGCGCCAACGTGCTGTTCAAGTCGTCCGATGACGGCGCCACCTGGAAGGTGATCTCCCCGGACCTCACCCGCCACGACCCGGCCACGCTGGGGCCGTCCGGCGGCCCGATCACCAAGGATCAGACGTCGATCGAGTACTACGGCACGATCTTCGCCGTGCAGGAATCGCCGATCACCGCCGGGCTCATCTGGACGGGTTCCGACGACGGGCTGATCTACCTTACGCGCGACGGCGGCAAGACCTGGACCAACGTCACGCCCAAGGGATGGCCGGCCTGGATGCGCATCTCCACCATCGATCCGTCGCCGCACAGTCCGGGCACGGCGTGGGTGGCCGCCAACCGCTACCAGATGGACGACTACGCCCCCTACCTGTTCAAGACCACCGATTACGGCAAGACCTGGACCCGGATCGTCAGCGGGCTGCCCGGCGACGTCTACACGCGGGCGGTGCGCGAGGACCTGGTGCGTCCCGACATGCTCTACGCCTCGACGGAGCACGGCATGTGGCTCTCGTACGACGCCGGCGCCCACTGGCAGAGCCTGCAGCGCAACCTTCCGCAGGTACCGGTGCACGATATCGCGCTCCGCGACGACGACATCGTGATCGCCACGCACGGGCGCGCGTTCTGGGTCATGGAAGGCATCTCGCAGCTGCGCCAGGCGCCGGAAGCCGAAGCGGCAGCGGGACGGGACTTCCTCTACAAGCCGGCGGACGTGTACCTGGTCGGGAACCCGTCGGTCTCGGTCACCTATCGTCTGGCGCAACCGGGCCAGACCGTGTCGATCGAATTCCTCGACGCCGCGGGCAAGGTGATCAAGAAGTTCGCTTCCACCGACAAGCCGGCCGCCGGCGGCGGCCGTCGCGGCGGGGGCGGCGGCGGGCGCGGCGGATTCGGCGGGCCCACGGTCGTGACCACTCGCGCCGGCCTCAACACCTACGAGTGGAACCTGCGCTACCCCGACGCATCCGGCTTCCAGGGCATGATCCTGTGGTCGGCGGGCCTGACGGGCCCGGTCACGGCGCCGGGCAGCTACACGGTGCGCGTCACGGTGGGCGGCGCCAAACCGCTCACGCAGACGTTCACGGTCAAGAAGGACCCGCGCATCCAGGCCACCAACGCCGACCTCGTGGCGCAGCACGACTTCGCGATCAAGATCCGCGATCGCGTCACCGCCGCCAACGACGGCGTGAAGCGCATCCGCAGCGTCGAGCGGCAGCTCGACGCGCGCGCGGCCGCGATGAGCGGCAACTCGGCGTATGCCACGCTCGCTACGGCCCTCGCCGACAACCTGAGCGGCGTCGAGGACTCGCTCTACCAGACCAAGAACAAGAGCGGCGAAGACCCGCTCAACTTCCCGGTGCGGCTCAACAACCAGATGGCTGCTCTGCTGGGCTTCGTCGAGAACGGCGAACGGCGTCCGCCGCCGCAGGCGTACCAGGTGTACAACGTTCTCGATCCGCTGCTCGTCAAGCAGCTCGCCCGGCTCGAGCGGATCATGGCCACGACCCTGCCCAAGGTGAACGCGGCCCTGACGGCGGCCGGTCAGGCGGCGATCGTGCCGACCACCGACGAACCGCCGGCGGCGAACGCCGACGCCGGTTCGGGGGGAACGCCCGACGGGGGCTGAGCGGCCGCGCCGCAGGAGCGAAGGGCCCGGGCGACGTCGTCGTCCGGGCCCTCCGCTTTTCGACTCACCGGTAGCCGCCGCCCGAGTCGGCGGTGCCGCTCCCGCCGCTCCCGCCGCTCCCTCCGCGTCCTCCTCGCCCGCGGCCCCGCCCGCCGCCGCCATGCGTCACGACCGCCGGCCCCAGAATCTTCGCTTCCATGGTCACGAACTGGAGGTGCAGATCGGTGCCCGTGCGAAATGGCTCCATGCCGCCGAGCTGGAACACGAAGTCCTTGGGCGCCGAGAGCGAGTCGGGCAGCAGCACGCCCCCCGGCAAGAGCGGCGTGAGATCCCACACCGCTCCCACGCCGCGCACGCCGTTGTCCGAGTTCGCCACCTCCACGGTCTTCGCGTTCTCCGACGTGAGCAGCAGCACGCGGGCCTTGAGCGGCCCGCGAATCGTGTCGGTGCGGCTCGTGTTCTTGAGCCTCGCGTGGAAGGTCACGCGGTCGGTCTTCCGGTCGATCTCGGTCTTGATGAGCTGCAGCGTCACCGTGCCCGACAGGTCGCTCAGGTCGGCCAGGTCGCCGCCGCCGTTGCGCGCCACGGCGCCGTCCACGTGCACGCGCGCCGTCTCGATCTGCGCGATCCCCGTCCGGTAGTCGATCCACTCGGGATGGAAGTCGCCGGCCGCGTCGGCCACGAATCCGCCGTTGTGGCCCGGCGCGAAGGTGAAGCTCGCGTACGCCAGCCCCGCCGACAGCGACACGGTGCGTCCCCCGCTGCGCTCGGCGAGCGCGTCACCGCCGCCCCGCCCGCCGCGCCCTCCGGCGCCGCCGGCCCCGGCGCGCCCCGCCGCCAACCAGTTCAACTGGTCGTCGGCAAAGGTCGTCGGCCGGTCGGTGACCTTCACGCTCGGGCTCCACGTCTCGCCGCCGTCGAGCGAGGCGCGCAGGCGAATGTTCCAGCCGATGTCGTTCGTGAAGTCGCGCCGGTCGTACCACTGCACCGCCACCACGCCGTCCCGGTTCACCGCCACCGTCGGCGTCACGTCGTCGGGACCGTTCACCAGCGGGTCGGCCGCCGGCTCGTCGTCGCTGATCACCTGCTCCGGCGACCAGGTCTTTCCCTTGTCGCTCGAATACGAGAGCATGACCGCCAGCCGCCCGGTGCGGAAGTCGCTCCACACCACGTATAAGCGATCTTTAAAGAGCGGCGAGCCCGGGTCCACGGCCAGGTCGGGAATCACCGCCGCCTCCGACCTCGGCCGGTTCATCCAGTAGTCGCCGACGTGCACCGCCGCGTTCCAACTCTCCCCGCCGTCGGTGGAGTTGATCACGTCCAGCCAGTAGTTGGCCGCCGCGAAGGGCGTGCGCGCCGCGAGCCCGCCGCGGCCGCCCCCGCCGCCGCCGCGGCCCTCGCCGGGCAGCGGCGGCTTCCGGTGCCCGTACAGCGTCACGATCGTGCCGTCCGATAGCACGACGGTGTTCGACATGCCGAGGATGCCCTCGGGGCGCGGCACCAGCCGCAGGATCGGATTGTTCCAGGTCGTGCCGCCGTCCAGCGAGGTGAACAGCGCCACCGCCGTCTCCTTCTCGCCGCCGCCGAACCCGGGCCCGCTGGTGTCCGTGGCCCACGGCACGCTCACCGTGGAGTTCATGTACACGCGGCCCGCGTACTTGCCGCCCGTGAAATCGGCCACGAGATACTCGCGGTCCCAGGCGAACGCCGGCGGCGCCTTGCTCGGCGCGTCCCACGTCTTCCCGCCGTCGCGCGACCGGTAGAGCCCCCACCGCGCCAGCGTGGCGAACAGCGCCGATCCGTCGGGGCCGTACGCCACCGCGGCGTCGCCGCCGCTCGTGGAGTCGCGCCGCTCCAGCGACAGCTGCCAGGTGCGCCCCGTGTCGAACGACACGTAGGCGAGCGACTTGGTGCCCGTGGTGTCGAGCCACGAAATGTGCGACGCGGCAATCAGACGCTCGGCGTGCTTGGGGTCGGCGGCGATCACCGGCTCGGAGTGAGGGTCGCCGGCCCGCGCCGCGCTGATCTGCACGTTGGGCGCCACGGTGATCTTCTGCGCGGCGAGCGCCGCGGGAAGGGCGATCGCCGCGGCCGCGAGGCAGGCAGCGATACGCGTGGGGCGGCTCGACGCGGCGAGCCGCCGCGGAACCGGCGGAACCGGCAATGGGCGCATGGGGTCTCCGGGGAACTCGGCGTGCGATGGGCGGGTGGGCACGGCTGCGGCAACGGGCCCGGGGTAGCCCGCGCGTCTATCATGACGGGCGGTACCGGCCCCGGCAAGAGACTCGCCGCTGGGCCGCCGGCCGCGCGTCAGCCCCGCTCGAGGAGCACGGTGCCGGACATGCGGCGGAACTCTTCCTGCGTCCGCTTTGGATACAGCCGGCCGATCGCGCGCCAGAGCCACATGCCGCGCATCTCGCGGCGCAGCCGCTGTGCGTCTTCCATGGTCGAGCGGAACCGGGCCGTGCGCCAGCCCAAGGACTCGAAGAATCCGGTGCCCTCGGCGGGGGCGAACCGGAAGGGCGCGTTGCCTTTGGCCACGCTCTTGCCCCAGGTGCGCTGCATGATCTTGAGCAGCCGTGGGCTGGCGAGGTCGATGAGCCAGAAGGAAAAGCTCGGCTGTGCGCGAAGGTCGGCGGCCAGGGTCGCCACCTGCTGCGCGGTGAGGTAGATGAGCAGCCCCTCCGTGACCACGAGCGCGTGGCGCGACTCGGCGCCAATGCGTTCGAACAGCGCGCGCCGTGCGGCGTCGTCGGTGAGGTCCGTGGGCACCGCCTCGTAGCGGCAGCGCGGCGTCTCGCCGCGCAACATTTCCGTCTTGTAGCGAAGGATGTCGGGTAGGTCCACGTCAATCCAGCGCACCGATGGCGGGAGCTCCAGCCGCCATGGGCGGGCGTCGAGCCCCGCGGCCAGGTTCACGACCGTGTCCACGCCGTGGCGGTCGATCGCGTCGCCAATGATCTCGTCGAACACCGCCGTGCGCACGATCATCGCCCAGGCCATCGAGCGGCCGCGCTTCATCGTGTCCACGATCTGGTCGCCGCGCTCGGCGGCCAGCCGGGCGGCGTAGGGGTCGCGGAAGATCGCGTCGGGGCGGGCCGTTTCCATGGCGCGGTAGACGGCCACCCACCGCGCGGTATCGGAGATGTGTTCGATCGGCATGGAGGGCGTTACGGGACGAAGGTGGAGGGGGGTGGCGGTGGTCCGGAGC
The DNA here is from genome assembly GCA_963729495.1 of uncultured Gemmatimonadaceae bacterium. Lineage (GTDB taxonomy): Bacteria > Gemmatimonadota > Gemmatimonadetes > Gemmatimonadales > Gemmatimonadaceae > JAGWRI01. The sequence continues at coordinate 179,468 of CAVSOM010000006.1, forward strand.
CGAGCAGCCGTTATCTATGCGTTTTGACGATTCCCGGCCAGAGCCGGGCGGTGCGGCGGTGTCGTCGCGACCGTTGTAGGGGTCTGGTAAGCAACGCCACTCGGCGCGACCTCGAACCTTGCGTCGGCCGCCGGGCGGTGGCATGCATTAGTCGAGTTGTTCGGTCGGAGTTATCATGGCCAGTTCCCGCAGTGGATATCCGGCCCGCGGGCTCGCAGTTGCGTTCGCGGCAGTGGCGATACTCGGGGCGGCCGGCGGGCGGCACGAAGCGCGCGCCCAGCAGTCCCGGGTGGCCGCGGCCGTGGACACGCAGCCCAAGGGGACCATTGGGGGCACCGTGCGGGACAGCGCCGGGGTGCTCGTACCGGGAGCCCAGGTGGAGGTGGGACCGAATCTGCGGACGCTCACGGATTCCGCCGGCCACTTTCTGCTTCGCGGTGTGCCGCAGGGGGCCGTCGTGCTCACCGTGCGGCGGCTGGGCTTCTCTCCCGTCGTCACGTTCTGGGATCTGGGGTCGATCCCCCTGTCGCTCGACATCCGGATGCACGAGTTCCCCGCCGTGCTCCCCACGGTGTACGCCCAGGCGCGGCCGGAGCCGTTCGACGCGCGCCTGGCGGGCTTCAACGCGCGGCGGAAGTCGGGCGCGGGATACTACATCACGCGCGAGCAGATCGACTCGCTGAACATCTACCGCATGACCGACATGCTCAGGCGCATTCCGGGCGTGCGGCCGTACACCATGCCCGGCGAGCTCGGCACCACCGTCACCCTGTCCGGCCAGGCGTGCCCGCCGCTGGTGATGGTCGATGGATTTCCGGCGTCCATGGGCCGGTTCGATCTGAACATCATCGACCTCACGACCGTCGAGGGGATCGAGGTCTACCCGTCCGGTGCCACCGTGCCGGCGGCGCTGTCGGGGTCGTACGGCATGGAGACGTGCGGTCTCATCGCGATCTGGTCGCGTCCCATGCGGCCGAACGTGCGTGCCGATCAACTGCCGCCGGAGCACCCGGCGAATCTGGACTCGCTGCTCCAGGCGAACGTCGTGTACACGGCGGCCACCGTGGATCAGCCCGTGGCGTACGTGCAGGGAACGGCCGTGCCGACGTATCCGGACTCCCTCTATCGGGCGCGGGTGCCGGGCCATGTGGTGGCTCGGTTCGTGGTGGACACCATGGGGGCCGTGGAGTGGGCGACGATCGCGATCGTTTCGGCCACCCAGCCGTCATTCGCCGCGGCCGTGCAGGTGGCGCTGCGTTCGGCGAGTTTTGCGCCGGCTCGGCTCGGGGGCCGGGCCGTCCGGCAGCTGGTGGAGATGCCGTTCGATTTCAAGCCGAGCCCCGCCGATTCGGTGCCCGAGCACAGGTGAGTGGCGGGGAGGGTAGGCGGGCCGCTGTAGGATAGGGCGACCTCTATATAGTAGTGCGCCTCGATCCAGAGTCCCGGATGGGACAGAACGCCCGAATTGCCATGCAGAAACCCCGTCCGTGACAGCAGAAGATTAGCGCCTGCAAGGATCGTCAGGGTCCCCAAGAATGTGACCTCCAAGAGGTCCCTTGGGGTTGTCAGGTTGTACCGACCCTTGCGGGCCGGAGCGGCGAGTTGCAGTATAGGGCATTCTATCCCGTTTGTTTCTAACCTGATACGAGGAATTCGGCGGTTTGCCGCATGTCCTCGACCCACCTGTTTCTCGAAGTCCAGTCGCTGTAGGACCCCGCGCGGCTGGCGGCATGTCCCTCAAATCTCCCTCAGAGACCCTTGGATGAGGACCGACAACATGACCGTGAATGGAATGAGGCGTTTGATTGTCCCTCTCGTGACCGCGTGCCTGGTCGGTTTGACGGCGCAGCGGGCGATGGGGCAGTCGACCGTGGTCACCGGAAAAGTGACTGACGATCGGGGCACCGCGATTCCGGGTGCCAGCGTTTCGATCAAGGCGCTGCAGTTGGGCGCGGTGACGAACGAATCCGGCAACTATACCATCTCCGTGCCCGACGTGAGCGCTCGTGGGCAGAGCGTGACGGTGGATGCGCGGTACATCGGGTACGCGGCGCAGAGCACGACCGCGACGCTGAACCCGGGTTCGCAGACCGTGAACTTCTCGCTCAAGGCCGATCCGTTCCACCTGAACGCGGTGGTGACCACGGGCGTAGCCGATTCCACGTCGGCGAACAGCCTGACGTTCTCGGTGGCGAAGATCGAGGGCTCGCAGATCTCCGCGGTGCCGGCGTCGAACCCGATCGAGAACCTGTCCGGCCAGGTGGCCGGCATGAAGGTCGATCTGGGCACGGGCAACCCGGGCGGCGATCCGGCGATCCGCATTCGCGGCTCGACCTGCCTCACGGTGGGGTGCAGCAGCCCGCTGATCATCATCGACGGCGTGATCACCACGGAGAGCATTTCGGACATCGACGCGCAGGACATCTCGTCGATCGAAGTGCTGAAGGGCGCGGCGGGCGCGTCGTTCTACGGTTCGAACGCGGCCAACGGCGTCATCAACATCACCACCAAGCGCGGCCGCGACCTGGCCGAGAATCACCTGAGCATCACGGCCCACAGCGAGTACGGCAATTCGGGCATCGGCCACTGGCCGAAAGTCAACCTGGGCACGCGCGATTCGTTCAACCTGAACGGGTCGATCGCGCTCAGCTCGTCGGGCGGCAATATCCTGAATTCGATCTTCGACGACAACGCGTATCCCACCACGGGCCCGAACGCGTATCGCAATCAGGCGCAGATCTTCATGCAGAACAACGATTACTACAACAACGACGTGTCGGTGGGCCTGCGTCGCGGGAACACCAACTTCAACACGTCGTACAGCTCCGACCACAACGGCGGCATCCTGCCGTTCAAGAACGGGCAGTTCCGCCAGAACGTGCGGTTGAACGTCGACCAGGGCGTGGGCGACAGGGCGAACCTGTCGGCCAGCGTCACCTACGGCAACCAGAACAACGACTACGGCGCGAACTCGAGCACCGGGTTCTTCGACCTGTACCAGGCGTCGCCGATCGTCAACCTCGAGTATCCGTACGGGAACGCGGCGAATCAGCTGCCCGGGTTCACGACGCAGGATTCGAGCAAGTACTTCCCGGTGCTGCCGGCGTGGTCCGACGTGAACGCGCGTCCGAACCCGCTGTACGACCTGATCTCCAGTTCGTACCAGCTCAACCGCCAGCGGTTGCTCGGTTCGGTGTCGGGCAACTGGAAGCCGGCCGATTGGCTGCGGCTCGATGCCAACTACGGCACGGATCGCCTGAGCTCCACGTCGCAGACCTACTCGCCGCGCCAGACGCTCAGCGAGACGAGCGGCAACCCGACCAACGGCAGCCTCAATCTCAGCACCGAGAACGACATCTCGTGGAACTCCATGCTGCGCGCCACGGCGACCAAGCTCTACAAGAGCCTGCTTTCCACCACCAGCGTGGCGTACCAGTTGGAGAACGACAGCTTCAGCAGCTTCAACGCCGGCGGCAACCAGTTGAACGTGAACGGGGTGCCTGACCTTTCGGCCCTGGCGCAGACGTCGCTGGGGGTCGGGTCCAACCTGAGCATCGAGCGGACCACCGACTACATGATCTCGCAGGATTTCAACCTGAAGGACCGGTACATCGTCAGCGCGCTCTACCGGCGCGACGGCTCGTCGCTGTTCGGCCCGAACGCCCGGTGGTCCAACTTCTACCGCGTGTCGGGCGCGTACCGCATCACGCAGGACATCCACATCCCGGGCGTGCAGGAGTTGAAGGTGCACGTCGCCCAGGGCACGGCCGGCCTGCGTCCGCAGTACAGCATGCAGTACGAGACCTATTCGATCAGCAACGGCCAGTTCAGCAAGAACACGCTGGGCAACACCGACCTCAAGGCCGCCGTGCTGACGGAAACGGAGTACGGCATCAACGCCGACTTCCTCAACCGGTTCAGCGGCGAACTGACGTACGCCCACCGCGTGACCGACGGCGCGTTCCTGCAGGTGCCGCTGTCGCTCGCCGCGTCGGGCGGGTTCAACAGCCAGTGGCAGAACGCGGCGAACATCCTGTCCAAGACGCTGGAAGGCGCGTTGCAGACCCGGATGCTCGACCGCCGCGACTTCACGTGGGATCTGTCGATCACGGGCGATCACACGACGCAGGAAATCACGTGGATGAACCACGCGCCGTTCACGGTCTCGGCCGGTGGCCAGGGCCAGGGCGTGTTCTGGTACCAGGCGGGCCAGCCGCTCGGCGTCATCTACGGCACGAAGTACGTGCATACCTTTGCCCAGCTGCTCGACAATCCGGCCAACGCGGGCGCCTCGGCGTCCAACTATGTCGTGAACCCGCTGGGCTACCTGGTGCTGGCCTCGCAGCGCGGGACGGCGAATGAAGTGCCGATTCCGTACGTGAGCCCCACCGGCCAGACGAACTTCATCATCGGCAACGTGAACCCCAAGCTGAGCTACGGCTTCCAGAACGACTTCCGCTGGGGCCAGTTCACCGCGCACGCGAACTTCGACGGCCAGGTCGGCGGCGACATCTACAACTTCACCAAGCAGTGGATGACGCAGGATCTGCGTAATCCCGACATGAACATGGTCGGCGTGCCGCAGAGCCAGAAGATCGCCGAGAACTTCTTCACCCTCGGCCTGTACAACGGCCTCGATCCCGACCAGGCGTTCGTGGAATCGGGCGCCTACCTCAAGCTCCGTGAAGTGTCGGTCGGGTACGACGTGCCCGTGCGGCTGCTGCCCAAGATGGGGCTCGGCTCCGCGGCGGGCCTGCGGGTGTCGTTCCTGGCCCGCAACCTGATCACGTGGACCAAGTACTCGGGGTTCGACCCCGACGTGGTCTCGGGTGACGACTTCAACTACAAGATCGACGGCTTCCGCTATCCGCCCTTCCGGACGTTCAGCGGCCAAGTCGAAATCCGCTTCTAACCTACCGCCCATTCAAGGAGCAGACACTAATGCAAATGCAGCGAACGGTGGGCGCGGTGTTGACGGGGGCGGCGCTGCTGGTCTGTGCCGCCTGCAGTCAGGACCTCAACGTCACCAACCCCAACACGCCCGACGTGGCCCGCGCCCTGGCGAGCCCGTCCGACGTACAGAACCTCGCCGTGTCGGCGGCCAACTCGTGGTACATCGCGAACGTGGGCGGCGTTGACCCGTGGGTCATGCTCAACGTGACCGGCGACCTCATGACGATGAACTATGGCAACTTCGGGGCCCGGTTCAACAACCTCGAGCCGCGCATTCCGTACAACAACAACCAGGCGAGCGGCGACGCCGAAGTGGCCCAGGATCCGTGGCAGGGCCAGTACGGCGCGCTCGGACAGGCGAATGACGTGCTCCGCGCCGTGGCCGGGGGCGTCGTCCTGCCCGGCGGAACGGCCAAGTACGCGGCCATGGCCCAGATGGCCCAGGCCGGCGCGCTCATGGAGTTGGCGCTGGTGTACGACCAGGCGTTCCCGGTCGATGAGAACACGACCGTGGCGGCGTTCGTGCCGTACGACAGCATGGCTAACTTCGCCAAGTCCAAGATCGACAAACTGATCGCGGCCACCTCAGGGCAGACCTGGACGTACACGTCCGGCGAGTTCCCGGCCTCGATCACCACGCCGCCGTCCAACTTCAAGAATGGCGGCACGGTGGGCGGCGGCCTTACGGCCACGGTCATCAACCGGCTGGCGAACACGTTTGGCGCGCAGTTGATCGCCTTCATGCCGCGTACGGCAGCGCAGGCCACGTCGGCGAACTGGGCGCAGGTGCTGGCCTACGCGCAGAAGGGCATCGGCACCGGCACGGCCGGCACGCCGTTCGACTTCAGCGTGGTCGGCGACGGCGGCAATAGTTGGTATGACCAGGTGTCGGGCTACTTCGACCTGCCGAGCTGGATGATGATCGATCTGCACCTGATCAGCCAGATGTCGCCCAACGTACCGAACTCGTACACCGGGCTTCCGGCGTCGCCGGCTTCGGCGTACGACGCGGTGTGGGCGCCGGCGCCTCCGTACGATGCGCGGTTGAGCGTCGACCTGACCAACGTCAACTCCTATACCACGGGTGTGGACGATGCCACCGACTACGTGTACGCGCGGCAGGTGCAGGGCAGCGCGGCGCGCGGCATCTACATGCAGAGCCCGTACTATCACGTGCGCTACATCAGCTACTCGTGGCAGGCCAACAACTCGTTCCTTGGCCCGCAGCCCATGATCCTGGCGGCCGAGAACGACCTGCTGCAAGCCGACGCGCTGGTCCGCACGGGGGGCAGCCTGGCCACGGCGGCGCAGTTGGTGAACAACACGCGCGTGACTAAGGGTCACCTGACCCCGCTCACCGCGGCCACCAGCACGGCCACGTTCCTGCAGGCGATTACGTACGAGATCGAAGTGGAGACGAACGCCACCGACGGCTATGGCTTCTTCGCCCTGCGCGGCATGGATCAGTTGCAGAGCGGCACAGTGCGGCACATCCCGGTGCCGGCGCTGGAACTCCAGACGGACAACCTCCCCGTGTACTCGTTCGGCGGCGCCACTGCCGGCAACGGGTTCCCGGCCGATCCGTCGGGTATGAGCATCGTGCCGGCTGGCACTTCGGCGGGCATGCAGCTGTCGGCCAATCTGGCCAAGTTCAACGCGGGTCCGTACAAGACGCTCACGCTGCCGAGTGGCGCCGTGATGCAGATTACGATCCCGAAGGCGCCACCGCGCCCGACGGCGCCCGCGGTGAAGTTCTAACCGGCGGGCAGTTCCACCGCAGGTTCAATCGGGCGCATACCGAATCCGGTATGCGCCCGATTGGCGTTCGGGATGGCGGCTGTGCGTGGGGAACGGCGGGGTCATTCCGTCGTTCCTCACGCTTTCTTAACGCGAATTCCCGCGCGGGGGGTGGGCTCGGGCATTACGACTCCGCAAATTCTTTCGCCCGTCCGCCGGGCCCCGGAACGCCCGAGCGGCCTGGTGTATCACGTCGCGATACGGCGCAGCGCGGCGCCTTGCCTGGAGAGATTCTGGGACGCCGCCGCCGATTCACGGAGGGTAGCGACATGCGCATGTTTCGCACGACGGATGTGGCGTTGGCGGGGGCGCTCCTGCTGGTCTGCGCCGCCTGCAGCCAGGATCTCAACGTCACCAACCCCAACACGCCGGACGTGGCTCGCGCGCTGGCGAGCCCGTCCGACGTACAGAACCTGGCCGTGTCGTCGGCCAACTCGTGGTACATCGCGGCGACGAGCGGGACCAGCGCTGGCCCCGACCCGTGGTGCATGCTCAACGTGACCGGCGACCTGATGACGATGAACTACGGCAATTTCGGGGCCCGGTTCAACAACCTCGAACCGCGCATTCCGTACAACAACAACCAGGCGAGCGGCGACGCCGAAGTGGCCCAGGATCCGTGGCAGGCCGAGTATGGCGCGCTTGGACAGGCCAACGACGTGCTCCGCGCCGTGGACGGCGGCGTGGTATTGCCCGGCGGCACGGCCAAGTATGCGGCCATGGCCCAGATGGCCCAGGCCGGCGCGCTGATGGAGTTGGCGCTGGTGTACGACCAGGCGTTCCCGGTCGATCAGAACACGACGGTCGCGGCGTTCGTGCCGTACGACAGCATGGCCAACTTCGCCAAGTCCAAGATCGACGCGCTAATCGCGGCCACCTCAGGGCAGACCTGGACGTACACGTCCGGCGAGTTCCCGGCCTCGATCACCACGCCGCCGTCCAACTTCAAGAATGGCGGCACGGTGGGCGGCGGCCTTACGGCCACGGTCATCAACCGGCTGGCGAACACGTTTGGCGCGCAGTTGATCGCCTTCATGCCCCGTACGGCGGCGCAGGCCACGTCGGCGAACTGGGCGCAGGTGCTGGCCTACGCGCAGAAGGGCATCGGCCAGGGATCGGCGGGCACGCCGTTCGACTTCAGCGTGGTGGGCGACGGTGGCAACAGCTGGTACGACCTGACGGCCGCCTATTTCGATCTGCCGAGTTGGATGATGGTGGACCTCCACCTGATCAGCCAGATGTCGCCCAACGTGCCCAACGAGTACACCGGACTTCCGGCGTCGCCGACGTCCGCGTACGACGCGGTGTGGGCGCCGCAGGCGCCGTACGATGCCCGGCTGGGCGTCGACCTGACCAACGTCAACGCCTATACCACGGGCGTGGACGATGCCACCGACTACGTGTACGCACGGCAGGTGCAGGGCAGCGCGGCGCGCGGCATCTACATGCAGAGCCCGTATTATCACGTGCGCTATATCAGCTACTCGTACCAGGCCAACAATTCGTTCCTCGGGCCGCAGCCGTTCATCCTGGCGGCCGAGAACGACCTGCTGCAGGCCGAAGCGCTGGTCCGCACGGGGGGCAGCCTGGCCACGGCGGCGCAGTTGGTGAACAACACGCGCGTGACCAAAGGCGGCCTGACGCCGCTCACCGCGGCCACCAGCACGGCCACGTTCCTGCAGGCGATCACGTACGAGCTCGAGGTGGAGACCGACGCCACCGACGGCTACGGGTTCTTCGCGCTGCGCGGCATGGATCAGTTGCAGAGCGGCACGGTGCGGCACCTGCCGGTGCCGGCGCTGGAACTCCAGACCGACAACCTGCCGGTGTACTCGTTCGGTGGCGCCATTGCCGGCAACGGGTTCCCGGCCGATCCGTCGGGCATGAGCCTCGTGCCGGCGGGTGGTTCGGCGGGCACGCAGCTGTCGGCCAACCTGGCCAAGTTCAATGCCGGTCCGTACAAGACGCTCACGCTGCCCAGTGGCGCCGTGATGCAGATTCCGATTCCGGCCACGCACAAGCCGGCGACGCGGCCCGGGATCAAGTCATAGCGGATCGCGGGTAGCACGAGGCAACACGGTGGGGGCGTCCCAGATCCGGTCCGCCCCCGCTGGAATTGCCGCCCACGGGGCCAGCCGGCGTGCCCGCGGGGCGCCGGCGTTGCGTCAGTTGCCGCGGCGCCCGATGGACAGGTTGGCGCAGACCATCACGTCGGACTCGTCGCCGCCGTTCGTATCGGCGTTGAAGACGTTCACGTGATAGGTCCCGACGGTTGGGAAGGGCATGGAGAGCACTTCGTCCAGGGTGCCGTGGTTGTTGCTGATGGCAATCATCGGGAACTGCGCCACCGTCATGAGCGGAATGGAGTTGGTGCCGCACGAGCCAGGGGCGATGGCCCACGGTAGGCGCACCGGGTCGCTCGTTGGAACGCTCACCTGCAACTGGACGCGCGTCTGTGCCGGGTTCGTCGCCGTGAGCACGACATTTCCGGTTGCCTGGTTGCGGGCCAGAATCCCGCCGAACGTGCCGGCCTGTTGCTGTGTGGGCCGGAAGTTGCCCGACCACTGAAGCACGGCCGGACCGAGCTTGCCCGACGCGGCATCCGCGGCGACGTCATCGGAGCCGGCACCGCCGCCGGAGGCCGACGCGCACCCGGTCGCGACCAGGGCGAGCATCCCCAACGCAGCGGCACACATGGAGTTGAAGCGCACGAATTCGCTCCTTTTCGAGAGGGAATGAATGATAGCATACGGCCCCATGGACGCTGGCGAAAGAGCCGGAGGGGGATCGGCCGGCGGGCGACGCGGCGAGGGGGGATCGAGCGGGGCGCTGGCACGGGCCGGCCGCCCGCCGGCGGTCTAGCCGATTCCGGTACCGGGGGTCATGCTTACCGCGTTCGCACGCGGCCGGACCCGCCCCGCAGTGGCGGCGCCGCGCGCGGGAAACTCCCACCGGCGCCCCCATGTCTCGATTCTCCCGTCACCCGTCCCGGTCTCCCTCCGTCGCCGCGCTCGTGTGGGCGCTCGCGCTCCCCGCACTCGGCACGCTCGCGCCATCCGCCGGCGCGCAGACCCTCATGCTCCGCTCGCCCACGGTGAGCGCCACGCAGATTGCCTTCGCGTACGCGCAGAACATCTGGGTCGTGGGGCGCGAGGGTGGCGTGGCGCGGCAGATCACCACGTTCCAGGGGCTCACGTCCGATCCCTTCTTCTCGCCCGACGGCAAGTGGATCGCGTTCACGGGCGAGTACGCGGGGAACGCCGACGTGTACATCGTGCCGGCGCAGGGCGGGACGCCCAAGCGTCTCACCTGGCATCCCGGCGCCGACAACGTGACGGGGTGGACCCCCGACGGCAAGCGCGTGGTGTTCTCGTCGGGGCGCGCCAGCGACGCGCCCACGGCGGCGCCCCGGTTCTGGACGGTGCCGGTGGACGGCGGTCTGCCGGACCCGATGCCGATGCCGCGCGCCTATCAGGGGCAGATCTCGGCCGACGGCCGGTTCGTCGCGTACCGCATGAACAACTCGTGGGACGAGGAGCGCCGCAACTACCGCGGCGGGCAGAACCGTCCCATCTGGATCATGAACCTCACCACGTACGACGTGGTCACGCCCCCGTGGACCGACTCCAAGGACATGGAGCCGGCGTGGGTGGGCAACGTCGTGTACTTCATTTCGGATCGCGACGGCGTGGCCAACGTCTGGTCGTACGACATGGCGGCGAAGAAGCTTACGCAGGTCACCGACTTCTCCGACTTCGACGTCAAGACGCTCGATCCAGCGGCGCCGGCGTGCTGGTGTTCGAGCAGGCCGGCGAGGTGCACGAACTCGATCCGAAGACCGGCAAAGAGCACGTCGTGAACATCGTCGCCGACGGCGACTTCCCGTGGATGATGCCGCACTGGGAGGACGTGTCGTCCGAACTCACCAACATGACGCTCTCGCCCACGGGCAAGCGCGCCGTGGTCGAGGCGCGCGGCGAGATCTTCACGATTCCGGCCGAGAACGGCAACGTCCGCAACCTCACCAACACGAGCGGCGCGGCCGAGCGGAATCCGGTCTGGTCGCCCGACGGCAAGTCGATCGCCTACTTCAGCGACAAGTCGGGCGAGTTCCAGCTCGTCGATCCGCGATCAGGACGGCGCTCAAGCCGCCGCGCGTTCATCACGCTGCCGCACCCGACGCACTACTTCACGCCGGCGTGGTCGCCGGACGGCAAGTACATCCTGTACACGGACACCAACCTCCACCTGTGGGTGCTGGACGTGGCCACGGGCGAGGCCAAGCAGGTGGGCGAGGATCCCTGGATGGTGCCCACGCGCACGATGGATCCGGCGTGGAGCCCGGACTCGAAGTGGATCGCCTACGCGGCGCACCTCAATTCGCTGTTCCACGCCATGTTCGTCTACAACATGGAGACGGGGCAGACGCACCAGGTCACCGACGGCATGGCCGACGTCGTGTCGCCCGCGTGGGACGCCAGCGGGAAGTACCTCTGGTTCCTCGCGTCCACGGACTTCGGGCTCAAGTCGCAGTGGCTCGACATGTCGAACTACGACCACACGGAGAACTTCGGGCTCTACGTGACGGTGCTGAGCAAGGGCGACCCGACGCCGTTCACGCCGCAGAGCGACGAAGACCACGGCGGTGTCGGCAGGCCGGTGGTGGCGGCGGTGGTGGCGGCGCGGCGGTCGCGGCGGACGCGGTGGCTTCGGCGCCGAACCGGGCGGCGATGCCGGCGGCGGCGGGCGGCGGCGGCCGATTCGCGCGGCGGCGCCCGCGGCCGGTCAACGTGTCGATCGATTTCGACGGCCTGCAGAGCCGCATCATCGCGGTGCCGGGCGTGCCCGAGGCGCAGCTACACGCACGCTCGCGGCGGGGGTGGCGGGAACGGTCTACTACCTGGAGGCCGGCGGGCCGGTGGCGGCGCGCGGCGGCGGGGCGCCCCCGGCGCCGGTGGTGGCGGCGACGGTCCGGATCATGCGCTACCGCTTGAGCCGACCGCCGGGCGACGCCCTTCATGACCGGGGTGAGCGACTACACGCTGAGTCTGCGACGGGCACAAGCTGCTGTACCGCACCGGTGGCGGCGGCGGCCGGGGCGGCCGTGGCGGCCGCGGCGCCGGCGGTCCGGCGGGGCCGTCGCTGTTCATCGTGGACGCGGACCGCAAGCCGCCGCAGGCCAACACGGGGCGGCTCGACGCGACCCTGCGCATGTACATCGACCCGAAGCGCCGAGTTCAGGCAGATCTTCAACGCCGACTGGCGCAACCAGCGCGACTTCCTCTACGTGCCCAACCTGCACGGCACGGACTGGCCGCGCATGAAGCGATGTACGAGCCGTTCCTGCCCTACGTGAACCATCGCGCCGATCTGAATTACCTCATGGACATGATGGGCGCGGAAATCGCCATCGGCCATTCGTTCGTGCGCGGCGGCGACATGCCGGAGGTGCCGCCGTCGTCGGGCGGCGTACTGGGCGCGGATTTCACGGTGGCCAACGGCCGCTACCGGATCGCCAAGATCTACGACAACGAGAGCCTGGAACCCCGACCTCCGCGCGCCGCTGGCGCAGCCGGGCCTGAACGTGCACGTCGGGGATTACATCCTCGCCGTGAACGGGAACGACCTGTCGGGCGCCGACAACATCTACCGGCTGCTCGACGGCACGGCCAACCGGCAGACCGTGCTCAGCGTGAACGCCCGGCCGACGCCGGCCGGCGCGCACGACGTGACGGTGGTTCCGGTGGCCAACGAGCAGTCGCTGCGCACCCGCGCCTGGGTGGAGAAGAACCGCCGCATCGTCGACTCGTTGTCGCACGGAAAGCTGGCGTACGTCTATATGCCCAGCACCGGCCAGCCGGGCTACACGTAGCTTCAACCGGTACTACTTCGCGCAGCAGGACCGGCCCGGCGCGGTCATCGACGAGCGCTACAACAGCGGCGGTCAGGCGGCCGACTACATCATCGACGTGCTGCAGCGCACCTTCGACGGCTACTTCAACAACGTCGCCGGCGACGCGGATGCCGTTCACCAGCCCGGCGGCCGGGATCTGGGGTCCGAAGGTGATGATCATCAACGAAATGGCCGGCTCGGGCGGCGACCTCATGCCGTACATGTTCAAGTACCGCAAGGTGGGCACGCTGGTGGGCATGCGGACGTGGGGCGGGCTGGTGCACACGGCCGACACGCCGACGTTCATCGACGGCGGCTCGGCGATCGCGCCGCGCGGCGGGTTCTTCGGCACCGACCACAAGTGGCACGTCGAGAACGAGGGCACGGCGCCCGACGTGCAGGTCGAAGACTGGCCGAAGGACATGATCGCCGGCCACGACCGGCAGCTCGAGATGGCCGTGCAGACGGCGCTCAAGCAGTTGGCCGACCACCCGGTGCATCGCGATTCGACGGAACCGCCGTCGCCCACGTGGGGCAAGCGGATCAAGCCGCTGCCGGCGTCCGCGGGCGGGGGCGGAGGCGGCGGCAACCGGTAGGCCGATCGCGTTCGTTCGTCGGCGTGGCCCGCCGGGTGCGATCGTCGCGCTCGGCGGGCCACGCGGCGTTCCGGGCGGCGCGCGCGGCCCGCGCCGCGCTGGACGTCTGCGGTGACGCGATCTAGCTTCGCCATGTTCGCGGGCGTCGTCGCCCACGGGGTTGCCGCGCACCGGCGACCCGCTCAAGCCGGACCGCAGCATATGAGGCCGAGCACCATGCCATCCGCCATTTCTCGCAGCCGTTTTTCCGCAGCGCTTCTCGTCGCGCTGGGCGCCTTTGCCGCCGCCGCAACCTCCGCCGCCGCGCAGACTGCCGCACCCGCGTCCGACTCCGCGGCGGTCCGCCGGCCAGCCGCCGCTCCGCGCGACGCGCTGCGACTCGGGCCCGACCTGGCCACGCAGCCCACGCTGTACGTGGTGGGTTACGCGCATCTCGATACGGAATGGCGCTGGGAATATCCGCAGGTGATCGATGAATTCCTGCCCAAGACGCTGCACGACAACTTCGCGCTGTTCGCCAAGTATCCGCACTACGTGTTCAACTTCAGCGGCGCCAATCGCTATCGGATGATGAAGGAATACTGGCCGGCGGATTTCGCGCGGCTGAAGACGTACGTCGCCTCGGGGCAGTGGTTCCCGGCCGGCTCGTCGATGGAGGAGGGCGACGTGAACGCGCCGTCGGCCGAAGCCATCATGCGTCAGATCCTGTACGGCAACGAGTTCTTCCGCCGGGAATTCGGCGTGGCGAGCGAGGAGTTCATGCTCCCCGACTGCTTCGGCTTTCCCTGGTCGCTGCCCACGATCCTGGCCCACGCCGGCATCAAGGGCTTCTCCACGCAGAAACTCACCTGGGGCTCGTCGGTGCCCGACCAGCCGAGCACGCCGCCCGGCATGGAAGGCAAAGGGGTGCCGTTCAACGTCGGGCGATGGATCGGGCCCGACGGGAGCAGCGTGATCGCGGCGCTCAATCCCGGCAGCTACAGCGGCAACGTGACCGGCAATCTGGCCACCGACACCGCGTGGATCGCCCGCGTGGACCGCGACGGCCGCCAGTACGGCGTGTATGCCGACTACCACTACTACGGCACCGGCGACACGGGCGGTTCGCCCACGGACGGGTCGGTGGCGTGGGTGGAGCGGAGCGTCGATACCGGCGGCCCGCTGCACGTGATCTCGTCCAGGGCCGACCAGATGTTCACGGACATCACGCCGGCCGAAGCCAGGGGGCTGCCGAGCTACGACGGCGAAATGGAACTCCAGAACCACTCGGCGGGCTCGCTGACGTCGCAGGCGTACCAGAAGCGCTGGATTCGCGAGGAGGAGCTGCTCGCCGACGGCGCGGAAAAGGCGTCGGTGGCGGCGCAGTGGCTGGGCAGCCGTCCGTATCCGATGGGCCGGCTCAATGCCGCGTGGACGCTCGCCATGGGCGCCCACTTCCACGATCTCGCGGCCGGCACGGCCACGCCCCGCGCCTACACGTTCGCCTGGAACGACGACGTGATCGCGATGAACCAGTTCGCGGGCGTGATGACCAGCGGCAGCCAGGCCGTGGCCGCGGCCATGAATACCGACGTGCAGGGCACGCCGGTGGTGGTGTACAACCCGCTGAACGTGGCGCGGCAGGAGGTGGTGGACGCGACGGTGCCGTTTGCGGCGCTGCCAGGTCTCGTGACGGTGATCGGTCCCGACGGAAATGTGGTGCCGTCCCAGCTCGATTCGTGGGCGAATGGCGAAGCGCACATCGTGTTCGTGGCGAGCGCGCCGTCGGTGGGGTACGCCGTGTACGACGTGCGTGGCTCCCTCGGCGGTCAGCGGGCCATGTCGCCGCTCCGCGTGTCGTCGCGCACACTGGAGAACGCCGACTACCGGGTCACGCTCGACGACGCCGGCGACGTGGCGAGCATCTTCGACAAGACGCTGAACAAGGAACTCCTCTCGGCGCCCATCCGGCTGGCGCTGCTCACCGACAGCCCCACGCAGTGGCCGGCGTGGAACATGGATTTCGACCAAGTGGAGGCGGCGCCGCGCACGTACGTCGGGGCGCAGGGGGCGGCCGAGATCCGCGTCAGCGAGAGCGGACCGGTGCGCGTGTCGCTGACCGTGACGCGCACGGTGGACAGTTCGACGTTCGTGCAGACGATCAGCCTGTCGGCCGGCGACGCCGGCCGGCGCGTGGAGTTCCGCAACGCCATCGACTGGCACATGCCGGCCACGATGCTGAAGGCGACCTTCCCGCTCTCGGCGAGCGACAGCGTGGCCACTTACAACTGGGACGTGGGCACCATCGAGCGCGGCAACGCATACGACCGCAAGTTCGAGGTGCCGTCGCACCAGTGGATCGACCTCACCGACCGCGGTGGCGCCTATGGCGTGACCGTGCTCACCGACGACAAGAACGGGTCGGACAAGCCGAACGACCACACCATCCGGCTCACGCTGCTGCGCACGCCGGGGTTGAGCCCGCAGGGCTATTCGTATTCCGATCAGGCGTCGCAGGACTTCGGCCATCACGAATTCACCTATGGCTTGGCGGGGCACGCCGGCGACTGGCGCTCGGCGCAGACCGACTGGCAGGGCTACCGGCTCAACGATCCGATGCCGGTGTTCGTGGCCGGCAAGCACGCCGGCGCGCTGGGACGCACGTTCTCGCTGCTGCGCGTGAACGACGGCCGCGTGCGCGTGATGGCGCTCAAGCGCGCCGAAGCGAGCGACGAGGTCGTGGTGCGCATCACCGAGATGAGCGGCCGGCCGGCGCCCGACGTGCGGCTCACCTTCGCGGCGCCGGTGGTGTCGGCGCGGGAGGTGAACGGACAGGAGCAGCCGGTGGGGCCGGCGACGATCGCGGACGGCGCCCTGGCGACGTCGCTCGCGCCGTACGCCATCCGCAGCTTCGCCGTCACGCTCGCGCCGCCGCCGGCCGCCCGGCCGGCGCCCGCGTCGCAGGCGGTGTCGCTCGCCTACGACCGCGCGGTGGCGAGCGGCGACGGCACCCCGTCGGTGGGCGGGTTCGACGCGGCGGGCGAGGCGCTGCCCGCAGAGCTGCTGCCATCAGTGATTGACCATGATGGCGTGACGTTCCGCCTGGCGCCGGCGGCGAGCGGCGTGCCCAACGCGGTCACGGCCCACGGGCAGGCGATCGCCCTGCCGGCCGGCGACTTCACCCGCGTGTACCTGCTGGCGGCGTCGGACAGCGGCGACCGCACGGATACGTTCGCCGTCGGGACGTCGCCGGCCTCGCTCGACGTCCAGGCGTGGAACGGATTCATCGGGCAGTGGGACGACCGCCACTTCCGGGAGGTGCCGGCGCCGCCGCCGTCGGCCGAGGAGCAGGCGGCGCAGCAGCGGCGCGCCGAACAGTTCCGGGCCCGCGCCGATTCGACCTACCATGCCCAGCTCGATTCGGCGCGCGCCGCGCACGGCGACACGCTGCCCCTGGTCCAGGCGTACGCGGCCCAGCAGGCGCGGCGCCGGACCGGCGCCGGCCGCCAGCGGATGCTGGAGGTGATGGACGGGCTCGCGCCGGGGTTCATCAAGCGGGCGCCGGTGGCGTGGTACGCGTCGCACACGCACACGGCGGACGGCAAGAACGAGGCATATGCATATTCATATTTATTTGCCTACGCGCTCGACCTTCCGGCCGGCGCGAAGACGCTCACCCTGCCCGACGACCCGCACGTGCGCGTGCTGGCCGTGACGGTGGCGCGGCAGGACCCGGCGCTCGTGCCCGCCCACCCGCTGTACGACACGCTCCGGCCGGGCGCCGGCGCCCCGTGATCCGCCGGGCCGGGATTGCCGGGCCGGCGCCCCGGCGGCCAGATTTGCCGCAACCACCTCACCGGACCTCGTCCATGACCGTGCGCTCGCTCGTTCGCCTGTCGTTCGTTCCCGCCGCTGCCTGGGCGCTGTTCGCCTGCGGCGGTTCACACGGCTCGGCGGCGGCGCCCGCGCCGGCGCCCACGCCCGCCGCCGGCCCCGCGGTCCAGGGGGCGGCGGGCGCCGCGGCGCTCCCCGCCGGCGTGACCGCCCAGATGGTCGCCGTGGGCGACTCGCTGTTCAACGAGCCGCGCAGCTGCAACGGGTGCCACGGCAAGGGCGGTTCGGGCGGCCGCGGCGGGGCCGATCTGACGACCGGCAAGTACGACCACGTCGACGGCAGCTACGCGTCGATCGTCGGGATCATCACCAGCGGCGTGCCGAAGGATTCGATCAAGCACCCGGAGCACCGGTTTGCCATGCGTGCCCGCGGCGGGCACGACTGGACCGACGCGCAGGTCCGGGAGTTGGCCGCCTACGTGTGGACGTTGGGGCACCGCTAGATCGTCATCGTCCCCTCGCACACCACGACGCTGCTGCCGCCCACGCGGACGGCGGTGATCCGGCCGGCGGCCTTGTCGGTCTCGATTTCGAGGATGCTCGGCCGTCCCATCTCGAACCCCTGTTCGACGACCCAGCGCAGGGTGCCGTCGGCCCGGGCCGCCCGCGCGCCCAGGTAGCCGCCGAGCGCGGCGCACGCGCTGCCGGTGGCCGGATCCTCGAGCACGTTGAGCCCGGGCGCGAACATGCGGGCGCGCACGTCGGAGCCCGGACGCTCGGGGTCGAGCGCGAACAGGAAGATCTCGCGCGTCCAGTAGCCGGCGAGCACGCGCTCCCAGGCGTCCATGCGGACGCGGGCCCGGGCCACCGCGGCGCGATCGGCCACCGGCACGAACAGAAAGGGGAGCCCGCACGAAACGGCCTCCGGTTTATATTCATTTACCAATATATCCGCCGGAGCCAGGGAGAGCACGTCGGCCAGCGCGGCGGCGGCGGGCGGCGGGGGCCCCACCTCCGGCAGCTTGGCCACCGAGAGCTGGGCGAACACGGGGCGCCCGCCCTCGGCGCGGATCGTCACCGGCACCGGGCCCACCCCCTCCTCGAACACGATGCGCGTGCTCGGGCCGTCGAGCGCGATCCGGCCCAGATGGGCGAGCACGTGCGCCGTGCCCACGGTGGGGTGGCCGGCAAAGGGCATCTCGCGCTCCGGCGTGAAGATGCGCACCCGCCGCGTGTGGCGCGCGTCGTCCGGCGGCAGCACGAACGTCGTCTCCGAATAGTTGAATTCGCGCGTGATGTCGAGCATCTGCGCCGATGGGATCTCACGGGCGTCGGGAAAGACGGCCAGCTGGTTGCCCCCGAAACGGCGGTCGGTAAAGACGTCGGCGGTGACGTAGGGAATGGTGGGCATGTGAGGAGAGTGAGGGCTGTCCGACTGACTGACTGTCCGACAGTAGGACAGTCTGACGGCGAAACTACGGGATCCGGCCGCTCAGGATCGCGGTCAGCCGGTCCGCATCAATATTCCCGCCGGACACGACGCACGCCACGCGCTCGACCCCGAGATCGCGCGCCAGCGCCGCCGCTACCGACGCCGCGCCCGCCCCCTCCGCAATCACCCGCGCGCGCTCGGCGAGCAGGCGCACCGCGTCGGCCACCTGTTGCAGCGACACGACGATCGAACCGGCCAGCACCTCGCGCGCCAGCGGCCAGATTTCATCGAGCACGCTCCGGCCGCCGATGCCGTCCACGAACGACGGCGTGTACTCCACGGCCACCGGGCCCCCCGCGGCCAGCGACGCTGAGAACGGGGCCGCCGTCTCGACCTCGCAGGCATACACCCGCACGGCCGGCCGGAGCGCGCGCGCCGCGCACGCGATGCCGCAGGCCAGCCCGCCGCTGCCGAAGGGCACCAGGATGGCGTCCACGTCGCCCAGGTCCTCCACGATCTCGAGCCCGATGGTGGCGTTGCCGGCGATCACGGTGGGATCGGCGCCGGGGTGGATGAACGCGCCCGTCTCGCCGGGCACGCCGAACTCCACGATCGCCCGCCACCAGTCGGCGAACGGCACCAGCACGACGGTGGCCCCCAGGCGGGCAATGGCGTCGAGCTTGGTCCGCGGCGCGTGGTCGGGGGCGACGACGCGGCAGGGGACCCCGAGCTCCCGGGCCGCCCAAGCCACGCCCTGCGCCATGTTGCCCGCGCTGACGGTATAAACCCCGCCCCGGAGCGTTTCGCGGGGCAGCAGACGCATGGCGTTGAGCGCTCCGCGGAGCTTGAACGACCCGATCGGCTGGAGGGTCTCCAGCTTGACGTGGATCTCGCCGGGCGCGTCGACGTGGAGCCGCACGAGCGGGGTTCGCACCGCCGTTCCGGCTATCCGGGCGGCCGCCGCGCGGACGTCGGCCAGGGGAATGGGCGTGAGCGGGGCGTGATGCAGGCGAAGCTCCGGCGGGAATTGAGCCAGGAACGTAACCGCGGGGGCGGGGCGGCTGTCCAGCGGGCCCGCTACGGGCCGCAGAAGGCGCTGCAACGCGAAAACGGCCGCTGGATGGGTCCGAGCATCGCTCCTGGGCTCGAGCCCGTCAGAGCGCCGGACAGCGGCCGGAGCGTCAGTCTTCCGGGCGCAGCCCTCCCAGGGCCACCTCGGTGCCCACCCCCGCCCCCACCCCCTCCCGCTCGGCCCGCTCGTACACGTAGTGCGCCGCCGCCAGGTCCTCCACGGCCAGGCCCAGGGAGTCGAACAGGGTGATCTCGGCGGCCGACGTGCGGCCGGCGGCCTTGCCGGTCAGGATCTCGCCCAGTTCGGCCACCACGCTCTGCTCGGACACCAGCCCTTCGCGCAGGGGCACCAGAAAGTCGGCCGACTCCTGGAGCAGCGATTCGCGGCGGTCGGCGAAGATGCGCGACCGGGCCATGGCGGCGCTGTCGACCTCGCGGGCGTCGGGCTGCGACGCGCCCACGGCGTTGACGTGCATGCCGGGTTCCAGCCAATCGCCGCGGAGCACCGGTTCGCGGGCCGAGGTCACCGTGCAGACGACGTCGGCGCCGCGCACGGCGTCGGCGGCCGATGCGCACACCTCGACGCTGGCGCCGCGGGCCCGTCCGGCCCAGGTGGCGAAGGCGGCGGCGTGGGCGGCGGTGCGGCTCCACACCCGCACGCGGGTGATCGGGCGCACGAGGGCGATCGCCTCCAGATGCGTGCGGGCCTGCACGCCGCTGCCGAGGAGGGCGAGCGTGGCGGCGTCGGGGCGGGCGAGGAGCGCCGTGGCCACCGCGGAGACGGCGGCGGTGCGGATGGCGGTGATGGACGACGCATCGACCATGGCGAGCAGCCGGCCGTCGCGGGGGTCGAACAGCAGCACGGCGCCCTGGTGCGAATCGAGGGCGGTGCCGTGGTTGCCGGGGAACACGGTGATCATCTTGACGCCGAGCGCGGGCAGGGCCGCCGAGTACGCCGGCATCATGGCGAACGCGTCGCGGGTGCCGGGTACGCGCAGGACCGGCCGCAGGGGGAGCACGACCTCGCCGCGCGAGAGCGAGGCGAGGGCGGCCTCCATGAGCGGAATGCACGCGCGCATGGGGAGCAGGGCGGCGACCTGCGCCTGGTCGAGGATGCGCATGGGGCGGCGGCGCCTACTCCTCGGCCATGAACGGATACTTGTAGTCCACGGGCGGCGCGAACGTCTCCTTGATCGCCCGGGCGCTCACCCAGCGCACGAGGTTGAGCTTGGAGCCCGCCTTGTCGTTGGTGCCCGACGCGCGGGCGCCGCCGAACGGCTGCTGGCCGACCACGGCGCCGGTGGGCTTGTCGTTGACGTAGAAGTTGCCGGCCGCGTGGCGCAGCGTGGCCGTCGCCTCGCGCACGGCGGCGCGGTCGGTGGCGAACACGGCGCCGGTGAGGGCGTACGGCGAGGTCTGGTCGATCGTGCGCAGCGTCTCGGCCCACTTGGCGTCGTCGTACACGTACGCGGTGACCACCGGGCCGAAGATCTCCTCGCAGAGCAGGCGGTAGCCCGGGTCGGTGGTCTCGATGAGCGTCGGCTCGACGAAATAGCCCACCGAGTCGTCCGCGTCGCCGCCCGGCGACGATCGTGGCGTTGCGCTTGGCGTCGGCGA
The DNA here is from genome assembly GCA_963729495.1 of uncultured Gemmatimonadaceae bacterium. Lineage (GTDB taxonomy): Bacteria > Gemmatimonadota > Gemmatimonadetes > Gemmatimonadales > Gemmatimonadaceae > JAGWRI01. The sequence goes on from CAVSOM010000006.1 coordinate 200,640, forward strand.
TGTACTCGTTGATGCTTGCGGAACGCCTTCCCGTCGATCACGGCGCCCATGAAGTTGCGGAAGTCCCGCACGTCGCCCATGCGCATGTCCTGCATCATGGCCACCACGCGATCGCGCACCTCGGGCCAGAGCGACCGCGGCACGTACACGCGGCTGGCCGCCGAGCACTTCTGCCCCTGGTACTCGAACGCGCCGCGCACGATGGCCACGGCCAGCGCCCGCGGCTCGGCGGACGGGTGGGCGACGATGAAGTCCTTGCCGCCCGTCTCGCCGACGATGCGCGGATACGACCGGTAGTTCGCCATGTTGGCGCCGATCGTCTGCCACATGTCGTTGAACACCGGCGTGCTGCCGGTGAAGTGCACGCCGGCCAGGTCGGCGTGCGCGAGCGCCACCTCGCTGATCGCCGCCGCGTCGCCGGGCACGAAGTTGATCACGCCCCGGCGGCAGGCCCGCCTCTTCGAGCACCTTGAGCATGATAGTGCGCCGAGAGCATCGCGCGTGGACGCCGGCTTCCAGACCACGGTGTTGCCCATGAGCGCCGGCGCCGTGGGCAGGTTGCCGGCGATGGAGGTGAAGTTGAACGGCGTGACGGCGTAGACGAACCCTTCCAGCGGGCGGTAGTCGAGCTGGTTCCACATCGTGTGGTTCGACAGCGGCTGCTCGTCGTACAGCTCCTGCGCGAAGTGCGGATTGAACCGCCAGAAGTCGATCAGTTCGCAGGCCGAGTCGATCTCGGCCTGGAACGGCGTCTTGGACTGGTTGAGCATCGTCGCCGCGTTGGCGGTGTCGCGCCACGTCGTGGTGAGCAGCTCGGCGGCCCGCAGGAAGACCGCGGCGCGGTCCTCCCACGCCCAGTCGGCCCAGTCGGCACGGGCCGCGGTGGCGGCGCCGATCGCCTGGCGCACGTGGTCGGGCGTGGCGCGATGGTAGTCGCCGAGCACGTGCCGGTGGTCGTGCGGCATGACGGCGTGGGCCGTGTCGCCGGTGGTCACCGGCCGGCCGCCGATGACGAGGGGGATCTCGACTCGCTCGCCGGCCATGGCGGCCAGGCGGGCCTTGAGCGCGGCGCGTTCGGGGGACCCCGGCGCGTAGGCGCGCACGGGCTCGTTGACCGGCGGGGGCACGCGGCGCGTGCCGTTGAAGGCGGCGGTCGGCATCGTACGGTCGGAGGGTGACATGCTCGGGTCTCGGGTCGTGCGAAGGGTTGCGGGCGCGCGATGGGCGCGTGGCTCGAAAGATACGCCGGCCGCGCTCGGGGCGGGATCGGTGCGGCGCGGGGCTCGCGCGCCGGACGCGGATCGGCCACATTTTCGGGGGCCGCGGCCGCGTCCGGCCGCCGCGATCTCCCGCCTCCGCTCGCATGCCCCTCCTCCGCCCCCCGCCCGCGCATTCGTGAAAGTCCTCATCGCCGACGACGACGATACGATCCGCGCGCTCGTGCGCTCGGTGGTCCAGAGCCTGGGCTACGAGCCCGTGGACACCACCAACGGCGCCGACGCGTGGGCGGCGTACCAGCGGGAGCGGGTTCCGCTGTGCGTGGTGGACATCGAGATGCCCGACATGGACGGCCTCGAACTGTGCCGCCGCATCCGCGACGCGGACCGCGACCGCGGCACGTTCATCGTCGTGCTCACCGGCCGGAACACGCACGAGGATCTGGGCGCGGTGCTGGCGGCGGGCGCCGACGACTACATGTCGAAGCCCACGACGCCCAGCAACCTGCGGGCGCGGCTCGTGATCGCGCGGCGGCGCATGGACCTGGACGCGCAGCGCCGCGCCGCCGAAGCCGCCCTGGCCACGGCCCGGTGGCTGGCCGGCATCGGCGAGACGAGCATCGCGCTCCAGCACGAGATCAACAACCCGCTCTCGGCGCTCCTCGGCCATGCCGAATTACTAATGCTCGACGCCGGCGACGCGGAGCCCAACGACCACGTGCGGGTCATCCACGAGCAGGCCCTCCGCATCGCCGACGTGCTGAAGCGCCTGGGCAAGCTGCGCGACCCGCAGACCGTGGAGTACGTGGCCGGCGCGCGGATGCTCGACCTGAGCCCGCCACCGCGCGACGAGCCGTGAGCACGGCCGGCGGCCCGCCCCGATTCCTCGGCGCGCACACGATCGCCAATGGCGGAATCCAGATGGCCGTGCGGCGGGCGGCGCGCGCGCGCATGACGGCGCTGCAGCTGTTCACCGCCATCCCCAAGTACTACGGCGACAAGGTGTCGGTCAAACCGGACCGCGTGGCGCGGTTCCGCGACGCGCTGGGCGAGGCCGGCATCGCGCCCGCGCACGTGGTGGTGCACGCCGCCTACGTGCTGAACACGGCCACGCCGGATCCGGACCAGTGGGCGCGGGCGCGCGACGGGCTGGCCAAGGAGCTGGAGCGGTCCACGGCGCTCGGCGTGGGCGCCGTGTGCTTTCACCCCGGCGCGGCCACCGACGACGACCGCGAGGCGGCGCTGGGCCGCATCGCCGCCGCCATCGCGTACGCGCTGGAACGCACCGCGGGCGCGACGCGGCTGCTGGTGGAGAACACCGCGGGCGCGGGCCGCACCATGGGCCGCACCCCCGAGGAGGTGGCCGGCATTCTCTCGCGCGTACCGGCGCCGCTGCGCGCGCGCACCGGCTACGGGCTCGATACGTGCCATCTGTTCGCGTCGGGGTTCGAGATCCATCGGAGCGCCGCGGTCCAGGCCGGCATTCTCGACCGGTTCGAGGCGGCCACCGGGGAGCCGCCGGGGTTCTTCCATCTCAACGACAGCGAAGGGGCGCGGGGCTCGAACCGGGACCGCCACGCGTTGATCGGCGAGGGGCAGATCGGCGCGGAGCCCTTTCGCTGGCTGCTGCACGACCGGCGGAGCGCCGGCGTGCCGTGCATTCTCGAGACGCCGCAGGAACACCCCGACGTGGCCGACGACGATCCGGGCGCCGATCCGTGGGACGTGCGGATGATGGAATTGCTGCGGGGGATGGAGGCGGAGTAGCGGTCCCGCGCCCGGTCCCCGGTTCCGATACTTGCATTCTTAGCTAATCGTCTTATTGTCCACCCATGGACTCCGCCTTCAAAGCCCTCGCCGATCCCACGCGCCGCGAGATCGTGAAACTGCTGCGCAAGGGACCGCGCAGCTCGGGGGAAATCGCCGAGCAGTTCGACAGCACGTGGCCCACGGTCTCGCGCCACCTGGGCGTGCTGCGCGACGCGGGCCTCATCCTGTCCGAACGCCACGGCCAACAGATCATGTACGAACTCAACACGACCGTGTTCGACGACGTCATCGAACAACTGCTCGACTGGATCCGTCCGGGGAGGAAGCATGCGTAGGTGGTATCCGGCGGCGCTCGTCGCCGCGGCGTTCGCGTTCTCGCTGCTGGCGTATCCCCACCTCCCCGACCGGATCCCCGTGCACTGGGGGCTCAACGGGCAGCCCAATGGCTACGGCGGCCGGTTCATGGGCGCGTTCCTCCTGCCCGCCATCGCGCTCGGCATCTGGGGGTTCATGCGCGGCCTGCCGCTGATCGATCCGCGCCGCGCCAACTACGCCAAGTTCCAGGGCACCTACGACCTGATGGTGAACGCGGTGGTCACGCTGCTCGTGGCGGTCCACGTCGCCGCGGTCGGCTCGGCGCTCGGCTGGCCGATCCGGATCGACCGCGTCATGCCGCTGGTGGTCGGGGGCATGATCCTGCTCCTCGGCAACGTCCTGCCCCGGGCGCGCTCGAACTGGTGGTTCGGCATCCGCACGCCCTGGACGCTATCCAGCGACACGGTGTGGACCAAGACGCACCGCGTGGGCGGGTATCTCATGACGGCCGCCGGACTGCTCACCGTCCTGACCGTGCTCCTGCCGGCACGCGCCGGGTTCGTGGTGATGATGGGCGCCATCGTCGGCGCCTCGCTGGGGTCCGTGGTCTACTCCTACTTCGCCTGGAGAGAGGAACAATCGTGAACCGCGCATCGCTCGTCGTCGTCGCCGCCCTCTGCCTGGCGGCCGGCGCATCCGCCGGCGCCCAGGGCGCCGATCAATACACGTTCCGCATGGCGCTGGGGCGCGACACGCTCACCAGCGAGGTCGTGGAGCGCACCCCCACGCGGCTGGAGGTCGACATGATCGACAAGTCGACCGGCGCGCGCTGGCGGTACTCGCTCGCCCTGGCGCCGGGCGGCAGCGTGCCGGCCATGACCAACGCCTTCTACCGTCTGGCCAGCGGCGACACGGTGCCCTACCAGAGCGCGGAGATCGCGTTCGTGGGCGATTCCGTGCGCGTCACCATCTCGGGCAACGTGTCCCGGGTCGAGGCGCTGGCCACCACGCCCGGCGCGCTGCCGTACATCAACCCGTCGTTCGCCATGGTGGAGCAGGTGCTGCGCCGGGCGCGCGCCATGGGCGGGGCCGTGGACACCGTGCCGCTGTTCATGGTGTCGGGCGGCCGGACGATTCCGGCGGTGGTGACCCGCCTGGGGAACGACTCGGCCACCATCGGCATCGGCGCGGCCACGATGCGGGCGGCGGTGGGCCCCGACGGCGCGCTGCTCGGCGCCGTCATTCCGCAGCAGGGCGTGACGGTGGTGCGCGAGGCCGGCGCCCACCCGCTGGTGACGCGGAAGATCGACTACGGCGCGCCGCCGGGGGCGCCGTACACGGCGGAGGACGTGACCGTGCACACGCCGGAAGGGCTGGCGTTCACCGGCACCCTCACGCTGCCGTTGGCGCGGCGGGGGCGCGTGCCGGCCGTGGTCACGATCACGGGCTCGGGCACGCAGGACCGGGACGAACGCATCTCGATCGTGGACGGCTACCGCCCGTTCTGGCAGGTGGCCGATACGCTGGCGCGGCGGGGAATCGCCACGCTGCGGCTGGACGATCGCGGCATGAACGGCTCGAGCGCGGGGCCGTCCACCGCCACGTCGGCCGACTACGCCAACGACATCCGCGCGGGGCTGGCGTACCTGCGCACGCGGCCGGAGATCGACGGTGCACGGCTGGGGCTGGTGGGCCACAGCGAGGGCGGCATGATCGCGCCGATGGTGGCGGCCACCGATCCGCGGCTCAGGGGGATCGTGCTCCTGGCGGGGCCGGCATACACGGGGCGCCGGATTCTCGCGTTCCAGCAGCGCAACGCGGTGGCCAACGCCAAGGCCCTCACGCCGGACCAGCGAAAGGCGGCGCTGGCCGAGAGCGCGAAGGCCACCGAGGAATTGGCGGCCAGGAGCGCGTGGCTGCGGTTCTTCATGGACTACGACCCGCTGGCCACGGCGCGGAAGGTGCGGGTGCCGGTGCTCATCCTGCAGGGGGAGACGGACCAGCAGGTGACGCCGGAGCAGGCCGACACGCTCGCCGCGGCGTTCCGCGCGGGGGGCGATCGCGACGTGACGGTGCGGGCGTTCCCCGCCACCGACCACCTCTTCGTGGCCGATTCCGCGGGGGATCCGGCGCGGTACGGGGCGCTGTCCTCCCGGGTGGTGCGGCCGGCGGTGTTGGGCGCGATCGCCGATTGGCTGGTGGCGCACCTGCGCGGCGCGCCCGGCGCGGGGTGATTCCCCGAGGGGAAGCCGGCTCGCGTCAGAGGGGAAACGTGGCAAGATTCCTATTGCGTCCCGTACGGAGTGTTTTACCTTACGGCGCGACGGACAGTGGTTCCCTCTGAGAGCACCCTCCGTTTCACCATTCCAGGAGAGCCCACATGGCTGCAAAAAAGGCGAAGAAGGGCGCGAAGAAGAGCGCGAAGAAGGCGACCAGAAAGGCGGGGAAGAAGTCCGTGAAAAAGGCCGCGCCCAAGAAGAAGGCGAAGCGCAAACCCAACGCCGCGTTCATGAGGCCCGTGCAGCCGGATGCGGTGCTCGCCACGGTCGTCGGTTCGGCTCCGCTCCCGCGCACCGAGCTGACCAAGAAGCTCTGGGGCTACATCAAGCGGAACGGCCTGCAGGACGCCAAGGAGCGTCGCATGATCAACGCCGACGCGAACCTCAAGGCAGTGTTTGGCGGCAAGGGCAAGGTCTCGATGTTCGAGATGACCAAGCTCGTCAACAAGCACGTCAAGTAGAGGGTTCCCGTTCGACACAGCGAGGGCGCGCTTCCGGCGCGCCCTTTGTTGTGTCCGCCCTCCAATGGGGGACGCCGGCTGGCTCGGGGCGTGGAACACCACGACGCGCCCGCCCCCGCCCCCGCCCCCGCCCCCGCAGGGGCCACGCCCCTCACCTGTTCCGCGGCGCGGGGTGTCGTAGATTCCCCTCGTGACCGGCGCATCGCCCGCCCCGGGTGGCACGGCGCCGAGCGCCGGCTCCCGGGCCGTCCCTTTCCACTCTCGCCCAGTCCCGCGTGGCCAAGTCATCGAAATCCGCGAAGCCGTCCCGTGCCGCCCCGGCGCCCAACGTCGTCGCCGCGGCGCGCGGGAATCGCGGCCGCAAGGCGCGATCGGGGAGTGGGGCGCTCCACCGGCTGTGGGAGAACGTCAAGGCGCTGGGCGGCGCGCTGATCATCTACCTGGTGATCCGCACCTTTCTCGTCGAGGCGTACAAGATCCCCTCGGGGAGCATGATCCCGACGCTGCTCGTGGGCGACTGGCTGTTCGTGAACAAGGTGGTCTATGGCCCCGCGCTGCCGTTCAGCAACGTGCACCTGCCGGGCTACTCCGACCCCCACCGCGGCGACGTGGTGGTGTTCGTGTCGCCGTACCAGGCCGACGAGGCGGCGCGAGGGAACGACCCCGCGCCGATCCTCGTGAAGCGGCTCATCGGCATGCCCGGCGACACGATCTACATGCGCCGGGGCGTGGTGTACGTGGACGGTATCGCGCAGCGGCAGGGGTTCGGCGCCGGCGGCTACGCCGGCGATCCCGCCCAGTCGACGCCCGATGAGACGACGCCGCTGTTCGACTGGCAGAAGCGGATCGCGCTCGAGAACACGCGCTTCGGCTCGGCGCCCGCCGCGCCGACGCACGACGACTGGGGGCCGCTCCTCGTGCCCCCGGGCGACTATTTCATGATGGGCGACAACCGCTACTGCTCCAAGGACAGCCGGTACTGGGGGGTCGTGCCGCGGGCCAACATCCGCGGCCGCCCGATGTTCGTGTACTACTCCTACCGCCCCAGCCCCGGCGGGCTCAACGATTGCGACGGCCAGACCAGCGACCGCCCGCTGTCGTTCGTCACCGACATCCGGTGGGGGCGGCTGTTCCACGTGATTCGATGACCTGAGGATCCCCGTGCCCCTCGTGTTTCCGTTCGACCCCGACATCGCCAGGGCCGCGACCGTTCCCGCGCGGCCGTACAACGATCCGGTGTACCTCGAGCTGGAGCGCGAGCGCGTGTTCGCCCACAGTGGGCAGCTCGTCGGCCGCACGGAACGGCTGGCCGCCCTCGGCGATTACGTCACGGCCGAAGTCGGCAACGACTCCATCGTCATCGTGCGCGGCGCCGACGGACTGCGGGAGTTCCACAACGTCTGCAGGAGGCAGATGCAGACGAACGTCGTGCTGCCGCCGGCCCACGACCGCACGCGGGTCGTGTTCGAATGGTACGCCGCCGACCCGCCGGCCGACCCCGCCGCCGACGAGCGGTGGAGCCGGCTGGTGGCGTTCAGCGACGAGATCGTTGCTGCACGAATTCCTGACCTGATGCCGGGTCCGGTCCGGAGCGTTCGTTTCCCGTTGCGCGGGGCTGCATGAGCCGCTGGTCGCCCCTGTCTCGTCATACCGATCTGCTGATCGCCCTCTCGCAGTTGGCCTGTGTGGCCACGCTGGGGGCGCTCCTCGCCACGTCGTGGCGCCCCGTCGAGGGGTTGCTGAACGGCACGTTCGTGGCCTCGCTGGCCGTGTTCGCGCTGGCCGCCGCCAGCGTGGCGTCGCGCACGCGGCGCCTGCCGCGCGCGCTGTTCGCGGGCATGGCCGCCGCCGCGGCGCTGCTGGTGGCGGCCGAATGCATCGGCTATCTGGCGCCGGCGTCGGGATTCGCCGCGTCGCTGTCCGTCATGGGCGGCACGGAAAAGGCGATCCTCGTGGCCACCCTCAACGCCCTCCTGCCGCTGTACGCGCGCGCGGCGGCGGCGGCGCAGCACCGCGCCGCGGAGGCGCTGGAACGGAGCGTGATGGCGGAACGCATGCTCGCTACCACGCTCGAAGCGAGCGTCGCCGTGCGCACGGCCGAACTGGAAGACGCGCAACGCGTGCTCCAGCGCATGTGGCGTCTGGGCCAGCAGATCTCGCTGGAACTCAACCCGCGGCGGGTGCTCGAACGGTTCGCCGACGCGGCGAGCGACATCGCGCAGGCCGACGGGGCGGCGATCGGATTGATCGGCGAGGACGGGAACGTGCGCATTCCCATCGCGCGCGGCGATCTGGTGGAACTCGCCGGCGGATCGGTGCCGGCGTCCGAGTCGACGATGGGGGAGGTCATTCGCAGCGGCCGTCAGTGGGCGAGCGGCGGCCGGATGGCGGGGGGTGGGCCCACGGCGCCGGCGGCGGTGCATCCGTCGATGGCCGACACCCTGCGCAGCGTGGCCGTGCTGCCCATCGCGCGGCGGGGCGAGCGGGTGGGCGCCGTGGTGCTGGCCCGCCGCAAGCCAGACCCCTTCGGCGAGACCACGCTGTCGCGGGTCAACGCCATGACCGACCTGCTCAACGTGGCGCTGGAGAACGCCGAGCTGGTGGAGACGCTGCGGCGCGCCGAGTGGCGCTTCCGCACGCTCTTCCGCTCGGCGCCCGACGCCGTGTTCACCGTGCTCGCGAGCGGGCGGATCCGCGAGGCCAACGAGGCGGCGGCGCAGATCATCGGCATGGATACCGTGCGCATGGTGGGCCGGCGGTTGAGCGAGCTGGTGGCCGAGCCGGATCGCCCGCAACTGGAGGAGGCCCTGGCCACGACGTTCGCCGGGCGGCCGGCGCGGCTGGAGATGACCTTCCGGCGCGCCGGAACCGAGCACGCGCACGTCGTGTCGCTCGCCGCCAGCTTGCTGCCCGAAGCCGACCCGCCCAGCGTGCTCGTCGTGGCGCGCGACGTGACCGCCGAGCGCGACATGCGCGTGCGGCTCATGCAGTCCGACCGGTTGGCGGCGGTGGGCGAACTGGTGGCCGGCGTGGCGCACGAGGTGAACAATCCGTTGAGCAGCATCAGCGCCTACGCGCAGCTCCTGCTGCGCGACCCGCAGCTGGACGGCGCGTTCCGGGAGCACGTGGAGGTGATTCGCGCCGAAACGACGCGCGCCAGCCACGTGGTGAAGGACCTCCTGGCCTTCGCGCGGCACAGCGAGCCGCGGCACGAGCCGCTCGACCTGAACCTCGTGGTCGCCCGCACGCTGCGCATGCGCGCCTACCAGCTGTCGTCCAATCGCGTCATCGTGCAGCAGTCGCTGGGGAGCGGTCTGCCGGCGGTGATCGGCGACGCGCGGCAGCTGCAGCAGGTGTGCCTGAACTTGATCACCAACGCCACGCAGGCCATGGCGCCCGGCGGCGGCACGCTCACCGTCACCACGCGCCTGGCCGGGGGCGAGGTCGTGCTCGAGGTGACCGACACGGGCGGGGGCATCGCCGCCGACGTGCAAGCTCGGGTGTTCGAACCGTTCTTCACGACGAAGAAGGAGGGCGAGGGCACCGGGCTCGGACTCAGCGTGAGCTACGGGATCGTGACCGAGCACAAGGGGCGCATCGAGCTCGTCGACACGTCGCCGCGCGGCACGACGTTCCGCGTGTCCCTGCCCGCCGCCGCCGCCGGCGCGGTGGCCGAGGGGGTGGCGCCGGAGCCGCCGCTCGTGCTGCGGTCGCCGATCGCCGGCATCCGGCTGCTGTTCGTGGACGACGAGCCGGCCATCTGCAGCAGCGTCCTCGCCTACGCGCGGACGAGGGGGTTCACGGTGATCACGGCGCCGAACGCCGAACAGGCGCTGGAGATCATGCGGGACACCAGCGTGGACGCCGTGGTGTGCGACATCCGGATGCCGGGCATGGACGGGTTCGCGTTCCACAACTGGCTCAAGCTGGAACGCCCGGGGCTGGCCCAGCGCACCGTGTTCATCACGGGCGACGTGGTCACGGCCAGCGGCCGGGTGAGCGTGCGGCAGCCGATGCTGGCCAAACCGTTCAGCTTTGAACGCCTCGAAGCGTCGGTGACGGCGGTCATCCAGGGGCGGCCGTTCGACGACGCACGGCCGACGCCGGTTCACGGATTGGAACGGATCCCGTAGGTTGAGGGCGCGGGCGGCTCCCGCGCCGATCCTTTTCTCCTCGGCGAGTGTCCAAGACGAGGAACGCGAGCGCTCATGGCAACTTTCTTCCCGCGCCACACCATCGAACTCCGGTTGGAGGAGCCCAAGGCCTTTCGACGGCTGTCCTTCAACCTCGTGGAGATGGGTCTCGTCACCGGGGTCGTGCTCCGCCTGTACCGGTCGCTCACGCTCACGCACGGCTCGTCGAGCTGGCTGTACTTCGGCGGAACCTTCGCCCTGGGCGTGGCGTTCGTGTGCGCCATGACGACCGCCCACCTGTCCAACTATCCGCTCAAGAAGTGGCTCTGGCGGGCTCCCGCCTTTGCCGCGGCGCTGGTGGCCGGCGAGATGGCCACGAGCCTGTTGCTCATCTGGGCCCACCGCGAGCCCACCGGCACGGCGCGCGCCGGATTCGACGACTGGCCCGGCATGATGCTGAATGCCTTCTGGACGCGGGAGCTGGTGGTCTGCATCTGGGCGGCGCTGCTGGCCGTCATCGTGTCGCTCGTGCGCCGGACCATCGTCGCCGCCGAACTGCACGAGAAGCACGAGCGCGAGCGCGCCGCCGGACCGTAGCGGCGCGCCCCGGGCGTGCCCGTGCCGCCGCCTGGCGAATGGGCGCGGCGCCGATCGGGCCGCTCGCCGTGAGTCGCGGCCGGGGCATTATATTCCCCCCATGCGCCGCAAGGACAAGGAACTCATCGTCGTCGGCGACCGGGTGCTGGTCAAGCTCGAAGACGGCGAGGAGCGAACGAACGTCGGGCTGTATCTCCCACCCACCGCGGTGGACAACCAGGCGGTTCAGGGGGGCACGATCGTGGCCACCGGGCCCGGGCTGCCCCTGCCGAGTCCCGATGCCGGGTCCGACGAGCCGTGGCGGGCGCCGATGCGCGAGACCCGGTTCGTGCCGATGCAGGCCCGGGAGGGCGACTACGCGCTCTTCTTCCGCAAGGCGGCGGTGGAGATCACGTTCGAGAGCGACCGATACCTCGTCGTGCCGCAGCAGGCGATCCTCGCCCTGGTACGCGACGAGAACTGACGGAGTGGCATCATGAGTCTGAATCTTCGCACGGCCCCCACGATGTATCCCGAACCGCTGGTCGCGCCGATGCGCGCCGAACTCACCGGGATCGGCTTCCGCGAGCTGCGCACCCCCGACGAGGTGGACGGCGCGCTCAAGGACGCCGCGGGCACGACGCTCGTGGTGGTGAATTCGGTGTGTGGATGCTCGGCCCGCAACGCGCGGCCCGCAGCCGCGCTGGCCATCACCCACGCGGTGAAGCCGGCCCACCTGACGACCGTGTTCGCCGGCCAGGACGCCGAGGCCACGGCCCGCGCCCGGAGCTACTTCACCGGCTATCCGCCGTCGTCGCCGCAGATCGCCCTGCTCAAGGACGGCAAGCTGGTGTTCATGCTCGAGCGGTGGCAGATCGAGGGGCGGCCGGCGGGCGAGATCGCGCAGGATCTGATGGCGGCGTTCGACGAACACTGCGGGTGAGACGGCGCGGGCTCAGCCCCCGCGCCCGCCCCCGCGCCCGCCCCCGCCCCCCCCGCCGCCGAGCCCGCCGGCTCCGCCCGGGCCGCCGAACCCGAATGAGGCGCCCGGCCGCATCTCGCGCAGCGTCTGCGGATCCAGGAACGCGGCGAGCACGGTGGGCAGCTTCACGAACTGCTCCTGCGTCAACAGCCCCTTCACCCGCGGCGCGTACGACACGAGCAGATCGATCGTGGCGTTCTGCCCCGTGCTCACGTGGCTGAACGCCTCGTCGAGGTCGAAGTCCGCCGGCAGCCCGGCCAGATACTTGGAGATCGGCGTCCAGATCGAATCCACCGAGGCCGTGAACTGCTTGTTCATCCGGATGAGGCTGTCGGTCTGGGCGTCGCTCAGGTGGAGCGAGTCCTTCTGGCGCAGCAGCTGGTCCATGGGGTTCGGATAGCCGCGCACGTAGCGCGCCTTGATCTGGGCCTCGCTGGGCCGTCCGGTCGCGGCGCCGCCGCCGCCGCGCCCGCCGAACCCGCCGCCGCGCCCGCCGGCCCCGCCGCGCCCGCCGCCGCGCAGCAGTTGCTCCAACTGCTGGATGTTCCGGTCAGGGCCCACGGCGAGCTTGACGTCCAGCGTGGCGGTGAACGGCGCCCAGGTGGCGATCTGCGCCGCCGAGGCGTTGCCGAATCGCGGGTTGACCTGGTAGATGAACTCGTTGGTGGCCGTGTTGAAGCCCCGCACGTAGAGCAGATTCGGATCGACCACCGGCTGCTGACCCCAGCCGGACAGGTTGTTGCCGCCGTGCACCAGCGCGTCGACGCCGGTGAGCGGGTTGGTGACGTCGATGGCCACCGTCATCCGCGACGGCAGGCCCACGTGGCTCGAGATGAGCGTGATGTTGAGGGCGCTCATCTGCAGCGCCCACGGCCCGGCGCAGCTGTTGCGGCCCGCGATCTCACCGAGCTGGGACGCGAGGCACTGCCGGGTGCTGCCGGACAGGGTGTTGAGCAGCGTCTGCATGCCGTTCCGCAGGCCGGTGTCGGCCACGGTGGCCGGATTGAACACGAACGCCCGATCGTTCGCCGAGCCGTCGCCGTTGATGTCGCCCGACACGCTGGGCGTGAACCGATTGCCGGAGCTGAGGCGCACGAACGTCGACACGCTGACGGCGCCGCCGATCGTGAGTGAGGTATTGAGGTTGAACTGGTGCTGCGGGCCGGTGTTGCCCCAGAAGAGCGTGAGCGGATCGCCGGCGGTGTAGTCGCCGAACCCGCGCTCGAGCTGTTTGGTATCCCGGTACACGTACGTCATGTTCCAGTTGAACACGGAATTGAACGCGCGCGGCGCGACGCCGAACTGCATTTCCTGCGTGTAGGACCGGAGGTCGGACACCGCTTCGGAGACCTGCGAGAAGTTCGACGTGATGGCGTTGGCGCCGCTCGCGATGGCGCCGGTGGACGGCACGATGGCCGAGACCGGCACGTACACCGGGCGGTTGTCCTCGTTGGCCAGCGTGAACTGCGGCACGCCGGCGAAGTTGGCGTTGAGCGAGCCGTGCTGGTCGTCGTTGATGGAATACGTATAGGTCAGGCTGCCCGTGAACAGCGAGGTGAGCAGCCCGCGGATGCCGATGTTGCCGCGCCAGCTGCGCTGGGTCTTGTAGCTGGGGCTGAACAGGGCCACGTTCGGGGCGGAGTTGGCGAAGACGCCCGAGGCCCCGCCGGCGCACGTGCTCGGGATGGACGCCGGGTTCTGGGCGTACTGGGCCCAGTTCGGCGTGGGCGCCGCGGCCCCGACGCAGGTGATCTGCTGGGCGGCGTTGGGCAGCCCCGTCTCGTCCACGGCGTTCGAGATCAGCGTGGCGGTGGGATTGTTGCGGAATTCGCCGACCCCCCCCGTGATCACGTAGAGGGGCGGATGGTACGCGCCGCGGAATCCCTCGATCTGCGGCAACTCGCCCACGTTCCAACTGAAGCCGAGCCGCGGACTGATCGTGATGTCGTTGGGCACCACGGTGTTGCTCAGGCCCAGTGTGCTCTGGAGGAGCGGGTTGTACTCCGGGGTGGTGCTGAACTGGCTGCCCTCGGCGCGGAACCCGTACTGCACCTGCAACGCGTTCGTGGGCCGCCAGGCGTCGCCCAGCGACACGGCGTACGTGCCCACATCGCCGCTCTTGTACGCCGGCGCCAGCCGGCGCGTGAACGACGCCGGATCGCCCGCCTCGAGATCGGCCAGCGAATTGAAGGTGAAGGTGCCCCGCGAGTTCGCGTTCTGGTTCTGGATGTAGCGGCTGAGCTGGACGTCCTCGGTGAGCTTGAGCCGGTGCGTGTTGTCGTCGCTGAACCACGACGTGGCGTTGGAGAACTCCCACGAGTAGTTGGTGGAACTACTCGGGTAGCTGGAGTTGCCGCCGAACTGGAGCGTCGAGACGCCCGACGTGCCGTTGGGAAAGTCGGAGGTCACGAGCACGTTCGCGGCCGGCAGCAGCAGGTAGGCCGTGGCGTCCGACGCCGTGGCGGCGAGCGAGAGGCTCGTCTCGTCGAGGAAGCCGTACCCGAAGTAGCCGGCGTGGGTGAACTGCAGCGTGCCCTGGCTGCGCGTCGACTGCCCGCCGCGCGCCGGGACGGATGAGGTGCCGACCGAGGCCGCCCCCGACTGGCTCCACGAGCCGTTGAACAACATGCCCCACGTATCGGTGCCCGAGGGCGAGAAGCTCATCTGCGCGAACAGGCCGGCGGAGTTGGTCAGGTGACTCGGTGGGCACGCCGCTGCCCGTGGCCGGAATGCCCGCCTGCTGCATGAAGGTCAGCAGCTGATTCACCGAGTCCTGCGAAATGCCGACGCTCTGCAGTCCCGACTCGTCGGTATTGAGCAGGCTCTGCAGGTTGCTGCTCTGGCGGCCGAATTGGAACGAGGTGTTGTAGAACAGCTTGTTCCAGATGAGCGGACCGCTCATCGAACCGCTGCCGATGATGTCGTTGTACTCCTGGCCCAGGGACTGCGAGACGGGATTGGCCCACTGCAGATTGGGGTTGTCGAAGGTGAGGTGGAAGTTGCGGCTGACGTAGTTGGACCCGCTGAACGTGCGGGCGCTGATCTGGCCGCCGCTGAATCCGCCGCGCGACGGGTCGAAGGTGGTGGTGGCCAGCCGCGCGTTGACCTGCACGTCGCGCGGCAGCGTGCCGCCGAAGGTCAGGCCGTTGAGGCTGATGTTGTTCTGGTCGGAACCGAGGCCGAGCACGGAGAAGCCCATCGTGCCGTCGGCGTTGGCCATCGCCGTCACGCCGGGCAGGAAGGCGGCCATCTGGGAGAGGTCGCCCAGCGCCCCCACCGGAATGCCCTGCGAATTCAACTGCTGCTCCACGCCGCCGATGTCGGGGCGGTTCTCGTCGCCCACGGTCGGTCGCGCCCGGGCGGTCACCCGCACCGCGTCGAGCTGTGTCGGCGCCGACTCCATCTTGCCGTTGGCGAGGATCACGGCGTCGTCGTCGTTCACCTTCTGCACCTCGAAGCTCAGCGGCACCATCCCGATCGCCGTGAACGTCACCATATAGTCGCCGTCGCCGCCGGCGAACAGCACGGTGAACCGGCCGTCATTGCCGGTCCGGCGCCGATCGCGTCGTCTCGTCGGTCAGCGACTGGACGGCCACGTCTACGTTGGCCAGCGGCTTCCCGTCGGGGCCGGTCACGCGGCCGCGGATGATGTCCACCGATCCACCCTGGGCGGATGCGGTAGAGAAAGCGGCCGCCAGGGCCAGCAGCGGCGATGCAGAGGGCGTTTTCATGGGGAGTCTGGGGTGGCGTTCACGGCCGGTGCGCACACGCACCGCGCTCTAGTCATCCGTACGCGGATTGGCGAGGGCGCGTTGACGCATTCCGGCGGCAAAATCGGTGTTAACGAATACTGAATGGGCTCGTCAAACGGGCCACGGCGGGGCGCTAGCCGGCCGTTTGGGGCCCACGCTTTATGGCCTCGCGGGGCGACGGCGACGCGGGCAGGAAATCCTCGCCCGGATTGATGTACTGGTCGGTCTCCAGCCCGTGCTGCCGGTCGTGCAACTGCCGGTAGCGGCCGTTGCGCGCCATCAGTTCCGCGTGGCTGCCCCGCTCCACGATCTCCCGTGCTCCAGCACCAGAATCTGGTCGGCGCTCTCGATCGTGGACAGCCGGTGCGCGATCACGAACGTCGTGCGCCCGCGGCGCAGCGAACGCAGCCCGTCGCGGATCAGCGCCTCGCTCTCGCTGTCCAGACTCGACGTCGCCTCGTCGAGAATGAGGATGCGCGGGTCGGCCAGGATCGCGCGCGCGATCGCCACCCGCTGGCGCTGCCCGCCCGACAGCTTCACGCCCCGCTCGCCGACCACGGTGTCGTACTTGCGCGTCGAACCGGCTCACGAACTCGTCCACGTGCGCGACGCGCCCCACGCGCTCGATCTCCGCGGCCGTGGCGCCCGGCCTGGCGAACGCGATGTTGTCGCGGATCGTGCCGTCGAACAGGAAGTTGTCCTGCATCACGACGCCCAGCTGCGCGCGGTAGTCGTGCAGCCGCAGCCGCTCGAGATCGCGTCCGTCGATGAGGATGCGCCCCGCCTTGGGACGGTAGAACGCCTGCACGAGGCCGATGAGCGTGCTCTTGCCCGACCCGCTCGAGCCCACCAGCGCCGTGGTCGAGCCGGCGCTCGCCTTGAAACTCACGTCGCGCAGCACCGGGACACCCTCGTCGTATTCGAACGACACGTGCTGGAACTCCACGTCGCCCACGACGTCGTCCACCGCCTGGCGCGACGCGTCGTCCGCGTCCTCGGTGGCGCGTGTTCATGATCTCGCGAATGCGGTCGAGCCCCGCGAACGCCTCGGAGATCTGCGTGCCGATGGACGCGATCTGCACCAGCGGCGCCGCCACCAGTCCCACCAGGTACACGTACATGAACAGATCGCCCAGCGTCATCCGGCCGTTGAGCACGTCGCGGCCAGCGATCACCATCACCAGCAGCCCGATCACCCCGCTGATCACCGTCGTGCCGGCGCCCACTGCCGAGGTGCCGGTGATCGTCTGCGCGATGTTCCGCAGCAGCTTGTGCACGCCCTCGGCGAACAGCTTCCGCTCCCGCCGCTCCGACACGTACAACTTGACCAGCCGGATGCCGCCGATCGATTCGGCCAGCCGGCCCGTGACGTCGGCGTTGATCGCCCCGCGCTCGCGGAACAGCGGGCGCAGCGTGCGGAAGGCGTAGGCCATCATCCCGCCGAAGGCCAGCAACACCAGCCAGCGTGGCCGTGGTCAGCCGCCAGTTGAGATAGAACAGCACCGCCACGGCGATCGTCGCCGTCATCACGCCGCCGAGCAGCTGGATGATCCCCGTGCCGACCACGTTCCGCACGCCCTCGGCGTCGGTCATGACGCGCGAGATCACGATGCCGGTCTTCGTCGAGTCGAAGTACGACACCGGCAGCCGCAGCACGTGCGCCTGCACCCGCTTGCGCATGTCGGTGATGGCCCGCTGGCCGGCCACGCTCACCACCTGCGACAGCGAGAACGACGTGACCGCCTGGATCAGCGTGGCGCCGGCCACCGCGAGCGCCAGCGGCATGAGCAGATCGGGCCGGTGCTTGCCGATCACGGTGTCGATCAGATACTTCGAACTGCCCGGCAACACGAACCCCGCCAGCCGGCTCACCACCATGAGCGACAGCCCGATGACGAGCGACTGCCGGTGCTCGGCGATCAGCTCGCGGGCCTCGCGCCAGGCGCGCTTCGGATCGAGCGGTTTCTTGACGGTGGCGCCGCCCGCCGCCACCGAGGCGCCGCGGCGGCTGCCGCGTTCGGCGGAGCGGGCGCCGGGAAGTCGGGGCATGCTCACCCCCCAAGATAGCAGCCGGGAGGGGCCGAGGGCGCGCCCGGTCGCTGCCGGCGCCCGCCCTTGGTGGCCGCCGTATCCCGGTCTAGCTTGAGCGAGCCCGCGGGCGGCCGATCCCACGCGGACCGGCGGCCGAGCCTCCACGGGCCCGCGGCCGTACCTCTCGTTCCCGATCCATGTCGCCACCGGAGTCCGCCGTGCCCGCCAGCAGCCCGCCATCTACCCGCTACGCGTGGTACGTGGTCGGGGTGCTCACGCTGGCGAACATCGGCGGCTTCGTGGACCGGATGATCCTCAGCCTGCTCGTCGTGCCGATCCGGCGCGACCTCGGCATCAGCGACACGCAGATGAGCCTGCTCATGGGGCTGGCGTTCTCGGTGTTCTACACGGTGCTCGGGCTGCCCATCGGGTGGCTGGCCGACCGCGGCAACCGGAAGGCGATCATGGGGTGGGGGGTGGCGCTGTGGAGCGTGATGACGGCGGCCTGCGGGCTGGCCGGCGGCTACGGGCGGCTGCTGCTCGCGCGCATCGGGGTGGGCGTGGGCGAGGCGAGCCTGAGCCCGACGGCCACCTCGTTCCTGGCCGACTACTTCCCGCCCGAGCGGCTCGGGTCGGCGCTGAGCGTGTACTCCATGGGAATCTTCGTGGGGTCGGGGCTGGCGTACGTGATCGGTGGAGCCGTCGTCGGGTTCCTCGGCGCCCAGGGCACCGTCGTCGTGCCGCTCGTCGGCGCGGTGCGTCCCTGGCAGACCGTCTTCTTCGTGGTCGGCGCGCCGGGGCTGCTCCTCGCGCTGCTCTTTCTCACCGTGCGCGAGCCCGCCCGCAAGCCGGGGTCGCACGGCGCCGGCGTGGCCGAGCTGTTCGCCTATCTCAAGCGCAACAAGCGGAGCTTCACCTGCAACAGCCTCGGCTTCTCGCTGTCGGCCATGGTGAACTACGGGATCGCCGCCTGGCTGGCCACCTTCATGATCCGCCACTACGGGTGGACGGCGAGCCGCGCGGGCGCCGTGCAGGGCGTGCTGACGATGACCGTGGGCGTAGTGGGCGTGCTGGCCGGCGGCCGGATGGCCGACTGGTACGCGCGCAGCGGGCGCACCGACGGGCCGTTGCGGGTGGGGATCGTGGGCGCCGCGGGGATGCTCGTCTCGGCCACGGCGTACCCGTTCATGCCCACGGCGGCGCTGGCCGTGGCGTGGCTGGTGCCGGTGAACTTCTTCGCGGCGTTCCCGTGGGGGGCGGCCAACGCGGCGGCGGCGGAGATCGTGCCGGCGTCGATGCGGGCGCAGGGGGCGGCGGTGTATTTCTTCGTGCTGAGCCTGGTGTCGTCCACGCTGGGCCCGACCGTCGTGGCGGCGATCACCGACTACGGGTTCCACGCCGACGGGGCGGTGGGGTGGTCGCTGGCCATCACCAACGCCGCGGGGATGACCGCGGCTATTGTACTTTTCTTATATGGCCTGCCGGCCTACCGGGCCACGATCGCGGCACGGGACGGGCCGGGGCCGCGCCGGTGACGCGCCCGGCGGATCGGCGGGGGTGATCCAGATAGGGCCACGGGCCCCGTTGCGGCCGCCGGGCGTCCGGCCCCATACTTTCCCACCCACGCGCAACGGGGCAATCACCGGCCGGCTGCGCGAACCGGACGCCGGCCCCTCCGGCCCCAGGAGATCCCGATGCTCGCCCTCCGCATGCGGCAGAAGGACGCCGAGTTCTACTTCGTGAGCTACCCCGCCGAGGAGCTGCTGCGCCGCGTGCGCTTCATCAGCCGGTACTACGGCGGGCGCGGCGAACAGATCGGAGGCGAGGAGCGCCGCGGCGAACCGGACGACGTCGAACGCTTCATCCGGACGATCGAACGCGGCTCCGACGCCTTCCAGCGCGACCTCAGCCGCCGCAAGATCCGGCAGATCCGCGACTTCTACCGCAACGAGGCGGAGCAACCGGTGATCCCGGGCGCGGTGCTCCTGTTCTCCGCCGAGACGCTCCCCTTCAAGCCGCTCCCGGGCTACGAACGCATGGGAGATCTCGGCGAGCCCCGCGCACCCTTCCTCATCATCGACGGCCAGCACCGTCTGGCGGGGCTCCAGTTCTATCTCGCCGAACCAGACGCCAACCGCCGCCTCGACGTGCCCTGCGTGATCTTCGACGGCAAGACGGCGGAGTTCGCTACCGAGATGTTCGTGGTCATCAACTCCACCCATACCAAGATCAACAAGAGCCACCTCATCGACCTCTACGAGAAGATCGAGTGGGGCACGGACGACCTCAAGAAGTACGCCGCGCGCCTGGTCCGGCGCCTCTACGAAGACGGCGACTCGCCGCTCCGCTACCACATCAACCTCCTGGGCGGCCGGTCGCAGCGCGATCTCTGGATCAACCAGGCGCAGGTGTTCTCCGAAGTGCACCGCCTCGTCGCCCGCCCGGCGGCGGAGCCGTGGATCACCGACGGTCGCGGCCGGAGCGAGGCGCGCGGGTACGGCCTGCTGCGCGACGTGCTCCGCGCCGCGCGCGGCGCGTTCGGCGACGCCTGGGGCGACAACAAGCATTTCATGGTGACCCGCGACGTCACGCTCAAGGCGCTGCTCCGCCTGTGCGAAAACGTCGTCAACGGCGCCGAACGGCTGGGTGTCGCGCCGGGCATGGATCTCGCCGCTCCGCTCTCCGGCGCGTTCGCCCCCTGGCGCGACCTCGCGCGGGAGTTCCGCCGCGAGGGGTTCTACGAACGGTTCCCGGCGCAGGGCCAGGCCCAGCGCGTCGAGAAGGTCCGCGCCCGCCTGGCCCGCGACGCGGGAATCACGTAGCCGCCTACGCCATCCGGATCCACTTGATCAGTTCGCCGATCGTCGGCCGCTTGCCGTACATCAGCAGCCCCACCCGGTAGATCCGCGCCGACACCCAGACGGCGGCCCAGCACGCCACGGCGAGCCCGCCCAGCGTGAGGCCCAGTTCGGTCCACGAGATCGGGATGAGCGCCATGCGCATGGGCATGATGATCGGCGCCGAGAAGGGAAGCCAGGACACGACCTTCGAGAGCGTGCTCGCCGGGTTGGCCAGCACCGGGCCCATGAGCACGATGGCGGCGATCAACGGCATCATCACCGGCAATTGCGCCTGCTGCACGTCCTCCTGATTGCTCACCATGGCGCCCACCGCCGCGAACAGCGACGAGTAGAACATGAAGCCGAGGATGAAGAACAGCAGGAGCGCCACGCCGACGCCCGGCGACACGGTGGGCATCTGGACGCTCATGGCGGCCGCCGGCGGGCACGCCGAACCTGGCGAAGATCGGCCCGCGGAACACGTACATCGCCACCCCGCCGGCCACCCACACGAACACCTGGGTGAGCGCCACCGAGCCCGACGCCGAGGATCTTGCCGGCGAGCAGCACGTCGGGCTTGACGCTCGACACGATGACCTCGGCCACGCGCGTCGTCTTCTCCTCCAGCACGCCGCGCAGCATGTTCTGCCCGTACAGCGCGATCATCATGTAGAGAATGAACGCGATGAGGTAGCCGAAGATCACGCTCGACATGCCGCCCCCCGCCTCGATCCCCTTGTCGGTGATCTTGTCGGTCTTCATGTCGAGCCGCACCGCCGTGAGCGTGGCCACGCGGCCGGGGTCGATCCCCTCCTTCTCCAGCCGCAGGTCGAGCAGCTTCTGGCGCACCATCGCCGTGATGCTCTGGACGTCGGTCGAGCGACGTGGCGTTGCGCCCCGCGTAGCGGGCACCCGTGCCGGCGATGGTGCTGGCGTCGAGCACCAGATAGCCCTGCGCCTCGTGATCGCATCACGGCGTGGGTGGCGCCGGTCCTCGGCGGCCGGCAACTGCTCGGCGGTGAGCGTCTCCACGCGCGGCGCGGGTCCGCCGGGCGCCGTGGCGGCCAGCGCACGCGCCGACGCGGGCGCCGAGGTCGGTGCCGGTGGCGTCGAGCACGAAGACGTTGGCCAGCGTGGACGACGTCTTGGTCCGCGCCGCGAGCACGGTGGGCAGGATCGTGATCGCGGCCAGGAACACCGGTCCCAGCAGCGTGGCCACGATGAACCACCTGGAGCGCACGCGCTCCAGGTATTCGCGTTTGAAGACGACGAGGACTTTACCCATGGCCGCTCATCCCCGGCTCGACGCCCGTGGCGCCGACCCGATCGAGGAAGATCTGGTGCAGGGACGGTTGGATCAGTTCGAACCGGCTCAGCCGGGCGCCGCCGCGCACGCAGCGCTGCAGCAGGTCCTGCGCGTCGGCGTGGGGCGCCAGCTCGATCTCGAAGTACTGGTTCTGGTCGTCGTACTTCGACACCAGCGCCGGGTCGGCCAGCGCCGCCTGCACCGCGTCGCGCGACCCGCCGTCGAGCGCCAGCGCCACGTTCCGGATGCCGTGCTCGGCCTTCACGTCGGCCACCCGGCCGTCGAGCACCTTCCGGCCCTTGGCGATGATGCATACTGAATCACATATACGCTCGGCGTTGTCCATCATGTGCGTGCTGAAGATCACCGTCTTGCCGTGGTCGCGCAGTTCGACCACCGTGTCCTTGAGCGCCTGGGCGTTGATCGGGTCGAGCCCGCTGAACGGCTCGTCCAGAATCACGACGTCCGGCTCGTGCAGCAGCGTGCCGATGAACTGCACCTTCTGCTGCATGCCGCGCGACAGCTCGTCGATCTTGGCCAGCCCCCAGTCCTTCTCGGCGGTGCGCAGCTCCAGCCGGTCCAGCCAGTGATCGATGCGCTGATCGGCGGTGCGCGCGTCCACGCCCTTGAGCTCGGCCAGGAACCGGAGCGCGCGGCGCACCTGCATCTTCTTGTAGAGGCCGCGTTCCTCGGGCAGATAGCCCACGCGGTCCAGCACCTGCATGTCGCGCGCCGGCCGGCCGAGGATGGCGATCGACCCCTCGTCGGGTTCGAGGATGTCGAGGATCATGCGGATGGTGGTGGTCTTTCCGGCCCCGTTGGGGCCGAGCAGTCCGTACACCGTGCCGCGCGGCACCTGGAGCGAGAAGTCGTCGACCGCGAGGTGCTCCTCGTACCGCTTCACGACATGCTGCACGTCAATCGCGATATCGGCCATGGTGGGGCGGAGGGGGAAGGAGGAAGGGTCCTGCATTATAGCGCGAACGCCCACGCCGGAGCCATACTTACGCCATATGCCTCCCCCGCGTTTCGCCGGCGCGAATCGAGTCGCCACCGTCGTCACCGCGGCGTGCGCGTCGCTGCTGCTGCTGTTCCTGGTCGCGCCGCTGGCCGGCATCGTGGGCGGATGGGGGCTGGAGGGCCTCCGCGCGCTGGCCGCCGACGCCGAACTGCGCGCGTCGCTCTGGCTCACCTTGGTCACGGCCACGCTGGCCACGCTGCTCGGGGCCGCCGGCGGGGTGCCGCTGGCCTACGTGCTGTCGCGCAAACGGTTCCGGGGGCGCGGCCTGATCGCGGCGCTGCTCGACCTGCCGCTCGTCGTGCCGCACCCGGTGGCGGGCATCGCGCTGCTGCTCGTGTTGGGCCGCCAGACGCCGGTCGGCCGGGCGATGCTCGCCGCCGGCCTCCAGATCACGGGATCGCGCACCGGCATCGTGTGCGCCATGCTGTTCGTGTCGGCGCCGCTGCTGGTGAGCGCGGCGCGCGAGGCGTTCGACCGGGTGGACCCCCGGCTCGAAGCCGTGGCCCGCACGCTGGGCGACACGCCGTGGCGCGCCGTGCGTCGCGTGACGCTCCCGCTGGCGGCGCGCGGCCTGACCGCGGCGGGCATCGTGATGTGGGCGCGCGCGATCAGCGAATTCGGCGCGATCGTGGTGCTCACGTACAATCCGAAGGTGGCGAGCGTGCTCAGCTACGAGCGGTTCACCGCCTACGGGCTCGGGGGCGCGCTGCCCGTGGCGGCCGTGCTCGTGCTGCTCGCCGTCGTGCCGATCGTCGTGCTGCGCACCGTGCACGCGCCCGGGGCGCTGCCGGAGCGTCGCGGATGATCCGGCTCGACGGCGTGACCGCCTCCGTGGGCGCGTTCGCCCTGCGCGACGTGTCGTTCACCGTCGACGCGGGCAGCTACGGCGTGGTGATCGGGTCCGCGGGCGCCGGCAAGACGACGCTGCTCGAGACGATCGCCGGCGTCGTACCGACCACGGCGGGCACGGTGTCGCTGCGCGGCGCCGACGTCACGCGCGTGGCGCCGGAACGCCGCCGCGTCGGCATCGTCTATCAGCACGCGTACCTGTTTCCGCATCTGTCGGTGGCCGAGAACGTGGCCTACGGCGCCGGCGACGCCGCGGTCGCGGCCGAGATGGCGGAGCGGTTCCGGGTGACCGCGCTGCTCGCGCGCGACGTGAAGTCGTTGAGCGGGGGCGAGCGCCAGCTCGTGGCCCTGGCCAGGGCCCTGGCCACGCGCCCCGACATCCTGCTGCTCGACGAGCCGTTCGGGGCGCTCGATCCGCGCACGCGCGTGGTGGCCCGGCGGCAGGTGCGCGCGCTGCACGCCGAACGCGGCATGACGGTGCTGCACGTCACCCACGACTTCAACGAGGCCGGCCGCCTCGGCCACCGGATCGTGCTGTTGGAGCAGGGGCGCGTGCTGCAGGTGGGGTCGCCCGACGACGTATTCCGGCGTCCGGCGTCGCCGGCCGTGGCCGAGTTCATCGGCGCCGAGAACGTCGTGCCGGGCCGGGTGCGCGGCGTGGAGCGCGGGAACGGGGCCGAGCGCGTGGTGGAGTTCACGAGCGGGGCGCTGGTGCTCCACGCGGTGAGCGACGTGCCGGAGGGCTCGGCGCACGCCGTGATCCACGCCGACGAGATCGCGCTGTCGCCGAATCGGCGGGAGTCGTCGGTGCGCAATCAACTGGACGCGCGGGTGGTGGAGGTCGTGCCGTCGGGGGTGCTGACGCGGGTGACCGTCGAGGCCGCCGGGGTGGAGTTGGTGGCGGCGATCACCACGCAGTCGGCCGAGGAGCTGGGGCTGGCGCCCGGCGGGCGGGTGGTGGCCGCGCTCAAGGCGACGGCGGTGCATCTGTGTTGAGGGGTCGGATGCGGTGAGGTAAGCGGGCGCGCGGTCTGCGGTTTGGGGCGCGGAGTCGGCGGTTTGGGGCGCGGTGTCGGCGGTTTGGGGCGCGGAGTCGGCGGTTTGGGGTGCGGTGTCGGCGGTTCGGGGTGCGGTGCGAGCGATCGAAAGCGCGCGGTCCGCGATCCGGGGTGCGTAGCCCGCGGACGGGGGTGCGCTGCCCGCAGTCTGGGGCGCGTTGCCCGCGGTCGGGGGAGCGTTGCCCGCGGTCGGGGGAGCGTTGCCCGCGGCCCGGCGCGCGATGCCGGCTGTCGGCGGGGCTCTTTCTGGTGGCGCGCGCGCGGCGGGCGGGGCCGGGCAGGCACTGTCCGCTCGCCGGGGCGCGCTGCCGGCGGTTCGGTGAGCGCTGCCCGCGATTGGCGGCGCGATGCCGAGGGTCCAGCGCGCGAACCCGTGGGCAGGGGCCGCGATGTCTCGGGTGCGAACCGATTGCCCTTCGATCACGGCAAAATGGCGGCTGATCGCCGACTGGCCGTCGTGGAGGGGGGCGCCCGGGAGACGCGGCGGCCAGGGCTAACTGGTCGCGACCTCCTGCAACACTCACACCATCTGCGCTTGGAACCACGCCGCATAGGGCGTGACGCGGGCGGAGCGATCTATCAAAAGAGAGCCTGGGCGCGTCTCGTTCCCCGTGCCATCGCCTCCACATCCCCCGCCTCGCTGTACACGTACACGCTCGCCCGCGCCGTCGCCGGTACCTTGAGTCGCCGCATCAACGGCTGCGCGCAGTGATGGCCGGCGCGCACGCACACCCCGTCCTGATCGAGCACCGTCGCCAGGTCGTGCGGGTGCACGCCCTCGAGCGTGAAGCTCACCACCCCGCTCCGGTCCGCGACGGCTGCCGGCCCGTAGATCATCACGCCCGGGATCTCGCCCAGCAGCCGCTGCGCCACGGCGAGCAGCGCCTGCTCGTGCGCCCGGACCGCCGACATGCCGATTCCGTCCAGGTACTCGCACGCCGCCGCCAGCCCCACGGCACCGGCCACGTTGGGCGTGCCCGCCTCGAATTTGTGCGGCAGCACGTTCCAGGTGCTGCGTTCGTCATATACGAACTCGATCATGTCGCCGCCCATCTGATAGGGCGGCATGGCCTCGAGCAGATCCCGGCGCCCCACGAGCACGCCGATCCCCATCGGGCCCAGCATCTTGTGCCCGCTGAAGGCGTAGAAGTCCACGTCGAGCGCGTCCACGTCGAGCGCCAGATGCGGGGCGGCCTGCGCCCCGTCGCACACGACGAGCGCCCCAACCCTCCGCGCGATCCGTGCGATCTCCTGCACGGGATTGATCGTGCCGAGCGCGTTCGAAACGTGGCTGAACGCCACCACGCGCGTCTTCGCGCCCACCAGGTCCCGCAGTTGCGCCAGATCGATCCGCCCATCGTCCGTGAGGTCGCAGATCCGCAACGCGGCGCCGGTCTCGATCGCCAGCTGCTGCCAGGGCACGAAGTTCGCGTGGTGCTCCATGCCGGTGATGACGATCTCGTCGCCGGCCTTCACGTTGGCCCGCCCCCACGCGCTCGCCACGAGATTGAGCGACTCGGTGGTTCCCCGCGTGAAGATCAGCGTGTCCGCGTCCTTCACGCCGATAAACGCGGCCACCCGCTTCCGCGCCCGGTCGTACCGCTCGGTGGACCGCGCCGACAGGTCGTACGCCCCGCGATGCGGGTTGGCATAGTCGGTCTCGTAGTATTCGCGGATGGCGTCGAGCACCACGGCCGGCTTCTGCGACGTGGCCGCCGAGTCCAGATAGTGCAGCCCGGGATTCCTCGCGAGCAGCGGGAAATCGGCGCGCCGCGACCGGAACGCGGCCTGCGCGGCCGCCAGGGCCCTGAGCGTGGTCATCCGGCCACCCCGGCGCCCACGCGCCGTCTGGGGCCCACCAGCACCGCGCCGCCTTCCACGCGCACCTCGTAGGTCGCCACGCCGTCCACGGCCGGCCCCTTGCACGCGGCCCCGGTGGCGCAGTCGAAGCGCGCGCCGTGCCACACGCACTCCACGGTGCCGTCGCCGTGGATCACGCCGTCCGACAGCGGGAACTCGGCGTGGCTGCAACAGTCCACGAGCGCCGAGATGCGGCCCTTCACGTTGGCCAGGCAGATCGCCTCGCCCGCCGCGTTGGTCACGGCCAGGAGTCCGCCCTCGGGCAGGTCGGCGAGATGGGCCACCGGCTGGAACTCGCTCACGGCGCCGAACCCGGCACGACGGCCTCGGCGTTGCCGGCGTCGAGCGCCGAATCCAGCGCGTGCCAGGCCATGCTGGCGCACTTCACCCGCTGCGGAAAGCGCGACACGCCGCCCAGCGCGGCCAGCGGCCCCAGCGACTCCCGCTCCTTCTCGACGTCCAGCTTGCCGGTCAGCATCCGGTGCATCCGCTCGGCGAGCGCCGCGGCTTCGGCCACGGTCCGGCCCTTCACGGCGGCGGTCATCATGGAGGCCGAGGCCTTGGAGATGGCGCACCCGATGCCCTGGAAGCTCACGTCGGCCACGCGGTCGCCGTCGAGCCGGAGCCAGAGCGTGAGCTGGTCGCCGCACAGCGGATTGTTGCCTTCGACCCGGCGATTCGCGTCGGGCAGGACGCGGAAGTTCCGCGGCTTGCGGTTGTGTTCGAGGATGATCTCCTGGTACAGCGAATCGAGGCTCATGACACGTCGGGTGGCGGAGGGCGCTACGGGGCGCCCGTGAACCGGGCCATGGTCATCGCCTCCAAACCGTCGCGCACGGCGCCGTTCTCGATCGTCTCCAGCACGTCGGCGGCGAACGCGTAGGTCAGCAGCTTGCGCGCCTCCTCGCCGCCGATGCCGCGGCTCTTGAGATAGAACAGCGATGCCTCGTCCAGCCGGCCCACGGTGGCGCCGTGCGTGCACTTCACGTCGTCGGCGAAGATCTCGAGCTGCGGCTTGGTGTCGATCTGGGCCCGGTCCGACAGCAGCAGCGTGTTGTTGGTCTGCTTGCCGTCGGTCTTCTGGGCCATCAGGGTGCACGTACACCTTGCCGTTGAACACGCCGTGCGACTCGCCGTCGAGCACGCCCTTGTACAGCTCGCGGCTGAACGAGTTCGGCCGGGCGTGCTCGATGCGGGTCTGGTGGTCCGCGTGCTGCGCGCCGTCGAGCATGTAGAGCCCGTTGAGCGTGGCCCCGCACCCCTCGCCGTCGAGCACCGTGCCGATGTTCGTGCGCGTCAGCGCGCCGCCCGTGGCCAGCGAGAAGGAGACGTAGTGGCTGTCCCGCCCCTGCCGGGCCTCGATCGTGCCCACGTGAAACGCCCGCGGCGACTCGCGCTGCAGCTTGGAATGGGTGAGCGTGGCGCCGGCCTCGATCACGACCTCGGTGACCGCGTTGGTGAAATACTCGGTGTCGCCCAGGCCCACGTAGCTCTCGATCACGGTCGCCCTGGCGTGCCGTTCGGCGACGATCAGGTTGCGCGGATACGACACGCCGTTGGCGGCGTGCCGGTCGGTCACGAACAGCAGGTGAATGGGCTGCTCCACCACGCGATCGGCGGCCACGTGCACCACGGCGCCGTCGTTGAGGAACGCGGTGTTGAGCGCCGTGAACGTCTGCGCCTCGTACGCCGCCACGGTGCCCACGCGCCGCGCCAGATCGGGGAGCTCGCGCCCAGGCGCGGGCCAGCGGCAGCACGCGTACGCCGTCGGGCAGCTTCTCCAGGTGCGACAGTTCGGGCGCGAAACGGCCGTTCACGAACACGGCGATGGGCCAGCCGTCGGTATCCGGGAACAGAAAGGGTTCGAGGTCGGTGCGCCGCACGTCGCCGCTCACCGCGGTGAGCGGGCACGAAGTGCCGGTCGGCGATCGGCGCCACGCTCGTGAAGTGCCAGTCCTCGTTCCTGGTGGTCGGGAAGCCGAGCTGCGTGAATCGATCGAGCGCCGGTCGTGCGCAGCGCGCGCACCCACTCCGGCGCGCCGGCGCCGCCGTTGGCCGCGAACTTCCGGAACTGCTCCACGTACTCCACGGCGTGCGTCACGCGCCCACTCCCGCCGGTGTGCCGCTCGTGATCCAGTCGTAGCCCTTGGCTTCGAGCTCGAGCGCCAACTCCTTGCCCCCGGACTTCACGATCCGGCCGTTGGCCAGCACGTGCACGAAGTCGGGCACGATGTAATTGAGCAGCCGCTGGTAGTGGGTGACGACGATCGTCGCGTGGTCGGGCCGCTTGAGCTTGTTCACGCCGTCGGCCACGATGCGCAGGGCGTCGATGTCGAGCCCCGAGTCGGTCTCGTCGAGGATCGCCAGCTTGGGTTCGAGCACCGCCATCTGCAGGATCTCGTTGCGCTTCTTCTCGCCGCCCGAGAAGCCCGCGTTCACCGACCGGTTCAGCATCGCTCGGATCCATCTCCACGAGCTTGAGCTTCGTCTCCATGACGTCGACGAACTCCAGCGGGTCGACCTCCTCCTCGCCCCGCGCCTTGCGCATTTCGTTGTACGCGGCGCGGAAGAAGTACGCGTTCGAGACGCCCGGAATCTCCACCGGGTACTGGAACGCCAGGAAGATGCCGGCCTGGGCGCGCTCCTCCGGCGGCATCTCGAGCAGGTCGCGGCCCTCGTACGGCCACGGTGCCGGCGGTCACCTCGTACGCCGGGTTGCCGGCCAGCACCTGGGCCAGCGTGCTCTTGCCCGAGCCGTTGGGGCCCATGATCGCGTGCACCTCGCCGGCGCTCACGCTGAGATCGATGCCCTTGAGGATTTCCTTGCCGCCGACCGCCGCGTGGAGGCCGTGAATATCGAGCATGACGTTCATCTTGGCTGAAGAATGGTTGGACGGTACGACGGTACGACGGTAGGGCGGTAGGACAGTAGGACGGGAACGACGTCACGCAGTTATCGGTCCTACGGTCCTACGGTCCTACTGTCCTACTCTCACACTACCCGACACTTCCTTCCAACGTGATCCCGAGGAGCTGTTGCGCTTCCAACGCGAACTCCATCGGCAACTCCTTGAAGACTTCCTTGCAGAATCCGCTCACGATCATGCTCACGGCCTGCTCGCGCCGACAGCCCGCGCTGCTTGAGGTAGAAGATCTGATCCTCGCCGATCTTCGACGTGCTCGCCTCGTGCTCCACCTGCGCAGTGTTGTTCTTCACTTCGATGTACGGGAACGTGTGCGCCCCGCACTGGTTGCCCACGAGCATCGAATCGCACTGCGTGTAGTTGCGCGCCCCGTCGGCCTTGGGCCCCACGTACACGCGGCCGCGGTACGAGTTGTTCCCGTGGCCGGCGCTGATGCCCTTGGACACGATGTTGCTCTTCGTGTTCCGGCCCAGGTGCAGCATCTTCGTCCCGGTGTCGGCCTGCTGGTGGTTGTTCACCACCGCCACCGAGTAGAACTCGCCCACCGAGTTGTCGCCCTGCAGGATCACGCTCGGATACTTCCAGGTGATGGCCGAGCCGGTCTCCACCTGCGTCCACGAGATCTTGGCGTTCTCGAACGCCTTGCCCCGCTTGGTCACGAAGTTGTAGATGCCGCCCACGCCGTCCTTGTCGCCGGCGTACCAGTTCTGCACGGTGGAGTACTTGATCGTCGCGCCCTTGAGCGCCACCAACTCCACCACCGCCGCGTGCAACTGATTGGTGCTCCGCTTGGGCGCCGTGCACCCCTCGAGGTAGCTCACGTACGCCCCCTCGTCGGCCACGATCAGCGTGCGCTCGAACTGCCCCGTGTCGGCCGAGTTGATGCGGAAATACGTGGACAGCTCGATCGGGCAGCGCACCCCCTTGGGCACGTACACGAACGACCCGTCGGAGAACACCGCCGAGTTGAGCGCCGCGAAGAAGTTGTCGCTGTAGGGCACGACCGTGCCCAGGTACTTCTCCACCAGGTCGGGATGGCTCTGAACCGCCTCGCCCAGCGAGCAGAAGATGATCCCGTGCTCCGCCAACTGCGCGCGCATGGTCGTGCCCACCGACACCGAATCGAAGATCGCGTCCACCGCCACGCCGGCCAGCAGCTTCTGCTCCTGGAGCGGAATGCCCAGCTTCTCGTACGTCTTGAGCAGCTCCGGATCGACCTCGTCCAACGACTGCTTGGGCTTCACCGACCTCGGCGCCGAGTAGTAGCTCGCCTTCTGATAGTCGATCGGCTCGTACTGCACGTTCGGCCAGTGCGGCTCCTGCATCGTCCGCCAACGCCGGAACGCCTTGAGCCGCCAGTTCAGCATGAACTCGGGCTCGAGCTTCTTCTGCGCGATCAGTCGAACGACGTCCTCACTCAATCCGGGCGGAATGGTGTCCGCCTCGACGTCGGTGACGAAGCCGTACTGATATTCCTTGCTGACCAGAGAGTCGATCGAAGAACTCATGCGCACTCCAATGCCGGCGCAACGCGCAAGCCGTTGTATCAAAATACCTTGAGTCGCGGCCAGCCCGCAGTTCGCGCGGCCCCCCCGCAACGCCGAATCTCGCCGCTTCCCGAGCGGCGTTCCGATGCAGACAAAATTACTCGGTTATGGACGCCGGGGTAAGCGAGGGCACTGGAACATCATATCTGTGACGTCGCCCCCTCCGCCGCGGGATCGCCCGCCGCCTGCCGCCTGCCGCCCGCCGCCCGCCGCCTGCCGCCCGTTCCGGTCATCCGGGCAGCAAGTGGATCACGAGCCGGATCAGCAGGGCGAGCGCCAGCGCCGCGCCGAGCACGCCGGAGACGAGCACCCACCAGTGCAACTCCACCGGCCGCATGAGCTTCCGGCGCAGCCGCTGCAGCTCAGCCGGCGACGCGATGATCCGCACTTCGGTGTTCCGCCCCGCAAACTCGGGGTCCACCGCCGCGTGCTCAGGCGCCGGCACCACATCGCGGCCCGGCGGCTTGCGCGTGAAGCGCAGGCGCGCGTACGCGATCTCCACCACGTCGCCCTCGGCCAGCGGTCGAGGCGCCGAGATCACCACGCCGTTCACCCTGGTC
This sequence comes from uncultured Gemmatimonadaceae bacterium, assembly GCA_963729495.1. GTDB lineage: Bacteria > Gemmatimonadota > Gemmatimonadetes > Gemmatimonadales > Gemmatimonadaceae > JAGWRI01. The sequence continues at coordinate 232,121 of CAVSOM010000006.1, forward strand.
TCGGCGGTCCCGAGCGGCACCAGCACGTAGACGTCGCCGCTGCGCCGCACTTCGGCATGGGCGCGCGAGGCGGCCAGGTCGCGCACGAGAATCGGGTTCGAGGGATCGCGCCCGATTCCCGTCACCACCCGATGCAGGGCGTAGGCCAGGCCCCAACGCACGTCCACCAGATGCGCGTCCGTCGGCGGCGATTCAGGAGGCATGGAGTGGAGGGAAGGGGAGCGGAGGGGAGGGGAGGGGGACGGTGGAAAAAGGTCGGGCAACGGAGGCGAGCGCTCAGGGCGCGAGTTCGCGCATCGCCTGGCGCAGGAGCGCGCCCGCCAGCTCCACCTTGTATCCGTTCTTCGACAGCGGCTTCACGTCGTACAGGGCGCGTTCCGCCAGCGAGGCGATCGAGTCGTCGTCCAGTCCGCCCGACTCCACGTCTTCCTCCACGGAGGAGTTCACGCGCCACGGCGCGCCGGCCACGCCGCCCATCGCCATCCGCACGGCGCCCGAGCGGCGGCGCACCGCGGCGATGCTCACCAGCGCGAAATCCCATGCCTCGCGCTGCATGAGCTTGTGGTAGTGCTGCACGCCGCCGGCCGATTCGGCGCCCACCACGACGGCGCTCACGAATTCGCCGGGCTCCACCACGGTCTCACGGTCCACCGACGCCGCCGGGCCCACGAAGAAATCGGCGATCGGAACCGGCCGCGTGCCGCCTGCGCCCGTGATCTCGATGGTCGCGTCGAGCGCCGCGAGCGCCACGGCGGGATCGCTCGGATGCACGGCATGGCACGGGCCGGCGGGGACGATCGCGAGGTACTGATTCTCGCCCTCCTCGGCGGGGCACGCGTCGCCGCCGCTCTTGAAGCACGAGATGCCGCGCCGGAAGTACCAGCACCGCGGGCGCTGGCACAGGTTGCCGCCGATCGTGCCCATGTGGCGCAGCGCGGGGGTGCCCACGCTCTCGCACGCCTGGGCGAGCACCGGCCATTGCTCCAGCATGGCGCGGTGGCGGGCCACGTCGTGCACGCGGGCCGAGCCGCCGATGCGCAGGGAGCCGTCGGCCTGGACCGCGATCGCGTCCGCCTCCCGGATGCCGCGCAGATCCACCACGCGGGCCGGCCGCGCCAACCCCTCCTCGATCGCCACGAGCAGGTCGGTGCCGCCGCCCATCGGCGCCGAACCGGCGTGGGCCAGTTGGGCGGTGGCGTCGTCGCGGGTCAGGGCCCGATGGTAGCTGAACGGATGCACGGCCACTCGCATGCTGAATGGAATCGGGGGCGCGCCGGCTGACGCGGCTTGCCGTTGTCGCTAAATAGAAGATGGCGGGCGTTCGCTCGCCCGAGCAAGGATCACGAGGTCCACATGCTTTCCACGACATTCGAGTTGGACGCGGCGCGCTGGGAATCGGCGCCGACCTTTGACGCATGGCTGCCCACGGCGCAGAAGAACGCCGACCTGTGGCAGGCCGTCTACCGCCACGCCCAGGTGCCCGATCGGTTCGCCGAGCGCGCCGTGCGGCTGGGCGGGCCCTGGCACCTGGTGGCGCTGAGCGAGGACTGGTGCGGCGACGCCGTGAACATCGTGCCGGTGGTGCAGCGGCTGGTCGAGCGCGGGCCGGGGCTGGACCTCCGGCTTCTGGGCCGGGATGCGAATCCTGACGTGATGGACGCCCATCTCACCGGCACGTCGCGCTCGATTCCGGTGGTGATGCTGCTCGATCCGGGCCTCAAGGAACTGGGATGGTGGGGCCCGCGCCCCGCCGAGTTGCAGGCGTGGGTGCTCGGACCGGGGCAGGCGTTGCCCAAAGACGACCGCTACCGCGAGACCCGCCGCTGGTACGCCCGCGACCACGGGCAGGCGATCCTCGGCGAAGTGCTGGCGATGATGGAACGCGGCATCGGACCCCGAGGGACGTAACGCGCGCCGGTGGACATGAGAAAGCGGCGGGCTCGGGGCCCGCCGCTCATCGTCCGCCGCGGCTGCCGGCCGCGGTCAGTGGTCCGATCCGCCCTTGGCGTGGAAGGTCAGGTCGTTGAACGACTTGTACTGGGTCTTGTGGATGTACGTCACGGCGCTGATGAGCGCGGCGATGACGAGGATGGTGAGCAGCGCGGCCCCCCATCCCTGATTCTTCTTCACGTCGATGTGTCGGTCCTGGTGTGCCATGTGCTCCTCTTCTGCGCGTTTCGGCGGGGCGACCCTAAGATAGCGCGTGCGTTCATGAGGCGCGACCACAGCCCAGCGACCACCAACTCCAGACCACAGGCCACGGACTACGGACCGCCGCCGACCGGCGTTGCCCCGCTCGAGGCCGGCGCGTCGTTCTAGGCCAATGTCCACGCCCCCGCGAATTCTCATGATCCTGGCCGCCGCCCTGTGCGCCTCTGGATGCATCCAGACCCTGGCGCCGCTGGTGGTCCCCGCTGCGGGCATGGCCCCCTCGGGGGCGGCCGGCGCGCGGGTCTCGGGGCCGTCCAACGCCGGCGCGGGCGATGCGGCCCCCGCCGCCGCACCCGACGGACGGAGCAACGTGCCGCGCTACCCCCTCGCCACCGCGGCGGCCGATGCCACCCTGTACGCCCACGACCTGCTGCTCCCCGTGGCCGGCGCCTCGGTGGACGCGCTTCAGGATTCGTTCGACGCCCCGCGCGAAGGGGGGCGGGTGCACCACGCCATCGACATCATGGCGCCACGCGGCACCCCGGTGCTGGCGGCCGACGACGGGCGCGTGCTCCGCTTGTCGAGCAACGCGTTGGGCGGGATCACGGTGTACACCGCCGACCGGAGCGGCCAATTCGTATACTACTATGCCCACCTCGAGGGCTACCGGCCCGGGCTCGGCGCCGGCGATCTGGTGACCAAGGGCGACACGCTGGGCTACGTGGGCACCACGGGCGACGCGCCGGAGAACCAGCCGCACCTGCACTTCCAGATCCTGCGCATGCCCCCGGACGGCAAGTACTGGGACGGCGAGGCGATCGATCCGTACCCGTTACTTTCCGAGCGTGGCACCCGCATCGTCGGACACTAGCGGCGGCCGACCTTCACCCGCACCGATCATGTCCCTGACGTCCAAACAGCGCGCCCTGCTGCGCGCCGAAGCGCACCATCTCGCGGCCACCGTGCACCTGGGGCACCAGGGCGCCACGCCGGCGCTGGTCCAGTCGCTGGCCGACGCCCTGCGCACGCACGAGTTGGTGAAGGTGCAGCTCAACCGCACCGCCGACGCCAAGCCCAAGGCGATCGCGGAGGATCTCGCCAAGATGCTCTCGGCGGACGTGGTGCAGGTGATCGGCCGGACGGCCACGCTGTACCGCGAGAACCCGGAGATCAAGAAGAAGGAAGGCCAACCGCCCGCGTGGAGGCGGTAGCGGCGCCGCGGGTCGCCGCTCAGCGGCGGAGGGCGGCCAGCACCCGCCACGGCGTGAGCGGGATCTCCTCTACCTCCGCGCCGATCGCATCGGCCACGGCCGCCGCGATGGCCGGCGCCACGGGAATGATCGGCGGCTCGGCCAGCCCCTTGGCCCCGGTATGGTTGGCCACCACGTCGGGCTCGTCGAGAAAGAATCCCTCGATCGCCGGCACGTCGGCCATGGTCGGAATCCGGTACTCGTGGATCGTGGGGTTCAGCTGGAGCCCGAGTCGCGCGTCCATCACGCGCTCCTCGAACAGCGCGTAGCCCAGCCCCTGCAGCACGGCGCCCTCGAGTTGACTCTCGGCGAGCGTGGGGTTGATGATCCGGCCGCTGTCGTGCACGGCGACGATGCGGCGCTACGCGCACCCGGCCGGTCTCCACGTCCACCTCGACCTCGGCGAAGTGCGCGCCGAACGCCGAGATGGCGGTGCCGTCGGGGTTCGGGCCGCGGCTGCCATGTCCCATGATCATCACGTCGCCGAGCTTGCCGCAGACGTCGGCAAAGGTGAGCGTGCGCTCGCTGCCGCGCACGCCGATCACGCCGTCCCGCGCCGTCAACTCGCCGGCGCCCGCGTCGAGCATCGCCGCGGCGGCCTCGAACAGCCGGTCGCGCGCTTCCTCGGCGGCGGCGCGCACGGCCGGCCCCACCGACGCGGTGGTGATCGAGCCCCAGGAGTTCGACGCGAAAGGCAGCCGCTCGGTGTCGCCGAGGATCGTGCGCACGTCGGCGGCGCGGGCGCCCAGCGTTTCGGCGGCGATCTGGGCCATGACGGTGCGCGAGCCCGTGCCCAGGTCCTGCGCGCCGGTGAGCACCTCGGCGGTGCCGTCGCGATTGAGCCGCACCGTGGCGTAGGCAGGCGGGCCGCCGCCGGCGCCCCAGGTGCAGGCCGCCATCCCGAACCCGCGGCGTACCCGTCCGGCGGGCGTGGCGGCGCGCCGCGCCTCGCGGTGCGCCCAGCCGAAGCGCGCGGCGCCCTCGGCGTAGCACGCGTCGAGCCGCTTGGCGGAGTACGGGCGGTCGCGCACCTGGTCGCGGGGCGCGTAGTTCCGGCGGCGCAGTTCGAGCGGATCGAGTTGCAGCTCGCGGGCCAGCGCGTTCATGGCGCTCTCCAGGCCGAACGCGCCCTCGGTGTGCCCCGGGGCGCGGAACGAGGCCATCGCGCCGCTATTAGTGTATACAAATGTTTCGCTGGTGCGCACGTTGGGGCAGGCATGCAGTTCGTGGTAGATCCGGCCGGGACCGGCCTCCCATCCGCCCACGCCCATCGGGATCGTCGCGTCCACCACGATCGCCGTCAGCGTGCCGTCGCGGCGCGCGCCGAGGGTCACCCGCTGGACGGTGGCCGACCGGTGGCCGGCGTCGGTCTGCTCGCCCTCGCGGTCCCAGGCGCAGCGCACGGGGCGGCCGGTCTGGCGCGACAGCGCGGCGGCGATGCAGGCCGCCGCCGAGACGCCGTTCTTGGCCCCGAATCCCCCGCCCATGTAGTCCTTCATCACGCGCACCTGCGTGAGCGTGAGCTTGAACGCCGCCGCCAGGTCGCGCCGCGTATTGAAGATGCCCTGGGTGGATTCCCACACCGTCAGCCGGCCCCCCTCCCATTCGGCCACCGCCGCGTGCGGCTCGAGCGCCGTGTGCAGCGCCGCCGGGCGTGCGGTACTCGCGCGTGATCGTGACCTCGGCGTCGCGCAGGCCGGCTGCCACGTCGCCGCGCGCGAGATGCGCGGCGAACGGGGCGAGACGTTGCCCTTGGGGCGCACGTTCGGGGCGCCGGCGGCGAGCGCCCGCGCCGACGGTCACGGCGTGCGGCGCGGGGTCGACCGACACCCGCACGGCGCCCGCGGCGGCCCGCGCCGCCATGAAGCTGTCGGCGCAGACCGGCGCACAGCGGTTGGCCGGCGTAGCGGATCGTGTCGTCCAGGAGCTGGCCGGCGTCGGTGCGGATGCCGCGCACGTCGTCCAGCGTGAGCACGCCGCGCACGCCCGGCATGGCGAGCGCCGCCGAGGCGTCGATGGCGGTGACGCGACCCGCGGCCACCGGGGCGCGGACCACGGCGGCGAACAGCATGCCGGGCCGCTGCAGATCCACCGTGAAGCGCGCCGCGCCGGTGACCTTTTCCAGGGCGTCCGCGCGCGGCAGGCGCTGTCCCACCACGTGCAGCTCGGCGCCGGCCTGCCACGGCGCGGGGTCGCGATCGGGGAGTTCGACGATCCTCGTCTCCTCGCGCCCTTCGATCTCGACCTTGGTGGCCACGAACCGCCTGGCGCGCGGCGCGCCGGCGGCCGGCGCGTGCGCGGCCGGCGGCAGCGCGTCCGCGGCCGGCCGGGGCTCGGCGGCGGCGCGCTTCCTAGGCGCCACCGGACCCCTCCAACCGGCGGGCGGCATCCAGCACCGCGCGCACGATCTTGGGGTACGTGCCGCAGCGGCAGAGGTTGCCGCTCATGCCGTGCCGCACCTCGTCCTCGGTGGGGCGGGGGTTCTCGGCGAGCAGCGCGGCGGCGGCCATGATCTGGCCCGGAGTGCAGAAGCCGCACTGCAGGGCGTCGTGCGCGATGAACGCTTCCTGCAGGGCGTGGGGCCGATCGGGGCGCCCCATCCCCTCGATGGTCGTGACGGCCACGCCCTCGCACGCGGGCGCCAGCGTGAGGCACGCGTACGCCGGCTTGCCGTCGAGGAGCACCGTGCACGCGCCGCACTCGCCGCGCCCGCACACCAGCTTGGTGCCGGTGAGCGCCAGCCGGCCGCGCAGGAGGCCGAGCAGCGTCTCGTGGCCGGCCACGGCGAGTTCGTAGGCGTTTCCGTTGACGGTGAGCCGCATCGGCGGAGGGGGGCGGGCGGAATCCTCGGCGTACCCTGTTCGCTCGGGCGCCAACGATTATCTTAGTCGAACCGCGTCTGCTTCGCAGCCATTCTCGAGGCACTCATGCCCTACGTGATCACCGAAGCTTGCATTGGAGTCAAGGACCGCGCCTGCGTGGACGTCTGCCCCGTGGATTGCATCTACGAGGGCGCGGACCAGCTGTATATCCACCCCGACGAGTGCATCGACTGCGGCGCCTGCGAGCCCGAGTGCCCGGTGACCGCGATCTTCCCCGAGGAAGACGTGCCCGTGCAGCTCAAGTCGTTCATCGAGAAGAACAAGACGGTGTTCGAGGGCGGCGATCCCCCGGGCCGCCCGCAGCGGTAGCTAGTACCACCACTGCTTGAGCACGAACGCCGCGGCCAGCACGCCGTAGGCCATGAACGTGCTCGCCTCGCTCCGCCAGGCCGCTCTCCACTCGTGTGGGCCGTGTGCTCGCGGGGGCGGCGGCCGCAGCAGCCAGCGCGGCGTGGTGCGCTTGTAGGCCAGGTAGTCGGCGCCGAAGATCGACTCCAGCACCCCCTCCTCGTAGCGCACGATCAGCGCGTACTCCACCGCGAACAGCGCGAGCGCCACGGGCAGGAACCAGAACACGCCGGACACTACCCCGAACCCCATCCAGACGAGGAAGTTGCCGATGTACAGCGGGTTCCGCGTCCAGGCGAAAATGCCGTAGGTCACCAGCCGCCCCACGTCGCGCGAACGCCGGCGCGTGACCGTGCCCGCCGCGGCCACGCCGGCCAGCCGGATCGCTTCCCCCAGCGCCACCAACGCGACCCCCGCAATCCACTGCGCCACGGTCGAGTGGCCCGGCACGAGCAGCGGCACGAGAACGAACGGCACCGGTACCCATCCACGGTGCCGGAACAGCTGGGCTCCCCACCGGGCCGGGATCCGGCGTTCGGCCGTGGAGACCAGGGAATCGTCGCCGGTCCAACTCGTATTGGCAGACATGGATCGGGGAATCTAACGCCGGCGTATGGGTCGGCGGCACCCGGGGCGCGGGTCGGCGCCGGCGGTCACGCCCGCTGCGGCCACGGCGGCATGGCCGCCGTCCACACGGCGGGCACGGGCACCGGGCGCCCCGCGCGGTCGATGGCGACGAGCACGAGCTGGGCCTCGGCCACCAGCTCGCCGGTGGCGACCTTCCGGGCCTCGTGCCGGACGGTGTAGCTCGTCGTGCCGACCTTGAGAATGCCGGACGTGATCGCCAGGTCGTCACCCGGCAGCGTCTTGGCGCGGTAGCCGATGTCCACGTGCCGAACCACCGGGAACACCGATCTCGCGCACCACGTCCTCGATGCGCACCCGGTGGTCCATCAACGCCCAGCGGGCCCGCTCCATGAGCTCCAGCATGCTGGCGTGGTTCATGTGGCCGAGCATGTCGCAGTCGGTGGGATAGATGTGGAAGACGGCTTCGGGAAGCGAATCGGACATCGGCGGCTCGACGGTGGAAAGTGACGTGGGCAGTGGCGCGCTTCGCTAGATTGTCGGCAGTTCACCCCGATCGAGGACGCGCGTGGCGCAACCCGAGCCCCACACTCCGCTGTTTCTGGACACGCCCGAAACCACGGCGCGGTTCCTGCGCGAGATCTCCGCGACGCGCGAGATCGCGATCGACACCGAAGGGGCGAGCTTCCACCGCTTCGTGGATCGAATCTACCTCCTCCAGATCTCCACGCGCGACCGCTCGGCCATCGTCGATCCGCTGGCCGTGCCGCAGCTGGACGGCCTCGGCGCGCTGCTGGAGCGGTCCGACGTGGAGGTGGTGTTCCACGACGCCGACTACGATCTGCGGCTGCTGCGCCAGGATTACGGGTGGGACGTGGTGCGGATCTTCGACACGCGGGTGGCGGCGCAACTGCTCGGCATCCGCGCGTTCGGGCTGGCCGCGCTGCTCGAACGCTACTTCGGGGTGAAGCTCGAAAAGAAGTACCAGCGCGCCGACTGGTCGCTGCGGCCGCTCACCGCGGGAATGCTGGAGTACGCGGCGCAGGACACGATGCACCTGCTCGACCTGCGCGACCGCATGAAGACCGACCTCGAGCGCGCCGGCCGGTTGGCATGGGCCGAGGAGGAATTCGCCGTCGTGCAGAGCGTGCGCTGGACGCCGGACGACACCGGGTCGGCCTTCATGCGCATCAAGGGGGCCCGCGACCTTGACGCGCCGCGAACTGGCGGTGTTCCGCGAATTGGTTCGCTGGCGCGACGGCGTGGCCGCCGAACTCGACAGGGCGACCTTCCGCGTGGTGGGCAACGAGCCCTTGCTCGAACTCTCGCGCCTGCAGCCCGGCGATCGGCAGAGCCCTGACCGGCGGTGAAGGGGATGCCCGCGTGATCGCCGAGCGGCAGGGCCAGGAGCTGATCGAGGCGATCGCGCGCGGCGCGGCGGTCGAGCGAGGACGATCTGCCGCGATTTCCCAAGGCGCGGCGGTGGGACAAGGATCCGGAATTCGACGCGCGGGTCTCGGCGCTCAAGACGGCGCGCGACGCGGCGGCGCAGCGGCTGGACCTGGACCCGGGGGTGCTGTGCGCCAAGGACCGCATCGAGGCCGTGGCGCGACGGAACCCGAGACGGTCGAGGAACTGGCCGAGGTGACGGAACTGCGCCGCTGGCAGCGCGAGGCGGTGGGCGACGAATTCGTCCGAGCGCTGAGGGCACACCGCGGGGCGGCGGGGGCCGGACCGGCGGACGAGTCGCCGTACAGGGATTGAGAACGGCAAACGGCGCAACTGGAACGGCGCCGGCAAGTGCAGCGCAAGCAAGAACTGCGCGAGCAAATAAAGCGCCGGCAAGACCAGCGCCGGCCAAGAAGGCGGGGAGGCGGAGGGCGGCAAACCGCGGGTTTGGAACGGCCACCACGTTCGCAGTTTGAAGGCCGAAGGCCGTACCGAGTTCCCCGTGCTTTCGGCCCTGCGCGGTTCTTGGCGGCGCGGTTGTTGTTAGCGCTGTGCTTGCCCGCGCAGTTCTTGCCGGCGCGGTTTCTGGTTGCGCCCCATTACAGCCCCATGTATGCCCTTACCCTCGGCTCGATCCGATCCGGCGTCCAGTAGGGCTCCCACACCAGATTCATCACCACGTCGGCCACGCCGGGCATGGCGCGCACCACGCGCTCCGCGTCGTCCATGATCTGGGGCCCCGCCGGGCAGCCGGGCGAGGTGAGCGTCATGTCGACCGCCACCGTCCCGTCCACCACCGACACATCATAGACCAGTCCGAGGTCGATGATGTTCAGGTTCAGCTCCGGATCCTTCACCTTGCGAAGGGCGAGCTTGACCTGTTCGTCGGTCGGGGCCGGCGCCTGGTCGGCGGCACCCGGGGTGGTCGGTTCGGTTGATTCGGCCATGTGCGTTGCTCCCACGGTTCCGCCGCAAGATCGCGGATGGCGGTGCGGGATGGAAGGCGTGGGCGAAAAGGGGCGCTACTCGCCGCGCGTCTTGGCCTTGGGTGCGCTCGCGGCGGCAACCGGCTTGGCGGCGGCCTTCTTGGCGGCGGCCGGCTTCGCCTTGGCGGTCGTTGTCTTGGCGCTCGTCGCGTGCGTGGCCCGGCGTTTGCGCACCGACCGATTCCACCCCATCTGCTGCTCCGTGCGCCACGCGGCCGGCAGCACGGTCGGGCCCTCGGCGTAGTCCTGGACCGCCGCGACCGACGCGTCGGCGAGATCGGCCCGCACGTCGGCGATCGCCTTGAAGCTGTGCCGTACCCGCGGGTCGTAGACGCGGTTGGTGAGCAGAATCACGAACATCTGCCGGTCGGGGTCGATCCAGATCGAGGTGCCGGTGAACCCGGTGTGCCCGAACGCGTTCTGGTTCAGGTAGTCGCCGCACCCGCCCTCGCCTTCGCAGGTGTCCCAGCCCAGAGCACGTGTGCCGGCGCCCGGGGCCCGCGTGGTAAACAGCTTGACCGTGCTGTCCGACACGATCCGCACGCCGTTGTACGTGCCCCCGTTGAGCATCATCTGGGCGAAGATCGCAAGATCCGACGCCGTGCTGAACAGCCCGGCGTGGCCGGCCACGCCACCCAGGGCGTAGGCGTTCTCGTCGTTCACCTCGCCCTGCACCGGGTGGCCCCGGCGGGACCACGGTTCGGTGGGCGCAATGCGATCGTCGAGCGATGGGTCGGGGCGGAACTCGGTGTCGTGCATGCCCAGCGGGCCGAACACGCGCTCGGCCAGGAACCGGTCGAGCGTCTCGCCGCTCACCTGTTCGACGATGAAGCCGAGCATGTCGGCGCCGAGGTCGGAGTAGACGAACTCCGCGCCGGGGCGGCTGTAGAGATGCGTGGCGATCACCTGTTCGCGCGCTTCTTCGGGTGAGTGGGCGGTGCGCCAGAGGTCGCGGCCGGCGGGCAGCCCCGATCGGTGTTCGAGCAGCATGCGCACCGTCACGCGGTCCTTCTCTCCACCGGAGAACTCGGAGATGTAACGCGAGACAGGATCGTCGAGCCCGATCTTGCCCTCATCGTACAGCACCATGATGGCGGTGGTCGTGCCGATCACCTTGGTGAGCGAGGCCAGGTCGTAGATCGTGCGGTCGGGCACCACGGGCGCGCTCGTGCGGCTCCAGGTCAGGCGACCGAATCCTTCCTCCACCACGCTGTAGCCCTGGCGGCCCACGAAGACGGCGGCGCCGGGGTAGGCGCCCGCGCGGATGCCGCTGGCGATGACGTCGTCGATCTTGGCCAGTCGCGCGGCCGACATTCCGACCTCGGAGGGCCGAGCGGCCGGCAGTCCGTTACCCGCACCCAGCGAGGGCGTGGGATGGCCGGACGCGGCGATCACGATGGCGGCGCACAGCGAGTTCAGGACCACGGGATTCCTGGGCGGGTAGGCATGGGGAACGTGTCGGACGGAGCTGGCGGAGCGGGTTGCGCGGCCTGAACGGGCGGACGGGCGGACGGGTGGGCGTGGGGGCGGGGGCGGGGGCGGGCGGTGCCGGCATCCTATCTCGGCCCTGTCGGAGGGCCGCCCAAGATGTCAGCACGTATTCAAACGAACAAGAGGGAGCTGCGGTCACCGGGCGCACTGTCTAGAAACATTTGATCATCAGTCAGAATGGCGTTTGATCGAGGAAACCCTTTTCATACGAAGGGCTGACCAAACCGTTGACCTCATGAGTGACGAGTACGCCACCATCCGACGCGCCATCGAGGGCGATGAAGCGGCGATGCGGACCCTCTGGGCCCGCCACGCCCCGCGCATCGACATGGTCGTACGCCGCCTGGTGGGGCCGGATCACGACACGGCACAGGACATCGCGCAGGAGGTCTGGATCCAGATCTTTCGCGCGCTGCCCACGTATCGAGGCGATTCGCAGTTCGCCACCTGGGCGCATCGCATCGCGGTGAACCGGACGCTCAACGCGCTGCGCCGCACCCGGCGGCTCGCCAGGATCGAAGTTGAAATGGAAGATGACGCCGTGGCGGTGACGCCCGACACCGATCGGAGCTTCGTCATGGCATCGATCGAACAGGCGGCAGCCCGGCTCTCGCCGGGCGCCCGGACGGTGTTTCTGTTGCACGACGTCGAGGGATATACGCACGAAGAAATCGCGACCGAGCTCGGCATCACCGCCGGCGGCTCCAAGTCGCAGCTGTTCAAGGCCCGGGCCAAGCTTCGCAGCCTGCTCGCGCACCTGGTCGACGCACCCGAACGAAGGAACGTGGAACATGTCGCACCTGTCTCCTGAACGCCTCGCGGCGCTGGCCGACGAAGAGCCGACGGCCGCCGAACTCGCCCATCTCGGCGCCTGCGCGGCCTGCGCCGCCGAACGCGATGCCTACGGCGAACTCGTCGGGCTGGCGGCGGGCGAACGCGCGAGCATCGGACTGCCGCTCACCCGATGGGAATCGCTGGGCCCGGCGCTGCGCGCCAACGGGCAGATCGCCAGCACGGCGCCGCTCGCCGCCCTCTCCGGCGGCCAGCACGGGCGCCGTTGGCTGCAGGCGGCCGCCGCGCTGCTGTTCGTGGCCGGCGGCACGGCGATCGGCCGCGTCACGGCGGGGGCGGCGCCCGTGCCCGGACTCTCCTTCGGACTTCCGCCGCGCACGGCCGCAGCCGCCGATTCTCCGAGCGTCGCCTTCGGGTCGGTGGCAAACGCCCGGGCGGCGCGCGACCACGCCCAGGCCGTCTACCAGAACGCCTCGGCTTTCCTGGCGCAGAACGACACCGCGATCTGGGGCAACGAGAGCCCGTCGTCGGTGCGCACGCGGTTGGCGGCGCTGGACCAGGTGTCGCAGACCATCCGCCAGGCGCTCAACGACGCCCCGTACGATCCGGTGATCAACGACTACTACCTGACCACGCTGGGCCAGCGCGAAGCCACGCTGCGCCAGCTCAACACGGCGCTGCCGGCCGGCATGCGCGTCAACAGCTTCTGAGATGCCTGGAATGGGAAACGTGATGCACAGCGCGATGAAGAGTGGCGGACGCACCGTGGCATTGGCCCTGGCCCTGGCGCCGCTCGGCGCCCTGGCGGCGCGCGCGCAACAGTCGTCGTCGCCCCCGCCCCCGCCCCCGGCCCGGGCGCGCGCGCACGTCGTGTGCGTCAACGGCCAGTGCGCCGACGACAGCAGCCGCGTGATCGTGGTACGCCTGATGGACAAGGTGGACTCGCTCCAGCGGATCTTTCTCGGCCAGCCGATCACCCCGGAGCAGCGCGAGCGGATGTCCGAGCAGATGTCGGCCATGATTCGCCAACTGACCGACTTCCAGCGCAATGCCGTGGCGTTCGGCCTGCAGCAGGCGGGCGAGGGCATGCGCATCGGGATCGCCGCGGCCGATTCCGCCATGGCGCAGTTGCAGGGGTCCCCGCGCCTGGCCCAGGACGCCGCGCCGAGGGGATGGATCGGGCTCACCTTCGTGGGCGCGCCTCTGGAGGACGTGCACGACGGCGAGTACTTCGTGCGCTTCCTCGACTACCCCGAAGTGGAATCGGTCGAGCCGGCGTCGCCCGCCCAGCGGGCCGGCATCGCACGCGGCGACCTGCTGATGGCGTTCAACGGGCAGGACGTGACCGCGCAGGCCATTTCGATGACGCGGCTGCTGCAGCCGGACCGCAAGATCGTGGTGCGGTTGGAGCGCAACGGCGAGCCGCACGAGTACGCCCTGGTGGTGGCCAAAGCGCCGCAGAGCTACATGCTGCGGCTCGGCGATTTCTCGGCGCCCAGGCCCCCCAGGCTGCCGGACGCGCCGATCGCGGCGCCGGCCGTCGCGGGCGCGCTGGCACCGGCCCCTCCGGTCCCCACGCCCAACTTCTCGTTGCGGGTGCCGGCGCCGGCGGCCGCCACCACCGCGCCGGTCACGTACTTCAATTTCGATTCCGACCGCGCGCCCGTGGCCGGCGCCGAGATGAGCACGCTCAACGTGGACCTCGCGCGCAACCTGAACCTCGGCGTGGACCACGGCGTGATGGTGATCAGCGCGCCCAGCGGGTCGCCGGCCGCCGACGCGGGGCTCAGGAGCGCCGACGTCATCGTGAAGGTGGCGGGCGACGACATCACCTCGGTGCGCGCGCTGCGGCGCGCCCTCGAACGGCACGGCGCGGACCAGGTCATCGAACTGCAGATCGTCCGCGACCGGCGCAAACAGACGCTCAAGATCAACAACGAGTGAGCGCCGGCGCTCGCTACGCCAGGAATTCCGACACGGCCGCGAAGAACTCGGCGGGCGCTTCCCAGAACGGGAAGTGGCCGCTGTGGGGAAGGAGCGTGAACGCCGCACGCGGGATCGCGGCGGCGGCCTCGCGCCCCACGGACGGCGCGAGCGGGTCGCCGTCGCCGTGGACGACGAGCGTGGGCGCGCCGATCGCGCGTACCCGGTCGCGCCAGTCGTAGCCCGCGCGGCGCAGGCGGGCCAGCGCCGCCGCTCCCGTGGGGCTCGCGGTGCTGGGCATCGGAAACGTGGACGCGAACGCGCGGTCCACGAACCACGCCTCGTACGACGCCCGCAGGTGCGCCAGATGCACCTCGGGATCCGGGACGCCCAGCATCTCGTCGGTGATCGCCGAGAGCACGGCGCGGTCGGCGGCGCCGGCGCGGGCCATCGTTTCGGCGCGCAGTGGCGCCATCCACGCGCTGGTGGGCCCCACCGGATCGGCGAGCACGAGCCGGCGCACGCCGGCCGGATCCCGCGCGGCGGCGAGCATGGCGATGCCGCCGCCCCACGAGTGGCCGAGCACGTCCCACTGGCGCAGGCCGAGCGCGCGGCGGAGCGCGGGGACGTCGCCGGCGTCGTCGTCGATGGTGGACCCGGCGGGGTCGGGGGGCGGCTCGGAGGCGCCGCGCCCCCGCTGGTCGTACAGAATGAGCTGGCGGTCGCGCGCCAGCGGCGACAGGGCGGGCCAGAGCATGGCGTGGTCCACCACGAGCCCGCCGTTGATGCAGAGGAGCGGTGGGGTGTCGCCCACGGGCGGCGTGGTGAACACGGCGAAGGCGAGCCCGCGTGCGCGCACCGTCTGGCGTTCGAGGCGCGCCCCGTGCGCCACGGTGCGGCGGAAGGCGAAGTAGCGGTCGCGGGCGGAGGTCACGCCGCGAAAGCTATCGGGGAAGTCCGAACCCGGCGAAGAGCGCGGTGTGCGGGGCGGCGGTCGAGTCGCCGGGCACGCGGTGCGCGGCGGGCTCGCTCTACGTGATCGGACCGGCATCCGCGAGGACGACGTGGACCTGAAACCGTGGAAACTCGGTGGCCTCGTCTTCAGGCGACCAGCGCCCGAGCAGGTCCAACGGGCTCACGATGTGCCGTGCCTCGAACTCCACGTTGAGGTCCAGGAGGTCGTCGGCGTACCAGGTCACGTCCTCGTCGAATGTCTCGTCGGCGCTGTACGGTTCATCGTCGAGCGTCTCCTCGGCCAGTCGCAGAAGTTGTTCCGTGTCCTGGATTCCGATGAGTTCCGTGGGCACGTCGGAGCCGTCGTCTCGCTGCAGCGTGAGGTCCAGCGCACCGACGCGATGCAGCGCCTCGGCGATGTCGCCGAACAGCGTGGATTGGAGGAGTTCCGGCCGCACCAACGGGCGCCCCTCGTCGTCCGTCAATTCGCGATGCATGAAGGCTCGCACCGCCGGAAGCACCGCCGAGACGGCAGGCATCAGACGTTCGCCCTCCGCGTTCGGGTGGAACCACCCAGACAGCCGCCGCGGATGAATACGCCTGAAGCCGAGCTGCGTTACGCCGATCGGGCGGCCGCGGCTCAGAACCGTGTATTGCACGTGTCTCCTCCATCTTGGCCTTCCCCAGGCTACCTGCCGGGTATCGTGGGCGCATCACCGTTCGACGGCGAGTCGTACCGAATGCGCGCCGAGCCGCTGGCGTGCATTGGAGCGCGGCGATCGGCAGAGCGCCCGAAACGCCGAGTCCGCATCCCACCCTTGCCCGTCCCGCCGCGCTGACCCATGGTGTAGCCACTTCGGAATCAGCGCCCCGAGCGCGTGCCCACCGCCGACCAGGGAGGGAAAGTCATGACGCTCAAGGCAAGCACCGATCTCGGCTACCGCCCCTCGTATCGTGCCGCCGCGATCGCCGGCGGGCTCGTATTCCTGCTCTATCTGCTGACGCTCGCCCCCACCACGTCGATGTGGGACACGAGCGAATACATGGCGGCGGCGTACACCCTCGGGCTCCCCCATCCGCCGGGCAACCCGCTGTTCGTGCTGCTCGGGCGCGTGATGTCGTTGCTCCCCATCGCGTCGTCGGTTGCAGCGCGGATCAACGTCTTCGCGGCGCTGTGCAGCGCCGCGGCCGCGGCCATGTGGTTCCTGATCACGGAACGGGTGCTCGTCGGATGGTTCGAGGCGCGCTGGCGCCGCCTCGTCGGGGCGAGCGTGGCCACGCTCATCGGCGCCACGGCGTTCACGGTCTGGAACCAGTCGGTGGTGAACGAGAAGGTGTACACCGTGTCGCTGGCCGGCATCGCGATTATTTCATGGCTCATGATCCGCTGGACCGACGCGCCCGACGGCCCCAAGGCCGACCGCACGCTAGTCCTCGTGGCCTACCTCCTCGGGCTCGGCTACGCCAACCACATGGCGGGCATGCTCGCCGCGCCCGCCGTCGGACTGGCGATCCTCGTCCGCCGCCCGCGCTCCCTGCTGCGCTGGAAGCTCAACCTCGCTTCGCTGCTGGCGCTCGGGTTCGGCCTCACGCCGTTCGCCACGCAGCCCATCCGCGCCGCGTTCAATCCGCCGATGAACGAGGGCGCGCCCACGGCGTGCACCAACGGGCTCCACTGGTCGTGCACCTTCAGCAAAGGGACGTACGACGCGTTCACGTACAACTTCAACCGCGGGCAGTACGGCAAGCCGGCGCTCGGCAACCGGCAGGCGCCGTTCGTGCAGGGCCAGGTCGGAATGTGGTGGTGGTACTTCAAGTGGCAGTGGATGCGCGACGCGCTCGGCCGCCACCAGGGGCTGCAAGCCCTGCTCGCCGCCGCGATGCTGGTGCTCGGGCTCGTCGGCGGATGGGTCCACTTCCAGCGCGACCGGCGAAGCTGGTGGTACTTCGCGGCGCTGTTGTTCACGACCACGCTCTGCCTGATCTTCTACCTGAACTTCAAGTACGGCGCGTCGCAGGCACCCGAGTTGGGCAACACCGTGGCGCGCGAGGTGCGCGACCGCGACTACTTCTTCATCTGGAGCTTCTCGCCCTGGGGCGTGTGGGCCGGGCTCGGCCTCGTGTACGTCTGGGAATCCGTGGCCGCCCTGTTCGGCACGCGGGTCGAACGCGTCGGCACGTTGACCGTCGAGGCGCCGAAGCGGCTCGGGTGGCTCGCCGGCTCGCCCGTGCTCCTGCTCGCGGTGATCCCGTTGTTCGCCAACTGGCAGTGGGCCTCCCGTGCGGGCCAGACCGACACGCGCGACTTCGCGGTGGATCTGCTCAACTCGGTGGAGCCGTACGGCGTGCTCGTCGTGGCCGGCGACAACGATACCTTCCCGCTCTGGTACGCGCAGGACGTGGAGGGAATCCGCAAGGACGTCGTGGTGGCCAACACGTCGCTGCTCAATACCGCGTGGTACGTGCGCCAACTGATCGAGCGGCCCATCTATGATTACGATGCGGCCAGGGGCCCGGCGATCTATCGCGGCAAGCTGTGGCCCAAGCCGACCGCGCCACCGATTCAGATGACCATCGCCCGGGCCGACGCGGTGCCCGACTTCGTGGCGATTCCGCGAACGCAGACCTTCGACCTCGGCGCCATCAAGGCGACGATCGATCCGAGGAACCTGCCCCAGGACGCTACCGGCACCGGATATCTCGGGCGCGCCGACGTGTTCGTGCTACGCATGATCGCCGATTCGTTCGGGCTTCGGCCCATCTACCTCAGCCGCACGGCCGGCACGATTGCCGATACACTTGGGCTGGCGAACAACACGCTCACCCAGGGCTTGGCGTCCAAGCTGTTCATTCCGACCGTGCGGATGGGCCGAGACACCGTGCGCGTACCGGGCGACGGCTGGTTCGACGTGGACACGTCGCGGGATCTCTGGAACGACGTGTTCCTGGCGCCCGGGTCGTTGGCGAAGCGGCATGGGTGGGTGGACCAGCCGTCGGCGGGCATTCCCATGCTCTACGTGTCCACGGCCGCGGAGCTGGCGGCGATCGAGCAGTTCCGCGGTGACACGACGAACGCCGGGCGCACGATGCGCGACGCCACGGGCATCGTGAAGGCGCTCAATCTCGAGAACTCGTACGCGCCGGGGACGTTCACCCTGCCGCCGCCGCCGGCGCGGTCGGGGGACACGGCGGTGGGGAAGGCGAGCAGGACGACGAAGTGATACTTCGGGAAGGCGCCCTCGGGTGGCAAGGCGCCCGGTGGTTGCGGCAACGCACGTCGTGGTGCAGGATGCGCGTACCCCTCCAGAAACGCTCGCCATTCCATCGGAGAATCCCGTCATGAACGCGCCCGCCGCTCTTGCCGCCGTACTGTTCGTCTGTGCTGCCGCCTCGACGGCGAACGCGCAGAACCCCAAGCGGCCCGAAGCAACGGAGGTCTGGAAGCCCGTCCCCGCCGTGGTCACGCCGGGCCGCGCCGATCGCGATCCGCCGTCCGACGCGATCAGGCTCTTCGACGGCCGCGACGAGTCCGAGTGGGTGTCGGCCGACGACCACTCGCCGGCCGCGTGGGACGTGCACGACGGCCTGCTCACCGTGAGCAAGAAGTCGGGCAACATCGAAACGAAGCGGTCGTTCACGAACTACCAGTTGCACCTCGAGTGGCGCGTGCCCGAAGGCATCACCGGCACGGGCCAGGCGCGCGGCAACAGCGGACTGTTCATGGCGTCCACCGGGCCGGGGGACGACGGGTACGAACTGCAGATCCTGGACTCGTACGACAACGCCACGTACGTGAACGGCCAGGCGGCGTCCGTCTACAAGCAGTATGCGCCGCTGGTGAACGCCATGCGGCCGCCCGGCGCGTGGAACGTGTACGACGTGATCTGGACGGCGCCGAGGTTCAGGGCCGACGGGTCGCTCGAGTCGCCGGCCTACGTGACGGCGTTCCAGAACGGCGTGCTGGTGCAGAACCACGTCGCGCTGCTGGGGCCCACGCTCTACATCGGCACGCCGCAGTACACGGCGCACGGGCCGGAGCCGATCAAGCTCCAGGCGCACGGCGACGCGAGCGCGCCGATCAGCTTCCGCAACATCTGGGTTCGGGCGTTGCCGGATACGGGGCAGGTGCACATGCCGTAGGGACGGAACGGTCGGTTGCGGTGGCGGCGTGGCCCAGACCACGGCGATGACGAACATCGCTATCCACGAATCACTCGACGGCAAGACCGTGGGGTGGATGGAGCAGGTGAGGGACGAGGAGTACGGGGCGTAGGCCGGGCCTTCAGGGCCCTGGAGCGCCCTCGCCCTTATACACCACGCCGCCCTTCATCACGAAATCGACGTGCTCCACCGCCGTGATGTCCAGCACGGGATTCCCGGCCACCGCGATCACGTCGGCGAAGTACCCCGGCTCGAGCTGGCCCACCTCCTTCTGCCAGGTCAGGATGCGCGAGCCGTTCAGGAAGTCGGCCTGGAGCACGGCCACGGGCGTCATCCCGTACTGCGCCATCAGTTCGAATTCCCGCGCCTGCGTGCCATGCGGGAAGGGCCCCACGTCCGACCCCACGGCCATCGGCACGCCCGCCGCCACCTGCCGTTTGAACTCGTGGATCTTGTAGTCGAGCATGACGTGCTCGCGCGCCGACGCGGCCGCGCTGCCCGCGTGGTCCGCGAAGTATTCGAAGATGGTGAAGGTCGGCACCGCGGGGATGCCCTTCTCCTTCATCATCTGCATCGTGCCGTCGCTGAGCTGCGTGGCGTGATCGACGGACGCCACGCCCGCCTCCACCGCGAACCGCGCCGCCGGCTCGCCCTGGCAGTGCACGCCCACGTTGGTGTTCAGCCGGGCCGCTTCGGCCACGGCCGCCTGGAGCTGTGCTTCAGTATACTGATATGGCGTATGGAAGGTCCAGAACTGCGGATCGCCCGCTTGCACGCCGATCCCGAGCTGCGCGCAGATCGGGTCGCCCAGGCAGGGCGCCGAGCCGTCGGGCACCATCTCGTCGGGGCCCGTCTGGTAGATCTTCACGAAGCTCGACCCGTCCTTGTGCTGCTCGCGGATCGTTTCGATGAGCTGCTCGGCGTCGTTGGCGTAGTCGGCATTGCCCAGGACGTGCTGCGCCGGATTGAAGCCGACCGCGTCCTCGTGGCCGCCAAGGATCGAGATCGCCATGCCGCTGATGCGGAGCCGCGGCCCGGGAATGAGCCCCCGGTTGATGGCGTCGCGCACCGCGGCATCCGCCGGGCCCGCGCCTTCGGTGCCCATGTCGCGCTCGGAGGTGAAGCCCGCCATCAGGTCGGCCTTCGCGGCGAGCGTCGCCTCGATCGTCCGTTCGGGCGCCGATTCGTCCACCGTCTGCATGCCCTCGGAGGGCGGCGCCGGGTGGAGGAAGAGGTGCACGTGGGCGTCGATCAGTCCCGGCATGAGCGTTCGGTCGCCGAGGTCGATCACCCTCGCG
Source organism: uncultured Gemmatimonadaceae bacterium (assembly GCA_963729495.1). Lineage (GTDB taxonomy): Bacteria > Gemmatimonadota > Gemmatimonadetes > Gemmatimonadales > Gemmatimonadaceae > JAGWRI01. Next base: position 252,391 of record CAVSOM010000006.1, read on the forward strand.
CCGGCGGGACGCGGCACCGACGTGCCGGCGGCCGTGATGCGGCCGCCCTCGACGAGCACTTCGCCGGGGCTGACGATCCGGCCCGGCACGACTTCGAAGAGCCGTGCCGCGTGCAGCACGATCGGCGGTGCGCTCGGCGCGGAACCGGATCGGGCCCGCTGCGCGCGCGCCGTGGCGGGCGGGGCGGCGAGGATCGTCAGCGCGGCGGCCAGCAGAGCAATTTTCTTCATCGAAACCTCCAGAGGGCTACCGGAATGGCAGGCGAACCGTGCCCGTGCAGTGCTGGAGAGAGAAGCTGATGTGGGGCGGAGCGCTGTCAATGCCCGAGTTGGAGGGGGCCGCGCGCCTCGCCGTCTTGATCGGCGCCTGGGACGTCGATTCCACCGACCTCCTGTGCTCCCATCCAGTCCGCACGGTTCAGGATCACCCGCGAATTGCGCCTGAGCCCCGCCCACTTCGCCCGCTTCATCGCCGAGCCCTTGAACGCGGCGCGGAAGTCGCCTTCGCTCATCGCGAGAATCTCGCCCGCGAGCGCCTTCGCGACCTTTCCCCCGATCGCCGCCCGCGCCTCGAACCGCGGCTCCTTCACGTCCCGCGCGAACTTCACGTTCCACGGGCACACCTCCTGACACACATCGCACCCGTACAGATGCCCGCCCTCCGCGATTGCCCCGCGGAACTCGCGCGGAATCTCCCCCTTCGACTCGATCGTCAGATACGAAATGCACCGGTTGGAGTCGAGCACTCCCGGCTCCACGAACGCCTGCGTGGGACACGCATCGAGACACGCCCGGCAGCTCCCGCAATGCTCGGAGTCAAACGGTGCGTCCTGCGCCAATTCCAGATCAATCAGCAGTTCGCCCAAAAAGAAGAACGACCCGAGCTTGGGATTGATGAGGTTGGTGTTCTTCCCGAACCAGCCGAGCCCCGCTTTCCGCGCGAGATCGCGCTCCAGGATCGGACCGGTGTCCACGTACGCCTTGCCCGCCACGGCGCGCCCGGCCTCGCGCGCCACCAGCCGGTGCAGCTCGTTCAGCCGCTCGGTCATCAGATCGTGATAGTCGTCGCCGCGGGCGTATCGGGCCACCGGCCCGTCGGGCGCCTTGCCGCCGTAATCGAGGGCTACGACAATCGCGCTCACCGTACGGGGCACCGGCCGCCGACTGTCGGCGCGTTTCTCGGCGCCGCGCCGCAGATACGCCATGTCCCCGTCGTACCCCGCGTCGAGCCACCGCTCGAACGCCGGCGCCGTCTGGGCCGGTCCCAGCGCGGCAATGCCCACCAGATCGAACCCGAGCGCGTACGCGTGCGCCTTCACGCGCTCCTCGAGCGGCTGCGTCACGGGCCGCGCACGGCCCACCGCGCATAGCGCACCACATCGCCCGCCGGCGGCACGAAGTCGTAGCTGCCGTACGCGGTGTGCATGCGCCAGCGCACGTACTCGCGCGAAGGCAGGGGCAGAAAGGGAAAACGCGCGTACCACCCCCGCTCGCGAAAACGCCACGCCACGCGCAACAGCGCGATGCCGGTGGCGGGGTGCGCCACCGACCGCCACGCAAGCGCCAGGGACAGCCGGGTCCAGCCCATGGCCCCAATCTACAGGAACGAGGTCCCGTCCAGCGATCCGGGAATCGGCAGCCCCAGCGCCACGAGCGTGCTCGGCAGGACGTCGGTGGTGCGCCGTGGCGCGCGCATCACCGGCCGGTTGACGAGCAGCGGCACGGTCATGTGCTCGCGGTGCAGCGCTCCGTGCGAACTCACGTGCCTGATGGGCTCGTACCGCGCCCGGAAATCCCAGCCCCGCGCCGCCGAAAGGATGATGTCGCCGGCCCTCGATGAGCCGGCCAGGTGCGCGATCTGCACGATGGAGTCGGGATAGTCGGTGCCCACCGTGGCGTCGTGCGCCTCGTCCGCGGTCGCTCCCTGCAGCGCCCGGCCCACGCCCAACGGATCCCCGACGGCCGGGCAATACGAATAGGAGCCGGCCGACTGCGACACGATACCCACCTCGCCCCGCCGCGACCGGACCTCGCACCGCTCGACGTCCAACGGCAGCAGCATCAAGTCCACCGACGGCCGCTCGAGCAGCGCCTCGGCCAGCCCGCCCCACCGCGGCGCCAGCGCGGGCCACCACGGACGCCGTCGCCGCCGCACTTCCAGAAAGATGTGCGCCATGGCGTTCCCGCTCACCATCACGGCGGTCTCCGGAAACGGCGTGACGACCCACGGATGCGAGACCACGCGGTGCCCCCACAGGGTGAACAGGCCGGCCAGGTCCTCGTGCTCCTCCACCGGGGAGTGCCCGTGATCGCTCACGATCCACAGGTGCATGTCCCGCCACCGGCCGTCGCGTTCGGCGTCCGCGCGAATGCGAGCCGCCGCGTCGTCCACGATCCCCAGCGCCTCGATCACCATCGGGTGCGCGTGCCCGCGGGCGTGCGACACCTTGTCCACGCCGGTGAACGCCGCATAGGTGTACGCGGGCCGCTCCAGCGCGACCCGCCGCACCACCTCGTCGGCGATCTCGCGGTCGATCTGCAGCCACCCGGCCACGTTGCCGCTGAAGTGCGTGCGCGCGGCGCGCAGCGCGGAACGGATCGTCAGGGCGCCGATGCGATTGGCCGCGGGCAACCCGCGCGTGATCACGCTCAGGGCGGCCACGCTCGACGGCGCGAGTTCGAAAATGGTGGGGGCGTCGGGGACCAGGTCGCGGTCGACGGAACGCATCTGGTAGCCCACGTAGCTGCGCGTGTAGTCGGGCAGGGTGCACGCCGAGCGCTCGCGGTCGAACCAGCGCAGCCCGGGCAGCCCCACCGGTCCCGGAAAGCGCCCCATCAGGAAGGGCGCGTAGGCGGGCCCCGTGACCGACGGAAACACGGTGCTCACCGTGTGCAGGCCGCCACTGCCCTCCGCCCCCGCCCCCGCCCCCCCCTCGTCGCGCAGGCGGGCGAGCGCCGGCAGGGCGCCGGCGTCGAGCGCGGCACGGAGCGTGTCGGGCCGCACGCCGTCGGCGAGCAGCACGACTACGGACACCGGAACGCTCCGAAGGCGCGAGGCATGATGGAACAAGCAAGCGACGGGGCGCGCGGCGGGCAACGCCCTCGCTGGCGGACCATCGGTCGAATGGCGTAAACTCATGAAGCGCGCGCCGCGAGCGCGCGTTTTCCTTCATCGCCAGGTATCCGCGCATGTCTGCCTTCAAGCGCAGCGGGCCGCCCGCCCGCAAGCGTCGCCCCCGAGCGCCCCGTCCCGCCAAGACGGCCTCCGGCAAGATCGCCGATCTCGAACTGCTCCATTCCGCGGCGCGCGATGCGCGCGAGGGGCTGCGCGAACGCACCGAAGCCGGCCACATCGCCGCCGGGCGCAAGCCGCCCTCCCAGCGCCACCAGTTCCACGGCAGCGGCCCCACGCGGCGCATCGACGACTCCATTCGCGACGTGCAGATCGTGACCGAGGACCAGAAGCTGCTCCAGGGATCTTCCGACCCCCGGGACTTCACGCGCACCGATCCCTGGCGCGTGCTGCGCATCATGGGCGAGTTCATCGAGGGGTTCGACTCGCTGGCCCACATCACCAAGGGGGTGACGATCTTCGGCTCGGCGCGCACGCACCCCGACGAGCCGCAGTACGAAGCCGCCAAGGAAACGGCGCGGCTGCTCGCCCTGGCCGGGTTCGCCGTGATCACCGGCGGCGGCCCCGGCATCATGGAAGCGGCCAACCAGGGCGCCAAGCTGGGCGGCGGCCTGTCCATCGGATGCAACATCGAACTGCCCTTCGAGCAGGGCGCCAACCCGTACATCGACACGCTGATCAACTTCCGCTACTTCTTCGTGCGGAAGACGATGTTCATCAAGTATTCCGACGCCTTCATTATCTTCCCCGGGGGTTTCGGCACCCTCGACGAGGCGTTCGAGGCGCTCACGCTCATCCAGACGGGCAAGATCTACCAGTTCCCGGTGATCTTCTTCGGCCGCCACTACTGGGCCGGGTTCATCCGTTGGCTGCAGACGCGCGTGCTCACCGAGGGCAAGATCTCGCCGGGCGACATGGATCTGATCATCGTCACCGACGACCCCGCCGAAGCGGCGAACGTGGTGATTCAGGCGCAACAGAGCCTGACCCAGCAGAACGGCACGGACCTGAGGCGAGGCTGAACGGGATGGCGAAGCAGAAATCGACGGGCGCCAAGAAGGCAGCGCCGGCGCCGGCACCCGCACCGGCGGCAGGGGCGGGGGCGGGGGCGGGGGAACGCGAGCGCGGTGGATTCAAGGCTTCGCGCCACGGCACGGGCAAGCGGTCCTCGGCCGCCGGCCCCAAGGCGGCGCAGAAGAAAGCCGCCGAGGAGCGTGAGGCCGCGGGCAAGCAGCACACCGCCGCCGAGCGGAGCCGCTTCCTGCGCGGGGGCAAGATCGAGCCCCGCCGCATCGACGGCCGCGAGACGGTGACGGACCTGGTCGACGGCACCTTTCTCGCCTACAACGCCGCCCGGCTGCGCGAGGCCTGCCACCTCTATTCGCAGAAGATGCTGAGCGCGGAAACGACCGTGGGGCTGACGCTCACCGGCGCGCTCACGCCCGCGGGGCTCGGCATGGCCGCGATCATCCCGCTCATCGAGTCGGGGTTCGTGGACTGGATCGTCTCCACCGGCGCGAATCTCTATCACGACACGCACTTCGGGCTCGGGCTCGCCATGCACCGCGGCAACGCGCAGGAATCGGACGTCGTGCTGCGCGAGGAAGGGGTCGTGCGCATCTACGACATTTTTTTCGATTATGACGTGCTGCTGAGCACCGACGCTTTTTTCAGGAAGATCATTCAAGGGGCGGAGTTCCAGCGTTCTATGTCGAGCGCCGAGTTCCACTTTCTGTGCGGCAAGTACGTGCGCGAGCGCGAGAAGGCGCTGGGCATCGGGCAGAAGTCGCTGCTCTCGGCGGCGTACGCGGCCGGCGCGCCGATCTACACCTCGTCGCCGGGCGATTCCTCCATCGGCATGAACGTGGCGGCGCTGGCGCTCGAGGGGAACAAGTGCGTGATCGACCCCAACCTCGACGTGAACGAGACGGCGGCGATCGTGCTCGAAGCCAAGCGCGGCGGCGGCAAGTCGGGGGTGTTCATCTGCGGCGGCGGCAGCCCCAAGAACTTCATGCTCCAGACCGAGCCGCAGATTCAGGAAGTGCTGGGGATCGACGAGAAGGGGCATGATTATTTTTTACAGATTACTGATGCTCGGCCCGACACGGGCGGCCTCTCCGGCGCGACGCCGGCCGAGGCCGTGAGCTGGGGCAAGATCGATCCCGACCGGCTGCCCGACGCGGTGGTGTGCTACCTCGACTCCACCGTCGCGCTGCCGATCCTGACCGCGTACGCCCACGCCAAGCACGAAAAGCGGCCGCTCAAGCGGCTGTACGACCGGCGCGGGGCGATGATGAAGCGGTTGCGCGCGGAGTTCGAGAAGAGCGCGGGGTAGCGCTCGGCGGCCGCGCGAATGGCGATTCGCGAGCGGGCGGTGGACGTTCGCGGCCGGCGCCCGGCTAGCTCTCGAGCCGCGGCGGCTCCGGCTCGGCCGCTCCCGATAGCTGGTCCACGTCGCGCAGCTTCCGGTCCATGGCCCGCGCCCGCACGGCGACCTGCTCCACGGCGTCGGAGGCCAGCGCGAGCTTCTTCTGCGCGCCCGATACGGCCTCGCCGAACTTTCCGAACTCGGCGCGCACCGCGCCCAGCAGCCGCCACACCTCCTCGCTGCGCTCGGCCAGCGCCATGGAACGGAACCCCATCTGCAGGCAGTTGAGCAGCGTGGCGAAGGTGGTTGGGCCCGCCACCATCACGCGGCACTCGGTGCTCAGCGCCTCCACGAGCCCCGGCAGGCGCACGACCTCGGCGAACAGTCCTTCCGACGGCAGAAAGAGAATGGCGTAGTCGGTGGTGTTGGGCGGATCGATGTACCGGGCGCGAATATCGTCGGCCGAACGCCGCACGGCCACGCCGAGCGCCTTCTGCGCCGCGGCCACGCCGGACGCGTCGGCGCGCTCCTGCGCGTCGCACAGGCGCGAGTAGTCCTCCGCGGGGTACTTGCTGTCCACGGGCAGCCACATGCCCGCGCCGCCCGAGCCCGGTGCGGGTATCCGGATGGCGAACTCGACGATCGCGTCGCGCAGCGGATTGGGCTTCACGTTGCGGCCGAACTGGTCGGGGCTGAGGAGCTGCTCGAGCATGGCCTGGAGCTGCCACTCGCCGAGCACGCCGCGCGTCTTGACGTTGGTGAGCACGCGCTTGAGGTCGCCCACGCCCTCGGCCAGCGTCTGCATCTCGCCCAGGCCGCGCTGCACGAGCGCCAGCCGCTCGTCCAGGGTGCGGGCCACGCGGTCCATGGCGGCGGCGGCCTCGCTGCGGTTGCGTCCCATCTCGTCGCGCACGAGCTGGTCGGCCTGCGCGAGCCCGCGCTGCACCTCGGCGAGCCGCTGCTCGATGGCCGACGCGTCGCGGGGCCGCACGCGGCCCAGCAGGACGACGAGCAGGACGATCGTGGCCGCGAGCAGACCGGCGATGGCGAAGAGCAGCGGTGTGTTCATGCGGCGGGCGCCGGTTGGCGGGCGGCCGGCAGCCCCGCGCGCACGTTGCGCACGAGATTGGCGCGCGCGTATTCCCCGAACGAGATGACGCCGGCCCATTCCTCGCCGCCCAGCACCTCGCGCCGCACGGCGCGGTCGCTCCACCCCTCGGCGATCCGGCGCTCGATGGTTTCGATCGTCTGCTCCAGCCAATCGGCCTTGGCGGCGAGGGCGGCGACCGGATCGGCGATCGGGCCGCGGTGCGCGTCGAACATGCGCTCGGGGCGGAGCGCCGCGGCCGCGCGCAGATCGCGCACCGACTGGCGCGGGTCCTCGTCGTGATGGGTGAGCTTCACGTGCACGCCCAGCCAGAGGTCGGCCGAGAACAGCGTGTCGCGCTCGGCGTCCCACAGCACCCGGTGGTCGCGGGCGTGGCCGGGCGCGGGAATGGGCTGGAGGGCGCGCTGCGCCAACGGCGCGAAGGGCGCCGTGAACGGCCGCGGTTGTCCCCAGGTGTAGCGCCGGTAGGCGCGAACGCGGTGGCCGGCTCGGAGTTCGGCGAGGGAGGCGGGCGCGATGTCGAGCGGAATGCGCCGATCGGCGAGGAGGCCCACGTTGCCGGCGTGGTCCTCGTGGGCGTGGGTGATCACGGCGCCGACCGGACGCAGGCCGTCGAGTGCCGCGGCCAGCTCGGCGGCCACCGTGGGGAACCCGCAGTCCACGAGGAGGCCGCGCACCAGGTAGGCGCTCACTTCGTAGCCACTGGACCGGCTGCGGCGGGTGGACATGCGCAGGCGCGTGACGTCGTCGTAGCGTTCGACGCGGATCATGCCGGTAGTCTAGCCGGATCGCCCGCCGGGCACTTGGCGGCTGGACGAACGCGCCCGGCCGCTGTACTATGCACACATGCGCCATGCGTCCCGAGCGGTGACCGGTTTTCTCACGTCCAGCCCCAAGCGGCTCTAGGCGGGTGTTCGGGATTTGTCGCAGCATCGGCGCCCGGCCACTCAGCCGGGCGCTTCGATTTTTGCGTCTCTTTCGTGCCGTCCCATGATCGAAGCCCTCAAGGAAAAGCTGAGCGCGGAAGTCGCCCGGCTGCAATACGAACTGAACGTCACGCTGCCCGGCGAGATCCGGAAGGCGGTGGAGTTGGGCGACCTGCGCGAGAACAGCGAGTACAAGGCTGCGCTCGAGCGCCAGCAGTTCGTGCAGGCCCGGCTGGGGCACCTGCACCAGCGGCTGAGCAAGCTGTCGTCCATCGATCCGTCGCAGATCCCGCCCGACCGCGTGGGGCTCGGGTCGCGCGTGGTCGTGGAGGACAAGAAGTCGAAGGCGCGCGAGACGTACCACCTAGTGTTCGGCGACGCGGTGGAATTCGAGGACGGCCACGTGACGATGGCGTCGCCGATCGGGCGGGCGCTGCTCGGCAAGGCGGTGGGGGAGGACGTCGTCCTCCGCCTGCCGGCGCTCACGCGGCAGCTCGTGGTGGTGGAGCTTGCCACGATCCACGACGAAACGAACGGCAGCGGAGCGGGGCGGGCCAAGAAGTAGGCGCCGCCGCACCGCGGTGCGCGGCGGCGGCCGGGTGTCAGCCGGCGGGTCGATCGGGGCCCGGCGGTGGCGTGCCGAGCAGGCGATCGGCGAGCCCCTGCATCTGTTCCAGGCGCCGCCGGGCCCAGGCAGGGAGGCGGGCCGCGCCGATGGCGAACAGGCCTCCGCCGATCAACGTCAGCACGGCGACGCCGGTCAGGCGCGGGCCCGCGAGCCGGCCGGTGAGCCACGCGGACAGCGCGATCACCACGCCCACGCCGGCGTAGCCCAGTCCGCCGAGCATGAACAGGCGAGCGCTCTCGTTGAAGGTGCGCATGCGAAGCCGCTGGCCCGATTCGCCGGGTTCGAGGTACGCGTGGAGATTGCCGTTGGTCCACTGGCGCAGGGTTCCGTCGCGGCTCACGACGCCCTTGGCGTCGAAGGTGCGGCGGAGATCCACGACCAGCCGTTCCCACTCCTCGTCGGAGAGCGTGCGGCCCAGCTCGACCGTGCGGCCGACGCCCACGGGAAGCCCGAGGAACCGCCGGACGGGGGCCGGATCGTCGCGGTCAAGGGAGAGCGCGGCGCGGGCGACGACGTCCGGCGCGATGCCCACCTGCCGGCCGATGTCCTGCAGTTCGGCCAGCGTCATTCCCTCGCTGGTCGGCATCAGACGGCGGTCGGATGCCTGCGGCTCCGCCGCGCGCTGGAAAATGGCCGCGACCTCTTCTTCGGTATAGCGTCGCTCGGTCATCGATGGCCTGCCCCTCGCTGCAAGATCGCACGCGCGCCGCGCTCCGTCTACGCGCCCGCGCCGGGGTCCACGCCGAACAGTGCGCTCGGCGTCGGCGCGGTAGCGGGCCACCTCGGCCGCCGTCTGGGCCGCGTTCCAGCCGAGCAGCGGCGCCACGTATGCCGCCACCGCGGGCGCCGCGCCCGTGCCGTGGTCGCGCGTTTCGAAGGCGAGCCGGGTGCGCCGCACGAGCAGGTCGGCGAGGGTGCGGGCGTGGGCGCGTTCCACGCCCCACCGCAGCTCGCCGAAGCGCCATGGTAAATCTGGTATAATCCGGGCGTTCGACGCGGCGTCGGCGGCGCACGCCGCCTCGCGCGCCGGGCCGTCGTCGGACAGCGGCACGTGGGCCGTGCGGCACGGGCGCCCGCCCCCGAGGCGGCGCGCCACCGCGTCCACCACCTGCCGGGCCATGATGCGGTACGTCGTGAGTTTGCCCCCGGTGATCGTCACCACGCCGGCCGGCGTGACCTGGATGGCGTGCTCGCGCGACGCGGCGTTGGGGGAGTCGGCCGCCGTGGCGACGAGCGGCCGGATGCCGGCCCACGCGCTCACCACGTCGCCGCGCGACAGGCCGGCGGCGGGGAAGAAGGCGTTGGCGGCGCGCAGCAGGTAGGCCACGTCGTCCTCCGACGGGCGCACCTCCTCCGGCCGCGCGGTGGTGAACGTATCGGTGGTGCCGAAGATCGTGAACGCGCCCGCGGGCAGCGCGAACATCACGCGGCCGTCGGTGGGGGAGAGCAGGGTGAGGGCCGCCGAGTTGCCCACGCGGTGGTGGGGCACGAGGATGTGCGTGCCCTTGCTGCCGCGCACCCGTGGGCGGTCGGCGGCGCCTTCGAGCCGGCGGACGTCGTCGCTCCACGGGCCGGTGGCGTTGGCCGTGGCCCGGGCCCGCACCTCCACCGTGTCGCCGGTCAGCTGGTCCACGAGGTGGGCGCCCGCCACGCGGCCGCGCTCCACCACGAACGCGTCCACCGCCGCGTGGTTGAGCACCGTGGCGCCGGCCCGCTCGGCGTCGAGCACGTTGGTGAGCGTGAGGAGGGCGTCGTCGGTGTGGGCGTCGGAGTAGGACACGCCGCCCTCGAGGCCGTCGCGGGCGAGCCGCGGCTCCTCGTCCTCCACGCCGGCCACCGACAGCCGCCGGTGGCGGTGCACGTTGCGGAACATGGCCAGCGCGTCGTAGAGCGTGACGCCGGCCACCACCTTCCAGTACGGCACCCGGGCGCCGTCGTACACCGGCCAGACGAAGCGCAGCGGCTTCACGAGGTGGGGAGCGAGCCGCAGCAGGCGCCGTCGTTCGCCGCTCGCCTCGAACACCAGGCGCAGTTGCCCGTGCTCCAGGTAGCGCAGCCCGCCGTGCACGAGGCGCGAGCTGCGGCTGGACGTGCCGCTGGCGAAGTCGTCCCGTTCCACGAGGAGCACGTGGAACCCCCGCAGGGCGGCGTCGCGGGCGATGCCCGCGCCGGTGATGCCGCCGCCCACGACCAGCAAATCGAAGGACGCGCCGGGCGCGGGCAGGCGGCGGGCGGAGGTCGGCATTGGCATCCGAGAAGCTGCCACCGCGCGGCGCGCGGAACAAGCGACGCGGCGTTTGGCGGGCTGTCGCGAACCGCCTAACTTGGGGCATGCCGACTTTCGGGAACGGGCGCCGGGTGGCGATCGTGGCGGGCGTGCGGACGCCCTTCGCGCGCGCGGGCAGCGTGCTCCGTTCGGTGAGCGCCATCGATCTGGGGCGGCTCGCCGTGTCCGAACTGCTCCAGCGCACGGAGCTGGACGGCCCGCTGGTCGAGGCGATCGTGTACGGCACGGTCGTGCATTCCGTGCTCGCCCCGAACATCGCGCGCGAGGTGGCGCTCATGCCGGCGCTGCCCAAGTCGGTGGACGCGTACACCGTGAGCCGCGCCTGCGCCTCGTCCAACCAGGCGATCACCGACGCCGCCGACCAGATCGCGCTCGGCCATCGCGACGTCGTGATCGCGGGGGGCGCCGAGTCGCTGTCCAACGTGCCCATCCTGCACTCGCGGGGCATGTCCGACGTGCTCGTGGCCGCCTCGCGCGCCCGGTCGCTGGCCGGCCGGCTGCGGGCCTTCGCGCGGCTGCGCGCGCGCGATTTCGTTCCGGTCACGCCGGCGATCGCCGAGCCCACGACCGGCGAGACGATGGGGCAGAGCGCCGAGAAGATGGCGAAGATCAACCACATCCCGCGCGAGGAGCAGGACCAGTTCGCGCTGCGGTCGCACCGGCTGGCCGCGGTGGGCACGCAGGACGGCCGTCTGACGGCGGAGATCGGTCCGGTGTGGGTGCCGCCGCGCTACGACGTCGCCCTGTCGAGCGACAACGGCATCCGCACGGACACGAGCATCGAACAGCTGCGCCTGCTCAAGCCCGTGTTCGACCGCCGCTACGGGTCGGTGACGGCGGGCAACGCGTCGCCGCTCACCGACGGCGCGAGCGCGGTGCTGTTGATGAGCGAGGAGCGGGCCAAGACGCTGGGCTACGCCCCGCTGGCCTACGTCCGCTCGTATGCCTACGCCGCGCTCGACCCGGGCGAGCAGCTGCTCATGGGGCCCGTGCTCGCCGCCCCGATCGCGCTGCAGCGCGCCGGGCTCTCGCTCGCCCACATGGATCTGGTGGAGATGCACGAGGCGTTCGCGGCGCAGGTGCTGTGCAACCTGCGCGGCTTCGAGTCGCGCGAGTGGGCCGCTCGGGCGGGATTCCGCGAGCCGGTGGGCGAGGTGGACCGCTCGCGGCTCAACGTGATGGGCGGGTCGATCGCCATCGGCCATCCGTTCGGCGCCACCGGCGGGCGCATTCTCACGACGCTGGCCAACGAGCTGGCGCGCCGCGGCGGACAGTTCGGGCTGATGACGGTGTGTGCCGCGGGCGGGATGGGGCACGCCATGGTCATCGAGCGCGAGTAGGGGGCACGGAATCGCCATGATCAGCCTCGAACGCGAGCAGGACGTGCTCATCGTCACGTTGGACGTGCCGGGCGAGCCGGTGAACAAGCTGACGCCCGAACTGGGCGAGGCGCTCGCGCGCGCGATCGCCGACAGCGAGGGAGACCCGGCGGTGCGGGCGTGGGTGGTGACGAGCGGCAAGCAGGACTCGTTCATCGCCGGCGCCGACATCGAGCAGTTCCTCGACTTCCGGCGCGAGATCGACGCCGCCCGGGCCAGCCAGACGGGGCAGGCGGTGCTCGGCGCGCTGGCCGCGATGCGCGTGCCGGTGGTGGCGGCGATCCACGGTGCGTGCCTGGGCGGCGGCCTCGAACTGGCGCTGGCCTGCCGCTACCGGATCTGCAGCGACCATCCGAAAACACTGCTGGCCGTGCCCGAGGTGCAGCTCGGACTGATTCCCGGGATGGGCGGCACGCAGCGGCTGCCGCGGCTGATCGGCCTGCAGGCGGCGCTCGACATGATTCTCACCGGCAAGAACGTGCGCGCCGCGAAGGCGTTGCAGCTGGGCCTGGTGGACGAGATGGTGCACCCCGCGATCCTGCGCGAAATCGCCGTGGCCCGCGCGCGCGAACTGGCCGACGGCACGCGGCGCCCGGTGCGGCGGGCGCGCGGGGCGGGCCCGTCGGGCCTCGTGCTCGACACCAATTTCGCGGGCCGCCGCGTGGTGTTCCGCAAGGCGCGCGAGAGCGTGCTGTCCAAGACGCACGGCCACTTCCCGGCGCCGCTGGCCGCGCTCGACGCGGTCCACACCGGGTTCGAGCGCGGCATGGCCGACGGGTTGCGCGAGGAATCCCGGCGGTTCGGCGAGCTGGCCATGACGGACGTGTCGCGGCAGCTGATCTTCCTGTTCTTCGCCACGAGCGCCCTCAAGAAGGATCCCGGGGTGGATCCGCCGGCGCCGGCGCCGCGCGCGGTGCACAAACTCGGCGTGCTCGGGGCGGGCTTCATGGGCGCCGGGATCGCCGGCGTGGCGGCGCAGCGCGGCACCCTGGTGCGCCTCAAGGACACCGACACGGCGCGCGTGGGCAAGGGGCTGGCCGCGGTGCGCGACGTGCTCCACGGGCAACTCGTGCGGCGGCACCTCACGCGTCAGGAATTCGCCGATCGCCTGAGCCTCGTGAACGGCACCACCGCGTACACCGGGTTCGGCAACGCCGACCTGGTGATCGAAGCGGTGTTCGAGGACCTCGACCTCAAGCACCGCGTGCTGCGCGAAGTGGAACCCGCGATGGCCCCCAATGCGGTGTACGCGTCGAACACCAGCACGATCCCGATCGCGCGCATCGCCGAGGCGGCGGCCCGCCCCGAGCGCGTGCTGGGCATGCATTTCTTCTCGCCCGTGCACCGCATGCCGCTGCTCGAAGTGATCGTCGCGCCGCGCACCGACCGGGCCGCCGTGGTCACGGCCGTGGAGTACGGCCGCGCGCTGGGCAAGACCGTCATCGTCGTGCACGACGGACCCGGGTTCTACACCACGCGCACGCTGTCGGCGTACATGAACGAAGCGGGCATGCTGCTCGACGAGGGCGGAGCCATCGAGGCGGTGGACCGGGCGCTGGTCGAGTTCGGGTTTCCGGTGGGACCGATCACCCTGCTCGACGAGGTCGGGATCGACGTGGGTGGGAAGGTCGGGCTGGTGCTGGCCGAGGCGTTCGGCCAGCGGATGGCGCCGTCGCAGGCGCTGTCGCGGGTGGTCGAGTCGGGGCGCACCGGCCGCAAGGGCGGTTCGGGGTTCTACCGGTACGACAAGCAGGGCAAGAAGGGGGCGCCCGACCCGTCGGTGTACGCGCTGTTCGGCGGCGGCGGCGGCGCGGGCGGCGGCCACAACCCCATTCCGAACGGGGAGATCGCCGAGCGGTGCGTGCTGGCCATGGTCAACGAAGCCGCCCACTGCCTGCAGGAGGGCATCGTCCGATCGCCCCGCGACGGCGACATCGGCGCCGTGTTCGGCATCGGGTTCCCGCCCTTCCGGGGCGGCCCCTTCCGTTACATTGATAGCGTGGGCGCCGATGAAGTGGTGCGCCGCCTCGAAGATCTTCACGGCCGCTTTTCGGCCCGGTTCGCGCCGGCCGAGTTGCTCGTGGACATGGCTCGGGCGCGGCGCCGGTTCTACCCCGCCGACGGGCGGCCGGTCTGAGGCGCATTCCGCATGAGGTCCTGTGACTCCACCCCGGGTGGTAAGGTCAGAGCCATATGGATGGAAGCGCTGACGCGCTGATCGTCGAGCGGGTGCTCGCCGGTGACGTGGAGGCGTTCGCGACGCTCGTGGAGCGGTATCGCGACCGCTGCGCACGCTACGCGATGCACATGCTCGGCAACCGTGAGGACGCGGACGAGGTGATGCAGGACGCGTTCGTGCGGGCGTACCGGTCGCTCGGCAGGTGCGAGGATCCGGAACGCTTCGGCGCCTGGTTGTTTCGCATCCTGGTCAACCGATGCCGCACGGCCGGGGCGCGGCGGGCGCGGCGCGCCCGCACCTTCCTCGACGACGAGGCGGCGCTGCTCACGGCGTCCGAGGAGCATCCGGCCGACCAGTGGGCGTGGCGGGAAGAGATCGAGCGGGCGCTCGACGCGTTGCAGCCCGAACAGCGCGAGGCGTTCCTGCTCAAGTACGTGGAAGGGTTGGGCTACGACGAGATGGCCGAGCTGACGGGCGTGGGCGTCTCGGCGCTCAAGATGCGGGTGATGCGCGCATGCGATCGGCTGCGCGTGCTGTTGAAGGAGGTGCGCAGTGCATGACGTGAAACGGTCCCGGCTCGACGACATGGTGGCGCAGCTGCGCCGGCCCGCGTCGTACGATCCGTCGTTCGATACCCGGGTGATGCGTGCCATCCGCGCGGTGGCGCGGCAGCCGATGCGCGTCATCACGCCGTTCATGCCCCGGTGGCGCGTGTGGTCGGCGTTCGCCGCGGTGGCCGCCGGCGTGCTCGCCGTGGCCGTGCTGCCCACGGTGCGCCGCGGGGAGGGCCAGCCGGTGCAGTTCGTGCTCGTGGCCCCCGATGCCAAGACGGTGCAGGTCGTGGGAGACTTCAACGGCTGGGACGCCCGGCACGCGGCGTACGCTGCCTCGAACCGCGGCGGCGGGGTGTGGTCGCTCACCGCGCCCATCCCCCCGGGGCACCACCGGTACGGCTTCGTCGTCGACGACTCCCTGTGGGTGCCCGATCCCGCTGCGCCCCGAGTGGCCGACGAAGATTTCGGACTGCCCAACTCGGCCCTGGTCGTCGAAAGCACACCTTGACGCGGTGGGCATGGTGGGCGCCGGCGATGCTGCTCGTCGCCGCGGGCGCCTCGGCGCAGCGTAGCCAACTGGCGCGGCTCAACACGGCGCTCGACCCGGTCACGCGCGCGGCCGTCCTGGCCATCGTCGACTCGGCGCGGGTGGCCAAACTGCCGACCGACGTGCTCGTGAGCAAGGCGCTCGAAGGCGCCGGCAAGCACGCCGACGGCCCCCGCATCGTGGAGGCAGTGCGCGATCTGGCCGGCGAGATGCGCGCCGCGCGCGTGGCGCTCGGCGCCGGTTCGCGTCCCGAGGAGATCGCGGCCGGCGCGCACGCGCTGCACGCCGGCGTCACCGCCGCGCAACTCACCCGCGTGCGCCGGTCCGGCGTGGGGCGCGAGGTCACCATGCCGCTGATGGTGCTCACCGACCTCGTCGCCCGAGGCGTCCCGACGGCCCCCGCGCTGTCGGCCGTGGTCATGCTGGAACGGGCCGGGTTGCGCGACGCCGACTTCGCGGCCTATCAGCGCAGCGTGCACCAGGACATCGCCAACGGCGCCGATCCCGCGGCGGCCGCCACCACGCGCGCGCGCGGCGCGAGCCTCCGCCGCGGCGGGCCGCCCGCACCGCGCCCCGAGTCCTGAGCGCTCCCTAGACCGTGGCGGCGCGAACAGGGTACAATTCTCCTGTTCCCGCGATCGCTTCTCCATTCCGTGAGACGCCTCATGGCCCGCTCGTCCTCTCGCGCTCTGACACCGCTCGTCGCGGCCGTTCTCGCCGCGTGCGGCGGCGCGCCTCCGCCCGGCGGTCCCGCTCCGCTCGGCGGGCGGCGCGCCGAACGCCCGGTCCGCGGCAACACAGCGGTCGCCCCGGTGAACGTGCACGCCGTCTATCCCACGGACTTCACCACCCGGCGCCCGCTCACGCGCGCCGAACGCACGTACTTCACCGAGACGTCGCATTACGCCGACGTCGTCGCGTTCGTGGATTCGCTCAAGATGCTGGAGCCCACGCAGATCTTCACCGGCGACATCGGCAAGACGAGCGAGGGCCGCGAGATTCCCTACGTCGTGGCGTCGCGGCCGCTCGTGGCCAGCGCCGCCGCGGCCAAACGGCTCAACCGGCCCATCGTCTACGTGCAGGCCGACATCCATGCCGGCGAGGTGGCGGGCAAGGAAGCGATGCTCGCCATGCTGCGCGAACTGACGGCCGACAAGGCCCCCAACGTGCTCGACTCGCTGGTGCTGGTGGTGGTGCCGATCTACAACGCCGACGGGAACGAGAAGTTCGGCCCGCAGGCCGTCAACCGGTCGGAGCAGGACGGGCCGGAGCTGATCGGCCAGCGCGCCAACGGGCAGGGGCTCGACCTCAACCGCGACTACGTGAAGGCCGAGGCGCCCGAGACGCAGGCGTCGCTGCGCATGTTCGACGAGTGGAACCCCGACGTGTTCGTCGACCTCCACACCACCGACGGCACCTATACGGGGTACGCGCTGACGTACGCCGGCTCGCTGAGTCCGGCCGCCAAGTTCACCGGGCCGTTCGCCATGGACACGCTGCTCCCCGCGGTGCGGCGCAACCTGCTCGCCCGGGAACACATCCAGACGTTCGACTACGGCAACGTCGAGACGCCGGCCGGCCGCCTGCGCGGCTGGTACACGTACGATTCGCGGGCCCGCTACGGGACCAACTACTACGGCATCCGCGGCCGCATCGGCGTGCTCGGCGAGGCGTATTCGCACGATCCGTTCCGCACGCGGATCACGTCCACGTACGCGTTCGTGGGGGAACTGCTGTCGCTGCTCGCCGCCAACTCCGACGAGATCGTGGGCGTGGGGCACGAGGCCGACCGCCGGACGATCGCCGGCGGCACCACGCCCATCGACGCCCCGTACGTCGCGCTCCGCTCGGAGTACACCCGCCATCCCAGCTACGCCGACATCCTGCTCGAGGACCTGGGCAAACTCCCCGACAGCACCGAGAAGCTGCCCGGCGTGACGCGCGGCTACAAGCGGATCGGCAACTTCCACCCCGAGCGCATGCCGGTATTCGACCGATTCGAGCCCACGCTCGAACGGCGCATGCCGGTGGCCTACGCCTTCGGGGCGGACCAGCAGGCGCTGGTCGCGCGGTTGCGGCTGCACGGCGTGTTCGTGGAGCAGCTCGTGGATTCGCTGAACGTGGCCGCCGAGCGGTTCGCCATCGATTCGGTGGTGCCCAACCCGACCGCGTTCCAGGGCCACCATGAAGAGCGCCTGGCCGGGCTCTGGCAGTCGTCGGCGCTCACGCTGCCGCCGGGCACGTACGTGGTGCGCGAGGCGCAGCCGCACGCCATCCTCGCCATGGTGCTCCTGGAGCCGGAAAGCGACGACGGATTCACGACCTGGAACATCATGGATCCGTGGATCGGTCCGGGGCGTACCTATCCCGTGATGCGGATCGTGGAGCCGTTCGGGGTGAACGCGCCGCTCCGCCCCGCCCAGCCCTGACGGTGACGGCCTGCGCTCCAGCGCGGGCCGTCTATCTTTCCGGGAGTCCGGTGCCTTCGACTCGCTGAGGTCGCATGTTTCGTTCCACGCTCCTGTACCTGTCCAATCAACCCCGCGTCTTCACGTTCGTGCGCAGGAACCGCCTGGCCAAGTCGTTCGCGCGCCGGTTCGTGGCCGGCGAGCGCCTGGAGGAAGCGATGGGCGCGGTGCGGGCGCTGAACGCTGCCGGCATCTCGGCGTCGCTCGACCTGCTCGGGGAGAGCGTGACGAACGAGCGCGAGGCGCACGCCGCGCGCGACGAGTACCTGACGATCCTCGACCGCATCGACGAGGCGGGGCTCGACTGCAACGTCTCGCTCAAGCCGACGGCGATGGGGCTCGACATCTCGGAAGAGTTGTGCGTGTCGATCCTGCGGGACGTGCTGGAGCGGGCCCAGCGCTACGGCACGTTCGTGCGCCTCGACATGGAATCGAGCGCGTACACCGAGCGCACGCTGCGGCTGTTCGAGGAGCGGCTGTTCCCCGGGTTCCGGCCGCACGTGGGGATCGTGCTGCAGAGCTACCTCTACCGCACGATGGCCGACGTGGAGCGCGCCGTGCAGCTCAAGTGCCGCGTGCGGCTGTGCAAGGGCGCCTACAAGGAACCGGCGGCCGTGGCCTACCCCGACAAGAAGGACGTGGACCTCAATTACGTGAAGTGCATGCACGCGCTGCTCCAGGGCGGCACCTACCCGGCCATCGCCACGCACGACGCGGCGATCGTGACCGAGGCCAAGCGGTTCGTCGCCGAGCGGGGAATCGCCACCGACCGGTTCGAATTCCAGATGCTCTACGGCGTGCGCCGCGATCTCCAGGAGACGTTGGTGCGCGAGGGCTACCGCCTGCGGGTGTACGTGCCGTTCGGCACCCAATGGTATCCGTACCTCATGCGGCGGCTGGCCGAGCGGCCGGCGAACGTCGCCTTCATCACCGGCAACGTGCTGCGCGAGATGGTCGGCTCCCGGCGTTGATCATGGCCGGCCAGTTCATTCCCCCCGACCACGCCAAGGGCGACGCCAACACGCTCGGGGGGTACGCGGCGGTGCACGACCGGCCGGCCGCGTTCGATGGATCGGACGGCTTCTCGTACAGCGTGGAGATCGTGACGGACGAGACGGGCGATCCGGCACAGCCGTTCGGAGCCTATCTGCTGTTCGTGCAGTGGGCGCGGATCGGGGCGGCGTCTCCACTCGGCCACCTGGAGACCGATTTCCTGGCCCTCGCGAGGTCGGAACAGGCGGCGCGCGACGCGGTGGGCGCCATCGCGCTGGCCGAGGTGAAACGGGCGCTCGACGGGCTGATCGCGGCGCGTGGCGCGGGACCGCCGAACCGGCGCTGGTGGGACGCGAGGCGGGCCGACGACCCCGGGGCGCCGTGAGCGCCTCCGACGCGCTGGTGGGGACGGTCACGCAGGGCACGGGGGGCGTATGGTGCGTGCTCACCCCCGACGGCACGGTGCACGAGGTCTCGCTGCGCGGCCGGCTGAAGAAGGCCGATGTGGGCCGGCGCTCGGGCGGCACGATCCGGCGCGACACCGAATCGGCGGCGCGCGAGCTGGTCAAGCTCGCGGTGGGCGACCGCGTGCGGCTGGAGCGCGACGCGCGCGGCCGGTCGCTGGCGATCGCCGAGATCCTGCCGCGCAGCTCGCGATTGGCCCGGCGCGCTCCCGGCGGCGCGTACGGCGAGCGCGTGATGGCGGCGAACGTGGACCAGGTGGTGATCGTGTTCGCGGCCGCGCGCCCCGACCCGCACCCGCGCATGCTCGATCGGTTCCTGGTGATCGCGGAGGCCAACGAGATCTCGGCGCGCATCGTGGTGAACAAGGTGGATCTGGTGGGGCCGGGCGCGGTGGAGGGGCAGTTCGCGGCGTATGCGCGCGCCGGGTACCCCGTGCACTACACGAGCGCCAAGCGGGGCGATGGGTTGGAGGAATTGCGACTCGCGCTGGGGGGCCGCACGTCGGTGCTCACCGGCCCGAGCGGCACGGGGAAGTCGTCGCTGCTCAACGCGCTGTTTTCGGGGCTCAACCTGCGGGTTGGCGAGATCAGCGCCTCGGTGAACAAGGGGCGGCACACGACCGTGGGGGGGCTGCTCCACCCGCTGCCGGCGGGGGTGGGCGGATTCGTGGTCGACACGCCGGGGCTGCGCGAGGTGGGTATGTGGGAGCTGCCGGTGGAGCGGTTGGACCGGTGCTTTCCCGAAATTCGCGCGTGGGCCGAGCGGTGCCGGTTCGCCGACTGCCGGCATGCGGCGGAGCCCGACTGCGCGGTGCGGGCCGCCGTGGCGCGCGGCGACGTGAGCGTCGCGCGCTATGAGAGTTATATAAAACTCGCCGAGGAACTGGTCGACCGGACGCCGGCGTGGTAGGGGCGCCCCGGCCAGGGCCCGCGAGGCATCGCCTCGCGGGCCCTGGCGCGGGTCGGGCTACTGCTTCATGAGGATCAGGAACTTGGACGGCGCCCAGAACTTGTCGGGGGCCGTGATGCGCAGGCCGCCGACGATCCGGTCGTCGCGGGTCTGGAACGCCTGCGCGTACTGCGCGTCCTGACGGGTGAAGATCGTGTACTCGCCGTCGGGCAGCGTGAGGCTGGTGTCCTTGGTCAGGTCGATGCGCGTGAACGCCGTGGGATCGAGCGTCCGCGCCGGCGCCACGGGGCGGTTGCCGAACAGCAGGAACTGCTTGTGCCCCTCTTCCGCCAGCACGCCCATCTTCACGAGGTCGTCGCGCGTGCCCGCCACGTAGTAGGCGGTGTTCTTCTGGCGCGTGAGGTCGCTGACCGTGTCGGTGAGCGCGGCCTTGGCCGTGGTCAGCGTGTCGACGCGGCCCTTGAGCGAGGCGATCTGCACGTTCTGCGAATCGACGATCGCCTGGAACGCCGTCTTCTGCTGCTCCACCGTCTGGCGGAAGTCGGCGATCGTCTGTTCGTACTGCGCGATCTGCAGGAGGAGGGTGGAATCGTGCTTGGCCAGCGACGCCGCCTGGAGCCGCACGTCGCGGAGCCGCGCGTCGGTGGCGTTGAGCCGCTCGACGAGGGTATGGATCTTGATCATCACCTCGTCGCGGTCGGCCTTGATCGACGCGGCCTCGGCCGGCGTGGCCAGCGCCGCGGCCGCCTTGCCCTTGGGCAGGCTGCGCGCCTTGGCGATCTCGGCGTTGATGTCGTTCACGAACTGCGTCGACACGAGCATGTCGTTGAGCAGCTGATTCTTCACGTTGAGCAACGAATCCTGCCGCAGGGAATCGGCCTTGGCCAATTCCACGAGCTGCTGCTTGGCCTTGGTGTCACAGGCGAACAGCGCCGGGATGAGGAGAATGAGGGCGAGTTTTTTCACGGGGACGGCCTTCCTCTTGGGGGTGGATTACCAGCTGCCGCGTTCGCCGACCATCTCGATGACGGTGGCCAACCGGTCGGCGGCATGGCGCCAGTTGGTCTCGACCGCGCGCTGCGCGGCGTCCGGCCGGCCGTCGTCGACGGCGGCGATGATTGCGTCGTGTTCCTCGACCGAGGACCGGATGTCCCCGGTCAACATGCTGATGTACATGCGGATGTACCGCTCGGCCTGCGGCTTGGCCGCGTCGTGCAGGGCGATCAGCCGCGGGCCCTCGCCTGCTTCTACCACACGCCGGTGAAAACGTTCGTCGGCGTCGTACAACCGGCCGTGGTCCACGGGAACCGACCGCCCCGCCTTGAGGAACTCGGCGTTCAGCGCCCGCAGATCGCGGACGAGCGGCTTGCGCCCTTCGGGGTCCAGCTCCGCGGCCCGCCGCGCGCCCAGCCCCTCGAGGGCGCCCACCAGGTCGAGCAGCTCGTGCACGTCGTCGCGCGTGAGGGGCGCCACGGTCAGGCGCGACTGCTGCGCCCCCGGCGCCCCCATCACGTAGCCCTCCTGCTGCAGCCGCTGCAGGGCCTCGCGCACCGGCGTGCGGCTCACGCCCAACCGGCTGGCGATCTCCGTCTCGACGATGCGGCTGCCCGGCGCGACCAGGCCCTGGACGATGAGGTCGCGGAGCCGGGTATAGACTTGCTCGGGCCTGGACCCGTGCGCCACCGCGGCGCGCGAGGCGCCGCGTCCGGCCGGGACGCGTGGACTGCGGGAAGGCGGCTTTCGCGAGGGCATGAACGGACCGGGGACGGGGCTCGAGCAAATATACGCCACCCGGGACGCCCTGCCGACCCCCTTGCCAGCGAAATCGGGGGCCGATCGATCGTCCGATGCGAATGCATATTTGTATTCAAATTGCGCCTTGCCGCCCTCGCGGTGGCACCGCGCCGCGCCCCGGCCCATGTTGTGACGATGCAATATCCCCGCCGCGCCGCGCTCCTCGCGGCGCTCTTCTCGCTCGCCGCGTGCCACCGAGAACCACCCAGGTCCGCGCCGCCCTCGCCCCCGGCTGCCGCAGCCGCCCCCGTCCCCGCCCCCGCGGCGATCGGGGTACACGTGGCCAGCGCCCCCGATTCCACCGCACACGCCCGGTTCACGGTCACCGTGGCCGGATCGCTCGAACTCGGCATCCGCGCTCCCTTCTTCGCCATGCGGCCCGACCGGTCGCTGATCCTGTCCACGCCCGCCGACCTGCTCGTGAACAAGGGCGCCGGGTCGGCGGTGATCGCCGCCACCGATCCGGGTGCCGTGCTCGTCGTCACCTCGCTCGCCGGCGCCGGCGCCGGCGCCGCGGCCACTGCCCGCGGCCACGCCGTGCGCATCGAGCGTGCGGGCGCGGCCGGCCCCCTCACGGCGGCGCCCCTCTCCACCCCCGAGGTGAAGCGATGACGCCACGCTCCCCGCTTGCCCGCCGCGGGTTCCTGGTTCGCATCGCGGCCGGCGCCGCGACGCTCGCCGCCGGACTGCCCACGCTGGCGCGCGCGGAGCGGGCGGCCCTCCGCGCGGCGCCGGACCCGGACCACTGGCTCGATGCCCTCACCGGCAAGCACCGGCAGATCTACGACGTCCTCACCGCCGACAAGGCGGGCGAGGGCGCGGCGTTCGCCCGCAACTTTCTCAACGCCAACCACGACGGCTACGGGCTCACCGACGCCGAGGTCAACGCCGTGGTGTCGTTCCGCCACGTGGCGTTCGCCATGGGGCTCACCGACGCGATGTGGAGCAGGTACCGCCTCGGGGAGTTGATCGGCTACGACGACCCGTCCACCAAGGCGCCGGCGGTGCGCAACACGGCGGCCGGCGCGGCGGACGACGCGCGAACGAGCAGCAGTTCGCTGGCCGCGCTGCACGCGCGCGGTGTGGTGTTTCCGGTGTGCGGCATGGCGATGGACGCCTACGCCGGCGGGGCGGCGCGCGCGGCCGGCGCCGAGCACGACGCGGTGATGGCGGACTTTCGCGCCAATCTCGTGCCCGGCGCGGTGGAGGTCGTGGCCGGCGTGATCGCGGTGAACCGCGCGCAAGAACGCGGCCTCAGCTACGTCTACGTGGGGTGAACGCCGCGCCCCGCCGCATCCTGCTGGCCGACGCCGATGCGTTCTTCGTGGCCGTGGCGCGCATGGAGGACCCTGACGGCGTGGGCCGCGAGCCCCTGCTGATCGTGGGCGGCACGCGGCACAGCCGCGGCGTGGTCTGCTCGGCGTCGTACGAAACGCGGGCGTACGGCGTGCGCTCGGCGATGCCGATCGCCCGCGCCCTCCGGCTCTGCCCGCAGGCCGTGTGCGTGCCCGTGCCGCGCAAGGCGTGCGCGCACCGGAGCGGCGAGATCCGGCAGGTGCTCGAGCGATTCGCGCCCGTGGTCGAGGCGGCGAGCATCGACGAGTGGTATCTCGACTTGGCTGGCACCGAGAGGCTCTACCGCCACGAGCCCCTGGCCGCGACGGCGCGCCGCATGCGCGAGGCGATCCGCCGCGACACCGGGCTTCACGTCTCGTTCGGCGGCGGCACGTCGAAGCTGATCGCCAAGCTCGCGGTGGAGCAGGCCAAGCCGAAACCGGGGAGCGATGCCGACGGCGTGCACGTCGTGCCCGCGGGCGGCGAGGCCGCGTTCCTGCACGGGGTGGCGCTGGCCGACATCCCGATGATCGGCCCGCGGTTCCA
Organism: uncultured Gemmatimonadaceae bacterium; assembly: GCA_963729495.1. Lineage (GTDB taxonomy): Bacteria > Gemmatimonadota > Gemmatimonadetes > Gemmatimonadales > Gemmatimonadaceae > JAGWRI01. The sequence continues at coordinate 276,009 of CAVSOM010000006.1, forward strand.
GGAACGGCTGGCCCGGCTCGGCATGCGCACGGTGCCCGACGTGCTGGCCTACGACGAGGCCACGCTGGCGCACTGGCTGGGCGCCCGCGAAGCGCGCTGGCTGTACGAGCGCGTGCGCGGCGTCGACGGCCGCGACGTCGCCCCGCGCCTCGAGGCCAGGAGCATCAGCCGCGACGAGACCTTTCCCGAAGACCTCGCCGACGATGCCGCGCTCGGCCGCGAACTGCTGGCCCTGGTCACGCGGGCGGCGGCCGACCTGCGCGGCGAGGGATTGCGCGCGCGCACGATCACGGTGCGCATTCGCGATCACGATTTCCGCACGCGCTCGGCGAGCCGCACGGTGGAGCAGGGGGTGATGAGCGATCGCGTGATCCTGGCGACGGCCAGGCCGCTCCTGGCGCGGCTGCGCGCGGGGCGCCGCGTGCCGGCGCGGCTGCTCGGCGTGGCGCTCTCGTCGCTGGGCGAAGACGAGACGGCGGATCAACTCGCGCTCTTCGAAGGCGCGCGCGATCCGGCCGCGGAAACCGACCGCGATCGGGCCGTGGCGCGCGCCGTGGATCAGGTGCGCGCGAAATTCGGTCCGCGCGGGATCGGGCCGGGCGGCGTCTAGCGACGCCCGGTGCCCGATGGCTCAGTCGTCGAGCAGCCGCTTGGGCGCGCCGCGCGCGTCGTCGTATGCCACCGGGGCGGCGGTCTGCACCGGGCCCGAGGTCAGCGACGCCACCGGCCGGCCGCGATCGATTTCCGGCTCGTTGATCGATTCCCCGACGTCCTTGATCCCCCGCTTGAACTCGCGGATGCCCTTGCCCAGCGACGCTCCGATCTCCGGGATGCGCTTGCCGCCGAACATGACCAGCACGATGAGCAGGACCACGATCAGTTTTTCTGGGCCAAATCCGTCAAACATCTGTCCTCCGTGGCGCGCCTGCGCGCGACCGTGATGTGGGACGGCACGGACCCGGATTTCACGCGCGTTCCGGACGACCGCCTCCGTCAGAAATATCGAGCGCCCGGGGCGCTCAGCGGGAGCGTTCGGGGCGGGCTTAATGGATTCTTAGTCGGTCACATCCCGCCGGGACAGGGGGGGCGGCCGGGGAAGTCAGGCAAGGTCCGACGGCGCAGGCCGGCGGATGGCGTGGGGGCTATTCGTGGTCGGCCGCCGTGAACGCGGGCGAGGCGGCGGTGGGGTCACCGGGGGTCAACAGGTACTTGAGGGGATCGACGTGGCGCCCGTTGACGATCACTTCGAAGTGGACGTGGGGCGCCGTGGAGAGCCCGCTGGACCCGACCGTGGCGATCACCGCGCCGGCGGCCACGTAGTCGCCCTCTTTGACCAGGCTGCGCTGGCAGTGGGCATACAGCGTCTGCACGCCGCCTCCGTGGTCCAGCTCCACCACGAGTCCGTAGCCGAGCCGGCGCCCCACGAACTGCACGCGGCCGTCGGCGGGCGAGCGAATGCTCGTGCCGCTGGGGGCGGAGATGTCCACGCCCTCGTGCGGCCGGAACAGGTTGAGGATCGGCTCCCACCGTGACTGCGCGAAGCGGCTGGTGATGGTGCCCGTCACGGGGAGCGCGATGCCGGCAGACGCCGCGTCGTCTCCGGTGGCGGCGACGGCGCGCGCGCCCCGTGTGATGACCGTGGGGCCGTGCGCCACGTTGGCCGTGACGGCGGCGAGCGCGAGCGCGGAGTCGGCGCGGTGGTTGGCCGAATGCAGACTGTCGTTGAGCGTGAGGACGAGCTGGTGCACCTCGGCCAACTGGCTGGCATTCGCCGTCACCTGCAGCGCCTGCGTCATGGACCAGCCCGTATAGGCCACGAACGCCAGCGCCGCCAACCAGGCCGCGGCGCGCAGGTGGCGGCCGTGCACGCGCACCGTGTGCGTCCTGGCGGTGGGCTCGGGTGGGACGATGAGAATCGTCCAGCTGCGGCGGGGCCGCGGCAGTTTGGGAGCGGGCATTCGCGGGGGGTCAGCCGGTCTCGTCGCCGAACGCCGGTTGGTATCGCGGCGCGCCCGCCGTCACGGCGCGCCCGGCGTCTGTCGGGTTTCCCGTCGTGGGATGGATGGTCATCCGCCCGTCCACGCGGCCGCCCTCCTGGATCATGATCGCCGAGGCCTCCACGTCGCCCGTGATCGCGGCCGACTCCTGCAGTTCGACCCGCTGCGTGGCGGTGATGTTGCCGGCGATCGTGCCGCCGACGATCACTTCGCGGGCCGAGACGTCGCCGGTGACCGACGCGCCGGCGGCCACCACCACCACGCCCGCCGAGCGGACGTTCCCGCGGACGCGGCCGTCGATGCGCAGCGAGCCGTCGGTGTCGACGTCGCCGTCGACGCTCATCTGGGCATCGAACACGGAGTAGCCCACGGGCTGCGGATCGGGCGACTCGGCGGCGCGTTTGGAGAACATGGCCATGGTGATGGGGGAAGGCGGGAGAACGGAGAAGTTCGCGTCAGGATGCACGTCGCGCCAGAGCGCGAGCCGTGACGAGCGACACGGATGCGCACCCGAACGAAGGCCGAAATGGCGCGCCTTCCCCCTGTTGGGGAAGTTGTTCCCCATGCGCTATCGCTCGCTCTCCAACCTCGAATCGCTGCTGCAGTTCGCCCGCAACCTGGGCGAGGGGCTGTACATCACGACTCAGGATGGGCGGATCCTCGACGCCAATCCGGCGTTTCTCGGCATGTTCGGCGTGGCGTCGTTGGAGGAGCTGGCCCCGTACCGGGCCGCCGACCTGATGGTGGACCCCCAGCGGCGCGAGCTGCAGCGCCAACTGCTGGCGCGCGACGGGCTGGTGCGCGATTTCGAGCTGGAGCTGCGCCGCCCCGACGGCCAGGTGCGGTCGGTGCTCGACACGAGTTACGTGGTGGTCGATCCGGAGACGGGAGAGGCGTTCTACCACGGGGTGCTGGTGGACATCACGCCGCGCAAGCAGCTCGAAGCCGAGCTCATGGAGCTGTCCACGCACGACGCGCTGACCGGCGCGCTCAACCGGCGCTACCTCGACCAGCTCGACGATGAATTCCGGCGCGATCCCGGCGGGCAGTGGGGATGCATCTTCATCGACATCGATCACTTCAAGCAGTACAACGACGAATTCGGCCATCAGGCGGGCGACCGCATTCTGGTGCGCATGGCCCGCTTCCTGATGCGCCACGTGCGCGCCGAGGAGGCCGTGGTCCGCGTGGGGGGAGACGAGTTCGTGGTGATCCTGGTGGACGCCGACGCCGACCAGGCCGACGCGATCGCGCAGCGGCTGCGGCAGTCGGGCGAGCGGTCGGCGCCGGTGCCGTTTTCGCTCGGCTGGGCGGCGCGGCGTCCGAACGAACCGTTAATGCGCGTGATCGATCGCGCGGACCACGGCTTGCTGGCCGTTCGGGTGGTGCAGCGGCGGTCGGACCCGCGCGGGCGGGCGGCGCTCTGACGCGATTGACCGCGGCGGCGCGGCGCGGCATGCTTGGGCGGCACTCCACCCGAGGATCTTCCTTGCGCTCGCATCGCTTCAGGGGCATGGCGGCCGGTGCGGCCGCGGCGCTGCTGCTCTGCTCCACGGCCGGCCGCATCGCGGCCCAACGCGGCGGCACATACGACATCGCATATCAGATCGCGATGCCCGATCCGGCGTCGCACCTGTACGCCCTGCAGATCGACGTCGGCCGCGTGCACGACGACACGCTGATCCTGCAGATGCCGGTGTGGTCGCCCGGGCGGTACGCCCCGATGTTCTTCGCCAAGAACGTGCAGCAGTTCAGCGTCACCACGCCCGCCGGGCAGCCGGTGAAATGGGATCGGACCGACGGCTCGCGGTGGCGGCTGTACGTGAAGGGCATTCCGGCCGTGCGGGTGCGCTACCGGTCGTTCGCGAACGCGCCGATGTCGGGCACGTTCAGCGTGCTCGACACGCTCCACGCCACGTGGAACGGGCCCTCGCTGTTCATGTACGTGGAGCGGCACAAGCCCGATCCGGTGTCGCTGCACGTCGTGTTGCCGCCGGGGTGGCACATCATCAACGGCGACGCCGCGACCTCCGACCAGGTGGACTACCGGTTCGAGAACTACGATCGCCTGGTGGACACGCCCACCGAGGTGGCGCCGGCGTTCCTGGTGGACAGCTTCACGGTCGACGGCGTGCTCTACCGCACGATGGTGCACCACAATGGTCCGACCACGGCGGCGGAGCGCGCCCGGTTCGTGGGCGACGTGCGGAAAATCGTGACCTACGAAAACTCGGTGTTCGGCCCCCCGCCGATCCGAATGTACACGTTCCTGTTCCACATCGGATTTCCCGGCGGCGACGGGATGGAACACCTGTTCTCCACGCAGATCGCCGACCGCAATCCGTGGGTGGATACGGCCACCGTGCTGGCCGGCATCGGCACCGCGGCGCACGAGTACTTCCACGTCTGGAACGTCAAGCGCGTGCGGCCGATGCTGCTCGGCCCGTTCGACTACACGAGCGAGCGGTACGAACCGAGCCTGTGGGTGGCCGAGGGGTGGACGCAGTACTACGGGATGATGGCGCTGCACCGCGCGGGGATCACCGACGAGGCGGAGATGCTCGCCGCGGCGGCGTCGCTCGCGCAGGCGAACCTCACGGCGCCGGGACGCAAGGAGACCTCGCCGCGGATGGCGAGTTTCGAAGCGCCGTTCTGGGACCAGGCGGGCCAGGCGCAGCCCGTGAACGGCCGCGACATTTTCATGAGCTACTACACACAGGGCGCGGGCCGCGCGCTCTATCTGGACCTGCTGATCCGCGAGCGATCGCGGAACATGCGGTCGCTCGGCGACGCGTTCAGCAACCTCCGCCAGCGCTCGTGGTATCAGCCGAACGCCTCGTACTATCTGCAGGGGCGGGGGTACACCGAGGACGACGTGGAGGCGGCGGTGAGCGAGGCGGCGGGGATGGACATGCACGAGTGGTTCGACCGGTACGTGGGCGGCACCGACGACGTGGACTTCGACGCCGCTTTCGCCGGCGCCGGACTGCGGCTCGACCGCAGCGGCGCGCGGTGGACGATCGAGCTGACGAGCGACCCGACGCCGGACCAGTTGAAGGTGCGCCGCGGCTGGCTCACGGGCGCCACGGGCTAGGAGGCCAGGTGGAACGCCGCGAATTTCTCCGGATCGCGCTGGGCGCCGCCGCCGCGGGCGCCCTCACGCCGCGTCTCGCGTCGGGCGCATGGGCCCGGCCCGCGGGGAGCCTGGGCCCCATCGGATTGCAGCTGTACACGGTGCGGCGCGAGATGGGGCAGAACGTGGAGGGCACGCTCGCCGCGGTGGCCGGCATGGGCTACCGCGAGGTAGAGTTCGCGGGGCTGTTCGGGCACTCCCCCCGCGACGTGCGCGCGATGCTCGATCGTCACGGGTTGGCGGCGCCGTCATCGCACGTGGGCATGCCGCGCGACATGGCCGCCTGGCCCGGCATGCTGGACGACGCGCGGACGCTGGGCCAGTCGTACCTCATCTGTCCGTCGTTCCCCAGCGACGATCTGTCGCCGAACGGGATGAAGCGCATCGCCGCGCAGTTCAACGCCGCCGGCGAGGCGGCCAGGCGGGCCGGGCTGCAGTTCGGCTTCCACAACCACGCCGAGGAGTTCACGCCGGTGGGCGGGCGCGTGCCCTACGACGAGTTGCTGGCCGAGTGCGATCCGTCGCTGGTCACGATGGAGATCGATATCTACTGGATGGTGACGGGAGGCCGGAACCCGCTCGACTACATCGCCCGGTATCCAGGACGGTTCCCGATGGTGCACGCCAAGGACCGGTCGGCGAACGGCGCCATGGCCGACGTGGGCGCCGGCACGATCGACTTTCCGAAGATCCTGGCGGCGTTCGAGCGCGCGGGGCTCAAGCACTGCTTCGTGGAGCGGGATGACGCGCCCGATCCCTATGCGTCGGCGCGGGCGAGTTTCGCCTATCTCGACGCGCTGACGTTCTGAAGGGCGGGCCGGCCGGATCAGTCGGCGGCGGGTTCGTGGGCGGTGGGCGGGGCGACGGCGTCGGCGGATGCGTCCACGATCAGCCGCACGAGGTCGGCGGTGGTGACGGCGCGCGCATATTCGTCGGGCACGTAGGGCTTGCCCAGGGTCACGGCCTCGCGCCGGAAGCGCATATCGCTGTCGCGGCGCTTGGAGGCCCGCACGTGGACTTCCTGCACGCCGGCGTCGACCACGATGCGGCCCACGTTGTGTTCGGTGATGCCGCCGGCGGCGGTGATCGTGCAGCGGCCTTCGGCCCGCCAGGCGAGGGCGGCGAGCGTTTCCAGGCCCTCGAGCGCCGTGGCGGCGCCGCCCGAGGTGAGCACCCGGTCCACGCCGAGGGCGATCAACGTGTCGAGCGCCTCGAACGGATCGCGCACCAAGTCGAAGGCCCGATGGAACGCGATCGACAGCGGTCGCGCCGCCTCGACCAGCATGCGGGTGCTGCGGTCGTCCACGGCGCCGTCGGCGAACAGCGCGCCGAGCACGATGCCGTCGACCCCGACCGCCTTGGCAAAGGCGATGTCGCCGAGCATGACCCGGACCTCGTCGTCGTCGTAGATGAAGTCGCCGCCGCGCGGGCGCACGAGCACGTGGACGGGGATGCGCACCCGTTCGCGGGCGAGCGCCATGAGGCCCGGACTCGGGGTGGTGCCCCCTTCGTACAGATTTTCGCTGAGCTCGATGCGGCCCGCGCCTCCGGCCTCCGCGGCGCGGGCGGACTCCACGGAGTCGACGCACGCTTCCACGAGCACGCCGGTGGCGATGGTCGGGTTCGAGATGGGGGTTACGGACACGACGTTAAGACTTTCCTCTGATTGGCCTTGGCGCAAGGTACAGGTGCCAAATCTCTAACCGCGCCTTAATTTAGCGCGTCCTGCCGGTTCGATCCCGAACGCGTTGTCGCGGCCCGGGGTCGGCCGCTCACGTCCGTTCCACCCGCAGGGGAGACGCCCCGTGAACGCTGCCCGCACGAAGCTCTCGGTGATGATGTTCCTCCAGTACTTCATCTGGGGGGCGTGGTTCGTGACGATGGGAACCTACCTCGGTACGACGCTCAAGTTCACCGATTCGCAAATCGGTCTGGCCTATGGGGCCACCGCCATCGCGGCCATCGTGAGCCCGTTCTTCGTGGGCATGGTGGCCGACCGTTTCTTCGCCACCGAGAAGCTGTTGGCGCTGCTGCACTTCGTGGGCGCCGGCCTGATGTGGATGGTCTCGCGGCAGGCGACGTTCGCCACGTTCTACCCGTTGCTCATCGCCTACGCGCTCTGCTTCATGCCGACGCTTTCACTCACCAATTCGATCTCCTTTCACCACGTGAAGGACGCGGCCCACGACTTTCCGCTGATCCGCGTGCTGGGCACCGTGGGATGGATCGTGGCGGGCTGGCTGATCGGCCGCGAGTTGCGGGCCGACGCGTTGGCGCTGCCGATGCAGGTGGCGGCGGGCGCGTCGCTGGTGATGGCCGTGTTCTCGCTGACGCTGCCGCACACGCCGCCCAAGGCGGCCGGCGCGCCGTTCAGCGTGCGGGACGCGCTGGGCCTCGACGCCCTGCAGCTGCTCCGGGACCCGGACTTCCTGATCTTCGTCATCGGCTCGTTCCTGCTCTGCGTTCCGCTCCAGTTCTATTACACGTTCGCCAATCCGTTTCTCAACGCCATCGGGGCGCCCCAGCCGGCGTTCATCCAGACGTTCGGGCAGGATTTCGAGGTCCTGTTCCTGCTCATGCTGCCCTATCTGCTGCGCCGGTTCGGCATCAAGGCGATCATGGTGGGCGGCATGTTCGCCTGGGCGCTCCGCTACTTCGCGTTCGCCAACGGCAACGCCGGGCCGGGCATGTGGCTGATCTACCTGGGCATCGTGATCCACGGCGTCTGCTACGATTTCTTCTTCGTGGCCGGCCAGATCTACACCGACGAGAAGGCGGGCCCCAAGGTCCGGGCCGCAGCGCAGGGGTTCATCAACTTCGTCACCAACGGCGTGGGATATTTCATCGGAGCCTTCGTGTCGGGTTCAGTGGCCGGTCATTTCGCGCGCCCCAACCCGGCGTGCACCGCGGCCGCCGCCGCCCAGCCGTGCGCGTCCATCGTACACGACTGGCACGCCATCTGGCTCGTGCCGTCGCTGGGCGCGTTGGCCATCGGCCTGATCTTCGTCGTGGTGTTCCGCCCCCGCGTGGTTCCGCCGTCGCCGGCGGCGGCCGGCTGACGCGCGGCCGTTCGGCGTTGCCATCCCTCAACCAGAGACGTGGTCCAAGCGCATGATCATCGATTTTCACAATCACTTCTATCCGCCCGAGTACCTCGACGCGCTGCGCACGGGCGAGAGCGCCGTGCGGGTGACCGACGACGCGGACGGCAATCCCTGCATTCACTATCCGGGCGATTACAACGTGGCGGTGCAGGGGCACCGCGACATCGCCTACCGGCAGCGCGTGCTCGACGCGGAGGGCGTGGACCGGCAGGTGATCACGCTCACCACGCCGGGCACCCACGTGGAGTCGCCGGCCACGGCGGCCCGCTTCGCGCGGCTCGTCAACGACGCCTTCGCGCGCGTGATCGCCGAGCGCCGGTCTCACTTCACGGCGCTCGCCACGCTGCCGCTCAACGACCCCGCGGCGGCGGTGGCGGAACTGCGCCGGGCGATGGACGTGCTGCACCTGCCGGGCGCGATGCTGTTCAGCAACGTGAACGGCACGGCGCTGGCCGACGAGCGGTTCTGGCCGTTGTACGAGGAGGCCAACCGGCGCCACGCCGTGCTGTACATCCACCCCACCGATCCCGTAGGGGTGGAGGCGATGACCGACTACTGGCTGATGCCGCTGATCGGATTTCCGTTCGATACGACGCTGGCGGCGGCGAAGCTGGTGTTCAGCGGCGTCGTAGAACGCTTCCCGGACATCCGCTGGGTGCTCACCCACATGGGGGGCGCGATCCCGTACCTCGCCGAACGGCTCGACCGCGGCTTCTTCGCGTTTCCGGATTGCCGGGCGCACATCAATCGGGCGCCGAGTGAATACCTGCGCCGGTTCTACTACGACACGGTGAACTTCGACCGCGAGGCGATGCGGTTGGCGCTCGCCTTCGCCGGCCCGGAGCGCTTGCTCGCGGGCAGCGACTACCCGCACCAGATCGGGAGCATTCCCCGGATGTTGGACAGTCTGCGCGCGCTGCCCGTGACGGAGGCCGAGCGCGCGGCGATCATGGGAGGGAACGCGGCGCGGTTGTTGGGGCTCGGCTGACCGCTCACGGACTTCCGGCGCACCGCCTGCCGTCTGCCCCATCCGGCTCGCCCTTCACCGCCCGCCGTTCGTCAGTTCCCGTGTTTCAGGGCTTCCATGTGCCCTTGGCCACCTTCGGCACGAACCGGTCGAGGCCGCGCGCCGGGAAGGGCAGGGTCCGCCCCTGCTCGGCGCTCCGATACGCGGTCATCAACATCTTCACGGTTTCGACGCCGTCGGCGAAGGTGAGCGACGGGCGCTTGCCGCGCCGGAAGCACTGCACCATGTGCCGGTCCTCGGCCTCGTAGCCGTACGCGGCGGCCTCATTGGCCACCACCGGCATCAGCCCGATCTCGGCGTTCTGCTTCTCGACCAGATCCTCGCCCACCTTGCCCTTCACCTCGCGGCTGAAGAACAGCTTGAGGCCGCTGTCGAGCGTGTTCCACGCCATCGAGTATTCGGGGCCGAGCAGTTCGGCCGACAGGCGGAGGCCGGCGCCAACGTAGCTCCACGACGTGGTGGCCTCGCCGATCACCGTGAGGCCCTCGCGAGTCCTGAACTCGATGATGACGCTGGCGAAGTCTTCGGCCGGGTGCCGCGCGTAGTCCACGGCGTTGCCCATCATGCGCTGGAGTCGCTTGACGTATTCGGGACGCGACCACTTGAGACTGGCGATGTGCGCCGTGACACGCACCGGCCGGAGCGACGCGCGCGGCTGGCCCGGCTCGGTGAGCAGATGGCGCACGACCTCCACCGAATGGCACATCATGTCGTTGAGCACTCCGCCGCCCTGCAGCCGGCCCTGCCAGAACCAGGGCATGTGGGGCCCGCTGTGCTCCTCGGCGGCCCGCGCCAGGTAGGGACGTCCGGTGAGCGCCGCACCGCGGGCCCAGATCAGGTTGCGGCCATGCTCGACCTGCGGCGCGAAGAGTTGGTTCTCCAGGTAGCCGGTGTTGAGCCGCACGCGTTTGACGAGAGCCTGCACGCGCTTGGCTTCGGCGACGTTCCGCGCCAGCGGCTTCTCGCAGGCCAGACCGCGGAGTTCGCCGCGCCCGCGTTCGATGGTGCGGACGATCTCTTCGACGTTGGCTATGCGCGCCTGATTGGGACCGCAGAGCCAGATGGCGTCGATGTCGGGGTCGGCGACCATGGCCGCGATGGAGCGGTAGGGCCTGGCGTCGCCGAGGTCGAGCGACCGGGCGTAGGCCGCGGCCGAGCCGGCGCGTTTGGCGTCCGGGCTCCAGACGCCGCGCACCTCCGCGTCGCGCACCGCGGTGAAGGCCTGCATGTGGAAGCGCGCGTTGAAGCCGCTGCCGATGAACGCGATGCCGAGGGGTTTGGGCATGGGAGGGTACGAGGAGGGTACGAGGAGGGTACGAGGGTACGAGGGTACCACCCGCAGTTTCATGCGCGCGGAGCGCGCCTTCCGAATTCCACGCCGCATTGGCCCTGCGCTGTTCTTGCTTGCGCCGTCTTTGTCAGCGCGGTTCCTGTCTGCGCGGTTCTTGTCAGCGCGGGTCGTCTTGGCGCGGTACTTGCCGGCGCCGTCCAGTTGTCAGTACACGTCGTGATACGTCACCCCGAGCTTCTTCAGTGCGGCCTCTGGGCATCCCTCCCATCCCGTCCTCATCACGTTGCCGATGTACTGCACGTCGTCGATCCCCATCTTGCTGGAGTAGAACCCCGACGCCGTCAGGTCGCGGAACCGGTTGAAGAACGCGACCCCGGCGCGGACGGCGGGTTCGGCCTTCGCCGGGTAGGCGATCGCGTCGAGCATGGCGGCGCGCTGGGCGGGAGTGCCGGCCACGAACGCGGCGCCGTAGCGGCGTTCGCATTCCAGGTCGAGCCAGGCCAGGCCTCCGCGCATCCAGATCTGGTTGCTAGGCTTGTCGCCCATGATGAAGTCCATGAATTCCGGCACCCCGGCGTCGGTGGCGCTCCCCGATTTCGCGTCGCGCGGAATCACGGCGTCCACGAGCATGCGCACCGTGCGCCACTCGTGCGCGGTGAAGAAGTTGGGGGCGGCCGCCGGGGCGCCGGCCTCGCGCGCGGTGCGCGCCGCGTCGGCGGCGCGGAGGGCGCGTTCGAGCACCGGCGGGGTGAATTCCATCGCGCCCGCGAGCGGGAGCACGGCCAGCGCCGCCAGCGCCTGGCGGCGGGTGACGCCGGCGGGCGCGGCGGATCCGGGAGCATCCGGGGTGTCCGGAGCATGCGCGGCACCCTGCGCGTCCGGCGCATGTGAGGCCGCGGCGGGCGCGATCGGCGGGCGTTCGTCCTGGGTCATAGGGCCCCCTGTTTGCGCTGCTGCGCGATGTAGTCGCTGGTCCGCATGGCGAGGGCGAGGATCGTCCAGGTGGGATTCTTGTCCGCCTGTGAAACGAACGGCGCGCCGTCGGCCACGAACAGATTCTTCACCTCGTGGGCCTGGCAGTTGGCGTTGACCACCGACGTGTTCGGGTCGGCGCCCATGCGCGCGCCGCCGAGTTCGTGGATGATCGTGCCGCCGGTGGCGAGGCCGAAGCCGTCGTCGCGGGTGGGCATCGGCGATTGCGGCGTGCCCCCCATCTCCTCGATCAGGGCGCGGAAGGTCTGCTGCATGTGGCGGGACTGGTTGTACTCGTGGTCGGTCCACTTCCAGTGGAAGCGGAGCACGGGGATGCCCCACTGGTCCACCACCGTCGGATCGATCTCGCAGTAGGTGTCGTCGTTGGGGATCATCTCGCCGCGGCCCGAGAAGCCGACCGTGGCGCCGTAGTACTTGCGGTAGTCGGCCTTGAGCGATATGCCATAGCCGCCCCCCGGCGGGTAGTCCTGGATGCCCCCCATGAATCCGTACGACGGCATGTGGAGGCCGCCCCAGACCTCGATGTGGTAGCCGCGTGGGAAATCGAGCATGGCGTTGTCCAGCCACCAGGGCATGTAGATGTGGGCGCCGCCCACGCCGTCGTGGTTGTGCGGCACCTGGTCCGTCATCCGCGGAATGAACCCGCCGACGTCGGTGCCGGTGGTGTCGGTGATGTACCGGCCCACGGTGCCGCTGCCGTTGGCCAGGCCGTTCGGGAAGCGCGACGATCGGGAGTTGAGCAGCAGGCGCGCCGTTTCGAGCGCGCTGGCGGCGAGGACGACGACGCGCGCCCGGACGTGCCGGTCGGTGCGCGTGCGCTTGTCGATGTACGAGACGCCGTTGGCCAGGCCGCTGGCATCCACTGTGATCTCTCGCGCCATGGCTTCGGGGATCACCGTGAGCTTGCCGGTGGCCATGGCGGGCGGAAAGAGCACGTTGCTCGACGAGAAGTTGGAGGCCGTGGAGCAGCCGCGGTTGCACTGGCCGCAGTAGTGGCAGGGCGGGCGATTGTTGAGCGGCCTGGTGATGATCGACAGCCGCGATGCCACGCAGGTGATCTTGAGCCGGTCGGCGGCCTGCTTGACCAACACCTCGTTGCAGCGCATGCGCGGCGGCGGCAGGAAGATGCCGTCGGGCGCGTTGCGCAGCCCCTCGTGGCTGCCGAACACGCCGATCAGCTTGTCCACCTCGTCGTACCACGGCTTGACGTCGTCGTACGAGATCGGCCAGTCGTCGCCCAGGCCGTCGATGGACTTGCCGCGGAAGTCGTCGGGGCCGAAACGGAGGGAGATGCGGCCCCAGTGGTTGGTGCGGCCGCCGAGCATGCGGGCCCGCCACCAGGAGAACTCGGTGCCGGGCGCCCGTGTGTAGGGTTCGCCGTCGATCTCCCAGCCGCCGATGCACCCGTCGAACTCGCCGAACGGGCGCGCCTTGGTGGACGCGCCCCGCCGCGGCGAGTCGTAGGGCCATTTGAGCATCGACCCGTCGGTGGCCGGCGTCCACATCTGGCCCGCCTCGAGCACCACGACGCGGGCCCCGGCCCTGGTCAGCGTGTAGGCGGCCATTCCGCCGCCGGCGCCCGACCCCACGATGCAGACGTCGTATGGGGCGCGCTGCCTGGTTGCCTGCATCATCGCCGCTCCTCGGAGAGTTCCCGGATCCACACGTTGCGAAAGCGAATGGCGTCGCCGTGGTCCTGCAGGGCCAGCGGCAGGCGGTCGGCGGTCCGCGTGTACGGCGGCCGCGTTCCATTTGCCGTCGGCCCGCTCAGCGACACGTCGTCCTGGATCAGCACGCCGTTCATGAACACGGTCATCCGCGCCGGCGCGGTCACGCGGCCCGCGGCGTCGAAGCGCGGGCGGCGGAAGACGATGTCGTACACGTTCCAGTCGCCGGGCGGCCGCGCCGGATTCACCAGCGGCGGGAACTGCCCGTAGATGGCGCCGGCCTGGCCGTCGGGATACGTGGTGCTGCGATACGAGTCGAGCACCTGCACCTCGTAGAGGCCCTGCAGGAACACGCCGCTGTTGCCGCGTTCCTGGCCCTCGCCCCTGGCCGGCGTGGGCGCGCTCCACTCGATGTGCAGCTGCACGTCGCCGAACGGCAACGCGGTGTGGAGGTAGCCGGTACCGGGCACGATCCGGAAGTAGCCGTTCTCGACGATCCACCCGGCGGGACCGCCCTTGTCGTTCCGCCACCGCGACAGGTCGCGCCCGTCGAACAGCACGATCGCGTCGGCGGGCCGCGAATCGTTGCCAACGTACGGGCCCGGATCCACCACCGGCGGCTGCGGCCGGTCCATGGAATGCTGCGGCCAGCGGGCATCGACCTGCGCGGCGGCACTCGGCGCCGCGAGCGCGAGGGCGGCACCGGCGGCGGCGGCGAACCACAGGGCGCGGCGGGTTACGCCGTGGCGACACGTGAGCAAAGGGCGCTCCTGACAGGATGGGAACCAACGTTCGCAATATGCACGCGGGCCGCGCCGCGCGGAATCCGCGTTCGCCTCAGTCGCCGATCCCCTCCTCGGGCACCGGCGGCGGCGCCGATCCGCCGCGCGAGACGGTGATGATCGCCACGCCGGCCACGATCACGGCGGCGGCGGCGACGGTGCGGGCGGTCACCACCTCGCCGGCGAACGCCCACCCGAGCAGCACCGCGATGACGGGATTCACGTAGGCGTAGGTCGACACCCGGGCGGCCGTGGTGGACCGCAGCAGATAGGCGTACGCCGTAAAGCCCACGAGCGACCCGAACACGACGAGATACCCCCAGCCGAGCGCCGACGCCAGCGAGACCCTGGCCAGGGAGAACTGCGCCGCCTCGCCGCTGACCGTGGCCGCGATCAGGAGCGCCGCCCCGCCGCACACCATCTGCATGCCGACGGCGAGCAGCGGCACCGGCGGCTTGGGGAGCTGCTGCGCCACGACCGAGCCGGCGGCCCAACTCAGCGACCCGAGCACCAGGGCGGCGGCGCCGACCGGATTCACCCCGCCGCGGCCGCCCCACGCGGCCGGCCCCACGAGCGTCGCCAGCCCGGCGAGCCCGAGCGACAGCCCCACGAGCACGCCGCGCCCGGGGTGGAGCCCCCGCGGCCGCAGCCAGTCGATGAGCACCATCCAGAGCGGCACGGTGGCCACGAGCAGCGCGGCGGTGCCCGACGGCACGCGCTGCTCCGACCAGGCCACCGTGCCGTTGGCGCCGAGTAGCAGGACGCCGACGATCGCCGCGTGACGCCATTCCCGCGCCGTGGGCCAGCGGGCGGCGCGCCGCGCGGCCCACGCGATGAGCAGCGTGCCCGATACGAGATGTCGCATGGACGCCATGAACAGCGGCGGGATGGTGCGGATCCCGAACCGCATGGCGAGAAAGGTCGAGCCCCACAGCAGGTACACCGCGGCGAAGGCGAGCACGAGCCGTGCCCGCCGCGGGCCCGGGTGGTCGCCGGCGAGGTCACCGATCATCGGAGAAGGGCGGAGGGCGAACGTGCCACGTGCAACCTGGACTCCGGAAGCGCCGCGTCGCCGCCCACGGCCGGGCGACGCGAACGGCGCGAAATCTAGCGGGGCGGCCCCGGGCAGGAACCACCCGCCGCGTGGACCGCTTGGTTCGACGGAGGGCACCGCGGTGACGACCTGCTGCGCGCGCGCAAACGGTGGTGCGGGAACCCGGGGCGCCGCCGCCCGACCGGCGGCGCGCCCTGGTCGCGCCCGATCCCGCCACGTTACCTTGAAGCTTCAGCCCATGAATCGGCAGCCCTCCGACGACGCGCCCGCTCCCGGCACCGACGCGGCCTTCGAACGCGAAGCGCTGCCCTGGCTCGACGACGTCCACCGCTTTGCCCTGTCGCTCACGCGCGACGCCAGCGACGCCGACGACGTGGTGCAGGAAACCTACCTGCGCGCCTACCGGTCCTGGCATACGTACACGCCGGGCAGCGACTGCCGGCGCTGGCTGTTCACGATCTGTCGCAACGTGTTCCTGCGCTCCGTGGAACGCGAACGCCCGATGGTCGACATCGAAGATGTGGAGCGCGACGCGATCGGCGCCGGCCAGGTGTACGCGGCGGCGCTGGAGGAGGGGTACACCGATCTGTTCTCGCGCCTCGACATCCTGCCGGCCATCGAGCGGGCGGTGCGCGAACTCCCCGAGCCGTTTCGCGAGGCGATGGTGATCGTGGACATCGAGGACCAACCCTACGAGGCGGCGGCCGAGATCCTCGGCGTGCCGATCGGAACCATCCGGTCGCGGCTGTTCCGCGGCCGGCGCCTGGTGCAGGAGCGGCTGCTGGCCCACGCCCGTGACATCGGGGTCGCGCGCGAAGCACGGAAGCCCAAGGAGGCCGAATGAGCGGCGCCGAGATTCCCCCGCTGCCGCCGGAGTGTCTCGACGTGCTCAGGCACGTGTGGGACTACCTCGACGAACAAATGAGCGAGGAGACCACCGAGCGGCTGCGCGCGCACCTCGCCGAGTGCCGCGGCTGCTTCGAGTACAAGACGTTCCACGAAAACTTCTTCGCGGCCGTTCACACCCTCGGCCGGCGGGGCGGGGCATCCCGCCAACTGCGCGCCCGCGTGCTCGAAGGACTGCGACTGGAAGGGTTCGCGCGATAGGCTGCCCCGCGTCCCCCGCCCCCGCCCCCGTAGCCGCCCCAGGCCCCGCCCTCAGCGCCCCACGTTCTGCCGCACCGTCTCGCCGCGCTCCCCGTTGAGCGCGACCACCGTCCGCACCTCGATGTCGGGCGCCAGCGACGAGGCCACCGAGCAATAGCGTTCGAGCGACAGCGCCACGGCGCGCTCGGCGTGGCTCCGTTCCACCGCCGCCCCCGTCACGTGATACGTGAGGTCGATGGCGACGAACCGCCGCGGATGGGTGGCCCGCCGCTCGCCCACCGCCTCGACCTCGAGCGCCGTCACCGGCGTCTGGCGCTTGGCCAGGATGTCCACCACGTCCACCGCGCTGCACGTGGCGAGCGCGCTGAGCAGCGCGTCGGGCGGGGACTGGCCCGCGGCGCCGTCGCCGTCGATGCGCGCCGCCGGCTGGCCCACCCGGCCGGTGTCGAATCGCCGCTCCCCCTGCCACACGGCGCGAATCATGTTCACGGGCTTGACGGGCGGTGTCATGAGCGGGCCTAGCCGACGCGGGTGCCGTTGGGCACCGCGTGGTCGATGTGGAGGAGCACGACTTCGGTGGGCTGTGGCAGCGCGCCGAGCACCAGCACCTGGCTCTCGAACCCGGCAATGCGCCGCGTGCCCAGATTCACGGCGGCCACGACCTGCCGCCCCACGAGCGTCTCGGGCGTGTAGTGCACCGTGAGCTGCGCGCTCGAACGGCGAATTCCGATTTCGGGGCCGAAATCCACGGTGAGCTTGACGGCGGGCTTGCGCGCTTCGGGAAACGCGTGCGCGGCGAGCACCGTGCCCACGCGCAGGTCGATGGCGGCGAACTGGTCGGGGTTGGCCATGTCCCCAAGTTAGCCGCGGCGGCCCGCGGCGACACCCGGCCTGGCGCTCCCTCCTAGATTGGGGGCAACCGCCGATGGCGCTCACGCCGCTGCAACTCGCCCCCCTCATGGAGCCGTACGCCCGCCACGTGCTGGTGTGCGTGGGGTCGTACTGTTCGCCCGACCGGAGCGGCCGGGAGTTGTACCGCCTGCTCCCGGAACTGCTGGAGCGCGAGGGGCTCCTGTACGGGCCGCGCCGCGTGAAGCGGGGCGAGACGCCATGCCTCGGCGTGTGCGCCGGGGGACCGATCGTCGTGGTGTACCCGGAGGGCGTGTGGTACGCGGGCGTCACGCCCGCGATCCTCGAGCGGATCGTGGTGGAACATCTGCGCGACGGGCGCGTGGTGGACGAAGCGGCGTTCCACTGGCTTGGCCGCCCGTGACCGCGGGGCCGCTTGCGGCGCTCGGTCGGCCGCCCCACCTTGTCCCGCCCCGTCCTTCCATCGATTGACGATGCCCGACGACATCCTCTATCAGCGCTTCCTGTCCTACGGCCCCGCGGTGCGCATCCGGCGCACCAGCGACGCCGGCGCATCCCCCGTCTCGGCCGTCCTGGAGGTCGACCGCCGCGCCGGCACCCCGCGCGAACAGGAGGGGGGCACCCCGCCGCCGCTCATGCGGTGCGAAGGGGCCACCGTGGCCGAGGTGCTGGCGCTGCTCGAACCCGCGGCCCGCGACGACCGGATCATCGTGCAGCTCATGCGCGAGAAGCAGCTCCGCTGACCTGCCGATTGCTCCGCCGTCGGCGGGGGGCTAAGTTGCCCCGCACACCGCCTCTGGTCCCGTAATCGATGGCTGACGAACCGCTCCAGTCCCGCCGCATGATGGTGACCGCCGCCAAACGGCTGTTCGCCACCCGGGGGAAGACCGACCGGCACGACCCGGTCAACGACGTCCCCCGATTGACCCTCAGCGCCCTCGAGAAGATCCGTATGTCCCGCTCCCGCGATCGCATTCTCAGCAATCTCGACGACATGTACCGCGAGGCCTTCGAGCGCGCCAAGAGCGCCGAGGACTCCTCGCAGATGACCACGCTGGACTTCGCCTACCGCCGCGAGCAGTTGTACCTGGAGATCCTGCTCGACATTCGCGACGCGGTGGAGCGGCGATAGGCGGCGGCCGCCGTCCCTATCCGGGTCCCGGGAGGGGCCGTTTGGGCCAGAGCAGGGAGCCGGCCACCGAGGCCGCCAGGACGACGAGGATCACGGCGAGCGACACCGAGATGGGGAGCTCGATCCAGTGGGCGGCCAGCATTTTCACCCCGATGAAGGTCAGGATCGCGGCCAGCCCGTACTTGAGCAGGTGAAAGCGGTCGATCACGCTCACCAGCAGGAAGAACAGCGAGCGCAGGCCGAGCACCGCGAAGACGTTCGACGTGAACACGATGAACGGGTCGCGCGTGACGCCGAAGATCGCGGGAATCGAGTCGATCGCGAACGCGAGGTCGGTGAACTCGACCAACACCAGCACGAGCATCAGCGGGGTGGCCACCCGGCGCGCGCCGGCGCGGGTGAAGAACCGGGCGTCGTCGTACTGCGACGTCATCGGCACGAACC
This sequence comes from uncultured Gemmatimonadaceae bacterium, assembly GCA_963729495.1. Classification (GTDB taxonomy): domain Bacteria; phylum Gemmatimonadota; class Gemmatimonadetes; order Gemmatimonadales; family Gemmatimonadaceae; genus JAGWRI01. The sequence continues at coordinate 294,610 of CAVSOM010000006.1, forward strand.
GCCGGGTGAGGCGGACGGCCAGGTTCCGCTCCCCGTCGAAGTCCGCCGTGTGGTCGTGGAACGCCATGCGCAGGCCGGTGAACACGAGCAGGGCGCCGAACAGGTAGAGCACCCACTCGAACCGGGCGAGCAGCAGCGCCCCGATGGCGATGAACAGGCCGCGCAGCACGAGCGCGCCGAGGATGCCGTAGTACAGCACGCGGTGGTGGGCGCGCTTCGGCACCCCGAAGTAGGCGAAGATGAGCGCGATGACGAAGATGTTGTCCACGCTCAGCGATTCCTCGAGCACGTAGCCGGTGAGGAAGGTGAGCGCCGTGCCGGGCGGCTCGAAGATCTTGAGAGCGAGGGCGAACAGCAGCGCCAGGCTCACCCACAGCGCGGTCCACGCGGCGGCCTCGCGCGGGCGCACCTCGTGCGCCTCGCGGTGGAAGACGCCCAGGTCGAGCGCCAGCATCGCGAACACGAAGGCGATGAAGCCCACCCAGAACCAGATGTTGGTGGCGATGCTGTGCATGGGGCGGTGGGTGGTGGGGAGGGTCGGTGAAAGTTAACGTGGAGCGGTCGAATCGCCGCGCTTCCGCGTTCCGTCATGTCCGAGCCCGATCATCCCACCCGCGCCGCGATCACGTGCGTGATCGTGAATGCGCGCATCGCCACCGGCGACCCGCGCCGTCCGTGGGCCGACGGCGCCGCGTTGGCCGGCGCGCGCGTGGTGCACGTGGGGTCGAGCGCCGAGGCCCGCAAGCTGGCGCCCGCGACGGCGCGCGTCGTCGACGCGGAGGGCGCCGAGCTCACGCCGCGCGACCTGCCGCGCTACGCGTGAGCGCGGGGCGGCGACGGCCCCGGTTGGCTCAGGGCAGAATGAGCTGCGTCACCGCGGACATCACGCTGGCCAGGCCCAGCGCCGAGAACACGATGGCAACGTAGGAGTAGCCGGATCCCATGAGGCCGAGGCCGGCGAACCCGGCGCTCCCGTCGGGTGAGGTGCTCACCGCGCTCGTGTTGCCGATGAGCGATGGCGTCGACGCGTCCTGGTCGGCCGGGACCAGAACCGCGCTGGGCGTGATCACGATTCCCGCCGCGTTCAGATCCCACGAGCCCGTGCTGTCGGTAACGGCCACCTGCAGTTCCGGCGAGATGATCGAGCTGTCCGCGATCGTGCTGCCGAGATCGGTGGTCATGCGCAGGGCGCCGGGCTGGTGCCCGATGGCCGTCAGATCCGCGCTGCTCGGCGTGCCGCCCACGGTGGCCGACGCGTGCACGGTATTCGCGCCCGACGCCGGGCCCAGCGTCCACCCGGGCACCGCCGCGCCGCCGAGGTAATCGGTCACGGCGTACGTGGAGTCGAGAGAACCACCGCCCGCCGTGACGGCGAAGTTCACCGTCACGCCCGGCACGCCATTGCCGACGCTGTCGAGGACGGCCACTTCCGGATCGTCGATCACCGGGTTGCCGACCGCCTGGTGCACGCTGTCGTACGCCACGGTCACCGTATACGGGGCGCCCGGCGTGAGATGGAAGTCCGGCCCGTAGGCATCGTACAGCTCCGCCTCGTACGACGTGTCGTAGGCCACCAGGTAGACCGTCTCGTAGGCCTTGCCGGCGATGTTCAACCCGGTGAACACCGCCTTGCCCGTGGAATCGGTGACGACGACGGTGTCGCCGAAGACGGTGGGGAATGGTGGGCAGGGCAGCCACGGGAACACGCCGCTGCCGAACGGGACCGCGTTGTACGCCCCGTGGCCCGTCCGCGCGGCGGTGCCACGCGCCCGCGCCGCCATCGGCGCGAACACGGGCGCCGTGCCGTAGTTGAAGGCGGTCACGCCGTGCGCCGAAACGGCGGGCGGCGGCATCGGGGCGCGCGCGCCGGCCGGCGCGCGGACGGGCCGCCCGCGCACCCGGGCGCCCGAGGGGCGGGCCGCCGGCGTGCGCAGCCCGTGCGACGGCGCGCCGGGCGGCAGCAGGTTGCACTCGCCCTCGCACCCTTCGCCGACGTAGACCTGCACCGGCACGCCGGCCAGCGGCACCGGATTGCCGTACGAATCTTCCACCTGCACCACGACCGGCACCTGCGTGCCGCTCGCGTACGTGGTGTCGAACAGATTCGTGAACACCAGTTGCGAACCCGGTCCGTACACGGCCAACGCGAATGGAATCGTGTCCTCGGACGCCGTGGTGACGTACGCCCGGATCTTCTGCACGCCGGAGGTTCCCAGCCACCAGAACACGGCGGCGTGGGCGGACCCGTCGGCGGTCGTCACGAGGGTCGATGCCGGCGCGGTCGGATTCGCCGGGTCCACCAGCGACCCGCCGCCCGAGTCCACGTGCCAGGTGACCGACGCGCCCGGCACCGGGTTGCCGCCGCCGTCCGTCACCAGCACGGTGGGACGGATCGTCGTGGTGTCGCAGGGCGCGATGCTCACGCCCGGCCCCGCCAGATAGTGCACCTGGCGCGCCGGCCCCACCGACACCGTGTACGCCGCGCTGCTGTCCGATGTCGCCACGGGCGACGTGGCCAGCAACTTGTACGTTCCGGCGATGTCGTTGCCGACGTGGAAGGTGGCCAGCCCCTTCACCGCGTGCACCGTGTCGCCCGCGAACCCGGTGGAATCGCGCACCGTTCCGCCCGGCGGCCCGTGCAGCACGCTCAGGGCCACGGTGGCCGTGGCGCCCACGCCCAGCGAATCGCGCTGGCCGGCCCCGTTGAGAAACTCGACCTGAATACTCGGCGTGATGTAGGTGACCGAGGCGACGTTGGATGGCTGCGTCACGAAATGCAGCGTGTCGCTCACGGGCAGCACGGCCTTCTCGAGGAACGTCACCGACGCGCCATTGGCGAGCGACGCCGTCACGACGTAGGTGCCCGCCACGGCGCCCAGCGTGAGCGTGGTGGCCGCGTGCCCGGTGGAGTCGGTGGGGCTCGACGCCGGCGCCACCGCGCCCGGTCCCGACAGCCCCCACTGCACGGTCGCGCCCCGCACGGGCACGCCCGCGGTGTCGGTCACGAGCACGGTCAGCGGTTGCGGGAGCGTGGTGCCTGGCGTCGCCGCCTGCTGGTTGCCGCTCACGATCTGGATCTTGGAGGCCACCGGGTGGCCGAACGCCGTGAACTTCACCAGCGCCCCCGGCACGCCGGCCAGCGAGGCCGCGATGGTGTCGGTGCCGGCGGTGTGGCCGAGCGTATAGGTGTCGCTTGCCGCGCCGGTCGAGTCGGTGGCCGTCGTGGGCGCTCCGAGCGCGCCCGCGCCCGACACGCGCGTCCAGGTGACCGTGGCGCCGGCCGCCGAATTGCCGAACGCGTCCGTCACGCTGACCACGAACGGTTTGGCGAGCGGCGCGCCCAGCGTGTCGGCCTGCGCGTCGCCCGAGACCTTGGCGATGTTCGCGGCGACGGCCGCGGTCGCGGTCTCGGGAATCACGAGGTTGGGCACGCCGGCCAGCGTCGCGGTGACGCTCTGCGCGCCCGTGGCGTGTCCAAGCGTGACGGTGGTCTGCGCGTTCCCGGTGGCGCCGGTAGTGGCCTGAGCGGGCGACGCGGTGGCGCCGCCCGATGAGCCGGCGAACGAGACGACCACGCCGGCCACCGCCGAGCCGGTGGCCGACTGGGCCTGCACGACGACCGGCTCGGCGAGCGCGGCGCCGGCCGCGCCCGTCTGGGATCCGCCGCTCACCAGCACCAGCCTGGCCGGGGGCGCGGAGATCACCACCGTGGTGGAGTCGCCCAACCCATTGGGCGTGGTCGCGATCACCTCGGTCGTCCCGGCGGTTCCGGCCGGCGTGAACACGCCGGTCGTGCCGTCGATCGTGCCGAGGGCGGCGGTTCCCACCGCCCAGTGCACGGCCACGCCGACCACGGCGGCGCCGGTGGAGTCCGTGGCGCTCACGCGGAAAGGCACCGTGCCGGTGACCAGGATGGCGGTGTCGCGCGGCGCGATGGCGAAGTGGGCGAGGCCCGCCCCCGGGCCCACGTAGTTGATCGGTACGGAGGCCGGCGTGGAGGTTCCCGTCGCGCCGACCGCCGCGGTTACGGTCTGCGTACCGCTGTAGAGCACCGTCGTGCCGTCGCGCAGCTCGATCTGCACGTTGAGCACTTCGGTCGGGGCGTTGAGGATGACCGACAGGTTGAGCGTGATCGAATCGGCGCCTGCGGGGATCGACACGACCGTGTCGAAGGGCGCGGCTGGCGGGTGGTCGATGTGGATGTGGATGTTGTTGACCGTGAGGCCGAAATTGCCCAGGTCCTGGATCGTCCGCTGCGCCAGCAGCGAGAACGCGGGCACCACGTTCAGCACCGCCATCCCCCCGGAATGCTTGGGGGCCGTCGGACTGTCGGTGCACGTCACGCCGCTCAGGACGAGGAGGGCGTATGCCGCGAGTCGGGTGGATGGGCGCATGACTGCCCGCTTTGAGCCAGGGAGACCGGGGTTCACGGGGGGCGCGAACCACGCGTGGGATAAGGTCTTACCGACCTTGGGCGGCTGTCAAGCGTACAGGTCACAACCGGGAGGGGTCCGCGGCCGCCCCGAGGGCTATCCGGACCGAAAATGGCGGAGGGGCTGGCGTCGGCCGGCCCCTCCTTTCGTCAGCCCGGGCGCCGGGCCTCCTTCAGAAGGCCGCGATCTCGCGGTAGGCGGCCTTGAAGGTGTCCACCTGCGGCAGGATCGCGTCCTCGAGCTGCGGCGCGTACCCCACGAAGGTGTCGGCGCTGGCCACGCGCTTCACCGGCGCGTCCAGCCACGGGAAACACTCATCGGCGATGGCCGCGGCGAGTTCGGCGCCGTACCCCCATGAGAGCGAGTCTTCGTAGGCGACGATCACGCGCGACGTCTTCCTGACGCTGGCGAACACGGTCTCGCGGTCCCACGGCGACAGCGTGCGGAGGTCGATCACCTCGACGCTCAACCCGGTCTCGTCGGCCATCTGGTTGGCGGCGGTGAACGCCCGGTGCACGGTGGCGCCGTAGGTCACGACGGTGACGTCGCTGCCCTGGCGCACGACCTTGGCCTTGCCGAACGGGATCATGAAGTTCGGCCCGGGATACGCCGCCTTGTTGTAGGTCTGGCGGTACAGGTGCTTGTGCTCGAGGAACAGCACCGGATCGTCGCAGCGGATGGCGGTGCGGAGCAGGCCGTTGGCGTCGAGCGCCGTGGCCGGGCACACCACGCGCAGGCCCGGCGTGTGCGTGAACAGCGATGCGCCCGTCTGCGAGTGGTAGATGGCGCCGCGGATGTACCCGCCGTACGTCGTGCGCACCACGACCGGCGCGCTGAACAGTCCGTTGGAGCGCCACCGCATGGTGGCCAGCTCGTTGCGCAGCTGCATGTACGCCGGCCAGATGTAGTCGAAGAACTGGATTTCGACCACCGGCTTGAACCCACGGAGCGCGAGGCCGATGGCGCGGCCGACGATGTTCGCTTCGGCCAGCGGCGAGTTGTACACGCGGTCGCTGCCGAACTCCTTTTGCAGCCCCCACGTGACCTTGAACACGCCGCCCTTGCCCTTGACCTTGCCCAGATATTCGTCGCGCGAGACGTCGGCCACGTCCTCGCCGAACACCAGCATCCTGGGGTTGCGGTGCATCTCGTCCTTCATGCACGCGTTGAGCAGGTCCACCATCGTCGTCTCGTTGCCCGAGAACTGGGGATCGTCCTCGGTGTCGAACTGCTCCGAGGTCGGATCGACCTCCTCCGAGTACACGTGCCGGTACACCGTTTCGGCGCCCGGCTGCGGCCGTTCCAGCGCGTCGTCGGTGGCGGCCAGCACCTCGGCGTCCACCTCTTCCTGGATCCCGGCCAGCTCCTTGGCGGTGGCCAGGCCCTCGGCCGCGAGCCACTTGGGGAACTGGGTGATCGGGTCGCGCGCCGCGTCGGCATCGCGCTCCTTGGGCGGCCGGTACATCACCTCGTCGTCCGACAGCGAGTGCGAGTACGGACGAATGACGTGCGCGTGCACCAGCGCCGGTCCCTTGCGCTTGCGCGCATGGTCCACCGCCTTCTGCATGGCGGCGTACGACGCGATCAGGTCGCAGCCGTCGACTTCCTGCACGAACAGGCCCGGGAACGTGCTCACGATCTTGGAGATGCTGCCCCCGGCCGTGTTGACCTCGACCGGCACCGAGATGGCGTAGCCGTTGTCCTCGACCAGATAGACGACGGGGAGCTTGAGGTTGGCCGCCGTGTTGAGCGACTCCCAGAACTCCCCTTCGCTGGTCGTGCCGTCGCCGGTGGTGACCAGCACGACCTCGTCCTTCTGGAACCCCTCGGTGATGTCGAGGAGCTTGGCGCGCAGCGTGGCCTCGGCGGCGCCGACGGCCTGGAGGAATTGCGTGCCGGTGGGGGAGGAGACGGAGACGATGTTCAGGTCCTTCTTGCCCCAGTGGCTGGGCATCTGGCGGCCGCCCGAATTGGGATCGGCGGCCGCGCCGACCGCGGAGTAGAGCATCTCGGCGGCGGTCTCGCCCAGTTCGAGGCAGAGGGCCCGGTCGCGGTAGTAGAGGAAGAACCAGTCGTGGGCCGGCTTGCAGCACCATGCCGGCGGCGGTCAGCACCGCCTCGTGGCCGGCGCCGGAGATCTGGAAGAAGATCTTGTTCTGCCGCTTGAGCTGGATCTCCTTGTCGTCGAGGCGGCGCGACAGGAGCATCGTCTTGTAGGCGGCGAGGAGCTGGCTGCGCGACAGGTCCTGCGTGCCGCGGCGCTCCGTTTTGGTCGAAGTGGCCATGGTCGGATCCGTTCGAGTGCGGACCGCGCGGCCGGGGCCGCGCGGATCGGGATGCTTGCCCTGAACCTAGTCGGGGGGGGTGCGGGCAGACAGTCGGAGAGTCGGGCAGTCGGGCCGTTGGGCAGCGGAACGGCGGAGGTGGCGGCCAGACGACGGGTCGTGACGGCGCCGTGACCCCCCCGTGCCGCGGCGGGCGAAGAAAACCCTTGCGCGATCCGGGGGGACATCACATTTATGGGCCAGACGGACGTCCCGTCCGTCTCCCGCCTGGCGGAGGCGAATGAGCACACCGGTTCGACCGCGGCGAAAGGGCCGTTCCGTGCGAGCGCGCGAGCGCCGCATGTGCTCCGTGATCCGCAATCGGCCGTTCGCGGCCCCCCTGACGCCCTTCGAAGGGACACCCGTCCCGTCGAGGGGCGTCTTCTTTTTCAGCGAGGTGAAATGTCCGGCCGTCGGCACTATCACCACGTCTCCCTCCCCCGTGCGCCGCGGGCGCCGCGTCGCGCCCGCGGGACGCATCCCGCCCACCAGAAGCGCGCGCTCAAGCGCGCGGCCATGCGCGACTGTGGCCGCCGCTGCGTGTACTGCGGAGCGTCTCTCGACTTCGAGAACGCCACGCTGGACCACGTGTATCCGCTCGCCAAGGGTGGCACCCACTATCCGGGCAATCTCGTCTCGGCGTGCGCGCGCTGTAACCGGCTGAAGAGCGATCTCTTGCCGCACGAATTCTTCGCTCGGTTTCCCTGGGCGGGGACGAATTTTCTCCACTACGCGAGAACGGTCCACCGAGCGCTCAAACGCTGCGCGCGCCGCGCGGTGAGCCTGGCGTATGCGGAAGCGGCATGAAGCGCTGAGAGCTGGCTGAGGGCGGGACGCCGACCGCCCTCGGCCTTCCGTGCCAAGTTGCGCTTTGTCTAATAGTCCACCGGCCGCAGATAACTCTCGCCGATCGCCGTCGGCGTGAGCATCGCCACGGTCGGCGGCTTGCGCTTCCAGTGGGTGCTGGCCACGCGCTTCTGCACCAGGGCGACCTCCCCCGGATCGAATCCGCGGCACACGAGGTCGTCGCCCGTGTAGCCGGCCAGGAGCCAGTTCAGGATCCGGTCCGCCTTCGGGTAGCTGATGCCGAAATCCCCCTCGTCCGTCTGGCCCACGACGAGGTCCGCCGTGGGCGGCTTGCTCACGATCTCGTCGGGCACTCCCAGGTGGCGCGCCAAAGCCCAGACCTGGGTCTTGAAGAGGTCGCCGATGGGGTTGAGCGGGGGCGTGTCGTCGGCGTGCCAGGTGAAGTAGCCGAACATGCGCTCGGTCTTGTTCCCGGTGCCGAGCGGAAGCGCGGCGTCGCGGGCCGAAATATCGAACAGGACGATCATGCGCATCCGCGCCATCACGTTGCCGCGTCGCGTGGCGTCGGCGTCGGGCGCGCCCTGCAGATAGCCGTCCACGGCGGCGCTGATGTCCACGGTGCGCCCCTCGATGCCGAGCGCGTCGATCACGCGCTGGCCGTCGATGCCGCTCTCCGGGCTCGACGTGCGGTACGGCATGCGGACGCCGATCACGTTCTCGGCCCCGAGCGCGCGCGCCGCCAGAAACGCCGTGACCGCCGAGTCGACGCCGCCCGACACGGCGACCACGGCCTTGTGGAATCCGCGCTGCCGGATCTCGTCGCGGAGGAACGCCACCAGCCATTGCGCGGTGAGGGCGGGGTCGATGTCGAGGGGGATCGGCGGCCGGTCGGGAAGGCCGCTCTCGACGACGGGCAGGTCCGGCGCGCGGTCGGCGGCGGCCGCGGGCGCGCGGGGCTTGCCGCGCGGCGGCGGGGCGGGGTCGTAGGCCAACCGAACGGGCTGGTGCCGCTCCACGCGCTCCATGGCGGCGCGGAGGTGGGGCGCCATCACTTCGAGGTCGGCGAGCAGCGGTTGGTCGGCCCGCGCGCGCGCCACGTCGTCGAAATCGAGCGTGTGGACGACCAGGGCTTCGTCCCAGAGGGGGCCGCGCACGCGCACCTCGCCCTTGGGGCCGGCCACCATCGAGGCGCCGGGGAAGAGCCGGCCGCCCTCGCTCCCGGCGAGCGCGGCGAGCACGACGAACGCGCCGTGCTCGTCCGCGATGTCGCGCGTGAGCCGTTCCCAGCGGCTCACGCTCGACGGCACGCCGGCCGCGTCGGGATCGCGCCAGGGGCCGCGCGCCGGCGGCGCCGAGGGAATGAACAGCACCTGCGCGCCGTCGAGCGCCGCCACCGTTGCCGTGAGACTGTGCCAGGCGTCCTCGCAGATCAGGATCGCGGCGCGTCCCCACGGCGTGTCGAAGGCCCGGATGTCGCGCCCCTGCTCCACGAACCGCTGCTCGTCGAACAGCCCGTAGGTGGGGAGAAACATCTTCCGATGCACGTGGCGAATCACCGGCTCGGCGACGCCGAGCGTGACGTAGAGGGCGCTGTTGTAGAGCTTGCCGCTCCACCGTTCGTAGAACCCGAGCACGACGTCGAGCGTGCTGTCGCCGGGCACCGCGGCGCGATACGCGTGCTGGAGGTCGGCGGCCATCGTGCCGGCGGTCACGGCGTGCTCGCGGACGCCCCCTTCCAGGAAGTACCCGGTGAGGGCCGACTCGGGGAGCGCGAGTACTTGCGGCCGCGGCTGGCGCGCGTCCACCTGGGCGAACAGGGGCCCGAGCCGCGCGAGGTTCCCCACGTAGTCGCCCTTGCGGGGCCTGAACTGCGCCACGGCCAGGTGCAGGAGAGCGGTCATATGCCGTATAAGCATCGCGGGAGGCGGCGTACCGGGCAACCATGCCACCCGCGCCGGGTATCTTAGTAGGCAGCATGTCCCATTCGAGCACCTCTGCAACCGCGCGGACCGGCCGGCGCGCGGCGCTGGCCGCGGCGCTGCTGTGCGCGGCCGCCGCGGCGGGCGCCCAGACGAGCGAGCCGATCGCCTGCGCTCCGCGGCCGGGGCCCACGCCCACCGAGGCGTGGCAGATCGTGCCCTTGCCGCAATCGTCGCTCGTGTTCGCGCGCGACGGGTCCCTGATCGGCGAGATCGGCACCGACTGGCGCACCAGCATCGCGCTGTCGGCGCTGCCCAAGTACGTGCCCGAGGCGTTCATCGCGGTGGAGGACAAGCGCTTCTACGAACACAACGGGGTGGATCTGGTCGGCATCGCCGGCGCCCTCAAGGACGTCGTCACCGAGGGCGACGTGCGCGGCGCCAGCACGATCACGCAGCTCGTGGTCGGCAACATGCATCCCGATCTCATCGACCGGCGCGATCGCAGCCTGTCGCGCAAGCTGCACGAGCAGGCGGCGGCGCGCGAGATGGAGAAGCATTACAACAAGGCGCAGATCCTCGAAGCGTTCCTCAACAGCATCAACTTCGGCCACCGCTGGTGCGGCATCGAGGAGGCGGCGCGGCACTACTTCGGCAAGGGCGCCGCGCAGCTCACGCTGGCCGAAGCGGCGTCGCTGGCGGCGCTGCCCAAGTCGCCGGCCGGCTACGATCCGGCGCGCCATCCCGATCGCAACCGGGAACGCCGCAACCTGATCCTCGGGCTGATGGCCGACCAGGGCTACGTCACGCGACAGGCCGCGGATCAGGCGCGGGCCACCGCGCTGGTCACGGCGAGCGACGCCGGCTTCTCGGTGCGCGCGCCGTACTTCGTGGACGCCGTGGAACAGGCCGCGCGCGCCGCCGGCGTGCCGCTCGCCGCCGGCGGATTGCGCATCTACACCACCGCCGACCCGGCGCTGCAGCGCGATGCGCAACGCGCGCTGGTGGACGGCGCGGCCAGGGTCGAGGCCCGCCCCGGCTACGCGCATCCGAAGTTCGAGCCCGCGCGCCCCGACCGCACCGGCTACCTGCAGGGCATGGTCGTGGCCGTGGACCCGTACACGGGGGACGTCGAAGCGCTCGTCGGGGGCCGCGACTACGCGGCCTCGCCGTATGACCGCGCCGTGAACGCCCAGCGCCAACCGGGGTCGTCGTTCAAGCCGTTCGTTTACGCCAAGGCGCTGGAGGACGGCATCACGGCCAACACCATCGTGTCCGACACGGCGCTCGCGCTCGCGCTTCCCAACGGCGACGTGTATGAGCCCAAGGACGACGACGGCAAGTTCCTGGGCCCGATGACGATTCGCGAAGCGCTGGTCCACTCGCGCAACTCGGTAGCGATCCAGCTGGGGCAGCGGGTCGGCATGGATTCGGTGGCCGCGCTCGCCCACCGCATGGGGATCGACACCCCGATCGACGTCGTGCCGTCGAGCGCCATCGGCGCCTCGGTGGTGCGACCGCTCGACTTCGTCGCCGCGTACGCGGCCTTTGCCACCAACGGACTCGCCGTCACGCCGCGGCTCGTGACGCGCGTGGACGATCGGTACGGCCGCCCGGTGTACGCGGCGCCCGACCGCGCGCCCGTGCGCGTGCTCGATCCGGCGGTGGCGTTCATCGTGCGCGACATGATGAAGGACGTCGCCGAGCGCGGCACGGGGCGCATCGCCCGGGAGATGGTGCCCGACGAGATCCCGATCGCCGGCAAGACCGGCACCACGAACGACAACGTGGACGTCTGGTTCGTAGGCATGACGCCGCGCCTCGTGGCGGGCGTCTGGCTGGGCTTCGACAAGAACGAGCCAATCGCGCTCGGGGTGGCCGGCGGATCGTTGGCCGCGCCGGTGTGGGGCGAGCTGATCGCGGACTACTACGCGGGCCGCAGCGCCGGGCAATTTCCCCCGGCGCCCGACCTGGTGTTCGGGGACTACAACCGCGCCACCGGCCAGCCGGCCAGCTCCCTCACGCCGCCCGACGATCTCTACACGGAGTTCTTCGTGCCGGGCACGGGGCCGCTCGCCACGCGCGACAATCCGTGGAGGGTGGCGCAGTGGGGGGCGCTGCTCATCCACTGAGGGGAGGAGCCGGGGGGAGGGACGCGGGACCGATGGTCCGACCCCGCCTCGAACTACGCCGACAAGCACCGCGCCGGCACGGACCGCGCCGGCAAGCACCGCGCCGGCAAGAACCGCGCAGGGCCAAAGACGCGTGGGAATCGGACTGATGGCAAACGGCGGGTTTGATGTCGGCGCAGTGTTAAGGCCGAAGGCCGTACCGAATGCCGCGTAGGATCGGCGTTGCGCTGGCATTGCCGGCGCTGGTGTTGCCTGCGCTGGACTTGTCAGCGCCGTTCTTGCCGGCGCTCTTCCCGCCGCCGGTCTATGCCGTCCCTGCCCCCACCATCTCGTCCGCCAGATCCTCCATCGCGTGCGTGCGCTCCGCGCCGCCCCCGCCCGGGAGCAGCGCGATGGCGAACACTTCCTCCAGCGTCGTGACGGGGTGGAAGGTCATCCGTTCGCGCACGTCGGCCGGAATGTCCTCGAGGTCCGCCTCGTTGTCCTTGGGCAGAATGACGTGCGTGATCCCCGCGCGATGCGCGCCGAGCACCTTCTCCTTGAGCCCGCCGATCGGCAGCACCCGCCCGCGCAGCGAGGTCTCGCCCGTCATCGCGACGTCGCTGCCGCACCGGGCGGTTGGACATCGCGCTCACCAGCGCGGTGGCCATCGTCGACGCCGGCCGACGGGCCGTCCTTCGGAATCGCGCCCGCCGGCACGTGGATGTGCACCTCGATCGACCCCAGCCGGTCGGCCGGGATGTCGAGCGCGTCGGCGTGGGTGGCGGCGAAGGTGAGCGCGGCGCGCGCGCTCTCCTTCATCACGTCGCCCAACTGCCCCGTGAGAATGAGCGACAGGCTGCCCCACCCGCTCACTTGGTTGCGAGCGTCCTCGGGCTGCGCCGGCGCCGGCGCCGGCCCGTAGAGGCGGCGGATCGCCGCCTCGACGAACATGATGTCGCCGCCCGCCGGCGTGTAGTACATGCCCGTCGCCACGCCGACCTCGCTTTCCTCGGCGGCGTGCTCGGGGTGCACGCTGGGGCCGGCCGAGCAGCTCGCGCACCTCGTCGGCGTCGATGACGCGGTCGTCGATCACCGTCGTGTCGCCCGCCGCGAGCCGGCGCGCCACCTTGCGGGCCACGGCGCCGATCTGGCGCTCCAGCTGGCGCACGCCGCTCTCCCGCGTGTACTTGCTCACCACGGCCATCACGGCGTCGTCGGTGAACGCGATCGTGCTTGTCGCCCAGCCCGTTCTCCTCGAGCTGGCGCGGGATCAGGTACTTCTTGGCGATCTCGGCCTTCTCGCGCTCGGTGTAGCCGGCGAAGTCCACCACCTCCATGCGGTCGAGCAGCGGGCCCGGGATGTTCTGGATGAAGTTCGCCGTCGCGACGAACAGCACCTCGCTCAGGTCGAACGGCACGCCAAGATAGTGGTCGGTGAACGTGTCGTTCTGCGCCGGATCGAGCACCTCGAGCAGCGCGCTCGCCGGATCGCCCTGGAAGCTGACGCCGAGCTTGTCGACCTCGTCGAGCAGGAACACCGGATTCTTGGTGCCGGCCTGCTTCATCCCCTGGATGATGCGGCCCGGCATGGCGCCCACGTAGGTGCGCCGATGGCCGCGGATGTCGGCCTCGTCGCGCGCGCCGCCCAGCGACGCGCGCACGTACTTGCGCCCCAGCGCGCGCGCGATCGACTTGGCGATCGACGTCTTGCCCACGCCCGGCGGGCCCACGAACAGCAGGATCGGACCCTTGGCCATGGCCCGCGCCTTGGCTTCCCGGGCGTCGGTGATCGTGCGCTCGTCGGTCGCCCTTGGCCGAGCGACGGCGTCGCGTCTTCCTTGGTGGCCTGCAGCTTCACGATCGGCATCTCGCCGGTCTTCCGGACTTCCTCGGCCATCTGCTGCGCACGCAGCTGGCGCACGGCCAGGAACTCGAGCACCCGGTCCTTCACGTCCTGCAGCCCGTAGTGGTCCTCATCGAGGATCGTCGACGCGTTCTTGAGGTCGAGGTCGTCGTCGGAGCGCGCGTTCCACGGCAGCTCGGCAATCCATTCGAGATAGGTGCGGATGACCTGCGCCTCCATCGACTCGCGCCCCGACCGCTCCAGGCGGCCCAGCTCGCGCTCGACCTCGGCCCGCGCCTCCTTGGGCAGCTCGAGCTTGCTCAGCTTCTCGCGCAGCGCCGTCGATTTCCTTGGAGGCGATCGTCGTCGCCCAGCTCCTTCTGGATCGCCTTCATCTGCTCGCGCAGGAACATCTCGCGCTGCCGCTCGCCCAGCTCCTCCTGGACCTGCGACTTGATCTCTTCCTGCACCTCGAGCATGCCGATCTGCCTCTGCACGTGCACGAGCACGCGGCGCAGCCGCTCCTCGACGCTCAGCGATCTCGAGCAGCCCCTGCTTTTCGGGAGTGGGCAGATCGATGTAGCCGGCGACCAGGTCGGCGAACCGGCCCGGATCGGTGACCGAGTCGAGCACCTGGTGCACGACCTCTTCGGGCAGCCCGCGGCGCTCGCCGAGCTCGGCGGCGCGCTCGCGGATCTCCTTGTACAGCGCGACGAACGCCGGATCCTCGTCGTCCACCGGCTTCATCTCCTCCACGTCCACCACGACGGCGTTGAGGTACCCGTCGTTGGTGGTGTATTGGAGGGCGGTGGCGCGCTGCTCGCCGTTGAGCAACAGCTGCACGCCGCCCAGGCCGCGCTGGATCTGGCCGATGCGGGCCACGACGCCCATGGCGTACAGAATTTCCGGCGCCGGCTCGTCGGTGTTGTCGCGCTGGGCCACCGCGAATACCAGGCGGTCGGCCTTGAGGGCCGCCTCGATGGCGCGCAGCGTGCCCGGCCGGCCGGCGGCGATCGGCGCCGTGAGCCCCGGAAAGATGACCGTCCCGCGCAGCGGAAGAACCGGCAGAGTGTGGCGATGCGCCATGCGGATCACGTGCTCCGAGTAGAGGGTAGTGCCACTACCGTTCACTACCGAGCCTACGCATGGGCCGTTCCAGATTGCCCCGGCGCGGGGTAAGTGAACGCGGACATGCACTTAGTCACCGCCGGCGCCGGCTTCGCTGCCTCGCGCGCGCGGCGCCTGCCCAGTGGAGTTACGACACCCTGGCGGGTTTTGCAACTTCGACCGGCTGGTCTGACGTAGTGAACCTGCCGAAGCGGCGCGTCCTTTCCAGAAGCTTGCGGTCGTGCTAAGATGCCGTATCCCGCCCTAAAACGAGCTCGCCGAGTGTCTGACCCCGTCGTCCCGTCAGGGGACTCCGAGATGCGTGCGCTCGTGGAGCGCGCCCTGAGCGCCCACTACGAGCTCGATGCCGAAATCGGGCGCGGGGGCATGGGCATCGTGTATCGGGCGCGCGACCGGCGGCTCAAGCGGATGGTGGCGATCAAGGTGCTGCCGCCGGAGCTCGCCTACCGCAGCGAGATCAAGACGCGCTTCCTGCGCGAGGCCGAGACGGCGGCCCAGCTCAGCCACCCCAACATCGTCCCGATCTACACGGTGGACGAGGCGCAGGGGCTGGTGTTCTTCGAGATGGCCTACGTCGAGCGGCGACAACCTGGCCAAGCGCCTGCACGACCGCGGGGTGCTGCCGGTGGACGAGGTGCGCCGCATCCTGCGCGACGTGGCCGACGCCCTGGCCTACGCCCACGAGCGCGGCGTCGTGCACCGCGACATCAAGCCCGACAACATCCTGCTCGACGCGGAGACGGGCCGCCCGATGGTCACCGACTTCGGGATCGCGCGCGCGGTGAGCGACGGCGACTCGCGGCTCACCGCCACCGGCATGGCCATCGGCACGCCGGCGTACATGTCGCCGGAGCAGGCGGCGGGCGAACGGGTGATCGACGGGCGCAGCGACATCTACGCGCTCGGCATCGTGGCCTACCAGATGCTGGCCGGCGAGCCGCCGTTTTCGGCGGGCAGCACGCCGGCCATGCTGGTCAAGCACATCTCGGAGATCCCGGTGCCCGTGGAGCAGCGGCGCGCCGACGTGCCGCCCGACCTGGCGCGCGCCGTGTCGCTCATGCTGCAGAAGGACCCCGCCAACCGCTTCGCCACGGCCGGCGACCTGGTGAAGGCGCTGGACGGGGGCGCGATGCCCGTGCTGCCGTCGAACCTGGTGCCGGGCCTCGTGGGACTGCCCTCGGCGGCCGCCAGCGCCGCCGTCGCCACGGCGATCGGCGGCGCGCCGGCCCGAGCGGCGGGCGACTTCGACGCCGCCATGTACGTGCCCACGGCCGACGAGATGCGCCGCTGGAACGCGCCGCAGGTGCTGGCGTTCCGCAAGCGCGTGTGGCCGTACCTCTATGTGAACGGCGTCATCATCCTGATGTCGATCCTGTTCCGGACGAGCTTCACCTTCGTCACGGTGATCTGGAGCATCTGGCTGGCGTTCAAGTACGCCAAGCTGTGGAGCGACGGCTACGACTGGCGCGACGTGTTCCAGCAGCCGCGCGACCGCACGCTGATGGAGGTGTTCGACGACTTCATGGAGCACGTGCGCGCGATCGGCGACTCCAAGAAGCGCCGCGCGCTGCTCGACTCGCGCCGGCAGCGCCGGCTGGCCCGGCGCGCCGGGCGGCCGGGACGCGAGCGGCGCGCTGCCCGCGCCGCGGCTCGACGACGGCACGCTCGCGCAGTCGGCCGGTCCGTACGCCAACACGGTGCGGCAGGCGATCGCCGATCGCGACGAGATCGTGCGCCTCATCGAATCGATGCCCACGGCCGACCGCGCCCGCGTGCCCGACGTGGTGCGGTCGGCGATCGCGCTCCACGAGAAGGTGCAGGGACTGGCGATCGGACTCGCCGCGCTGGACGGGCAGACGCCGGCCGGCGGGCTCGCCGCCTACGAGGTGGAGATCGCGCGGCTGGAGAGCCAGGCCAATCCGTTCGACCACCGGGCGAGCGAGGAGCGCGTGCACCGGCTGGCCTTTCTCAAGCGCCAGCGCCGCGCGATCGTGGACGGCGAGTCCAAGCGCGCCGCGACCGCGGCCCGGCTCGAGACCTGCGCGCTCGCCCTGCGCAACATGAAGCTCGACGTGCTGCGGCTGCGCGCCGGCATGCAGACGCACCAACACATCACCACGCTCGCCATGAACGCGCTCAGCCTGGCGGACAGCGTGGACAGCGCGGTGGAGGTGGCCGACGCGCTCGGCCGGAGCGCGCCTTCCGGCGGCCAGGCCCGCGCGGCGGCCGAGAAGAGGTGAGCGACTACCTCCAGGATCGGCTCGTCGCGGCGGTCGGCGATCACTACCTGATCGAAGCGGAAATCGGACGCGGGGGCATGGCGGTGGTGTTCCGGGCCCTCGATCTCCGGCTCAACCGCCACGTGGCGATCAAGCTGCTGCCGCCCGATCTGGCGTTCAACGCCGACGTCAAGACGCGCTTCCTGCGCGAGGCGCAGATGGCGGCGCAGCTCAACCACCCGAACATCGTGCCGATCTACTCGGTGGACGAGCGCGACGGCGTGGTCTACTTCGTGATGGCCCTGGTCGAGGGCGAGACGCTCGCCCAGCGCCTGCACGAATCGCCGCGGCTGAGCTTCGACGACGTGCGGCGCGTGATCGGCGACGTGGCCGACGCGCTGGACTACGCGCACCGCAAGGGCGTCGTCCACCGCGACATCAAGCCCGACAACATCATGCTCGACCGGGCCAGCGGCCGCACGATGGTCACCGACTTCGGCATCGCCCGCGCCGCGGCCGGCGACTCGCGGCTCACCGTGACCGGCGTGGCCGTGGGCACGCCGGCGTACATGTCGCCCGAACAGGCGCTGGGGGAGCGCGACGTGGACGGGCGCAGCGACATCTACTCGCTTGGCGTGGTGGCGTATCAGATGCTGACCGGCGTGCAGCCCTTCACGGCGGCCAACACGCCGGCCATGCTGGTGAAGCACGTGTCGGAAGCGCCGCGGCCGATCCTGGAACGGCGCCCCGACACGCCGGCCCCGATCGTGCACGCCGTCGAGATCGCCCTGGCCAAGGACCCGGCCACCCGGTGGCCCACGGGCGATGCGTTCCGCGACGCGATCCGCGCCGCGGCCGTGGCCGAGGCGCCCGCCGCTCCGCCGCGGCTGGAGCAACTGTCCGCCACCGGCTACGTGACCTCGCCGGCGCGCGGCGGCCTGCCCGGCACGCCCGGCACGCCCGGCACGCCCGGCGCGCCGCTTCCGCCGCTCGTTCGGCTGCCCGGCTTCGAACTGCCGTCTCCGCCGATCGGCGCCGACCGCGACGCGTGGCGCGACTGGCGCGCCGAACTCAAGATCCGGGCGCGCGAATTCCGCGAGCAGCGCGCCGAGTGGCGCGACCGGGCGCGCGAGGAACGCGCCGCCTGGCGCGACGAGCGACACGCGCACGTCCACGTGGCCGCGGCCTCGCGCCGCGACGATCCCACGCGATCCATCGAGGAGCGCGTCGCGGCGTTCCGCCGCCGGCTCGTCGGCAGCCTGTCCACGCTGCTGCTGCTGTTCGGCATCAACATGCTCACCTCCCCGGAATTCTGGTGGTGGCTGTTCTTCGCGCTCGGCATCGGCATCGGCCTCATCCGGCGATGGGGCACGCTCTGGTCCGACGGCGCCACGCTCAAGCAGCTGTTCCGCCGCGGCCAGCCCGGCGAGCCCGCGGCGTGGGGCACGCCGGCGCAGTTGGCCCACCAACCGGCGGCCCCGCCCGCCCCCCGTCCGCTCCCGGCGCCCGCCGAGCCGCCGATCGCCGGCGATGCCGTGCTCGCCGGTCCGCATGGAGCGGCCGTGGGGCGCGCGGCCGGCGATCGCATCGTGATCCGCGAAGTGCTCGCCGCGCTCACGCCCACCGAACGGCAGATGCTGCCCGACATCGCGCCCACGGTGCAGGCGCTCGTCGAGCGCATCGGCACGCTCGCCACCACGCTGCACACGCTCGACGCCGACGCGTCGGGCGCCAACCTCGGCGCCCTCGACCAGCGCATCGCCGACCTGAGGCGGGAGCCGGAGACCGCCGAGCGCGAACGCCGGGTGACGCTGCTCGAACGCCAGCGCGCCACGGTGCACGACCTCCTCGAGCGGCGCCGCACGCTGGTGCCGCGCCTGGAGAGCGCCTGCATGGCGCTGCAGAATCTCAAACTCGACCTGCTCAAGCTCCGCACGGCGGGGCTCGACTCGGCGCTCGGCGACGTGACCAGCGCCACGCAGGAGGCCCGCACCCTGTCGCGGGACATCGGGCACGTGCTCGACGCGGCCGAAGAAGTCCGGCGCCTGTGAGTGGTCTAGGTTCCGGGATGATCGCGAACCGCTGTTCCCCCCTGCTCCTGGCCGCGCTCGCCTGCGCCTGCGTCGCCGACCGGTCGGGCGCGTCGCTCGAAGCGGCGCCGCCGCGCGCCACGGCCGTCCAGTCCCGTCGGCCGGCGCCGGTGCTGGAACGCGCCGCCGCTGCCGCCGCCGCCGGCGGCTCCGAGGCGAGCGACCCCCCCGCCGAGCCGGATCCCCCGCCTCGTTCCACGCGGCCCCGCCGCATCCGTCCGATGGCAGCGCCGGCTCCCGTGCGCGGCCTCTACGTCGATCGCGCCTCGGCCACCGGGGCGGACGTGTGGAAGCTGGTCGAATTGGCGCGGCACTCGGCGGTCAACGCGCTCGTGATCGACGTCAAGGACGACCGCGGGTGGCTGCTCTACCCGTCCACCGTCGGGCTGGCGCACGCGATCGGCGCCGACACCGCGCACCCGCTGCCGGTGGTGCGCGTCCACGCTCTGATGGATTCCCTGCGGGCGCACCGCATCTTCGCCATCGCGCGCATCGTGGTGGCGCGCGATCCGCAGCTCGCGGCGCGGCGGCCCGACCTGGCCCTGTCGGGCGACTCGGCGGCCGGCTGGGTCGATCCGTCGCGGCGCGAACTCTGGGGCTACGCGGCCGACCTCGCCTCGGAGGCGGTGGCGCGCGGATTCAGCGAGGTCCTGTTCGCCGACCTGACGTATCCCGCCGACGAGGACGGCGGCGCGGCGGGCGGCGCGCGGGCGCGCGCCCGGTCGCTGCGCGGGGCGCTGAACTTTCTCCGCACGCGCCTCACCGTTCCCATCGTCGTCAGCCTCTCGGCCGCCGTGGCGAGCGACCCCGCCGATTCGACGTGGGAGGTGATCGCCGGACGCGCCGACGTGATCGCGCCGGTGATCTTCCCGTCGGCCGTTCCCGCCGGGTTCGCCGGGGTCGCCGATCCGGCGGCGCACCCATATGAGATCGCCAATTACGTGCTGGCCGCGGCGCGCCGCCGCAACGCGGGTGTCGAGGGTGCTGCCGAGATCGTGCCTTGGTATCAGGATTTCACGCGCGGCGCCCCGGCCTACGACTCGGCGCAGGTGCGCGCCCAGATCCGGGCGGGAGACGACAACGGCGTGCGCGGCTGGATGCTCTGGAATCCGGGCGGCGCGTACACCGCGGCGGCACTCCAGGAGCCGGCGCGCCGCGACACGGCGAAGGCCGGGAAACCGCGGGCGCCGGCGGCCGGGCGTGGGGCGGGGGCGGGGGCGGGGGCGGGGCGGCGCTAGCCGCGCGCCACGAGCTGCGCGATCACGGCGGCCAGCGCGGCGGGCGTGTCCTCGGGCAGGTAGTGGCGGGCGCTCGCCACCACGTCGAGCGTGGCGCCGGGAATCGCGTCGCGCAGCCGCTCGCCCACGGCGACCGGAAGGAACGGGTCGCCCTGCCCCCAGACGACGGCCGTGGGACACGCGATCCGACCTAGGCTCTGGGCCAGCGCCGCCGTCTCGGCGCCGTCCAGCGCGCGCAGATGGCGGATCAGCGTGGAGCGCCCCTCGCGGCCGGCGAACGCCCGCGCGTACAGCTCCAGCGATCGCACGCCCTGCGCGTTATTAGCGTATCCATATTGCAGGGTCGTGCGCAGGATGGACTGCAGCCACGAGGGCGGCGCGAGGCGCCCCAGCGGGGCCAGGCGGCGCCAGAAGCGGAGGCTCCGGGAGGGCCAGGCGTCGAACGCCGCCGCGTTCACCAGGCACAGCCGCGCCACCCGCGCCGGGAACCGCGCGGCCAGCGACTGCGCCACCGCGCCCCCCAGGCCGTGTCCCACCAGCCCCGCCTCGCCGATCCGCAGCGCATCCATCAGGGCCAGGACGCGGTCGGCGTGCGCGTGCACCCCCAGGGCGGCGCGCCCGGCGGGATCGCTGCGCCCGTAGCCGAGCAGATCGAGCACCACCACGCGGTGGCCGTTTGGCAGGAGCGGCACGACGTCGCTCCACAGGTGCCCCGACGTGGGAAAGCCGTGCACGAATACCAGCGGGGCGCCCGCGCCCCGCGTCCCGGCGGCGTAGTAGTACAGCCGGACGCCGCCGACGTCGACGAATTCACCGCGCATGGCGGCGCGTCATTCGGGTAACGGCGGGCGATCGCGGCGGCATCGCCGATGAAGATCGCCGCGCCGGCGCGCCGGGGCCAGCACCAACGCATACGGGCCGCCCCCGGAGGAGCGGCCCGCTGCGTCATGCGTGTTGCCCGGCGAGGTCAGATGCCGCCGCCGCCGCCACCACCACCCCGACGTCCACGCTGCGGCATCGCCGCCACGTTCGCGTCCCACGTCTTCTGCTGATCCGCGGTGAGCAGCGCCCGGACCGTGTCCATGTACTTCTTGCTGATCGTCTGCATCGACTGCATCATCGTCGAACGGTCGTCGCCCGCGGCGTCGCGCGCCTTCGTCTGCTCGTCCGTCATCGCCGCCTTGAGGCTGTCCACCGTCTTCTGCTGATCGGCCGTCAGCGTGATCGCCGTCGGGCCGGCCAGTACGCGATCGATCATGTTGCCACGGCCGCGGCCGCCGCCGCCACCACCACCGCCCTGGGCCGCGGCCATCGAGGCCGTGCCGCCCAGAGTCATCACCGCCAGTGCCACCATCGCCAGCTTACGCATGAAACGCTCCTTATAAGAAATGGGGATCCCACACTCAAGTGACGGCCAGAACGGCACTTAGCTCATGCCCTCTAGCGCATCACCCGAAAAACGCTATGCTTACGCGCCCAACGCTCTGGGCGGTACGACATCGCCTTCTCACAACGCATCCCGCGGCGCCGTGACCCTGCTGCCTTCCACGCACCTTGAACCCGACGCGGCGCTCGACGTTCCGGCGCCGATTCCCGCCACCCCGCCGCTGACGCCCCCGCCGCCACCGCCCGTACGCTTTCCATTGGGCTGGCTGCTGGAGCACGCCGCACCGGCCATACAGTATCGTGCCGTGACCGACGTGGCGCGCCTGGAACCGGCCGAGGGGGGTAGTCCTACGATACTCCCCTATACGTACCGACCCGCCGTGCTGTTGGCGTTGTCACAAGCGGGAGATGGCACCTGGTCCCATATGATGCTGACGGTGCCCTCCGCCCGGGCATCCGAGTTCGAAGGGGTGGGCACGATCAACGCGGTGCGCCGGCTGCTCGAATACGGGTGGGACCGGGAGTCGCCGCCGCTGATGCAGGCCCGGCGCGTACTGTTCCGCCTGCTCGCCGAGGACGACGACCCCGAGTTCTTATACGAGTTCGGCGGCAAGGCCGCGCCCGACGAAGACATGGTGCACCGTGGGCGCTCGATCCTGCGCGAAGCCGCGGCCGCGGCGCTGGCCCAGGCCGGCTATCAGGGCGACCCGCGCCTGCGCGGCGCCGCGCGCCGCATCCTCGATCGCATCAACGACTTCCTGCGGTCGCCCCTCGCCGACAGGCCGTGGATCCGCGTGGGCAACCAGCACGCGTTGGCGCCGGAAGCCGCGCCGCCGTCGATCTACGCCCTCACGATGCTCGCCCACATGCCGCTGTTCTGCACCGAGCACGCCGAGGTCATGGATCGCATCTACGCCTGGATCTCGCAGGCCCTGCCGCGCCAGGACGTGCGGCAGCTGCTCGGCCGCCGCATTGCCGCCCAGCCGCATTTCGTCATGGGCGATCGGCTGCCGCACCGCAATGCGGCCGACGCCGACGTGGTCGGCGCGCTCGAGTGGCTGGAACTGACGGCGCGCCTCGGCTACCTCAAGCGCAACGACAACTGGTCCAAGCTGCTCGACCGGTTCCTCGACGACCGGGACGCCGGCGCCGTGTGGCATCCACACAAGGGGTTGCACGCGGTGAAGACGTCCAATCCCTTCGTCTGGGCGATGTTCCCGCTGGAGGCGGAGCTCGCCGGCGAGGCGCGGTGGACCGACGTGACGTTCCGGCTGGGGCTGATCGCCCGGCTGGCCGGCCGGCCGATCGAACTCGTCTGATCGCCGCGGCCGATCTCTACCCGGCGGGCGAGCCCGGCATCGCCGTGCGGTTCGTCGCCGTGCGTGACGGCGTCCGGTTGCGCGTGCTCGAAGCAGGCCCGGCCGGCGGGCGGCCGATCGTGCTCCTGCACGGGTGGGGCGCCTCGGCGTACTCGTATCGGGGAGCGATTCCGGCCCTCTCCGCGGCCGGCTTCCGCGTGATCGCGCCCGACCTGCCCGGCCACGGACTCAGCGACAAGCCGCCGGAGCTGGAGCACTACACCCGGCCGGCGATGATCGCGGCGGCGGCGGCGCTGCTCGACGCGCTCGACGTGCGCGACGCGGTGGTGGTGGGCGTGAGCATGGGGGGCGCGATCGCCGCCGGCCTCGCCGTGGAACACCAGCCGCGCGTGGCGCGCGCGGCGCTGATCGATCCGGTGGGATTCGCGCCCGTGCGCTTCATCGCCGCGGCCCAGATGGTCACCCCGCTCGCGTTGCGCGAGTACGCGTCCTACATCGTGGCCAGACCGCTGGTGAGCTGGTTTCTCCATCTCGCGTACTGGGATCAGTCGCGCGTGACCGAGGCCGACGTGGAGCAGTACTGGGCCACCGCCTCGCAGCCCGGCTTCGGCGCCGCGCTCGCGGCGTGCCTGCACCGGTTCGCGTGGGAACCGTTCACCGCGGAAGAACTGGCCGGCGTGCGGTGCCCGACGCTTCTCGTGCTCGGCACGCACGACCACCTCATCGTCGGCAGCGAAGCGCTGGCGCGCCGCATTCCGCGGCTCACCGTGGTGCGGATCGCCGGCGGGCACGCCGTGAACGAGGAGTGCCCCGAGGAGACGAACGCCGCGCTCCTCGCCTTCGCGCGCGAGTAGCGACCGGCCGTTCCGGGCGTTAGCGTTCCCCGAACGATGCCACGCAAGCAGAAGACGCACGAGCAGGCCGGCGCGCCGCCGCTGACGTTCGCGGACCTGGGCCTCTCCGCTCCCGTCCTGCGCGCCGTGGACGACGCCGGGTACCGCGAACCCACGCCCATCCAGGCCAAGGCGATTCCGCTCATTCTGAACGGCCGCGACGTCATGGGGCTGGCCCAGACGGGCACCGGCAAGACCGCCGCGTTCACGCTGCCCATCGTCGACCGGCTCATCGACGGACCGCGCCGCACCCGCGTGCTCATCCTCACCCCGACGCGCGAACTGTGCGTGCAGGTGGAGGAGAGCGTGCGCAAGTACGCCCGGCACGCCGAACTGGACGTCGCCCCGGTGTACGGCGGCGTGCCGATCGACCCGCAGCAGACGGCGCTCCGCGCGGGCGTGGACGTCGTGGTCGCGACGCCGGGCCGCATGATCGACCACCTCGAACGGCAGAACGTGGTGTTCGACGACCTCGAGGTGCTGGTGCTCGACGAGGCCGACCGCATGCTCGACATGGGATTCGCGCCCCAGATCAATCGCATCGTGGACCAGATCCCGCGCTACCGCCAGACTCTCCTGTTCAGCGCCACCATGCCGCCCGAAGTCGAAGCCCTGGCCCGCAAGTATCTGCGCAAGCCCGAAGTCGTGCAAATCGGCCTGCGCTCATCGGCCGCCAGCACGGTGACCCACGCCGTCTACCCGGTGCCCGGCGACCGGAAATCCGCCCTCCTCGGCCAACTGCTCCGGGCGGACGGCATGGACTCGGTGCTCGTGTTCACGCGCACCAAGTACGGCGCCGACCGCGTGGTGCGCCATCTCGAACGCGACGGCATCGACGCCACCGCGATGCACGCCGACAAGACGCAGGCGCAACGCACGAAAGCGCTCGACGACTTCAAGCACGGCAAGATCCGCGTGCTCGTGGCCACCGACATCGCCCAGCGCGGCCTCGACATCAACGGCATCTCGCACGTCATCAACTACGACGTGCCCCAGCACCCCGAAGACTACGTGCACCGCATCGGCCGCACCGGCCGCGCCGAGAGTACGGGCGACGCGTTCACCTTCATGGCCCCCGACGAAATCGCCATGGTGCGCACCATCGAACGCATGATCGGCGAACCCATTCCCCGCATCTCGGTTCCCGGTTTCGACTTCGGCACCTGAGCGGAGTCGGCCCGCCGCCGGCATCGTCGCGCCAGTGTTCCTCTCCTTCCCCCCGTTTCCCCCCGACAGGAGATCTCCCCGTGACCCCCTCCACGCACTCCACCCTGCGCCGGGCTGCGGCCGGCGCGTTCCTCGCCGCCGCGATCGCGTCGCTCCCCGCCCGGCCCGTCGCGGCGCAGGACGCGCCCGATCCGACCGCGATGGCGAAGATCCGCGACGAGGGGTTCAACCGGTCGCAGATCATGAACATCGAAAGCTGGATCGCCGACGTCTACGGCCCGCGCCTCACCGGCTCCCCGAACGTCAAGGACGCCGCCGACTGGGTGCTCGCGCAGCTCGCCGGGTGGGGTGCGGCCAATCCGCACCTCGAGTACTGGGACTTTGGCGGCCGCGGCTGGGTGAGCGATCGATTCAGCGCGCAGGTCGTGGCCCCCCGGCCCTTCCCGCTCATCGCCTATCCCGGCGCGTGGTCCGACGGCACGAACGGCCCCGAAACGGGCGACGTGGCGATCGTCCGGGCCGAATCCACCGACGACCTCGCCAGGTACCACGGCACGCTGCGCGGCAAGTGGGTGATGACGGCCGCACCGGCCCCGCTGGAGCCGCACTTCACGCCGGACGCCCGGCGCTTCACCGACAACGATCTCGCCAAGATGGCCGCTGCCCCCGCTCCGGAACCCGGCGGCGGCCGCGGGGGGCGCGGCGGCGCCGACACCGCCGCGGTCCGCCGGCAGCGCGAGGTGACGCAGGCGCTGCCCAAGTTCCTGATGGACGAGGGGGCGCTCGGCGTGCTGCAGCTCGGGCGCGGCGACGACGGCACCGTGTTCGTGGCCGCCACCGGGTCGCGCGCCATGGACGCCCCGCCGGCGCTGCCCACGATCGTCGTCGCGTCCGAGCACTACGGACGCATCTACCGCACGGTGGAGAAGGGCATCGCCGTGCGCGTGGAAGTGGACGCGCGGAACCGGTTCATCGACAACGGCGGCAAGTCGTTCAACATCGTGGCCGAGATTCCCGGCACCGATCTCAGGGACCAGATCGTGATGCTCGGCGCGCACTTCGATTCGTGGCAGGCGGGCACGGGCGCCACCGACAACGGTGCCGGTTCGGCGATCATGCTCGAGGCGTTCCGCATCCTGAAGACCGTCGGGCTTCCCATGCGCCGCACCGTGCGCCTGGCGCTGTGGACGGGCGAGGAGGAGGGGCTGCTCGGCTCGCGCGCCTACGTGCGCGAGCACTTCGGCACGGTGGACGAATCCGGCCCGCACTTCACCGCGGAGAACGCGAAGGTCTCGGGCTACTTCAACGTCGACAACGGCACCGGCGCCATCCGCGGCGTGTACCTGCAGGGCAACGCGGCCGTGCGGCCCGTCTTCCAGCAGTGGCTCGCGCCGTTCGCCGACCTGGGCGCCTCGACGACCACGCTGAGCAACACCGGCGGCACGGACCACCTGTCGTTCGACGCCGTGACCATTCCCGGGTTCCAGTTCATCCAGGATCCGCTGGACTACGGCTCGCGCACGCACCACTCCAACCAGGATCTGTACGAACGCGTGCAGGCGCACGACATGATGCAGAACGCGGTGATCGTGGCGTCGTTCGTGTACGACGCCGCCAACCGGGCGCAGCCGCTGCCGCGCAAGCCGGTCGCGATCCCGGCGGGGCGGGCGGGCGCGGGGGGCCGGGGCGGGAACTGAGCCCCCCGCTCTCGTTCCGTACGCGCGAATCGCCCGCCGTTACTCGCGCACGACGAGCATGCCGACTTCGCCGTTGAAGCCGTCGCGCATCGTCGGCGTGCCGGGCGGCGGCAGCCACGGGCCGCCGTCCACGCGCACGTTGAGCTGGTGGACCCCGCAGCCGATGGGCAGGAGCGCCTCCCACAGGTCGCGGCCGCGCTGCACCATGTCCACCGGCTCCCAGTCGGTGAAGTCGCCCATCACTTCCACGCTCTGCACGCCGGCGATGTGCACCTGCACGCGCTCCAGCGAGAGCCCCGCCGCGGCGACGTCGAACCGGCTGATGGCGCTGCCCCGCGCCTCGATGGGAACCGCGCCGGCCGTCATCGCCGGCCAGGCGGCGAACATCATGCCCAGGTTGGCGTAGTTCCGCGCCGGCAGGCCGCGCGCCGGGTTCGACGGCTGCCGTCCGGCGCCCGCCACCAGGCCGACGTCGCTCGTCAGCCAGACGACGGCGCTCGCCGCGGCCCAGCGCCGCGAATCGGGCGTCACGTCGACGGCGTCGCCGAACCGGTAGCCCGATTGGGCGTCCAACTCCACCGGCCCCTTCTCGAAGTGCACCGATCCCTGGACGTCGCTGAAATGCGACTGCCGCAGGCACCCGCTGTCGTCGGCCGACGCGAGGCACGATTGGAGCGAGCCGCTGGAATCGTTGGCGATGCGGGTGAAGGCGAAGTTGGTGTAGGTGCCGGTGATCGTCGCCGGCCCGACCTGGGTCCAGGCGCCCGCGCCCGCGACGTCCACCGACGAGACCACGGCCACGCGCCAGGGGCGGGCGACGCCGGTCTCCAGCCACATGCCGCCGTTCTGCGAAAACACGAGATGCACCCGCGCGTCGGCCTCGACCTGTTCGTTCTGGTTGACGGGGTCGTAATACGCGCGGCTCGCGTTGGCGAGCAGCTGCACGCTCACGTGGTGGCGCACGGGCGTGGTGTACGAGCCGGCGAGCTGCGCGTCGGCGAAGTTCCAGGAGTTCCCGTCGAGCCAGGCCGACCCACGCGCCGAGAACGACACGTTCGCGCTCTGGTAGCGCAGGTCGGGCGTGAGGCTGAGCGCGCTCGACGCGAGGAGGCCGGGGGTGCTGCTGGTGACGGCGCCGGCCTCCAGGTGCGAGACCATCTGCGCCGACACCGCGGCCGCCGGCACGCACAGGGCACCGGCAACGACGAACAGGACGGTCTGGCGCTGGGGCTCGAACATCGCGATACGCGCTCGGCGTTCGGGGAACCGCGAGCCGCTATTCGGGAACCTTCCCCGGCGGCAGCCGTATCGGGATCGTGCGGGCGCGGTTGAGGAGTGCGTCACCCGGTGCGGCTCCGGATACTATGTCCTGTTCCACCGCCTTGGGCAAGCCCAGCAGGTCGGCGTCGCCGGCGCCCCCCATCCAGAGCTGGAGGATGGTATGGGACGCCATGTCCCTGGGCACGCCCCGGGTCACGAGGTCGGCCAGCACGACGAGCGGCACCATGATCGACTTGCCGTGGGCGTTGGCGCGCAGATCGGTGAGCGCGGAGGCCGGGATGCCCGCCTGGAGCGCGGCGGCGGCGGCCGTCAGTTCGTCCCGGCTCGCGCCGGTGCCCAGCGTCCGGTGCGCCTCGCGCAGCGACAGGAACACGGTGCGCACGGCCCGCGCGATGGCCTCGCTCGGGGCGTGCTTGGCCACCCCCTCCTGCGCCTTGGACATCACCGGTTCCGTGGGCAATCCTTCGGCCCGCGCGGAATCGACCAGCGCGCGCACCAGCGCGCGGCCGGCCGTGTCGAGCCGGGCCAGCGGGTCGGATCCCTGCGCGAGCAGCGCCGGCGCCGCGGCGGCCAGGGCGACGAGCGCGGTCAACCCGCGGCGGACCATGCGCCGCGTCACAGCGCCGACCCCTTTCCGATCAGCACCACCGAGTTCGGCGTGCCGAAGCCGTCGTCCGGCGCGCGCAGCGCGGCCGGATCGGGCATCCACCGGCTCCCCTTCGCCCCGTCGACCACGAAGGCGTAGACGTGGCGCCCCGCCGGCAGCTCGACGGTCACCGTCCACGCCCCGCCGGCGCTCCGCGTCATCGGCGTCGCCGCCGCGCTCCAGTCGTTGAAGTCCCCGACCAGAGCGACGTGCGACGCATGGGGCGCCGCGAGTTCGAACCGGTGCACCTGCATCGCCTCGTGAACCGGGAGCTGCGCGGTCGCAGCGACAGCCGTGGGCTGCCCGGTCGACTGGCGACCGTCCCGGTGTGTCACGGCGAATCCGACCAGGACGCCGATGCCTACCAGCCCCGCGGCGAGCAGCGAACTGCCCAGCGGCGAGAGGGCCAGCGGCCGGGGCGACGTCAGCCACCCCAGGGCGCGGCGCGGCCGCACCGGCACGCGGCATCGACCGCACCGCGTCCAGGATCCGCGCGCGGGCGTCGGCCGACAGCTCCACCGGCCGCCGCGCTTCGCGCGCGATCCATTCGACGTTGGGGTTCCGCTCGGACTCAGTCATGCTTGATCAGCTCCCATCGCTCGCGCAGGCGATCGCACGCGCGCTTCACTCTCATCTTCAACGCGGACACGCCAACGCCGGTCAGCGCCGCCATCTCCTCGTAGCTCAGCTCCTCGATGTACTTCAGCAGGAAGGCCTCGCGCAGCAACGGATCCAACTCGCCCAAGACCCGCTGCACGAACTCCTCGTCCTCCCCCGTCCACCCGCCCTCCCGCTCGTCCGGCGCGTTGAGCAGCACCGCCTCCTCGCGCACGAACACCCGCTCGTGCTGCGACCGCCGCGCCGCCAGACTCCGGCACTGGTTCACCAGAATGCGATACAGCCACGCGCTGAACTTGTCGCGCTCCTGGTACCGCCCCAGCGCCCGGTAGGCGCGCAGAAACGTCGCCTGCAGCGCGTCTTCCGCGTCGTCGCGGTTGCCCAGCATCCGCACCGCATACCGCGCGCACTGGTCGTAGTACCGACCGACCAGCGCCGCATATGCGTCAACGTCACCGCCGAGCACGCGTCGAACGTCGGCTGCGTCGTCGGTCATCTCATGAGGAATAACTCACCCCCAACGGTGGACCGTCACATTTCTGCGTGATGTGGATCACGGCCGAGACGATTTCGTGACCCCCCGGCGATCGGCGGCAATCTAGCGGCGCCTCGCGCCGGACGTCTTCCCGGCCCGCGATTCGCCCCGCCGCCGCTACCGGCGAACCCGCCCCAGCCGCGACACTACCAGGGAGTCCCGCGCGCGCCCCCGCGCCACCACCACGGTCAGGTTCGCCCCTCCATACCCCAGCCCGAACGCATCGTAGCTCATCGAGTCGCGACTGGCGGTGACGGCCACCCCGTACTGCGACCCCACGCCCCGGATCCTGGTTCCCACGCCGGGCACGCGCAGCCGCACCTGGCCGCTCGCGCCGTCGAACCGGATCCAGACCGCCACCTGCCGCGCGAGCGCCTGGCCCCGCGCGTCGGCGAACAGCGTTTCGATGTCCCGCGCCGCCGCGTGCACGGCGGCCCGGTCGGCGGACGCGGCGAGGGGCGGCACGGCCAGCGCCAGCAGAGTGCCGATCATCGCCAGCACGATCAGGAGTTCGGGAAGGGTCATGGCGACGCGGCGCATGCCCCAGTGTGGGACGGCCGGCCCCGGCGGCCATCATCATCCCATTGCGGCGTGCATCGTTGCCCTCCCGAACGGGCGGGGTCGACGGGGAAACGGCCCGTCGGCATCTTCGGCCTACACCCGCACCCCATCCTCCCATGCGCATCGTACGCTACCCGGGGGCCCTGCCCCTCCTGCTCGCCCTGGCCAGCTGCGTCAATCCGCGGGCCCAGACCAACATGGCCGAGGCCGTGATGAACATGGGGACGGCCGTTCACAGCATGCAGGTGGACCTCCAGGACGCGATGGTGACCATCGACTCGCTCAAGGCCGTGGTGGCCTACCAGGACACGCTCATCCAGCGCCTGGCCACGCTCACCCGCGTGCCCTGGCCCCCGCCGCGCCGGTAGGTGCCGCGGCGGCCCGGCGCGGGTTACCATTCCACATGATGCGGATCACGATCGAATACTGCACGGTCTGAAACTACGAAGCGCGGGCCACCGGTCTGGCGGCCGAGATTCGCGCCCGGCATCCCGACGCCGAGATCACGCTCGTTCCCTCGCGGGGCGGCCGGTTCGAGGTGTCGCGCGACGGGCGGCTGCTATTCGAAAAGTCTAAACTCGGCCGCCACGCGCGGCCGGGCGAGATCCTGGAGCTCCTCGACGGCCCCTGACCCGCCGGTCGCGCGCCCGCACCCGGCCCCCCGTCCGCCGGCGGCCGACCCACCCCCGGGCGCCGCGCGGTGGCCCGCTCGCCGGTCCGGCGGCGTTAACCTTCGGCCTGCCGGGTTGGCGCCGGCCCACGCCGTCGGGCGAATGGGCCGCGAACCTCGGGCGCCGGATCGTGTATGACCTGCTGCCCGTCCGTTCGTCGTTTCCGTGCCGCGGCCGAACGTACGCCGTCCCCTATGTCCATGAAGTTGCCCATCCGCACCGTCGTCCTCGCACTCAGCGCGCTGTTCGCGTCCACCGCCCAGGCCCAACGCGGCAAGGCGGGCGGCCAGTCCGTGCCCGACAACCTGCGCCCGCCGGCCGGCATGTGCCGCGTGTGGGTGGATGGCGTGCCGCCGGACCGCCAGCCTGCGCCCACGGACTGCGCGTCCGCGCTGCGCAACCGGCCGTCCAAGGGGCGGGTGCTGTTCGGGGACGACTACACGAAGGCCGATTCCACCCGCCGGCCGAACCGCGCCGACGACCGGGCCGCCGACTCGCCGCTCAAGGGCCTCGCCCCGCTGCCCAAGGGGCTCGACGGCAAGGCGGCCGAGCCCGGTTCGCCGGCCAAGCGGGCGGCGGACGACAAGAAGGGTCAGGACGCGCACCGGGCGGCGCCCCACAAGCCCGACTCGACGGGCGTGGCGCCCCCCGGCGACGTGCCGCGCGACACCACCGGCGGCTGACGGCCCTCGGGGTTCCGGCGGAGGGCGCGCGCGTGCAGCTTCCGCTGCCGTGACACGCCCCGTCCACGATCGATCGCTCCCCCCGGACCACGACGCCTTCGTCCGGGCCGAGCCGCCCACGGGACGGGTGATCGTGATCGCGCCCACCCGCGCCGCCTGCGAGACGATCGAGATCGCGCTCGGCCTCCACATCCAGACGTTTCTGGAACGGCACCACGGCGATCGGGTGCGCGAATTGGCCCGCGCGCGCCGTGGATTCGGGATCGTCGCCGGCACCGGCACGGGCAAGACGCTCGCCGTGCGCCCGATCGCCGAGGAGTTGCTCGGCACCACCGAACTGCGCGTGGGGGTCGTGAACCGCGAGCGGGAGGCGACCCCCGAGACGCCGACCTGGAACGTGGTGATCGTCACCACCGGGATCGCGCGCCGCTGGTTCCAGGCGGGCGACATCCTGGCCGGCGACACGCTCGTCGTGGACGAGATCCACCAGACCTCCGCCGAGCTGGAGCTGTGCCTGGCGCTCGGCAAGCGTGCCGGATGCCGTTTCGTGTGGCTCTCGGCCACCGTTGACCCGACGTTCTACGCGCGTTATCTGGACAGCGCCGACGTGCTCGAGGTGTACGCGTTCGACCCCGACAAGGCCGCCGACGTGCGCGTGGTCGAACCGGCGGCTGCGCGACTTCCTGGACCACCGCACGGTGCAGCAGTTCCAGAAGCAGCGGCGCGGCGTGGGAGTGTTCGTGCCCACGCGGCGCGGCGTGGAGGAGGCGGCGGCGCGTGTGGCGCGAGCTCGCGCCGCGCATGAACGTCGCGTTCTATCACGGAGGCGAGCCCATCCGCGTCATCCGCCCGTTCCTCGACGGGCAGCGAGCGCAAGCCGTTCCTGCTGGCGATGACGGCGGCCGGTCAGAGCGCGCTCAACATCCACGGGCTCGACACGGTGATCATCGACGACGTGCGCTTCGCGAACCTGATCGACCGCGGGCGAAACGTGCTCACCCAACTGCACCTCGGGGCCAACGAGATTCTGCAGATGGCGGGACGGGTGCACGGCCGCGTGGCCGGGGGCCGCGTCTGGATCCTGTCCGACCGCGACATCGACTTCGCCGCGCTGCGCCCCACCGAGCCGGAGTTCCAACTGGCCGGCGACTCTGAGCGCGTGGCGATCACCTGCGCCGCGCTCGGCGTGCGCGCCGACGAACTCGACCTGCCGGTGCCGCTCGATCGCGCGGCGTACCGCGAGGCGATGGCGCTGCTCGAGCGCCGCGGCGTCGTGGAGCAGGGCCGGCTCACGACCATACGGGCGCGCCGTGGAGGCGATGCCGGTGGAGCGGCCGTGGGCCGAGCTCATCGTCAACGCCGACGACGACCTGCTGCCCGTTCCTCGCCGTGATGAGCGCGGTGGAGTCGCTGCACCGCATGACGCGCGAGGAGCGCGACCTGGACGGGCTGGTGGTGGCGGGCAGCGATCATCTCACGGCGTACAACGTGTACGCGGAAGCGTTCGCCCGGGCCGGATACGTGGGCGACGTGTACGGACTGCCGCGCCACCTGTTCGACGAGCGCGGCCTGGAGGTGTGGGCCGACCGGCGCGGGGTGCTCGTCAAATCGATCGAGGACGCCGCGCTCGGCATGGCCAGCGTGTACCGCGCGGTGGGCGTGCCCCTGCCCGATCGCATGCCGCGGGCCGGCGACGCCGTGCTGGGACGGTTCCAGGAACTGCTCGCGCGGTTCATGCCGTTCACGCTCGTGATCGACGAGCACACGGCGGGCGGCGACGAAGCGCGCGTGTCCAAGACCAGCGTGTGCGGCAGTTGGGGCGCGATCGCCGGCGAGCTGCGCTACTTCGCCGACAAGTTCGGCGTGCCCCGGGCGGGCATCGAAGGCACGCAGATCCCCGGCGACCTGATCCGCCGGTACGCCACGCGCCGCGAACCCGAACTGACCCACGACGCCCGCCGCCACCAGGGCACGCTGGCGCTGGTGCGCCGCGTGGACTACTTCGGGTTCGAGCTGGAACGGGACACGGAGGACGTGGACGTCTTTCCCCCGGCGCTGGCCGACCGGGCGCGGACGCTGTTCGCCGAGGCCGTGGCGCGGGGCGAATCGCGGCACCCGGCGGCACGGCGCAACCATGCGGCGGTGGAGAGCGTGCGCGAGGCGTGGCGCCGCTCGGGCGGCCGCACGCCGCGCCTGGGGTTGGCCGAGTTGACGGCGGTCTACGCCGGGCAGTTGGCCGGCGTCCAGTCGGTGCGCGAATTCCAGCACGCCCCGCTGCGCTTCGATGCCGACGCGTTCGTCAGCCCCGACGAGCGCCGTCGACTGGCGGCGCTGCCGGCGCGCGTGGACGTGCGCGGGCAGCCGGTGGAGATCCACTACGACGTGGAGGACACGCCCGAGGGCCCGCTCGGCGTGGCCCGGCTGCGCCTGCCGGAGAAGATGGCGCGCACCCTGGTGGCCGAGGAGCTGCCGGCCCTCGACCGGCCGCTGCGATTCGTGGTGACGCGCGGCAAGCGGGGCGCCGTGCGCTCGGCGTCGCTGGACGAACTGCAGGAGCTGTTGGCGCGGCCGTTCAGCCCAGGGGAGGAACCCGCCGGTCCGCGCGGGGCATCGGGCGCGCCGCGCCGGGAGAGCCGCGGCGGGGGCGGCCGGGACCGGGGCCGGGGCCGAGACGACGGACGGCGCCGGGGGCGCTAGGGTTTACGCCGCGCGCGGTGGCGCGCCGCCTTGGCCCGGTTGCCGCAGGTGGCCATGTCGCACCAGCGCCGGCCGCCGTTCTTGGTGGCATCGTAGAACACTCGGCGGCAGCGGGCGGCGGCGCACTGGCGCACCCGAGGCAGTTCGGCGTGGATCAGCGAGTCGGCGGCCGACTCGACGAGCGGAATCATCAGGCCGGCAAAGGCATCGCCGCCGGGCACGAACGACCGTCCGAAGCTTCCGTCGGCGCGCGTCTCCAGCCGGCGCGTGCCGGCGCTGCGCCCCAGCACGCGGTTGATCTCGTTCACCGCGTCGGCCCGGGCGCGCGCATCGCGCGGGCCGCCGTCGGCCAGCGCGCGGAGGGCGGCCCGCACGCGGCGCGCGTCGGCGAGGGCGGCGGCGGCGCCCGACGGCTGCTGCTGGGCGCGGCGCCGCAGTCCGGCGGCCCGGTCGGCGTCGACGACGCCCGCGCGCTCGATCCAGCGCACGAGCCCGTCGAAATCGGCGAGCGGATCGTCGTCGGCCGCCGCACCGTCGGAGTTCACGAAGTCGAGCCATAGCCGCTCGCCGATGAACACGAACCCCTCGCCGCGAAGGGGAGGCGCGTGGGGAGCGGGCGCGGGACTGGACGGAGGGTTCACGGGGGCGGAGCGGGGCCGAATGGCGGCAGAAACATGGGCGCCGCGAAACGGGGCGGCAAGGAAGCGAGCCGGCTTGTCGCGGCGCGTGCCGCGGTGGCACCTTGAGCGAGTCCGCGCCGCCCATTCCTCGCCACGCGTCCCCCCATGCCGTCACCCCTCGCCTCCATTCGCCGCATCGCCGTCGGATCCACCAACCCGGTGAAGATCGGCGCGGTGCGCGCCGTCGTGGCGCGCATCGCGCCGCACGTGGTGGTGGAGGCGTTCGCGGTGCCCTCGTCGGTTGGCGACCAGCCCGTGGGCGACGAGGAGACGATCCGCGGCGCGCTGGCGCGGGCGCGCGGGGCGCTCGCGGCCGGCGGCGCCGACCTGGGGATCGGGATCGAGGGGGGCGTGGTGGACGAGCCCGCCGGCGGCCTGCGCACCTGCGCCTGGGCGGCGGTGGCCGCTCCCGACGGACGCACCGGCGTGGGGGGATCGCTCGCCATGTCGCTGCCGCCCGCGGTGGCCGCCGCCGTGCGCAGTGGGCTCGAGCTGGGGCACGCCATGGACCGGCTCACCGGCGAGCACGACACGAAGCGCGGCGCCGGGGCCGTGGGCATCCTGACCGGCGGGCTGGTGGACCGTCAGGCGGCGTACGAGCCGCTCGTGGCCTACGCGCTGGCGCCCTTTCTCACGCCGGCCCACTGGGCGCCGGCGTGAGTCATTAGGTTTCCGGTATTGCCCGGTACGCGCCGCTGGCCGGCAGCCCCTGGGCGCGGGCGTAGCGGCGGGCCAGCGCCTGCAGGCCGTCGTAGGCCGCGTACTTGTACGTGTCGGCCAGCGCCGGAAAGTTGAACACGCTCTGGATGAAGAAATCGAGCGTGCCCCCGAACCACATGCAGGTCATCCCTACGTGGATCAGCTCGCACGCCGACTCGCCGACGATGGCGATGCCGAGCACCCGCTGGTCGTCGGGGTGGAAGAGGAGCTTGATGAACCCCTCCACGTCGCCCAGGATCTGGCCGCGCGGGTTGAGTCGGAAGCTCGAGCGGCCGACCTCATAGGGGATGTCCTGCCGCCGGAGCGATTCCTCGGTCTCGCCGACGGTGGCGATCTCGGGAATGGTCCACACGCCGTAGGGCAGGAGCGACGCCACCTGCTGCTTGTACTTGAGGTCGAACGCCCGGCAGACGGCCACGCGCGCCTGCTCCATCGACGTCGAGGCCAGCGCCGGGAAGCCGATCAGGTCGCCCACGGCGTAGATGCCGCCCACGCCGGAGTGATAGTGGTCGTCCACCTGCACGTAGCCGCGGGCGTTGGTCGGCACGCCCACCCCGTCGAGATTGAGCCCGGCGGAATTGCCGAGGCGGCCGGCGCTGAACAGCACGCAGTCGGCCGACAGCGTCGTCCCGTCGCTCAGCGTGACGTCGGCGTATCCGTCCCGCATCGCCACGGCGGTCACGGCGGAATCGAGGTGCACGGCAATGCCCAGCCGGGCCGTCATCTGCTGGCGCAGCGCCTCGCTCACCTCGGCGTCGAGGTGGGCCAGCAGCCGGCCCCGCGCGTTGATGATCGTCACCCGCACGCCGAGCGCGGCGAAGGTGCACGCGTACTCGCATCCGATCACGCCGCCGCCGATCACGATCATGCGGGCCGGAATGCGCTCCAGCGTGAGCAGCGAATCGCTGTCCACCACGACGGTGCCGTCCACCGCGAACCCCTCGGGCTGCTGCGGGCGCGACCCCGTGGCGAGCAGGATCACGTCGCCCGTGATGCGCCGCGTCTCCTTGCCGTAGCGCTCCACGTCCACCGTGCGGCCGTCGACCAGGCGCGCCGTGCCCTGCACCCACTCGATCTGATGCCGCTTCAGGTTCTCGTCGATCAGCTCCCACGCCGACTCGACCACGGCGCGTTCCCGCTGCATGAAGTCGGCGATCGTGATGTCCTGCTTAACGCGCAGATCCACCGCGTACAGGCCGCGTTGCCGCAGCCCGCTGAAGTAGAGCGCCGTCTCGCGCAGCGTCTTGGAGGGGATGGTGCCGGTGTTGACGGCGGTGCCCCCGGGCTTGGGCGCCCGCTCGATGATGCAGACGCGCTTGCCGAAGTACGCCGCCTGGGCGGCGCCCTTCTCGCCGGCCGGGCCGGCGCCGATCACGACGAGGTCGAAGTGTTCGCTCATGCAGGGGCGGCTGAGGAAGACGGCGTCGCGTTCCCGAGTGCGGTCAAGATAGGCCCGCCGCCCGCGCGGTGCTAGATTTCCCGCCATGGCCACGCCCGGCGATGCGTCCACCTACTTCCGCAAGGGGTTCGGGCTCAAGACCGAAGTCCTGCGCGAGCTCGCCTCCGATTACGACGGCCGCCTCGTGGACTACCTGCGCGGCCACGACTACACCCTCGCCGTCGGCGACGTCACGATCCGCCTGGCCCGGGAGTTCGGCTTCTGCTACGGCGTCGAGCGGGCCGTCGAATACGCCTACCAGACGCGCCGCAAGTTCCCCGACAAGCGCATCCACCTCGTGGGCGAGATCATCCACAACCCGCACGTCAACGCGCGCCTGGGCGAGATGGGGATCCGGATCCTGATGCCCGGGCCCGCCGGCTTCGACTTCGGCGGGGTGCGCGCCGAGGACGTGGTGATCATGCCGGCGTTCGGCGTCACGATCGGCGACTTCGAGGCGCTGCGCGCCATCGGCTGCGTGCTCGTCGATACCACCTGCGGGTCGGTGCTCAACGTCTGGAAGCGGGTCGACAGCTACGCGCGCGACGGATTCACGGCGCTCATCCACGGCAAGTACTACCACGAGGAGACCCGGGCCACGGCGTCGCAGGTGCGCAAGTATCCCGACGGCCAGTATCTCGTGGTGCGGCACATGGACGACGCCCGGCTGGTGTGCGGGTTCATCGAGGGCACGGTGGACGGCGCCGCCATCGTGGCGCATTTCCGCGACGCCATCTCCCCCGGCTTCGATCCGGCGCGCCACCTGCAGCGCATCGGCGTGGCCAACCAGACCACGATGCTCGCCCGCGAGTCGCTGGCCATCGGCGAGGCGGTGGGCGCGGCGATCGGGCGCGCCCGGGGCGCCGAAGCCCGGGCGCGCGACTTCCGCACCTTCGACACGATCTGCAGCGCCACGCAGGAGCGCCAGGACGCGGTGACCGAACTCCTCAAGGAGCCGCTCGACGTGATGGTCGTGATCGGCGGCTTCAACTCGAGCAACACGATCTCCCTCGCCGCGCTGTGCGCCGAACGGGTGCCCACGTACCACATCGACACGGCCACCGGCATCGATCCCGAGTCGGGCTCGGTGCACTTCCGGACCGCCGGCATCCACCACCACGAGGAGCAGCGCGCCGGCTGGCTGCCCGCGGGGCCGGTGCGCGTGGGCATCACGGCCGGCGCCAGCACGCCCAACAACAAGATCGGCGAGACGGTGGCCCGCATCCTCGCCACGCGCGGCCTCGTCGCCGAGGTCTGAACCACCGCCGGCGCCGCCCGGCAGGGAGCACCCGCCCGTGAAGTTTGCCGAGTACGTCGCGCTGGGCGACGCGTTTTCCGGAAATCTGTTCCCGGCGCTCGACGCCGGCGCCACGAGCGTGGCCGTGGCGCTCGAGCGCGACCCGCGTTCGGGCGACGTCGCGCCGCTCGGCGCCGCGGCGCTGCTGCACCGCAACGACGACGCACAGTGGCCCGAGTTCGCCGGCCTCGACCTCGCGACCATGCACCCCGCGGCCGCGTTCCGCTCGCTAGTCGAGGAAGGGGCGACGATCGGCGACGTGTTCGGCGACCAGCTCGCCACGCTCGCGGCGAGCGACGCACCCACGCTCGTCACGCTCACCATCGGCGCCGCCGACCTGATGAGCATGCTCGCGCGCCGGCCGTCCCCGGCGATCGTCCGGCAGGCGGCGCACGACATCGGCGAAGCCTACGAATTCCTCGTCGATGCCCTGCGGCGCGCCCGCCCGAACGGCACTCTGCTGCTGGCCACGATCTGCGATCCGTCGGACGGCTCGGCGCTCATGCCCGGCGTGGACCGGGCCAGGCAGCCCGTGCCGCTCGAGGCGCTCCACGCGGTGAACGCGCGCATCCGCGCGATTGCCGGCGGCACGCCCGGCGCGCGGCTCGCCGACCTGCACGCCCACTTCCTGGGCCACGGCGCCGGCGCCGACGAGAAGGAGCGCTGGTACTGGCGGCGATCGCCCCTCGACCCCAACGCCATGGGCGCGAGCGAGGTGCGGCGCGCGTGGCTCGACGCCCTCGGCCTGGGACCGGAATCGTGACCCATCCCACGCTCGAGCGATTCGACGAGGTGCGCGGCCGCGAGCCGCGGCTCGCGATGGCCACGCTGGTCTCGGCCACCGGGTCGAGCGCGAGCATCGTGGGCGCCAAGACGTTCGTGGGCGCCTCGGGGCGCATCGTGGGCGCCGTCACGATCGGCGGCTGTCTCGACGCGCGGGCCGCCGAGGCCGCCGACCGCGTGCTGGCGTCGAACGCCGGCGAGCTGCTCGACGTGCCCCTCGCCGACGAGGAGGCGTGGGACCTGGGGCTCGCCTGCGGCGGCACCGTGCGCCTGCTCGTGGAACCCGTGGGCGGCGGGCCGGGAACGGACGACCCCTTGGCCGCCGCGTACGCCGCGGCCGAACGCCTGGTGGCGGCGGGCCGCCGGGCGCTGGTGGTCCGCGCGCTGGCGGGTGACGGGGCCCGGCTGGTGCTCGACGCCGACGCGGACGCCGCCGGCGCCGGCGCGGGCAGCGGGTCGCTGGGCGATCCCGCGCGCGACGCGCGGGTGGCGGGGCTGGCTCGGGCCGCCGCCGGTTCGGCGCCCGGCGTGGTGACCGACGAAGCCGACGGCACGGCGTACTTCGTGGAGGCGTTCGCGCGGCCGCTCACGCTGGCCATCTTCGGCGCGGGCGAGGTGGCGGTGGTGCTCACGCGGATCGCGCGCGAGCTGGGGCTGCACACCGTGATCGTGGACCCGCGGTCGCGCTACGCATCGCGCGAGCGCTTTCCCGACGCGAGCGAGATCCGCGTGGGCGATCCGGGGGCGATCGCGGCCGAGCTGCCGGCGACCGGCGACACGTACGTGGTGATCGTGGCGCACGACTACAAGTTCGAGCTTCCCGTGTTGCGGCACGTGCTGCGCTCGCCCGTGGGGTACGTGGGGCTGATGTCGAGCCGCAAGCGGGTGGCCGCGCTGCGCGGATTCCTGGCCGAGGAGGGATTCTCGGCGGCGGAGCTGGACCGGATGCAGGCCCCGATCGGCGTGGACATCGGCGCCCGCACGCCGGCGCAGGTGGCGGTGAGCATCGCCGCGCAGCTCGTGGCAGTGCGGGCCGCGCGGCGCGCCCCGCGTTCGGGCGCTGGCGGGCCGTGATCGCCGCGATCGTGCTCGCCGCGGGTGCGGGGCGCCGCTTCGGATCGCAGAAGCTGGTGCAGCTCGTGGACGGCGAGCCGCTCGTACGGGCGAGCGTGGAGCGCGTGGTGGGCGCCGGTCCCGAGTTGACGATCGTGGTGGTGGGGCACGAAGCGGCGGCGGTGCGTCGCGCGCTGTCCGGCCTTGCCGTAGAGATCGTGACCAATCCACGTCCGAGCGACGGGATGAGTTCGTCGCTGCGTGCGGGGCTGGCCGTGGTGCCGTCGAGCGCGGTGGCGGTGCTCATTGCTCTGGGGGACCAGCCGATAGTGCACAGCAGCGTAATTCCGGGACTAATGGCGCGTTTCAGTAGCAATGATGTAGCGATTGTGGCGCCAAAATATTGTGGCATTCAGGGACTTCCGGTCGTGTTCGGGAGATCCGTGTTCGGGGAACTCGACGCGCTCACCGGGGATCGCGGGGCGCGGTCGGTGATCGAGGCCGATCCCGCGCGGGTGGCCTACGTGGCGTTCGACCATCCGATGCCGCCCGACGTGGACACCCCGGAGGATCTCGACCGGCTCACGCGGCGTTGATCGATGGCGTTCAAGGATCATTTCACCGCGGCGGCGGCCACCTATGCCTCGGCGCGCCCCACGTATCCCGAGGCGCTGTTCGCGTTCATTGTCGATCGCGCGCCGGCGCGGCGGGTCGCGTGGGATTGCGCCACCGGGAATGGGCAGGCGGCGCGCGATCTGGCGCGGCACTTCGCGCGCGTGGTGGCCACCGATGCCAGCGCGGCGCAGCTGGCGCACGCGCCCGCCGTGGCGGGGGTGGAGTATCGCGTGGCGCCGGCGGAGCGGAGCGGGCTTCCCGACCACGCCGTCGATGCGATCACGGTGGCGACGGCGCTGCACTGGTTCGACTTCGACGCGTTCTACGGGGAAGCGCGCCGCGTGCTCGTGCCGGGCGGGCTCATGGCCGCGTGGTGCTACGGCAGCGTGTGCGCGGGCGCCGACGTGGACGCGCTGGTGCGCGAGTTTCAGGTAGAAATCGTGGGGCGCTACTGGCCGCCGGAGCGCCGGTACGTGGACGAGGGGTACGCCACGATCCCCTTTCCCTTTCGCGAACTGGCCGTGCCGGCGTTGGAGGTCCGGCGCCGGTACACGCTCGACGAGCTGTCGGCGTATCTGGCCAGTTGGTCGGCCACGGTGCGGTACCGGGGGGCCTTGGGGGCGGACCCGATTCCGGGCATGCGCGAGCGGATGCGCGCGGTGTGGGGCGCGCCCGGCGCCACGCGCGACGTGCACTGGCCCCTGTACCTGCGCGCCGGGTACGCGGACTAGTCGCGAGGGCGGGGCCGGTCGCGGCGCGCGGCGCGCTCGAGCGCGGCCGCGAGGTCGTCGGCGCCAAGCCCGTGGGCGAACGCATCGCGCCGGGCGCGCTCGGCGACCTGGTCGGCGAGCACGCGGCGCTCGGCGTCGCCGGTGGGGCGCCCGGTGACGAAGGTGCCGAGTCCGCGGCGGCTCTTCACGGCGCCGTCGGCGGCGAGTGCGCGGTAGGCGTGGAGGGTCGTGTTGGCGTGGACGCCGATCTGGGCGGCGAGCGCGCGGACCGGGGGCAGGAGCGCTCCGGGGGCCAGGTCGCCGCGGGCGATCGCGGCGCGCACGAGGTCCGCGATCTGGAGGAAGAGGGGTCGGCGGTCGTCGGCGGGCAGCTCGAAGTCCATGGATAACTCTAGTGCTCTATGTTACTAGAGCACAAGAGACCACCGTGGGTGGCGACGTCGGACCGCCCCCGACACCTCGGCCCCTCCGCTGCTGCCGCCGCCGCCGACGCCTCGGCCCCTCCGCCGAGACCGCCGACGCCGACCCCGACGGCTGGGGCGACTGCCGCCCCGCTAGCCCCGGGTCTGCGCCCGGGCCGAGGCACCCAACGCGGCGCCGCCGAGCACGATCGCCATGGCCGCCGCCGTGAACCAGAGCGGCTGGCCAGCGGCCGGCATGGCGAGCCCCGCGAGCCATGGGGGCGAGAGCTGGACGACGAGCACGCAGCACACGCCGACGGCCAGGCCATGGGTCCGCGGGCGCCGGCGGGCGATGGCGGCGGCCACGTACCCGCCGGCGATCGCGGCCAGCGCGATCATCACTAGCAGCAGCGCGGCGATCGGCACCACGGACAGCCGCTGGGGCGCGCCGCCGTGGAACACCACGGCATTGGCCATCGCGCTCAACGCAAAGACCAGCGCACAGCCGGCCGCGAGTCCCGCTCCCGTTCGCATCACCCGGTGCCTCCCGATCGACGGCCTCAACTTAGGGGCCCGGCCCGGCGCCGGGAAGCGTGCGCCGCGGCGCGGGCCGCGTGGTCCGCATGCGGATCTCGTGCTACATTCGCGCCTTCGTGATCCGGTCGCATCTCACCGCAGGGGCTCTCCATGAATCGCCGCCCGTGTTCCGTTCTCACCGCGCTGCTCGCCGGCCCGCTCGGCGTGGCGCTCTTCGTGGCCGCGCCGGTGCTCGCCCAGGGCACGCGCCAACTGTCCATTGCCGATCTGCGCGCGTGGAAGTCCATTCGCGGGCCGGCCGTCTCGCCCGACGGCAAGTGGCTCGCGTACCAACTGGCGCCGAACGACGGCGACGCGACGGTGGTGATCCGCGCCACGAGCGGAACCACGGAGTGGCGGTTCCCGGTGGGTGACGTGAGCGCCGGCGGCGGGGCGGGTGGCGGCGGCGGACGGGGCGGCGCGCCGGGCGCGGTGACGATCTCCGGCGATTCCAAGTGGGCGATGTTCACGGTGCAGCCCACGAAGGCCGAGTCCGATCGAGCGCGCGCGGCGCGCCGACCGGCGGAGTCGAAGGTGGCGTTGGTGGATCTCGCCACGGGCAAGGAGCAGGAGTTCGCCAACATTCGCCGCTTCGCGTTCGCCGGCGAGCGGCCGAAATGGGTGGCGTTGCACACGAAGCCCAGTGAAGCGGCGGGTTCCGCGGGCGGGGCCGAGGCGGCGCCGGCGGGGGCGCCGGGCGGGCGCGGGGGGCGCGGCGGCGCGGCCGCGCCGGCGCGCGTGGATGCGTCCGACCTGCTGCTCTACGACCTGGCGAGCGGCACGACGCTGAACGTCGGCAACGTGGGCGAATGGGCGTTCGATCACGACGGGCGCTTTCTGGCCTACACGATCGAGACGGCGGACCGCGTGGGGGACGGCGTGCAGCTCCGCGATCTGACCACGGACGTGGTGCGGGTGCTCGACGGCGCGCGTGCCGCCTACCGGTCGCTCGCCTGGGCCGACAGCGCGCAGGCGCTGGCCGTGCTGCGGCTGGCGCCCGACAGCGCGGCGCGCGACACGAGCGTGGCCCTGCTGGCGTTCACGGGCTTCGGCGCGGACGCGCCGCGGCGGACGATGCTCGATCTGTCGCGCCGCGCCGACGCGCCGGCGGGCATGGCGATCAGCCCCGATCGGGGGCCCACCTGGTCGGAGGACCTGGGCATGGTGTACTTCGGCCTCCGCCCGGCGCCGGCGCCCCTGCCGCGCGGCGCGGAGCGCGGCAACGATATGCAATCGCTGATCCACCCCTCGGCGCCGGGCATGGGCGGCACGCTCAATCAGCCGAACGCCGGCCCGCCGTCGGACGAGGACCTGCCGTCGCTGATCCTCTGGCACTGGAAGGACCCGCGGCTCCAGTCGCAGCAGCTCGTGCAGGAGGCGGCCGACAAGCGGTTCAGCTACCTGGCGGAGTACCGGCTGGCCGACGACCGCGTGATCCGGCTGGCCGACGATTCGGTGCGCACGCTGACCGTCGCGCCGCACGATCGGTTCGCGTACGCGCTGAACGAGGCGCCGTATCTGCAGCAGGCGAGCATCACCGGCCGCGCCTTCGTGGACCTCTACACGACGGATCTCCGCACGGGAGCGCGGGCCCGGCGCGTGACGCGCGCGATCACGCGCGTGTCGGCGTCGGCGGACGGCACGCACCTGCTGTACTGGGGAATGGACGCCGAGTGGCACCTGATCGACATGGCCTCGGGGCAGGAACGGAACCTGACCCGGGGATTGCCGGTGACCTTCGCCAACGTCGAGGACGACCACAACAATCTCGTGCAGCCGCCGGAGCCGGTGATCGGATGGAGCGCGGACGGCGCGTGGGTGCTGCTCTCCGACGGGTGGGACATCTGGAAGGTGTCGACGGCGGGCGCGCCGGCGGTGAACCTCACGCGCGACGGCCGCACGTCGCAGGTGCGCTACCAGCGGCGGGTGCTGGTGGACCGGGACGAGGACGGCATAGACTTGAGCAAACCGATATACGTGCAGGTCTACGGCGAGTGGACGAAGAAGGCGGGGCTGGCGCGGGTGGACGGCGCGCGGGGCGGCGCCACGCGGCTGATGTGGGACGACGCGGCGTTCAACTTCCTCAAGGCCAAGAACACGGACGTCGTGCTGTACGCGCG
Organism: uncultured Gemmatimonadaceae bacterium; assembly: GCA_963729495.1. GTDB lineage: Bacteria > Gemmatimonadota > Gemmatimonadetes > Gemmatimonadales > Gemmatimonadaceae > JAGWRI01. The sequence goes on from CAVSOM010000006.1 coordinate 339,293, forward strand.
GTCCACCTTCCGCGACTATCCCGACTGGTACGCGGCCCGGCCGGACTTCTCCGGGGGCACGCGCCTCACCGACGCCGACCCGCAGCAGAAGGACTTCGCCTGGTCCAGCGGGTCGCGGCTGATCGACTACGTGAGCGCCAAGGGCGACCGGCTGCAGGGCGCGCTGTGGCTGCCGGCGAACTACGAACCCGGCCGCAAGTACCCCCTGCTGGTGGAGATCTACGAGAAGGAGTCGCAGGGCCTGCATACGTACGCGGTGCCGAGCGACACCCGGACGCCCGATCCCAGCGTGTACACGAGCCGCGGCTACGCCGTGCTGGAACCCGACATCGTGTACCGAGTGAACGACCCGGGGATGTCGGCGGTGTGGTGCGTGGTGCCGGCGGTGCAGGCGGCGATCGCCACCGGGATCGTCGATCCGGCGCGGGTGGGGCTGCACGGCCACTCGTGGGGCGGCTACCAGACGGCGTTCCTCGTCACGCAGACGCATGTCTTCGCCGCGGCCATCGCCGGCGCGCCGCTCACCGACATGGTGAGCATGGACGGATCCGTCTACTGGAACTCGGGCGGCGGCGATGCGGCCATCTTCGAGTCGAGCCAGGGGCGGTTCCGGGGCAGCTTCCTCGATCACTGGGACGCCTACGTGCGCAACTCGCCGGCGTTCCACACGAAGGACGTGACGACGCCGCTGATCATTCTCTCCGACGACAAGGACGGCGCGGTGGACTTCAACCAGGGGATCACCTGGTTCAACGACCTGCGCGGCGCGGGCAAGGACGTGATCCTGCTGACCTACGTGGGCGAGAACCACGGGCTGGCCAAGCCGGTGAACCAGCGCGACTACGCCGTGCGCATGCAGCAATTCTTCGACCACTACCTGCAGGGCGCGCCGGCTCCTGACTGGATGGTGAACGGCATCCCGCGCCTGCAGATGGATTCGGCGCTCAAGGCCGAGCGGGCGCGCGTGGATTCGAGCCTCGCCGCGGCCGCCGGCGGCGCGGCGCGGGAACGGCGCCCGTGACCTCGGCCCGGGGCGCCCGCCCGTGACCACGGTCGACCCGCGCCCCTCGGGGGCGGTGGAGGAACCCAAGGACCTCGGGTTCGGCACGGTCGTCGGGCAGGCCAACGCACAGCGGCTGCTGAATCGCGACGGGTCGTTCAACGTCCGGCGCGACGGGTTGCCGCGGCTGTCGTCGCTCAGCGTCTACCACACGCTGCTCGGACTCAGTTGGCCGCGGTTCGTCGGCCTGCTGGTGGGCGCCTACCTGACGGTCAACGTCCTGTTCGCGCTGGCCTATACGGCGTGCGGGCCGCAGGCGCTGGCGGGGACCGCGGCATCGACCATGGGCGGCACGTTCCTGCGGGCGTTCTTCTTCAGCGTGCACACCTTCGCCACGATCGGCTACGGCAACGTGGTGCCGATGGGACTGCGGGCGAACGTGATCGTGACCCTCGAGACGATCGTCGGGCTGCTCGGGTTCGCGCTGTCCACGGGTGTGTTGTTCGCGCGGTTCGCGCGGCCCACGGCGCGCGTGCTGTTCAGCTCGCGCGCCGTGGTGGCGCCGTATCGCGGGCGCACGGGCTTCATGTTCCGCCTCGTGAACGGCCGGTCCAATCAGCTCATCGAGCTCGACGTGAAGGTGCTGTACAGCCGCATCGAGGAGCGCCCGAACGGCCGGCAGCGGGTGTACGACCAGCTCAAGCTGGAGCGCACGCACGTGGTGTTCTTTCCGCTGGCCTGGACGGTGGTGCACCCGATCGACGAATCGAGCCCGTTGTGGGGGTTCACCGAGTCGGATTTCCAGTCGTGCGAGGCCGAGTTCCTGATTCTGCTCAGCGGCATCGACGAGACGTTCGCGCAGACGGTGCACGCGCGCACGTCGTACCGGGCCGGGGAGATCGCGGTGGGCTCCCGGTTCGCGAACATCTACAATCCGCGGGCGGCCGACGGGTCGGAGAGCATCGACATCTCGCGGCTGAGCGAGATCGAGCCGGCCCCGCTGGACACCGCCGAGCTGCACGACACGGCGACCTGGCACCACACGGGGCACTTCACGGGGTTCGCCCCGCCGGCCTCCCCGGCGCCGCCCACGGATCGGCGCTCCGCTCCCACGGACCGCCCGCGCGGCGCGTGAGCGGCGCTACGCGGGGGGAGGGGCCTGCAGGTCCGCGCCCAGGGCGGGATCGTCGCCGGCGCTGCGCATCTCCGCGGCGCGCGCGGCCGACACGGGGAGCATCCTGAGCACGGCGTCGCGGCACGCGGCGAGCACGGCCTCGAGCGCCTCGATGCCGTCGTCGGTGGCCTCGTAAAACAGGTCGTTCACCGCCGTCTCGGCGCGCTCCAGCTGCTGGACCAGCGCCTTGGCGTGGTTCCGGCTCGGCATCACGCCGCAGACTTTCGGCGCGGCGCGATTGCCGCACGCCTTGCGCAGCACGATCACCGCCCCGCGTTTGCCGGGCTGCACGTAGTACGCCGATCCCGACCCCTTGGGCCGCGCGCGCTTGGCGCCTCGCTTCTTGGCTGATTTGGGACGTTGTCTGGCCATGTCCGGAATCGCATCGTCGCGGAATTGCTGAACAATACTTCGGCGTTCCGCCGGAACCTAGTCCGGGACGGCGCGCGGTGACAACCGCGGCCGCCGCGTTAGGTTGCACGGATGCCGACGATCCGCGCCGCCGCGATCATCCTCGGGGCCCTGGCGGTCGCCACGCCCGCCCCGGGGCAGCGCGGCACCGGTCCGTCGCCGGCGGCCCCGGCGTGGACGCCGACCGCGGCGGTCACGCCGCCACCGGTGGCGCGCGAGTTCCGCGGCGCGTGGGTGGCCACGGTGGGCAACATCGACTGGCCGTCGGCCCCTGGATTGTCCACGGCGCAGCAGCAGGCCGAGCTCACGGCGATCCTCGACCGCGCGGCGGCGCTGCACCTCAACGCGGTGATCTTCCAGGTGCGGCCGTCGGCCGACGCGGTGTACGCCTCGGCGCTCGAACCGTGGTCGTCGTTCCTCACCGGGCGCATGGGCCGGCCCCCCGACCCGCCGTGGGATCCGCTCGCCTTCGCCGTGCAGGCGGCGCACGCACGGGGGCTCGAACTCCACGCCTGGTTCAATCCCTTTCGCGCCCGCTACCCGGGCGACGCGGGGCCCGCGGCGCGCAGCCACGTGAGCCGGCGCGATCCCGGCGCCGTGGTGCGCTACGGCCGCTACCTCTGGACCGACCCGAGCCGCGCCGCGACTCGGCGCATGGCCATCCGCGTGATTCTCGACGTCGTCAAGCGCTACGACGTGGACGGCGTCCACCTCGACGACACGTTCTATCCGTACCCCGTCACGGCGCAGGGCCGCGAGGTGCCGTTCCCCGACGCCGCGGCCTACCAGGCGTACCGTGCCCGCGGGGGAACGCTCGACCGCGACGACTGGCGCCGGCACAACGTGGACCTGTTCGTCGAGGCGCTCTACGCCGCGGTGAAGCGCGAGAAGCGCTGGGTGAAGGTGGGCATCAGCCCCTTCGGCATCTGGCGCCCCGGCAACCCGCCGGGCGTGCGCGGCTTCGATGCCTACGCCAAACTGTATGCCGATTCCCGCAAGTGGCTGGCCGAGGGATGGGTGGACTATCTGGCGCCCCAACTCTACTGGCCGATCGCGCGGCCCGAACAGAGCTACGCCGATCTGCTCGGGTGGTGGGTGGATCAGAACGCGAAGGGCCGCAATCTCTGGGTGGGCAACGACGTCGCCCGCGTGGCCGGCACGGCCGGCGGCCGCGGCGCGTGGCCGGCGACGGAGATCCTCGATCAGATCCAACTCACGCGCGAGGAGCCGGGCGCCGGCGGCGACATCCTGTTCAGCATGGCGACGCTCATGAGCGATCCCGATAGTCTGGGCGCGCGGCTGCTCGCCGGTCCGTACGCGGCGCCGGCGCTCGCGCCGGCGTTTCCCTGGCTGGGCGGCGCGCCGCCGGCGCGCCCCGTGCTGTCGCTGGCGCGCTCCACGCCGGCGGGGGCGCTGGTGGCCCAGTTGGCGCCCGGTGGAGCGCGCGCGCCGTGGCAGTGGGTGGTGCAGGCCCGCGTGCGCGGTGTCTGGCAGACGGTGGTGCTCCCGGGCTCGGCGCGCCGATACACCCTGGACGGCGACGGCGGGAACCCCGACGCGGTGAGCCTGATTGCCGTGGATCGGGTGGGCAACGAGAGCCCGCCCGCCGTGGCCGTCCCGGCGTCCGACCGCTGAGCGCGCCGCACCGCGCGCGGCAGATCGTTTCTCGCACACGGAGAGTTCCCCGCATGACGACCATCCAGCGACCCGCCCCCGATGAATTCGCGCCGTTCTACGCCGGGTACGTGAGCGGCGTGCCCGACGGCGACGTTGTGGCCGTCCTCGAACGGCAGGGCCGCGCGCTGACGGCGCTGCTCGGTGGGCTGAGCCACGAACGGGCGGAGCACCGATACGCGCCCGACAAGTGGAGCGTGAAGGAAGTGGTGGGCCACGTGAACGACGCCGAGCGGATCTTCGCGTACCGGGCGCTGCGCATCTCGCGCGGCGACGCCACGCCGCTGCCCGGGTGGGACCAGGACACGTACGTGGCGCGCGCGCAGTTCGGGCGGCGGACGCTCGGCGACCTCCTGGCCGAGTTCGGGGCCGTGCGGGCCGCCACCGTCTCGCTGTTCCGCGCAATGACCGACGAGGAGTCCCGGCGCACCGGATCGGCCAACGGCGTGGCGGTCACGGCGCGCGCCCTGGCCTACATCGCGGCGGGCCACGAGGGCCACCATACGCGAATCCTGGGCGAGCGCTACCTGGCGTGACGCCGGGGGGCCGGTGGCGGTGGCCGAAGGTGAGGGGCCGAGGCCGGTGGCCGAAGGCGGTGGGCGACGGCGGTTGCCCCTGCCGGCTCCGCGGGGGCGGGTCCGAGTTGACCACTCCCGTACTTGCCTCGCTTCCCCGAACCTACGTACAGTAGGATGGCGGCCCCGGCATGCGGGGGGGGCAGGGGATGGGGGGCCGCGCCACGCGGGAGGCCGCATGATGCGTCTGTGGATGACGACATACGCCGAGCCGTCGCGGCTGGGCGGGAGCGCGGCCGTGAGCGCGACGGTCCATGGGGGTCTCATCGTAGCCAGGATCGTCGGCACGCTCGGCGCGCCGCGGCGGCTGGAGCAGCGGATTGCCGAGCGCGTGCAGTTTCTGCCGCCGCCGGATCGCGTGCTCCGAGCGCGCGGCGCCACGGAGACGGTGCACTTCATGGTGGTGGCGACCGACGAGCACATGGGCCCGGCCAAGCCGGAACCGCACCGGCCGGCGATTTCCGCGCTGCCCGAGGGCGATCATGGCACCAGCCCGGTGGTCGTGCCGGTGAAGGAGGCCGTCTGGAACGAGGATTCCGTGGCCTCCGTGCTCGACGTGGACTCGGCCGTAGAGCGCTTTCCCGAAAGCTCGGCGCCGGCGTACCCCAAGGCGCTGCTCGCAAAAAGCGTGGAGGGCGCCGTGAACACCACGTACGTCGTGGACACGACGGGCGTGGCGGATACCGCGTCGCTGGTCGTGCTGAGCGCCACCGACACCGCGTTCGCGCGCGCCGTGCGCGAGGCGTTACCGTATATGAAGTTCCATCCGGCGATTCGCGCCAACCGGAAGGTGCGGCAACTGGTGAGCCAGACGTTCGTGTTCAAGATCGTGCGTCCGCCTCCGGCGGATACCACCACCATCAAGAAATCGGGGATCGAATGAATTCGGACGTCGACGCGCCGGCGGTGAACCGCGTGCGCCACATCGTGCGCCTGGCCGGCGTGGTGATCGGCTATACCGATCTGGAGCAGATGTGGCCCGACGAGGGCCGGGCGCGCGGCGCCTTTCGTCCGGGCATCGGCTACGATCTGGTGGAGCCGGTGTTCCGCCTGTATGCCGAGGCCGTGCCGGCCGATGGGGGCGCGGTGGCCGACGACGCCAAACTGGAGCGCTACCACCAGTCGCGCGACGCGCTGGGGCTGCGGCTCGAGGATCCCGAGGGAACCGTCGTGCGGACGTCCGCGATCCACATTGCCGACTATTCGAGAGAGCAGGGCGACGGCGCCCGCCACGTGGACGTGCTGATCTCCGACCGCGGCTATTGGGCGCGGCGCTCGGCGCGCACCGGCGAATAGCCGGGCAGCGCGGCGCGCGGGTGCTCGGACCGCCCGCGCGCGTCCGACTCGGGGGCGCCGTCGCCATTGTCTTCCCCCGCTCCCTCCCCCTGGTCGTCGCCGTACCGGAGGCCATGGCGCGCGCAGAGCCGGCGCATCGTCGCCTTGAGCCCCTCGCGGTAGCGCGGACCGAGCGTGTGGCCGCGGGCGAAGGTGGCACGGTAGCGCCGAGCGAGGGCGGGGAACTCCTGTTCTATGAACGGCAGATACCGCTGGCGCGCCGTGGCGCGGAGGGCGAGGGAACCGGCCACGATCGCGTCGGCGCCGGCCGCGGCCACGCGGGCCACGAGCGCGTCGAGCTGGTCGCCGCCGTCGGTGATGCCGGGCAACACGGGCATCGCGTTCACTCGCACGCGAACGCCGGCCTCGTGCAGCCGGCCCACGGCGCGGAGCCTGGCCTCGGGGGTGGGGGCCCGTGGCTCGAGGCGCCGGGCGAGTTCGCGATCCACCGTGATGAGCGAGACGTGCACCTCGACGCGCGAGTGGCGGGCGAGGCGCGCTAACAGGTCCACGTCGCGCGTGACCAGCGGACTCTTCGTGATGATGACCACGTGCAGCCCGGTGTGGCGCGCCAGGACTTCGAGAATGCCGCGCGTGATCCGGAACCGCCGCTCTGCGGGCTGGTACGGGTCGGTGGCCGTGCCGATGACGATGCGGTGCCCGCGCGCGAGGTCGGCCAGCCGTTCGGGACCGTGCCACAGCGCGCGCGCCAGCACGTCGGGCGCGTTGCGCTTGACGACGATCGCGCGCTCGAAGGCCAGCCACGGCGGCAGGTCGCGCGCGAGGGGCTGGAGGTCGGCGTGCGACGGATCGGCGGCCAGGGCCCGTTCGAGCACGTACCGGTGGGCGTACCGGGCATAACAGTATGCGCATCCGAAGGCGCAGCCGACGTACGGGTTGATCGACCAGAACCCGTCGAAGCCGGTGGTGGCCGGATCGTTGAGCACGCCGCGGGCCCGCGTGGCGAAGTACCGGATGTCGCGCTGCTCGCCGATCAGGGGCAGCACGCGTTCGCGCGTGAGCGCGTCGGGAAAGAGGGAGAGTTGCCGGGCCGGCGCGAAAGCACGCATGTGGAGATATACCGAACAAATACCGAAACGGCAAGATCGAATGCTCGGCTGTTCGGGGACGGGCGCGTATGTTTATCGGCGTGAAACGACTGCTCGGTCTTCCGCGCGACGCCACGACCATCTGGCGCAGTTCGCTGTTTGCCGTCCGGCTGGCGGCGCTCGTGCTGGCGAGCGTGGCGTTTTCGGGTGTGCTGTACGTGACCGAGCCGGCGGGGCCGGGGCTGCAGGAGTCTTCGGCGGCGTATCTGGGGGCGGCGGAGTCGGCCGCGCGAGGGCAGGGGTTCCGCGTGCCGGTGGCGCCCTGGGACTCCCCGGACAGCAGTGCGGCGCTGACGCGCTACCCACCGGGGTACCCGGCCGCGCTGGCGCTGCCGGTCTCGCTCGGGTTCCCGGCCGTCCAGGCGGCGCGGCTGGTGGAGGCGCTGGCAGCGTTCGTGGGCATGGCGGTGCTGATCGCGATCGTGGGCGATGCGGCGGGCGCGGGGGCGGCGATGCTGCTGGGGCTGGCCCTGCTCGTGTCGCCTCCGCTCGTGAGCGTGCACCTGTCGGTGTTCAGCGAGCCGCTCTTTCTCGCGTGTCTGGCGCTGACGCTGGCGACCATGGTGGCCATGCCCGACCAACCGCTGGCGGCCGGCGCGTGCGCGGCTGCGGCGCTGATCGTCCGGTATACCGGCGTGAGCGCGGTGCTGGCCGTGGTGCTGTGGACGTTGCTGCGGCGCGGCCCGTGGACGGCGCGGGTGAAGCACGCGGTGCTCGCGGCGCTGCCGGCCGCGCTGCTCCTCGGCGCCTGGCTCGTGGCGACGCGCGGCGCGCCGTTGGCGGGGGGAGCGGGCGGGTGGCGGCTGGGCGTGTACCCGGGGCTGGCCCACACGATCGAAGACGGCGGCACCCCCGTCATGCAGTGGCTCGCGCCCACGCCGCACCTGGTCTGGTGGGGCTGGATGCTCGCGCTGCTGGCGGCGCTCGGCGTCGCGGCGATGTTGGCGATGGGAGGGCGCCGCGTGTACCGGCTGTGGCGGCTCCTGCCCGAGGTGGTGTCGGTGCAGAGTTCGACCACGGTGCCGCAGCTGATCGCGGCGCGGACGCTCGGCGACGCGGCGCTCTTGGCCGGCTCGTACGCGGCGGTGCTGGTCGGCGCGCGGACGTTCGCCAGCGGGGAGGTCGTATTCGACGCGCGGTTGCTGTCGCCGCTGGTGATGCTGGTGTCGGTGGCGTTCGCGGTGGCGGCGGCCAACTGGTGGCGGTCGGCGGTGCGGCCGGCCCGCGTGGCGCTGGCGGTGCTGTTGGCGGTGTGGGGCGTGGCGGCGGCGGCCGAGTCGTGGCGCCAGGCGCGGGACGCGCTGGAGTTCGGATCCGGCCTTGCGCACGAGTCGTGGCGCCGTTCGCCTTTACTGGAGTGGGCGCGCGTCGACGGCGCGACGCACGCCTTGTTTTCGAACGAGCCGGCGTTGAGCTACCTCTCTCTGGGCCGGCCGGCGCGGGGCCTGCCCGCAGTGGACGATCCGGCGACGCTGCGCGCGTTCGCCGACACTCTGGCGGCGCGGGGCGGGGTGGTTCTCGCGTTCTCGGTGCCCGATCCGCGCTACGTGTCGGCCGACGCGCTCATCCAGGACGGCGGATTGCGGGTCATCGCGACGTACCCGAACGGCCGGGTGCTGGGACCGCCCGTGCGCTGAGGTCCGGCGCCGGCGCCGGATTGACGGCGGTCATTTCGCAAATTCGCCGCGGCGCGTAGTATGCGGGAACCCCGGCCTTGCGCGGCCCAGCCGCCGCGCGGAGGAGACGAGCCATGGCCGCCAAGCTATCCGATGTCGAGATCCAACGCGCGTTGGGCACCCTGCCCGGATGGGCGCGCCGCGGTGACGCGCTGGTGAAGAGCTTCACGTTCCAGCGGTTCGGCGACGGGATCGCATTCGTGAACGCGGTGGCCGGGATTGCCGACGCGATGGACCATCACCCCGACATCGACATCCGCTATACCAAGGTGACGCTGACGCTGTCCACGCACTCGGCGGGCGGGATCACGGCGCTCGATCTCGAGCAGGCGGGAGCGATCGAGAAGCGGGCCGCGCCGGGCGGCTGACGCGGCGTGGCCGCCCGCCCGGCGCCGCCCGCGCTCACCGCCGGTCGCGGCCGCCGCCGAGCAGGCTCAGGATGAACAGGAACAGGTTGAGCAGGTCGAGGAAGATCGTGACCGCGGCGATGACGTAGTCCTGATCGCCGAACTGGCCCGATCGCGTGATCCGCCAGGTGTCGAACACCAGCAGGCCGGCGAACACGAACACGCCGGCGCCCGCGATCCACATCGAGCCGCCGACGCTCGGGAGGAACATGCCGACGACCATCGTGATGGCCAGCACGACCAGCCCGACGAAGAAGAATCCGCCCCAGGCGCTGAAATCGCGGCGGCTGAACGTGGCGTAGAGCGTGAGCGCGCCGAACGTGGCGAAGGTGAGGAACCCCGCCTCGGCGAGCACGCCGGGTTGCGCGCGCAGGTAGAACAGCATCATCGGCGCGAGCCACACGCCCACAATGAAGGTGAACAGCAGCGTGAGGATGATGTTGCGCGGATAGTTGCGCGCCTGGGACTGCGCCATCAACAGCGGCGCGAACCAGCAGATGGCCGTGATGATCGGATGCGCGGCCACGGCGTTGATCAGCGCCGGCTGCGTGGACGTGAACGCCGCGCCCAGCAGCGAAACGACGATGCCCACGAATACCAGCCCGTAGGTGCGGCGCACGAGCGTGGCGCGCTCGATGCCCGAGAGGACGCGGGGGGCGGCGGCTACCGAGTATCGCGAAAAGCCCATGGGTCGATCCGGCTCCGGAATGAGAGAGTGCCAACCCTCAATTCTACCCGGAAACGCGCGCCGGGTGCCAGTGGCGGCGGGGATCGGCGCGCAACGCGAAGCGCGATCAGTGCTTGCGCAGCTCCACGTTGCCGTTGACGGTGCGGATGACGATGCGCGGCCCGCCCTGGCCCAGTCGGGCGCGCAGCTGCCGCGGGTCGATGCGCCCGCTCAGGGTGACGGGAAAGTCCGTGGTGAACCGGCCGTTGACGGTGCTCAACTCCACGTCGGCGTTGACGTCGTTGGCCAGCTCGACGATCACCGAGCCATTGACGCTGGTGAACCGCATGTCCTGCGTGGGGTGGTAGTGCAGGAGCGACGCGTGGACGCTGCCATTCACGGCGCTCGCCGACACCGGGCCGCCGTCGGTCTGCACGTCGACGCCTCCGTTGACGGTGCCGGCGCGCACTTCGGACGTGACGCCGGTGACGGAAACATCGGAGTTGACGGTGTGGGCGCTGACCCGGACGCCGGCCGGGACGGTGACCTGGAAATCAACGCGCACGTCGTGGTCGCGGCTGCGCGTGTCGCCGTTCGAGTCGTAGTCGGTGGGCGTGCAGCGGGAATCGGGGCCCCAGAGCGCGCACACGAGCACGTCCTGGTTGTCGGCGCCGTAGCGCCGGACGTCGTACCGCACGTAGTGCGCGTCGCCGCGGCGCACCCGCATGGTGGCGGTGACGGTGACGCTGTCGCCCGCGCCCTTCTGCACGGTGATGCGGCCGTTGAGATTGCGGACGGTGATCCAGCGACCGTCGGGCACCTTCCAGGCCCAGCGCGTCGGCGTCTGGTCGGCGGCGCCCTGGGCGCGGGCGGTGGCGCCGGAGAATCCGGCGGCGGCGACGGCGGCGGCAACGGCGAGCGTGCGGCGCATACGAACAATCCTACTCGCGGCGGTGCGGTCTGTCACTTGGCGGTCCGGAGGCGGACGTCGCCGCTCACGGTGGAGATCGAGAGCGGCCGCCCGCCCTTGCCGATGTGGGCGCTGATCTGACGGCGGCCCATGCGCCCGCTGAGGGTGAGCGGCAGATCGGTGTCCAGTTCGCCGCTCACCGTGGACATCGAGAAGTCGGCATCGAGCGCCGGCGGGACCGACACGGTGACGTCGCCGCTCACACTCCGGAACGTGAGCGCGCCGTCGCCGGAGAGCGCCGAGAGGCCGACGTCCACGTCCCCGCTCACGGTGGTCGCGTTCACCGCGCTCGCCGCCAGATGGGTCAGGGTGAGGTCGCCGCTCACGCTCGCCGCGCGCACGTCGCCGTGCGCGCCGTCGATGCGGATGTCGCCGCTCACCGCGTGGGCGTCGGCGAGCATCGACGCGGGCAGGCGCACGGTGACGTCGATCGAGGCGTCGTGCTCCCAGTGGCGGTCGTGCGCGTGCACGTGCGCGCCGCTCTCGTCGCACGACGCGTCGCTGTCGCGATAGAGCACGCAGATGACGAGGTGGCGCGGGTACTCCCGGACGACGGCGTAGACGTCGTCGTCCGAGCCTCCGTGGCGCCGGGTCGTGATCTCCACGGTGTTGCCGGCGGCCGGCAGGAAGGTGATGTCGCCGCTGATGTCGTGCACCGAGACGACGGTGCCGGCGTCCTCGGCCTTGGACCAGGGGAAGGCGGTACCCTGGGCGCCGGCGGCGCCGCGGTGAGGGAGAGGAGCGAAAGGGTGAGCAGAGTGCGCATGGGGTGATCCGGTGAGGGGCTGGGGCCGAACGGATGGGCGCGGCGCGGGGTCAGGGGCCGGCGCGGCGCCGAATGACGACGTCGCCACTGAAGGTCTGGGCGGCGATGCGGGCCGCGCCGCCGCCGAGGCTGAAGGTGAAGCGCTTGGCGGTGGCGCTGCCGATGCCGTGTTCGCCGGGCTCGAGGGTGATCGGGAAGTCGCTGTCGATGGAGCCGTTCCAGGTGGACACGGTGAGTTGGGCGCTGGCGGCCGCCGGCAGGGTGAGCGTGACGTCGCCCGAGTGCGAGCCGAGGTCGTAGCGTCCGTCGGCGGCGATCGCGCCGTCGAACGCGACGTCGCCGCTCGTGCTCTGCGCGTTGACGCTCTGGGACGTGACGCGCGACAGGATCGCGTCGCCGCTCACCGAGGTGGCGCTCACGTTGCCGGCGACGCCGGTGAGCCGGATGTCGCCGCTCACGGTGCTCGCGGTCACGTCGCCCCGGAGTTCGGACGCGGTGATGTCGCCCGAGACGGTATTGAGATCGACGTGGCCCGCGGCGTTCTGCACGGTGACGTCGCCGCTCTGGGTGTGCACCGAGACGTCGCCGCCGGTGCCGAGCACGGAGGCATCCCCGGTCTGCACCTGCACCGACACGCGGGCGCCGGGGGGGACGGTGATGTCGAACCGCACGTCGCCGGCGAGATCCGACGCGTCCACGGCCACGCGGTCGCTCGAGGCGTCGAACCGGATGCGGCCGCGCTCGGACGCGGCGTGCACGACGACGGCGTTTCCGGTGCCGGTGCGCACGCGAACGTCGCCGTGCAACGTGGTGAGCGCCACCAGGCCGCCGCGGCCGAGCGTGACGGTGGTGTCGAGACGCCCGCCACGGTCGGACGGGCGGCCGTCGTCGCGACGCTGCTGGCCGGCGGCGGTGGCCGCGGGGGCGGCCAGGAGGAGGGGGAGCGCGAACAGGGCCGCGGAACGCATGGAGGGAGAGTGCATGGCTAGGTGCTGGCGGGCAGTCCGGCGGCGATGCGCAGGAGCTGCACCTTGGTGTCGAGCGACTGGTTGAGCGATTGCATGAGGTAGCGGCTGGCCGGATCTCTGGCCAGCGCGGCGCGGCACTGGTCGATGGCGGAGTCGATGACGGCGAGGTTCTTCTCGATCACAGCGACGGTGGTCGTGTCGAGCCAGCTGCGGCGCGTATCGAGCACGGCGCGGAGGCCGGCGATCTCGGCGTCATAGGACTTCTGCACCGCGGCCGGCGTGGCCTCGGCGGCGCGGTTGGCGGCGAGCGCGGCCTGGCGCGCCGGCGCCTGCGTGGCCGCGCCCTCGCGCGCGCCGGCGGGCGGGAAGCCGGCGGGCCCTGGTTGCCGAGCCACCACCGCGGGCGCGGAGGCAGGCGCGAGTTGGGGCGAGGGCGGCGCGCCGCGGCGGGCGATCCGGTAGCCGAGCGCCGCGGCGAGGACCAGCGCGGCCGCGAGCCCCGCGGTGACCATGCGCGGCGACCGCCAGCGGGGGCGGCGCGCGTCGAGCGCAATGACCGGCGCGTCGAGGCGAGCGGCGATGCCGGGCCACGGATCGCGCGACGGGCGGAGCGCGGGAGGTGCGACGCGGCGGCGCGCAGGCGCTGCAGGTCGGCGAGGAGGGCGCCGCACGCGGCGCACCGGCGTGCGTGCGCTTCGAGGGTGTGGCGCGCGGCGCATCCCAGCTGGCCTTCCAGGAAATCCATCAGCCCGTGGCGGAAGATCTCGCAGGTGACGGTGGCACGCTCGCCGGTCATCGGTTCAGCGCCTCTCGCAGCAGGAGCCGGGCCCGGTGCAACTGGGACTTGGTGGCTCCAGTGGTCACGCCGAGCAGCTCGGCGATCTCTTCGTGTTTGTAGCCCTCGACGTCGTGCAGCGCGAACACCCGCCGCGCACCCGGGGGAAGCCGCGTCATGGCGTCCTCCAGATCGAGCAAGTCGCCCGGTTGTAGGGCGGAGCCGACCACGCCGGCGTGCGCATCCATGCCACGGTCTTCTTCCTCCTCCTCGAATCGCGCCTGCCGGCGCGCGGTCGTCTTGCGCTCGTTGAGCACCACGTTCACGGCCAGCCGGTGCAGCCAGGTGGGAAAGGAACTCTCTCCCCGGAACAGGTGCAGCTTCTCCCAGGCGCGAACGAAGACGTCCTGCGTGAGTGCTTCGGCGCGCGCGCGGTCGGCGACCATGCGCGCGCAGAGGGAGAACACCCGGTCGACGTGATGCCGGTACAGCCGCTCGAACGCCGTCCGATCACCCGCCGCGGCGCGGGCCACGTCGGAGTCGGACGGATTGGAACTCGGCGAGTCGAGTATGGCCACGGCGGTCATGCGTCGTCGGTCTCCGTCCGTACGCCGGATGGGATACCTGACGGGCGCAAAAGGTTGGAAGCCCGGCGGGGAGGGATTCCCGGCGGGGCGGCGCTCCCTCGGGGCCTACGCCGGGTGCTGCCGCCGGGTTTCGGGCGGCGCAGTTGACTTCCACAAAAGGCTGGTCGGCGCGCTGGCTGTTATTGTGCAGCGCGTGCGCCACCAGCTCCTTGCCGGTACCGCTTTCTCCATAGATCAGCACGCGGCCGTTGGTGGGCGCGGCAAGTTGCAATTGCTGCCGCAGCGCCTTCATGGGAACGCTGTCGCCGATAATGCGGTCGCGACCGTGCAGTTCAGCCCGCAGATCGCGGTTCTGCGACGTCAGGCGCGACTGCTCCAGCGCGTGGCGAAGCGTCAACAGCGTCTTGTCGATGGAAAGCGGCTTTTCAATGAAATCGAACGCCCCGAGTTTGGTGGAGCGCACGGCCGTGTCAATGGTGCCGTGCCCCGAGATCATGATGACCGTGGGCGGGTCTTCCATGGCCTGGATTTTTTCCAGCACCTGAATGCCATCCATGCCCGGCAGCCAGATGTCGAGCAGCACGGCGTCAAACTTGTTCGCCGGCAGCGATTCCAGGCAGGCTTCGCCGCTCCCCACCGACGCCACTTCGTAGCCTTCGTCCTGAAGGACACTGGTGAGGGATTCGCGAATGCCAGGCTCATCATCGACGACCAGAACCGATTGTTTCATGCACTTCCTGCATTCCCCGGAGTCTCTTCCGAACTGATTGCCATCACGCGGTCCACCGGCAATTCAATCACAAATCGGGTGCCGGTGGGAAAATTCTCTTCCACGCGAATGGCGCCGTGGTGTTCCGTGATGATGCGGTTGACAATCGCCAACCCCAGGCCGGTGCCCGAACGCTTGGTGGAAAAGTAGGGTAGAAAGAGCCGCTCCTTGGCTTCGGGAGAAATACCCGGCCCGCTATCTTCGACGATGATTTCCACCACATCGCGATCCGCGGCCAGCGCACTACGCACCCAGATTTCCTTGCGCAGGGATTTCTCCATGGCCTCGGCAGCGTTATCGATCAGGTTCACCACCACCCGCTTCATCTGGTCCGGGTCCGCCTGCACAATCGGCAGTTCGGCCGCCAGATCGCGCTGCAGCGAAATCCCTTCCAGGCGCCCGGCAAATACGTTCAGAGCATCCACCACGATGTCGTTAATCCTCGCCGGTTCCGGCTTGGACGCGGGGAAGCGGGCGAAGGCCGTAAACTCATCCACCAGCGTCTTCAGTGTGCCCAGCTCGCGTCCGATCAGCTTGGCGCTGTCGCCAACCGCCGCCAGCAAATCGCGCCGCGGCGATTCTGAATCCATCCGCTCCAGCAGGCGCAGAATACGTTCGGTGGAAAGTTGAATGGGCGTCAGCGGGTTCTTGATCTCGTGAGCGATGCGGCGGGCCACCTCCTGCCACGCCGCCGAGCGCTGCGAGCGCAGAACCTCGGCCAAATCCTCCAGCACCATCACGGAACCCACCCGCCCGTGCCGCGCCTGGACGGAGCTGACGGTGACCGCCACGAAGGCGCGACGCCCACTCAAGTCCAGATCCATCTGCTGGCTCACCACCCCCTGCCGCGCCGCCCGCCGGAACATGCGGGCAATTTCCCGCACGTCCTCGGCGGAAAACAGATCGCTCAGCACGCGCGGTGTTTGCGTGCTCGGCTTTCGCAACATGCGCTGGGCCGTCGAGTTCAACCGCGTGATCTGGCCCTGCGGGTCGAAGGAAACGACGCCGGTGGGAATGTTCTCCACCACGGCTTCAATGGTGTTGCCGCGCTCTTCCAACTCCCGGTTGGCCTGCTGGAGTTTCAAGGAAGCTTGTTCAATGGCGCGCCGGTTCTCCAGAAGTTGCTGGGTCATTTGATTGAAGGAGTGCACCAGCACGCCCAACTCATCGTCGGCGCGCGCCACCACTTGGAACCCTAAATTGCCCTGCGCAACCTCATGGGTGGCGTTGGCCAGCGCCTGGATGGGAATCGTCACCTGCTTGGAAAAGAACACTGCTCCCCACGTGGCAATGAACAGAATCAGCAGCGTCATAAACAGGAGCATCGAAACATACATGCGCTTCTCGCCCTTACGTTGTCGGCTCAGGTCGTCGTACTTTTGCGATTGGCTCTGAATCTCGCCGGAAATGCGGGTCAGCTTGTAGGGCAGGCGCATGATGCCGGCCACGGCGCCCAGATGAGAGCCATAGCGATCCAGAATCGGATCGACGGAAACAAAAACCTCAAACTCCCCCGCCGCCCAATGGCCGTTGAGCCCGCTGGGCGGCATCTTACCGTTAAAGATTGCAGGGAAGTGACGCGCAATCTCGGAGGGGTCGGGCCACGGGTCTCCAGCCTGCGCCAGCAGTTGCCCCGAGGAGTCAAAGCACATCGCCGCCACCGTCCCCGGGTCGGCCACCACTTCCTGCGTCACCATCCGCTGCACCAGCGTGGTCTGGTGATTCTGCACCGCCTGGATCATATCCTCGCTCTGCGCCAGGTAACTGGAGATGTGATCGGCGCGCTGCCCGGCTTGCAGTTCCAACTCCCGGATCAACTCCTCCGAGTCTTGACGGATCACGTCCAGGTGCACGCTGAACCACTTGTCAATGGTGCGGTTCAGCACGACATAAGCGAAGAGGAAAAGGAAAATGACGGGAACAATCGAGACCCCCAGGAAGGCTGCCACCATCTTGGTCTTGAAGCGCGAGCCCAGTTGCTGCTGTTGCCGCTCGAAATAGAGCTTCAGCAGAATGCGCGTCAGGATCAGCGCAAAGATCATGAACGCCATGAAGATGACGGCGGAAAGCGTCATCAGCGTGAGCGTCTCTTCCGAACTGTTGGGGTGGATAAAGCTCAGGTTCAGTGAAGCCTGGCTCCAACCCAGGATGAACAGGATGGGAACCAGCACCAGCAGAACAATCAGAACGATTTTCCGGCGTTGGACACGGTTGGGAGTCATGACAGTTGGCCGCCCGCCGACAATCCTGCGATCGCAGTTTCATTGAGCTGTCGGCTGTTCGCTGTGGGCTTCCGCAAGTACTTTCCCAGCGGGCACTCTTCGCAGTGCGCCACGTCGCGATGGCAGTACCGCTTGGCCGCCTCCACCAGCAAGGCGTGAAACTCATTGAACAGCGCCTGATCCGGCGGCAGGTGCTGGTGAAGAAAACCACGCGCCGAATCGTAATCGGCCCGCGGATCAAGCAGCTCGTGGCGCGAAAGGATGCGGCGGGTGTACGCGTCCGCCACGAACACCGACAACCGGCCCGCGTAAAGCACAATGGCGTCCGCGGTTTCCGGCCCAATCCCGTTGAGCGCCAGCAGTTGCGCGCGAGCCGTGGTGGCACCCAGGGCAAACAACGCGTCCAGCGAAC
>CAVSOM010000007.1:0-22595 GCA_963729495.1 uncultured Gemmatimonadaceae bacterium
GATATCCCGGCCGAGCGCCTATTCACGAATGGCGTATTGGCAGCCAAGCTCTTGCGCGATAGCGTGCGCGACTTCGCGAATGAGCACAAACTCAAGGCATAGACGCGGCTGCAGCCTGATGTATTCTCCCACGCCTTTCAAATGAAGATCTCAACCATCCTCGATCATATCGACTCCGGCCACATGGCCCTTCCCGAGTTCCAGCGCGGCTACGTCTGGAATGGCGATCAGGTGCGCAAGCTCTTTACATCGCTCTACCTGCGCCGGCCGGTCGGGGGCCTTCTTGTTTGGGCCACTGAGTCGAACACGGCGACGCATCGAGGGGACGGCCCACTGGCGGCCGGCGTCGTCAAGCTGCTCCTCGACGGACAGCAACGCATGACCTCGCTATACGGCGTGGTGCGGGGCAAACCGCCGAAGTTCTTCGACGGGAATGCCAAGGCGTTCAGCGGGCTGCGCTTCCATCTAGAGACCGAAGCCTTCGAGTTCTACCAACCGGTCAAGATGCGCGAAGATCCGCTATGGATCGACGTAACCGAGGTCATGAAGGCCGGCACGGCAGGCCTGGGAGCATCCCCGCCTCACGGAATAGCGCACGGACTCGTTCGTCCGTCTTGTCGGCGTGGATTCTCGTCATCTCTTCGTACTCCCCCTCTTGGGGAGTCAGCGCCGCCGCATTCCAGTCATCCAGCTTGCTAAGAAACCTCTCGGATGCCTGCGCGGCGTAACGCACCGGGTCGATGCGCCGGCCAATATGACCTGCTTCGAGAAGTGGTTTCAATTCGTCGGAGTCTTCGGGCTCGATCCCATCCGGCACGATGCGGTAAAGCGCGTCGTAAAAGAGAGCCGCTGCCTTCACCCACGCCGAGTCTGACAGCGAGATGTGAGGATAGTAAAGGGCTCGGTCGAACATTCGCTCTCCGGACTTGCCAGCGTGCTGAAGGTTAGGCCTAACAGATCCCGAGGCCTACGAGCATCTTGGTTGAACCTAGCGCGTCGATCGCTTGCCCAACAATTCACGGGCGCTTGGCACCCGTGCCGCCGGGCAGGACTGCGCTTGGCCTCAGAGACCGTCTGTAGACTCCGCGCGCAAGGGGCGTTGAGAGTTGTCTTTCAGCCCAAGATCGCTGTAAGGGCTATTCGGGCTACTTCTCTCACAGACAGCAACCGGAATGGCCTTTCGTCGGATCCCATCAGGTGAACCCCGGAAGAACCCCAAACCCATCGGACTCTGTCGATTCCGGCCGATTCTGGGCGCGCCTTGAATCCGATGGAAGCTGGTTCCCGCCTTGGCCTTACCGATGCTCGACGATGCTTGATTGACAGCTTGAAGTAGCTCTTTTAATCCGTAGGTCGCGGGTTCGAGACCCGCCCGGGTCATTGGAGCCAAGTCGTTGGCACGACGGGCCAATGGAGGTTCAAACGGCCGCCCCAAGAAGGCGGCCGTTCTCCTTCCGAGCCCGGAAGTCACCGCGACCGGCCGTGGCGCCTCACCCCGCTCGGTCCTGCCCGCAGGCCGACGCTCCGATCGCGTCGGAGCCGGCCCCTCCCCCATCGGCGGCCCTTTGCCCCGGCAGCGGCGTTTCCCCGACAGCCAACCCCCTGCGACCCCAAGCCTCGCTCCGGTGTACTGAGGCGAGCAGGATCACCCGTCGTGAACCAGAGGTCGTCGAAATGCGCCGTCAAAGCTTGCTGCTCGTCCTCGCACTCGCGGTCGCGGGTTGCGGCTCCGGCCCCAGTTCGGTCACCGCCACCCAGACCATCAACAATGACGTGCTCACGGGCACGGTGCAGCCCCCCGTGAACGGCGTATTGCAGAGTTCCTACAATACGTTCGTCGTCGGCCAGGGCGGCGGCTCGGTGTCCGTGACGTTGACGTCCGCAGTGGAGACGCTGAGCGGCGGCTCGCTGCTGACGACCGTGACCATGGGGCTCGGCGTGGGTTCGGTCACCGGCACGGGATCGACCGCGACCTGCACGCTGCTCTCGGGCGCCTACGTGACGGCGCAGGGAGGAAGCACCCCGCAGCTCACCGGATCCCTGTCGGCCGGCACGTATTGCGTGGCGGTGTCCGACGTCACGAACCAGTTGGGACCGGTCGCGTACGCCCTCCTGGTGTCGCATCCGTAGCGGCATCGACTTCCGGGGCGGCTCGCCGGTGTGAGCCGGGAACGCACGCAGGGGGCGACTCCCGTCGCCCCCTGCGCGTCCTATCCTTCGATCGGCCGCCAACCGCTCGGCCCACCCGAAAATCTCAGGCGTTGGTGTCGATGCAACCGGTGAAGTTCGGATTGGTCCGCTCCGCATCCGGCACGGGGAACACCACCTGGCTGCCGTACTGGCCCGCGGGCGCCGCCAACGACGTGAAGTTGCCGGACGGGTAGACGTTGGCCTGGTTGCGCCCGTACTGCCGCACGAGGCGGCGCAGATCGCCCATCCGCCAGCCGCGCTGGAACTGCCAGAGCGCCTTTTCCCGGAAGAACAGGTTGGTGGCCGTCGTCACATCCGGCGGCGTCGCCAGCGCAGGCATGGCCGCGATCTTGAAGATCCCGATCGTCTGCGCCGACGTGCGAAGCGCGTTGAGCGTGTTCATCATGCCCGCGATGTCCCCCGCGTGCAGGCTGGCCTCGGCCTGGATGAGCCGGGCGTCGATGCCGTTGGCCGGCGGAATCGGATCGTCCCGGTTCCAGTTGTTCACCTGCACGAAGTCCGACACGTTGTCTTCGGCCTTGGTGTGCGTGTCGGTGATCGAGACCCGCGGATCGCCGAGTCTCGCGAACGGGATGGCGTTGATGATCTGCCCGGCGATGTCGGTACTGTCCCCCGCCGAGTAGCGCTTGACGCTGGCGCCCATCACCCACCACCCGTTGTCGAACGTGGTCTGCGAGTAGTCGAACGTGTACTGGAAGCTGGTGGGCACGTTCGCCACCAGCGCCGCGGCGGCGGCGAAGTTGCCGAGGTCCACTTGGGCTCGGGCCTGCGTGACGAGCGCCGCGTTCTTGATGCTGATCGTACCGGCGTCGGTGCCCGTGAGGTACGTCAGCGCCGTGTCGATGCGGGCGCTGCCCAGCGCCAGGCCGGCCGCCGACGTGAGCGGCTGCGTGTACTGCGGCACGCCGTCCACCGTTTCACCGAACGGGATGCCGTTGCAGAACACCTCCGACATCGCGATTTCGAGATATCCCATCGCGAAATACATCTCGCCGATGTCCCGCTTACCAACGGCCGACGGGTCGTACTGGATCAACGCGTTGATGGCCACGCGCGTGCGGCCGCGCGCCTGCTGCGCGGCATTGTAGATCGGCGTGAGCACCGCGTCGTTCGTCTGCAGATTGCGCTGGTCGGCGTTCTGCCGCTGGGTGAACGTGTCCGTCGACCGGTCCTCGTCGGTGAACAGCGCCTCCCATTGCCAGAGCGCTTCGGTGTTGCCGTTGCCGTTGAGCATGGCCCCTTTCACCT
Organism: uncultured Gemmatimonadaceae bacterium; assembly: GCA_963729495.1. Taxonomy (GTDB): domain Bacteria; phylum Gemmatimonadota; class Gemmatimonadetes; order Gemmatimonadales; family Gemmatimonadaceae; genus JAGWRI01. Next base: position 3,460 of record CAVSOM010000007.1, read on the forward strand.
GGCCGAGCGCGCCGGTGTAGAGCGCGTCGGCCGCCGTGGCGCTGTTGATGGCGCTCGGACTGATGACGCCCGGCTGCTGCGGGGCGAGGAGCTGGTTGTTGAGGTCGCAGGCCCCGAGGAGCAGGCTGCCGCAGGCGATGGCGACCGCCACGGCGTTCCCTCGAGCCCGATGGCTGATTGTAATCATCGTAGATCGTCCTCGGCGTGTTTTAGTAATGGAGGTTGAGGCGCACAATGAAATACGACGGCGGCGCCAGCGTGGAGAAGTCGGTCTGCGTGTCGCCCGTGGCGTAGTTCGATTCGGGGTCCGCACCCGTGTAGCTGGTCCAGGTCTTGAGGTTGCGCGCCGAGAACACGAGCTGCGCGTCGCGCGCCCGGAGACGGCCGGCCACCGCATGCGGCAGCGTCAACGCCGCGGAAATTTCACGAAGCTTCCAGAACTGCGCGTTCTCCATGTACCCCAACTGGGAGTTCGGGTTCAGGGCGCTCGAGTTCGCGACGGCGCGCGCCTGGTCCCACAAAGGCGTGGACTTGACGTTGCTCGAATACCACGTGGTGTTCGCCGAGTAGAACTGCCCCGACTGGTTGTACAGGATGTTGCCGCCCTTGTAGTCGGTCAGGACGGTGATGCGCAGCATGTGATTGAACAGGTCGAACCCGTTCGTCACCGAGAAGATGTCGCGCGGCGCCGAATAGCCGTAATACGCATAGCTCGCGGTGACGGCCACTTCGCTCGGCGTGATGATGCCGTCGCCGTTCAGGTCCTTGTACGTGTACGGCCGGGCGAACACCGCGTTCACCGGCAGGCCCACGGAATCGCGATAGACGCCGGTGCCGATCGTGGCGTTGGGCACGCCGGACGGGCTGAGGCCGAGCGACAGCACCTTGTTGCTGTTGTGCGAGGCGGCCACGCTCATGTCCCAACTGATCATCCGCTGATCCAGCAGCGTGGCATTGACCTCGAGTTCGAGCCCGTTGTTCTGCACCGAGGCCAGGTTCTTGAGCACCGACAGCGCCGAGGCGCCCGACGACGACGCGATGACCTGGCTGATCAGCGCGTCGTGCGTCTGCTTGTTGTAGTAGGTGAAGTTGATGTGCGCGCGGTTGTTGAGGATGTCCGCGCTGAATCCGGCTTCCAACTCGGCCGACCGCTCCGGCTTGAGGTCCGGGTTGCCGAGCGCCGCCGCCAAGAGGCCCGGCGTATCGGTGCCCGTGGTCGATCCCGGCGTGGCGGCGATGTTCGCCGTGGACGCGCTGAAGGTCTGCAGGGCCACGACACCGCCGGGCGACACGCCCGAGGCCCCGTACGCGCTGCGCAGCCGGAACTGGTTCAGCCAGCTGTACTTGGGGAAGAAGCTCTCATCGGAGATGATCCACGACAGCCCCGCCTTTGGGTAGAGAATGTTGTGGAACTGCGAGCCGAAGGAGCTGTTCTGGTCGCTGCGGGCGGCGACGGTGAGGAACATCCGGTCGCGCCACGCGGCCTCCTCCTGCACGTACACGCCCCACGTCTTGTTCACCGTCTGCAGCGTGTTGCTCGCGCTCTTCACGGCCGCGGCGCCCACGGTCTGCGCGCCCGGGGGCAGGTTGGTGCCACCGCCGCTGACCCCGTCGGTCTCTGCGTTCGTGTAATCGCTGCCCAGCGTGGTCGTGAGGATCAGGTTCGACCGCGCCTGCCAGTGCGAATTGCTCACCACCTTGGCGGAGAAGTTCCGCAGGTTCGTCTGGGTGGAGGTCACGCTCCCCTGTCGCGTGGTGCCCGAGTTCGGGCACTCGTTGAACCGGCAGAGCGCGAGATAGTCGTTGTTGGCCAGATCGATGCCCATCGTGGCCGTGTTCGTCATCCAGGAGATCGGCCGCCAGTTGGCGTCGCTCGAACCGGTGAAGCGCTGCGTGTTGTTGGTGTGGTACACCTGGAAGATCTGGGCCGGGCTGAACCCGCCGTACCCGTTGCGGAATTCGCCGAGCGTGCCGGCTTCCGTGTACCCCAGGCCGTTGTGGTTGAAGCCCGGGTTGTTGAGCGCGCTGTAGATGAAGCTGAAGGTGTTGTTGTCCACCTGCGGAAGGCGCTGGATGGTGTTGCTGAACCCCGCGTTCATGTTCACGTCGAGGTTCGACGCCAGAGCCGCGCTGAGGTTCGTGCGCATCCCGTAGCTCTGGAGCGCCTCGGGATTCTTCCACACGCCCTGCATCGGAACGCTCATCGAGTCGACGAGCGTGGCCTGCGCGAAGGCCGGCATCTGAATGGCCCCGATCTCGTTCTGGAGGTCGCCGCTCATGAAGAACTTCAGCGCGTCGTTGCCGCCGCTCGCCTGCACCCCGTACTGGCTGCGGTGCCCGAGGGCGATCGAGGTCGTGGCCGGGTTCATCATCACGTTGAACGACGTGAGACTGTCGAGCGCGCAGGTGCCCAGGCTCTGGCTCACCAGCGTGCAGCGGAGCAGCGCGCCGGTGGTGGGGTTGTGGCCCCACGAGGCGTAGGTCGAGGGATACGTGTTCCGATCGTCCACCACGCCCGTTTCGCCGTAATACGTCCAGCGCGTAGCGCCCGCCGTGCCCTTCTTGGTCGTGATCACGATCACGCCGTTGGCGGCGTCGGTGCCGTACAGCGTCGCCGCCGACGGCCCCTTCACCACCTCCACGCTCTCGATGGCGTCCGGATCGATGTCGTTCAGGAAGCTGGCCACCGTACCGCCGGTGCCCAGACCGATCGTGCCCGCCACCATGCGCACGCCGTCGATCACGTAGATCGGGTCGTTGCTGATGCCGCTGCCCGACGTGGCCAGCGACCCGACACCGCGGATGCGCACCACCGGCGCGGCGCCCGTCATCGCGCCCGGCAGGACCACCACGCCAGGCATCTGCGCCACCATCAGGGTGGCAAGGTTGGTGATCGGCATGGCCTCCACCCGCCCGCTCACGTCCTGCAGGCTCGACACCACGTTGCCCAGCTCCACGCGGCGCTGTTGGCCGGTGGCGGTGGTGACCATCTCCGACAGCTGGAACGCGGCCTGCGTCAGCGCGAAGTCCACGGTCACGGTCTCACCGGCCGCGACGTTGAACGACTTCTTGAGTTCCTCGTACCCCACGCGAATCACCCGGATCTGCGCGGCGCCCGCCGGCACGTTGCGCAGCGTATACCGCCCTTCGGCGTTCGTCTGCGTCACGATGGGCGTGCCGACCAGCATGACGCGGCTCCCACTGAGCGGCACGTCGCTGCCGGTGATCGTCACGCGCCCGGTCACGGTGCCCTGTGCCCGCGCGGACGGCGCACTGCCCATCAGGAACAGCAACGCGGCCGTACCGGCCGCGAGCAGCTTCCAGCGTCCCAATTGCATGGTCTTCCTCCGGTGTTCGCCGCCCCGCGGGCGGCGTGGTACGATGGCCGGCGCGGCGGGAAGACCGCGCGCGGGTCGTGCTGGGTCCCACACGCGCCGCGCGGCGGGGCCGCGCGACGATTTGCAAACGCTTATCGTATGGACTGGTGCGAAGTCGACTGCGCCAGCGGGGGGGACTGCGAGGACTCGGCCTTCGGGCGGCGGGTCCGCCCGCCGCCGCTCATCTCCGGTCCGTGCCGGCCGCCCGGGGAGGGCCGGCGCGTGAGGGGAACACGGACCACCTTACATTCACAACCTCTTAGTGACCGCAGAAAGTCACACACTTGCGAAGAAAAGGCAATGAAGACAGCAAGAATATTTACATGGTCAGCAATATAATAGAGGAGGGGGGCCCCGATCGGCTCGCGGGGCCCGCCGGCGCCTACTCGAAGATCTCGAGCTGGCGGAGTGGCAGGAACGACCGGCGGTGATGCACCGTGGCCCCCCGCCCCTCCAGGCCGCGGAGGTGAGCCGGCGTGCCGTACCCCACGTTCCGCTCCCACCCGTAGCCGGGGTACCGTCCGGCCAGCGCGCGCATCAGCCGGTCGCGAGTCACCTTGGCCACGATCGACGCGCAGGCCACGCTGTAGCAGCGGCCGTCGCCGCCCACCACGGCGGTGTGCCGCACGCCGAGTGTCCGGATGGGCTTGCCGTCCACGATCACGTGGTCGGGGCGCACGGCCAGCCGCCGCAGGGCCCGGCGCATGGCCAGCGCGGTGGCCCTATAGATGTTGAGTTCGTCGATCTCGCGCACGCTGGCCGCCCCGAGCGCCACGGCGAGCGCCCGAGCGCGGATGGCCGCGGCCAGCCGCTCGCGGTTGCGCGGCGAGAGCCGTTTGGAGTCGTCGACGCCGGCGATCGCCCGGCGCCCGGGCGGCATGATCACGGCGCATGCGACGACGGGGCCCGCCAGGGGGCCCCGTCCCACTTCATCCACGCCGGCCAGCAACGGGCCGACGGTCAGTCGCAATTCGCGCTCGAGCGCGCTCCACCGGCGACGGCGGGCGCCCGGCGCCATGGCCTACTCGGGCTGGGTGGCGTCTGTGGAGGGCACCTGCACGCGGGCCTTGCGCGCCTTGATGCGCGTAGCCTTGCCGGTGAGTTCGCGCAGGTAGTACAGCTTGGCGCGACGCACGCGCCCGCGCCGCACGACCACCAACTCGGCGATCATCGGGCTGTGCACGGGGAAGATGCGCTCCACGCCCACGCTGTTGGAGATCTTGCGCACCGTGAATGTTTCGCTCACGCCCGATCCGCGGCGCGCGATGCACACGCCTTCGAACGCCTGGATGCGCTCCTTCTCGCCTTCCTTCACGCGCACGTTCACGCGCAACGTGTCGCCGGGGCGAAAGGCCGGTAGGTTGGGGCGGATCCATTCCTTCTGGGTTTCGATGAACGCGTGCATATGCGGCTCCGGGCTAAGGGCCCGTGAAATATCGAGTTATGGGGTGCAGCCTTATTAAGTTAACCCCCCGAGTCACGCCCCGCTAGTCCGTTCCGTCGGGAGCATCGGCCGCACCACGCTCCATCGTCAGCCGCTCCCCTTGGGCCCGCCGCCACTCGGCGATCTTCTTGTGGTCCCCCGACAGCAGCACGTCGGGCACCGCGAATCCCCGATACTCCGGCGGCCGCGTATAACTCGGCGCACTGATCCCCGACTCGGCATGGAACGAGTCGGTGCGCGCGCTCTCCAGGTCGGACATCGCGCCGGGGAGTAGCCGCACGGTCGCGTCCACGATGGCCAGCGCCGCCGGCTCACCGCCACTCAACACGAAGGCGCCCAGCGACAGCTCCTCGGTGGCCAGGTGGTCGGCCACCCGCTGGTCCACGTCCTTGTAGTGGCCGCACAGGATGGTCAGCTCGCTCCCCTCGGCGAACCGCGCCGCGTCGGCCTGCACGAATGGCCGCCCGCGCGCCGAAACGAGCACGATCGGCGGGCGGGCGCCGAGCCCCTCCACCGCCTCGAAGAACGGCTCGGGCTTCATCACCATCCCCGCCCCGCCCCCATAGGGATAGTCGTCCACCGTGCGGTGGCGGTCGTGCGTGTAATCGCGCAGGTCCACCACCCGGTACTCCACGCCCCCCGCCGCCTGCGCCCGCGACGGGATGCTGAGCGACAGCGGGCCGGCGAAGAATTCCGGGAAGATGGTGACGACGTTGACGCGCAGCATCAGTCGAGCAGCCCGGCGGGCGGATCGATGGTGATCACGCGGGCGGCGCGGTCCACCGCGGTCACCACACGATCGTCGAACGGCACGAGCACCGTGCCCGTGGCGCGGGCCACCTCGAGGGCGAAGCCCTGCGGCAGTTCGTATACCTCCCGGACCGGTCCCACCGGTTCGCCCGACACGAGCACCACCTGCATGCCGAGCAGGTCGTGCACGTAGATCTCGCCGTCGGCGGGGGGCGACAGCTCGTTGCCCGGCACCAGGAAGTAGCGGCCGCGCCAGAGTTCGGCCGCCGTGCGGTCGGGAATCTCGTCGAATTTCACGAGCAGTCCCTCGCCCATTGGACGCGCGGCCGCCACGTGCAGTTCGCGGCGGTCGGGAGACAGGTCCCCACGGGCGTTGCCCACGAGCACGCGACGGCCGGGCGCGAAGATCGCGTCCGGCTCGGCGGTGATCGGCTCGACGACGAGTTCGCCGCGAATGCCGTGTGCCTTGCGAACCCGCCCGACGATCAGGAATTCGGGCGCGGTCATGTGACGGGGTCTCGCCTGCGCGCTCAGCCCCCGGCGGCCGGCGCCACCGGCACGGCGCCCGAGCGGAGCTTTTCGGCCAGCCGCGCCTCGTGGCGCGTCTTGAGAATGCCGGCCTTGCGAATCAGCGAGCGCACCGTGTCGGTGGGCTGGGCGCCGTTGTCGAGCCAGTAGTTCACGCGGTCGGCCTTGAGGTTCAGTGCCGTCTCGCCCTGGCGGGGCGCGTACTGGCCGACGATCTCGATGAACCGGCCGTCGCGCGGGCTGCGGGAGTCGGCGACGACGATGCGATAGTAGGGCTGTTTGCTGCGGCCGGTGCGGCGCAGGCGGATCTTGACTGCCATGGTGGTGTGCTCCTCGAACTGGGGGAACGGCACTGCTCCGGGCTCCTCGCGTGCCGGGCATTTCCCGGCCGCACCCGGTGGGGCGACCTACAAACCTAACGCATGCCGAACGGGCCGGGGCGGAAGGGCCCGCCCCCGCCGCCGCCGCCGGCCGCGGCCTTTTTCATCATCTTCTTCATGTCGCGGAACTGCTCGAGCAGGCGGTTGACCTCCGAGATCGGGCGCCCGCTGCCCCTGGCCACGCGCGAGCGGCGCGACCCGTTCATGATGGCCGGCTCTCGGCGCTCGGCCTGCGTCATGGACAGGACGATCGCCTCGAGGTGCCGCATCCGTTTGGGGTCGGCCTGCTTGGCCTGCTTCAGCATCTTGGTATTGACGCCGGGGAGCAGCTTGAGCACGCCCTCCAGGGGGCCGAGCTTCTCGATCTGCTTCATGGCGGTCAGGAAGTCGTTCAGGTCCATGCCCTCGCGGCGCACCTTCTTCTCGAGCGTTTTGGCGGCGTCGGCGTCGAACGTGGCCTGGGCCTTCTCCACGAGGGTGACGATGTCGCCCTGCTGGAGGATGCGGCCGGCCATGCGGTCGGGGTGGAACTCCTCGAGGGCGTCGGTCTTCTCGCCCACGCCCACGTACTTGATGGGCTTCTTGGTCACGCCGTAGATGGAGAGGGCGGCGCCGCCGCGGGCGTCGCCGTCCATCTTGGTGAGGATCACGCCGGTGAGGCCCAGCCGCGCGTCGAACCCCTGGGCGATCTTCACCGCTTCCTGGCCGGTCATGCCGTCGGCCACGAGCAGGATCTCGTCGGGGTGGACGGCGGCCTTGAGGCGCTCCAGCTCGGCCATCATGGCGTCGTCGATCTGCAGCCGGCCGGCGGTGTCCACGATCAGCACGCGGTCGCGGGCGCGGCGGGCCTGGTCGAGGCCGGCCGCGGCGATGCGGACCACGTCGGTGGTGGAGCGGTCGGCGTACACCGGCACGTCCAGTTCGCGGCCCAGCGTTTCGAGCTGGTCGATGGCGGCGGGGCGGTAGACGTCGGCGGCGACGAGGCGGGCCGACCGGCCCTCGCCCTTGAGGCGGCGGGCGAGCTTGGCGGCCGTGGTCGTCTTGCCCGAACCCTGCAAACCCACCATCATGACGACCGTGGGCGGCACCGAACTGAGCTTGAGGCCTTCGCGGTGTTCGCCGAGCATGGCCGTGAGTTCGTCGTGGACGATCTTCACGAGTTGCTGGGCGGGCGACACCGTGCGCAGTTGGCTGACCCCGGAGGCCTTCCGCTCGACGCGCTCCAGGAATTCGCGGGTGAGCTGGAAGTTGACGTCGGCTTCGAGGAGGACGCGGCGCACCTCGCGCAGCCCTTCCTTGATGTCGGCGTCGGACAGGACGCCGCGCCCCCGCAGGCGCGAGAACGCGGCTTCCAGCTTGGCACTCAACTCATCGAACATAGCCCTTAAACGTAGATGCTGTTATGATTTAAGACAAGGGAACGGGGTGCGCCGCGCGCCCCGCCGCGCCTGCCCCACCGCTCCGCCGTCCGACTCGCATCCCACCCCGTGAGGCGAATGCCCAAGGTCCCTCGGCAGGAAGATCTGTTCGACACGCTGCTGCCGCGCACGATGCCGCTGATGGCGCTGCGTTCCACGATCGTCTTCCCGCACGGCACGATCGCCGTGCAGATGGGTGCTCCCGAGAACATCGCGCTGCTCGACGAGAATCCCGATCCGGGCACGCTGGTGGCGCTGGTCGTGGCCCCCGGCGAGGCGGACGACCCGCTGGACACCGAGGCGGTGGTGAACCGCATCGGCGTGGCGGCGCGGGTGCACGAGCGCATCAACCTGCCCGGGCACACGGTGCAGATCACGCTGCAGGGCATGCAGCGCATTCTGATCGAGGGCGTGCAGCAGACCGAGCCCTATCCGGTGGCGATCGTGCGCGACGCGGTGGAGACGCCGGTGGAGGCGGGCGACGGGCGCACGCTGATCACGCAGGTGATCACGGCCGCCGAGCTGCTGGCCGACCTGGCCGAGAAGGTGTCGGCCGACGTGCCGTCGATTCTGCGCATGAACGTAGCCGACCCCGGGCGGTTCGCCGATCTGGCGGCCACCAACCTCGGGTTCCGGATCGCGGACCGCGACGAGGTGCTGCAGCGGCTGGACGTGGGCCAGCGGCTGCGGTTCGTGCTCACGCGGCTGGAGCGCGAGGTGGCGCGGGCGCGCGTGATGGACGACGTGAAGAAGCAGACGGAGATCAAGATCGACGAGCACCAGCGCGAGTTCTACCTGCGGCAGCAGCTGCGGGCCATCCAGAGCGAGCTGGGGGAGGCCGATCCGGCGGAGAAGGACGCGCAGGACCTGCTGGCGCGGATCGACGAGGCGCGGCTACCGGAGAAGGCGCTGGCCGAGGCCAGGCGGGAGGTTGAGCGTTTGCGTATGTTGTCGCCGGCGTCGAGCGAGTACCAGGTGGTGCGCACCTATCTCGACTGGCTGCTGGCGCTGCCCTGGAGCGTCGACTCGGGGCACCACGAGATCGAGCTGGCCAAGGTGCAGGAGGCGCTCGACGCGCGGCATTACGGGCTGGACGAGGCCAAGGAGCGGATTCTCGAGTTCCTGGCGGTGCGCCAGCTCAAGGGGGGCACGTCGCAGGGGCCGATCCTCTGCTTCGTGGGGCCGCCGGGCACGGGCAAGACGTCGCTGGGCGAGGCGATCGGGGCCGCCATCGGGCGGCCCTGCTACCGCATCTCGGTGGGCGGCGTGCGCGACGAGGCCGAGGTGCGCGGCCATCGCCGCACCTACGTGGGCGCCATGCCCGGGCTGCTGCTCCAGGCGCTCCGCCGCGTGGCGGTGAACGATCCCATCCTGATGATCGACGAGATCGACAAGATGTCGGGGGGCGGGCCGTCGGGCGACCCGGCGGCGGCCATGCTCGAGGTACTCGACCCGATGCAGAACAAGTCGTTCACCGACCACTACCTCAACCTGGCGTTCGACCTGTCGTCGGTGCTCTTCATCTGCACGGCCAACAACCTGTTCGACATTCCGGGCCCGCTGCGCGACCGCATGGAGGTCATCAAGATCGCGGGGTACACGGTGGAGGAGAAGGTCGAGATCGCCTGGCGCTACCTGCTGCCGCGGCTGCTCGACGACCACGGGCTGGCCGACGTCGACATCCAGTTCACCGACGAGTCGCTGAGCTTCATCACGAACCGCTACTCGCGCGAGGCGGGGCTGCGCAACTTCGAGCGCAACCTGGCGGCCATTCTGCGCAAGCGGGCGCGGCGCAAGGCGGAGGGGGAGGAGGGCGCGTGGGTGATCGACGAGAAGCGGGTGGAGGCGCTGCTCGGCGTGCCGCACTACGTGCCCGAGGCCGCCGAGCAGGCGCCGGAGGTGGGCGTGGTCACCGGCCTGGCGTGGACGACGAGCGGCGGCGACCTGATCGTGATCGAGGCGCTGCGCATGGCCGGCACCGGCCGGCTGACCGTCACCGGGCAGCTCGGCGACGTGATGCGTGAATCCGTGGACGCCGCGCACTCGTACGTGCGGTCGCGGGCCGCGCAGCTCGGCATCGCCGACGCCACGTTCACGGAGCACGATCTGCACATCCATCTGCCGGCGGGCGCGATTCCCAAGGACGGCCCGAGCGCCGGGATCACGATCACGCTGGCCATTGCCAGCGTGCTCAGCCAGCGGCCCGTGCGGCGCGACCTGGCGATGACCGGCGAGGTGACGCTGCGCGGCAAGGTGCTGGAGATCGGCGGGGTAAAGGAGAAGGTGCTCGCCGCCTATCGCGCCGGGCTGCGCGAGGTGATCCTGCCCAAGGCCAACGAGAAGGATCTGCGCGACGTGCCCGATCCGGTGCGCGCGCACATGGCGTTCGTGTTCGTGGAGCGGATGGACCAGGTGCTCCAGCACGCGCTGCTCGACCGCGAGGGCGCGCGCGCGCGCCCCCCCCGCCGGCGCGCCGCCGACGCCGCGGCCCACGAGGGCAAGACGCCGGACGCCGCGTCGCGCGAGACGCCGCCGTCGGGCGAGCCGATGGCCGCCGACGCGCCCTGAGCGGCGGGCCGCCGATGTTCGATCCGCAGAATTCGTGGGTGCAGTTCACGGTGCACGTGGCGATCGGCACCGTGGCCGGCGGCGCCTCCGACACGGTGGCCGTGTGGATGCTGTTCCACCCGCGGCGGAAGGTCCTGGGGTTCCAGGGCGCGATTCCGAAGAACCAGGCCCGGCTGGCGAAGAGCCTGGGGCGCACGGTGGGCGAGCGGCTGCTCACGCCGGGCGACATCATGGCCGAGCTCGTGCGGGCGGGCGTGCGCGAGAAGCTGGACGAGACGCTGGCCCTCGTGATCGGGAACGTGCTCGACACCGAGCGCCCCTCGCTGCGGGAGATCCTGCCGCCGTCGGTGCTGATCGAGGTGGAGCGGGCGCTCGTGACCGGCGTGCCGATCGTGACGGAGCGGCTGGCCGAGTTCGCCGATTCGCCGGAGTTCGCCGAGCGTGCGCGGGCCTTCGTCGCTCGGCGGCGCGCGGAGCTGGCCGACCGCCTGGTAGGCCACGTGCTCACGCCCGACCGCCGCTCGGCGATCACCGAGCGCGCCGCGCGGTGGGCCGAGGAGTTCGCGGAGTCGGCCGACCTCGAGCGCGGCGTGCACGACTACGTGGCGCGGCGCGCCCGGGCGCTCCTGTCGTCGCCCGAGCCGCTGATGGAGCAGGTGCCGCCGGCGTTCGTGTCGGCCATCGACGCCGGCATCGAGGCGTACCTGCCGATCGCCGTGGAGAAGCTGGCCGGCGTGCTGCGCGATCCGGGGGCCCGGGAGCGCATCCGGCGTGCGGCTGCACGGACTGTTCGGGCGGTTCGTGGAGGACCTCAAGTTCCACGAGCGTCGTGATCGCCAAGCTGGTGGTCACCGAGCAGACGCTGGACAGGGCGCTCGACTCGGTGGAGAAGGAAGGGGCCGAGCAGTTGGGCGAGCTGCTCGAGGATCCCGTCATGCGGCGAGCAGATCACGGCGGCCGTGCACGAGGCGGTCACCTCGTACTTCGCCAAGCCGCTGTCGGAGATCGTCGGCCCGCCGGAGAGCGAACGGGCGCGGTGGCTCGTGGCCGACACCGTGGCCGGCGGACTCGTGCGCGTGCTCCGCGCCGCCGAGACGCGCGGCCTGCTGGTGGAGAAGCTCGACCAGGCGCTGGCGCGGGCGGAGCAGAAGACGTGGGGGGAGCTGCTCGCCCCGCTGGACGACGACACTCTGACCGGGTGGATCGTGACGGCGGCCCGCTCGCCGCGGTCGCGCGAACTGCTCGAGGACTGGGCGCGCTCGACCGTCGAGCGGTTGCTCGACCAGCCCATCGGCCGGCCGGGCCGCTGGTTGCCGCCCGACAGCGCCAGGCGGCTGGGCGGCGCGTTCGCGCCGGCCATCTGGGAGCTGGTGGAGTCGCAGCTCCCCGGGCTCATCCAGCGGCTCGACGTGCAGGCGATGGTGGAGCGCAAGGTGCTCGCGTTCAGCTTCGAGCGGCTGGAGGAGTTGATCCGCGGCGTGATCAATCGCGAACTGCGACTGATCATCTTCATCGGCTACGTGCTGGGCGGGCTGATCGCCGTGATCGGATTCTCGCTGTCGCGCCTCGCCGGGATGTAGCCTATTGGTGAACGCGTATGGCGGCGGGATCGAGCAGGGCGAATGAACGCGCCCGCCGGCACGTCCACGATACAGCACCGCCTGCCGGCCGCCGATCGTCATCGGCGTGATCTGCACGTCGCGCGCCTGCCCCGGTAGGTGCGGCGCCCGTTCGACGCCACCGCGGGAGTCGGGGGTGCCGGTACCGCTTCTGCAGGCCTGGCCCAGCCGCGTTGACGAACTCGGCTGCGCGCATGGTGGTGCGCCACACGGTGACCCACACCAGCGCCGTGCCCGCCGGCTCCTTGAGGACGCGGAAGCGATCGCCGTCCCACCCTCGGCGGCGTTCGTGGCCAGCGTCTGGTCGCGCGTGTAGCGGTACAGGAACAGCCGGGTGTCGAACTCGCCGAGGTCGTCGTCGTCGAGCGTGGCGCCGGAGGTCCGGGGCAGCGTGACCGTCGCCGGCGCGTCCAGCGTATCGGCGAAGAACGCCGACGGATGGAGGATCTGCGAGGTGGACACCGGCATGTCGGTGAGCGGGAGCTTTCGGGATAGTGCGTCTTGAACATGCGGATGAATTCGGCGCCGCTCAGGTACGGAAAGAGCAGTTCCTCCTGGATCACCTCCGGGGCCGAGCCGAACACCGGCTGCGAGCCCTGCGTCTCACGGATCATCTCGCGCACGCGATCCCACCCGCCCGGCATGAGCGTGGCGACGTTCCCGCCGCCGGTCATGACCGACATCTGCTCGTACGTCGCCTCGCCCTCGATCACCGCCTGGGCCGCCATCTGCCGATCGTTGTCGCCGGTGGCCCGCTGGATGGAATCGAGATTCACGTATTGATCCTGCAGCGCGTGCACCAGTTCGTGGGTCACCGTCACGCTCGCCAGGTCCTCGGGCGCGTCCTGCACGATGTAGAGCGCCTTGGTGCCCGGGTCGTAGTAGCCCACGATCTGCTCGGTGAGCAGCTGCACCAGGAAGCGGCGCAGGTCGAGCGTGTCGGGGATGAACCCGAACGCCTTGTACGCCGCCTCCTCGCCCGCCAGCTCGGCGGCCGGCGTCTCCTCGTCGAACTTCTTGAGCAGGAAGTCGCGCACCTGCTCGCGTGTGCGCACTTCGAGCCGGGGCGGCGTCTTGAACGGCACGCCGACGGCCTGCTCCATCTTCGGCACGGCGTCGGCCACCATGTCGGCGTACGGCCCCTGCCCCGTGCGGCCGTGGCGGCGGCCACACCCGGCGACCACTACGGCGCCGGCGGCCACCGCCAGCGCGACCCTCGCATGCTCAACCCCACGTGACAGGACCTCCCGACATCAGGGCGACGACCCGGGCCACGTCGTGGCCGCGAACGATGATCCCTTCTCCAACAGGCGCCGCGCAATTTCGGCGTCCAGCGCCGCGCCGGCCGGCACCGCGCCGCCGGCCGGGCCCGCCGCCGCGCCGACCGAGGGCCCGCGGGAGCCGGCGGCTGGCCGCTGGCGGACGAGGCGCCGGCGGCGCGTGATCCGGGTCGCCCGTCTCGGCCAGCGCCGCTTCGAGCCCGGCGCCGAACCGCTCCAGCGCGGCGGCGATCGAGTCGATCGGATCGATCGGATCGCCGTCGCGCGCCGCTGCGGTCCGCGGCTGGCTGCGCCGGCGCCGCCTTGGCGCGGGCCGTCCGTCGCGCCTTGAGCAGCGCTTCGGTGCGGGGCGCGTACACCGCGCCCGGCCTGCAGGTGCGCGCAGGCTTCGTCCAGGGCGTCGATGGCCTTGTCGGGCCGGCGGCGATCGCGCACGTGGGCGTCGGTGAGGCGCACCGCGGCTTCGATCGCGTCGTCGCCGATCAGCACGCTGTGATGCCGCTCCAGCCGCTGCTGCCGCGCCCGCAGCACGTCGAGCGCCGCCTCCACGCTCAACTCGCGCACCGCCACCTTCTGGAACCGGCGCTCCAGCGCGGGATCGCCCAGCACCCACCGGTCGTACTCGTCGTCGGTCGTGGCGCCGATCACGCGGAAATCGCCGCGCGCCAGGGCCGGCTTGAGCATGTTGGCGGCGTCCATCGCCGTGCCCATCGCCGTGCCCTGCCCGATCAGGTTGTGCAACTCGTCGATGAACAGAATCACGTCGGGCGCCGCCTGCGTTTCGGCCACCAGCGCGCGGATGCGCTCCTCGTACTGCCCCCGGTACGTGGAGCCGGCGAGCAGCGACACGTGGTCGAGCGAGAGCAGGCGCACGTCGCGCAGCGCGAGCGGCACGCCCCCGCCGGCGATGCGCTGGGCCAGCCCCTCGGCGATCGCCGTCTTGCCCACGCCGGCCGGCCCGACGAGCGCCGGATTGCTCTTGCCGTGGCGCAGCAGGATGTCGATCAGGCGCGCGATCTCATCCTCGCGCGCCCGCACCGGTTCGAGCCGCCCGGCGCGGGCGTCGGCCGTCAGATCGCGCGTGAAGCGCGCCAGGGCGCCGGTCACGGCGCGGGGCGGTTCGTCGATCATCGGCAACGGGCGCGCGCGAGACGGTCAGCCCCGCAGAATCCAGGCGAACAGCACATTTCCCCAAAGCAATGTCACCATCGCCGCGGGCGCAAGGAACACGCCGAACGGCACGAGCGGGGGCTCGAACGGCGGCGCGCCGAGCGGGAGTTCGCCCTGCTCCTCGCGCCGGTCGCGCAGCAGCCAGGCCAGCGGGTACACGAGGAGCAGGAACACCGCGGCGCCGATCGCCGCGCCCACGAACACGGTGAGCACGGCCCGCGCCGGCCCCACCGCCGCGCCCACGAACGCCATCAGCGTCATGTCGCCCATGCCCATCGCTTCCTTCTTGAACGCGATCTCGCCCAGCCAGCCCACGATCGCGATCAGCCCGGCGCCCGCGCACGCCCCGATGCAGGCATCGTAAACGCCGGCGAACGGACCGACGTCGAGCGTGGCCGACCCGTACACCGCCAGGACGAGCGTGAACAGCAGGCCGAACACCGTGAATCCGTCGGGGATCAGGTAGTGCTTGGCATCCGTGATCGCCACGCCGAGCAGCGTCGTGGCGGTCACCGCCACGCGCACGGCGGTGAGCGTGGGGCCGAGGGACGCCACGCACACGGTCCACAGAATGCCCACCGCCAGTTCGACCAGCGGATATTGCACCGAGATCCGCTCGGCGCAGCAGCGGCAGCGCGCGCGGAGCGCGATCCAACTGAACAGCGGAATGTTTTCGAACCAGGCCAACTGATGCCCGCACTTGGGGCAGCGCGAGCGCGGCCTGACGATGGACTGCTCGGCGGGCCAGCGCCCGATGCACACGTTCAGGAACGAGCCGATCACGGCCCCGAACACGAACGCCACGACTTCGAAGTAGGCAGTGCCGATCACGGGCGGAGCTCGTAGAGGAGGATGCCGGCGGCCACCGCGACGTTCAACGACTCCACGGCGGGGGCCAGGGGAAGCGCGACCAGACGGTCGGCGCGCGCGCGCGCTTCGGCGGACACGCCGGCGCCCTCGTTGCCCACCACCAGCCCGAGCCGGGCCGGCGCCGGTCCGCCGCCGAGCGGCGCGCCCGCGGCGTCGGCCACCCAGAGGGCGAGCGCCGCGCGCTGCCTGAAGGCGTCGACGTCGTCCCAGGTGGCGTGCAGGCACGGGTGGTGGAAGAGGGCGCCCATCGCACTGCGGACGACCTTGGCGTTCCAGAGGTCCACGGTGCCGGGCAGGGCGACGGTGGCGGTGGCCCCGAGCGCCGCCGCCGTGCGGACGATGGTGCCCACGTTGCCGGGATCCTGCACGGCATCGAGCACCAGCAGACGCAGGCCGTCGGCGGGTTCGAGGCGGTCGAGCGCGCGGTCGGGGATCGGCGCCACGGCCAGCACGCCCTGGGGCGAGTCGGTTTCGGCGGCCGTGTGGAAGTCGCGCGGCGACACCTCCTCCACCTGGCACCCGGATCGGGCGATCGCCTCGCGCAGCGCAGCGCCGCGCGGCGCGTCCAGGAGCTGCGGCGCCACCACGATGCCGGTGGGCGCGATCGGCGAGCGCAGCAGCTCCTCGACGGCCCGCACCCCCTCGCACACGAACAGGCGGCGGGCGTCGCGGGCCTTTCGGCGGCGGAGGTCTCGGGCCAGGGTCAGCAGGCGCACGGGCGGGGTGGTGGGAGCGGGGGCGGAACGGACGAACGGCGTGGATCCGGAGTAGGACGATACAACCCGGGAAACGATTGCGCCGCCCCGATCGGGCCCGGCGCTCAGAGGGCGGCCACGACCCCCTCGACGAGCGCCTCGAACCCCGCCGCCGCGCGCGCCGTGGCCGCGATCACCTCGGCGTGCGTTATAGGAGTTTCGGAAAGTCCGGCCGCGGGGTTGGTCACGCAGCTCACGCCGAGCACGCGGAGCCCGATGGCGCGGGCCGCGATCACCTCGGGCACCGTGGACATCCCCACGGCGTCCACCCCGAGGGCGGCCAGCATGCGCACCTCGGCGCGCGTCTCGTAGCTGGGCCCGAGGAGGCCGGCGTAGACCCCAGAGGCCAGCCCGATTCCCCGGGCGTCGGCCACGCTGCGCGCCAGCGCCCGCAGCACCGGGTCGTAGGGTTCCGACATGTCGGGAAAGCGCACGTCGCCGGGTTCCACCGGCCCGACGAGCGGGTTGCGGAACATGAAGTTCACGTGGTCGTCGATCACCATCAGCGTGCCGGCGCCCAACGACGGCCGGATGCCGCCGGCGGCGTTGGACACGATCAGCACCGGGACGCCGAGCGCGTGCACCACGCGCGCCGGGAACGCCGCCACCGCGGCGGCGTGCCCCTCGTACATGTGGAACCGGCCGGCCAGGGCCAGCACCGGGCGGCCGGCGAGCGTGCCGGCGAGCAGCTCGCCCGCGTGGCCCTCCACCGTGGAGGGCGGGAAGCCGGGAATCTCGGCGTACGGAATGACGGTGGCGCGCTTGACGCGCCGCGCCAGCCCGCCCAGCCCCGAGCCGAGGACGATCGCCGCCACGGGCGCGAACTCGCCGATCCGCGCGCGCACCGCGCCGGCGGCGGCCCGCGCCGCTTCGGCGCCGTGGGACGCGCTCATGCCGGCGCCCGCCGGAGCGCGGCCAGGTCCCGCTCCGCGGCGGCGACCAGAGCGCGGCGTTCGTCGTAGGGCAGGAAGGCGCTCTCGAACCCGTTGAGGGCGAGCCGAGACAGTTCGTCGAACGAGAAGCCCAGCGCCCGCGCCGCGTGCTCGTACTCGTCGGTAAGCGTGGTGCCGCTCATGAGGCGATTGTCGGTGTTGAGCACGACGTTCAGGCCTCGATCGTAGTACTGCCGCAGGGGATGCGCCGCGTACGATTCCGCGGCGCGCGTCTGGACGTTGCTCGTGAGGCAGATCTCCACCGGCACGCGCCGGTCGTTCACGTATTCCAGCAGTGCCGAATCCTCGCCCAGGCGCGTGCCGTGTCCGATGCGGTCGGCGCAGCACGTGTGCAGCGCCTGGCGCACCGACTCGGGGCCGTCGCCCTCGCCGGCGTGGCAGGTGCAGGCCAGGTCGTGCTTGCGGGCGTGCGCGAAGGCGCGCGCGTGCAGGGCCGCCGGATGGCCGGCCTCGCCCCCCGCCAGGTCGAATCCCACCACGCCGCGATCGCGATACGCGACCGCCAGCTCCGCCAGTTCCAGCGACACGTCGGGCGCCATGCTGCGGATGGCGCAGACGATCACGCGAGCCACGAGGCCGAGTTCCCGCTCGGCGCGGGCCAGGCCGCGCAGCGGCGCCTCCACCCCCGCGCCGAGCGACAGGCCGTGGCGCACGTTGAGAATGGGCGAGTAGCGCACCTCGAGATAGCGCACGCCGTCGGCCGCCGCGTCCACGGCCAACTCGTAGGCAATCCGCTCCAGGGCCGCTTCCGTCTGCATGACCGACAGCGTGATCGCGAACCGCTCGAGGTACTCCTCGAGGTCGCGCGCGTCGGACACGCGCATGTACTCGCGCAGTCCCGCGGCGTCGGCGCGCGGCATCGGCTGGCCGTATTCGCGGCCCAGGTCGAGCAGCGTCTCGGGGCGCACCGACCCATCGAGATGGCAGTGCAGCTCGGCCTTGGGGAGCTTGCGCAGTAGGGCGCGGTCGACGGTCGGGCTCATGCCGGATCGCCGAATGGGTCGGGCTCGGGGTCGGGGTCGGCCGCCGCGGCGCCGGCCGAGCGGCACGCGACCGTGCGGAGGATGGCGCCCGCCTGGAGCCGGGTGGCGGCGTCCATCGGGAGCCCGCGGCTGTCCGTGATGGCGCGGGTGCCGGCGGCGACCGCGTCGGCCTCATCGGGCTTCCAGGCGCGCACCGCGTCGAGCGCCGTGGCCCCGGGCGGCACGGACACGGGCGCCGCGTTCACGAAGGCGCGCAGGAAATCGGTCATCGACCGGCCCCGCGGACCGGCCAGGTTGTACGTTTCATGTGGAAAAGCTAGCGAGGCCGCGACGGAGCCGGGAGTGCGCGGTTGACGGCCACTTCGCGACGCGGTCAGCTTTCGGAACGTCGTCGATCATTCCTTCAGCGATACAGGATCGTGACACCCACTTCGCGACGGTCTGGCGTCGGTTCGGCGAGATTCGGGTCACGTCGGGCCCGCGAGGGCGGCGGCGCGTGAAACCACTCATCATCGGGATCGCCGGCGGCACCGGATCGGGCAAGTCCACGGTGGCGCGCCGGGTGGCGGAGTCGCTCCCCGGCACGTCGGTGGCGTTCATCGACATGGATGCCTATTACAAGAACTTCGCGGACCGGCCCATCGAGCAGCGCCGGAAGGTCAACTGGGACCATCCGGATTCGATCGACTGGGAGTTGCTGGAGCGCCAGCTGACGGAACTGGCGTCGGGGCAGGCGATCGAGAAGCCGGTGTACGATTTCGTGCAGCACCTGCGCAGCTCGCGGCGGGTGGCGGTTCCGCCGGCGGACGTCGTGGTGATCGACGGGATCCTGCTGTTCGTCGAGGCGCAGGTGCGGGATCTGTGCGACGTGAAGGTGTTCGTGGACGCCGACGCGGACACCCGGCTCATTCGGCGCATTCGGCGCGACATCGCGCGGCGAGGACGGCCGCTGGAGGAGATTCTGGACCAGTACGTGAAGACGGTGCAGCCGATGCACCTCCAATTCGTGGAGCCGAGCAAGCGGTACGCCGACGTGATCGT
>CAVSOM010000008.1:0-32142 GCA_963729495.1 uncultured Gemmatimonadaceae bacterium
GACTTCCGTTATCTCACGGATGTCATCAAGGACGTCGTCCAAACTTGTGACCCGAGTCTCGTCGCGGGGTGGGAAGGGGTCATCCGGCAGCCGCTCACGGGATGCCACCACAAAGAAGCGTTCTCGAGTGTGGGGGAAGCCGAGGTGATGTGGTGAAATCAGGCCGTGCCCACCAGAGGTCTTATGCGTAGTTCCTCGGACGTGATATCCCAAACTCTCGAGGCTGTCCTGCACTATTCTCCACGTTTGGCCGGTGTTGTGGCGCTCAAAATTGCCAACGTTTTCGAGTATCACATATCGCGGCCTACGAGCTCGTAAGACCTCGAGGATTTCGTGAAACAGAGTGCCTCGCGTCTTGTCACGCGTGCCGTCTTGAGACCCGGACTTGGAGAATGGCTGGCAAGGAAAGCCGGCGCACAAGATGTCGTGCGGCGGAACGGCTCCTTTGGCGACTCTTATGTCGCCATGCACGACTCGATTCGCATCACCCGCCGCCCGCCCGAAGAAGTTGCGAATGTATAGCTGACGTAGTTCGTCATCAATTTCCGACGCAAAGACGCACTCATGCCCCAAGGCTTTCAACGCAACGTGGAACCCGCCTAGAAGCGGTTTCAAAACTGGCGTAGAGTGATCAACATGCAGGCGATGTACACGAAGGCCTGGTAGCGCTCCAGCTGATGCTCGTACCGGGTGACCAGCCGACGGAAGGCATGCAGCCAAGCGTTGGTGCGTTCGATAATCCATCGTCGGCGGTACCGGCGCAGACAGCGGCCATCCTGAAACCGCACTTTCCGACTCGACAAATGCGGCACGATCAATTGAATCCCCCGGCGCTTGAGCCGCTCCCACAAGCCCCGACTGTCATAGCCGCGGTCGGCGATGATCCGCACGGGTTTTTGTTTCGGGCGGCCGGGCCCGCCGCGGGGCACCGCTACTGTGGCGAGCGTCGCTTCCGCGAGCTGGACCTCGGCGAGATTGGCAGGCGAAAGGTGCACTCCGAGAGGAATACCCGCGCCGTCGACCAGTACCATGAGCTTTGTCCCCTTACCCTTCCGTGTTTTGCCGATGCCAGCGCCCCTTTTTTCGCGGGAGCGAAGGTCCCGTCCATGAACGCCTCACTCCAATCGAGCTGCCGGCGTTCATCCAGGTCACTCAGAAAGGCCCGCCACATCGTGAGCCACACGTCCTGCCGTTCCCACTCGCCCAGCCGGCGCCAGCACGTCGCGGGACTGGGGTACCACTCGGGGAGATCGCGCCAGCGGGCCCCGGTGCGCAACACCCAGAGAATCCCTTCCAAACACACCCGGTCGGCGGCGCGCGGCCGCCCGCCCTTGGGCTTCGCTTTCGGCTTCGGCAGGTGCTGGGCAATCCGCGCCCACTGGGCATCGCTCAGCAGCGTCGCTCGTCGTCGCATCAACTCCCTCGCCGGTGAGATGATGGACCACCACTATAACACCCTCACGTAGTTTTGAAACCGTCTCTAGACCCGCAAATAGATCAACGAAGCGCAAACTGGGCACCCTCGGTGTTGGCAACGGCCTAATGGTGCCTTCACAGTACTGCAGTGCGGGCTTCCCTGCCAACCGTAATTCTGGGAGGGTTTCGCCGCCGCGAGCGATGAGCGACCGACGTGTTTCAGCGCTTGACCAATCATACGTCGGCATCCCGTCCGAGCGAGTCTGGCTCGGGTTCAACTGTCACCCGCCGATGCTTCTCCATCCGACGATTCTCGTCTAAGAGATCAATTTACGTTTCCCAAAGCGCTCTGTCGAATTGCCGTACAAACAACCTGGCAGTACTGTTTTCGGCAGGGGCCGTTACGTCTTGCACGGAGGAGAGTTTGGCTGGATGGGCTTTGGGGGTCTCCATTGTGTCAATAATCGTAGCCACCGTGGCCGCCATCATCGCCTATCGCGATCTCTTGACGGGTCGGCAAGTGGAGGTCCATGCAATGCTTCATGATGCGGAAAAGCTGCTCGTGGATCACCCAGATCTGATGCTCGCATTTACCTCGTCAGAAATGAGTAAAGAGGAGCTGAGGAAGGAAGAACGGGGAGAGGAACGCAGAATAATAAACGCCGAACTCCATGACCAAATCGACATGATGATACTCGTCTGCCTAAATGTGTTCGAGGCGGCGTACGACGTATTTTACCAGACCGGGCCGACGAGCCGGTGGAAGTCGTGGCAGCGAACAATCACGGAATTTGTCGAAGATTGCCCGTTTTTCGAAAAGACGTGGGCGCATTATGGACCACAGTACGACGATCCCTTTCGAAAATTCATCAACAAAGAACTGTTGCGCCTGCAGAGGGGCGCCTCTGTTGCGGGTGGCTGATTAGGTCGCGCCGCCAGATGTTCGTCGCTCGTATGGGATGTCGCGGCGCCTGCGCGTCGACACTCCTCCATCCGGCGATCCTCCCACGAGCGGTCGGCTTACGTTCTTCAAATGCCTCGTCGAATTGGGGTACACACCATCAACTTTTGAGATCGTTCACATCGACAAGTACATGGTGAACGAAGCGGCTCAGATTATGGCGCGGAAGCCCAAGTAAACCTCGGTGACCTTGATCGCGCCCTTCCACTCCTCACGCGACCTTGGGCCATCCATCTCCTGGTCGCCGATGAAGTACAGGAAGACCATTCGGGCGAGTAATTCATTAGTTTGCGCTTCGTGAGTGTCGAAAGACGGAACTCGCTAAGTCACAACTCATCTGGAGAGCGTTGGACAAGGGGTTTGTGCGACAGAGCAGTGGTCGCACGAACTCTATTCTCGTCGCCACCACAATCTCCGGCTTCGTATGTGCTTGCCAGATGATTCCGCAGACTCTCGCCTCGTTTGGTGTCCATTGGCGACCTCTTGATAGAGCAGCCACACGCTTCGTGTCCCACAGGAAGCTACCGCTCAATCCCTTGGGGTTGGGCAAATCGACTTCCGGCATTCCCGGCCCTGAAGATGCCTTCGCCGGGTAGTGGAGCGCGACGTGTTTCGTCGGCTCGTAGTCCTCGAGGGCGGGCAATCGCTCTCGCGGAGCCTGCATCACGAAGGGAACACAGGGAGAGGTTAGCAGGCCACCGCCCCAGTTATACCGCCTGTTTAGATCCGTAATGGGCTCGTTGCGGGCCGCCGTGGACCCTGGGAAACCCATGAAGAAGAACAATTCATCCGGCACCGGATTGAGTCTGCGGGCTATCCATGATTTCGGGATTGCCTCCTTCGAGGCCGTCCCCCATTCGGCGCCTAGCTTCCCAAGTGCTGCATCCACAGGCCAAGGGTCCACGAGCATCAAGCTAGGACAAAGCACGAAAGCATCCGTTGGACCAGGAAGGTGACACAAATGAACGCCTTCCGCGTCCTCGACGACGTGGCCGGCCGTAACGATGAACCTCTGCTTGCCGATTGACAAATAGTTACCCGTTCCATGCACCCAGCCACGCGTTAGGTCCTCTGTGGCGGAGATCGGAGTGACGAACGGATAGACATGCGCCGCCATCCTCTGCCGGACATCAGCGCAGAGAGATTCCCACTCGTCTTTGGTCACGAAGAACCGGCTAGGGAAGTTACGACCTGAGAATGTTGGAAGGACGGCCATGAGCTGGTCAAAGCGCCCGCAGCCCAGAGGAAATGTTCAGGGACCAATCTGGGGGAGCCGCTCTGAAAAACAACAGAGCGAGCCAACCTTGCGGGTTGACTCGCTCCCATGTGAAACGCTCTGGGTTTTCAAGCACACTCGACGCGTGTACGCGGGCCGAACGATCGCGGCTGTTTCACCCGGGGTACTACTGTTATCACGGGTGACAACTGGCTCCGCCCGCCGACCCCGCTGCATGCGCGAACAACACGCTTCTCAGAATTTGGGGCTGATTTGGGGCGTTTCGAGGCCATCGCCGCCGATTGCGCAACTGGTCCTTCTATATAGAAGACGTGCCTCTCCAATGAGTTGTACCAGAGGCGCGGGCGGGAATCGAACCCGCGAATAGCGGTTTTGCAGACCGCTGCCTTACCACTTGGCTACCGCGCCGGGTCCGTGGAACTTAGCCCACCCCCACCGCCCTCTCAAGCACGAGCACCCGGAGTCGGCCCGCTTCTCCTCCCCGTGCCAACGGGTTATGCTCCTCCCTCGCATGCCCGCCCCCCGCGACGCCTACGCCGCCCTGCGGTACCCCAACTTCCGGTGGTTCGTCGTGAGCGCCTTCACGATGACCGTCGCCACGCAGATCCAGGGCATCGTCGTCGGATGGCAGATCTACGCCATCACCCACGACCCCCTCTCGCTCGGCCTCGTGGGCCTCGCCGAAGCCCTGCCCTTTCTCAGCATCTCGCTCCCCGCGGGCCACACCGCCGATCGCCTCAACCGGCGCACGATCACGCTCGTGTCGCTCACCGCGATGCTCGCCTGTTCGATCTGCTTCGTGGCGTTCAGCGCACACCCGCGCATTCTCGCGCTCCCGTGGGCCTGGCCCTTCTTCGTCGTCATCTTCGTGAGCGGCATCGCGCGGGCGTTCTTCAACCCCGCGCGCATGGCGCTGCTCGCCGAGATCGTGCCCCGATCCGCGTACGCCAATGCCGCCGCCTGGCGCAGCTCCGCGTGGCAAACGGCCTCGGTGGCCGGCCCCGCCATCGGCGGGCTGCTCTACGGCTTCTCCTCGGCCACGGTCGCCTACGCCGCCGACGCCGTGCTCATGATCGTCGCGGTCTCTTCGTTCGCCGCCATCCGGTACGCGCCCGTTCCCTCGACGGCGGTCCGTGGAACCGCTCGCCCAGAGCCTGCGTGTGGGCGTGCGGTTCGTGCTCCACCAGCCGGTGATCTTCGGCGCGCTCACCCTCGATCTGTTCTCCGTGCTCCTTGGCGGCGCCGAAGCGCTGCTCCCCGTTTTCGCCTCCGACATTCTCCACGTGGGCCCGGAAGGACTCGGCATCCTCCGCGCCGCGCCCGCCCTCGGCGCGGTGCTGATGTCGGTGTACCTCGCGCATCGCAAGCCATTGGAACGCGCGGGGCCGGCCATGCTCTACGCCGTCGCCACCTTCGCCGTGGCGATCGTGGGGTTCGGACTCTCACGCAACGTCGCGCTCTCGTTCGGCCTGCTCGCCATCAGCGGCATGGCCGACAACGTGAGCGTGGTCGTGCGGTCCACGCTGCTCCAACTGCTCACCCCCCACGACATGCTCGGCCGAGTGTCGGCCGTGAACGCCATCTTCGTCGGCTCGTCCAACGAACTCGGCGCGTTCGAGTCGGGCGTGACGGCCAAATTGCTCGGCACGGTACCGGCGGTGATCCTCGGCGGGCTCGCCTCGCTGGGCGTCGTGGGCATCGTGTCCAAGGCGGTGCCGCAACTGCGAGACCTGAAGCGGCTCGAGTAGCCCGCCGTGGGCGCCCCTCGGTGCGCTGAGAGACGCCGGGAGTCCGCTCGGGACACAACGGAGTCGCCTCGGCGACGCCTCCGGTGCGCTACGAGAACGCGGCGGTTGCCTCCGCGGAGCTCGCGATGCGTTACGAGAACCCGGCGGTCAACTCTGCGAAGCCCGCGGTGCGCTATGAGAACCCGGCGGTCAACTCTGCGAAGCCCGCGGTGCGCTACGAGAGCCGAGCGGTCGCCTCGGCGGAGCTCGCGATGCCCTACGAAGCCCGAGCGATGAACTCGGCGCCGCTCGGTGCGCGTTGCGAGGACCCGGCGATGCGCTACGAAGCCCGAGCGATGAACTGTTCGTCGCCGGAGATGCGCTCCGAAGCACGAGCGATGAACTCAACGCCGCTCGGTGCGCGCTACGAGGACCCGGCGATGGACTATTCGTCGCCGGAGATGCGCTCCGAAGCCCGAGTGATGAACTCGGCGCCGCTCGGTGCGCGTTGCGAGGACCCGGCGATGAACTATTCGTCGCCCGCGATGCGCTCCGAAGCCCGAGCGATGAACTCAACGCCGCTCAGTGCGCGTTACGAGGACTCGGCGGTCAACTGCGCGGTCTTGCAAGCCAAGTTCTGATGCAGCAAAGGACGGCATGAGCCGGGACTTCACCATTTCTTGCCGCACAGTATTGACTAAAACGCCAATCCTGCAAATATTACATTGACTTCAAAAGTATATCTAAATGGACGCACTCGATTACAAAGCACTTTCAAGACTTCAGCAGTTCGGTCGAGAGAGTTGGAAGAAGCTTGGAGAGCTTCTGGGCATTACGGCCCAGGCCACGGCCGACCGGATTCACCGGTTGGAGGAGGATGGGGTCATTCAGGGGTATGCCGCCCTGATCGATCCCGAGGTGATGGGTCTGCATCTCATGGCCTTCGTTGCCGTGACGCTGGACCGCCCGCGCCAGCGTGATGAGTTCCTGGCGCACGTGGCGTCGCTCTCCGAAGTGCAAGAGTGCCATCACGTTTCGGGCGACGACGACTACATGCTCAAGGTGCGTTGCCGAGGGCCTTCCGACCTCGAGCGGCTGGTGAGCGAGGATATCCGTGGGCTTGCCGGCGTGGGGCACACCCGGACCACGATCGTCCTGCGCACGGTCAAGGAGACCGTGGCCCTGCCCCTGGTGACCGGCCCGGTTGGCGGGTGACGCTGGAAGGCTGACCCAATGGACGCATCAGCGCCAAACGCCAAGAAATGCATCCCTTGCATGTTTTCCAGTACGTTCTGTACATTTCTCGGTCAATTTCTGTATTTTGAACGTGAAGAATTGCTTTTATTGCACAATTTGCTGCCAACAACCACCAACCAACAGGAACAACCCCACCCATGTCCACCTCGTCGTCATCGGGCCGAGCCGCAGCGCTCCGTGATGTTGTCGGTCGCGTGCCGCTGCTGCCCAAGTCGCCGTATCCCGCGCCCACGTCGTCGTACTTCGGCGTCAACACATTCGGCGCGCGGCAGATGCGGGACAAACTTCCCAAGTCCATCTATGAGAAGCTGGTGGCGTCGGTGCGTCTCGGGAACAAGCTCGACCTCGAGATCGCGCCCACGGTGGCGCAGGTGATCAAGGACTGGGCGATCTCGCGCGGCGTGACGCACTTCACGCACTGGTTCCAGCCGCAGACGGGCCTCACCGCCGAGAAGCACGACGCGTTTCTCGCGTTCGACGACGACCGCCAGCCCATGGAAGCGTTCAGCGGCGCGCAGCTCATCCAGAGCGAGCCCGACGCGTCGAGCTTCCCCTCCGGCGGGCTGCGCGCCACGTGGGAAGCGCGCGGCTACACGGCGTGGAATCCGGCGAGCCCGGTGTTCATCGTCGAATCGGGCGGCGTGCGCACGCTCTGCGTCCCGTCGGTGTTCATCGGCTACAACGGCGAAGCGCTGGACGAGATGACGCCGCTGCTCCGCAGCTCCGACGTGCTCTCCGAGAAGGCGATCGAGCTGCTCGACGCTGCTCGGCGACAAGGGCGTGCAGCGCGTGTACACCACGCTCGGGCCGGAGCAGGAGTATTTCCTCATCGACCGCGGGTTCTTCGCGCTCCGGCCCGATCTCGTGATGTCGGGGCGCACGCTGCTCGGCGCGGCGCCGTCGCGCGGGCAGCAGCTCGAGGACCACTACTTCGCCGGCATCCCGGAGCGCATCCAGGCGTGCATCGCCGAGGTGGAGCACGAGCTCTACAAGCTCGGCGTGCCGATCGTCACGCGGCACAACGAGGTGGCGCCGTCGCAGTTCGAGATGGCGCCGATGTTCGAGGAGACCGACCTCGCGGTGGATCACAACCAGCTCGTGATGGCCACGCTGCGCAAGGTGGCGCTCCGGCACGGGCTGCAGGCGCTGCTGCACGAGAAGCCGTTCGCCGGCATCAACGGCTCGGGCAAGCACTGCAACTGGTCCATGTCCATCACCTCCGACCGCCCGGAACTCGACGGCTTCAACCTGCTCAAGCCGGGCGACACGCCGCACCAGAACGTGCGCTTCCTGCTCTTCCTGGCCGCGGTGCTTCAGGGCGTGCATCGAGCACGCGGGGCTGCTGCGCGCCGGCATCGCGTCGTCGGGCAACGAACATCGCCTCGGCGCCAACGAGGCGCCGCCCGCGATCATCAGCATTTTCATGGGGCGCACGCTCACCCACGTCATCGAGAGCATCGCCGGCGGCAAGACCGCCGCGAGCGCCGACCAGGCCATGATCAAGCTCGGCGTCGCCAAGCTGCCCGACATCGAGAAGGACAACACCGACCGCAACCGCACGTCGCCATTCGCGTTCACGGGGAACAAGTTCGAATTCCGCGCCGTGGGGTCGTCGGCAGTCCATCGCATTCCCGATCATGCCTGCTGAACGCCGCCGTGGCCGAGTCGCTGGGCGAACTCTCGGCGGCATTGCGCGCGGAACTCAAGAAGACCAGGAAGGTGGACGACGCCGTGCTCAAGGTGGTCCGGCCCGTGTTCAAGGCCACCCGGAACGTGCGGTTCGAGGGCAACAACTATTCGGAGGAGTGGATCCAAGAAGCCGAGCGGCGTGGATTGCCCAACATCCGCCGCACGCCCGAAGCGCTGGCTCAACTGACCACGCGCCAGTCGCGCGATCTGCTCACCGGGCTCGGCATCTTCACCCGGCAGGAACTCGAGTCGCGGTTCCACGTGCGGCTCGAGCGGTACGTGAAGGACATGCTCATCGAAGCGCACACGCTGCGCGAGCTGGTGGACACCATGGTGTTGCCGGCGGGCTACGGCTACGCCGGCTCGCTCGCGCGGGCGGCCGCCGAGGCCAAGGCCGCGGGCATCACCGCGGGGCCGCAGGTCGCGGCCGGCAACGAGGTGGCCAAGCGCCTCGCCGCCGTGCAGAAGCAGCGGGCCGCGCTCGACGCCGCCATCGCCAAGGGCGAGTCGATGCACGGCACGCTGGAAGCGCAGGCCAGGTTCCTCACCGGCACGTGCGCCGAGTCCATGCACGCGTTGCGCGACGCGTGCGACGGGCTCGAACTGGCGATCGGCGACCAGGCCTGGCCGCTGCCCAAGTACCGGGAGATGCTCTTTCCCGTCTGACCCATAAGGAGGAATGCGCCATGCACATGCGAATTTCGCTGCTCGTCGCCGGTGCCGTCGCCGCCGCGCCCTACGCCGCCGCGGCGCAGAACCCGTTCGAGGGCGTCGTCACCTTTCAGATGACGATGGGCCAGATGGGCAATCAGTCCATGCAGTACTCGACCAAGGGCGGCAAGGTGCGGTGGGACATTTCCACCCCCGGCGGCGACATGTTCATCCTGCTCAACGACGGCGGCAAGACCATGGACATGGTGATGCCCGCACGCGGGATATATATGGAGCGGTCGGCGGGCGACGTGCCGGCGATGGCCGATTCCGCCGCCGCGAACGCCAAGCTCACCTGGACCGGCAAGAAGGAAACGATCGCCGGCTACGAGTGCGAACACGCCACGCTCACCGACCCCAACGGTGTACCCACCGACCTGTGCCTGGCCAAGGGGCTGGGCGCCTTCGTCGGCATGGGCGGCTCCGCGGGCGGGCGCGGCGGCATGGGCATGGGGGGCGATTGGCAAGGGCACCTCGGGCAGATGTTTCCGCTCAAGGTCGAACGCGCCGGCCAGGTGGAGATGCAGGCCACCAAGGTGGAGAAGCAACCGCTCGACGATTCGCTGTTCACCGTCCCCAACGGGCTTCAAAAGATGAACATGCCCATGGGTCGCGGCGGCGGCGGCGGCGGCGCCTAGTACTTCGCCAGGTACGCGTCGATCTCCCAGCGGCTCACCTGGGAGATGTACTCGCGCCACTCCTGCCGTTTGGCCGCCAGGAAATGCTGCGTCACGTGCTCGCCCAACGCCTCCGTGATCACCGCGTCCTTCTCCAGTTCGTCGCACGCCTCGTGGAGGTCGTGCGGCAGATCGTCGATGCGCAGCCGCCGCTTCTCGCGGTGCGACATCTCCCAGATGTTCTCGTTCACCGGCTCCCGCCAGTCGGCCTGCGTGTCGATGCCGTCCAGCCCCGCGGCCAGCATCGCGGCCAGCGCCAGATACGGGTTGGCCGCCGGATCGGGCACCCGATGCTCCACCCGCGTGCCCAGCCCCCGCCGCTCCGGAATGCGCAGCATCGGCGACCGGTTGCGCATGGACCACGCCACGTTCACCGGCGCCTCGTACCCGGGCACCAGGCGCTTATATGAATTCACTAACGGGTTGGTGACGGCGCAGTACCCGCGCGCGTGCTTGAGCAGGCCGCCGATGTAGTGCAGCGCCACCGGCGACAGCTCCCACTGGGCCCCGGCGTCCCAGAACGCGTTCTCCCGGCCCCGGAACAGCGACTGGTGCGTGTGCATGCCGCTCCCGTTCTGGCCGAAGATCGGCTTGGGCATGAACGACGCGAACAGTCCGAACTGTTGCGCCACGTACTTCACCACGAACCGGAACGTCGCGATGCCGTCCGCGGTGGCCAGCGCGTCGGCGTAGCGGAAATCGATCTCGTGCTGGCCGTGCGCCACCTCGTGGTGCGCCGCCTCCACCTCGAACCCCATCCGCTCCAGCGTGTCCACGATGGCCCGCCGCGCCTCCTCGCCCAGGTCCACCGGCGCCAGGTCGAAATAACTCCCCACGTCGTGCGTGCGCGTGGTGGCCTCGCCGTCCGGCCCGCGGCGGAACATGAAGAACTCCGCCTCCATCCCGGCGTTCATCGAGTAGCCCATGCCCGCCGCGCGCGCCAACTGCCGCTTCAACACCCCGCGCGGATCGCCGGGAAAGGGAGCCCCGTCGGGCCGGTTGATGTCGCAGATCACGCGGCACACCCGGCTCTCGGCCTCGCTCCACGGAAAGACCACGAACGTGCCAAGATCGGGGGCCAGCAGCATGTCCGACTCCTCGATCCGCACGAACCCCTCGATCGACGACCCGTCGAACATGATGTCGCCCGCCAGCGCCTTCTCGAACTGCGACGCCGGGATCTCGACGTTCTTGTTCACCCCCAGAATGTCGGTGAACTGCAGCCGCATGAACCGCACGTTCAGCTTCTGCGCCAGCGCCAACACGTCCTTGGCGGTCGCGCCGGCCAGGTTGGGGGTCAACGATCGGGATGAGGACATGGCCGTGGAACGGGAACCTCGGGTGGGTGCCGGCGCGCCGCGCCGGGTCGCGCCGCGCGCTTCAAGCTCCCCTCCCCGCCCCCGAAAGTCAAAGGGCTCCACACCCCGCCGCCGCCACTCCCCACGGCGCAGTCAACCGCTAACTTATCGCGCATGACCGAACCCAACGCTCCTCGCCCCTGCCCAGCCTGCGGCGCACCGGCCTCCGGCAAGTTCTGTTCGTCCTGCGGGTCCCCACTCGGCGCCGTGGCGTGCGGCGCCTGCGGTGCCGAACTCGCCGCCGGCGCCAAGTTCTGCCACGCCTGCGGCACCCCGGTGGCCCAACCCGGCCTCGGTGAAGGCGCCCCAGTCGCCGCCGGCACGCCGGCCCCTCCCAAGTCGTCGTCCAACACGATCATGTGGTCGGTGCTCGGCATCGCCCTGCTCGCGCTGATCGCGATCGTCGCCGGGCAGAGCCTGGCACGCTCCGGCCAACCCGCCGGCGCCGGCGCCGATGCAGGATCGGTCGCGGACGCGAGTAGCGGCGCCGGCGGCGGCAGCCTGGGACCCGCTCCCGACATCAGCCAGATGACCCCCGACGAACAGGCCGAACGACTGCGCGACCTGATCATGGGCGCCTACTCGCGCGGACACATGGATACGGTGCAGATGTTCGCGCCGATGGGACTCGGCGCATACCAGATGCTGGGCACCATGACCCTCGGCCAGCGCTACGACTACGGGCGGCTTGCGGAAGTGTCCGGCAATTCGGCGCTCGCCGCCGCGGAAGCCGATACCATGCTCGCGCAACATCCGAACCACCTGCTGGGCCTCGTGCTCGCCGCCCAGGCCGCCCACTCGGAAAAGAACGACGCCGCCCAACGCCGGTACCTGAACCAACTGGCCAAAGCCGCGGGCGCCGAACAGGCCAAGCAACTCCCCGAATACCAGTCGCACGCCCAGGATATCCAGACCGCGCTCGATCAGGCGCGCAAACGCTGAACGAACGCGAGAATCATTCCGTCATGAGCCGCACGATCCACGTCGCCCACAGCCCCGACTCCGACGACGCGTTCATGTTCTACGCGCTCGCCGAACACAAGATCGACACCGAAGGGCTCACGTACGTGCACGAGCTGCAGGACATCGAGTCGCTGAACCAGCGCGCGCTGCGCGCGGAACTCGAGGTCACGGCCGTCTCCATCCACGCGTACGCATACCTGGCCGACCGCTACGCCCTGCTCCCGCACGGCGCGTCGATCGGGGACCGCTACGGGCCGCGCCTCGTGGCGCGCCAGCCGATGACCCGCGACGCAATGCGCGGCACACGCATCGCGATTCCCGGATACAAGACCACCGCGTATCTCGCCCTGCGGCTCTTTCAGCCAGATTTCGAACCCGTCCCCATTCCGTTCGACGAGATCGAGGACGCCGTGGTCGACGGCAAGGCCGACGTCGGCCTGCTCATCCACGAGGGCCAGCTCACCTTCGGCGACCGCGGCCTCCACCTCATCCAGGACCTCGGCGAATGGTGGTTCCAGGAGACGGGCCTGCCACTTCCATTGGGTGGGAACGTCGTTAGAAAGGACATGGGGGAGGCACTAATAGGGCAAGTTTCGCGTCATCTTCGCGCCAGTATAGCGTATGCATTGGCTCATCGTGCTGCGGCGCTCGATCACGCGATGAAGTACGCCAGGGGGCTTGAGCGGTCCCAGGCCGATGCCTTCGTTGGGATGTACGTGAACGATTGGACGTTGGACTATGGGGAGCGGGGGCGCGCGGCGGTGCGGCTCCTGTTGGAGCGCGGGGCGGACGCGGGGATCATTCCAAACCGGGTGCAGGTGGAGTTCGTCGGCGACTGACGCGGGCGCCGTTGCGATGGGGCGCGAGGCGGCCCATTGCGAGGCGCTCGCCGGAGCGTCTGGCGGTGCTTGACGGAACGGGCGCGGGATTGTACTAGGGAGTTGTCGTGCCGGCAGCATGCGGCGCGACGCGGGACGGGCCGTGGCGGCTGGAGGCGCGCGGCGCGCCGATGACGACCGAAATGCATTCCCTGCGCACGCGCAGGACATCTCGATACCAACACTGAGGAGGCGGGCAATGCCGCGGGGTGACGAGCTGCACGACCGGTTCAAATTTTCCGATCGCGACGACGAAGCGGAAGATCTGGGCTACGGCGGTGGGGCATCGTACGATGATGACGAGGAGGAGGATGGCGGCTGGATGACCCACAAGGACGACAGCGACGACCTCTGGGACAGCACCGAAGACGCCGAGGAGGAGGAGGAGGAAACCGAGGTGTTCGCCGAATCCACCGACGAGGACGAGGATCTGTTCGGCGGGGAGTCCGGCACGCCGGCCGGCAAGCCCGCGCCGGCCAGCAAGCCGGCGGCGGCGAGCAAGCCAGCGCCTGCGGCGGCAGTTCCGGCGGCTGCAGCGAAGAAGGTTGGGGCGGCGGCGGCGCCGGCCAAGCCGGTCGCCCCGGCCAAGCCCGCGCCTGCCGCGAAGGCCGCGCCCGCCGCCAAGGTCGCCAAGGTCGCCAAGGTCGCCAAGTCCGCGAAGACGGCGGCGAAGAAGGTGGCGAAGCCCGCGAAGAACGCGGCGAAGAAGGCCATCAAGAAGGCGCCCGCCAAGAAGCCCGCGAAGAAACCGGCCAGGAAGGCAACGAAGAAGCCGGCCAGGAAGCCCGCCAAGAAACCGGCCAAGGGCAAGCCGAAAGGCGGCGCCAAGAAGCGCCGCCGCTGATCCGGCGCCCGGATCCCCTTTGGTTCATCGAGCAGGGACGCGCGGGCGTCCCTGTTCTTTTTTCGAGGGCGGCCCGCGCGTCGTGACCTCGCTCTCACGCGTGGCGGCGGACGCGGTTATTGTTGTGCCATGCGATCCCCGGGGAGCGTTCGCGCCGCGCGCCATGACTGACACGCCGGTGACTCTGTTGCGGGCACACGCCCGGAACGCGCCGTGGAACGCGCGCGGGTTGGCGGCCCATGCCACGGCGCTCGTCGACGCGGCCGGCGTGCGGCCCACGAATGCGTCGGCCCGTGCGGCGCCGAGTGCGCGCGCGATCCGCTTCTACGTGGCGAGCGGACTGCTCGACCATCCGCAGGGCGCGGGCACGGCCGCCACCTACAGCTACCGCCATCTGCTCCAGTTGCTGGCCATCAAGATCCGGCAGCGGGAGGGCGCGACGCTCGAAGTGATCAAGCAGGAGATGCAGGGCGTGACGGGGGACGCGCTCGAGCGCCGAGTGGCCGGCTCGCTCGCGCCCGTGCTGTCGGTGGGCGCCGACGCCGCGGTCCGCACGCACGACGCCGAAACGGCGGTGGCGTGGCACCGCGTGGTCGTGGGGGACGGCATCGAGCTGCACGTGCGCGGCGATTCGCCGGCCGCCGACCCAGACGCGCTGCTCGCCATGCGCGAAGCGGTGCGCGGAACGCTGGGACGCGAGGAGTTCCGGTAGCATGCCGGCGGGACGCCTGATCCTGATCACGGGCGTCGGTCGCGCGGGGCAGGTCGGCGAAACGGTGGCGCGCGTCTTCGCCCAGCGGGGCGACCGCGTGCTGCTCGTGAGCCGCGATCCCGCCGAGGTCGCCGCCCGCGCCGCGGCCCTTGCGTCGCACGGGTTCGACGCGACCGGATATGCGTGCGATCTCGCCGACCCTGATGCGGTGCGGCAGCTTGCCGATCGGGTGACGGCGGTGCACGGCAATGCGCTCGACGCGCTGGTGAATCTGGCCGGTGGATTCTCGCGCACCGGGCCGGTGGCGGAGAGCGAACCCGACGCCTGGCAACGGATGAGCGGCATCAATCTGCAGACCGCCCTCCACACGACGCGCGCCTTCCTGCCGCAGCTCCGTCGGGCGCGCGGCGCGATCGTGTACTTTTCCGCCGCGGCCGCGCTGCCCGGCGGTTCGGTGTCGGGCATATGGGCGTACGCGGCCGCGAAGGGCGCCGTACTCACGCTCATGCGCGCCGTGGCAACCGAGGAGCAGACCACTGGGGTGCGGGCCAACGCCGTGGCGCCGACGGCGATTCGCACGGACGCCAACCTGACCACGATGGGCGAAACGCCGCGCTACGTGGCGCGCGAGGATGTGGCGAATACCGTCTGGTACCTCTGTTCCGACGACGCGCGTGCCGTCACGGGCCAGGTGGTGCGGCTTGGCTAGGCGGGCTCGGCGTTGCCGGCGCGGCCGGTGCGGCCGGTGCGGCCCGCGCCGCCTGTCCCGCGGCACACCCGGCCCATGAGCGCGGGTTCGCACCGCCGGGCCGCGCCGCGTCACGTGGCGCTCGATCGTTCGCTGGAGGGGCTCCCCCTGTTCCGCCTCAGCGATTCGCCCGATGACGCCCCGGTGACGTTCGCCACGGAGAGCGGAGCGCGCTGGCGCGTGCTGCCGTCTCCCGGCGATCGGCTGCCGGGCACGTTCGATCAGGACGTCTACGTGGAGCTGATGCGCCGGTTCGAGGACGCGGGCTGCCCGCCGGACGGCACGGTGTCGTTCACCCTCCATGCGTTCCTGCACTCCATGGGGCGGCACGTCGACGGCCGCACGTACGAGCAGTTGCGTTCCGCGCTCGTGCGCCTGGAGCGGACGATCCTCGAGTCGGCCGGTGCCTACCAGTTGGCCGAAGGCGGCCCCCTGATCGGCCAGTTCACGCTGCTCAGCGCGGTGGCGATCGAACGGCGCCGCGCCGTCGACCGGCATCAATTCGTGCTGTTCGACACCACGAGAGCGCCCGAGCCCGGCATGGCGCGCGTGGTCGTCGCCGCGCCGCTGCGCGCGAACCTCGCCGCCCGCTACGTAGTCACGCTTTCCGTCCCGCGCTACGTCGCGCTCGATTCGCCCGTCGCCCGCCGGCTCTATCGGCTGCTCGAGCTGGCCCGCGCCGAGGGGCGCCTGGGTTGGCGCGTCTCGTTCCAGCGGCTCAAGGAGACGCTGCCGTTGAACCAGCGCTACCCCTCCCATCTCCAGCGGGTGCTGCAGCCGGCCCACGACCTCCTGGTGGGGGCCGGCATTCTGCGGAGCGCTACGATGCGCCAGGAGCGCCGGCAGTGGCACGTGGACTACGTGCTCGGGAGCCGGGAACCGGCCGGCCAGGGGGCGGAACCCGCCCGGTGAACGGTTGGCCGGGATCGGAGTACAACACCGCATGGCTACCAAACTGACCCATCCGATCCGCCGGGAGATCGTGATCGACGACGAGTCGTTCACGGTGGTCATCTCGCCGGGTGGCTTGCGCCTGTCGCGCAAGCGGTTCCGTTCGGGGCGCGAGGTGAGCTGGGAAGCGTTGTGGCGTCAGGGCTTACCGGAGGCCGGGAACGGGGCGGGACAGGACGCCGACGGCGACCCCGTGCCGGGAGGGCGGCCGACGGCTTAGCTTTCGGCAGCCTTTCCCTGGAACAGTCGTCGATGCGTCGATCCCGAAAGCTCGCTGTCGCGGCCGCGTTGCTCGCTCCCGTGCTGGCCGGCGGATTCGTTCTGCAGTCTCACGGCCCCGATTCGGGAGCCGTGCTGCTCGATCAGGTTCTGTCCCTGGTCAGCGACCGGTACGTGGACACCCTGCCCGCCGGGGATGTCTACGAGAAGGCGGCCCGCGGGCTGGTTACCGAACTGAACGATCCCTACAGCCAGCTCTTCTCGCCGGAAGAACTGCAGACGTTCAACAAGAACACCGGTGGCCAGTACGGCGGCATCGGCATGCAGATCGAGAGTCAGAATGGCGTGGTCACGGTGAGCAAGGTGTTTCCGAACACGCCGGCCGAGGCCGCGGGCGTGATGGAAGGCGACCAGATCCTGTGGGCGGATTCGCTCTCCACGCGCGGTTGGTCGCTGTCCAAGACGTCCGACTATCTCACGGGAACTCCGGGCACCAAGGTGACGGTCCGGTTCGGCCGCCCCGGCGTGCCGCAGCCGATCCGCGTCGTATTCACGCGGGCCGTGGTCCACGTGCCGGCGGTGCCGTTCGCCATCATGCTGCCGGGCAAGATCGGCTATATCCCGCTGCTCCAGTTCAACGAGACGGCGGCCCAGGACGTGGCCAAGGCGGCGCAGGCGCTGAAGGCGCAGGGGGCCAAGGGGTTCGTGCTCGACGAGCGCGGAAATCCGGGCGGCATTCTCGACCAGAGCCTCACATTGAGTGGTCTGTTCCTCCGGGCGGGAGAGGAAATCGTTTCGGTGCGCACGCGCAGCGGTACGCCGACGGCGGATTCCACGTCCGGCGCGCCGATGTTCCCGTCGATTCCGCTGGTCGTCCTGACCGACGGCGGCACGGCGTCGGCCGCCGAGATCGTGGCCGGTGCGCTGCAGGATCACGACCGCGCGCTGATCGTGGGCCAGACGTCGTTCGGCAAGGGGCTGGTGCAGTCGGTGTACCAGCTCGATGACGGCTACGCGCTCAAGCTCACCACGGGCAAGTGGTTTACGCCGAGCGGGCGCTCCATCCAGCGCGAACGCAAGTTCGTGGATGGCCACTTCGTGCCGGTGGCGCCGGATTCCGCCGAGAGCCAGCGGTCGAAGACGAGCCGGCCGGCGTTCAAGTCCGACGACGGCCGCCTGGTGTACGGCGGCGGCGGCATCACGCCCGACGTGATCGTGCCCGACGACACGCTCACCGCGGCCGAACAGGATCTG
The DNA here is from genome assembly GCA_963729495.1 of uncultured Gemmatimonadaceae bacterium. Taxonomy (GTDB): domain Bacteria; phylum Gemmatimonadota; class Gemmatimonadetes; order Gemmatimonadales; family Gemmatimonadaceae; genus JAGWRI01. The sequence continues at coordinate 17,603 of CAVSOM010000008.1, forward strand.
GCCCGGGCGCTGGCGCCGAAGTCGCAGGAGATCTACGTGGCGCTCTACGCCTTCGCCCTCGATCTCTCGCACCACCTGCAGCGCGGGTTCGCCTACGATCCCGCATGGCGCGGCGAATTCATCCGGGCGCTGGACGCCAAGGGCGTGAAGATCGACCCCGCGCTGTCCGCGCGCGCGCCGCGGTACCTGGACCGGCTCATCGAGGATCGGGTGTCGCGGTTCGTCGAGGGCGACTCGACGGCCAAGCGGCGCGAGTTGACCGACGACGCGCCGCTCCAGCGCGCCATGCAGTTGCTCGACAAGGCCACCACGCAGCAGACCCTGTTCGCGGTCGCCGATTCCATTCGGCCGGCGACGCCCCCCAAGAAGCCCTGAGGTCCGTCATGCGCATGGTTCCATTCGCCGCTGCCGCGCTGGCGGGAGCGGCGCTGGCGTGCACGCGCCAGCCGCCGGCCGTTCCCGTCGCCCCCTTCCCCGGCGAGACCCACCTTGCCCACATCCGCCAGCTGACCTTCGGCGGGGAGAACGCCGAGGCGTACTTCAGCGCCGACGGCCGCCGGCTGATCTTCCAGTCCACGCGCGACGGCCGGACGTGCGATCAGCAATTCATCATGAACGTGGACGGGTCCGGCGTGCGCCGGGTGTCGACCGGCGCCGGGAAGACCACCTGCGGGTATTTCTTCGCCGCCGACCGGAAGATCTTCTTCGCGTCCACCCACGCCGTCGACACGGCATGCTCCCCCAGGCCCGATCCGTCCCAGGGATACGTGTGGCGCCTGGACCCCTACGACATCTATACGGCCAACGCCGACGGCAGCGACCTCACGCGGATCACGCACAACGGGGTCTACACGGCGGAGGGCACGCTGTCGCCCGACGGCCGGACGATCGTGTTCACCTCGCTCGAGGACGGCGATCTGGACCTCTACACGATGCGGACCGACGGCAGCGACGTGAAGCGGCTGACCACGACGCCCGGCTACGACGGCGGCGCGTTCTTCTCCCCCGACGGCAGCAAGATCGTCTATCGCGCGTGGCACCCCGTCGACACGGCGCTCACCAACTACCAGGCGCTGCTGCGCCAGGGCCTGGTGCGGCCGAACCGCATGGAGATCTGGGTGATGAACGCCGACGGCTCGGATCAGCACCAGGTGACCGCGCTGGGCGGCGCGAACTTCGCCCCCTACTTCACGCCGGACGGTAAGCGCATCATCTTCGCGTCGAACTACAAGGACCCGCACAGCCGCAATTTCGATCTGTACCTCGTCAACCTCGACGGGTCCGGGCTTGAGCAGGTGACGACATTCCCGGAATTCGACGGGTTCCCGATGTTCAGCCCCGACGGCAAGCAGCTGGTCTGGGCATCGGACCGCCACGGGGAGGCGCTGGGCGAGACCGACATCTTCATCGCCGACTGGGTTCCCTGACCGCCGTTTCGCACGCACGAGGGACGCACGCATGGAACGCGACCGCACGATCTACGTCGCCGGCCACCGGGGGCTGGTGGGCTCGGCGCTCGAGCGTCAACTCCGCGCGCGGGGGTTCGAACGGCTCGTCCATCGGACGCACGCCGAACTCGATCTGACCGACGCGCCGGCGGTGGAGGCGTTCTTCGCCCGGGAGCGGCCGCAGTACGTATTCCTAGCGGCGGCGCGCGTGGGCGGCATTCTCGCCAACGACACCTACCCCGCGGATTTCATCCGCGAGAATCTGCAGGTGCAGCTGAACGTGGTGGAGTCCGCCTACCGGCACGGGGTGCGCAAGTTGATGTTCCTGGGCAGCGCCTGCATCTACCCCAAGCTCGCGCCACAGCCGATCAAGGAAGAACACCTGCTGACCGGGCCGCTGGAGCCCACCAACGAGCCGTACGCGATCGCCAAGATCGCGGGCATCTCCCTCTGCCAATCGTACAACCGGCAGTTCGGCACGAATTACGTGAGCGTGATGCCCACCAACCTGTATGGGCCCGGCGACAGCTTCCACCTCCAGAACAGCCACGTGTTGCCGGCCCTGATGCGGCGCATCGACGAGGCCAAGCAGACGAATTCGCCGGCGGTCACGATCTGGGGCACGGGCACCCCCCGCCGCGAGTTCCTCCACGTGGACGACATGGCCGGCGCGTGCATCCACCTCATGGAGCACTACGACGCCTCGGAGATCATCAACATCGGCAGCGGCGAGGACGTCTCGATCCGCGACCTGGCCGAGCGGATCCAGCGGCTCGTAGGCTACCAGGGCACGCTCGAATTCGACACGACCAAGCCCGACGGGACCCCCCTTCGGCGTCTGGACATCTCGCGGCTCCTGGCCACCGGCTGGTCGCCCCGGATCGGCCTCGACGAGGGACTCAGTCAGACCTACCGATGGTACGTCGAGAACCGGGGGCACGTGCGGACCGGGGCCGGCCACTGAGCGTCGGGCGGCTCCCGTTTTGGGACCCGGTGTCCAGATTCTGGACGTTGCCTAAGCATGAGCCGTGCGTCACCTTCTGGACGTCGACCTGACGCGGATTCGAGGGGTCGGCGGGCTTGGCGCGACGACGCGCTGAGACATTTCACCACGGTGTCCGCGATGGTCCTTGCCATCAGCCTGATTTCAGCGCTCCTCGCGCTCGTCGCGACCGGTTGGCTGTCCCGGATTGCGCCGGCGCAGCGTGAGCCGAGCGTGGTGCCCATCACGTATCGACCAGGGTCCGCGCCCCCGGTTCCGAGGGTTGGCGGAGCCGCTGTGTTTGGAGCGATCGTGGGCGCGCTGGGCGTGGCCGCGTTTGTGGGGCTCCCGAGCATGGGAGTGCTGATCGACAACGCCGAGTTGTACGGCGGCATCTTCGCCGGCGCCACGCTGCTGCTCGCCATCGGGCTGGCCGACGATTTTCTGGATCTCTCGCCGGCGGTGAAGCTGCTCGCCCAGGTGTTCGCGGCGATGCTCGCGGCGTCGGGCGGGTTGACGCTGCCCTTCATTTCCTTCGGTCCCGGCACCACGATCAGCCTCGGCTGGCTTGGCCTTCCGCTCGCGCTGTTCTGGATCGTCGCCGTCACGAATGCGTTCAACTTCATCGACGGGCTGGACGGGCTGGCGCCGAGCATCGGGATCGTGGGGTTCGGGGCCACGGCGGTGTCGGCGGCGTTGCTCGGCCGGTCCGACGTGGTGCTGGTGAGCGTGGTGCTGATCGGTGCGCTGTTCGGGTTTCTCCGCTACAATTTCGCGCCGGCCCGGATCTATCTGGGCGACGGCGGCAGCCTGTTGATCGGGTATCTCCTGGCCACGCTTTCGATCGAAGGCGCCACGTCGCCGACGAGCGGGTCGCTCGTGTACGTGCCCCTGTTCGCGCTGGCCTTGCCGTTGCTCGACGCCGGCGTGGCGGTGGTGCGCCGTTGGCTGCGCCGCATGCCGGTGTGGAAGGGCGATCACCGGCACATCCATCACCGGGTGCTCGCCATCGGTCTCTCCAAGCGCGGCACTGTGGGGGTGCTGGCGGCAGCGGCGGCCGTGTTCGCGGGCGCCGGGCTGCTGATCCTGGTGGCCGACCGCGCGGTGTTCGCGATCTCGCTGGCCGGTGCGTTGGGCGTCGTGGCGCTGATCACGATGATCGGCGTGCGCCGCCTGGACTACTACGAATTCACCGCGGTGCGGACGGCGCTCCGCCTCCGTCCCAAGAGCTGGCGGCGGTTCGTCCGCGAGGAGATCCGGCTGCGCGACGCCGAGCGGGAGTTGGCCACGGCCCGCGATCTCAACGAGTTGCGGACCGGCCTCGATCGCTGCGCGCTGGCCTTCGGCCTCGATCGCGTTGAGATTTCGCGTCAGCGGCCGCGCCCGCGCCGGGCGTGGCACGGCGACCACCTCGATGTGCCGGTGTCCGACGCGGGAACGGGGTCGTCCGACGGCTGGATGCTTCGCGTGTGGCACGGAGAATACGACGCACCAACACCGGAGCTGGTTCAACGCGTGTCGCGCGCCCTGTCGCGGTCCTGCGGCCGATGGCTGCGGGACTACGGCTTGCTGGGCCCGGTGTCCTGGACCGACGTTGCGGAGTCCGGGCGCGGCACGCCACGGCCGTCGCCGATCGGCCATCATTTCGCCAAGGCATAGCACCGGCGCCAGGATGGTGGTGTGAGTTCCGCGCCGCCGGGACGGTACCATCGCGTGGGTGAATTGCGAAGCGCCGACAGCTGGCGGCTGGCCCGCGCCGTGCTGCGGGGGCGGCGCTGGCGCGTGCTGTTCGTGACGGCGCTGTCCCTGGTGAACGGGGCGGCGCAGGGCGCCACCATTCTGCTGCTCGTACCGATGTTGCGGACGGCAGGCGTGCCCGTGAGCGAAGCCGGTCCCGTGGCCGGCCTCGATCGCATGGTGTCGGCCGGCTTCGCCGCGCTCGGGCTCTCGGCCACGTTGCCCGCGGTTCTCGTCGCGTTCGTGGCCATCGCCTGGCTGCAGGCGGGCCTCGAACGCTGGGAGGTGCTGGCTGGCGTGCGCATCGAGCAGGAGGTGGAGCGCGAGCTGCGCACCGGGCTCTACGCGGCGATGATGGCCGCCCGCTGGAGCTACTTCACGCAGCGGCGCGGCATCGACCTGGCGCACGCCATCACACGAGACGCCGACCGCGCGGCCGTCGCGGTGTCCTACCTGCTGCGCGCGGCGAGCCAGGCGGTGTCGGCGGCGATCTACCTGGGGTTCGCGCTCGTCATTTCACCGCTCGCCACGATCGTGTCGGCGGCCGGGGGCGGGGTGCTGGCCCTCGCGCTTCGTGGCACGTTCCGGGCCGCGCACGACACCGGCACGGCGGTATCCGACGCGTCCACCGACACGCTGGCCATGGTCAGCGAGCATGTGGAGGCCATCAAGCTGGTGAAGGCGTTCGGGGCGGAGGCGCGGACGTTGCACGCATTCGAGGGCCTGGCCGATCGGTCGGCGCGCGTTGCCGCGGACGCCGCCCGCGTGCAGGCCGGCGCGCAGATGGCCACGGCCGCCGGGGCCACCACGCTGCTCGCGGCCGTGGTGTTCGTGGCCCTGCATTGGCTGCGGCTGCCGGTGGCGGCCACGCTCGTGCTCGTGTTCCTGCTCTGGCGGCTGCTGCCGCGCGTGATGGACGTGCAGCAGAGCCTGCGCGACGCGGTGCACGAGTTGCCCGGATACGAGACGGTCGAACGCGTGCTCGCCGAATGCCTGGCGGCGGGCGAGGGCGACGCCGGGGAGCGCCGCGCCGGAACCGGAACCGTCGTGCTGCGCGACGCGGTCGGCTTCGACGATCTCGCGTTTGCGTACGAGGGAGGCTCGGCCGTGCTGCGCGGGGTGTGTGCCTCGGTGCCGGCGGCCCAGATCACCGCGATCACGGGTCCGTCGGGCGCGGGCAAGACGACGCTGGCCGATCTGGTGCTCGGGCTGCTCAGGCCCACGGGGGGCCGGCTGCTGCTCGATGGCGCGCCACTCACCGACGCGAACCTCGACGCGTGGCGGCGCGCCGTGGCCTACGTACCGCAGGAGCCGTTGCTGTTTCACGATTCCGTGATCGCGAACCTTCGCTGGGCGTGGCCGGAGGCCACCTCCGGCGACGTCGCGCGGGCGCTGCGCCAGGCGGACGCCGAGGAATTCGTGCGGCGCCTGCCGAGCGGCCTCGACACCGTGGTGGGCGATCGCGGGGTGCGCCTGTCGGGCGGGGAACGGCAGCGGCTGGCGCTGGCGCGGGCGCTGCTCCGGCGGCCCACGCTGTTGGTGCTCGACGAAGCGACGAGCGCGCTGGATGCCGAGAGCGAGGCCCGGATTCTGCAGGTGATCGACGGGTTGCGCGGATCGACGACGGTGTTGCTCGTCACGCACCGCGCGGCCCCGCTGCGGCACGCCGATGTCGTCTACGTGCTCGACGACGGCGTGCTGCGCCCTCAGCTCTCGCGCGCCGTGTAGCCGTACCCGTAGTAGTAGTCGCCGTACCGGCCGTACCGCGGCGTGCGGGCATCCGGATCGTTGAGCACGGCGCCGAGCATGCGCCCGCCCAGGTGCACGATCTGCTCCACGGCGTGCCGCGCCGCGACGCGCTCCGACTTGCCGGCCCGCACGACGATGACCACGCCATCGGCCTGGACGCCCATCAGGGCGGCGTCGGCCGTGACCAGCACCGGCGGCGTATCGATGAGCACGACGTCGAACCGCTCCCGCAGCGAGCCGAGCAGTTCGTGCATGCGTTCGCCGCCCAGGAACTCCAGCGGATTGGGGGGCAGCGTGCCCGCCGGGATGACGCTCAAACCGGCGATGCCCGACGGGCGGATGCCCTGCTCGATGGTCGCGTTCCCCACCAGCACGTCGGTGAGTCCGGGCTCGAGGGTAAGGCCGAAGACGTCGTGGATGCGGGCCCGCCGCAGATCGGAGTCGACGAGCACGACGCGCCGGCCCTGCTGGGCGAACGCCACGGCCAGGTTCGACACCGTCGTCGTCTTGCCTTCTCCGGCCGACGCGCTGGTCACGACGACCACCCGCAACCCGGGTTGCGACGCGGAGTACATGAGGTTGGTCATCAGCTTCCGGTACGACTCGGCGCTGGACGACCGGACGTCGTTGACCATCACCAGTTCGCTGCCCACGTCTTCGGGCACGAGGCCGTGCTGGGGCACGAGACTGGGGAGCAACCGGTGCGCCGTGGTGCGGACGCGGCCCTTCCAGTCGTCGCTCGCTTCGCCCGAGATCTGGGGAATGAGCGCCAACCCGGGCACGTGCATCACGGTTTCCAGATCCTCCCAGCGGCGCACGCTGTTGTTGAGGCGGTCGGTGAGGACGGTCAACGCGACCCCGAGCAGCAGGCCGAGGAACGCGCCGTAGGTGACCTTGCGCCGGCGGCCGGCGCTGATCGATCCGGCCGGGAACTCCGCCAGGTCCACGATCTCCACGTCGCCCGACTCGACCGCCTCGGCGATCTTCGCCGATTGCAGGTCGTCGTTGAGCTTCTGGGACATGCTCAGAATGTTGCTCGCGTCCCGCGTCAGGTCCTGCTCCGTCTCTTCGGCGGCCGGGATCTGGGCGATGGCGTTTGAGCGATTGCGTATGAGCGCCTGGACGGCGGCGAGCTGGCCGTCCAGCAGGTCGATCTGGTTCTGGACGGCCTGGAGCAGCTGGGGCTCGGTGTTGGCGATCAGCGCGTCGACGCGGCGCACGTCGGGGTGGGCGGCGGTCCGCGCGAATTCGCCCGTGGTCAGCGAGTCCCGGGTGTGCTCGTACGCCATCAACTCGGCGTACAGCGTGTTGACGGAGGCATTGCCCGCCGGATCGATCACGAACGCGATCGTGCGCAGCGCGGCGGCATCGCCGTGTTCGTACCGTTGCAGGGCCGCCTGCAGCGACGCGTAGCTGGCCCGCGCCTCCTGGATCGACTCGGCGCGTTTGGTCAGCGCCGTGAGGTCCGTCTGCTCCGCCGTGTACTTGTCCTGCGCGGACAGGGCCAGGTTCTGGCGGCGGTAGGCGGCGATCCTCGCCTGGGCGACGGCCAGCTGGGCGTCGGTGGTCTGGAGTTGGCTCTCGATGAACACCCGCCGCCGATGCGACTGCTGGCGCGCCGACGTGGCGTTCTGCGACTTGAACACCGCCGCCACCGCGCTCGCCACCGCCTGGGCCACGTACGGATCGAACGCCGTGTACGAGATGTCGATCACCGACGTCATGTCGCGCGGCTTCGCATCGAGTCCGCCGAGCACCTGGTCCACGGCCACCTCGCGCGGCACCACGGACAGGGTGGCGATCTTGAATCCGGGGGATGTCGGCATCGTGAACGTGACGCCGCCGACCGTGGTGCGCCCGCCATAGTCCCCGATGATTGAATCGCGAAACGAATACACCAGGAAATGCGACGGCGAGAAATGAAACTCCAGGGTCACGGGGGGCGCGCTGCGCTCCACCTGCACGTCCTGGAAATAGCCCATGTAGAAGCCGGGGGTCTGGCTCTGGAATTGGAGCCCCAGCGAGTCCACCACCTGCTCGGCGACGGCGCGGCTCTTGATCACCTGCACCTGCGTGAGGATCGGATCGGTATACCCGCCGAACCCGCCGCTGCTGTAATCGGGAACGAGATTGGTGCTCATCGAGGCGCCCTGATCCACCAGGCGCACCGCGCTCGACGCCAGGAACAGCGGCCGGTCGTTGCGCACCTTGTACAACTGATAGGCCACGCTGAGCGCCGTGCACAGCACGATGATCCACCAGTAGCGCTGTACGATCGTGAGATACTGGCGGATCGGATTCGCGCCGGCCGACGACGACGTGTCTCCCCCGAATCCCGGCGGCAACCCGCCCCCGACCGGATAGGGAATGGCTGGCAGCACGCCAGGGCGCGACGGCCGGTTCGTCTCCACGGATCTATGCTCCGACACGATCCCTCCTTCGGGAGCGGGGCCCTTGCCGCGACAGGACATCCTCGTAGAGGGCGAGCGTGCGCTGGCTCATGCCCTCCAAACTATAGCGTTCCGCTACGCGCCGCCTCCCGGCGGCTCCCAGCTGCCGGGCCAGCACGGGGTCGTCGAGCAGCGCGTTGATGGCCGTGGCCAGCGCGGCCGGATCGCCCGGCGGCACGGTGGCCCCGGTCACGCCGCCCACCGACACCGCCGGCACCCCCGAGGGGATCTGCGTGTTCACCACCGGCAGGCCGGAGGCCATGGCCTCGAGCTGCACGATGCCGAACGCTTCGCTCCGCAAATGGGACGGCAGCACGAACACCCGCGCCGCATGATAGTACGGCTGCGGATCGGGCACGTGCCCCAGGAAGGTGATCCGGTCGGCAACCCCGAGCGCTTGCGCTTCGGCCATGAGCGTTTCCCGCATAGGGCCCTGCCCGACGATCACGGCGTGCCCGCGAACGTCCCGCATGGCCCGCACCAGGAATTCCAGACCCTTGTAGTACACCAGGCGACCCACGGTCAGGACCATCCGATCCCCGTATGCCCGGCGAATGGCCGCCACGGCATCGGGGTCCGCGGCGGCGAACCGCTCGGGATCGATCGCCATCGGGATCACCACGCATCGATCGCGGTACCGGCCGAGCATCGGCGATGTGTCCATGTACTCCTGGGAGCTCACGATGATCGCGTCCGCCCGCGCGAGCACGGCCCGGACGATCGGTTCATAGATCAGGTTCAGCAGCCGCTGCTGCACGACGTCACTGTGATAGGTGACGATCAACGGGCCGCGATAGCCACTCGTCAGGTAGCTCACGAAGGCGGACGGATTCGGATGGTGCAGATGTACGACATCGGCGTGGCTCTCCCCGATCCGCCGGCGCAGCTCCGGACAGATGGGCGCGCTCCGCACCGTGACCAGCGTTCCCACGCGGGTCACCGGCACCCCGTCGATCACCTCCCGGGTGGTCTGCCGCCCCCGCGCGGACACCAGGACCTCGAGGCGCACGCGGTCGCGCAGGTGGCGCGCAAGCCCTTCGACGTGGGATTCCATGCCGCCCTCATCGGGAGGATAGAACTTGCCCACCTGAAGCACGCGCCGTTCAACCACGCGCCACCTCCGCGTAGCACTCCGCCATCCGCTGCGCGCAGCGGCTCCACGTGAATCCCGACGCCTGGTCCGCCGCGGCCCGGCGGCGCAGGGCCCACCGGTCGGGCGCTTCGCGGCGTTCGGCCAGCAACGTTTCGATGGCCGCCGCCCACGCCTCCACGTCCGCGCCGGGCGCGTACGTCGCCGCCGTCCCACCCACCTCGCGAAGAACGGGCAGGTCGGTGCACACCACGGGGGTTCCGCACGCCATCGCCTCGACCACCGGCAAGCCGAATCCCTCGGTGCCCGACGGCAGCAGCACCAACGCGGCCCGGCGGTACAGATCCGCCAGTTCGGCGCGGCTGATCACGGGCATCACGGTAATCCATTGGTCCACATGCAGCATGCGCGCCAACGCCGCCTGGTCGGTCGTGAACGCTCCTCCCACGCGCACGAGCCGCGCATCCGGCACCCGTGCGCGAACGCGCGCGAACACCCGCAGCAGGAGATCGATCCGCTTGCGCGCGATCGTGCTCCCGACGTGCAGCAGCATGGGACGTCCGTCGTCCGCGATCGGGCCCGCGGGCGGCGTGAACGCCGGATGGACGCCGAGCGGCACGACCGCGAGCCGTTCCGTCCGCAACCCGTGCGACACGAGCGCGTCGCGCGTCGCGGCGCTGTCGCAGGTCACGATCGCCGCCCGGCGCAATCCACCCAGCACCCGCGCGGCCATGGCGCGGAACATGCCCGAGCGTGGCTCGCGTTCCGAATCGAACAGTGCGCGAAAGGCGTCCACGTCGTGGCAGGTGACGACCGTTCGCGCGGCCGGCAGTTCGCGCACCAGGTGGGCGTAGGTGTGGTCCACGATGTGATAGACGTCGTACCGCGGCCGGTGCTGACGCAGCCACCGCGGATATCGCCGGTGGCGGTCCAGGTAGCGATTCGCGTTCTCCAGCGCCCGCACGCCCGTGATCCGGGCCAGCCGGGCGGGCCACCGCGGCATGGTCGGACGCAGTCGGGTGGGAGCGATCCGCGGACTGGCGACCTGCGGCAGGGTGCGCAGCAGTTCGTCGGCGACGAGATCCATGCTCGGCCAGCGTTCCTCGAGCAGGTCGCACACCACTCCCACCTGCAGCGCGGGCGAATCCGTCATCTCGGCTCGCACACGAACCAGGCCTGGCTCGCGAACTGCGGCCCGAGCCACGACACCGGCGAGAAGCGGGTTTCCACGACGCGAAACTCCTCGGCGACACGCCGCCGCATGGCGCGCCAGTTGAACCCCTTGTGTCCGTGATAGCGGTTCGGGATTCCCGGCGCGAATTCCGTTTCGTACACCGGACGCTCCACCACCGTCCGGTCGCCGGCGGCGAGCATCCGCACGAAGTCGCGCGCGCCGTAGCGCTCGCGATGGCGATAGTCCGTGGACACGCGGCGCGCCGCGACGGCACGCGCCGCCTGCTTCACGACCAGGGGAAGCCCGGTCTCCACGGGCACGCTGATGACCACCCGGCCGTCGCGCGCCACCAGCCGCCGCATACGGGCCAGCGCGGCGTCGACCGCATCGGCCGGACAGTGCTCGAGCACCTCCGTGCACACCACGATGCCGACGCTTTCCGCCGGGAGCGTGTCGGCCGCGCCGGCGATCAGGAATCGCAGGCCCCCCAGATGTCCGAACCGGTCGGCGCACGCCGCCACGAGGCCCGGATCGACCTCGAGCCCGATGGAGTTGGGAAAATCCGCATGCACCATGGCGAGAAAGGTCCCGTCTCCACACCCGTAGTCGAGTAGCGGCCGCCCGCGGTACGGCGCGGCCAGCGCCCGCGCCATCTCGAACCGCCGCCGATGGCTCCAGGTCAACAATGAGCATCCGCCGAACAGTTGCTTCTTGGCGTAGGCGCCGAGGGCAAGTTGCCGATCGTCGGTTTGCATCAGGTCTCCAGAAGCTCGTCAAAGAACGCCAGATGGCGACGCGCCACCACGGGCCACGCGAAGACGCGCTCGGCCCGTTCCCGCCCCCGCACGCCCCACGCGCGGCGTGCCCCGCCGTCGCCGAGCAGGTCCGCCAGCGCATCGCTCCACCCCCGGCGATCGTGCTCGCCGATCACGAGCCCCGCGTCTCCGATGACGTGCGGAATCTCCCCGCTGTCACTCCCGACCACCGGAACGCCGCAGGCGAACGCCTCCACGATCATGCGCCCGAACTGCTCGCGCCACCCCGGAGTGGTCTGGCTCGGCGCGCAGAGTACGTGCATCGCCCGCAGGTAGCGGGGCACCGCGTCGTGGGGCACGTCGGTGGCGACGAGCACCCGTCCGGCGCGCTCCGCCGCGAAGGTCCGCAGGCGCGATTCCAGCGGCCCTCCGCCCACGAACAGCGCGCGCCACGGGACGCTTCGCCGGTCGAGATCCTGTAGCGCGTCCAGCAGCACCGGCAGACCCTTGGCTTCGATGAAACGCCCGAGGAACCCCACCACGGGGACGCCGTCGTCGGGCCAGCGCCACTCGGCGCGGAGCGCGGCGCCCGCCGCCTGGTCGGGCGCGAACCGGTCGACGTCCACCCCGAACGGAATGACGGCCCGGGGACGGCTCGCATACGCCGGTCGTTCGGCGAGGGTCTCGGCAACCGAGGTCCCGAACGCGATCCACCCGCGCGCCCGTCGCATGCTGAACCGCTCGATGGCGCCGAATGGGGGCGGGTACCTCTTGGCGATGTTCTGGAACGTGGCGTAGACGAGGGCGGACGACGGGCGGCAGGCCCGGGCGATCTGCGCCGCCGGGAGCACGTACGGCTCCTCCCAGGCGTGCACCACGTCCCAGGCGTCGTCGAGCACGGCGCGCAGGGCCCGCCCGTAGCGCATGACATGGATGTGGCCCGCGCGATGGACGGAGACCGTTCGCAGCTCGGCGCGTTCGGCGGGATCGCGCTGGGTGACGATCGGCCCGAGGTCTCCCGGAAAGCGGTCCGGCGCGACCACCGTCACCTGCCAGCGTCCGCCGGCGGCGGCGAGCAAGGCTTCGGCCAGCTCGCGGTTGCGTCGCACGCAGTACGAATGGCCGATCGTCACCAGGCGTCGGGGGGCCGTCATGCCGGCCCCTCGTACCGGGGCGAGCACCGCGCGAGTTCGCGCCACCGCCGGATGGTGCGCCAGCGCACGGCGCGCCGTTGGCGCAGGGCGAGCGGCAGGTCGCGGCCGATCCAGCGCACCACGTGCCGGAATCCTCCGGGGTCGTCCACATGCCATCCCCGCCGCATACGAAAATACGCAAAGAGCCGGACGGGCACGCGCACGCAGAGCAGCGGCCACGGGTCGTCGTAGATCGAGGCCAGCACGCCGTTCCGCACGGTCAGCTGCAGGTAGCGCCGCACGTCGCGGTTGGCCGGATCCGCCAGGTGCGCGATGCGGGCGCCGGGCAGGTACACGACACCGAGATCCGCGTCGAGCGCCCGTAGGCAGAGTTCGCGTTCCTCGCCGTTGATCAGCAGCTGCTCGCGGAACCCGCCGAGCGCCAGGAACGCGTCGCGCCGCACCAGATGCGCGAATCCGATGAACGACGCCGTCCAACACGGGTGGTCCACCGGCGCCGGCTGGGCCCCGGGCGGCCACGGCGCTCCGCGCTCGTCGGCCTGCGCGAATGCCACGGCGAAGATCCTGGCATCCGCCGCGATGGCCCGCAACGCCGCCAGGACCGGCGCCGCCGACGGCACCGCCGTGTCGTCGTCCAGGTTCAACACCCAGGGGGAGCGCGCCTCGCGTACGCACTCCGACCGCGCCGCCGCGAGGCCCCGCCCGGGCGAGAAGCGGAGCATCCGCAGCTTTCGCTGCGCTGCCGGCGTGAGCGCCGCGCGAACCGCCGGTTCCATCGGCTCGTCGGATCCGTCGTCGACCACGACGATCTCGTCGAGCACGTCGTCCACGCAGGCGAGCGACGAAAGGCAGCGGGCGAGCGACCCGGCGCGGCCCCGGCTGGCGATGCCTACGGTCAGGCGCAACCCGTCGCTCACGCCGCCCCCCGCCGCATGGCCATCGCGTGGCGGTACACGTCCACGGTGCGCGCCGCGGTCCGGGCCCAGCTGTGCCCGATCGCCAGCGGGTAGGCCGCCGCGCCGATCCGTTCGCGCAGCGCCGCGTCGCCGAGGAGACGGCGCATGGCGGCCGCCAGTTCGCCCGCCGAGCGCGGCGCCACGAGCAGCCCCGTTTCTCCGTCGCGAACGAGCGACGGCGCGCAGCCGACCGGCGTGCTGATCACCGGCAGGCGCTGGCTCATCGCCTCCAGTACGACCATGCCGAATCCCTCGTACGTCGACGGCAGCACCAGCATGTCGTGGGCGCGGTAGTGCCGCATCACCTCGTCCTCCCCCACCCGCTGCAGCACCGTCACGGCGGCGCGGGCGTGGGGCGCGAACCGCGCCCGCACGGCCTCTTCGGGCATTCCCGCGCCGAGAATCGTCAACCGCGCCGCCGGCACCTCGGCCACGACGTCGGAAAAGGCCGCGGCCAGATAGCGCACGCCCTTCACGTCGTCCCACGTGCCGCAGAACAGAATTCCCGCCCCGCGCGGGGCTCCCGGCGGCGGCGCGCCGTCCAGGAACCGCGCCGACACCCCATGGGGCACCACGTCGATCGCCGCACGCGGTTTCCAACCGCGAGCCGCGGCGAACTCGGCGTCCCCCGCGTTCAGCACGATCATGCGGTCGGCCAGGCGCGCGGCCAGCGCCACCTGCGACAGACGGGCCGCCGGATACCACCACCGGCGATACCAACCCTTGTCCACCAGGCCGGCGTCGTGGTCCTCCAGCAGCCGCTGATAGTTGCGGTGCTCGAGTCCGTGCGAGCGGCTCACGATCGCCACCGCGGTGGCGGCGCGCACCGCGTGGCCCAGCCCGAGCACGAATCCCTCGGCGCTCGCCGCGTCGATCACGTCGTACGCGGCGCCGCGCCGCGCCACCGCAAGGGCGGCCATCGTCGGCGCCAGCGCCCACCGCAGCTTCGCCGCGCGCGGCCATTGCCCGATGTCCGGCTGCAGCATCAGGTCGCACGCGTGGCCCAGTCGCGTCAGTTCCTCGCGCAACTTGTAGTACACCTTAC
>CAVSOM010000009.1:0-50749 GCA_963729495.1 uncultured Gemmatimonadaceae bacterium
GCACGGTGTTGACGAGCACGCGGATCGCCAGCAGGTCGTAGATCTCCTCGTACGGCTTCTGCCGCTGGGTCATCTTCTTGTAGATGGACCAGAGGTGCTTGGGCCGCCCGGTCACCTCCGCCTCGTGGATCCCCGCCTGCGCCAGCGACCGCTCGAGCGGCTCCTTGAACTGGTTGATCAGCTGCTCGCGCTCGCCGCGCTTGGTGGCCACCTGCTTGGCCAGCGTCTTGTACGCCTCCGGCTCGAGGTGCTTGAACGCCAGGTCCTCCAGCTCCCAGCGCATCTTCGCCATGCCGAAGCGGTGCGCCAGCGGGGCGTAGAGGTCGCGCGTCTCCTGCGCGATGCGCCGCCGCTTCTCCGGCGGCAGCCACTCCAGCGTGCGCATGTTGTGCAGCCGGTCGGCGAGCTTGATGATGATGACGCGCGCGTCCTTGGCGATCGAGAGCAGGAGCTTGCGGTAGTTCTCCACCTGCCGTTCCTGCGACGACGCGCCGGTGGGCAGCTTGGCGATCTTGGTCAGCCCGTCGACGATCCCCGCCACCTCGGCGCCGAATTCGCGCTCGACGTCGGCCACCGTGACCTTCGTGTCCTCGACCACGTCGTGGATGAGCCCGCTGGCCACCGTCACCGAGTCAAGCTGCAGGTCGGCGAGGATCTTGGCCACTTCCACGCAGTGCGTCACGTAGGGCTCGCCCGAATTGCGCACCTGGCCGGCGTGCGCCTCGGCGCTGAACTGGTAGGCCCGCGCCAGCAGGTCGCGGTCGAGCCGCTCGTGGGCCGGCCCGTCGGGCTCGGCCCACCCCGGGATCACGTCGTGCAGCGCCGTGGCGGTCACAGCAGCCCCGCCTCTGCGAAACTCGTGTAACGGCCGCGGCCGATGATCACGTGGTCGTGCACGGGGATGTCCAGCAGGCGCCCCGCGGCCACGAGCTGGTCGGTCACCGCCCGGTCGTCGGGCGAGGGCGTGGGATCGCCGCTCGGATGGTTGTGCACGAGAATGACCGACGCGGCGCGCTCCGCGATCGCCTCGCGGAACACCTCGCGCGGGTGCACGAGCGACGAATTGAGGATGCCGCGCGTGACCGTCACGTCCCGTTCCAACCGGTGCTGCGCGTCCAGTACCGCCACGTGAAACTCCTCGACCGGCAGATCTTCCAGCCGCGGCGCGAACGCCGCCACCACGTCGCGGGGCGACCGGATGGGCGCCCCGTCCTCACGCGACTCCGCCGCCATGCGCCGCCCCAGTTCGAGCGACGCGTGGATCGTCACCGCGCGCACCATCCCTACCCCACGCACCGACCGGAGAGCCGCCACCGGCTGCATCGCGATGCGCCGCAGCGACCCGCCCGCCGTCGCCAGCACCTCCTGGGCCAGCCCGAACGCCGGCCGGCCCGCCCCGCCCGCCCCCAGCACGATCGCCAGTAGCTCGGCCGACGACAGCGCGTGCGCGCCCAGGTCGATCAGCCGCTCACGCGGGCGTTCCGACCGGGGCAACTCCTGAATAGTAAGCTTGAGGACGGGCGACTGGCTAGACATTTGACGGTTCCTCCCGGGTGCCGGCAACGGAACGCGCTGCCGGACCGGAAGATGGGGCGCGATCACGGAACATCCGGCATCGAAAACCCGCACCGGGTCGCTTCGCATTGCGCCGTCGGGCGCCGGCCGGCGCGCCCCGCAGGACGGCGGCGGCCATTCGGCCGGGACGCGCGGCGGCCGGCGGCGGAGAGGCGGCCAACCACCCGGGAAACGAGCGGGGCGGCTCATCGCCGCCCCGCCGGTCATTCCCCCGCCCTACCGTTCACCCCGCCGCCCCGTGGCACTTCTTGAACTTCTTGCCCGAGCCGCACGGGCAGGGATCGTTCCGCCCGACGTTGGCCCAGTCGGCGGCACCCGTCGCGGCGGCCGCCGGCTCGCGGAGGGCGCGGGGCCGCCCGGCGCCGACCACCATCGGCTCGCGCCGGACGGCGGCCTCCCCCGGCGATTCGGCCGGCCCGATGTCGAGCGTTTCATCGGTGCCCGCGCCGTCCGGCGACTCCGAGGGGACCTCTTCGAGCACGCCGAGCGCGTTGAACCGCTTCGTGGGCGCCGCGGTCCGCGGCGCGGCCGCGCCCGCCCCGCGCGGCCCCGCCCCCGCGCCCGTTTCGCCGGCCGGCGGCGGCCCGAACGAGAGCTGCACCCGCAGGAAGCGCTCGGCGAACGTCGTGTAGATGTCCGCCATCAGGTCCACGAACATCGAGTACGCCTCTTCCTTGTACTCGACGAGCGGGTCCTTCTGCCCCCACGACCGATACTGGATGGAGTTGCGCAGCTGGTCGAGGTCGTAGAGGTGGTCCTTCCACTTCTCGTCCAGCACGTTGAGCATCACCAGCGACAGCAGGCGGTCGGCGTACGCCCCCCTGGTCGTCCCGGATCTGGTTGAGGTTCTCGAACTTGGCGGCGAACGCCGTCCGCCCCGCGGCGATCGCCGCCTGCACCGCGTCCGGCACCGTCGGTGGGTCGCCGCTCGGGGGTGTCGAACTCCGGCACCGACAGCAGGTAGTGCATGAGCAGGTCCTGCTGGAGGAGCGGGACGTCCCAATCCTCCGCGCGCTCGTACTCGGCCAGCGTGGTCTCGACGCGCGCGCGGAGCGCGCGCTCGACCATGCGGAGCGCCTCGCCCTTGAGTTCCTCGCCGCCCTCGAGCGCGAACGATGCGCAGCGAGTAGATCACCTCGCGCTGCTGGTTCATCACGTCGTCGTATTCGAGCAGGCGCTTGCGGGCCTGGAAGTTCTGCAGCTCGACCCGCTTCTGGGCCTGCTCGATGGACCGCGTGATCAGCGCGTGCGGTGAGGACCTCGCCCTCCTGGGCGCCGAGGCGGTCCATCAGCTCGGCGATGCGGTCGGACCCGAACAGGCGCATCAGGTCGTCTTCGAGCGAGAGGAAGAACTGCGACGGCGCCCGGGTCGCCCTGGCGGCCGGAGCGGCCGCGCAGCTGGCGGTCGATGCGCCGCGACTCGTGGCGCTCGGTGCCGATGATGTGCAGGCCGCCCACCTCGGTGATCGCTGCTTCCTTCCCGTCGGGGTCGAGGACCGTGACGGCCTGGCCTCGGTGACGCCGGGGCCGAGCTTGATGTCGGTGCCGCGGCCGGCCATGTTGGTGGCGATCGTGACCGCGCCCGGCTGGCCGGCGCCGGCCACGATCTCGGCCTCCCGCTGGTGGTACTTGGCGTTGAGCACGTTGTGCATGATGCCGCGCGCGCTTGAGCATGCTTGGCCGAGCATCTCCGACGCCTCGACGCTCGTCGTGCCGACGAGCACGGGCTGCCCGCGCTCGTGCAGCCGCTTCGATCTCCTCGACGACCGCGTTGTACTTCTCGCGCCGCGTCTTGAAGACGCAGGTCCTGGCGGTCGTCGCGGACGCACGGCCGGTTGGTCGGGATGACCGACGACGTCGAGCTTGTAGATCTCGAAGAACTCGCGGCCTCCGTCTCGGCCGTGCCGGTCATGCCGGCCAGCTTCTCGTACATGCGGAAGTAGTTCTGGATCGTGATCGTGGCGAAGGTCTGCGTCTCGCCCTTCGATCTGCACGCCTTCCTTGGCCTCGACCGCCTGGTGCAGGCCGTCGGACCAGCGCCGGCCGGGCATGATGCGGCCGGTGAACTCGTCGACGATCATCACCTTGCCGTCCTGCACGACGTACTCGACGTCGCTGCTCGTAGAGCGAGTAGGCGCGGAGCAGCTGGTGGATGATGTGCAGCTTCTCGCTCTTGGCGGCGTAGTCGACCTCGAGCTGCGCCGGCGCTGCTCGAGCCGCTCCTCCGGCGTCAGCGCGGGTCGCTGCTCGATCCGGTGCATCGTCCTCCGAGATGTCGGGCAGGATGAACAGCCCGGGGTCGCTGGGCGACATGCAGCTCGACGCCGCTGGTCGGTGAGGTGCACCGAGTGGCCCTTCTCGTCGAGCACGAAGTAAGGTCTTCCTCGAGGTCGCGAGTACTGCTGCTTGGGCGGGCAGCTTGCGGTCGGCGATGTAGTCCAGCTCCATGCGCTGGAGCAGCGCCTTGACGCCCGTGCTCCTGCAGCAGCTTGAGCAGCCGCTTGTTCTTGGGCATGCCGAGCTGGGCCTGGTAGAGCTTCATGCCGGCGGCCTCGCGTGTCGGCCGTTCGGCCAGATCGCTTCTCGGCTTCGCCCACCAGCCCGTTGACCAGTTCGGTCTGCTTGCGCACCAGCCGGCGCAACGGCCGCGTTGTGCTCGACGTAGCGGTCGTCGTCGTCGTTCCCACCGGGCCCCGAGATGATGAGCGGCGTGCGCGCCTCGTCGATCAGGATCGAGTCGACCTCGTCGACGATCGCGTACAAGTGGGCGCGCTGCACGCGCTGCTCGAGCGTGCACGACCATGTTGTCGCGCAGGTAGTCGAAGCCGAACTCGTTGTTGGTGCCGTAGGTGATGTCGGCGGCGTAGGCGGCGCGGCGCTCCGGCGTGCCGGGCTCGGTGTCGTCGATGCAGCCGACGCTGAGGCCGAGGAACCTGTACACGTGCCCCATCCACTGCGAGTCGCGGCGGGCGAGGTAGTAGTTGACCGTGACCAGGTGCGCGCCCCTGCCGGGCAGCGCGTTCAGGTAGAGGGGGAGCGTGGCGACGAGGGTCTTGCCCTCGCCGGTCGCCATCTCGGCGATCTTGCCGCAGGTGGAGCGCGATGCCGCCGATGAGCTGCACGTCGTAGGGCACCATGTCCCAGTCCATCTCGTGCCCGGTGACCGTAACGGTCGTGCCGAGCAGGCGCCGGCACGCCGCGCGCACCGTCGCGAACGCCTCGGGCAGCAGCTCGTCGAGCACCTCGGCGGTCGTGTCGCGGAGCTGGCCCTCGACGCCGCCCTTGCCGTCGGCGCCGCTCAGTTCGTCGTCGATCCGCTCGCGCTCGGCGGCGTCCGCGGCGTGGTGCTTGGCCTCGCGCAGCTCGGCGGCCTGCCGTTCGAGCGCCTCGGTGCGCTGGCGAATGACCTCGCGGAACTTCCCCGTCTGCGCGCGGAGCTCCGCCTCCGACATGCCCTGCAGCCGCTCGTCGTGCGCGTTGATGGCGTCGACGATCGGCTGGATCTTCTTCCGCTCCCGGACGTGGCGATTGCCCACGACCGCGGAGATCACTCGCTTGATCATGCAGTCCCCTGTCGGTACAGCCCGGCCGTGGCGATGAAGTCCGCCACGGCATCCGTCACGAACCCGCGGAGCGGCTGGCCCCGCCGCACCCGCTGGCGAATTTCCGTCGACGAGACGTCGACCCGCCGCGTGTGCAGCCGGACGATGGCCGCGGCCGGCACGCCGGCCGGCGGCGCCGCGACCGCCTCGCCCACCCGCCCCATGACGGCCAGCCGCGCCAGTCGCGCGATCCGCTCGGGCTCGCGCCACTGCGCGAACGTGGCGAAGGCATCCGCTCCGACGAGGAAGAACCGCTCGGCGTCCGGATACCGATCGGCGAAGGCCGCCAACGTCTCAACCGTATAAGATAACCCCTCGCGGTCGATTTCGGCCGGCGAGACCGAGAACCGGGGGTCTCCGTCGACGGCCAGATGGACCATCGCCAGGCGCTGCTCCGGGGTGGCCGCCGGCCGGCCCTCCTTGAGCGGCTGCATGGCCGCCGGGACGAACACGAGCCGGTCGAGCGCCAACTCCTCGAAGGCATCGTTCGCCGCCAGCAGGTGCCCGACGTGGGGCGGATCGAAGCTGCCACCGAGCACGCCGAGGCGCATCGCTCAGCGGCGCGGCAGGGGCAGCGGGGGCGACGCCGGCCGGCCACCGGACCGTCCGGCCGGCGCGGCCACCGACGTCGTGTCGCCGGCCGACTTCACGCCGCGGCAGTCCTTGACCGCCGTGGCGTCGCGGGGATAGAGCGACCGCATCTGGGCGCAGATGTCGGCCAGGTCTTCGGTATACTTGATCGTGCGATAGGCCTCCGACAGCCGCAGCATCGCCAGCCGCGCGTGGTCCGTCTCCGGCCACTTCTGCACGACGTTCTTGAAGTAGATGATCGCCGAGTCCCACGCCTTGTTCCGGAAATAATAAAACCCGGTTTCGTAGTCCTTGGTGGCGAACCACTCGTTGAGCGTGGCGATCTGCGCCCGAGCCGAATCGGCCACCGCGGGAGCGGTCTGCGCGTAGAGCTGGATGAGCATGGTGTACGTCTGCAGCGCCGTCTGCCCGTAGGTGACGTCGAGCGACGGGTTGCGCCACATGCGCTGGTACGCGCGGCCGGCCGCGAGGTTGGCCAGGGGGCCGAGCGAATCGTCTGGGAAGGACTCGACGAGGCGCGAGAACGCCTGCGCCGCCAGCAGATCGTCGCCGTTCCGCTCGTGCGCCAGCCCGAGGTACCAGTACGACGGCACGAGCAGGGTATCGCGCACGCCGAGATCGAGGGTCAACTTGTCGAATCCCTCGACGGCGTTGTCCCATTGGTGGCTCTTGAATTCCGCCAGCGACGCCTTGAACAGCGCTTCGTTGGTGGGAAATTTCGTGACGACGAACGCCGGGTGGCAGGCCGCAGCGGCCAGCCCCAGCGCCAGCGCCGCGACGCGTCCGCGGGTCTGTCGATGCATAGACGGAGAAACATAGCGGGCCGCAGGCCCGTGGCGCACCCTCACGCGCCCGATTTCCCGGCGGGCCGGGGCTCGCGGGCCCCCATGCGCGACGTGCCCACCAGCGAGCGGAAGAACGCGATCGTCCGATCGAGCCCCTGCCGCAGGTCGACGCGCGGCTCCCAGCCGAGCATCGCCCGGGCGCGTGTGATGTCGGGCTGGCGCAGCCTCGGGTCGTCCTGCGGCAGCGGCCGGTGCTCGATCGGGCGCCCGGCTGCCGGTGAGCTCCATGACCGTCTTCGGCCAGCTGCGTGCACCGTGTACTCGCGTGGGGTTGCCGATGTTGGTGGGCATCGTGGTCGCCGCGCATGAACAGGCGGAAGATGCCCTCGACCTCGTCGTCCACGTAGCAGAAGCAGCGCGTCTGGCGCGCCCTCGCCGTAGATCGTGATCGGCTCGCCGTTCAGCGCCTGCACGATGAAGTTCGACACCACGCGCCCGTCGCGCGGCCGCATGCGCGGGCCGTACGTGTTGAAGATGCGGACGATGCGCGTGTCGAGCCCGTGATAGCGGTGATAGGCCATCGTCATCGCCTCGGCGAACCGCTTGGCCTCGTCGTAGACGCCGCGGGGCCCGATGGGGTTCACGTTGCCCCAGTACGTCTCCTGCTGCGGGTGCACGCAGCGGGTCGCCGTACACCTCTGACGTCGACGCGAGCAGGAACCGGGCCGCTTGGCCTTGGCCAGGCCGAGCGCGTTGTGCGTGCCGAGCGAGCCGACCTTGAGCGTCTGGATGGGCAGCTCGAGGTAGTCGATCGGGCTGGCCGGCGACGCGAAGTGCAGCACGCCGTCCAGCGTCGCCCGGCACGTAGATGAAGGTCGACACGTCGTGCCGGATGAACGCGAAGCCGCGGCTCGCCCATGAGGTGCGCGATGTTGTCGGGGTGGCCGGTGACGAAGTTGTCGATGCCGACCACGGTGTGGCCGTCGGCCAGGAACCGGTCGGTGAGATGCGAGCCGAGGAAACCCGCGGCGCCGGTGATGACGACCCTCACGGCCCCGCCCCGCGTCCGATGGACGCATATGTGAAGCCGAGCGGCCTGCATCTTGGCCGGATCGTACAGGTTGCGGCCGTCGACGACCACCGGCGCGGCGCAAGCGCCTGCTTGATCCGAGCGAAATCGGGATGCCGGTACTCGTTCCAGTCGGTGACGACGACCAGCGCGTCGGCGCCGTCCAGCGCCGTCGTAGCGGTCTCGGCGTAGCGCGATGCGGTCGCCGATCCGCCGCCGGGTCTCGTCCATCGCCGCCGGGTCGTGGGCCACCACGCTCGCGCCCGCCGCCAGCAGCGCCTCGATGAGCACCAACGCCGGCGCCTCGCGCATGTCGTCGGTGTTCGGCTTGAACGCCAGCCCCCACACCGCCACCGCTGCGCCCCGGCAGCCCGTCGCCCAGCGCCTGCCGCAGCTTGTCGAACAGCACGCCGCTTCTGGCGGTCGTTGCACGGCTTCGACGGCGGTCAGGATCTCGAGCGGCGCGCCGAACTCGTCCGCCGGTGCGCACCAGCGCCTTGACGTCCTTGGGGAAGCACGAGCCGCCGTAGCCGGGCCCCGGGAACAGGAACGCCGTGCCCGATGCGGTCGTCGCTGCCGATGCCTTTGCGCACGAGGTCGACGTCGGCGCCCACCTTCTCGCACAGGTTGGCGATCTCGTTCATGAACGAGATGCGCGTGGCCAGCATGGCGTTGGCGGCGTACTTGGTCATCTCGGCCGACGGGAATGTCCATGAAGATGATCGGCCGCCCGGTGCGCACGAACGGCGCGTACAGCTCGGCCATCACGCTCCGGCCGTGGTCGGTCTCGCACGCCGATCACCACGCGGTCGGGCTTCATGAAGTCGTCGACCGCCGCGCCTTCCTTGAGAAATTCCGGATTGACTGCAGATGTGGTACGGAAACTGCGCGTTGGGCGCGATCGCCGCCGAGACCTTGGCCGCCGTGCCCGACCGGCACGGTGGACTTGGTGACCACCACGAGCTCGCGCGTTCATGTGACGGCCGATCTGGTCGGCCACGGCCAGCACGTGCCGCAGGTCGGCCGAGCCGTCCTCGTCGGGGGGCGTGCCGACGGCGATGAACACGACGTCAGCGCCGCGCGATCGCCTCGCCCACGTCGGTGGTGAAGCGCAGCCGGCCGGCGCGCTGGTTGCGCTCGACGTAGTCCTCCAGGCCCGGCTCGTAGATCGGCAGCACGTTCCGCTTGAGGCCGTCGATCTTGGCGGCGTCCACGTCGGCGCAGGTCACCGCGTTGCCCGTCTCGGCGAGACAGGCGCCCACGACGAGTCCCACGTAACCCGAACCGATGACGGTGATGTTCATGCGACGGGGGCGGGAGAGGGGGCCGGAAGGCGCACGTCAGCGACCGGCGCCCGGGTCGGTCTCGGCCTCGGCCTCGGCCTCGCGCACCGTGGCCAACGTGACCACGCGCGCCCGCGAGGGCCGCGTGCGCACCGTGGCGTTGCGGCTGTCGATCACGAGGTCGGCGTGGTCGACCACGCGCTGGTAGTCGATGGCCGTGTGGTCGGTGACGATCACCACCGCGTCGGCCGCCTCCAGCTCCCGGTCGGTGAGCGCCACGCCGAACTTCTCGTGGCCGTCCTCGCGGTAGAGCGCGATGTGCGGATCGTGGAACGCGACCTCGGCGCCGCTCGCCTCGAGCAGGCGGATGACGTCGAGCGCCGGGCTCTCGCGCAGGTCGTCGATGTCGCTTCTTGTACGCCACGCCGAGCACCAGCACGCGACTGCCGTTCACCGACCTTGCGCCGCTCGTTCAGCCCCTGCGCCACCTTCTCGACCACTACGCCGGCATCTGGCTGTTGATCTCGCTCGCCAGATCGATGAACCGCGTCTTGTAGTTGAGCGTGCGCATCTTCCACGCCAGGTAGTGGGGGTCGAGCGGGATGCAGTGGCCGCCGATGCCCGGACCCGGCGTGAATTTCATGAAGCCGAACGGCTTCGTCGCCGCCGCGTCGATCACCTCCCAGACGTCCACGCCCAGCTTGTCGCACACGATCGCCATCTCGTTCACCAGCCCGATGTTCACCGAGCGGAAGGTGTTCTCGAGCAGCTTGGACAGCTCGGCCGCCTCGGCGCTCGACACCTCGACCACCGTTTCGATGCACACGCGATAGAGCGCCGCCGCGACCTCGGCGCAGGCCGGCGTGATGCCCCCCACGACCTTGGGCGTGTTGCGCGTGTGGAACGCGCGGATTGCCCGGATCGACCCGCTCCGGGCTGAAGGCCAGGAAGACGTCCGTCCCCACGGTGAGCCCCGATTGTCTCGAGTATCGGCTGCATCACCTCGCGCGTCGTGCCGGGATAGGTCGTGCTCTCGAGCACGATCAGCTGGCCGGCGTGCACGTGCCGGCCGATCGTCTCGGCCGCCGCGATGATGTAGCTCATGTCGGGATCGCGCGTCTTGACGAGCGGCGTCGGCACGGCGATCGAGATGGCGTCCGTGCCGCCCAGCATCCCCTCGTCCGCGGTCGCCGTGAACCGGCCGGCGCCGAGCATCGCGGCCACGTCGGCCGCCGCCACGTCCTGGATGTGCGACTCGCCGCGGTTGAGCAGCGCGACCACGCGATCGCTGATGTCGTACCCGATCACCCGCAGGCCGGCCTTGGCGAACTCCACCGCCAGCGGCAGCCCCACGTACCCGAGGCCGATGACCCCGACCACGGCCTGGCGGCGTTCGATCCGATCGAGCAGCGCTGCGCTTCGACACGTCAGGCTCCGTAGAAGCCGCGAATCGCCGCCACCACCTCGTCCAGCATGCGCGGCGGTCAATTCGGGATAGATCGGCAGCGAGAGCACTTCGCGCGCGGCCCGCTCCGACTCCGGGCACGCGCCGGCCTGATACCCGAGGTACGCGAAGCAGGGCTGGAGATGCAGCGGCAACGGGTAGTACACCGACGTGCCGATGCCGCGCGCCTTGAGGTGCGCCTGCAGCTCGTCGCGCCGCTCGCAGCGCAGCGTGTACTGGTTGAAGATCGACTCGTTGGCCGGGTCGATCGCCGGCGTCCGCACCTGCGGCACGCCGGCCAGCGTCTTGGTGTAATAGGCCGCGTTCGCGCGCCGCCTGGCGCTCCACGCCGGCGAGGTGCGGCAGCTTGGCCGACAGCACGGCCGCCTGCAACGCGTCGAGGCGGCTGTTGTACCCCACTTCGTCGTGGAAGTACTGCCGCGACGCCGCCGTGCATGCGCAGCCGTTTGAGCCGCTGGGCCAGCGCCTGGTCGCGCGTCACCATCATTCCGCCGTCGCCGTATCCGCCCAGGTTCTTGGACGGGAAGAAGCTGAACGTGCCGATCGTGGCCACCTCGCCCGCCATGCGCCACTCGCCGTCGATCATGCGGCGCGCGCCGATGGACTGCGCGGCATCCTCGATCACGGGGATCGCCCTTCGCCACCCGCAGGATCTCCTCGATCGGGGCCATCTGGCCGAACAGGTCCACCGGAATGATGGCCTTGGTCTGGGGCGTGATCGCGCCTGGCGATCGCGTCCACGGAAATGTTGAACGTCGCCGGGTCGATGTCCACGAACACCGGCGTCGCGCCGACGTTGTGGATCGTGCCGGCGGTGGCGAAGAAGGTGAACGGCGTGGTGATCACCTCGTCGCCGGGGCCCGCGTCCACCGCGCGCAACGCCAGCAGGAGCGCGTCGGTGCCGCTCGCGCACGCCCACCGCGTACGGCGTATGCGACAGCTCCGCCACCTCGCGCTCCAACCGCTCCACGGGCGCGCCAAGGATGAACAGTTGGGAGTCCACGAGCTCGAGCAGCACCTTCACGACGTCGTCCTTGATCGTCGCGTGCTGGGCGCGCAAGTCCAACAGGGGAACGGACATGGTCAGATTGGGCAATGCCCGGAAACCGGGCCGTGATAGTTCTTAACGATGACGAAAGCTCACTGGGAGCCGGGACGGAGTCAATTCGGGAACCCTTCCCCGCGCTGTCCGACTATCCGACGGTCGGACCGTCGGACTCTCCTTCACCCCCCTCCCCTGAGCGGCAGCGGCACCGATCCCCCCGTCTTCGCGGACTCGTAGATGGCGAGGATCAGTTCCAGCGACTTCCGCCCCGCCCGGCCGTCGGTCTCGGGCTTGGCGTCGCCGCGCAGGGCCCCGAGGACGTTGGCGTAGTAGCCCCAGGTGCCCGAACCCATACACGCTGGGCGGATTGGTGTTCACGGATTCCACGAGCTTGTCGTCGTCGTCGTACTCGGCGAACGCCCAGTGGTCCACCCGGTTTACGGCCGTGCCGCCAATCTTCACCGAGCCCTTTTCGCCGAGGATGGTGATCGAGCCTTCGAGGTTGCGGGGATAGGTGAGCACGGTGACCTCGATCACCCCGAGGGCGCCCGAGCGGAACCGGAGCACGGCGGCGCCCGGAATCCTCGGCCTCGATCCGGCGGGCCTGGGTGGCCGTCTTGGCCACCACGCTCTCCACGGGCCCGACGAGCCACTGCATCAGGTCCACGTAGTGCGAGGCCTGGTTCATGATCGCGCCGCCGTCGAACTCCCACGTGCCGCGCCAGGGGGCGGCGTCGTAGTACTCCTGCGGGCGCTGCCAGCGCACCGTGACGTTGGCCATGTAGATCCGGCCGAACCGCCCCTTGTCGACCGCCCGACGCAGGAGCTGGATGGGGGGATTGAGCCGGTTCTGCTTGACCACGAACAGATGGACGCCGGCGGCGTCGCAGGCCTCGACGAGGTCGTCGGCGGCGCGCAGCGATGTGGCCATCGGCTTCTCGCTGAACACGTGCCGCCCGGCGCGCGCGGCGGCGATGCCCTGCGGCGCGTGCAGCCCCGACGGGGTGCACAGCGCGACGATGTCGCATGCGACGCCGGCCAGCATCTCCTCGTACGAGGCGAACCAGGGCACCGCGTGCTCCTCGCCGGCCGCCCGGGCCCGTTCGGGCTCGATGTCGCACACGGCGACGAGGCGCAGGCCGTCGGTGCCGGCGATCGCCTCGAAGTGGTTCCGGCTGATGCGGCCGCAGCCGACGAGCGCGATGTCGAAGGTCCGGTGGGTCATGGGTGGCGCCTCAGGAACCGGGCGCGGGGAGGGGACGGATCCCGTCGCCGTGGCGCTCGTAGGTGGTGCCGCAGGCCGGGCAGCGGCCGGCGCCGGCGTCGCTCAGGCGCTCGCCGCAGCGGCACATCCAGCCGATGCGGCGGCCCGGCACGCCGGCGATCAGCGCGTAGGGCGGCACGTCGCGGGTGACCACCGCGCCGGCCCCGATGAACGCGTACTCGCCGAGCGTCACGCCGCACACGATCGTGGCGTTGGCGCCGATCGACGCCCCGCGCTTGACGCGCGTGGTCTTGTATTCGTGTTTGCGAATGACGTGGCTGCGCGGGTTGATGACGTTGGTGAACACCATCGAGGGCCCGCAGAACACGTCGTCCTCGAGGATCACGCCCTCGTACACCGAGACGTTGTTCTGGATCTTCACGTTGTCGCCGATCGTGACCCCGTTCATCACGACGACGTTCTGCCCCAGGCTGCACCGCGCGCCGATCACGGCGCCGCCGCAGCACGTGGCAGAAGTGCCAGACGCGGGTGCCGGCGCCGATCCGGGCGCCCGCGTCCACGTACGAGGATTCGTGAATGAACGGCGCGTCGGTCATGCTTCCACCCGGAGTTCGGCCAGCCATTCCTGGAGCGACTTCACCGCCGCGCGGCGCGACCGGAGCGCGAGGATGGCGTCGCCGGCGGCACTGGCCGCCGACATCGTCGTCGTGTACGCCACGTGGTTGCGGATCGCCGCCTGGCGCAGCGTGTAGTCGTCCGTCTGGGCGTGCTTGCCGAGCGGCGTGTTGACCAGCAGCTGCACGTCGCCGTTGAGGATCAGGTCGATGGCAGTTGGGGCGGCCCTCGTGCACCTTGAACACGGCGTCCGCACGGGATGCCGCGCTGGCGCAGGTAGCGCGCCGTGCCGCGCGGTGGCGAGCAGCCGGAACCCCATCTCCTGGAACCGCCGCGCGATCGGCGTCACGGTCGGCTTGTCGGCGTCGTTCACGGTCACGAGGATCGTGCCCTCGAGCGGCAGCCCGTTGCCCGCGGCGAGCTGCGCCTTGGCGAAGCTGGTCCCGAACGAGTCCGCGATCCCCATCACCTCGCCGGTCGACCGCATCTCGGGGCCGAGCACGGGGTCCGTACTCGGGAACTTGCTGAACGGGAACACCGCCTCCTTCACCGACACGTAGGCGGGCGCCACCTCCTCGGTGAACCCGATGTCGTCGAGCGTCTCGCCCAGCATCACGCGCGCCGCCAGCGAGGCCAGCGGCACGCCGATCGCCTTGGAGACGAACGGCACGGTGCGGCTGGCCCGCGGGTTCACCTCGAGCACGTACACCACGCTGTCCTTGATCGCGTACTGCACGTTGATCAGCCCCACCACGCCGAGCGCCCGCGCCATCGCCGCGGTCTGCTCGCGCATCACCTCCATGTCGGGCTCGGTCGACCAGGTACGGCGGCAGCACGCACGCCGAGTCGCCGGAGTGGATGCCGGCGTCCTCGATGTGCTGCATGACGCCGCCGATCACGACCCGCGTCGCCGTCGGAGATGGCGTCGACGTCGACCTCGAACGCGTCCTCGAGGAACCGGTCGATGAGCACGGGGCGCTCCTCGCGACACGTGCACCGCCGTCGCGAAGTAGTCGCTCCAGCGACGCCGGGTCGTACACGATCTGCATGGCGCGCCCGCCGAGCACGTACGACGGGCGCACGAGCACCGGATAGCCGATCCGCCGGGCGGCCTCGACGCGCCTCGTCCACGCTCGGTCGCCGTGCCGTTGGGCGGCTGCGTGAGCCCCAGCTCGCGCGCGATCTTCTCGAACCGCCGGCGGTCCTCGGCGATGTCGATCGCGTCGGGGGACGTGCCGAGGATCCTCACGCCGGCCGCCTCGAGCGGACGCGTCAGCTTGAGCGGCGTCTGGCCGCCGAGCTGCACGATCACGCCCTTCCGGCTGCTCGCGCTGCACGATCTCCAGCACGTCCTCCAGGGTCAGCGGCTCGAAGTAGAGCTTGTCGCGACGTGTCGAAGTCGGTCGACACGGTCTCGGGGTTGGAGTTGATCATGATCGTCTCGTACCCCTGCTCGCGGAGCGCCATCGCGGCCCGCACGCAGCAGTAGTCGAACTCCACCCCCTGCCCGATCCGGTTGGGCCCGCTGCCCAGAATGACCACCGATGGCCGCCCGCTCTGCGGGCGCCTCGGTCTCCTCGTCGTAGCACGCTGTACAGATACGGCGTGGCCGAGGGGAACTCGCCGGCGCAGGTGTCGACCATCTTGTACGACGGGCGCACGCCGAGCGCCCACCGTCGCGCGCGGACCGCGTCCTCCGGCTCGCCGCGCGAGCGCGCCGAGCTGGCGGTCGGAGAACCCCATCCGCTTCATGCGGCGCATCTCGAACGCCGCCCACCGACGCCGAGCCCCGCGATACCACCGCTCGGCGTCCACCAGTTCGTGCATCTGCTGCAGGAACCACGGATCGATCGCCGTGAGGTCGGCCACGTCGGCCACCGACATCCCGCTCAGGAAGGCGCGCTTGATCTGGAAGATCCGCTCCGGCGTCGGCTGCCGCAGGGCGCCGGCGCAGCGCCGCGCCGCTCTCGTCGGGCAGCCGGTCGTCCACCGGCCGCGGCGCCACGGTCCAGCCCGGCGCGCCCCGTCTCCAGCGCGCGGAGCCCCTTCTGCAGCGCCTCCTTGAACGTGCGGCCGATAGCCATCGCCTCGCCCACCGACTTCATCTGCGTGGTGAGATACGGATTGGCGGCCGGGAACTTCTCGAACGCGAAACGCGGGATCTTCACCACCACGTAGTCGAGCACCGGCTCGAACGCTGGCCGGCGTGGTCTTCGTGATGTCGTTGGGGATCTCCTCGAGACGGTAGCCCACGGCCAGCTTGGCGCCGATGCGGGCGATCGGGAACCCGGTGGCCTTGGACGCCAGCGCCGAGGACCGCGACACGCGCGGGTTCATCTCGATGACGAGCATCTCGCCGTCGCGCGGGTTGACCGCGAACTGGATGTTGCACCCGCCGGCCTCCACGCCCACCTCGCGGATGATCGCCACCGCGGCGTCGCGCATCTCCTGGTACTCGCGGTCGGTGAGCGTCATGGCCGGCGCCACGGTGATCGAGTCGCCGGTGTGCACGCCCATCGGATCGAGGTTCTCGATCGAGCAGACGATGACCACGTTGTCGGCGTGGTCGCGCATCACCTCGAGCTCGAACTCCTTCCACCCGATCACGCTGCGTTCGATGAGCACCTGGGTCGTGGGCGACTCGTCGAGCCCGCGCCGCACGATGTCCTCGAACTCCTCGCGGTTGTACGCGATGCCGCCGCCCGGTGCCGCCGAGCGTGTACGACGGGCGGATGATCGCCGGAAACCCGGTGTCCTCGACGATCGTCGAGCGCCTCGTCCGAGCGTGGTCGCGATGCCGCCCTGGGCCACGGCCAACCCGATGCGCCGCATCGCCTCGCCGAACAGCTTGCGGTCCTCGGCGATCGCGATCGCGCGCTCCTTGGCGCCGATCAGCTCCACGCCGTGCCGTGCCAGCGCTCCCGATTGGGCCAGCGCCATGGCCACGTTGAGCGCCGTCTGCCCACCCATCGTAGGCAGCAGCGCGTCGGGCTTCTCGCGCTCGATGATCAGCTCCACGAACTCCGGCGTCACCGGCTCGATGTACGTGCGATCGGCCACCTCCGGGTCGGTCATGATCGTGGCCGGGTTGGAGTTCACGAGGATGACCTCGTAGCCCTCCTCCTTCAGCGCCTTGGCCGCCTGGGTGCCCGAGTAGTCGAACTCCGCGCCCTGCCCGATCACGATCGGGCCGGAGCCGATGACGAGAATGCGGTGGATGTCAGAGCGTCGCGGCATGGAAGAGATCGTCGATGATGTCGTCGCGCGTGCGCCGGGCGCGCCACCCGGTCGCCCGCATCAGCTTCGTGGGATCGCCGACGAGCGCCGGAACGTCCGACGCGCGCTGCAGCGCGGGGTCGCTGGCGATGTCGGCCGCCACCCCGGCCCGGTCGAGCACGCACTCGGTCAACTCCCGCACGCCCACCCCGATCCCGCTGCACA
The DNA here is from genome assembly GCA_963729495.1 of uncultured Gemmatimonadaceae bacterium. Lineage (GTDB taxonomy): Bacteria > Gemmatimonadota > Gemmatimonadetes > Gemmatimonadales > Gemmatimonadaceae > JAGWRI01. Next base: position 16,697 of record CAVSOM010000009.1, read on the forward strand.
CGTTGTAGACCTCGCCGGCCACGCCCCGGTCGAGCAGGGCCAGATAGGCGTCCACCACGTCCGCCACGTGAAGATAATCGCGAATCGTGTCGCCGTTTCCGATGTGGATCGTGTCGCGCGCCCCCCGCCGGATGGCGAGCACCCGCCGGACCAGCGCCGGGAGCAGGAAGTGATCGTCGTGCCCCACGCCGGAGTGGTTGAAGCTGCGCGTGGCGACCAACTGGACGCCGTCGGCCCGGAACGCCTGGAGCGCGGCGACCTCCTGGGCCGCCTTGGACGCGGCGTAGACGGTGAGCGGGCGCTGCTCGGCCGTCTCGACCAGCGGCAGGTCGGCCGCGTCGTGGCGTCCGTACTGCTGCGCACTTCCCACCACGAGCACGCGCGGATCGAGGGTGCCCGCGGCGCGCCGCCGCGCCACCTCGCTGAGCAGCGTCACGGCGCCCACGACGTTCACCGACCAGGCTTCGGCCGGGGCGTCGGCGGCGCTGGGCACGGTAGCTGATGCCCGCCAGGTGCACGATCGCCTCGGGACGCGCTCTCGTCGAGCGCGGCCGCCACGTCCTGACGCGACCGCACGTCCATGCGCACCCAGTGGATCGCCCGATGCTCGGCGTCGCTCAGCACCCGCGTGCCGGGCGGGCCCATCGCCCGCGGCGTACACCTCCCACCCCCGGCCAAGGAGCGCGCGGCCGATCCACTGGCCGACGAACCCGCCCCCGCCCGTGACGAGCGCGCGCCCGGTCACTTCCGGCCGAGCGGGGCGTGCCGGTCCATGTCGGCCCGGACCATCATGTCGATCGAGCTCCTCGAAGCCCACCCGCGGCTCCCAGCCGAGCACGCGCCGCGCCTTGCCGGGGTCCGCCACCAGCAGGTCGACCTCGGCGGGGCGGAGGAACCGTCGGATCCTGGACCACGTAGTCGCGGTAGTCGAGCCCCACGGCCTTGAACGCCGCGCTCGCAGAGCTGCCGCACCGACCAGGTGTGCCCGGTGCCGATGACGTAGTCGTCGGGCGTGTCCTGCTGCAGCATGCGCCACATGGCGTCGACGTAGTCGCCGGCGAAGCCCCAGTCGCGCCGCGCATCGAGGTTGCCCAGCCGCAGTTCCTTGGCCAGCCCGAGCTTGATGCGCGCGACGCCGTCGGTGACCTTGCGGGTCACGAACTCGAGGCCGCGGCGCGGGCTCTCGTGGTTGAACAGGATGCCCGACACCGCGTAGAGGCCGAAGCTCTCGCGGTAGTTCACGGTGATCCAGTGGCCGTAGACCTTGGCCACGCCGTACGGACTGCGCGGGTAGAACGGCGTGGTCTCGGTCTGCGGCGACTCGACGCACCTTGCCGAACATCTCGCTCGAACTGGCCTGGTAGAAGCGCGCCTTGGGCGCCGCCTTCTTGATCGCCTCGAGCATGCGCGTGACGCCGAGGGCGGTGAACTCGCCGGTGAGCACGGGCTGCGTCCAGGAGGTCTGGACGAAGCTCTGGGCGGCGAGGTTGTACACCTCGTCGGGCCGGCAGTCGCCGATCGCGTCGGTGAGCGAGGTCTGGTCGAGCAGGTCGGCGGAGACGAGCTCGACGCGATCGATGAGGTGCGCGATGCGCTCGTAGGGCGTGGTCGAGCTGCGGCGGACGATGCCGACGACGCGGTAGCCCTTGTCGAGCAGGAACTCGGCGAGGTAGGAGCCGTCCTGTCCGGTGATGCCGGTGATCAGCGCGGTGGGCATGGGACGGAGTGGGCAGAAGGACGGTGAGACAGAAGGCCAGTCGGACAGTATGACAGTTGGACAGTAGCACAGCGGGACGGAGGCGCGTGAATGGCGGGTGTCGGTCCGACCGTCCTACCCTCCGACAGTTTTACCGTCCGACAAAAAAAGGGGGGAGCCGCGGTGCGGTTCCCCCCTGCTCGCGACCGCCGGCGTCACGGGTCACGCCGCGTTGCCGCGCGGCGCCCGCTTGATCTTGCCGGCGTGCAGGCAGCGCGTGCAGACTTTGACTTTGACGATCTTGCCGTCGGGCCCCACGATGCGGGCCACCTGGAGGTTGGGCTTCCAGGTGCGGCGCGTCTTGTTGTTGGCGTGGGACACGTTGTTCCCGAAGGCCACGCCCTTGCCGCACGAGTAGCAGCGGTGTCTCTGGATTGCCATGGTTCAGCCCTCGATCAGCTCGATGCGCGCCATCTCGGCCCCGTCACCCTTGCGGTGGCCGGTCTTGAGGATGCGCGTGTATCCGCCGGGCCGCTTGGCGTAGCGCGGCCCCAGTTCCTGGAACAGCTTGTCGGCCGCGGCCCGCTTGGAAATGTCACGTGCCGGCCAGCGGCGCGCGTGGAGCGTGCCCGTCCTGGCCTTGGTGATCAGCTTCTCCACGAAGGGCCGCAGTTCCTTGGCCTTCGCTTCGGTCGTCTCGATCGCGCCCTGCTCGATGAGCGAGGTGGCGAGGTTGCGCATCAGCGCGCGCTTCTGTTCACCGGTGCGGCGCAGCGCGCGCCCGGCGTTGGCATGCCGCATGGCCTACTCCTCCATGTCGTCGGGCGCCGCAGCAGCAGCCCGGCTCGGCGGCGTGCCCCAATCGAGCACGCGCACCCCGTCGCCGTTCTCCTCGAACCGCATCCCGAAATTCAATCCTTCGCGCTCGAGCAGATCGGCGATCTCCTGGAGCGACTTCTTGCCGAAGTTCTTGACCTGCAGAATCTGGCTCTCGGTCTGCCGCACCAGGTCGCCGAGCGACCGGATGCTGGAGTTCTTGAGCGAGTTCACCGACCGCACCGACAGCTCGAGGTCGTCGATCGGCGTCTTGAGGAGCTGGGCCAGGCGCGCCGCGTCGGCGTCGGTCGACTCGGCCGAGGGCACGAGCGGAGCCGAGGTGTGCGAGCCGAAGTCCACGAAGTACTGGAAGTGCGACTGGGCCAGCGCGGCGGCGTAGCTCACGGCCTCTGAGGGCGCGATCGTGCCGTTGGTCTCGACGGTGAGCGTGAGCCGGTCGTAGTCGGTGCGCTGTCCGACGCGGGTCTCGGCCACCGAGAAGTTGGCGCGGCGGACGGGGTTGTAGATCGCGTCGATGCGCACGAGGTCGACCGGGCGGCCGCGGTCGAGCGGGTGCTGGTCGGCCTCGACGTAGCCGCGGCCCTTGTTGACGTACAGGTCCATGGTCAGGTCGCGGTCATCCTGCAGCGTGAGGATGTGGTGCGACGGGTCGATGACGCGCACGCCGCTCGCCGGCCTGGATGTCGGCCGCGGTCACGACGCCGGCCTTGGACTTGGCGATGTGGACCACCGCCTCCTCCACCTCGTCGTCGAGCATGAGCGTGAGCGTCTTGAGGTTGCCGATGATCTGGTGCACGTCCTCGACGACGCCGGCGATGGTCTGGTGCTCGTGCACCACGCCGTCGATGCGGAAGGCCCACACGGCCGAGCCGCGGAGCGACGACAGCAGCATGCGCCGCATCGCGTTGCCGAGCGTGTGCCCGAAGCCGCGCTCGAGCGGCTGGAGGCGGAACTCTGCCACGTTCGGATTGTCATCGCGCTTCGTCGATTCGACGAGCTGCGGGCGGACGAGTCCGCGAAGGTCGATCGTATTGCTCATAATCATGTGTTGATACCTCGGTCCGACCGGGAACGCATCCGGCGTCGCCCTGCCCCGCCCCTAACGCGCGGCAAGCTCGAATGGGAGTTAGGGTCCCGACCCGTTGCACTGCAACGCCCCAGGCCACGGCCTCGCCGGTACGAGGGTACGAGGAGCAGTACGGTGACTGCGGGCGCTCGGGTACTCCGCGCTCTCGGTACTCGCTACTTCGAGTACAACTCCACGACCAGCTGCTCCTGCGCCGCGATCGGGATGTTCGGGCGCGACGGGCGCTCGAGCATCCGGCCGCTGAAGGTGTCCTTGTCCACGGCGAGCCACGACAGCGCGCCGCCGCGACCCGACTGCTCCAGTGCGGCCTGCACGAACGTCAGCTCGCGCGACTTCTCGCGCACGCGCACTTCCTGGCCCGGCTGCACGCTGATAGCTGGCGACGTCCACGATCTTGCCGCTCACCTCGACGTGGCGGTGGCGGATGAGCTGGCGCGCCGCCTTGCGGCTGGCCGCGAACCCCATCCGGTAGACGAGGTTGTCGAGGCGGCTCTCGAGCGCTGGCCAGCAGGTTGTGGCCCGTGATGCCCGGCAGCGACGACACCTTCTCGAACATGTTGCGGAACTGCTGTTCGCCCAGCCCGTAGATGCGCTTGATCTTCTGCTTCTCGCGCAGCTGCTTGGCGTACTCCGACGCCTTGCGGCGGCGCGCCGTGCTCTGGCCGTGCTGGCCGGGCGCGTACGGGCGGCGCTCGACGGGGCACTTCTCGGTGAAGCACTTGGTGCCCTTGAGGAACAGCTTGGTGCCTTCACGCCGGCACTGGCGGCAGCTGGGTCCCAGTATACCGACCATGGCTCAGACCCTCCGACGCTTGGGCGGACGGCAGCCGTTGTGCGGAATCGGCGTGACGTCCTTGATCGACTTGACCTGCAGGCCGGCGGAGGCCAGCGCCTGGATGGCCGACTCGCGGCCGCTGCCCGGACCCTGCACGCGCACGTGCACGCGCGCGCACGCCGAGCGCTGAGCGCTTCGCGCGCGCACTGCTCGGACGGCCACGGTGGCGGCGAACGGGGTGCGACTTCTTCGAGCCCTTGAAGCCGGCCTTGCCCGACGAGCCCCAGGACACGGCGTTGCCGTGCGCGTCGGTGATCGTGATCATCGTGTTGTTGAACGTCGCGTTGACGTGGGCGATGCCTTCCGCCTCCACGACGCGCTTGGTCTTCTTGCCAGTCGCCATATGATTACTTGGTCACCTTCTTCTTGCCCGCGATCGCGCGGCGCGGCCCCTTCTTGGTGCGGGCGTTGGTGTGCGTCCGCTGGCCGCGCACGGGCAGGCCGCGCCGGTGACGGATGCCGCGATACGAGCCGATGTCCATCAGGCGCTTGACGTTCATCGCCACCTCGGTGCGCAGCGCGCCCTCGACCTTGTGGTCGCGCTCGATCACCTGACGCAGCTTGTTGACGTCGGCGTCGGACAGGTCGCGCACGCGCAACGCCGCGTCGATGCCGGCCTTCTGCGACGATGGCGGCGGCCGTCTGGCGGCCGATGCCATAGATATAGGTCAGGCCGACCTCGACCTTCTTCTCACGAGGGAGATCGACTCCAGCTGATACGCGCCATAGATCAGCCCTGCCGCTGCTTGTGCTTGGGGTTGCGCTTGCAAATGATGCGGATCACGCCGTTCCGCTTGACCACCTTGCAATGCTCGCAGATCGGCTTGACGCTGCTACGTACTTTCACGGAAGCTCCGGTCCGGACGAAGACAGATATCCAGGAATTCCTGGCCAGACCTTAAGAGTAGCCGGGGCCTTGACTTGACGCAAGCCGCAGGGGCACGCCAATTGGGCCCCCGCACGACCCGCCCTCAGGCCTGCGCCCGCCCGGCGCCCGCCAAATCCGAGAGCACCCGCCCCATGGCCGCCCGCGGGTCGTCCGCCGCCGTCACGGCTCGCCCCAGCACCACGTACGCCGCGCCCGCCGCAGCCGCCTCGCCCGGCGTCACCACCCGCGCCTGGTCGTGCGCCACACCACCGGACAGCCGCACCCCCGGCACCAGTGTCGCCAGACGCCCGCCGAACCGGTCGCACACGGCCGCCGCCTCGTGCCCGCTGCACACCACGCCGTGCAGCCCCGCCCCCGCGGCCTCCCCGGACAGCCGCAGCACTTCGGCGCGCACGTCGACCGACTCCGGCAAGCGCCCCCACGCCGCGGCCAGTGCCGCCCCGTCGAGCGACGTGAGCACCGTGACGCCGAGCAACCGGCACCCGCCCCCCGCCGCCCCCACCGCGTCCTGCGCCGCGGCCAACATGGCCCGTCCGCCGGCGGCGTGGACGGTCACCAGGCGCGCCCCGTGGGCCGCGGCCCGGGCCACCGCTTGGCGGACGGTGTTCGGAATGTCGTGCAACTTGAGGTCGAGAAAGACGTCGACCCCGCGGTCGCGCAACGCGCGGACCACGTTCGGCCCCTCCGCCGTGAACAGCTGCAGCCCCACCTTGTAGAACCCGCACAGATCGCCGAGCCGCTCGACCGTGGCGAGCGCTTCGGCCGTGGTCGAGACATCGAGCGCGACGATGGGCAGCGTCATGTGGGCCAGTGCAGGGTTCCGCGAATACTAGCGAGGTCCGACACGCCGTGCCCGGCGCACCAGCGGGCGAGATCGCGCACCACCCGCTCCGGCTGGCGCGGATCGCGCAACGCCGCGGTGCCCATGCCCACCAGCCATGCCCCGGCCAGCACGTACTGCACGGCGTCCGTGGCGGTGCGCACCCCCCCGAGCCCGATCACCGGCACCGGCACGGCGCGCGTGACCTTCCACGTGGCGAGCACGCCCACGGGGAGAATGGCCGCCCCGCTCACCCCGCCCGTGCCGAATCCCAGCGCGGGCCGGCGTGCTTCGACGTCCACCACCAGTCCCGGGATCGTGTTGACCACCGTGATCCCGTCGGCCCCCGCCTCGACGGCCACGCGGGCCGTCCGCGCGACGTCGGGCAGCGCCGGCGAGAGTTTGACGAATAACGGCCGCACCGTGGCGCGGCGCGCGCCGCCGATCACCGCCGAGAGCGCCGCGTCGTCAGCGCCGAACTCCATCCCGCCGGCCCTCGTGTTCGGGCAGCTCACGTTCAGTTCGTAGCCGTCGATCGCCGAGCCCGCGTGCCCGCTCGCCTCCAGCCGCCGCACCACGTCGGCGAATTCGCCGACCTCGAAGCCGACCACGTTGACCAGCTTGCGGGTGCCGGGGAGCGAAGCGGCCAGCCAGGGCAGATGCGCGCGGCACACCTCGTCCACGCCCGGGTTGGCCAGGCCGACGGCGTTGATCATGCCGCCGTCGAACTCGGCCACGCGCGGCGCGTTCGCTCCGGCGCGCGGCGCGAGACTCACCGCCTTGGTGACCAGTCCGCCGAGGGCCGCCAGATCGGTGACGCTGGCCAGCTCGTGCCCGTAGCCGGCCGTGCCGGCGGCAAGCACGATGGGGTTCTGGAAGTCGAGTCCGGCAGCGCTGACGCGAAGCGCGGACTCGAGGCTCATCGATGGCCGCCCGCCACGCGGTCGGCCACGCCGTTCACGCCCGCTCGATAGCCGTTGAGATAGTCCACGGCCGCGTCGGCGATGGCGTCGGCCAGCCTGGCCTGGGACCGCGCGCTGGCGATGAACGCGGCCTCCTGTGGGTTGGTGCCGAAGCCAATCTCGACGAGCACGGCGGGCATGAACGCCGTGCGCAGCACGACGAAGTCCGCCTGCTGCACGCCGCGGTCCGGGCCCGGTTCGACGTCGCCCAGCTGTTGCTGCACGTCGTCGGCCAGCTTCATCGACTCGCGCAGGTGCTCGTTCTGCTGCATGTCGCTGAGGATGAAGCTGAGCGGGTCGCCCGGCTTGAGACTGTCGCCGGTGTCGAAGCGCGCGGCCGAGTTTTCCATGGCCTCCACGCGCCGCGCGTCCTCCGTTTTCGCTTCGGACAGGAAGTAGGTCTCGTAGCCGCGCGCCGTCGCGGCGTCCTTCCACTTGGGATTGGACGCATTGACGTGGATCGAGATGAACAGGTCGCCGTGGGCGCGGTTGGCGATGGGCCCGCGGTCGTAGAGGTCGATGAGCGTGTCGGTGGTGCGCGTGTAGACCACCTTGACACCGCGCGCCTGGAGGGCGGCGCCGAGCCGGAGCGCCACCTGCAGGGTGATGTTCTTCTCGTAGATCTTGTTCCGCCCGCCGATGGGGCCGCTCATGCCGTTGTCGATGCCGCCGTGTCCGGCGTCGACGACGACGACGGCGGGCGCGGCGCCTTGCAGCATGGGCGGGCCGCCGGGCGGCACCGCGGCGCGCGGGGCATTCGCCCGGTCGGCCGTGGGCGCGGGGCGCACGGGCGGCGCGGCGGCCGCGAGCTGGAACGCGGCGAGCGCGATGGCGATCATCGGGCGCGCCCCGCGCGGGCCATCTCGCGTTCCGCGTCGCGCGCCTTGGCCGTCTCGCGCTTGTCGTGCAGCTTCTTGCCCTTGCCCAGCGCCAGCGTCACCTTGGCCACTCCGTGCGTGAAATACAGGTCGAGCGGCACGAGGGTGAGCCCCTCGCGCTCCACCGCGCCAATAAGACGACGGATCTGGCGCTTGTGGAGCAACAGTTTGCGGGTCCGGGTGGGCTCGTGGTTGTTGTAGCTGCCCTGCTTGTACGGCGAAATGTGGAGGTTGAGCAGGTAGACCTCGCCGTCCTTCACGATGCCGTACGCGTCGACGAGCTGGGCCTTGCCGTCGCGCAGCGATTTCACCTCGGTGCCGGTCAGCACGAGGCCCGCCTCCCACGTCTCCAGAATGTGATAGTCGTGGCGGGCGCGTTTGTTCTTCGCGATCGGGACAGTGTCGCCGGCTTCGTTCGTTGACTTCATGGTCAGCCGTCAATAATATCCGTGTTCCCGCCGAAGTGGTGGAACTGGTAGACGCGCTGGCTTCAGGAGCCAGTGGGCGCAAGCCCGTGCGGGTTCGAGTCCCGCCTTCGGCACTGGCGTTTCATGAGGGGCCCGTTCCGTCCGGAACGGGCCCTTCTGCGCGTGGCGGCGTTCAGTGGCGCTCGATCGCGGACGGGGGCACGTGCTCGGGCAGCGACGCCGCGCCGAAGAGTTCGCGGAGCGAATCGTTGGCCGTCTGGAGGTAGCCGGCGAGCAGGTCGCCGGCGCGCGTGACGTTGGCGTCGACGTCGCGAAACGACCCGCCGGCGAACGCGAGCAGGGTGCGTCCGAGCCGGGCGGGCGTGGCGGCGGTGACCCGCGCCCCGACCGCGTCGCGGTACGCGCTCAGCCGCGCATTGAACTGGCGGTGCGCCAGGTCGAGGCGGTCGCGCCCGATGTTCCGATCGCGCTCGAAGGCCCCGGCCATGGCGTGGGCCACTTCGGCCCCGGTGCGATCGTCGAGGGCGTCGCGCTGGGCGCTCACCAGACCGAGGGCGCGCCGCGCGTAGCGCAATTCCCAGGCGGCGTGATCGGCGTCGCCGCGCGTGGCGATCTCCGCGAGCCAGGCGACGTCGGCGCGATCGGGGTCGGCGTTGAGCCGCGCCACGAACCGTTCGGCGCGCTCGTGCATCTGGCGCTCGGCTCTCCACCGTCCGAAGATCGGCATGGAGGGGTCGCCCGCGGCGGTCGGCTCAGCCGTTCAGCAACACGGGGAGCGCGCGCCCGCGATCGACGTCGGCGAACTCGGGCAGCCCCACCCGCGCGCGGACCTCGTCTTCCCCGTGCAGCAGATCCGCGAGGTGCACGCCTTCGAGCACCTCGTCGATCCGCTGCTGGAGCATGAGCCACACCGGCCGGATGCTGCAGTCCTGCGACGCGGAGCACCGCTCCTCACCCACCGGGTGCGACACGCAGTGCAGGTCGAAGGTGGTGAGTTCGGACGCCGCGATGACGTCGCGGACGCTGATCTCGGCGGCCGGCCGGGCGAGCGCGTACCCGCCGCGCGCCCCGCGCGTGCTCCGCACGATGCCGGCGCGGCGCAGGCGGAGGAGGATCTGCTCCACGTAGTCCACCGGCAGCCGTTCGCGGTCCGCGATGTCGCGGCCCGTCACGGGCCCCTCATCGGTGCGCTTCGCCAAGTGAAGCGCGCAGATCACGCCGTATTCGGCCAGAGTCGTGATACGCACCCGTGGAGGTTAACGCCCCGGGGGCGCCGCGGAAAGGGGCGCGGGCGATCAGCCGCCGCCGTGCGCGCCGCCCGGCACGCCGATTTCGGTCATCTTGCGTAGGTCCAGCACCTCGGCGATCTCGGCTGGGGGCAGCACCCGCTCGCGATCGACGAGTTCGCGGATGAGCACCCCTTCCTTGACCGACCGCTTGCTGATCTCGGCGGCCTTGGCGTAGCCGATGCTGGGGGCGAGCGCGGTGGCCAGCGCAGCCGAGCGTTCCAGCCAGTAGGCGCACTGCTCGCGGTTGGCGGCGATGCCGGCCACGCAGCGCCGGTCGAGCACGGCGGCGGCGTTGGTGAGGATGATCATCGAGAACATCACGTTGTGGGCGATGACCGGCATCATGACGTTGAGCTCGAGCTGGCCGTGCTCGGCGGCCGCGGCAACGCAGGCGTCGTTGCCCACGACCTGGAAGCACACCTGGTTGACCATCTCGGGCACCGACGGATTGATCTTGCCGGGCATGATCGACGATCCCGGCTGCACGGCGGGGAGCACGATCTCGTCGAGCCCGGTGCGCGGGCCGCTGGCCATGAGGCGCAGGTCGCTGGCGATCTTGCTCAGGTCGAGGGCGAGCACCCGGACGGCCGCGCGAGAACGCCGCGGCGTCGCCCATGCTCTGCATGAGTTGGAAGCGGTCCTGGCCGGCGCGGAGGTCGAGCGTGGTGATCTGCCGCAGGTACCTGGTCATCAGCGCCGGATATTCGGGCTCGACGTTCACGCCGGTGCCGACGGCGCTGCCGCCGATGCCGAGGTCGCGCAGGTAGTCGGCGGCCTGCCGGACGCGCGCCAGGTTGCGGTCGATCGTGCCGGCGTAGGCGCCGAATTCCTGGCCGAGGCGGATCGGCATGGCGTCCTGCAGGTGGGTGCGCCCCGACTTGAGGACGTCGTCGAATTCGCGCCCCTTGGCGGCGAGCGTGTCGCGCAGGGCGCCGAACGCGCGCTCGAGGCCGGGCAGCAGGTCGAGGGCGCCGAGGCGGATGGCGGTGGGGATCACGTCGTTGGTGGACTGCGCCATGTTGACGTGGTCGTTGGGATGCACCGGTTTGTACGCGCCGCGCGCGGCGCCCAGCAGTTCGTTGGCGCGGTTGGCGAGCACCTCGTTGACGTTCATGTTGTGCGAGGTGCCGGCGCCGGCCTGGTAGACGTCGACCACGAACTGGGCGTCGAACTTGCCGGCCAGCACTTCGTCGGCGGCGGCCACGATGGCGTCGGCGAGCGCGGCGTCGAGGCGCCCCGTCTCCTTGTGCGTGAGGGCGGCGGCCTTCTTGATCCAGACCACGGCCCGGACGAACTCCGGGAGCGGCTTGAGCCCGCTGATCGGGAAGTTCTCGAGGGCGCGCTGGGTCTGCACGCCGTAATAGGCATCGGCCGGCACGTCGAGTGGGCCGAGGGGATCCTTTTCGGTGCGAGTGGAGGGCGTCATGGCAGGAGGCACGGTCAGGGAAGCCGACAGGACGATATGCGAAAGTTCATGATTCGCGCTGCCCGCGCAGCGCGAGAACGAGCACCGCGGCGGCGGCGAGCATGGCCACGCCGAGCAGGACGACGCTGATCAGGTGGAGCTGGCCGAACGCCACGCGCAGCGGGTCGGCGGCGGCGAGGGCGTCCACCGGGCCGTGGGCCCGCGCGCGGACGCGCGCGATCATGGGATCGACCACGAGCTGGGCGATCATGCAGGCCGTGCCACCCACCGCGGCGGCCAGCAGGCGGGGTTTGTACCGCGAGGCGGCGTCGGTCCAGACGCCCAGCACCATGACGGCGGCGAACAGGGCCATGCCCGCCCAGAACACGACGGGCAGCACGCGCCCCACGACGTCGCCCGCCAGGCTCGTGGAGGGCAGCGCGGCGAACGCGGCCGGCGCCACGGCGGCGGCGAGCAGCAGCGCCGCCCCGAGCCAGAACGCCGAGGCGGCGATCTGCGCCAGGCCGGCGCCGCGGCGCGTGACGGTCACCGCCGCACCGGCATCGCGGTGCCGTTGAGGAACGGGTTCTCGGCCAGTTCCTCGGCGATCGTCGTCGACGGGCCGTGGCCGGGGTAGACGATCGTGTCGCCCGGCAGCGCGCTGACGCGGGCGAGCGACGCCTCCATGGCGTCGGCGTCGCAGTACGGGAGGTCGGTGCGCCCCACCGACCCGCGGAACAGCAGATCGCCGACCAGCGCGACCCCGGACCCGACAAAGATCACGTGGCCCGGCGCGTGCCCCGGCGTGTGGAGCACCTGGAAGCGCGACGCGCCCACGGACAGCACGTCGCCCTCGGCGAGGGTGCGGTCGGGAGCGTCCGGCTGTTCGAGCGGCACGCCGAAGGCCGCCGCCGCCGCGGCCGCCGCGTCGAACACGGGGCGGTCGAGCGGATGCAGATACACCGGCACGGGGAGCACGCGCCGCACGCCGTTGATGCCGCCCACGTGGTCGGGGTGGGCGTGCGTGATCCAGATGGCGTCGAGCGTGGCGCCCGACCGGGCCACCAGATCGAGCAGGCGATCGGGCTCGTCACCCGGGTCGACGAGCACGGCGCGCCCCGCGGCGTCGTCCACCACCAAATAGCTGTTCTCCTGGAAGGGGCCGACCGTCACGGAGCGGATCGTGGTCATGCGGCCCGCCGCCTTACGCCGCGCCCACGGGAGTGGCCGCGTCGGCGCGCGCCTTGAGGTACTTCTCGGCCGCGATCGCCGCCGTGGTGGCGTCGCCCACGGCCGTGGTCACCTGGCGCGTGACCTGCACCCGCACGTCGCCGGCCGCGAACAGGCCGGGCACCGAGGTCTGCATGCTCCCGTCGGTGCGCAGGTACCCGAATTCGTCGTGGTCCACGTGCTCGGCGATGATGCCGGTGTTGGGCTTGAATCCGACGAAGACGAACAGGCCCGTCACCTCGAGGTCGCGCCGCGCGCCGGTGACCGCGTGGCGCACCTCGAGGTGGTGCAACAGCCCCGCGTCGTCGCCCACGGCGCGGTCGACGACGGTGTTCCAGACGAACTCGATCTTCGGGTTGGCGAAGGCGCGCTCCTGGAGGATCTTCGACGCCCGCAACTCGTGGCGCCGGTGCAGGAGATACACGCGGTCCGCGTAGCGCGTCAGGTAGTCGGCCTCCTCGACCGCGGCGTCGCCGCCGCCGACGACGGCGATCGTGTGCCCGCGGAAGAACGCGCCGTCGCACACCGCGCAGTACGACACGCCCTTGCCGCAATACTCCTGCTCGCCGGGAATGCCGAGCTTCACGGGCGTACCCCCCGCCGTAACGATCACCGTGGGCGAGACGTAGACGTCGCCGCCGTCGGTGATCGTCTCGAACTGGCCGTCGTCGCGCCGCTTCACGGTCGAGACGCGGACGCCGGTACGCAACTCGGCGCCGAACCGGGTGGCGTGGTCGGCGAACTTCTGGGCCAACTCGTAGCCGAGGATGTGCTCGAAGCCGGGATAGTCTTCGATCAACTCCGTGTTGAGCAGCTCGCCGCCGGGGGCGCCGCGTTCGAGGATCACCGCCTTCAACATGCCGCGACCGGCGTACATCCCCGCGCACAGGCCGGCCGGTCCGGCGCCGACGATCACGACTTCGTATTCGTGGGTCTGGGCCACTGCACCCTCACGGATTGGGCAGGCGCGCCGTGACCGCGCGCCCGCGTTGCCATGGCTTGGAATCTCGCCGGTTTGCCCGGCCAGGGGAACCGTGGGGCGACGGCCCGCGCGGCTACGCGGGCGTCGGCGCGCCGGCCGCAGCGACCACGACGCGGCTGAGCGCCCCGTGGCAGTGCGAGACGGTGCCGACCAGCACGTCCACCGCCGCGCCGGCTGCGCCCAGCGCGGCGATGGTCGCGTCGGCGGCGAGCACGTCACGCACGTCGATCATGCCGACGCCGTAGGCGCGGTGGGTGCACGAGAACAGCAGCGGCGCGAGCGCGGCGCTCGCGCCCGGCAGACCGCCGGCGTAGGCGCGAATGGTGGGCGCCAGGCTCCAATCGCGCGGCCCCCGGGTGTGCGGGCACACGGCCGGCTCGATGCAGTTGATGGGACACATCCACGTGGCGAAGCTCACGTACCGCGTGCCGTCGGGCGCGGCGCGCTCCCACGGCACCGGCGGCGCGGCCGCCAGCGGCGCCACGCGCACGTCGCGATCCGGCCATCGCGCGCGCGCCGCGTCGACCAGCCAGTCGCGGAGCAGGTGCGGCATGAGGGGCGACGGCACGATGGCGTCGTTCGCCGCGTCGGGCGCGCCGCGCGCCGACGTCAGATAGCGCGCGAAGTACGCGCGCCAGTCGGCGATCTCCACGCGCACCAGGGAATCGCCGCCGCCGTTCTCGCGCGCCACCGGACACGCTGGGTTCCGGTCCACCACGGTCACACCGGCGCACCGCAGCGCGCCGGCGGCCACGGCGCGCCGCACTTGGCGCACGTAGTACCCGCCGTAGCACCCGCCGCCGACCACCGTGATGCGGCCGAAGGTGGGCCGATCGGCGAGCGGCCGATCAGCCGCGGACACGACGGCCGCCGTCGACGACGATCGTCTGGCCGGTGACGAAGTCCGCCGAGAGCAGGTACGCCACGGCCTGCACGACGTCGTCCGGTGACCCGTGGTGTCCGAGCGGCGTGGTGGCGCGCAGGCGCTCGGCATCGGCCTCGGTCCACTCCGCGGGGAGCAGCACGGTGCCGGGGGCGACGGCGTTCACGCGCACCGAGGGCGCCATGACGCGGGCCAGCGATTCGGTGAGCCGTACGACGCCGTGCTTGGACAGGCCGTGCGGCACGTACGCGGGCCAGGTTTCGAACGCCGCCAGGTCGGCGATGTTCACGATCGCGCCGCGGGCGCGCGCCAGGGGCGCGGCCGCGGCCTGTGCCAGCAGGAACGGGGCGCGCAGGTTGAGCGCGAAGATGCGGTCCCACTGCTCGGCGGTCGTTTCGCCGAACGGGGTGCGCTCCATGATCGCCGCCGAGTTGACCAGCACGTCGAGGGCGCCGAACCGGGCGACGACCGCGCGGACGAGGGGAGCGGCGGCCGTGGGGTCGGCGAGATCGGCGCGGAACGCGTCGGCTTCGCCGCCCGCGGCCCGAACGAGGCGCACGGTTTCCGCCGCGTCGTTCTCGGACCCGTGGTAATGGACGGCAACGCGCATGCCGCGCTCCCCGAGCCCGACGGCGATGGCCCGTCCCACGCGCCTGCCGGCGCCGGTCACGAGCGTCACCCGTTCGCGCAGTTCCATCGTTCCTCCCGTGTGCGCCCGCTACCGCGCGCCGCTGACCGCTCTGGCCGTCAGGTGGACGTCCTGGCGATCGAGCCATTCGCGCGGTACGCGCATCGAGCCCAGTGTGCGCAGCCCGTCGTCGGACCCATGCCAGTCGGAGCCGCCGCTGGGCAGCAGCCCCAGATGATCGGCCACGGTGCGCAGACGGGCCACGTCGTCGGCGCCGTGGCTGGGATGCAGCACCTCGACGCCGTCCATGCCGATCGCGGCCAGCGACGCGAGCCGCTCGAGGGTGCCCGTGTGGCCGGGGTGCGCCATGACGGCGATGCCGCCGGCGCGGTGGATCATGGCCACGGCCTCGGCCATCGTCAGCCGGTCCTTGGCCACGAACGCGGGGCGCCCGTTGCCGAGGTAGCGGTCGAAGGCATCGCGCAGGTCGGTGGCCCACCCTTCCTGGACGAGGGCGCGGGCCACGTGAGGCCGGCCGATCGCGCCGCCGGCGGCCTGTTCGACGACCGATTCGAAGGTGATGCGCACGCCGAGCGCGTTGAGGCGGTCGACGATCCGCGCCGCGCGCACGCGCCGCATCTCGCGCAGCGCGGCGAGCCCCTCCTCGATTGCCGCCACGCGCGACAGGTGCAGGCCGAGCACGTGCGTCTCGGAATCGCCTTCCACGGCGCTCAGCTCGACGCCGGGCACGAGCCGGATGCCGAGGGCCGCGGCGGCCGACGCGGCTTCGGGAATTCCGGCCACCGTGTCGTGGTCGGTAAGAGCCACGGCGGCGAGTCCCGCGGCGTGGGCGGCGGCCATCACGTCGGCCGGCGTGCGCGATCCGTCGGAGGCCGTGGAGTGCGTGTGGAGGTCGACGGAGGCGACGGGCTGGCCGCCGGGCGCGGCGCCGGCCGGCATCGTCACGCCGAGTAGTCGGCTTCGGGCGACGTGAAGCTCGGCTGCGACCAGCCGAACAGCCGCTGGACCTCGGCGTCGGTCATCTGGGCCAGCGCCTGTTCGCGCGAGCGGACGCCCTGGGGCGAGTAGCGCGTGACGCGCACTTCGCGGTCGCCGCCGCTGCCGGCCACGAACAGCAGGGCGAACTCGTCGCGGTCGCTCTGGGTGACGCGGCCGGAGGGCATCACGCGCCACGTCTTCCCGTTCACCGTCAGCGTACGGATGGGCATCTAGGCCGACTCCACTTCAAGGTAGATGCGGCCGGCGTCGAGAATGGGGTCGGGCGCGCCGGCGTGGGCGCGCGCGAGCGTCTCGGCGTCGGGCGCTTCGAAGAACTCCAGAAAGGCCCCGGGCAGCGCTTCCTCCTCGAAGGCCCAGAAGCGGCAATTCGCCCCGGCGTAGTACTGCCGCCGCCGTTCCAGCCGTTCGACGTACTGCCTGCGGTCCCGCGGAGGGATGAGCGTACGCTGCACGGTGAGGGCGCGCGCCATCTCAGAGCGCGGCCTCGGGGAACGACTCGATCGTGCGTTTGACGTGGCCGAGGAACTGGTCGGCCACGGCGCCGTCGATGACCCGGTGATCGAACGAGAGGGAGAGGTACGAGCAGGTGCGGATGGCGATCGTGTCCTCGCCGTCGGGGCCGGTGAGCACTTTGGGGCGCTTCTCGATGGCGCCGACGCAGAGGATGGCGACCTGGGGCTGGTTGATGATCGGGGTGCCGGTGAGCGATCCGAACACGCCCGGGTTGGTGATGGTGAACGTGCCGTCGAGCACCTCGCGGGGGTCGAGCTTCTTGGCGCGGGCGCGGGCGGCGAGGTCGTTGAGCGCCTTGGTGAGCCCGCCGAGCGAGAGGTCGTCGGCGTTGCGAATGACGGGCACGATCAGCCCCCAGTCGAGGGCCACGGCGATGCCGAGGTTGATCGGCTTGCGATAGATCACGCTGGTGCCGGCCACCGACGCGTTGACCACCGGGAAGGCCTTGAGGGCGTCGATCGCGGCGCGGAGGATGAAGGGCATGTACGACAGCTTCTGCCCGGTGGCGGCCTCGAACTCCGCCTTGCGCGCGGCGCGAATGCGGGCCACGCGGGTGAAGTCCATTTCCATGATCGAGGTCACGTGGGCCGACGTGTGGCGCGAGACCACCATGTGCTCGCTGATGAGGGCGCGCATCTTGCTCATCGGTTCCACGCGGTCGCCGGGCCATGCTTCGGGCATGGGCGCCGTGTGGCTGCCGGAGGGGGCGGCGAGCCGCGGGCCGCCGGCGTCGAGGAATTGCATGATGTCGCGCTTGGTCACGCGGCCGGCGAGACCGGAGCCGGGCATGGCGGCGATCTCGACGCCGTGCTCGGCGGCGATCTTGCGCACGAGGGGCGACGACTTGGTGCGCAGCCGCTCGTCGAGCGAGTGGCCGTTGCCCGACGGGGCGGCCGGGGCACGCGGCGGCGGCGGCGCGGCGGGCGCCGCGGCGACAGTCGCGGGGGCGGCGGGGGCGGCGGGGGCGGGGGCGCTCACCCTGGCCGCGGCGGGGCTCGCCGCTGGGGTCGCGGGGAGACTGGGGGCGGGGGCGGCGGCGGCGGGCGGAGCGACCGCGGCGCCCTGCTCCGTCTCGAGGCGCGCGACGACCGTCTGCACGGCCACCGTCTGGCCTTCGGTGACCAGGATTTCGGCGAGCACGCCGGCGGCGGGCGACGGGATCTCGGCGTCGACTTTGTCGGTGGAGATTTCGAAGATCGGCTCGTCGCGTTTCACGGCGTCGCCGGCGTTCTTGAGCCACTTGGAGAGCGTGCCTTCGGCGATCGACTCGCCCATCTGCGGCATGATGACGTCTATGCGTGCCACGGGATCATCCTCTGTCCGATTTGGCGGCCGCGGCGCGGCCGCGGTATCTCAAGACGAACACGGTGGTCGGGAATGCGATCGCGCCCGCCGCCGCTCCGAAGAACCAGTACGTGCCCCACGAGCAGGGGGCGCCCGTGTTGGGGTCGGCGGCGCAGTGCAGCGCCCACCCCGCGATCTTGGCCACGAGCACGCCCAGCATGCCGCCCCCGAACAGGCCGGCGGTAAGCGTGATGCACCCCAACCCAACATACTGCCAAACGCGGCCGGATTCGACCGGGGGGCCCTCCGGCGGGCTCACGGCGCGGCTCCGGACGCGGGCGTTCCACGCTGCGCGCGGACCATCGGCGGCTCAGTACGCCGCTTCGACGAGGTGGCGCGGATCTTCCCGGCGATGGAGCGACACGAAGAAGCGTTTCACGTTGCGGTCGAGGCGGCTCTCCCCCATCTGGTCGGTATCGACCTCGATGAAGGTGTAGTGCCCGCCTTCGGCGCGGACGGCGATCCGGGCCGCGCCGAGGGGGCCGGCGAAGGTGCGCGATCGGGCCGCCGACGCCGTGCTCGCCAGGCCGAGATCGGGGAAAAAGCGGTCGGCGGCGGCGACCACGTCGGCGGGCACGAGGTGACTGCGGTAGAAGTGTCGCATCAGGGAGGTGTGGAATCGGGGCGTTCGTTGAAGACGTCCTGCATCCAGTCCACGCGTTCCAGCGGGTGCAGCGAGTCGCGGCGGAACTGGATGGCCATGGCCCACTGGCCGGCGATCACGAAGTTGAGTTTTCCGTAATAGGTCCCCAGCTCCGGTCCGTCGGTGAATCCGTCCCAGGTGCTGGCGCCGTCGCGCGTGTTGGCGAAGATGCGCCCCTCGCCGTTCTCGATCGGCTGCTGGGTCTGCCGGTCGCGCACGACGACTTTGTAGGTGATGCCCTCGCGGGCGTGCGGCGGCAGGTCCGACGGCAGGATCTCGAAGTCGTAGCTCTTCGAGGGCAGCCGCAGCACGGGCCGCTGCGATTCCCCGCCGCAGGCGGCGAGGACCGCCGCGGCCGCCATCAGGGCCGCCACGCGCCCGATCCGGTTCACGATTGGTAGTACTCCAGTCCAAGGTGCGTGATCTGCTCCTCGCCCATCAGGTGCCGGAGGGTGTTCTTGAGCTTGGTCTGCTGGATGAACAGGTCGTGCTCGGGCTGCAGGCCGGCGGCGGTCATCGGCGACTTGTAGTAGAAGCTCAGCCATTCCTGGATGCCCTTCATGCCGGCGCGGCTGCGCGAAGTCGGAGAACAGGGCCAGGTCGAGCACGATCGGCGCGGCGAGGATGGAGTCGCGGCAGAGGAAGTTCACCTTGATCTGCATCGGGTAGCCCATCCACCCGAAGATGTCGATGTTGTCCCAGCCTTCCTTGTTGTCGCCGCGCGGCGGGTAGTAGTTGATGCGCACGACGTGGGAGAAGTCCTTGTACAGGTCGGGGTACTGCTCGGGCTGCAGGATGGTGTGCAGCACGCTGAGCTTGGACTCTTCCTTGGTCTTGAACGACTGCGGGTCGTCGAGCACCTCGCCGTCGCGGTTGCCGAGGATGTTGGTGGAGTACCAGCCGGCGAGGCCGAGCATGCGCGCCTTGAGGGCCGGCGCGATGACGGTCTTCAACCAGGTCTGGCCGGTCTTGAAGTCCTTGCCGGAGATGGGCACGCCCCGGTCGTTGGCGAGCTGCTGCAGCGCCGGCGTGTCGACGGCCAGGTTGGGCGCGCCGTTGGCGTACGGGATGCCCTCCATGATCGCCGCCCAGGCGTAGAGCATGGCGGGCGAGATCGCCTCGTCGTTGTTGTCCATGGCCTTCTCGAACTGCTCGACGGTGGCGTGCTGGGGCCCCGGGCGGATGAAGATCTCCGTGGACGCGCACCACACGATCACCAGGCGGTCGAGCTTGTGCTTGGCCTTGAAGTCGCGCATGTCCTGCCGGAGCTGCTCGGCCAGGTCGCGCTTGGTCTTGCCCTTCTTGACGTTGGCGCCGTGGATGCGGGTGACATAATGATTGTCGAATACCGCCGGCATGGGCTTGATGCCCTTGAGGAAGTCGGCCACCCGCTCCAGGTCGGCCGCCTCGAGCACGCCGGCCTTCTTGGCTGCCGTGTAGGCGTCGTCGGGAATCGGATCCCAGGCGCCGAACACGAGGTCGTCGAGCCCCGCCAGCGGCACGAACTCCTTGATCAGCGGCGAGCGGTTGTCGGTGCGCTTGCCCAACCGGATGGTCGCCATCTGGGTGAGCGAGCCGATGGGCTTCGCGTACCCGCGGCGGATGCTCTCGACGCCGGCCATGAACGTGGTCGCCACGGCGCCGAGCCCGGGGGTGAGCACACCGAGCTTGCCGGTGGCCGGGCGCGGCGGCGTGCGCGTATCGAAGGACGAACCCTGCACGACGTTAATCTCCTTTCAGCAAGGGATGCGCCTCGAACGACGGCGCCGACAGCGGAACCGACGGCTGCGCGGCACCCGCCGGGGACGGGGCGTCCGTGGGCGCCGTGGCGCGATAGACGCAGACGACGCGCTGATAGACCGTGATCCACGCCGTCACGGTGAGGACCACGATGATGACGGCCAGCACGACCCCGTTCAGGGCCAGGCCGAAGAACGCCTGCGGTACCGAGAGCAGCACGACGCGTTCCGGTCGCTGCAGCATGCCGACCTTGGCGTCGATGCCCAACGCCTCGGCCCGCGCGCGCGTGTACGACGTGAGGAACGAGCCGATCAGCCCCAGCAGGCAGACCACGACCATCGGCACGCTGGCCCACGAATGGTGCACCGAGTTCAGGGCGTAGAACACGGCCAGTCCCCCGAGCACGAACCCGTCGGCCAGGCGGTCGAGCGTGGAGTCGAGAAAGGCCCCGAACGTCGACGCCGTGTTGGACCGACGCGCCACGGTGCCGTCGAGCACGTCGAAGATGGCGGTGAGCCCCAGGAAGAATCCGCCCACGCTGATGTGGCCCGTGCCGTACACCACTCCACCGATCACCGTGCAGATCGTCCCGATCACCGTGATGGTGTTCGGGTGCACGCCGTGGCGAACGCACCAATCCGCGACGGGATCGATGAGGCGCAGGTATCCGTTCTTCAGCCAGTCCGGCAAAATCTTCATTCGGCTCCGAGACGCACACTCGGCTTACGCCTCGCCGCACGTACGGGAGGCGGGAGCGGGGGGCAAAACGCACGATCGCCCGAGCAACGCTCCGGCGGCTAAAAGTATCCAGTTCACCAACTTGTAGCAACCGGAACGGCGGCGTATCGGCCCGTGCGCCGGGGCTCTATCTTGACTGCATGCGACGCCTCGTGCTCGCGGCGCGCGCGGCCTTCTGGGCCGCCGCGCTGCTCGCGCCCCACCGGCCCGCGGCCGCACAGGGGCCGTGGGATCGACCCGCTTCGCCGGCCGCGATCGCGCTCACCCGGGCGCTGACCGACACGCTGCGCGCGGTGCTCGACGCGGGCGTGGCGGACCACGCCTTTCCCGGGGCCTACGCGGTGATCGGCAATCACGCCGGCATCGTGGCCGAGTACGGCGCCGGCCACCTCGATTGGGATCCCTCCCCCCGCCCCGACGCCCGCTCCATGTGGGATCTGGCGTCGCTGACCAAGGTGGTGGGCATGACGTCGGCCATGATGCAGCTGGTGGAGCGCGGCAGGGTCTCGCTCGACGCCCCGGTGCAGCGCTACCTCCCCGAATGGACCGGCCCGCGCAAGGGCGAGGTCACCGTGCGCGAGCTGCTCACGCACACGTCGGGGCTGCCCGCCTATCGCGCCTACGACCAGATCACGACCGACGCCGACAGCATCGCCGCGCTGATGATGGCCGAGCCGCTCGACGCGCCGCCCGGCACGCGTTTCGTCTACAGCGACATCGGCGCGTACCTGGCGGGGCGGATCGTGGAGCGCGTGTCCGGGCAGCGACTGGACCGCTACCTGGCGGCGCAGGTGTTCGGCCCCCTCGGCATGCACGACACCATGTACAACCCGCCGGATTCGCTGCGGCCGCGAATCGCCCCCACCGAGGTGGATCCCAAGCGCGGGGGCAAGCTGCGCGGCCGGGTGCACGACGAGCGCGCGTACTATCTGGGCGGCATCTCGGCCCACGCCGGACTGTTCAGCAGCGGGCGCGATCTGGCGCGATTTGCCGAGATGTACCTCGACGGCGGGCGCCTCGGCTCGGCACGGCTGTTCGCGCCGCGGACCGTGGCCGAGTTCACCGCCGTGCAGGATTCGGGGCGTTCCCACCGCGCGCTGGGCTGGGAAAAGCCCGACGGGGCCAACTCGGCCGGCCACCTGATGTCGCCGGCGGCGTTCGGGCACACCGGATTCACCGGCACATCCATCTGGATCGATCCGGCGCGGGATCTGTTCATCGTGCTGCTCACCAATCGCGTGGACCCGACGCGGGCCAACAGCAAGATCGGTCCGGTGCGGATCGCGGTGGCCGACGCCGTGGGGGCTGTGCTCGCGCGCGCCGTGCAGGCGGCGGCGGTCGCAAGTCCTGGGGGGCTGCGGTGAGGGACTTCCCGGGGCTCCGACGGCGCTTGAAGCGCCCGGAGGGGCGGCTATATTTCGCCGGTGGAATGGGTGGGAGTGCATGCCGCCCAACGACTTGGAGGATCAGATGAGCACAGCGCAGCAACCCGACGTGATGGTGGTCGTCACCGACGTCGCCAGCACCGAGGTCAAGAAGTTCATGGATCAGGAGGGTGTCGATCCCGCGGTGGGCGGCCTTCGGGTGAGCGTGCAGCCGGGCGGGTGCAGCGGGTTCAAGTACGGCCTGCTCATCGAGGACGCGGCCGCGGACGACGATTTCGTCGTAGACCAGGGCGGCTGGCGGGTGCTGGTGGATCCGTTTTCGGCGCAGTACCTGAACGGGGTGACGATCGACTACGTGTCGTCGATGCAGGGCTCCGGGTTCACGTTCAAGAATCCGAACGCGACGGGCGGATGCGGGTGCGGTAGCTCCTTTACCGCTTGAGTCGCGGCTTCACCCTTCTCGACGCCGTCGTCCTCGTCGCGTACCTCGCGGGGACGACGGCGTTCGGCATCCGGCTCGGGCGCCGGCAGCGGGACGCCCGGGACTATTTCGTGGCCGGCCGCGACATCCCGTGGCCGGCCGTGATGTTTTCGGTGGTGGCCACCGAGACCAGCGCCCTCACGTTCATCAGCATTCCCGGATTGGCGTACATCGGCAACCTGGGATTCCTGCAGGTCGTGGCGGGCTACCTGGTGGGGCGGATCGCGCTGGCCTACACCCTCCTGCCCCGCTACTACCAGGGGGAGATCGTCACCGCCTACGCGATGCTCGAGCAGCGGTTCGGGCTCGCCACGCGGCGGTTCACGTCGATCGTGTTCATGGGCACGCGGGCGATGGCCGATTCGGTGCGCGTGTTCGCCACGGCCATTCCGGTGGCGATGATTCTGGCCGGCACGGGCGCCGTGCCCCCGCGCTTCCTGATGCCCGCGGCGATCCTCACCCTGGGCGCGCTCACCGTGCTGTACACGTACAAGGGCGGCATGCGCGCCGTGGTGTGGACGGAGCTGATCCAGGCGGGCATCTACGTGTTCGGGGGGCTGGTGGCGCTGGCGCTGCTCGGCCGCGCCGCGCCGGGCGGGTGGGCCGCCATCTGGCACGCGGCGGGGGCGGCCGGCAAGCTGCGCGTGATCGACTGGTACACGGGCTTCGATCGGCCGTTCACCGTGCTCGCCGGGCTGGTGGGGGGCGCGTTCCTGTCGATGGCATCGCACGGCGCCGATCAGTTGATCGTGCAGCGGCTGCTCTCGGCGCGGTCGCTGCGCGACGCGCAGAAGGCGGTGATCGGCAGCGGCGTGGTGGTGATCGCGCAGATGGCGCTGTTCCTGGTCATCGGCGTGGGGCTCTGGGCCGCACTTCGCCGGCCGGCCCGTTCTCGACGCCCGACGACGCGTTCCCCACGTTCATCGTCCAGGCCATGCCGCCGGGGCTGCTGGGGCTCGTGGTGGCGGCGATCGTGGCCGCCACGATGAGCACGCACTCGGCGGCGATCAACGCGCTCGCCGCGTCGGCCACGCACGACATCTACCTGCCGCTGTCCGGCCGCGCGCCGTCCGACCCCGGCACGCTGCGGGTGGGCAAACTGTTCGCGCTGTTCTGGGGCGTGGTGCTCACCGCGGGCGCGCTGGCCTTCCGCCAGCAGGGCACGCCGGTGGTGGTGATCGCGCTGTCCATCGCGTCGTTCACGTACGGGGGGCTGCTGGGCGGCTTCTTCCTGGCGCTGTTCGTGCGCCGGGCCGTGCAGCGCGACGCGATCGCCGGCATGTCCGTGGGCATCGCGGCGATGGCGGTGATCGTGTTCGCGAAACCGCTGGCGACCGCCTATCCTTCCCTCGCGCCAACGCTCGGCCCGCTGGGCGCGATCGCGTGGCCCTGGTACGTGCTGATCGGCACGACCATTACCCTGCTCACCGGAACCCTGTCGTCGCTCGCGCACCCCGGCGCGCGCGCGGCGAGCGCACGAACATGACGGCACTCGTAATCGGTATCGACGGCGGCGGCAGCAAGACGACGGCCCTGGTGGCGGACGATCAGGGCCGGACGATGGCGGAGTTCACGGGCCCGGGGAGCGCGGTGCGCACCGGCGGCGTGGACGCAAGCGCCGACGCCATCGTGGCGGCGGTGCGCGGGGCGCTGGCCCAGGCGGGCACCGACGAGCGGCCGCGCGTGGTGTGCGCCGGCGTGGCCGGCACGGGACGCGAGGCATTGCGGCTCGAACTGTGGGAGGCGCTCTCGGCGCGGGACGTGGCCGACGAGATCGTGATCCACACCGACGTGGCGGTGGCGTTCGACGACGCCTTCCCCGCGGGACCGGGCATCCTGCTGCTCGCCGGCACGGGCTCGGTGGCGCTGGGGCGCGGGCCGACGGGCGCGATGGCGCGCTGCGGCGGGTGGGGGGCGGACTTCGGGGATGAGGGCGGCGGGGCCTGGATCGGGCGCCGCGCGCTGTCCATCGTGGCCGCGGCGAGCGACGGGCGCGAGCCGGGGACGGCGCTCACGGGCGCGATGCTCACGGCCACCGAATCGGACGAGGTCACCGACCTGATCGCGTGGGCGGCGGACGCGACGGCGGCCCGGTTCGCGACGTTGGCGCCGGCGGTGTTCCAGGTGGCCGACGGCGGCGACCTGCGGGCGAACGCGCTGCTCGACATGGCCACCGAGGAGCTGGCGCTGCACGCGCGGGCGCTGGCGCGGCAGCTGTTCGCCGACGAGCGGGCGGCGGTGCCGATCGCGCTCACCGGCGGGCTGCTCGGGCCGCGGATGCCGCTGCGCAAGCGGCTCACGCACCGGCTGAAGCACGCCGTGCCGGGGGCGCAGGTGCGGGTCGAGGAGGTGGTGGCGGCGCGCGGCGCGGTGCGCTCGGCGCTGCACTGCCTGGGCAACGCGGTGTAGCTACGCCCTCGGCGCGGCTCCGGCGGGCGGCAATTCCCCCTCCACGCGCGCCATCACCGCCGACGCCAGGCAGTTGCCGACCACGTTGACCGACGTGCGGGCCATGTCCATGAACGCGTCCACGCCGAGCAGGATGGCCACGCCCTCGAGCGGCAGGTTGAACTGCGTGAGGGCGCCCGACAGGATGACGAGCGCCGCGCGCGGCACGCCGGCCACGCCTTTGCTGGTGAGCATCAGGGTCAGCATCATGACGATCTGGGTGCCGAGCGAGAGGTGCAGCCCCGCGGCCTGGCCGACGAACACCGAGGCGAGCGCCAGATAGAGCGTAGTGCCGTCGAGGTTGAAGGAGTAGCCGGTGGGGATGACGAACGCCACGATCCGGCGCGGCACGCCCATCGCCTCCATGCGTTCCATGGCCAGGGGCAGCGCCGCCTCGGACGAGGCGGTGGTGAAGGCGATGAGCCACGGCTCCCGGACGGCGGCGGCGAATCGCCGCAGCGGCACCTTGAACACGAGCGCCACGGGGAGCAGGACGCCCGCGGCGAAGATGATGAGCGCGCCGTAGAGGGACAGCACGAGCACGGCCAGCTGCCGCAGCACGGCCATGCCGCTCGTTCCCACGGTGACGGCGATGGCCGCGCCGATGCCGATCGGGGCGAACGCCATCACGATGCCGGTGAACTTGAACATCACCTGCGACAGGCCGTCGCAGAACGACAGGATCGTGGTCTTGGCCGGTCCGGCCGGCACCTGCGAGAGCGCCACCGCGAAGATGATGGCGAAGAAGACGATCTGCAGCACCTCGTTGTTGGCCCCGGCCTCGAAGAAGCTCTGCGGCACGGTGTGCGTGAGCACGGTGCTGAACGTGGCGTGCGTGCCGGCGAGCGTGCTCTCGGCGGCCGCGTTCGGGGCCCCGAGCTGGATGCCGACCCCCGGCTGCACGACGTTGACCACCACGAGGCCGACGACGAGGGCCAGCGTGGTGACGACTTCGAAGTAGACGATCGACCGGAGGGCCAGCCGGCCCACCCGCTTCATGTCGTCGCCGTGGCCGGCGATGCCGACGACCAGCGTGCCGAAGATGAGCGGCACGATGAGCGACTTGATCATGCGCAGAAAGAGCGTCGCCCAGATCTTGAGGTCGGGGGCCGCCCACCCTCCGTGCGCGGCCCGCGCGCTCTCCGGATAGGCCCACCCGATGAACACGCCGACGACCATCGAGATGATGATCCACTGCGACAGACTGATGCGGCGGAGGAAGCCGCGACGCGGGGCCGAGGGCGGGGGCGGCGGCCAGGTGCCGGCGGGCGGTGGCGACGCCCCTGCCTCGCGGTGCCCGGTCATGCCTGATCCCCGCGGGCCTCTTCGCGGATGCGCAGCGTGGAGTGCGTGTACCCGTACATGAAGTACAGGACGAGCCCGATCGCCAACCAGATGACGAACCGGATCCAGGTGATCGTCGGCAGCTGCCACATGAGGTAGAAGCAGGCCACGATCGAGATGATCGGCGTGAGCGGCACCCACGGCACGCGGAACGGGCGCGGGCGGTCGGGTTCGAGCCGGCGGAGAAAGATCACGCCCGCCGAGACGAGGACGAACGCGAACAGCGTGCCGATGTTGGTGAGGTCCACCACTTCGGCGATGTTGGCGAACGCGGCGAACACGGCGACGAAGACGCCGGTGAGGATCGTGCCCACGTAGGGGGTCTTGTACTTGGGATGGACCTTGGCCAGCACGGGCGGCAGCAGGCCGTCGCGCGACATCGAGAAGAAGATGCGTGGCTGGCCGAGCTGGAAGACGAGCAGCACGCTGCCCATGGCGATCACCGCGCCCAGCGACACGATGAACCGCGACGCGTTGATCAGGCCCGACGGCCCTTCGGCGAACTGGAGCGCGGTGATCATCGGCTCCGCGGTCCCCAGGGTCTTCCACGGTGCCATGCCGGTCATCACGATCGAGATCGCGATGTACAGCACGGTGCAGATGAGCAGACTCATGATGATGCCGAACGGCATGTCCCTGGGCGGATCCTTGGTCTCCTCGGCGGCCGTGGACACGGCGTCGAACCCGATGTAGCTGAAGAAGATGATCGCCGCGGCGGCGCTGATCCCCTTCACCCCGTTGGGGTTGAACCCGCCCGTGGCGGGGTTGGTCCAGTTGCGCGGGCGGATGAGGAAGATGCCAACGGCGATGAAGAACAGGATGATGGCCACCTTGAGCAGCACCATCGCGTTGTTGGCGTCGGCCGATTCCTTGATGCCGATCACGAGGATCACGGTGATCAGGGCCACGACCAACACGGCCGGCAGATTGATGATGAGCGGGATGCCGAGCACGTGCGGCGCCGCCGTCCACGCCGAAGCCAGGTACTGCGTGGTGGTGTCGACGCCCGACGACCCGGCCGCCGTCAGCTGGTTGAACGCGTCGTGCGCCGAGCGGTAATCGGTCGCCGTCCACGCCGGCAGGTTGATCCCGAAGTGGCCGACCAGTTCCCGGAAGTACCCCGACCAGCCGATGGCCACGCCGATGTTGCCGACGGCGTACTCGATGATCAGGTCCCAGCCGATGATCCACGCCACGAACTCGCCGATCGACGCATATGCGTACGTATATGCCGAGCCCGCCACCGGCACCATTGCCGCGAACTCGGCGTAGCAGAGCGCCGCGAACCCGCAGGCCACCGCGGTGAGGATGAACGAGAAGATGATGGCCGGGCCGGCGCCGGGCCGCAGGACGTCGCCGACGATGGCCGTGCCGGTCGTCGCGAAGATGCCGGCGCCGATCATGGCGCCGACGCCGAGCGCCGTCAGGTGCCACTTGCCGAGCGAGCGCTTGAGCCCGCCGTGCTCGGCGACATCGGCCTCGAAATCGGCGACCGACTTCCTCGCGAACAGGGAATTCATGCCGGGGTGTGCCTCCGGCACCGGGCGGAGCCGGCGGGGATCACGCCGGTTCCACCTCGATGCGCATGCGGTAGAAGGAGCGCCAGATGAAGACCAGGGCGACGGCGAAGAACGCCGCGGCGAGCCCGCGCGTGACGGTCGTGCCCTCGGTGGCCGTCATCGACACGGCCAACTCGACGGCCAGCAGCCCGAACAGCGTGGTGAACTTGATGATCGGGTTGAGGGCCACCGACGACGTGTCCTTGAACGGATCGCCGACCGTGTCGCCCACGACCGTGGCGTTGTGCAGGTCGGTGCCTTTCTGCTTGAGCGTGACCTCGACGACCTTCTTGGCGTTGTCCCACGCGCCGCCGGCGTTGGCCATGAAGATGGCCTGGTAGAGGCCGAAGACGGCGATCGAGATCAGATAGCCGATGAAGAAGTACGGCTCGAGGAACGCGAACGCGAGCGTGGCGAAGAAGACGGCGAGGAAGATGTTCCACATGCCCTTCTGCGCGTACTGGGTGCAGATCTCCACCACCGCCTTGCTGTCCTTGACCGAGGCCTTGTCGCTGCTCTCGAGATTGATATTGGCCTTGATGTATTCCACGGCGCGGTAGGCGCCGGTGGTGACGGCCTGGGTGCTGGCGCCGGTGAACCAGTAGATGATGGACCCGCCGGTGATCAGGCCGAGTAGGAAGGGCGGGTGCAGCATCGACAGCTTGTCGAGGTTCTGGGTCAGGCCGTGGGTGAGGGCGACGATGATCGAGAAGATCATGGTCGTGGCGCCCACGACGGCGGTGCCGATGAGCACCGGCTTGGCCGTGGCCTTGAAGGTGTTGCCGGCGCCGTCGTTGTCCTCGAGCAGGTGCTTGGCCCGCGCGAAGTTCACGTCGAAGCCGTAGGTGCTCTTCAGTTCGGCGGCGACGTTGGGGCGCTGCTCGATGGTCGACAACTCGAAGATCGACTGCGCGTTGTC
The DNA here is from genome assembly GCA_963729495.1 of uncultured Gemmatimonadaceae bacterium. Classification (GTDB taxonomy): domain Bacteria; phylum Gemmatimonadota; class Gemmatimonadetes; order Gemmatimonadales; family Gemmatimonadaceae; genus JAGWRI01. The sequence continues at coordinate 45,680 of CAVSOM010000009.1, forward strand.
GGTGACCGGTCCGTACGAGTCCACGGCGATCGTCACCGGGCCCATGCCGAGGAAGCCGAACGCGACGAGCCCGAACGCGAACACCGCCGGCGCCAGCATGATCGTGCCGAACCCGTGGCGGCTGACCACGAATCCCGCGCCCATCAGCGCGACCATCGTGATGCCCATCCAGAAGGCGCTGAAGTTGCCGGCCACGAGGCCCGACAGGATGTTGAGCGACGCGCCGCCCTGCTTGGACGATTCCACCACCTCCTCCACGTGCTTGGAGCCGGTGGACGTGAACACCTTCACGAACTCGGGGATGATCGCGCCGGCCAGCGTGCCGCAGGTGATGACCGCCGACAGCTTCCACCAGAACGTGGAATTGCCGCTCAGCTCGGGAATCACGAAGTACGACACGAGGAAGGTGAGCGCCACCGACACCAGCGAGGTCAGCCAGACGAGCGAGGTGAGGGGCGCTTCGAAGTTCATGTCGTCGGCATGCTGGTAGCGCGCCTTGGCGAACGATTCGTTGATCAGGTACGAGATCCCGCTGGCGACGATCATCACGATGCGCATGACGAAGATCCACACGAGCAGCTGGACCTTGACCGTGGGATCCGTGACGGCGAGCAGGATGAACGCGATCAGGGCGACGCCCGTCACGCCGTAGGTCTCGAAGCCGTCGGCGCTGGGGCCCACGGAGTCGCCGGCGTTGTCGCCGGTGCAGTCGGCGATCACGCCCGGGGTTGCGGGCGTCGTCCTCCTTGATGTTGAACACGATCTTCATCAGGTCGGACCCGATGTCGGCGATCTTGGTGAAGATGCCGCCGGCGATGCGCAGCGCCGAGGCGCCGAGCGACTCGCCGATCGCGAAGCCGATGAAGCAGGAGCCCGCGTAGTCGCCGGGCACGAACAGCAGGATGAACAGCATCATCATGAGTTCGACGCTGATCAGCAGCATGCCGATGCTCATGCCGGCGCGGAGCGGAATGGAGTAGCAGGGATAGGGCTTGCCCCGCAGCGACGCGAACGCCGTGCGCGAGTTGGCGAACGTGTTCACGCGAATGCCGAACCAGGCCACGCCGTAGCTGCCGGCGATGCCGAGCACGCTGAACGCGAGAATGATCGCCACGCGCACGGGCTCCAGATGCTGCAACACGCCGAAATACAGCAGGATCACGGCGCCGATGAAGATCTCGAGAATGAGCAGGAACTTGCCCTGCGTGATCAGGTACGTCTTGCACGTCTCGTAGATCAGCTCGGACATCTCCCGCATCGACTCGTGCACGGGCAGCCGCTTGAGCTGGTTGAAGATGGTGATGCCGAACACGAAGCCCAGCGCGCAGATGATCAGGCCGTACATCAGCAGCCGGTGGCCCGGCATCCCCAGAAAGTCCACCGCGGACAGGTCGGGAACCTTCAGGTTCGCCTCGCCGCCGACGTCCTGTGGCGCGGGCGCCGCCACGGACGCCGCCGCCAGCGCGGGCATCGCGGCCGCGGAATCGGGGGCGGCCGCCGGCGCGGTGGCCGTCTGGGCGTGCGCGGCCGTCGCGGCAAGACTTCCCGCGACCACGGCGAGCAGCAGCGCCATCAGCAGGGGTAGGGCACGGCGCCATACGGTGTCCATCCGATGCATCGTTGTCGTTCTCCAAGTTGACGGGCAGACGCCGGACGCGGCGGAACGCAGCGGCCGGACAGGGGGCGCGGGGATCACGCGGCTGGCTTCTCCACCGCGCGCCAGAGGAAATACACAGGAACGCCGACGGCGACGATCACCAGGCCGGAAACCGCTTCGGTCCGGGAATGCGGCGACATCAGAATGAGAATCATAACCCCCGCCGCCATCGCGAGGTACAGCCCCGGGACGAATGGGTAGCCCACCACCCGGTACGGACGCTCGGCATCGGGCCGCCGGGCCCGCAGGATGAACAGCCCCGCCGTGGTCAGGACGTAGAACACGAGGTTGGCGAAGATCACGTAGTTGAGCAGCTGGCCGTAGGTGCCGCTGAGGCAGAGGGCGGCCGTCCAGACGCTCTGCAGCACCAGCCCCACCGACGGCACGCCGCGGCCGCTGAGCGCGCCCGCGGCGCGGAAGAACAGCCCGTCGCGCGACATCGCATAGTACACGCGGGCGCCGGCCAGGATGAGCCCGTTCATGCACCCGAACGTCGAGATCAGGATGCCGATGGCCATCATCGTGCCGCCCGCGGACCCGAACATCTGCTCCATGGCCGCCGTGCCGACCCGGTCCTGCGTGGCCGCGGTGAGCCCGCGGGCAAGCGTGGTCGTCCCCGCCGGATCGCCGTGAAACGGCAGCACGCTCAGATACGACACGTTGGTCAGGAAATACAGCAACGTCACCAGCCCCGTCCCCATGATCAGGGCGCGCGGCAGGTTGCGCTGCGGACTCTTCACCTCGGCGGCCGCGAACGTCACGTTGTTCCACGCGTCGCTCGAGAAGAGCGAGCCCACGAACGCCGCCCCGAACGCCACGACCCAGGCGCCGGTGATGTCCACGTGGCCCCAGAAATTGCCGCCGCCGAAGTTGGCCGCCAGCGCCGCGCCGTTGCGCCCGATCGTCAGACCGAGCCCCATGAGCAGGATCAGCACGCCGGTCTTCACGATCGTCAGCGACGTCTGGACGAACTTGCCCTCGCGCACGCCGCGCAGGTTGACCCACGTGAGGGCGCCGATCGCCACGAGCGCGATCAGCCGCTGCGGCGAGAGCCCGAACTGGATGGCGGTGGAGGGATCGGTGCAGCCGAGCCAGGCCGCGCACAGGTCGAGCTGCGGAAACCAGCCGAACCGGTCGGGGGAGACGCCGGGCGCCAGCACCCCGAGGAACTTGCCGAACGCCACGCCCACGGCGGCGATCGTGCCGGTCTGGATCACGGCGAACAGGGTCCACCCGTACAGAAACCCCACGAGGGGGTTGAAGGACTCGCGCAGGAAGACGTACTGGCCGCCCGCTCGGGGGAACATCGCGGCGAGTTCCCCATACGTCAGCGCGCCGAAGCAGGTCATCACGCCGGTGAGCAGCCAGGCCATGAGCAGCCAGCCGGGCGATCCCACGGACCGTCCCATGTCGGCCGACACGATGAAGATACCCGACCCGATCATCGCGCCGGCCACGAGCATCGTGGCATCGGTGAGCGTGATAGCCTTCACGAAGCCGGCGTGCGCCGGGGCCGATGACTCGTCGGGCTGGGCGGTCACGTGCGACATGCGGATCCCGATATGGATGTGGGAAAGCGGCCGGCCATCGCGCCGCGCCGGAAGGCAGGAAGCCGAGGGATAATAACGCGCCGCGCCGGGTGAGGGAATACGAGAGGCGCCAATGGGTAAGGCGAGGAAACCCATCGGCGAAGGGACCGACAGCGCATGGCCGTCAGCTCGCGGCTCGCGGCTCGCGCCCTTCCGTTCTCAGATTCGCAATTTTCTAGAACAGATCCACCACGATCTGCGCCTTCATGTGGATGGGCGTGCCGTCGGGCGTGGTGCCGGGCCGGAACTTGAACGACCGGAACACGTCGCCCAGGCGGCGGTTATATCCGCGATCGGGCGTCGGCGTGAAATCCATGGAGAGCACGCGACCGGTGGAGTCGACGTCGAACTCCGCCACGAGGTGGAACCCCTTCACGTCGTCGGGAATGGGGTACGGCGGCAGAAAGACCTCGATGGGCTGCGGCGGGTAGTTGGCCTGGGTGCCGCCCCCGGCGCCGGGCCCGGTGCCCGAGCCGCGCCCCGTGCCCACGCCGGACCCGGTTCCGCCGCCCCGCCCCGGCCCGTTTCCGGCCGAGCCGTCGTGCCCCGAACCGCCACCCACGCCGAGCGCGGACGAGACGTCGAGCGGCTTGGCGGCCGGCGCGGCCACGGTGGGCACGATCGACACGGCCTCGGGGGGCACGACGGGCTTGGGCACGGGCGGGACCACCGGGGGCACCGGCTTGGGTAGCGGCGGCTGCACGGTGGCGGCCTGCGGCGCAGGCGCGGGCTTGAGGGCTACGTATTCCAGGCGCTCCGTCTGCCGCCGCGTTTGGCCGCCGGTGCCGCCGCGGCCGCCGCCTCCGCCGCCGGCGGGCCCGTGTCCGCCGGCGCCCTGTGCGATCTCGACGATCGGGTGGTGGGCCACGAACGGGAAGATGATAAAATAGATGACCAGCAGGTGGATGAGCATCGACGCGACGGCGCCGGCCCGGCGGTTCTCGCGTCCCGCGGGCAGCCCGATGGGCGGCCGGTAGGCCGGCCGCGCGGGGCGGCGCCGGTCGGAGCGGGACGGAGTCGGGATCTGGTTGGTGCGGAGAGACATCATCATGGAAGGCCGCGCGGGCGCCGGGCGCCGCTCATCTTCAATGGTAATACGACCGGCGGGCCGGAAAGGGTTCCGGTCGGCAGCGGACGAACGAACGGCGGCCGATCCGTGCAGGATCGGCCGCCGTCCGTCGTTCGTCGTACGCCCGCGAGCGCGGCGCTAATCCTTGCAGGTGCCCTCGGCCCCCTGGCCCGGCGCGTTGGCCGGCGGGATGCCGATGACCTTGACGCCCGCGCCGCGCGCGATGTCCATGGCGTCGATCACGTCCTGGACCTTCACCTTGGGATTGCCGGCAATGAAGATGATCTTGTCGGGCCGCGGGTCGAAGATGTCGTGCAGTTCCTGCGCCAGCTGGTCGTGCGAGATGACCTTGGTGTTGACCGCGTAGCAGCCGTTGGTGCCGACCTCGAGCACGATCTGGTCGGAGTTGGCGTTCGCCGGCGAGACGGACGGATTGGGCTGCGGGAGCTGCAGATCGATGGCTTTCCGCATGGTCGGCAGGGCCGCCATGAAGATGATCAGCAGTACGAGCAGCACGTCGATCATGGGGGTCACGTTGATCTCGTTGCTGAGACCGCCGGTCCCCCCCGTTGACATGGACATTAGTTGCCCCCTCCCGGTGCGGGCGGCGCGTCCTTGCTGTCGCCGGGCACCGTGGACACCGTGTGCGGCTTCTGATCGCCGATCATGGCGATGACGACCACGCCGTTCTTGGACGCGAGGTCCATGAGGTCGAGCACCTTGCCGTAATCGAGATTCTTGTCGGCCTTGATGTA
>CAVSOM010000010.1:0-461846 GCA_963729495.1 uncultured Gemmatimonadaceae bacterium
AGCTGACCATCGCCCGCGCCCTCGCCGGGCGCCGCAGTCTGGACGCCGATCTCGCCCCCTGAGCTTGGCGAGGGGCCGATCGGGTATCATCCGCGGGCGCGGCGGACCGGGTTCCGCCGGCTGTCGCCGGTCCTCACATTGACGGTGGGGTCCCCCGGCGGTACAATCCGTCAGTTACCCCGGACGGGGCGGTACCCGGCCGGACCGCCGTGTTCGCCTTTCCAACCGGTTCGGCGCGCGGCTCGCTCCTTGACAATTGAAGAGTGGAGACGACTTTCCGCGAAGGCCCCGGGGCCGGCGCCCAGCGCCGGATTCCCGCGCAGGCCTCGTCAACGTTCGAATTCGACCCGCGCAAGCGGGATGAGAACGTTTTTTCGGAGAGTTTGATCCTGGCTCAGGATTAACGCTGGCGGCGTGCATGAAACATGCAAGTCGAGCGCGGTGCGTGGGCTTCGGTCCAGGCATCTAGCGGCGAACGGGTGAGTAACACGTGAGCAACCTACCTTCGAGTTCGGGATAGCCCTGAGAAATCAGGATTAATACCGGATGTGGTCACGATCGGACATCCGAACGTGAGTAAAGGCGCAAGCCGCTCGAAGACGGGCTCGCGGCCTATTAGCTTGTTGGTGGGGTAACGGCCTACCAAGGCGATGATGGGTAGCTGGTCTGAGAGGACGATCAGCCACACTGGGACTGAGACACGGCCCAGACTCCTACGGGAGGCAGCAGTTAGGAATCTTCCGCAATGGGCGAAAGCCTGACGGAGCAACGCCGCGTGGGTGATGAAGACCTTCGGGTTGTAAAGCCCTGTCGGAGGGGAAGAACACAATGACGGTACCCTCCAAGAAAGCCCCGGCTAACTACGTGCCAGCAGCCGCGGTAATACGTAGGGGGCGAGCGTTATCCGGATTTACTGGGCGTAAAGCGCGTCAAGGCGGTTGGCAAAGTTGGTGGTGAAATTTCAGGGCTCAACCCTGAAACTGCCTCCAATACTGGTCGACTAGAGTGCGAGAGAGGAAGGTGGAATTCCCGGTGTAGTAGTGAAATGCGTAGATATCGGGAGGAACACCAGTGGCGAAGGCGGCCTTCTGGCTCGCAACTGACGCTGTAGCGCGAAAGCGTGGGGAGCGAACGGGATTAGATACCCCGGTAGTCCACGCCCTAAACGATGTGTACTAGGTGTTGGGCGTATTGACGCGCTCAGTGCCGTAGCTAACGCGATAAGTACACCGCCTGGGGAGTACGGCCGCAAGGTTAAAACTCAAAGGAATTGACGGGGGCCCGCACAAGCAGCGGAGCATGTGGTTTAATTCGAGGCAACGCGAAGAACCTTACCCAGGTTTGACATGCACTCGTAAAGCGTGGAAACACGCTCCCCGAAAGGCGGGTGCACAGGTGGTGCATGGCTGTCGTCAGCTCGTGCCGTGAGGTGTTGGGTTAAGTCCCGCAACGAGCGCAACCCCTGTGGTTAGTTAAATTTCTCTAGCCAGACTGCTGGGAGAAACCCAGAGGAAGGTGGGGATGACGTCAAGTCATCATGCCCTTTATACCTGGGGCTACACACATGCTACAATGCCCCGTACAGTGGGCTGCAACACCGCGAGGTGAAGCCAATCCCTCAAAGCGGGGCTCAGTTCGGATTGCAGGCTGCAACTCGCCTGCATGAAGTCGGAGTTGCTAGTAACCGCAGGTCAGCACACTGCGGTGAATATGTTCCCGGGCCTTGTACACACCGCCCGTCACACCACCCGAGTCTGGTGCACCCGAAGTCGCTGGCCGAACCCGCAAGGGGCGGAGGTGCCGAAGGTGTGCCCGGTGAGGGGGGTGAAGTCGTAACAAGGTAGCCGTACCGGAAGGTGCGGCTGGATCACCTCCTTTTATGGAGTGACCTGGGTTTCGGGCTCCGGCCCGATCCCGGTCAGTCAACTCAGGTCGTGCAGCAACGCGCGTCGTGGAACCGCCAAGAATGGCGAGCCCTCGGGCTCACCAGGAGTAACGGGAGTAGCGGGGCGCGGTCCGGGATGCTCGCATCTCGGGGAGGCCGGCCAGCGGGCAGTGGGAATCTGCTACAGACGGCGAGCCGCCGAGGCTCGCCACCGAGGCATTGCGTCGGCCGACGCGGTCAGTCTCTCCACGCTTCAGGGGTCAAGGACGACCCGGGCGCGTTCGCGCGCCGGGACCGCGCCCCGCACGCCGCGAGGCGGCCCCGCCCCCACAAGTCCGGTGGGGGCGGCGGAGCTGAGCGCCGCGGGCCCCGGGGGCCTTTAGCTCAGGTGGTAAGAGCGCACGGCTGATAACCGTGAGGTCTGTGGTTCGAGTCCACAAAGGCCCACGCTCCGCCTGGACCACCAGCCGGGGATGTAGCTCAGCTGGGTAGAGCACCTGCTTTGCAAGCAGGGGGTCGGGGGTTCGAGTCTCCCCATCTCCACCAGCTGGCTCCGCAACCTCCACTCTTGACATCCCATCGCCGCCCTCTGGGGCGGTGACCCCGATCCTTCATACGTGAATACAAGTCTGCGAATGATCTTCGTCGCGGTCGTGCTTCAGCGATCGCGGCGAGACGGATCCTCTTTGTATACGTCAGGTGAACACAAACGCGCGCGACCCCGGCCCCAGGGCCGAGGTCGATCCCTTCCTCTCATCCCGGCACGGCCGCGGATGAGCGCTGAAAAGTGTGAATAGGAAGGTCAAGCTGATAAGGGCGCACGGTGGATGCCTTGGCACCAAGGGCCGATGAAGGACGTAGCGTTGCTGCGATAAGCCTCGGGTAGCTGCTAGCGAGCGTTAATCCGGGGATTTCCGAATGGGGCAACCCACCTGGAGTCATGTCCAGGTACTCCCGGCTGAACACATAGGCCGGGTAGAGGGCACGCGGAGAACTGAAACATCTAAGTATCCGCAGGAGAAGATAACATCCCCTGAGTAGTGGCGAGCGAAAAGGGGTGAGCCTAAACCGAGACGGCGTGATAGCCGGCAGGCGTTTCCGTCTCGGGGTCGTGGGACCCTCGAGCTCCGCTGCCGCGGAGCACAGGAGTTACCAAGTCGTCGCCTAGCTGAACAGTTTTGGAACAGCTGGCCGTAGAAGGTGAGAGCCCTGTACGCGAAAGGCGAACGACCTCCTGGAGGTGTTCCCAAGTACCACGGAACACGTGGAATTCTGTGGGAATCTGGGCGGACCATCGTCCAAGGCTAAATACCCTTGGTGACCGATAGTGAACTAGTACCGTGAGGGAAAGGTGAAAAGCACCCCGGAAGGGGAGTGAAAGAGTACCTGAAACCGTGCGCTTACAAGCCGTGAGAGGGCTATGCCCGCATGCGGAATGCCTGATTGCGTGCCTTTTGTAGAATGAGCCGGCGAGTTACTTCAGTGTGGCGAGGTTAAGGGGTAGACACCCGGAGCCGTAGCGAAAGCGAGTCTGAATAGGGCGTTTCGCCGCAAGGCGATGGTAGTCGCACTGAGTAGACCCGAAACCGAGTGACCTATCCATGGTCAGGGTGAAGCGCGGGTAAAACCGCGTGGAGGCCCGAACCGACCCCGGTTGAAAACGCGGCGGATGAACTGTGGATAGCGGTGAAATGCCAATCGAACTCGGATATAGCTGGTTCTCCTCGAAATGCATTTAGGTGCAGCGTCGTCGATGGGTTTGTCGCAGGTAGAGCACTGAATGGGCTAGGGGCGATCACCTCGTTACCAAACCCAACCAAACTCCGAATGGCGGCAGATTTTCCGGCGGCAGTGAGACGGTGGGGGCTAAGCTTCATCGTCGAAAGGGAAACAGCCCAGACCACCGGCTAAGGTCCCAAATCGCAAGCTAAGTGGCAAAGGATGTCACGATGTCCAGACAACCAGGATGTTGGCTTAGAAGCAGCCACCATTGAAAGAGTGCGTAATAGCTCACTGGTCGAATGTCATGGCGCCGACAATGATCGGGGCTCAAGCTTGCAACCGAAGCCGTGGATGGTCCTGCTTCTGGGAGGGCCGTGGTAGAGGAGCGTTCTGTGTGCAGAGAAGCCCGACCGTAAGGACGGGTGGAGCGCACAGAAGTGCGAATGCCGGCACAAGTAGCGAGAAACGCGTGAGAAACGTGTTCGCCGTAAACCTAAGGTTTCCTGGGCAACGTTACTCGTCCCAGGGTCAGTCGGGACCTAAGCCGAGGCCGAAAGGCGTAGGCGATGGACAGCTGGTCAACATTCCAACACCGCCAAAGACAATTCAAGGCAGCGGGGGACGGGGAAGGATAGGCCTTACGGGGCGATGGTTGACTCCGACGCGGCCAGGTAGGGGGTCGCCGATGAAAGTCGGTGGCAACTCCGAGAAGGATGCCAAGGCACCTAGTGCTGATGGGGCCGGTTCCATGCCTCCAAGAAAAGCCCGTACTGCTGGTCTAGGCGCCCGTACCGCAAACCGACACAGGTAGGTAGGAAGAGGATTCCAAGGCGATCGAGGGAAACGTGGCTAAGGAACTCGGCAAAATTTCCCCGTAACTTCGGGAGAAGGGGAGCCCTTGACGGTGATCGGCCTCGCGCCGTGAGCTGATGAGGGCCGCAGAGAAAAGGCCCATCCGACTGTTTACTAAAAACACAGGTCTCTGCTAAAGCGTAAGCTGATGTATAGGGGCTGACGCCTGCCCGGTGCCGGAAGGTTAAGTGGAGGGGTGCAAGCTCTGAAATGAAGCCCCGGTAAACGGCGGCCGTAACTATAACGGTCCTAAGGTAGCGAAATTCCTTGTCGGGTAAGTGAAACGAGCCCGTACCGGCTAATATCGGTGAAGCCCTACTGGTAGCGTGCGGCTGCCAGGGGTGATACCGAGGGAAGTCGCCTCCGACGCGGAGGTTGACCCCGTATCGACTGAGGCCCTAGTGCCGAAGGCTGGCGAGCGTACGCGTGTTCGCGTACAATCTAGTCGTCAACCTATACGCCGGTGGTTTTCCTGTGGATCTGCCTTCTTACATCTCCGGTTATGTCGACGGAGAGGGGGGCTTCACCGTCTCCTTCTCGCGGCGCTCGAAAATGCGCGGCGGGTGGGAGGTGAGGCCGAGCCTCTCCGTCAGCCAGAATGCGGACCGCGGTGAGGTGTTGAGCGAGATGCTCGAGTACTTCGGCTGCGGGACGATACGGCCGGACCGGAGCGACCACACGGTGAAGTTTGAGGTGCGCGACATCCGTAGCTTGCAGCTGCGGGTGAACCCGCATTTCGTGGCCTACCCGCTGCGGTCGAGTAAGAGGCAGGACTTCGAGCGGTTCGCCGCTGTGTGTGACTTGGTGGCGCGTGGCGCCCACCTGACACCGAGCGGGTTCCTCGAGGTTGCGACCATCGCGACCAAGATGAATCCGTCCGGGAGACGCAAGTTCACACGGGCGGAGCTGCTTGGAACGCGGGAAGCCAAAGTTATAGTCAGTGCCACCAGTGATGGTGGATCAACACGAAGTTCCGACCCGCACGAATGGCGTAACGAGATGGGCGCTGTCTCGGCCACGTACTCGGCGAAACTGAAGTACCTGTGAAGATGCAGGTTACCCGCAGCAGGACGGAAAGACCCCGTGGAGCTTTACTACAACCTGCCACTGAGATGGGGTCTAGCATATAGAGGATAGCTGGGAGACTTTGAAGCGTGGTCGCTAGATTGCGTGGAGTCAACCTTGGAATACCAGCTTTGCTAGACTTTATTTCTAACCGGGACCGTGATCCGGTTTCGGGACCGTGGCAGGCGGGTAGTTTGACTGGGGCGGTCGCCTCCCAAAAGGTAACGGAGGCGCCCAAAGGTTCCCTCAGCCTGGATGGAAATCAGGCCTCGAGAGTGTAATGGCACAAGGGAGCTTGACTGTGAGGCCTACAAGCCGAGCAGGGACGAAAGTCGGGCATAGTGATCCGACGGCTCTGAATGGAAAGGCCGTCGCTCAACGGATAAAAGCTACCCCGGGGATAACAGGCTGATCTTGCCCAAGAGTTCACATCGACGGCAAGGTTTGGCACCTCGATGTCGGCTCGTCGCATCCTGGGGCTGGAGTATGTCCCAAGGGTTGGGCTGTTCGCCCATTAAAGCGGTACGCGAGCTGGGTTTAGAACGTCGTGAGACAGTTCGGATCGTATCCGCCGTGGGCGCAGGAGATTTGAGGGGAGCTGACCTTAGTACGAGAGGACCGGGTTGGACGGACCGCTGGTGCACCGGTTGTTCTGCCAAGAGCACCGCCGGGTAGCTATGTCCGGAAGGGATAAGCGCTGAAAGCATCTAAGTGCGAAGCCCACTCCAAGATAAGATCTCCCACCGGGTTAACCGGGTAAGACCCCAGGCAAGACCACCTGGTTGATAGGCCGCAGGTGTAAGGGCGGCAATGCTTTGAGCTGAGCGGTACTAATCGGTCGAGGGCTTGACCATCTCTATCCACACTCTTCAGCGCAGCGGAGGGCGGTGACCACGGTGGTCACCGGCGCGATCGTTGTTCGCCTGCACGTAATTGGATCGCGGAGCCCGCATGGCTCGAGACGCAGACTTGATTCTTCTTCGAAAGAAAGGAGAGATCCGGTGACCATAGCGGTGGGGAAACACCTGTTCCCATCCCGAACACAGCAGTTAAGCCCACCAGCGCCGATGGTACTGCCCTGGCAACGGGGTGGAAGAGTAGGTCGTTGCCGGGTATCTCTTTCTTCGTTAACCGGGCAATCGGCCTCCGGGCGAGGCCGCGCCGACCGGCCGCGGCGGGTGGCGGGCGGAGGCCGCCGCCAGTTCCGGTGGCCAAGGGTAGTGGGGTCCGGCGGTCCTTGCTAGACTTGCCAGCGTTCCGCGCCGAGGTGGTGGAATAGGTAGACACGCTAGCTTGAGGGGCTAGTGGGCGCAAGCTCGTAGGGGTTCGAGTCCCCTCCTCGGCACCACCGGTCTGCCCGGGTGGAGAGCCCCCGGCGAACGATGCTCGGTCCAGGGAGACGACATGACCGCACCACCACCACCGGAAGCCATGACCATCGGCCAGCTCGGTCACCACAGCGGGCTTCACGTCAGCGTCAACCTGCAGGGCAAGCTGGTCGGCGGGGTCCTGATCGGCGCCGAGCAGTGGGTGCCCGGGGTCATCGTGGGCTCCGGGGCGCTCGGCGAACTCGGTGACCATCAAGCTCGACACGCCCATCGGCGGCGGCGATCCGTCAGGCCCGTTCCATCGCAGCTCGAAGGGCGAGGACATGATCTCGGTCGACGATCCGGCGCGGGTGCGACCCCTCGATCTGGCCGAAGCCCAACCGGGCGGGGTTCCGCCGGAGATCCTCGAGCTCGTCCGCCGGGGCAAGACGAAAGAGGCCATCCTGCGCTACCGCGCTCTCAACGGGGCGACCCTCGACGAGGCTCAGGCCTTCATCGCCGGCATCCGGTAGCCGGGCGCGGCCGCGGTGCCGCGGCGCGTCCACTCCGGTAGGGGCTCGGCCAGGTGGCATAGTGGACAGCGTGACCGCCCTGCCCGAGCCGCATCCCGACGACCCCGTCGCCAGGCTCACCCGCGACCTGCTGGTCGAGCTGGGCGAGAACCCCGATCGGGAGGCGCTGCTGCGCACCCCGGAGCGGGTGGCCGAGAGCCTCCGCTTCCTGACCCAGGGGTACGGCCTGGACGTGAAGGAGGTCATCGCCGACGCGGTCTACGCCGAGCCCTACGAGGAGATGGTGGTGGTCCGCGACATCGAGGTCTACAGCCTCTGCGAGCACCATCTGCTCCCCTTCTACGGCCGGGCCCACATCGCCTACATGCCCCAGGACCGGATCGTCGGGCTGAGCAAGCTGGCCCGCGTGGTCGACGTCTTCGCCCGCCGGCTCCAGGTCCAGGAGCGCCTCACCACCCAGATCGCCGAGGCGCTCGACGAGGCCCTGCACCCGCACGGGGTGGCCGTGGTCATCGAGGCTTTCCACCTCTGCATGATGATGAGGGGCGTCGAGAAGCAGAACAGCCAGACGGTGACCTCGTCGCTGACCGGCGTCTTCCGGAACGACCCCAAGACCCGCTCCGAGTTCCTCGAGCTGATCGGTCGGCGCCCGCGCTGAGCGCTGGCCGAGCTGGATAGCGTGGTTGAGGTGCCTCCCGTCCCGACGCCGCCCGTCTCGGTCGCGGCGCCGGCGCTCAGCGCCCTGGACGACGCCGGTCTCGAGCGCCTGCTCGCCGGTCTGGGGGAGGCGCCCTGGCGCGCCCGCCAGATCCGCCGCGCCGGGTGGCAGCCCTTCGTCCGCGCCTTCGAGGACGTGCGCCAGCTGCCCGCCGGGCTCCGCGAGCGGCTGGCCGCCGAGCTGCGCTTCTCGACCGCGACGATCGCCTCCGAGCGGCTGGCCGACCGGGGGATGACCATCAAGCTGCTCTGCGCCCTGGGCGACGCCCAGACCGTGGAGACGGTCGCCATGGAGAGCCCCGCGCGGGGCGCCAGCGCCCGGCGGGCGACCGTCTGCGTCAGCACCCAGGTCGGCTGCGCGGTCGGCTGCCCCTTCTGCGCGACGGGGCGGATGGGCCTGCGGCGCAGCTGCACGGCCGCCGAGGTGGTCGACCAGGTGCGCCTCGCCGCCCAGGCTCTCCACCGCCACGGCCTGGGGCCCGTGTCCCACGTCGTCTACATGGGGATGGGCGAGCCGCTGGCCGCGTATGAGACGACGGTGGCGTCGGTGCGCGCCCTGGCGAGCGATGGCGGGATCAGCCCCCGGCGGATCACCGTCTCCACCAGCGGGGTGGTGGCGGGCATCCGGCGCCTCGCGTCCGAGGAGCTGCCGGTGACGCTGGCGGTCTCGCTCCACGCCGCCACCGACGAGCTGCGCGACCGGCTGGTGCCGCTCAACCGGGCCCATCCGCTCGACGCCCTGGTGGCGAGCGCGGGCGCCTACGCCCGCGCCAGCGGGCGGCGGCTCAGCCTGGAGTGGTGCCTGATCGGCGGGGTCAACGACGGCCTCGACCAGGCCGCCGGTCTGGTGCGGATCGCCCGCCGGCTTCGCGCCCACGTCAACGTGATCCCGATGAATCGGATCGACGGCAGCCCCTGGGGGCCGCCCCGGCCGGCGGTCAGCCGGACCTTCCTGAGCCACCTCTCGCAGGCCGGGCTGACCGTCACCGTGCGGGATACGAGGGGAGGGGAGGCGGAGGCCGCCTGCGGTCAGCTGCGCGCCGCGCTCGAGCCCCGGCGCCGGTTGCGACCGGACGGCACCCTCGGCCCGCAGCGCCCCGCGCGGCCTCGCGGGTGATGGTGAGACGAGGCCCCCGGCGGTGGCTCAGCGCTGGTGGAGCTGCTTGGTCGCGGTGCGCATGCAGCGGGTGCAGAGGGTCGTCCTGACCCACCGGCTGCCGGTGAGCACCCGGGTCGACTGCAGGTTGGGCATGAAGCGGCGGCGCGTGTGGACCTTCGAGTGGCTGACGTTGTTGCCGGTCATCGGCCCCTTGCCGCAGCGGTCGCATCTCTGGGACATGGTGAGGTTCTGGGTCCCTGGTGCCGGAGCTTCCCCTGGGATGGCTCCGGCGGCATACTTAGCAATCCGCGCGCCGGGCATGACGGCAAGCCCGGGAGCGGTGTCGGCGAGAATAGCACAGAGGCGATGCCGGATCTGATGGGAGCGACGTGACGAGCAGGCAGCGGACGGCCGGGCCCCTGGTCCACAGCGCAGGGCTGGGGCGCATCGAGGTCTCCCCCCGGGTGGTGGCCTCGATCGTGGGCCACGCCGCCGGCGAGTGCTACGGGGTGGTGGGGATGGCGGCCCGGGGCCTGCGCGACGGCATCGCCGAGCGGCTCAACCGGGAGACCGTCCACCGCGGTGTCGAGGTCGAGGTCCGCGACGGCGGGCTGGTGATCGAGCTGTACATCATCGCCCAGTACGGGACGCGGATCAGCGAGGTGGCCCACAACCTGATGAGCGCGGTCAAGTACGAGGTGGAGAAGACCCTGGGGGTGGACGTGATCGCCGTCAACGTCAACGTGCAGGGCATCCACCTGGATCCGGCCGATGAGCGGCGCTGAGCGGGCGGCGGCGGTGACCCGGGAGCCCCTCCGCGAGATCGACGGCGACGCCCTGCTGCGCGGGCTGCGCAGCTCGCTGGCGTGGCTGCAGGCCAACCAGGACCAGGTCAACGAGCTCAACGTCTTCCCGGTGCCGGACGGCGACACCGGATCCAACATGTACCTGACCATGCGCTCGGCCGTCGAGGACGCCCAGGGGGCGCCGGTGCCGTCGTCGGCCGGATCGGTGATGCGCGCCGCCGCGCACGGCTCGCTGATGGGGGCGCGGGGCAACAGCGGGGTCATCCTCTCCCAGATCTTCCGGGGCTTCGCGCAGGGTGTCGGCGACCGCGAGCGGCTGGATGCGGGCGCCGTCGCGGAGTGCCTCAGCGAGGGCGCTCGGGTCGCCTACAAGGCGGTGATGAAGCCGACCGAGGGGACCATCCTCACCGTGGTCCGCGAGGCTGCCGAGGCCGCCCAGCGGGCCGCCGCCGGCTCCTTCGACATCCGCACGGTCCTGGACGAGACCGTCCGCGAGGCGCACACCGCCGTGGACCGGACCATCGACCAGCTCGCGGTCCTCCGCGACGCCGGGGTGGTCGACGCCGGCGGCTTCGGCCTGGCAGTGATCCTCGAGGGGCTCACCCGCGCCGTCGAGGAGGCCGACGGTGCGGTTCCCCGACCCCGGCTGCTGGCGGAGCGGAGGAGCGGCGAGCCCCGGGTGCGGCGTCCGGAGGAGGCGGCTGCCGGGGCGCCGGACGAGAGCTCGATCCAGCCGGAGGTGAGGCCCCCGGTGGCCGTGCGGACCGGCACGGGCCGCCGGCGCGGCGCCGCGGCCGTGGCCCGGCGCGAGGAGGGCTGGGGCTACTGCACCGAGTTCATGATCACCGGCCCCGGTCTGGACGTCGAGGCCCTCCGCGAGGAGCTCGGCGCCCTGGGGGAGTCCGGCCTGGTGGTGGGCGACGGCGACCTGGTGCGCGTGCACATCCACACCGGCGATCCCGCGGCGCTCATCGGCGTCGCCGCTCAGCGCGGCGGGCTCTCCAACCTCAAGGTCGAGGACATGACGGCGCAGCACCACGAGATCCTGGAGCGCGCCGACCGGACCGAGGCTGCCGCGCCGAAGCAGCACCCGCATGTGGCCGGAGTGCCGGCTTCCGGCGCCGCACCGCGGCAGTTCGCCGTCGTGGCGGTGGCTCCGGGCGACGGCTTCCGCGAGATCTTCCAGAGCCTCGGCGCCGACGCCGTGGTCGAGGGGGGTCAGACCATGAACCCCTCGATCGAGGACCTCCTCTCCGCGGTGCGGAGGACCGGCGCGGCGTCGGTGGTCATCCTCCCCAACAACGCCAACGTGGTGATGACCGCCGAGCAGGTGCACGATCTCGCCGAGGGCATCGACGTGCGGGTGGCTCCGTCACGGAACCTCCCCCAGGGGATCAGCGCCATGCTCGCCCTCGACCCGGGCGCGGACACCGCGACCAACGCACGGCGGATGACCGACGCCCTGCCGCGAGTGTGCGCCGTCGAGGTGACCCGGGCGGTCCGGGACAGCCGGGTCAACGGGCTGCGGATCCAGGCCGGCCAGGTCATCGCGCTGGTCGACGGCGACATCGTGGAGGCCGGTCAGGACGACGCCGAGGTCATCGAGGCGGTGATCCGCAACCGCGAGACCGCCCCCGAGCTGGTCACCGTGTACTGGGGCGCCCAGGTCGACGAGGCCACTGCCGCGGCCCTGGTCACCCGCCTGCGCACCGGCTTCCCCGCCGCCGAGTTCGAGCTGCACCGGGGCGGCCAGGACCACTACCCCTACATCCTGTCGCTGGAGTAGCGGCGCGCGCCGCCTGGCTCAGGGGAGCAGGTGGATGGGGGTCCCGTTGAAGCTGGCCACCATCGTGAAGGTGTCGTTCGAGGAGCTGCCCGCGACGCCGGTCACGCTGTACTCGAGATCCCAGTAGTACCCGTTGGTGCCCGGGTAGTGGGCGTACTCCGAGGGGATGGTGATCTGGAAGAGCAGCCACTCCCCGTTGTAGCAGGAGTTGGTGGATTGTCCGCCGTCGGTCCCGTAGGCGTTGCCGGAGAGCGACAGGGTGTTGCACCACGTGGTGTTGACGTTGGCGTCGTTGCCCAGCGTCGGAACCGGAGTTCCGTTGATCGTCCCGCTGGTCGGCCGCTGACCGCTGCCGTCTCCGTTGTTCGGGGGAATCTGGTACCACGTCCCTGAGGCTGAATCCCGGCTCTGATGCAGGTTGTAGATGGGGACCGCCTGCTGACCGGCGTCGGTGTCGGGAACGGCCGGGAGCCCGGTCTCGGGGTCGATGATGCTCAGGTCGTTGGCGTTGAAGCCCGCGTTGAGATCTCCGGGGTCGTAGAGGTAGAAGTTCACAGTGAGCCCGCCGTACTCGGGGGAGATGTCGACCAGCGGGATCTCGAAGCTTCCGCTGGTCTGGTCCTCCCCCAGGGTGATCGGGGTGTACACCGCCAGGTCGTCGATGCCGCCGACGGTGCAGTCGCCGCACGCGGAGCCGCCGTTGAGCACCTGGATCGCGTAGCCCTTGTGGGCGCCGGTCTGGCCGCTCGCCGCGTTCCCGGAGGGGACGTGCCCGCTGGCGTCGAGGGTGTCGACGCGGAGGCGATAGGTGTCACCGGCGGTCAGATACGACGTGGCCGAGAAGCTGTTGGCGTACGTGACCGTCACCGGTTTCAGGGTTCCGCTGGTGAGCGCCGAGGGCGGGGCGAAGATGGAGACCCACGTGTGGTAGATGTCAGAGAACTGGGTCGCGGTGAGATGCGCGCTGCTGTCACTTCCGCCGCGGGCGTCCGCGGCCGAGCCGCACGTGGGTTGGGCGTTGAGGTTGGTGCCGCTGACGGTCGGGCAGCTGGTGGCGTCGATCGGGTCGACCACCGCCTGTGCCAGCACGGTGTCCTGCAGATGGTTGTAGATGTTGTTGACCTTGAAGAGCGTGTACTCCATCACCGAGTAGTCCGACTGGTCGCTGCTGTCGTCCTCGTGGTAGCAGGTGTTTCCCGACGAGGTGCACGGGTCCGGGGCGAAGGCGGGGTTGTACACGGAGATGCTCGAGGCGGTGTCGTCCAGCTGCAGGTCGATCTCGTAGTTGTAGCCACCCCGGTTGGGCAGGGCGTTGAAGCCGCTGGGCATGCTGGTGCTCTGGCCGATGTCGGTGCCCTGGTCAGCCTCGCTGAGGGCATGGACGTCGTCGTCCGCCTGGCCGGTCGCGTTGGGGTCGGACGGGTTCGGCGTGTAGGCGTCGCCCTCGCTGCGGCTGGTGTTCCAGCCCTCGGTCCGCAGGAAGTAGTAGCCGGTGTTGGACATGAGCTGGTCCACCGTGCGCCGAGCGTCGCGCCCGGCTCACCGAGGCTCAGCTCGGGGAGGTAGTAGGCGGTCTCGGTTGCGGTGACCTGGTGGTCGCCGAAGCCGAGGACCCGCATGAAGGTGGCCGGGACCCAGGCGCTGACGGACACGGTGAGCTTGTTGGCCTGCACGCAGTCGGTGCAGCCGGCCGGGTAGCGGCTCACGGTGACGGTGACCTGATGCCCGTCGATGATGGCGTTGTTCTGGAGGCCGTTGCGAGCGGCGGTGTCCAGTGCGGTGTCGGTGGCGTCGTACGGGCAATCCGAGCTGGCGGTGAAGCAGTCGGGCATGTAGGGGACCCCGTCCAGCGCCGCGGCGGAGGCGGCGCGCTCGGTGGAGTGCTGGTCAGATAGGAGAGGCCGGCGTCGACGGCGAGGCCGGCGATGGCGAAGAGGACGACCGCGCTGAGAGCGAAGATGACCATGGCTTGGCCAGCCTGGAGGTCCGGCGGGTGGGTCGGCGAGAGGGTCGACGTGGCTGCATCATCAAGAATCCTGAGAACTGGGGGCGAGACACGTGGTCATGTACTGCGAGGTCTGGAAGTTGAAGAAGTTATCGGCGCCGCCGCCTGGAACGTGTAGACGATGCGGACGCCGATCGGTGACTCGTTGGGCTGGGTCTGGTCGCGCTGGTCGAGCGTGTACAGGCCCGCCGGTGTTCCTGGCGGGTCCACGTGCCGTGGACGACTTGAACTTGTAGATGTCATCGGGATCGCCGGACTGGTAGGAGCCGTTGAGGGGCGAGGGAATAGGTGCAGACGTTGCTGGTGGCGTGCACGACTGAGCCAGACCAGGCGCAGGGCTCGTAGATGTCGATCTCGCCGATGCTGGAGAGTTGGTCAGGACCCCGATCACGCTGACCACGGTCTGGACCGCCTGTTGATCGACCAGACAGGGATCGTTGTCATTCCGGTCCCGCCGTTGCGCGGTCTGGCATCCCTTCGCCAGGTTCCGGCCACATAGCCGGCGTTGCCGTCCTCGGCGGCGAGCCGGGCGCCCGCCTTGATCGCTTGCCCGGCGATCTGGGCATCGCCCAGGAAGGTGGCGGTGGTGGAGACCCCCATGAAGAGGAGCGCCAGGATGGGGATGATGAGGGTGAGCTCGACGAGCGCCTGCCCTCGGCGGGACGCGCGGCGCCGGACAGGGCGGCGGGGCGTCATGTCTGGGGCTCCAGGCGGAAGGTGCTGGTCGACGTGAGGCTCAGCCCGCCGGCCGGCGCCCCGAAGAAGCTGTAGTTGTAGTGGATGACCAGGGCCGCATAGGAGGTGCCGATGCCCTGCGGGCTCTGCCCGGTGGCGTCATCTGACACGCTCCTCGACTCCGGCGTCCAGGGTGGACACTGGGAGATGTCCGTGCACGGGGAGGCAGGGTCAAGGGCGGTGACCGTGAGGGAGCTGACCGGCCCGGAGAACACATAGCGGTCGACGCAGTCGGTGGCCGGGAAGCCGCGCACTCCCCGGTGCAGCCCGTCTGGATGACCGGGTTGCCGTTGCTCTCCATGTAGCCCGCCGGAGGGGTTGTCCTGCAGCTCCTCGACGTCGATCTCGGTCACCCTGACCAGGGCGGTGGTGTCAAGGCCGGCGGCGGCCATCCTCTGGATGCTGTAGACGTCGGCGCCCGGGTCGTTGGCGTAGGCGCCGATGCTGTCGGTGCCGATCAGCGCCGAGTGGGCGACGGCGTTCATCGAGTAGAGGAGAAAGCCGCCGTTGATCACCGCCCAGATGGCGCCGAAGAACACCGGCATGACGAGGGCGAACTCGACCATGCCCTGAGCCTCTCACCGGGGCGTGTCCCCCTTCGGCGGCGTTGGGTCATCCACCGCACTCTTGGCTGTCCTTCACTCCGGGCAACACGATGCACGCACTGGTGGCGCGATCGAGATTGTACCGAATGACGCGGTTGCTGTATCAGACGTCGCTGATCTGTTACGAAAATGTGGAGATGGCCCGGGGCCACCGCTGGGCGGCGGCGCCCCCCCGGCCCGTCAGGTGCATACAGTTTGCACGATGCCCGACCTCGCGGACGCCCGTGGCCGGCGCATGGGCCGGCTCCTGAAGCTGCCCGGCGCCTGCTGGCCGGAGACCCCGGTGGCCGAGCTGCCCGGGGTCGGCCCGGCCCGGGCCCAGCGCTTCGCCCGGCTGAGCATCGTCAGCGTGGCCGACCTCCTCCTGCACCTGCCCCGCCGCTACGAGGACACCCGCCAGCTGGTCCCGCTCGGGGAGCTGCGCCCCGGGGGCCACCAGACCTCCCGGGCCCGGGTCCGCGACGTGCGGGCCCGGCACAGCCCGCAGCGCCGGATGGCGCTGGTGGAGGCCACCCTGGAGGAGCGGGCGGCAGCCTGGTCGGCGCCATCTGGTTCAACCAGCCCTTCATCGCCCGGCAGCTCAGCGCCGGGATGGAGGTGCTGGTGAGCGGCAAGGTGGTGAGCGGCCTCCACGGGCTGACCTTCCAGAACCCCAGGTTCGAGCGGGTGAGCGCGGACCCCCAGCACGTCGGCCGGCTGGCGGCGGTCTACCCGGAGACGGAGGGGGTCACCTCCAAGTACCTGCGCGCCCTGATCGGCCGCGTGCTCGCGGTGGCCGAGCAGATGCCCGACCGCCTGCCCCCGGAGGTGCGCGAGGCGGAGGGTCTGCTCCCCATCGGCGAGGCGCTGCGCCAGGTGCACCTGCCGGACGACGAGAACACCGCCGCCGCCGCCCGGGAGCGGCTAGGCTTCGAGGAGCTCTTCCTCATCCAGCTCGCGGCGGAACGCGCCCGCAGGCGCCGGCTCGGATCGGCCGGGGTGGTCGTCGCCTATGACGTCGAGGTGGCCCGCGCCTTCTCGGCGAGCCTGCCCTTCCGGCTCACCGACGGGCAGCGGATCGCCGCCCACCAGGTCCTCGCCGACCTCGCGGCGCCCGGGCCCATGAACCGGCTGCTCCAGGGCGACGTGGGCAGCGGCAAGACGGTGGTGGCGGCGATGGCGGCGCTGATGACCTGCCGCGCCGGCTTCCAGTGCGTGGTGATGGCCCCGACCGAGATCCTCGCCCGGCAGCACCACGCGACCCTGGAGGCGCTGCTCGCAGCCCCACGGGCTGGCCCCGCGCCTGCTCATCGGGCAGCACCGGGAGCCGGGCCCGGCGGGAGATCCTCGAGGGCCTGGCGGCGGGCCACGACCCGCTGGTGGTGGGTACCCACGCCCTCATCGAGGACGACGTGGTGCTCAACGACCTCGGCCTGGTGGTGGTCGACGAGCAGCACCGCTTCGGGGTCGCCCAGCGCCAGCGGCTGCGCCTCAAGGCCAGGCGCGATGCCCAACTTCCTGGCCATGACCGCGACCCCGATCCCGCGCTCTCTGGCCCTCACCGTCTACGGCGACGTCGACGTCAGCGAGCTGCGCGAGATGCCCCCGGGACGGCTGCCGGTGGAGACGCGGGTGGTGCCGCCCGATCAGCGCGAGCGAGGCCTACGAGTTCGTGCGCGGGCAGGTCGGCGCAGGGACGGCAGGTCTTCGTGATCTGCCCGCTGATCGAGGAGTCGGACAGATTGGGCGTGCGGTCGGTGACCGCCGAGCATCGCAAGCTGGCGCAGGAGGTGTTCCCCGACCTGCGCGTCGAGATGCTCCACGGGCGGATGCCGGCGCGGGAGAAGGCGGAGCGGATGGCATCGCTTCGCGGCCGGCGACGCCGACCTCCTGGTGGCCACGTCGGTGGTCGAGGTGGGGGTGGACGTCCCCAACGCGACGGTGATGATCGTGGAGGGCGCGCGAGCGCTTCGGCCTGGCCCAGCTCCACCAGCTGCGGGGCCGGGTGGGCCGCGACCGGCACCGCGCCTACTGCCTGCTCTTCGAGGATGGCATCGACGAGGAGGGGTCGCAGCGGCTGCAGGCGGTGGCCACGACCCAGAGCGGCTTCGACCTCGCCGAGCTGGACCTCCGGCTGCGCGGTCCCGGGGACGTGGCCGGCCTCCGCCAGCACGGCCTCCCCGAGATGCGCGCCGCCGACCTCCTCGACTTCGTCCTCGCCCAGCGCGCGCGCGCCGCCGCGCGGCGCCTGGCTGGAGCGCGACCCCGAGCTGACCGCGTACGCAGCCGCTGCAGCGTGGCGATGCACGGCGTACGCCACGTCTTCGACCTGGACTGAGAGACGCGCCCATGGCCGACAGCCGGATAACCGGCGGGGAGTGGCGGGGCCGCCCGCTCACCACGCCGCCGGGTATGGAGGTGCGGCCGACCCGGGGGATGGTCCGCCAGGCGCTCTTCAACATCCTCGGGGACACGGGTAGCGGGGCCCGGGTGGTCGACCTCTACGCGGGAGCCGGGTCGCTGGGGTTCGAGGCGCTCAGCCGGGGCGCGGTCCGCGCCACCTTCGTCGATCGGCGCCCCCAGAGCCTGGCCTGATCGCCGCCACCGCCCGGCGGTTCGGCTGCGAGGACCGGGTCCGAGCTGGTGGCCGCGGATGCGGTCGCCTGGCTGCGGCGGGGCCCGGCCGAGGCCGGCGGCGCCGACATCTGCTTCGTCGACGCGCCCTATCGCGACGAGCGGCTGACCACCGCACTGGAGCTGCTCGGCGGCCTCGCACCGGCCCTGGTCGTGTGCGAACATCACCGCGCCCGGGCGCTGCCCGCCGAGCTGGGACGTCTCACCGCGGTGCGCACCGCCCATTACGGGCTGACCGACCTCACCCTCTACCAGCGTCGAGAGCATCAGGAGCCGTCCCCATGAAGGAGCGCGTGAGCCAGCCGCGCGTGGCCCTCTATCCGGGGAGCTTCGACCCGGTCGACGCTGGGCCACCTCGACATCCTGGAGCGGGCGATGGCGATCTTCGACCGGGTGGTGGTGTCGGTCCTCCGCAACCCGGACAAGCAGCCGCTGTTCAGCGTCGAGGAGCGTCTCGAGCTGCATCCGCGAGGCGACCCGCCCGCTCGGCGGCGAGGTCGAGGTGGATGCCTTCGACGGCCTCACCGTGGAGCACGCCGCAGAGGTGGGCGCGATCGCCATCGTGCGCGGTCTGCGCGCGGTGAGCGACTTCGAGACCGAGTTCCAGATGGCGCTGATGAACCGGCGCCTCGACCCCGACATCCACACCGTCTTCCTGATGACCTCGGCGCCCAACGTCTTCATGTCCTCGGCGCTGGTGAAGGAGGTCTGCCGGCTCGGGGGCGACATCAGCGAGTTCGTCCCGCCGGCGATCGCCGAGGCCCTGCGCCGGCGCCTGGGGAAGCCCGGATGACGGTGGTCCGCGGCTCGCCGCAAGAGGCGGCACCCTCCAGCTCGATCTCCTCGACGCCCTGGACGGGTGCTGACCAGGCGCATCGCGTTCCCTTCAGCGGCAGCGTCGTGGTCAACGACGAGGAGCTGATGCAGCTGGTGGAGCGGATCCGGCTCTCCCTCCCCGAGGAGGTGGTTCGGCCCAGCGTCTCCTCGACGAGCGCGAGCGCGTGCTCCGGGACACCGAGCAGCGGGCGCAGGACATCATGGAGCGTGCCGAGGCGACCGCCCGCGAGCTGGCCGAGCGCGTCCAGCTGCAGGCCCACGAGGCGGGCCAGCGCGCCCGCGCCGAGGCGGCTCAGCCGGCGGAGCAGGCCCAGGCCGATGCCCGGCGGGTGGTGGAGGAGGCGAAGGCGCACGCGAGCGCCTGGTCTCCGAGCACGCCGTCCTCCGCGCTGCCGAGGAGCCGGGCCGCGCTGCTGCTCCGCGGGGCGGAGGGCCGGGCTGCCAGATCACCGCCGCCGCCGAGGGCTATGCCCGGGATGCCGACCGCTACGTCGAGGCGATGATGACCGAGCTGGAGGGGCATCTGGTCGCGGCCACCGCGACCGTGCGCAAGGGGCTGAAGACCCTCGCCGCCCCCACCTCCCCGCGCAGGAAGCGGCGCGGGGGCGCCGGGGCTCGTAGCGCCCCGACCGGGCGGAGCGGGCCGCCCCTGGTGCCTCCGGGGCGGCGGAAGCAGCGGCTATACTCGCGGCTCAGGCCCGGCGCGGCCTTCGCTGCGCGCCCTCACTCCCTCCCGGAGACGTCATGCCCCTCCCCAAGCAACACACCTCACAGCGCCGCCGCGACATGCGGCGCTCGCACCACGCCCTGGTGCTCCCCACTCTCAATCCCTGCCCCCAGTGCAAGCAGCCGCGGCTGCCCCACCGGGTCTGCCCCAACTGCGGCCACTACGACCGCCGCGAGGTGATCGCGACCGAGTGAGCGCGCCGGCGCTCCGGGTCGCGCTCTGCTTCCCGGGCCAGGGCAGCCAGGCGGCCGCCATGGCCGCCGGGCTCGACGCCACCGACGTCGGCCGGCGCCTCCTCGCCGCCGCCGCCGCGGACGGGTGCGATCTGGGGCCGGCGTTCGCCGGCGACGAGGAGCTGATCCGCCCCACCGAGGTGGCCCAGCCGTCCCTGGTCTTCACCGAGCTGGCCCTGGCCGCCGCGCTGCCCGGGGACCTCGCCGTGGTGGCGGTCGCCGGCCATTCGGTCGGGGAGCTCGCCGCCCTCGGCGTGTCCGGCGCACTCGAGCCCGAGGCGGCGCTGCGCCTCGCCATCGCGCGGGGCCGCTTGATGGCGGCGATGCGGGAGGGGACGATGGCCGCCGTGCTCGGCCTCGATGCGGGCGTCGTCGCCCGGCTCTGCGGGGAGACCGCAGGGATCGTGGTCGTGGCCAACCTCAACGCCCCCGGCCAGGTGGTGGTGAGCGGCGAGGTCGCCGCGGTGGCGGCCCTCTCCGCCCGCGCCCGGGAGGCGGGTGCCCGCCGGGTCCTCCCGCTCAGGGTGAGCGGTGCCTTCCATTCGCCGCTGATGGCGGGCGCCGCCGCCGAGTACGCCCGCGTCCTCGACGCCGTCGACCTGCGCGCGCCGCGGGTGCCGGTGATCGTCAACGCCGACGCCGTCCCGGTGACCACCGCGGAGGGCCTCCGCGACGGGCTCTCGCGTCAGATGGTCTCCGCGGTCCGCTGGAGCGAGTCGGTCGGAGCGCATGGTCGAGATGGGCGCCGAGGCGCTCGTCGAGGTGGGCCCGGGCAGCGTGCTGACCGGGCTGGCCCGGCGGATCGCGCCGGAGGTCCCGGCGCCGGGTGTGGACTGGCTCGCCGCCGCCGCGGGGTTGCTGGAGCGCCTCGTGCCGGGCGGCCCCCGATGAGCGGAGCCCTTCGGTCCTCTGTCGAGTACCCTAGCGTCCGTGCGCGCGACCGCTCCGACCCCTCTCCCGCTCCAGCTGGCGGGCGGCCGTGTTTGAGGCGCGCGCTGAAGGGCCAGGTGGCTCTGGTGACCGGCGGGTCGCAAGGGGATCGGCAGGGCCACCGTGCTCGCCCTCGCCCAGGCCGGCGCGGACGTCGCCCTCAGCTTCTCCTCTCAGGCCGACGCCCGGGCCGGGCATCCGGGGGTCGCGGAGGCGACTGCCGCCGAGGCGCGCGCCCTCGGGGTGCGCGCCCTCAGCCTCGAGGCGGACATCGCCGATCCGGCCTCGGCGCAGGGGATGGTGGACTCCACCATCGAGGAGCTGGGGCGGCTGGACATCGTGGTCAACAACGCGGGGATCGCGCGTGACAACCTGGCCATCCGGATGAGCAATGCCGAGTGGGACCTGGTGATCGCCATCGACCTCTCCGCGGCCTTCCACGTCTGCCGCGCGGCGCTCAAGCCGATGATCCGCCAGCACTCGGGCCGTATGATCAACGTCAGCAGCATCGCCGTGGCGGGCGGCGGGCCGCCAGGCGCCAATGGATGGCGTTCGCGGGGCCGTGGCGGCGGCGTTTGGACGGGTGTTCGGGCTGAAATTGGGTTCGCCGCGCGGCGATTCGATTGTGCTGCTGAACGGGCTGCAAGTACCGTAGTGCTTGTCGCGTCGCGGTTCATTAGCTAGTTATTAGCTAACATCGGACCGCATCGGGACTCCATGAAAGCCTCCAAGCCTGGCAAGCCTCGCGGTAGCGCCGCGCCCTCCCCAACCATCGTGAAGATCCACATGGCCAAGACCACCCTCTCGCGCCTGATCGTCCGCGTGTTGGGCGGCGAGCGCATCGTGATTGCGCGGGGCGACGCGGCGGTGGCGGAACTCGTGCCGTTCCGTGCGGTGGTAGGCCGGCCGCGCCGCTTCGGGGCACTCCGCGGCGCCGTCTCCGTGACGCCGGCGTTCTTCGAGCCGCTACCCGAGCGCGAACTCGAGGGGTGGGGCGGGTAGGTGCGCTATCTGTTGGATACGCACGTGCTGCTCTGGTTCGTGGCCGGCGACGACGCCATATCGGCCACAGCTCGGGCGCTGATCGAGGCACCGGAGCACGAGATCCTGGTCAGCGCCGCCTCGGCATGGGAGATCGCCACCAAGTACCGGCTGGGTAAGCTCCCCGGGGCCCGTCTGCTCGCCGAGAACTTTTCCGACACGGTGGGCGGGCTCGGGTTCGGCGAGCTGCCGATCACCGGCCACGCGGCGCAGGTGGCGGGTGGATTCGACGTCAGTCACCGCGATCCATTCGACCGGATGCTGGCAGCGCAGGCATCGATGGAGGGCGTGCCGTTGATTACGAACGATCGCGGCTTCGCCGCGTTCGGAATCGAGCGCGTATGGTGACGGGATGAGTGTCAGAAGGCCGGAAGCGGTAAGCTCCCGGCCCTTTGTCCGACTGCCTTACTGCCCGACCGCCTGACTCTCCCGCCGCCTACTTCTTGTCCACGGCGATCTTGTTCGCCTGGGCCACGCTGTCCCACCCGCTCCAGCCCTTGGCCACGAGCTTGCCGTCGTAGATCACCAGCGGGGTGAGTTTGCGGAGGGGAACCGTGTCCCGGCCCGCCTTCCGGTTGTCCGAGTCGAAGTAGAGCACGTCGAGGAACTTGCCGTTGATCAGGTAGCGGTCGCGGCTGTAGATGCCGGGCATCGAATCGGCGCCCTGGGTGCCCTGGGCGGTGATGGACATGACGGAGTCCTGCGTGATGCCGATCTGCAGTTCCTTGACGCGCTTGTCCTGGCAGCCGGAGACGAGCGCGATGGCCGCGACGGCACCCAGGGTGAACGTGGAGCGGCGAACGATATAGGGTCTCATGGAATCCTCGTGGTGATTGGGTGGCCGGTGCGCCCCGGAGCCGGGGCAAGCCGCGCATGGAAAGATAACGCCCCCAGAAGGCGCGGGGTTTCGCCCGCCGGCGGACAACGAAAAGGGCCCGGTCAGTTTCGACCGGGCCCAGTTCGTTGCAGCTACTGCCACGCCACGAGGGTTACGGCGTGAGCGTGATGTTCGCGTTCGCAGCGGTGTACGACGCGTGGCCATTCACGCCATAACCGATGGCGATGACGTTCACAGCGCCCAGCGGCAGGGTAGCCGGCGGCGTCCAGGCAGCGGACGTATACACCCAGTTCGTGTTGTCCGACGTGGCAGCCGTCGAGACGCACAGACCCGTCGAGACATACTCGGCCTGGAAGGTCGGGACCGCGTTCGTCGTCACCGCGTTCGGGTTCTGGTAGAAGAAGCACACCTGAGCGAACGGAAGCCCAACCGCCGGCGGAATTGCAACGTTCGCCGTGAGGGCTACCGACGTGGCGTTATGGCCCCCTTGGATCGAGATGTTCTTCGCCGCGTTGGTTACCGCGAAGGTCGAGAAGTTCGCGGCCGTCCAGATGCCGTTGGCGCCGGCACCCGTACCAGCACCCGTGGTGATGTTCGCACCCGGGACCACAACCGCGTTTCCACCGCTCAGGCCGACTTCGTCCCGGCCGCGGAGATTGAACTGCGCGATCGCGTCGACCGCACCGATTCCGGGCTGGGCCGCCGAGATGAGCCACGGCACACCGAGCGTCGCCGTACCGGTCTTGTTCAGCGTACCGAACACGCCGGCGGGCGAGAAGCTGCTCGAAGCATCGTAGTTCAGGATGAGGCCGCTGGCGTACTGCACCGAGCCGCCGCCACCCATCAGGGTCATGTTGTCGGTGATCGTTTCCGTCAGGCTGATCGCCGTGCCGCCAACCAGCGCGGCCGGGATCGCGACGCCGCCCGAACCGACCGGAGCGGTGCGATCGATCGCGATCACGGTGCCCGGCAGGGCCACCGCGTTACCGGCACGGTCGGCGATGGTCGCGCCGATCGTGTAGTAGCCTTCGTCGTTGATGCCGAGCGTTCCCGTCGAGGGGAACGTGACGCCCGCGCCCGACTGAACCGTACAACCGTTGGCGGGCGTACCGACCGAACACGTGGTGCCCGGGACCGTGACGTCATTCACCTTCACCGTCTGGGTCACGTCGGTGGCCAGGTTGAACCCGGAGATCGAGTCCACCGCGGTCGGCGTGAAGCTGGTGAAGTCGGTGTTGTTGTACCCGACGTTCGAGCCGGCGAGCAGCGGATTGACAACACCCGCGTTCGTGGCGACACCACCGGTGAACTGAGCGCTGACCGGGGGCTTGAGGTCCACACCGAAGTTGGCCGCGCCGGCGAACACCGGCAGGTCGGAGCAGACCACGTTGCCGACCTTGTCCGTCTGCAGAACACGCATGCGGTAGGTCGTCGAATCGTTCGGCGCGGAGTTCGCCAACTGGCTGGCAGCCGTAACCGCCGTGCCGCCAGTGGTGGTGCACTTCGAGGCCGAGCCGACGTTCGTGTTGGGTGCGATGGCGCCGACCCCAGACAGGGCGGTGAACGACGCCTTCGGGAACACCCAGAATGCCACTGTGTTCTTCCCAACGCCCGGCGTGCTCGGGAGACCAGGATCGCCGTTGGCCGCAGCGTAATCGGTGGCGTTGCCAAACGCATAGCTGGCTCCGAGCCAGTGCGATAGGCCGCCCTTCAGGGTGAGGACGGTCGGCTGAGCCGGCGCCTGCCAGTCAACGCGAATCGGACTCGCCAGGCTGCCCGTGAGGGTGGTCGTGGCACCAGCGAACGCCGCACCGCTCGAATACACGGCGGAGAACGTCGGGGCCCACGGATTGTACGTCAGGGTGTCCTTCGTGCCGGCCGAGAACGTCACGGTGGTCGGGAACGTCGTCACCGTCTGAGCGGCCGCGACAGCGTCCGCAATCGGCGGCGTAACCGTGACCGTCTTCAGCGTCTGGCCAGAATAGAGGACCGGCACCACGTTGAACGACAGCGTGCCGCCGATCCAGGCGAGCCCGTTGGCGTCACTGGCGGTGTTCGTCGCCGAAGCGAGCACACCGAGGAAGTCGGCGTTGTTCACGGTGTAGCTGATCGTGCTGGACACCGCCACCGCCGCACCCGTCGAAACGGAGGCGGAGGCCTTGATCGTCCAACCACCGTTCAGGAACAGCACGGCGCCGGACGTGGCGTTGAACTGCCCGGTGTTGAAGCTCATCGTGATCGGCGACACCGAGGCCGAAGCCGCGTTGCCGCTCGCCACGCTGGCCGACTTGATCGGCTGCGCCGGCGTCACGCTCAGAGCCGAACCCGTGTACGTCGCCACCGTGTCAGTGATCGTACCGGCCGCGTTCGTGGCGATCAGATAGAGCGCCGTGACCGTCTGCGAACCCGGGTCAAGGTTGACCGTGACGTCGAGCTGACCCGCCACGTTGGCCAGATTGGCCGGGACGCTGCCAGCGCCGGTGGTCTGGTTGATCGACGAGATCGACACCGACGCCGGGATCGACGCGGCGACGATGATCGTCGCGGCAGCCGACTGCGTGGCATCGGCGGTCGACGTGGCCGTGATGGCCACCGTGCCCGCGCCAACAGCGTTCACGAGACCGGTCGCGCTCACGGTCGCGATGGAAGCGCCGGTGGAGGCCCAGGTCACCGTACGGGCGAGGCCCGCATCGGCGTTCACGCTGGCCACGAGCTGGATGCTCTGGCCGATGCTGAGCGAAACGCTCGACGGCGTGACCGTCACACTGTGCACCACAGGCGTCGCGGCTGTCGTCGACGTGTTGTTGGGTGCCACCGTCACCTTGTCACCGCAGGCCGTGAGGCCGGCGATCACCAGGAGACCGGTGAAGATCGAACGAGATACCTTTTGCATCTTACCTCCCAAAGAAGTGATGCTGTGAACATGGACCTGCAAATCGCGGCGTCGCAACAGACACCATGTGCCACTTCCAACACATAGCCGTCCCGCGATTGAGACGACCTGGAGACTGTGGCAACGCCTCCGAAGTAACGGGGCACACTTCGCCCAGGTTGGACGAACGGCTGAAGATACGCCCAGGGAGAGAGTCGGTCAAGACAACGGAGCCAATGTTTTTCCCCTCATCGGCCGGCGCCAGATCCCACCCCACGATCCCGACCCAAACAACCCCCGAACACCCCTTGGCGCCACGCAAACGACGACCCGGCCCTCGAAGCGTAAAATCGCGAGGCCCTTCTCGGCCCCTCCCCATACCGTCCACCACCCCACCCGGCGGCCTCGCCGGACGGCCCCTTAACCTACCCTCCCCCGCCCCGCCCCACACCCCAGTTCGGTCACAATCCGGTCGTGATCTGGCCACTATCGCCCGGCTCCCGGACCCCAACCCCATGCGAGACATATGTTTACACACACGTTGCGACGGCCCTTAAATTGAACCCCCTATGCCGAACCCGTCGCACGACGTCCGCACCCGCGACAAACCCCGCATCCCACCCGGCCAAACCCGCACCGAAAAATGGCCGGTGCTCCACTACGGCAACGTCCCGCACGTGGACCTCGCCACCTGGCGCTTCGAGATCGCCGGACTCGTCGAACACCCCACCGCCTGGTCGTTCGATGAACTCCTGGCCCTGCCCCAGGAAGACACGGTCTGCGACATCCACTGCGTCACCCGCTGGAGCCGCCTCGACAACCGCTTCACCGGCGTCCCCGTCCAGGCCCTGCTCCAACAGGCGCAGCCGAAGCCCAGTGCCACCCACGTCCTGATCCACGCCGAGCAGGGCTTCACCACGAACCTCCCACTCGGCGACCTCGACCGCCCCGGCAACCTGCTCGCCTCCTCCCACGACGGCCACCCCCTCACCCCGGACCACGGCTGGCCCCTGCGCCTCGTGGTGCCGCACCTCTACTTCTGGAAGAGCGCCAAGTGGGTGCGCGGCTTCGAATTCCTGAGCGACGACGAACCCGGATTCTGGGAGCGCAACGGCTACCACATGCGCGGCGACCCGTGGACGGAACAGCGCTATAGCAGTTTCGATATCCAACAGTGGATGATCAACAAGTTCCGCAACGCCTCCAAGTAGCGCGGGCGTGACGCGCATCTACCCGCCCCGCCCCCGCGAGGTCGCCCCCTCCACCCGCGACCTGCGCGCCGAACTGAACGAGCACCAGTGGGCCGCCGCCTCCCACGGCTCGGGCCCCCTGCTCATCGTCGCCGGCGCCGGCACGGGCAAGACGCGCACCCTGGTCTACCGCGTGGCCCACCTGATCGACAGCGGGGCGGCCGCCGAGCGCATCCTGCTCCTCACCTTCACCCGGCGCGCCGCCCACGAGATGCTCTCCCGCGCCGAACGACTCGTGGGCTCGGCCACCTCGCGCGTGCAGGGCGGCACCTTCCATAGCACGGGACACCGCCTGCTCCGCCAGTTCGGCGCCGGCGGCGGCCTTCCCTCAGACTTCACGATCATGGACCAGGGAGACGCCGAGGACCTCATGCAGCTCTCCCGCGCCCACCTCGGCTACGCCCAGAAGAACAAGCGCTTTCCCAAGAAGGAATCGCTGCACTACGTCTACTCCCGCCACATCAACACCGAACAGGCGGTGGAGGAGATCCTCTACGCCGACTTCCCCCGGTTCGTGGAGTACACCGGCGACGTCATGCGCATCTTCGCCGACTACACGGCGCGCAAGAGCGACCGCAACCTCGTGGACTACGACGACCTGCTGCTCTTCTGGGCCCTGCTGCTCGAGCAGTCCGAAGGGCTCGCGGCCCGCATCGCGGGGCTCTACGACCACATCCTGGTGGACGAATACCAGGACACGAACCTGCTGCAGGCGCGCATTCTGCGCGGCATGTGCCGCGGCCACCAGAACCTCACCGCGGTGGGCGACGACGCGCAGAGCATCTATTCCTTTCGCGGCGCCAACTTCCGCAACATCCTCGAATTTCCCGCGCAATATCCGGGCACCCGCCTGGTGACGCTGGAGCAGAACTACCGCTCCACGCAGCCCATACTCGACGCCACCAACACGCTCATCTCGCGCGCCGAGGAGCGGTTCACCAAGAACCTGTGGACGTCGCGCATTGGCGGCGAGAAGCCGTGGCTGGTGACGGCGCGAGACGAGCAGCAGCAGACGCGGTTCGTGGTGGACCGCGTGCTCGAACTGCATGAGATGGGCACGCCGCTGCGCGAGATGGCGGTGCTGTTCCGCGCCGGCTACATGAGCGCCGACCTGGAAATCGAACTCGCCAACCGCAAGATCCCGTTCGAGAAGTGGGGCGGGCTCAAATTCCTCGAAGCGGCCCACGTGAAGGACGTGCTCGCCTTTCTCCGCGTGCTCGACAACCCGCGCGACGAGGTGAGCTGGTACCGGATCTTCATGCTCATGCCCGGCATCGGCGACGTGACGGCGCGCTCGATCATCGCCGCGATGGCCGAGCGGCTGTGGGACCCCGACGCGTTCACGCACTTCGTGCCCCCGCCACGGGCCCGCGACGCCCACCAGGCGCTGTCCACGCTGCTGCGGCTGCTGCGCCGCGCGAGCGACGACGCCGGCGAGCTGGGCGCGCAGATCGACGCCATCCGCCACCTGTACGACGACATCCTGCGCGAGCGCTACGACCGGCCCGATCCACGCCTGGCCGATCTTGATCAATTGCGCACGATCGCCGCCGGCTACCCCAGCCGGTCGGCGTTCCTGGCCGCGCTGGCGCTGGACCCGCCGTCGAACACGCAGGACCTGGCCACGGGGTCGAGCGAGGCCGAGGACGATGCGCTGGTACTCAGCACGGCGCACTCCGCCAAGGGCAAGGAGTGGGACGCGGTGTTCGTGATCTGGGCGGTGGACGGGTGGATTCCACTGGCCCGCGCCGCGGAGAGCGCCGATGAGCT
Organism: uncultured Gemmatimonadaceae bacterium; assembly: GCA_963729495.1. Classification (GTDB taxonomy): domain Bacteria; phylum Gemmatimonadota; class Gemmatimonadetes; order Gemmatimonadales; family Gemmatimonadaceae; genus JAGWRI01. Next base: position 28,229 of record CAVSOM010000010.1, read on the forward strand.
GGAAGAGGAACGGCGGCTGCTGTACGTGGCGATGACACGGGCCCGGAACCACCTGGCGGTGAGCTATCCGCTCAACGTGTACTCGTCGCGGCGGAGCATGGATTACTCGATAGACCAGCTGTCGCGGTTCATCGACCGCGGGGTGCGCGAGCAGATGGAGCGCGTGGTGCTGGGCGACGACGCGAAGCCGGATCCCACGGCGGCGCCGCCGGTGCCCGATTCGCCCATCGATCTGCGGGCGCTACTGCGGGGGCGGTTCGGCGGGGGTGGGAGCGGGGTGGGCTGAGACCCAGGCGTCGAGCGCGGCAAAGGGATCGTCGGGGCGCCGTTTGGCGATGGCGATGATTTGGGCGATGGCCGCGCGGGGATCGTCGTGTTCGGCGGCGTACACGGCGTCGAACGCGTCGAGGTCGGTGGAGTACACGCGCTGGGCGAGCAGCGTCGCGTTGTCGAGCCGCACGCGATCGAGGTCGCGCGAGTCGATGGTGCGGAGCTGCGGCCCGACGTCGGTGACCAGATCCTGCCGGGCGTGCGCGTAGACCGTGTCGTGGGCGGCCACGCGCGCCGCGGAGTCGGCCGGATGCGCGCGGTAGGCCGAGTCCACCGCGTCGTAGAGCCGGCTCCAGAAGCGGGCGAGGATCTTCTCGTCGTTCCAGCGGAGGGCGGTCGCGCGCGCGGCGTCCGAGTCGCCGCGGGCGCGGAAGAAGCGTTCCGAGCCGCGGGCTCCCGAGAACACGGCAAAGGACTCGTCGAAGGCGGCCTGGCCGGCGGCGTAGTAGGTGTTGTGCGTGAGTTCGTGGATGACGGTGTTGGCGAGGTCGAGCGAGTCGTCGCCGAGCGTGGTGGAGAGGAGCGGGTCGTTGAAGAAGCCGAGCGTGCTGAAGGCGGGCGATGGGCGCAGGTAGGCGTCGAGGCCGCGCGCGTCGAGCTGCTTGGCGGCGGCGCGGGCGGCGGCGAAGTCGAAGTATCCCTTGTACGGCACGCGGCCCACGATGGGGAACCACCAGGTGACGGGCTCGAGGCGGTCGCGGTAGGCGCCGGAGAGGACGAGGACGAGCGTGTCGTGCTGGAGGCGGGAGTAGGTGGTGAAGCTCTGCCTGGCGGCGAGGCCGAGCGAGTCGGCGGCAAAGGCGCGGGCGGCGAGGACGACGCGGAGTTTGGCGCGGATGCTGGGCGCGGTGGCGGAATCGGCGATGATGGCGGAGATGGGGCGCCGGTGGGCGAGAATCTTCCCCTCTTCCCAGGCGGCGCGGGCGAGGTAGCGGCCGGTGGGCGCGAGGATCAGGTAGCCGGCTCCGATCAGCAGGAGGACGAGCAGAATTCGGGCGGCGAGACGTGCGGCTTTCTTCATCGGGCTCCAGATTGGCTCAATTCTTTGGTGCGCCGGACCGGCCCCTCAGCGTCGGGAATCGGATGACGGCCGATTCAATAGATAACTGCCGATGAAATACTTGGGGCTGCGGGTTCGAGGGCCCCGCGCCGGGCAGGCGCCCGTTCGGCGTCGAGATCTTTCCTCTGGACCCCCAACGCATTCATCGGCCGTTATCCGGAAAATCGGCGTTGATCCGTTCGGACATGAGCGTAACAAGCCCGGCCCGGCGCAACGAGATCGGCCACGCTGACGGCCCCCAGCCGCCGAGAGTATCTTACCCCCAATGTCCTTCGTCCACCTCCACTGCCATTCCGAGTACTCGCTGCTCGACGGCGCCAATCGGATCGACGACCTGATCCGGCGGGCGCAGGAATTCGAGCAGCCGGCGCTGGCGGTCACCGACCACGGGAATCTGCACGCGGCGTGGGAGTTCCAGGAGAAGGCGAAGAAGGCGGGGGTGAAGCCGATCATCGGGATGGAGGCCTACGTGGCGCCGGGGGACCGCCGGGAGCGGGCCCGGGGGCCGAACGGCAAGCCTTACTACCATCTGGTGCTGCTGGCCCGCGACCTCGTCGGGCTACAAGAATCTCGTGCAAGCTGTCGTCGCTCGGCCTACACCGAGGGGTTCTACTCGCGGCCGCGGGTGGACCGCGAGCTGCTGGCGCGGTACAGCGAGGGGATCATCGTGTCGTCGGCCTGCCTGGCCGGGGAGATCGCCACGCACCTGCAGGCCAACGATATGGTCGCGGCACGGGAGACGGCGGCCTGGTACGCCAACGTCTTCAAGGACCGCTACTACCTGGAGGTCCAGGCGCACAATTCGGAGGGGCAGGCGCAGCTCAACGAGCGGGTGTTCGCGCTGGCCGGCGAAGTGGGGCTGCCGGTGATCGCCACCAACGACGCGCACTTCCTGGCGCAGTCCGACCACGACGCGCACGACGTGCTGCTGTGCATCGGGCTGGGCAAGGACCGCGACGCCCGCGACCGCATGCACTACGACAAGGGGTTGTACTTCAAGAGCGCGCCGGAGATCGCCGAGCGGTTTCCGGGGCGGGCCGACGTGCTGGCCAACACGCTGGCCATCGCCGACCAGGTGGACGTGGCGTTCACCAAGAAGTACCACGTGCCGTCGTTTCCGCTGCCGGCGGGGGTGGGGTCGGAGAACGAGCTGCTGGTGCGGCTGGCCGAGGCGGGGGCCCGGGAGCGGTACGGCGATCCGCTGCGCGACGAGGTGCGCGAGCGGCTGGCGTACGAGCTGGACGTGATCACGAAGACGGGCTACGCCGGCTACTTCCTGATCGTCTACGACTTCATTAAGGCAGCGCGGGACCGGGGCATTCCGGTAGGGCCGGGGCGCGGCTCGGCGGCGGGCTCGCTGGTCGCCTACGCGCTGCGCATCACCGACGTCTGCCCGCTCAAGTACGACCTGCTGTTCGAGCGGTTCCTGAATCCGGAGCGCGTGTCGATGCCCGACATCGACGTGGATTTCTGCTTCGAGCGCCGCGGCGAGGTGATCGAGTACGTGCGGCAGAAGTACGGGCGCGAGTCGGTGGGGCAGATCGTCACCTTCGGCACGCTCAAGTCGCGGGCGGCGATCAAGGACGTGGGCCGGGTGCTCGGCTTCACGCCGGCGGAGACCGACGCGCTGGCCAAGCTGGTGCCCAACCAGCCGAACTTCTCGCTCACGGTGAAGGACGCGGTGGAGCAGGTGCCCGAGGTGAAGAAGCTGTACCGCAACGACGAGCGGTACCGGCAGCTGCTCGACTACGCGATGGCGCTGGAAGGGCTGTCGCGCCACACCGGGGTGCACGCGGCGGGCGTGGTGATCGCGCCGGGCCCGCTGGACGAGTACGTGCCCGTGTGCACGCAGGCCTCCAAGGGCGCCGGCGCGAGCGCGGGGAGCGACGACGCCGTGGTGGTGACGCAGTACGACATGGGCGCGCTCGAGAAGGCGGGCATGCTCAAGATGGACTTCCTCGGCCTCACCACGCTCACCGTGATCAAGGACGCGCTCGACGCGATCGAGGCCACGACCGGCACGCGCCCCGATCTCGGGGCCCTCGACGACGCCGACCCGAAAACGTACCAGATGCTGCGCAGCGGGCGCACGATCGGCGTATTCCAGTTCGAATCGGCGCTGGCCACCGACCTGCTGCGGGGCATGCGCTGCGACCGGTTCGACGATCTGGTGGCGTCGAACGCGCTGATGCGCCCCGGCCCGCTCGACGCCGGCATGCACCGCGTGTACCAGCGGCGCAAGCGCGGCGAGGAGGCGGTGACCTACGCGCTGCCCGAGCTGCAGGCGGTGCTCGAGCCGACGTACGGCGTGATCACCTATCAGGAGCAGGTGATGCGCATCGCGCAGCTGCTGGCCGGCCTCTCCCTGGCCGAAGCCGACGTGCTGCGCAAGGCGGTGGGCAAGAAGGACGCCGAGCTGATCAAGCAGGAGCTGGGCAAGTTCGTGGAGAAGTCAGTGGCGCGCGGCTACGATCGCAAGATCATCGAGGAGCTGGCGGGCCAGATCGAGACGTTCGGCCGCTACGGGTTCAACAAGTCGCACGCCGTGGCCTACTCCGTGATCTCGTACCAGACGGCGTGGCTCAAGGCGCACCATCCGGCCGAGTTCATGGGCGCGCTGCTGTCGTCGGCGATCGGCGACACCGACGGCGTGGTGAAGTTCATCAACGAGGCGCGGGAGCTGGGCATCGAGGTGCTGCCGCCGAGCGTCAACGAGTCGGGGTACAAGTTCACGGTGGTGGGCGACAAGCGGCTGCGGTTCGGACTGGGCGCCATCCGCAACGTGGGGCGCGGCGCGATCGACTCGATCCTCGCGGCGCGGAGCGAGAAGCCGTTCACCGATCTGTACGACCTGTGCGCGCGGGTGGACCTGCGGCTGTGCAACCGCCGGGTGTTCGAAGCGCTGATCGGATCGGGCGCGCTCGACGCGCTGGGCGGCCACCGGCAGCAGTACCTGGCGGCGCTCGACACCGCGCTGCAGGAAGCGTCGCTGGGCCAGCAGGAGCGGACGTCGGGCCAGGGCTCGCTGTTCGGCGAGCTGGGCGCGGCCGCCGCGGGCGGCGCGGCGGGCGCGGGCTCGACGCTGGAGCGCGCGCACGTGCTGCCCAACGTGGCGCCCCTCACCGAGTCCGACCGGCTGGCCAAGGAGAAGGAGATCCTGGGGTTCTACATCTCGGGACACCCCCTGGAACCGTATCGCGTGGAGTGCGAACTGTTCGCCACCCGCACGGTGGCCGAGTTGGGCAAGTGGACCCACGAGCCGATCTCGATCGGATGCGTGGTGACCGCCGTCAAGCGGCAGACCAGCAAGAAGAGCGGCGCCGAGTTCGCCCGGTTGACAGTGGAGGATTTTTCGGGATCTTCGGAGGTGCTGGTGTTCCCCGAAGCGTGGCAGGCCATCGGCGACCGGGTGCGGACGGACGTCCCGGTGCTCATCGAGGGCGGCTACTCGCGCCGGGACCAGGAAACGGAACATCCAACCTTCATCGTCGCGTCGGTGAAGCCGCTGGCCGAGATCCGCGTGAGCGGACAGGTGGCGGTGGCGATCGAACTGACGCCGGACGAAATCGTGAGCGCCGATATCATGCGAGACGTGCGTTCGGTGGTGGAGGCCCACTCCACGTCCCACACGGCCAACCCCCCGCTGGAAGTACAGTGGCGCGACGGTGGCGCGATGGAGCGATTCCGGTCGCGGACGCTGCGGCTCCCAGTCACCCAGGCGGCGCTCACCGACCTGCGGGCGGTGCTCGGCCCCGAACGGGTGCACCTCGTGCGCGGGGGCTGACGGTGAGCACCGCGTCGCTGGAATTCGAGAAGCCGCTCGTCGAGCTGGAGAATCAGATCGAGGAGCTGCGAGCGGCTGGCCGGCGAGCGCCAGATGGACGTGGCCGCCGAACTGGAGCCGCTGGAGAAGAAGCTCGTCGAACTGCGCGGCGAGATCTACAAGAACCTCACGCCGTGGCAGCGCGTGCAGGTGGCGCGCAGCAACAAGCGGCCGTTCACGCTCGATTACCTGCGGCTGGCGTTCACCGATTTCATGGAGCTGCACGGCGACCGGCTGTTCCGCGAGGACCCGGCGATCGTGGGCGGATGGGCGCGGCTGGACGGCGAGTCGGTGATGGTGATCGGCCATCAGCAGGGGCGCGACACCAAGGAGATCGTGCGGCGCAACTTCGGCATGCCGCACCCCGAGGGTTACCGCAAGGCGCTCCGCCTGATGAAGCTGGCCGAGAAGTTCCACGTGCCGGTGATCAACTTCATCGACACGATGGGGGCGTGGGCCGGGCTGGGCGCCGAGGAGCGCGGGCCAGTCCGAAGCGATCGCGCACAACCTGTTCGAGATGAGCCGGCTCGAGGTGCCGATCTGGCCACGGTGATCGGCGAGGGCGGATCGGGCGGCGCGCTGGGCGCTGGGCGTGGCCGACCGGGTGATGATGCTGGAGAACTCGGTATATTCCGTGATCTCGGTGGAAGGGTGCGCGGCCATCCTGTGGAAGGACGGCAAGAGCCCGGAAATGCGGGAGAAGGCCGCCTCGGCGCTCAAGATCACGGCGCCCGATCTGTACGAGCTGCGCGTCATCGACGAGATCATTCCCGAACCGCCCGGCGGGGCCCACGCCGACTACGAGACCACCGCCGCGTCGGTCAAGGAGGCGCTCATCCGCAACCTGGATGACCTGCGCCGTCTCAAGCCGGACAAGCTGGTGCGCCGCCGGCGCGAGAAGTTCCTGCGGATGGGTCAGTTCCTGGAGTAGTCGTGGCGCATCTCATCGAAGTCGCGTTCAAGGGCAATCGGAAGGACTTCTTCATCTGGGAGCAGGACGAGATCCCGCCGCTCAAGGCGCCGGTCGTCGTCGAGGCCGACCGGGGTGAGGACGTGGGCCGCGTGCACGCCGTGGGCGACGCCGCCGCGCACCGCAACGCCGGCGCCTCGCACGGCTACGGATCGGGGCTGCCCGCCCGCCGCGCCCGCCGACTGGCCGGCGCCGAGGACCTGCGCCGGCTGGCCGAACTGCGCGCCCAGGACGACGACGCCCGCCGCCGCGCGCAGGAGCGCGTCAAGGCCAACGGGCTCGAGATGAAGGTGTCGGACGCCGAATGGCAGTGGGACCGCAAGAAGCTCACGTTCTACTTCACCGCCGAGAAGCGGGTGGACTTCCGCACGCTGGTGCGCGAACTGGCCGTCCACGTTCCGCACCCGCATCGAGCTCAAGCAGATCGGCGTGCGCGACGAGGCCAAGCGCCTGGACGGCGTGGGCCGCTGCGGACGGCAGTACTGCTCGGCGGCCTGGCTGCCCGAGCTGCTGCCCGTGAACCTGGGGGTCGCCAAGGACCAGCGGCTGTCGCTCAACCCGACGCAGATCTCCGGCGCCTGCGGGCGGCTGATGTGCTGCCTGCGCTACGAGCACGAGTTCTACGTGAGGAGCGCAAGCGGTTCCCCAAGGAAGGGCAGCGTGCTCGTCACGGCGCGGGGCGAGGAGAAGGTGCTGACGCGTGGACATCTTCCGCGAACGCGTGACGCTGCGCGGACCGGACGGCGAGCCGCGCATGGTGCCACTGGCCGAGCTGCGCGACGAGGTGATGCAGTCGGACCCGACGGCGAGCGGGTGCGCGCCGGCGCGCCCGGAGGGCGGCGCGCCGGAACGGCGCCGGAACCGGCCGACGCGGGCGACGCGGGCGACGCGGGCGACGCGGGCGACCAGCCGGCGCAGCCGACGCGGGCGACGACGAGCGGGGTCGGACGCACCGGCGATCTCGGCGCGGCCGTCGAGCGAATCGGCGCCGGAAGCGGAGGCAACGGCGAGACGGAAGACGTGCGCGGGCGAGCCGGCGCCGCGCGCCGGCGGCCGGCGAACGCCGTCCGCACCGCCGCCGCGGCCGCCGCGGCGGTCGGCGCAACCGCGGGGCGCCGCCGCGTGGCCCGGCCCGTCTTCGTCCGGAGCGTAGGTGCCGCATTTCTACCTCACGACCGCCATCGACTACGCCAACGGCGAGCCGCACCTGGGCCACGCCCTGGAGAAGATCGGCGCCGACGCCATCGCGCGGTACCGCCGGCTGCGCGGCGACGACGTGCACTTCCTGATCGGGATGGACGAGCACGGGCAGAAGGTGGCGCAGGCGGCCGCGGCGCAGGGCGTCGCGCCGCAGGCAGCTGGTGGACGGGATCGCCGCGCGTTCCGCGCCATGTGGGCGCGCGCTCGGCATCTCGCTACGACCAGTTCATCCGCACCACCGAGCCCGCCCACAAGGCCGGCGTGCGGGCGCTGATCAAGCGCATCTCACGACGCCGACCCCGACGACTTCTACGAGAAGGCGTACGAGGGCTGGTACTGCGTCGGGTGCGAGCTGTTCAAGCGCGACGACGAGATCGTGGACGGCAAGTGCGTCCTCCACCCGACGCGCGACGCTCGCAGTGGACCAAGGAGCGCAACTGGTTCTTCCGCCTGCCCGCGTACGAGACGTTCTTCGAGCGCCTGCTTCGCCGAGCATCCCGGACTTCCTGCGGCCCGAGACGCGCCGCAACGAGATCCTCGGCCTGCTCGACCAGGGGCTCGAGGACATCTCGATCACGCGCTCGCGCCTGGCCTGGGCCATTCCCTTCCCGCTCCCGACGAGCGACGGCGAGCAGCAGGGCACCTGGGTCTGGTTCGACGCCCTGCCCAACTACCTCACCGCCACCGGCTACCCCGATCCGTCGTACGCCGAGCGCTGGCCGGCACAGCTGCACGTCGATCGGCAAGGACATCACGCGGCTGCACGCGGTGATCTGGCCGGCCATGCTCCAGGCGGCGGGGCTGGCCGCTGCCCGAGCGCGATCTGGGCGCACGGCTTCGTGTCGCTGGGAGGCGAACGGTTCAGCAAGTCGGCCGGCGTGAAGCTCGAGCTGGCGCGAGGCGATCGACCGGTTCGGCCCCGACGCGTTCCGCTACTTCCTCACGCGCGAGGTGCCGTTCGACGGCGACGGCAGCTTCTCGTGGGAGCGGTTCGAAGACCGGTACAACGCCGACCTGGCCAACGCGTTGGGCAATCTGGCGAGCCGCGACGATCGCGATGGTGGAGCGCTACCGGGGCGGCGTGGTGCCCGCCGCGCCGCGCGGCGAGGTGGACGACGCCGACGCGGCCGACTACGCCGCGTATCACGCGGCCATGGACGGCTCGCAGGGCTACCCGCTGCACGAGGCGCTGCGCGCGGTGTGGCTCACCGTGGCCCGCGGCAACGAGTACGTGGACCGCCGGGCGCCGTGGAAGCTGGCCAAGGATCCCGCGGCCGCGGAGGCACTCGACGCCACGCTCGGCACGCTCGTCCGGCAGCTCGCCCGGCAGTGCGTGGCGCTGCAGCCGTTCATGCCGGGCAAGGCGCAGGCGCTGTGGGCGCAACTGGGCGGCCCGGGCGCCGTGGCCGACCAGCGGTTCGGGGCGTTCGACGCGCTCGACCCCGCGGGGTGGCGGGTGGCCAGGGGCGATCCGCTCTTCCCCAAGGCGGAGCGCCCGCGCGAGACGCCGTAGCGCCGGCGGCTAGAACGTCACGCCGAAGGTGAGCGGGAGCATCTGCCGCGACGCGCCGGTGTGGGCGATGTAGTAGTAGCGCGCCTCCACGAAGTAGCGCAGGTCGCCGAGCCGCCACTGATAGCCGCCGCCGAAGTTGAGCCCGAGGTCGTTCTCGGTGTTGAAGCCGAAGTAGCTGCTGGTGTGGTTGAGGCCTATCCCGCCGATGAAGTACGGCACGCTGCCGGTGGTGGCCATGGGCAGCACGGCATTCACCACGAACGTGGTGATGTTCTGGTTGACGAGCGAGTTCTTGCCGGCGAATCCGGCGTACGAGATCTCGCCGCGGATCGCGACCGGCCAGCCCTGGGGCGTGCCCTGGGCGAAGCCGTTGATGATGTAGCCGGTCTGCACCGTGCGGCTGAGGTCGCTGAGCGGAATGTCGAGGCCGGCCGTGGCGCCGAAGTGCACGGCGGACTCGGCCTGCTGCTGGGCGTGGGCCTGCGGGGCGGCGACGGCGAGCGCGGCGGCGGTCGCGAGAATCACGAGGCGTGATGCCTGCATCGGGGCTCCTGAGTCGAGGGTCGATCGCGCCGCCGGACGCAGTCGCCGGGCCCGGTACGCGAAAGCGGGAGACCTCGGTCGAGGCCTCCCGCTTCCGTTACCCCGCAGCGCGCCGAGTGTTACGCGCCGGCGCGCGGACGAGAGCGGCGGGTTCGCGAGTGGGCTACGGCGTCTTCGTGCCGGGCTTAGAGAAGTCCACCTTGGGCACTTCGGTGGCCGCCGCTTCGGTGGCCTTGAAGTACTTGCGCTCCTTGGCGCCGGTGACCTTGGCGGTCAGCACGGCGGGGAACTGGCGGATGTACGCGTTGTACGCCTGCACCGCGTCGTTGTAATCGCTGCGCGACACGGCCACCCGGTTCTCGGTGCCGGTGAGTTCGTCCTGCAGCCGCAGGAAGCTCTCGTCCGCCTTGAGGTTGGGGTAGTTCTCGGAGATCGCCAGCAGGCGGCCGAGCGCGCCGGTCATCTGCTGATCGGCGTTGGCCATCTGCTCCGGGTCCTTGCTCTGCACGGCGCCCAGCAGCCGGCTGCGCGCCGCGGCCACCGTGTCGAAGATGGACTCCTCGTGCTGCGCGTATCCCTTCACCGTGCTCACGAGGTTGGGGATCAGGTCGGCGCGCCGCTGGAGCTGCACCTCGATCTGACCCTGCGCCGAAGACGCCTGCTCGTCCAGCTTCTGGATGGTGTTGTATCCGCAGCCGGTGGTGGTGAGAAGGACGAGCGCACCGGCGAGCCAGCGACGTTTCATGGAAGCACTCCTCGTGTCCGTTGGTGAATCGACGCGCGGGCCATGGGGCCGCCGCGGCGTCGGGCGCGGGGCCGGACGACGGCCCGGGTACCCGCTCCCCTCCCTACGAAGACTGCCCGGCCCGGGTTCCGGCCGCTACCCCTCGGCCGCGAACCCGTCCAGAAAGCGCACCACGCCGTCCACGCCGTTCATGTACGCGTCGAGCACGGCGGGGGCGTCGGACGGCGCGAGCTTCTGCTCGCCGCGCACGTGGCGCACCACCCGCACGAACGACTCGGCGTCCACGCCGGCGGCGGCCGCCACGGAGCGGCTCAGTTCCACGTTGTCGCGCGACGGCGTCCGGCCGCGCAACCGCTCCACGCCGCGGAACACGACCATGATGGCGCTCACGCTTCCCGCCAGCAGCCGCAGCTCCGCCTTGTCGTCGTTGCCCGCGGCGAGCGTGCCCTGGCGCAGCGCCAGCAGCTTGCCGAGGGCTTCGCGTTCCACCTGCAGCCGCAGGTCGGCGCGGCTCACCCGGATGCCGTCGAAGGGCGACGCGCCGTAGAGCACGCGGTGCCGCTCGAGCATGTCGGCGTATTCCACGGGGAACACGTCGCTCGATTCGCGCCACTCCTCCAGCGTGAAGGTGAGCGGGGGCGGATTCCCCGCCTCGCGCCAGGCGCGCGCCGTGGCCGAGAGCGCGCGCAACCGCGCCATGTCCAGGCGCTCAACGATCACGAGCACGTTGTGATCGGAGCGGTTGGGAATGTGCTCGCCCGCCGCCGCCGATCCGTACAGCACGACGGCGTGCAATTCGGCGGCGAACACGCCGCGCAGTTGAGCGACCAGATCGTCGAGCGTCAATTTTGCCATAGCGTCACCAGGATGAGCCTCCACCGCCGCCGCTGAACCCGCCGCCACCGCCGAATCCGCCGAAGCCGCCGCCGCCGAAGCCCCCGCCGAACCCGCCCCCGCCCCAGCCGCCGCGCCCGCCGCCGCCCATGCCGCCCAGGAACAGCAGCGGCAGACACCCGCTCCGGCGTCCGCGGAGCAGGCTCAGCACGATGAACAGCACGACGAGGAAGAAGATCGGCGGAATGCCGCCCGCCGGCGATCCGCCCGACCGCCGGCGCGCCGGCGCGGACGCGACGAGCGCGGAGTCGATCGAGAAGTGGTATTCCTGCGCCATCGCCTGCGCCACGCGCATCGCGACCAGCGCCGTACCGTCGCCGTAGTCGCGATTGCGGAAGTACTGCGACACCGCCTCGCGGCACATGTCGCCCACGTCGGCGTCGGTGACGTAGCCCTCGGCGCCCCGCCCCACCTCGACGTGGCATTCGCCGTGGCCGCTGGAGTTCGTCTCCTTGGGCACGATGAGAATCACCACGCCGGCGTTGCGCGTGGGGTCGCCGGGCTGGCCGACGTTGCCGACCTTCCACTGGCGGCCGATCTGGAGCGCCACGTCGCCCGGATCGCGGCCCTGGAGATCGGGGAGCGTGACGATCGCCATCTCACCGGGCGAGTGCGTGCGCACCGCCTCGGCCAGCGCGGTGAGCGCGCTCGCCGTCTGTGCGGGGAGCACGTGGGCGAAGTCGTTGACCAGTCCCACGGGCGCGGGAATCTGCAGCCCGCCGGCCTGGAACAGTGCCGCCACACCGGCGATGAACGAGAGAACGAACACGGACGCTCGACGGATCGGGAAAGGGACGCGGAGCCCGGTTCGAGTCTAGCGGAGCGCGGGCGCCCGGACCAGCCGAGCCCGCCCCCTCCGCGTGTCGACGGCCCGCGTTAAGTTAGTACGGCATTGGCCCCGCCGGTGTTTCGCCCCGCGTTTCACTCCAGCCCATTCGCCATGTTCCGCCCTCGAATCGCTGTTCCACTCGGCGCGTTGCTGCTGGCGGCCATGGCCACGGCCGCCACCGGGGCACGGCGCCCCGATCGCCCGGCGCTCCGCACAGCGGGCCCCGACCCGATCCTGGCGCGGGCCGACAGCGGCCGCATCCTGGGGTCGCCGTCGGCCACCGTGTGGCTCATCGAGGCGAGCGATTTCCAGTGTCCGTATTGCAAGGAATGGCACGACGCGAGCTTCGCCACGATCCTGAAGAAGTACGTGGACACCGGCAAGGTCCGGTTCGCGTTCCTCAACGATCCGCTGCCCATGCACGAGCACGCGGCGCAGGCGGCGGAGGCGGCGATGTGCGCGTCGGCGCAGGGCCGGTTCTGGCCCATGCACCAATCGCTGTTCGCCACGCAGGACGCGTGGGCCGCTCAGGCGAATCCGGCGGCGTACTTCGACGCGCTGGCGGTGAAGGCGGGGGTGGACGCGGCCGCGTGGCGCACGTGCGTGGCCACGCACGCCACGCGTCCGATGATCGAGGCCGACCAGGCGCGCCTGCGGGCGAGCGGGGTGCAGTCCACGCCGACCTTCTTCGTGAACGGCGAGCGGATCGTGGGGGCGGCGCCGGCGGCGACGATCGCGGCCGCGCTGGACTCGGCGCTGGCCACGCGCGGCAAGCCGTAGCCCGTGCGGGCCGCGCTCCGGCCGGTCTATGCCGCCGCGGCGCAGCTGGCCCGGCTCGCGGCGGCGGTGGCGCCGGCGGGGCCGGGCGCCGCGGGCTCCAAGCTGGCCCGGAGCCTGGCGGCGCGGCGCGGCATCCGCGCCCGCTACGCCCGCTGGGGCGCCACGCGCGACCGGGCCCGCGCGCTGCTCTGGATGCACGCCCCGTCGGTGGGCGAGGGGCTGCAGGCGCGTCCCGTGCTGGAGCGGCTGCGGGCCGGGCGCCCTGCCCTGCTATTAGCATACACATATTACTCCCCGAGCGCCGAACCGTTCGCCGCCCGGCTCGAGGTGGACTTTCGCGACTACCTGCCGTTCGACACGCGCGGCGACGCCCGCGCGGCGCTGGACGCGCTCGCCCCGCGCACGCTGGTGTTCAGCAAGCTCGACGTGTGGCCGGCCCTCACGCGCGAGGCGGCGCGGCGCGGCGTGCGGCTGGGGTTGGTGAGCGCCACGCTGGCCGCCGATTCGTCGCGGCGCTCGGCGTGGGCGGCCCTCTGGCTGCGCGACGCCTACGCCGCGCTCGACGCCGTGGGCGCCGTGGACGCCGACGACGCCGAGCGGCTGGTGGCGCTGGGCGTGCGGCCGTCGACGGTGGCGATCACCGGCGACACGCGCTACGACCAGGTGTGGGCGCGCGCGACGCGGGCCGACCGTTCGGGGACGCTGCTGGCGCCGTTGGCGTCGGGGCAGCCGACGATCGTGGCCGGATCCACCTGGCCCACCGATGAAGCGCCGCTGCTGGCCGCGTTCGCGGAATGCCGGCGCGCGCACCGCGACCTCCGGCTGATCGTCGCCCCGCACGAGCCGACGCCCGGCCACCTGCACGCCATCGAGCAGTGGGCGCGGCGGAGCGGCATCCCGCTGGCCCGGCTGGGCACCGTCGGCGCCAGCGCCGCCGACGTGGTGCTCGTGGACCGCGTGGGCGTGCTGGGCGACCTGTATGCGCTGGCCGATATCGCGTACGTGGGGGGCGCATTCCATGCCGCGGGGCTGCACTCCGTGCTCGAGCCGGCGGCGTTCGGCGTGCCGGTGGCATTCGGCCCGCGGCACGCCGGCAGTCGCGACGCACGGCTGCTGTTGGCCGCGGGCGGGGCGCGGTCGGCCGCCGGCCGCGACGAATTGGCCCGGGTGCTGGCGGCGTGGCTGGAATCGGACGCGGAGCGGGAGGAGGCCGGCCGGCGCTCGCGCCGGACGGTGGAGCGGGGGCTCGGCGCCGCCGACCGCTCGGCCGCGCTGGTGGAGGGGCTGCTCGCCGATTGATGGGCCGCCTTCCATCGGCATTCCGGCCGTATCATCTTGTGGGAGGCGTGGCCCCGCGCAGCACGTGCCCGCTCCACGGTTCACTCCGGAGTTTCCCATGCAATCCATGCGTCTCGTCACCGTCCTCGCGGCGGCCGCGCTGGCCGGCGGATGCGCGTCGAGCGGCGCGTCGACCGGCGCCGACACCGGGCTCACGCCCATCGTCTCGCTGACCGGCGGCGACGACACCGGCAGCGTCAAGCGAACGGGCAATTTCATCGCCACGAGCGCGGCGAGTTCCGGCCTGGTGTCGGGCGGGGTGGCGGCGCGGGTGGACGGCACGGTGACCGTGCGGCAGGAGGGCGGGCGCGACGATCAGTACTCGGTGACCATCGAACTCAATTCGCAGCGGGGCGCCGAGGAGTTGCTGTGGACGATCGTGCCCGGCCGCTGCGGGAACGCGGGGCTGCCGCTCACGTCGCCGCGGCAGAACCCGCGGATCGAGGTGCACGACTCGGGGTTGGCGCGGCTGACGGCCGAATTCCGCGCCACGATGTCGAGCGACCAGGACTACCACGTGAACCTGTACGCCAACGACGGCACCGAATTGTCCGACGTGGTGGCCTGCGCGTACCTGCGCTACTGACGCGGGGTCAGGCCGGCCGCGCGCGCTCCGTGACCACGCGCACGCGGTTCTCCACCACCTGCAGGAACCCGCCCTCGACGGCGAACCGCCTGGCGTCGGGACCGGCGCCCACCCGCAGTTCCCCCTTGCCGAGCAGCGCCATCATCGGCGCGTGTCCGGTGAGGATGCCCACCTGGCCGTCGAACGCGGGCGCGACCACGGCGTCCGCGGTGCCTTCGAACAGCACCGCTTCGGGCGAGATGACGGAGACGGTGAGCACGCGGTGATCCTCAGCCCTGGGCCAGCTTCTTGGCGTTGGCGATCACGTCGTCGGCGCCGCCGGCCATGAAGAACGCCTGCTCGGGGTACTGGTCGAACTCGCCGGCCACCAGCCGTTCGAACGAGCCGATCGTCTCCTCGAGCTTGACGTACTTGCCGGCGATGCCGGTGAACTGCTCGGCCACGGCGAACGGCTGCGACATGAAGCGCTGGATGCGGCGGGCGCGTCCCACGATCTTCTTGTCGTCCTCGGACAGCTCGTCCATGCCGAGGATGGCGATGATGTCCTGGAGTTCCTTGTAGCGCTGGAGGATCTGCTGGACGTCGGTGGCCACCTTGTAGTGGCGCTCGCCGAGGTACTGCGGATCGAGAATGCGCGACGCCGAGGCGAGCGGATCGACGGCCGGGTAGATGCCCAGCTCGGTGATGGCGCGCGAGAGCACGACCGTGGCGTCGAGGTGGGCGAACGCGGTGGCCGGCGCCGGATCGGTGATGTCGTCGGCGGGCACGTAGATGGCCTGCACCGAGGTGATCGAGCCGTCGCGCGTCGAGGTGATGCGCTCCTGCAGGTCGCCCATCTCGGTGGCCAGCGTCGGCTGATAGCCCACGGCGCTCGGCATGCGGCCGAGCAGGGCGGACACTTCGGAGCCGGCCTGCGTGAAGCGGAAGATGTTGTCGATGAACACCAGCACGTCGGCGTGCTCGCCGTCGCGGAAGTACTCGGCCACGGTGAGGCCCGAGAGGCCGACGCGCAGGCGCGCGCCCGGCGGCTCGTTCATCTGGCCGTAGATCAGCGCCGTGGAGCCGAGCACGCCCGACTCCTTCATCTCGAGGTAGAGGTCGTTGCCTTCGCGCGTGCGCTCGCCCACGCCGCAGAACACCGAGCGGCCGCCGTGCCCCTTCGGCGACGTTGTTGATCAGCTCCATGATGACGACCGTCTTGCCCACGCCGGCGCCGCCGAACAGCCCGATCTTGCCGCCCTTCACGAACGGGGCGATGAGGTCGATGACCTTGATGCCCGTCTCGAACACTTCCGTCTTGGGCTCGAGGTTCACGAAGTCGGGGCGCTTGCGGTGGATGGGCCAGCGCTCGACGTCGGCCGGGATCGGTTGCGCCGTTGTCCACCGGCTCGCCGAGCACGTTGAGGATGCGGCCCAGCGCCGCCTCGCCCACCGGCACCGTGATCGGGCCGCCGGTGTCGAGCACGTCCATGCCGCGCACCACGCCGTCGGTGCTCGACATGGCGACGGCGCGCACCTGGTTGCGGCCGATGTGCTGCTGCACCTCGACCACGACGTTGATGGCGATGCCGTCCGACGTGGTCTGGACGCGGAGGGCGTTGTAGAGCTCGGGCAGGTGGTCGGGCTCGAACTCGACGTCGAGCACCGGTCCGATGACCTGGACGACCTTTCCGATGTTGGCGGGAGCAGCAGGAGTGGCAGACATGGCTAGCCCTGGAGAGCCGCAGCGCCGCCGACGATCTCGGCGATCTCCTGCGTGATCTGCGCCTGACGGGCGCGGTTGTAGGTGCGGCGGAGGATGTTGATCATGTCGGACGCGTTGTCCGTGGCGTTCTTCATCGCGGTGCGCTGGCGCGCTCTGGAACGCCGCTTCGCTCTCGACCAGCGCGCGGTACACGGCGTTGCGCACGTAGGCCGGCAGGAGCTGGTCGAGAATCTCGTCGGCCGACGGGAACAGCAGGTAGTCGCGCGGGGCGGCGCCGCGCGCGGGCGGCGCGACCGGCAGGAGCTGCTCGCTCACCGCCGGCGTGGAGAGCACCGAGTTGAACCGGGTGTACACCACGTACACGGCGTCGAGCGCGCCGCCGCCGAAGTCGGCGCGGAGGGCGTCCACCAGGTCGGCGGCGTTCTGCGTGGTCGGCTTGTCGCCGATGTCGGTGCGGCGTGGACGCGAGCGCGCGGCCCACGTACTTGAAGTAGCCCACGCCCTTGCGGCCCACCACATGCAGGTCCACCGCGACCCCCTGGCCCTCGAGGCGGGCGACGAGGGCGCGCGCTTCCTTGATGAGGTTGGAGTTGAACGCGCCGGCCAGCCCGCGGTTGGACGTGATGAGCACCACGGCGGCGCGCGTGCACGTGCGCCGGCTGGCGCAGCAGCGGGAAGCGGCCGGCGAGGTCGGGCGAGTACAGATCGGCCAGCACCTCGGCGAGCGCCCGCGCGTAGGGGCGCGCCGCGTGCACGCGATCCTGCGCCCGCTTCATCTTCGACGTGGCGACCATCTCCAGCGTCTGCGTGATCTTGCGGGTGTTCTCGACCGACTTGATGCGGCCCTTGAGCTCGCGACCCTTGGCCATGCGTTACAGGCTCGCCGCGGTGAACGTGGGCTTGCCCGTGCCGGCGGTCTGCTTGTAGGCGTCGATCGCCGCCTTCAGTTCGGCCTCCAGTTCCTTGGACAGCGCCTTCTGCGTGCGGAGCTTCTCGCCGATCTGCGGGTGGCTGGCCGACATGTACTGGTGGAACCCGATCTCCCACTCGCGGATGTGCGTGGTCTCGACGTCGTCGAGGTAGCCGTTGGTCACCGCGTAGATG
The DNA here is from genome assembly GCA_963729495.1 of uncultured Gemmatimonadaceae bacterium. GTDB lineage: Bacteria > Gemmatimonadota > Gemmatimonadetes > Gemmatimonadales > Gemmatimonadaceae > JAGWRI01. The sequence continues at coordinate 45,649 of CAVSOM010000010.1, forward strand.
ATCATCACCTGCTGCTCGACGGGCATGGGCTGGTACTGGCCCTGCTTGAGCACTTCCACCGTGCGGGCGCCGCGGTCGAGCTGGCGCTTGGTGGCCGCGTCGAGGTCGGAGGCGAACGAGGCGAACGCTTCGAGTTCGCGGAACTGCGCCAGGTCGAGGCGCAACCGGCCGGCCACCGACTTCATGGCCTTGATCTGCGCCGAGCCGCCCACGCGCGACACCGAGATGCCGACGTTGATGGCCGGCCGGACGCCGGCGAAGAACAGGTCGGCCTCGAGGAAGATCTGGCCGTCGGTGATCGAGATGACGTTGGTGGGGATGTAGGCCGACACGTCGCCGGCCTGCGTCTCGATGATCGGCAGCGCGGTGAGCGAGCCGCCGGGCTTGAGGATGTGCGTGCCGTCCACCACGCCGTCGTCCTCGCGCAGCTTGGCGGCGCGCTCGAGCAGGCGGCGAGTGGAGGTAGAACACGTCGCCCGGGTACGCCTCGCGGCCCGGCGGGCGGCGCAGCACCAGCGAGAGCTGGCGGTAGGCGGCGGCCTGCTTGGACAGGTCGTCGTACACGCACAGCGTGGGCTTGCCCTCGTTGTACATGAAGTACTCGGCCATCGCGCAGCCCGTGTAGGGGGCGATGTACTGCATGGGCGCCGGATCGGACGCCGTGGCGGCGACGATGATCGTGTAGTCCATGGCGCCCGCGTCCTTGAGGCGCTCGACGCACCGTGGCCACGGTGGACGCCTTCTGGCCGATGGCGACGTAGACGCAGACGACGCCGGTGCCCTTCTGATTGATGATCGTGTCGACGGCGATGGCGGTCTTGCCCGTGCCGCGGTCGCCGATGATCAGCTCGCGCTGGCCGCGGCCGATCGGGATCATCGAGTCGATGGCCTTGAGCCCGGTCTGCAGCGGCTCCTTCACCGGCTGGCGCACGATGATGCCGGGCGCCTGCGATTCGACCTTGCGCGTGGTGGCGGCGGCGATCTCGCCGCGTCCGTCGATCGGGCGGCCGAGGGCGTCGACCACGCGGCCGACGAGCGCGGGGCCCACCGGCACTTCGAGCACGCGGGCGGTGCGGCGCACGTCGTCGCCTTCGCGGAGCTGGAGGTAGTCGCCGAGGATGACGGCGCCGATGTTGTCCTCTTCGAGGTTCAGCGCCAGCGCGGTGATCTTGTTGCCGGTTTCGGACGAGGTGATCTCGAGCATCTCGCCGGCCATGGCTTTCTGAAGGCCGTAGATGCGGGCGATGCCGTCCTTCACTTCGAGGACGGACCCGACCTCCTCGACGTCGAGCGAGTGGAGATCAGCAGCGTCGATCTCGCGGAGCAGGATGTCCTTGATCTCGCCGGGGCGAAGCGTCGTCTCGGTAGCCATACGGGATGGTCGAAAGGGGGAGCGTCTGAAAAAGTCGGCCTGAGCTTGTGAAAATTATCACAAGGCCGAGGGGCGTGCAAGAAGCGAACGACAGTCGCCCTCCCTGGGGAGGCCCCCGCACGATTTCGGTACACGGCGCCCAGAATCGATGGCGGTGGCGGCCCCGCGCACCCCGACTTTACTCCCTATGCCGGCAACTCTCAAGGACCTCAAAGTCTGGCAGGAAGCGGTGGGGCTCGCCGCCGACGTCATCCGGGCCACGCGACACGGCAACCGCCGCGACGTGCAGGCGGTGGCCGAGGCCACGATGCGCACCGCCCTGTCGCTCGCCGAACACATCGCCGAGGGGTACGGACGGTACACGGGCAGCGAGCAGCGCCAGCTTTACCGCGCCGCCCGGCGCGACCTGCTGCGCCTGGAAACGCAGCTCGCGGTGGCGCGGCAGGCCGACGTGCTCTCGGCGGCCTACCTCTCGCAGCTCTCCTCTCGCGCCCTGGTGGTGGGCCGGCTGTTGGGGGGCTACCTCGTGTACCTCGACCGGCAGCTCGCCCAGCCGGAGCGCGCTACCCGCGACTCCGCGCGTGGCCCCGGTTGAACCGGTCGATCAGGTCCACGGTGCGGAGCCGGGCCAGCGACGTGGGCCGGGTGCCGGCGATCCGCTGCGCCGTGCTGGACAGGTGGGACGACGACGCGAAGCCGAGCACGCGGGACACGTCGCGCACGTCGTAGCCGGGGTTCTTGGCCAGCTCCGCGGCGCCGATCAGGCGGATGAGATCGATGATGCGCTTGAGGTTGGGCGCGCCGTTCGCCGAGAAGGTGCGGCTCAGGTGTTCGCGGGTGACGCCGAGCGCGGCGGCCAGTTCCGCGGTGCGCACGGGGCGGCCGGAGAATTGGGCGACGTAGCGCCAGGCGTCGCGCTGGAGGGCGGCCTCGAGCCCCAACGGTTCCGGGGGCATGCCCAGCCCCGTCGAAAAGCGCGCCGAGTACGATTGGCGGAGCACCAGTTCGCGCATGGCGTCCTCGTCCACGTCCTCCACGAGGACGTCGGCGAACTCCAGCGCGGCGCACTGGGCGAGCACCGGCCCGTCGGCGGCGCGGAGCGTGGTGAGGGCGAAGAAGGGCACGCTCGGGTATTCGCGGGCGAGGGCCGCGGCGCGCCAGTTGTCTTCCTGGGCGGAGCCGAGGTCGACGATCGCGGCATCGATCAGTTCGTCGTGGAAGGCGCGGGCGAACTCGTCCACGCCGCGGCGCACGATCAGGCGCCAGCGGCGCCGCGGGAAGGTGTCGCGGGCCATGGCGCGCGTCCGCTCGCGGGGGGCGAACACGAGGACCGTGGGCGGTGGGGCCGCGGCGGCGATGTCGGGCATGGCTCAGACGCCGGCAAGGCGGGCGGACACCTGGTCGTGGGCGCGGCGCAGCACCTCGCGCGCGTTGCCGTACGAGATCCTGCCCTCGGCGGCGTCGAACGGCACCCATCTGCAATCGCTAATACCCTCGGCGCGCTGCGGGCAGGTCCTGGCGGTCGTGGTCTCCATGAGGAAGAAGTGGCAGACCTTGTGGATGAGGCGGCCGCGGAAGCGGAAGTACCAGTCGATGACGTCGATGTCGCCGCGCACGTCGAGTTCGTCGAGCCCGGTCTCCTCGGCCACTTCGCGGAGGGCGGCGGCCACCGGCTGCTCGCCCGTCTCGAGGTGGCCCTTGGGAAAGCCCCAGTTCCGGTAGCTGTCGCGGATCAGGAGGTAGAGCGGGCGGCCGTCCTGCATGCGGTAAACGACGCCGCCGGCGGAGGTCTCGAGCTTGGCGCGCGGACGGGTCACCGGGCGGCCTCGGCCATGATGTGGGCGTCGGCCTCGAGCGACGGGCGGCCCTCGATGAACTGGCGGACGATCGGATCGTCGCTGTGCCGGATCTCGTCCACCGTGCCGCACTGGCGCACCTTGCCGTCGTAGAGCATGGCGATGCGGGTGCCCACCGTGTAGGCGCTGCGCATGTCGTGCGTGATGACCACGCCGGTGACGCCCAGGCGTTCGCGCAGGCGGACCATGAGCTGGTCGATGACCGCGCTGGTGACCGGGTCGAGGCCGGTGGTGGGTTCGTCGTAGAGGATGTACTTGGGGCGGGTGGCAATGGCGCGGGCGATGCCGACGCGTTTGCGCATGCCGCCCGAGAGTTCGGCGGGGAACTTGTCGGGGACGTCGGCGAGGTCCACGAGGTCGAGCGCTTCGTGGACGCGGCCGGCGATCTCCTGGCTGGTGAGTTCGCCCTGCTTGCGGAGGCCCATGGCGACGTTCTCGCCGACCGTGAACGAGTCAAAGAGGGCGGCGAACTGGAAGACGTAGCCGACGCGGGCGCGGAGTTGGTACAGCTCCTTGCGGGAGAGGGTGTCGACCTGGAGGCCGTCCACCCAGACCTGGCCGGAGTCGGGCTCGAGGAGGCCGACGATGTGTTTGATGGCGACGGACTTGCCGCTGCCGGAGTAGCCGATGATAACGACCGTTTCGCCTTCGGGGACGTCGAGGGTGAAGCCGTCGAGGACGACTTTGCCGCCGAAGGATTTGTGGACGTCGATGAGGCGGATCATGGCCAGGGAGGAAGGAACAACAAATGTGATGTAAAGTGCGGGGAACTGCAAACGGCGCCGGCAAGAACGGCGCGGGCAAGGACTGCGCGGGCAAATGGAGCGCCGACAAGAACGGCGCAGGGCCTATGGGGCGGGGAAATGGAAAGGGCCGGCTGGCGCCGGCCCTTCTGGAAACTGCGAGTTGGATTGGAACGGCGAGCGGGCGTTCGCGCCGCTTCGCCGTCCTACTGTCCTACTGTCCTACTGTGCTACTGTCCTACTGTCCTACTGTCCTACGCCGCAAAGCTCCCCAACGCCCGCCCGACGTCGCCTTCCCGAAGGCGCTTGAGCGCGCGGTCCCGCAGCTGGCGGACCCGCTCGCGCGTGACGCCGAGCATGGAGCCGATCTCCTCGAGCGTGTGTTCGCGGCCGCCTTCGAGGCCGAAGTAGAGGCGGAGCACTTTGGCGTCGCGCGGGGGGAGCGTGCCGAGGGCCTGTTCGATCTCGTCGGTGAGGAAGCGGTTCATGGCTTCCTCTTCGGTGTCGGGCATCTCGTCGGCCACGAAGCGCTCGATGAGCGATCGGTCGCCCTCGGGGTCCATGGGGGCATCGAGGCGCACGTCGCTGGTGTTGAGCGCGGCGAGCGACTGGACGACGTCCACGGAGAGGCCGGTGAGGTGCGAGAGTTCCTCGGGGTTGGGTTCGCGGTTGAGTTTCTGGCGGAGGATTTCCGAGGCCTTGATGATGCGCGAGAGGTCGGCCGTGCGGTTGAGCGGCACGCGGACCGTGCGGCCCTGGCGGGCGAGCGCGGAGAGGATCGCCTGGCGAATCCACCAGACGGCGTACGAGATGAACTTGACGCCCTGGTCGGGGTCGAACTTGCGGGCAGCCGTGAGCAGGCCGACGTTGCCTTCGCCGATGAGGTCGATGAGGGGGAGGCCGCGGTTCTGGTACTTCTTGGCCACGGAGATGACGAAGCGCAGGTTGCGCTTGACGAGTTCCTGGAGCGCGTCCTGGTCACCGGCACGGATCTTCCGGGCCAGCTCGATCTCCTCCATGCCCTTGAGCAGGGGGTAGGTGCTGACCTCGTAGAGGTACTGGTCGAGGATATCGCGCTCGGGCTCGCTGGGCGCGATGCCCGCCGGCGCGGCGTTACGCCGGCGGCGGCGCTTGACTTCGGTCATGACTTGCCTCGAAACGGACTGCGTGTGGAATGATCTATGAGCTGCGGCGCCGGGCGCCGCGAAGCTGGAAAGCGACGGTGTGCGCGCGGGCGCACGGTTCCCATTCATCGAGACGATGGGAAGCGACAAAAAATACCGCATTGATGGGGAACCGCCAGTCCCCTTCGTTGACACCCCTTATACGCCTGGATATACTTCGCGGTTCCTGACGACTCGCGATCGTGGCGAGTGGTCCCCGGGGGCGTAGCTCAGTTGGGAGAGCGCTTGAATGGCATTCAAGAGGTCAGGGGTTCGATTCCCCTCGCCTCCATCCGCGCCGGATTCGTCGGCGTTGACGGCCGGGCCGAAGGACGCGTGGGGCAGGACAGCCCGGAGTTCGCGGGAATAGCTCAGTTGGTAGAGCACAACCTTGCCAAGGTTGGGGTCGCGGGTTCGAGTCCCGTTTCCCGCTTGCTGGTATCGACACACGAGACGAATCGCCGGGCGGGGCGGGAAGTTCCCGGGGCGGCGAGCGCGGGCGGTTAGCTCAGTTGGTTAGAGCGCCACGTTGACATCGTGGAGGTCAGAAGTTCGAGTCTTGTACCGCCCATGGCCCCACGACTCCGAGAGGAGCGTGGGGTTTTTTGTTAACGGCCAGGTGGCGCCGGCAAGAACGGCGCAGGCAAGAACGGCGCACACAAGAACGGCGTCGGTGAGAACAACGCAGACAAGAACGGCGCGGGCAAGAACGGCGTCGGCAAGTACAGCGGGGAAGCGGAGTGCGGCAACCGGCGGATGGTTGATTACCCTGGGGGCGGGGGGTAATTTTGAGGACTGTGCGATTGGGGCGTTGCCCCGGTTGACGGCGCGGCGCCCATAGCTCAATTGGATAGAGCATCTGACTACGGATCAGAAGGTTGGGGGTTCGAGTCCCTCTGGGCGCATGGACGGCGAAGGGGATGGGAGCGGCGGAGATGGGCGGTGGTCGCCGTGCGCGGTATCGAAGTCTCTAGCCACACCTCGGGGCGTAGCTTAGCCCGGTAGAGCGCCTGCTTCGGGAGCAGGAGGTCGCTGGTTCGAATCCAGTCGCCCCGACTGACAGAGCCCCTGCATGCCGGGGGCTTTGTTGTTTTGCGGGTGCTTCGTCCGTTCCGCGTACCGTTCGGTCGTGTCTGCGGCCCGAGCGGTCAATTCAGAGAGCCGCACGGTCGGCTCTTCGATCCGAGCAGTCGACGACACGCCGGGCGCGGTCGCGGGTTCGGAGCCGGCAGCGGGCTGCGCGCACCGCGCGGTCGCCGGTTCGGAGCCGGCGGTGGGCTGCACGCACGGCGCGGTCGCCGGTTCGGAGCCGGCAGTGGGCTGCGCGCACCGCGCGGTCGCCGGTTCGGAGCCCGCAGTGGGCTGCCCGCACGGCGCGGTCGCGAGTTCGGAGCCGGCAGCGGGCTGCGCGCACCGCGCGGTCGCCGGTTCGGAGCCGGCAGTGGGCTGCCCGCACGGTGCGGTCGCGGGTTCGGAGCCGGCAGCGGGCTGCGCGCACCGCGCGGTCGCCGGTTCGGAGCCGGCAGTGGGCTGCCCGCACGGTGCGGTCGCGGGTTCGGAGCCGGCAGTGGGCTGCCCGCACCGCGCGATCGACGGTGCGGCCCCGGCGGTCGTCCCCGCGCTCCGAGCGATCAGCGGCGCAGACTCCGCAATGGGCGGTTCGGGCCGAGTGATCGCCCCCGTGCTCCCCCAACTCGACGGTGCGCTCGTGCCCGGAGACTCGGCGCACATCGCTGGCACATGCCGGAAGCGCCGTGGGAGATGCCCCGCCCCACCTCCCCGCCGCTGGCCAGCGCCGCCGAAATGGGCCAGCTTAGGGAGCCGAGCGCAACACGTACCATCGTCAGCATACCGTAGAAGAGGATCATGCCATGAACGCATTGGCTGCGGCGCTGTCCGGACTCCTGCTGGCTGGATCGGCGGCGGGCTACGCCATTCCCACGCCCCCCACGCCCCCCACGCCCCCCACGGCGGCGCGTCCCGTGCCCAACGGGCTCGCGCTCACGCCGCCGATGGGCTGGAACAGCTGGAACAAGTTCGGCTGCAACGTGAGCGATTCGCTGATCCGGGGCATGGCCGACGCGATCGTCGCCACCGGAATGCGCGACGCCGGCTACCAGTACGTCACGATCGACGACTGCTGGCAGGTGGCGCGCGACGCCAACGGCACGATCGTGGCCGACTCGGCGCGCTTCCCCCACGGCATCAAGGCGCTGGCCGACTACATCCACGGCAAGGGGCTCAAGTTCGGCATCTACACCGACGCCGGCCGCCGCACCTGCCAGGGCCGGCCCGGCTCGTACGGCCACGAAGACCAGGACGCCAAGACCTACGCGGCCTGGGGCGTGGACTACGTGAAGGTGGACTGGTGCAACGCCCAAGGGATCGACGCCCCCGCCCAGTACGCCAAGATCCGCGACGCGCTGGAGCGCTCGGGGCGCCCGATCGTCTTCAGCATTTGCGAATGGGGGAGCAACCTGCCGTGGAACTGGGCGGACACCACCGGCAACCTGTGGCGCACGACGGACGACATCTGGGACAGCTTCGGCAGCATGGTGGCCAACGCCGACCTCAACGTGCAGTACTGGCGCTCGGCGGGCCCCGGCCACTGGAACGACCCCGACATGCTCGAGATCGGCAACGGCGGCATGACGCCCACCGAATACCGGGCGCACTTCAGCCTGTGGGCGGAGATGGCGGCCCCGCTGATCGCCGGGAACGACGTGCGCACGCTCGTGGACACGACGTCGCGCGACGCACGCTCCACGCGGAGCATCCTCCTCAACTCGGAGGTGATCGCCGTGGACCAGGATGCGCTCGGCGCGCAGGGCATGGTCGTGGAGAATTATCCGCCGGAACTGCAGGTGTGGGCCAAGCCGCTCAAGGACGGGTCGGTGGCGGTGGTGCTGTTCAACCGCGCATCGGTGCCCAGCCCGATGACGGCCGATTGGAGCCGCGTGGGGATCAAAACGCGGAGCGCGACGGTGCGCGATCTCTGGGCGCACAAGGACCTGGGCGCGGTCGAGAATCGGTACACGGCCACGGTGCCTTCGCACGGCGTGGTGATGGTGAGAGTAACGCCGGTGACCAACTGACCGCCACGGATGGATCGGGGGGGGCGGCCCGCGGTTCGCCGTCAAGAGCGTACGGGCCGGCAGGCCAGCATGACGAGAGAAAGCGGATAACATCCGATCACTCGGCCGTTATCCACTTCTCGTTTCAGAGTGGCCCGCCCGGCGCGCCGATCTACTTTGCCACCCCGAACCGGAACACGGTCGTCGAGCGGAACGTCTGCCCGGGCCGGAGCACGGTGCTTGGGAAACTCGGGTGGTTGGGCGAGTCGGGGTAGTGCTGCGTTTCCAGGGTAAACGCGCCGCGCCGCACGTATGTGCCCCCGATGCCGGCGAACGACCCGTCCAGAAAGTTCGCGGTGTAGAACTGGAGCCCGGGCTGCGTGGTGTAGCAGTCGAGCGTGCGCCCGCTGGCGGGATCGATGACCCGCGCCGCGTGAACCAGCGACGTTGCGTCGGTCCGGTTGAGCACCCAATTGAAGTCGTACCCGCCCGCGTACTTGAGCTGCGGGTTGTCGGCCCCGATCCGCGCGCCGATGGCGGTGGGCGTGCGGAAGTCGAACGGCGTGCCGGCCACGGATTCGCCCTTGCCCGTGGGAATGAGCGTGGAATCCACCGGGGTGATCGAGTCGGCGTCGATCGTCACGACCTCGTCCAGGACGGTGCCCGAGCCGGCGCCGTGCAGATTGAAGTAAGCGTGGTTGGTGAGGTTGAGGATGGTCGGCTTGTCGGTGGTCGCCTCGTACTCGATGATCAGCCGGTTGTCGTTGGAGAGCGTGTACGTGACGCGCAGCGAGAGCGCCCCGGGATAGCCCTGATCGCCGTCGGGGCTGACGTGCGTCCACACGACGCCGGCGCCGCTGTCGGTCACGAACGGCTCGGCGCGCCATATCACTTTGTCAAAGCCCACGAGCCCGCCGTGCAGGGCGTTGGGCCCGTTGTTGACGGCCAGCGTGTACGCCTTGCCGTCGAGCGAGAACCGCCCCTTGGCGATGCGGTTGGCGTACCGGCCGACGATGGCCCCGAAGTACGGAGACCGCGTGACGTACTGATCCAGCGAGTCGAAGCCGAGCACGATGTCGGCGAAGGCGCCCGTGCGATCGGGGGTGCGTATCGATTGAATGATGCCGCCGTAGTCGAGCGCGCGCACCTGCACGCCCTGCGCGTTCGCGATCGTGAACACGAGCACCGAGTCGCCGTTGGCGAGCACGCCGAACGGGGCCCGGGTGACGCTCGCCTTGGTGGAGGCCGCCGCTGGGGTCTTGGACATGCAGCCCGCCTGGAAAATGAGGAGAAGGGCGGCCGCCAGCGTCGCCGCGCCTGCTCCGGCGCGCGTTCCCGACCCGGGCCGGCCCCGATGCGAGGTCATTGGCGATCTCCTATGATATGCCCGCGCGGGCCCTGGCCGCCGCGATCACGGCGGCCATCACGTCGCGGTGCATGGCCCACGTGTCGTCCACGACGTTGAGCGTGGGGATGGCGTCGGGGGAGAGCGAGAGCGTCTTGGGGTTGAACCGCCCGAACCCCGACTCGTGCACGCCGCTCGACCCGCGCCCCGGCGCCGGATGGCTCAGGTGCTGGAAGAACCGCGCGTAGCGCTGGACCTCGACGCCGAACAGCCCGCCGCCCCCCGACTGATACAATGGAATGAACTCGAGCAGGCCGTCGTAGTGCATCTCGCCACAGGCCAGCACGTTCGGGTGGCGCGTCCGGAGATCGGCGACCATCCGCCGCATGCCGGTGTGCATGTCGGCCTTGGGGTTGTTCACCCACCCGCCGGCGATGTCCAGGAAATAGGCGTCCACACCATACCGGTCCACGCAATCGGCGATCCGCCCGGTGAGCCACTCGCGCCACGAATCGACGCCCAGATTCATGTAGCCCAGCCATCCCTCCTGGTGCCGGTCGTTGTCCCAGTCCACCCAGTTGAGATCCAGCTCGTCGCCGTCGATCTTGGCGGTGAGCGCGTCGGCGACCCGGCCGTACGCGGGCAGCTTCTTGTTGGCCGCGTTGGCGCCGAACATCGGCATCATATGGAAGCCGAGCTGCCGCGCCTCGTGGATCAGCCGCCGGAAGCCGTCCTCGCCCCCCATCCGCTCCGAGGCCTCGTAGACGGGGTAATCCCAGTAGTACCGCCCGTCCCACGCCGAGATGAACACGAGCACCCGGCCGGCCGGGATCTGCGTGGCCGTCCAGCGCAGAATCTCGAGCATGCGCGCGTAGTCGTTGAACACGTAGCCGGAATAGTGCTGTCCGTTGAGCGTGAGCACGAGCGCCGTGTCGCGCAGCCAGGCGGGCACGTCGGGCCGCGTGTCGAAGGGCTGCACATGGTATGCGCCCGCCACGTGCCGGTAGTGCGCGCGGATCACCGGCTCGGGGGCCGCGGCGCGGCCGAAGCGCCAGGTGGGCACGACCAGCCGGGTCTCGTCGCGCCAGCCGGCTTCCTCGAACACGGCCTCCACGCGGTAGCCCGACTCGCCCGGCTGGAAATACAATCGCTTCGTGCGCACCTGGTCGTCGAGCGACTCCAGGTAGAAGTACTCCGCGCCGCTCTGCTTGACGAGGGCGAGCGGCGTGCCGAGGCCCCCCGCCCCGCCGGGCCCGAACAGGTCGCCGCCGCTGAACGGATAGCCGAACAGCAGCTCGTCGTCTCGCGGATCGAAGAAGTCATACCCGGTGGAGATCTGCCCGCGCGGAACGCCGTGCACGATGGTGGTCACGCTCTTGATCGGCTGGCCCATCTGCGCCACGACGTCCACGGTCACCGCGTCGCCGTCGCGCCGCAGCCGCGCCACGAGGGTGCCGTGCATCCGCTCCTGGCCGCCGGCCCACACGAACCCATGGCACCCGACGGTCAGATCGTCGCCGTCGAGGTCGGCGGTCATGGCCGCGGCATCGAGCCCGTAGACGTTCTCGCGCGTGAACACCAGGAACCCGAACGTCAGGCCGGCGAACGGCACCGACGGCTCGGGAAAGTCGAAACTGAACTTGTCGAACGCGCGGCCGCGCGGCGGGACGAACACCCCGCTGGTCGAGACGAGCGGAAGGATCTCCACCGGGGTGCCGCCCGCGGGCGGCGGGAGTATGCTGAGCGCCGATCCGCCCGCCCCGGCCTGGCCGCCACCCGGCACCACGCGTCCGATCCCGGCCGCTCCCAGCAGCTTCACGGCATCGCGCCGCGATATAGAATCGCTCATGCCACGGCCTCGGCGCCGCCGATCCCGGTCATCATCCGCAGCAGCGCGTCCTGGCCGGCGCTCGCCCGCGGCACCTCCCCGGTGATCCGGCCGGCCCGCAATACGAGAATGCGCGTGGAGAGGTGAAGCAGCTCGGGCAGCTCGCTCGAGATGAGCAGGATGCCGGCGCCGCTCGACGCGAGCCGGTCGATCCAGGCGTGCAGCTCGGCCTTGGCGCCCACGTCCACGCCGCGGGTGGGCTCGTCGAGAATGAGCACGCGGCTGTCGGCCGCCAGCCACTTGGCGAGCACGACCTTCTGCTGGTTGCCGCCGGAGAGCGACGACGTGCCGGCGTCGATCAGGTCGGCGCGGATGCCGAGCCGGCGGAAGAATTCGAGCGTGACCTCGCGCTCGCGCCGGCGCCGGATCCAGCCGCGGCGCGCCAGACGATCGAGCGTGGGCAGAGTGGTGTTCTCGCGGGCGGCCATCGAGAGCACGAGGCCCTGGCGCTTGCGATCCTCGGGCACGAGGCCGAGCCCGAGCGCCATCGCGCGGCGCGGCGACCGGATGCGAACGGGCCGGCCGGACAGATACACGGTGCCCGCGGCGGCGGGGTCGAGCCCGAAGATCGCCTGGGCGACGTCGGAACGGCCCGCGCCCACCAGCCCGGCCAGGCCCACGACCTCGCCGGCGTGCACGGCGAACGAGACGTTCTCGAACCGGCCGGGATGCGAGAGTCCTTCGACACGCAGCAGCTCCTCGCCGTGTGGGGCGCCGACGTGCGAGGGAAAGTACTGGTCGAGCTTGCGGCCGATCATCAGCTGCACGATGGCGCTTTCATCGAGCGACGAGACCGGCCGAGTGGCGACGTGCCGCCCGTCGCGCAGCACGGTCACGGTGTCGCACAGACGGAATATCTCGTGCATGCGGTGCGACACGTATAGCACGGTGGCGCCGCCGGCCGTGAGGCGCCCGATCAGCGCGTACAGCGCCGCCGCCTCGCCCTCGGCCAGGCTGCTCGTGGGTTCGTCGAACACGATCACGCGGGCGCCGCTGCCCACGGCGGCGGCGATCTGCACGCGCTGCTGCTCGGCCACGGTGAGCGTGTCCATGGGGCGCGACACGTCGGTGTCGGCGCCGACGGTGGCGAGCAGCTCGCGCGCCCGGGCGTTCATGCGGTCACGCGCCAGAAAGCTGTGTCGCGAGGGGAGACTGCCCAGACAGAGGTTCTCGGCCACGGTCATGTTCTGGCAGAGCGCCAACTCCTGGTGCACCATGGCCACGCCGGCGTTCAGCGCGTCGCGCGGGCCGGCGAAGCGGACGGGATTCCCGTCGAGCGCGATGGAGCCTGCGTCCGGCGGGATGAGGCCGGAGAGGATCTTGCCGAGCGTGCTCTTGCCCGCGCCGTTCTCGCCGCACACCGCGTGGCACGACCCCGCCGCGACGTCGAACGACACGTCGTCGAGCGCCGTGACGCCGGGGAAGCGCTTGGTGATGCCGGAGAACCGGACCGCGGGCACGGACATGGCGGGTTAGTGGGGCAGCGCGAGGTACGCGGAATCAACGTCGGTGAAGCCCCAGGCCTTCAACTGGCGCGCCCAGGTTCCCAGGTTGTCCTTGCTCACGCGGATGAGATCCATCTGCACGTGGGCCGGCACGTCCTTGTGCAGCAGCACGTGGTCGACGATGGTGTGGACCGACACGTAGCCCCAGTCGTAGGTGGGCTGGGCGAGCAGCACGGGCGCGATGCCCTTGGCGACGTACGCCAGTTCGGGCGGCAGCGCGTCCACCGACACGACCTTGACCTTGGCCGGATCGAGCGTGGTGAGCAGCGCCTTGGTGAACAGCGCCCATCCGCCGATCATCGCCCACCCCTGGATGTTGGGGTACGCGACGGTCTCGCGCATGACTTCGGCGGCGGCGTCCTGCGGCGTTTCGGCGTGATAAAAGGTGGCGATGATCTTGATGCCCGGGTAATTCTTCGCGGCGTCCTTCACGCCCTGCACGCGTTTCTGCAGGTTGGGCGCGTTCTGGTTTCCGGCGAGGATGGCGACGTTGCCCTTGCCGCCCATCTGCTTGGCGAGTTCGTCCATCACCTGGCGGCCGATGGCCTCGTCGTCGCCGCCGTAGAACGAGAAGCGCTTGGAGTTGGGCGCGTCGCTGTCGAACATCATCACCGGCACGCCGCGGTCCACGGCGGCGTTGATGGCGCCGGTGACCTTGTTGGCATCGCTCGTGGACATGAGGATCGCGTTGTCGCCGGCGTCCACGGCCTGGGCCACGCGTTGCGCCTGCACTTGGGCGTCCTCCTGGGGCGGGGTGAGCCAGTCGATGCTGATGTCGACGCCGAGTTTCTTGCTCAGCTCGGCGGCCGCCGCTTCGGCGCCGATGCGCCCCGAGAGGAACACCGGATTGGTGGAACTCTTGGCGATCAGCGCGATCTTGAACGTCCTGGGCAGGGCCGCCGTGGCCGCGCTGGCGGACGCGGCGGCGCTGCCGCCGGTGGTCGCGCTTCCCTTGGCGGCGCCACCGCCGCCACACGCGGCGGCCAGCGTGATCAGCCCGAGCGACGCGGTGCGAACGACTGGCGAGAAGCGCGACATGGGAACTCCGGAAGGTGTGCGGTTAGACGCGGGTGGACCGTTCGCGGCCGGCGGCGAGGCGCCGGGCCAGCAGGCGCGAGCCGCTCTGGTCGACGACCACGGCGAGAATCATCGCCGAGCCTATGATGATCCACTCATAGTTCTGATCGAGATGCAACGTGCGGATGGCCTGGCGGATGAGGACGATGAGCATCGCGCCGAGCATGGCGCTCACGGCGCTGCCCTTGCCGCCGATGAGGCTCGCGCCGCCGACGACGGCCGACGCGATGACGTAGAGTTCGTACCCCGTGCCGTCGGACGAGGTCGCCGATCCGTAGAAGCCGGCGCTGAGAAACGCGGCGATGCCCGCCGTGAGCCCCGAGAGCACGAACACGCCGAGGGTGACGCGCTTGACGTTGAGCCCGGCGTAGCGGGCGGCTTCGGGGTTGCCGCCCACGGCGAAGACGTGGCGCCCCATCACGGTGCGCGACAGGTAGACGGCGCCGATCGCGGCCACGACGAACATGGCGAGCATGGGCACCGGGTAGAGCCCCTCGCCCATGCCGAGCGGCGCCTTGGCCACGTGCGTGAGCGCCGACGGCACGAGGATGCTCTCCGCCCGGCTGGCCACGAAGGCGAGGCCGCGCAGAATCCACATCGTGCCCAGCGTGATGATGAACGAGTGCACGCCGAGCCCGATCACCATGAGGCCGTTGGCGAGTCCGCAAACGAGGCTCACGCCGAGGCAGGTGGCGAGGCCGAGCGCCACCGTGGCCACGGGCCCCATGGGGCCGGCGGCGCGCAGGACCATGGCCATCGTGACGCCGGAGAGCGCGTACACCGCGCCCACCGAGAGGTCGATGCCGCCGGCGATGATGACGATCGTCGCGCCGACGCCCATGATCGCGAACCCGCTGGCGTCGGTGGCCATTTGCAGGAACGTGTACTGGTTGAGGAAGTTGTTGATCGTCCGGCCCGACAGGGCGTCGACGTGCGACCCCGCGGTGAGCGCGAGCACGACACTGAGCGCCACGAGCACGCCGACGAGCCCGAGCTGTGGCGAGTGGAGCACGGCGCCGATCCACGCGGGGCGCCCCGGCGGCGCGGGGCGGGGTGGCCGGCGGCGGCGCGGTCGGCCGCGTCCGCAGCGGCGGACGGATCGGACGGCGCTGGCGGCTCGGCCTGCGTGGCTGGATGGTCGGACGGCACTTCCGGTTCGGTGTGGGCCCGAGGGCGTAAACGTCTGCAACGTTACGGGGCGGCCGGAACAGTGTCAACGCGATCGGGCGGCGCTCTTCCCGCATTCGGGCGCGCCCCGTAATCTCTACACGATTTCACCTGTCGAGTTGACGATGCCTCTGCACCAGATCCAATCCCGGAAGGGCGCCGCCAAGGCGGGGCGTGCACCGGCTTCCGCGCCTCGCTCCGCCGCCAAGCGGCAGGCGCCGCCGCCGCCGGCCAAGCGGCTCACCGTGGGGCTGATCGTGGGCAACCGCGGGTTCTTTCCCGGTCATCTGGCGCGCGAAGGGCGGGACCAGATGCTCGCCGTGCTACAGGCGGAGGGATTCGACGTCGTGGCGCTCGGGCCCGACGATTCGCGGTACGGCGCCGTGGAGAGCCGCGACGAGGCCAAGGCGTGCGCCGCGCTGTTCCGAAAGCACCGCGAGGCGATCGCCGGCGTGATCGTCACCCTGCCCAACTTCGGCGACGAACGGGGGGTGGCCGAGACGCTGCGGATGGCCGGGCTGAACGTGCCGGTGCTGGTGCACGCCGCGACCGACGATCCCAAGCGGATGCTGATCGCCAACCGGCGCGACGCGTTCTGCGGCAAGATGTCGGTGTGCAACGTGCTCACGCAGTACGGCATTCCGTATTCGCTCACCACGGTGCACACCGTGGCGCCGGAGGCGGAGAGTTTCCGCAAGGATCTGCGGAGGTTCGCGGGGGTGTGCCGCGTGGTGAACGGCCTGCGCACGGCGCGCATCGGCGCCATCGGCGCTCGGCCCGCCGCGTTCAAGACCGTTCGCTACAGCGAGAAGATCCTGGAGGCGCATGGGATCGCCGTGGAGCCGATCGACCTGTCGGAGATCCTGGGCCGGGTGGAGCGGATGAAGGCCGGCGATCGTGCGGTGAAGCGCAAGCTGGAACAGATGCACGCCTACGTTGCCACCGACGGCGTGCCGGACGACGCGCTGCTGAAGATGGCGAAGTTGGGCGCCGTGGTGGACGGCTGGATGCAGGAGGCCGACGTGACGGTGAGCGCCGTGCAGTGCTGGACGTCGCTCGAAGAGTATTTCGGCGTCGTGCCGTGCACGTTGATGAGCATGATGAGCAACGACCTGATGCCCAGCGCCTGCGAGGTGGACGTGTGCGGCACGGTGAGCATGTACGCGCTCACGCTGGCCTCGGGCACGCCGGCGGCGCTGCTCGACTGGAACAACAACTACGGCGACGATCCCGACAAGGCCGTGTGCTTCCACTGCAGCAACCTGCCCAAGGCGTTCTTCGACGAACAGCGAATGGACTATCAGGAAATCATCGCCGGCACGGTGGGGCGCGAGAACACCTACGGCACGATCGTGGGGCGCGTGAAGGCGGGGCCGATGACCTTCGCCCGCTTTTCCACCGACGACCGCGACGGGGCGGATGCGCGGCTACGTGGGCGAGGGGCGGTTCACCAAGGATCCGCTCAAGACGTTCGGCGGCGCCGGCGTGGTGGAGATCGGCAATCTGCAATCGTTGCTGCGCTACATCTGCGAGCACGGGTTCGAGCACCACGTGGCGGCTACCTTCTCGACCGTGGCCGACGTGCTGCACGAGGCCACCACCCGGTACCTGGGGTGGGACACGCTACGCCACGGGTAGCGGGCGTGGCGATCGTCGCGGGAGTGGACTTCGGCACGCAGAGCGTGCGCGTGTCGATCGTGGACAGCGCACGGGGGCCGATCGGCACGGGCGTGGTGGAGTACCCGGTGATCCGCAATCGCGCCGACCCGGATTTCGCCACGCAGTCGCACGCCGCGCACATGGATGCCCTGGTCGGCGCGATGCGGCTGGCGTTGGCCGAGGCGGGCGTGCCGGGACGCGACGTGCTCGCCATTGCACTCGATACGACCGGGTCCACGGTGATTCCGGTGGGTGCGGGGCTCGAACCGCTGGGCGACTACTATCTCTGGTGCGATCACCGGGCCAAGGACGAGGCGGCACTGATCACCGAGGTGGCGCACCGCGAGCATCTGCCGGCCATCGACGACTGCGGCGGCGTGTATTCGTCGGAGTGGGGGTTCGCCAAGCTGCTCCACTGGCTGCGGCACAACCCCGACAAGCGCGACCGGTTCGTGACGGCGCTGGAGCACTGCGACCTGGTGGCCGCCGTGCTCTGCGGCGAGACGGACGCGGCGCACGTGGCGCGCAGCGTGTGCGCCATGGGGCACAAGTGGCTGTGGAACGCGGAGCTGGGCGGACTGCCCTCCGACGAGTTCCTGGTGAAGGTCGACCCGCTTCTCGGCGGCGTGCGCGACAAGCTCGGCGGACGCTATCTCACCTCGGACCACATTGCGGGGCGACTGAGCGCGGCGTGGGCCGACAAGCTGGGACTCGCCGCCGGCATCCCGATCCCCGTGGGTGCGTTCGACGCGCACTGGGACGCGATGGGCGCCGGGATCGCCGAGGGCGACGTCGTGAACGTCGTGGGCACGGCGACGTGCGTGATGGCGATAGCGAAAGAGACCCCGTGCATACCCGGGCTGTGCGGCGTGGTGCGCGGGTCCATTCATCCGGCGTACGTGGGGATCGAGGCGGGGCTCTCGGCGTGTGGCTATCTGTTCGAGTCCATCGCCAAACGGTCCGGGCGGAGCGTGCGCGAGTTGTCGGCGGGGCTCGACGCGTACCGGGCCGGCCAGACCGGGCTGTTGCGGCTCACCTGGGACAACGGCGACCGCACCGTACTGGTGAATCCGCGGTTGGGCGGCGTGACGCTGGGGTGGAACCTGAACCACACCGCGGCGGACGAGCTGTTCGCGGCCATCGAGGGAACGGCGTTCCACACCCGCGTGATCCTGGAACGGATGGCCGAGTACGGCGTGCCGATCGGGCGGGTGATTCAGGGGGGCGGCATTCCGCAGAAGAACGCGGCGCTGAACCAGGTATACGCGAACGTGATGAACAAGACGATGCTGGTGCCGGAGCGTCCGATCACGAGCCTCGGCTCGGCGCTGTTCGCGTTCGTGGCGGCGGGGGTGTTCCCGCACCTCGAGGCCGCGCAGCGCGCGCTGTGCCCGCCCTACCGGCAAGTCCGGCCCGATCCGGCCACACGCGCGACCTACGACCGGCTCTACGCCATGTGGCGCGACCTCTACTTCGCGATGGGCGTTCCCGGCTCGGCGCCGGTGGCGGTGGGGGGGATGCTGCCCGCGCTGCGGGAGATCGCGGCGCTGGCCGGCGACGGCCAACCGCAATGAAATGAGATGATCGGGATCATCCCTTTCAAGTTGTGTTATTGGCGTCGCGACCTACTTCGGTTGCCCGTAATATGCGTCCGGCCCGTGCTTGCGCAGGAAGTGCCTGTCGTGGAGTGAGGCGTCGATCGCTCCCGCGTCGGCGGCGAGCGTCACGGTGTGGTAGGCCATGCGCGCCACCTCCTCCAGCACCGCCGCCGTGTGCACCGCGTCCTGCACCGTGCGCCCCCAGCAGAAGCTGGCGTGGCTGGCGACGAGCACGGCCGGCATCTCGATCGGATCGAGGCCGGCGAACCGGCGCACGATCGCCTGCCCCGTGTTGCGCTCGTAGTCCGATGCGATCTCGTGGGCGCCGAGATCCTCGGTGAGCGGGATGGGACCGTGAAAATAGTCGGCGTGCGTGGTGCCGAAGCACGGGATTTCACGCCGCGCCTGCGCCCACGCCGTGGCGAAATGCGAATGCGTGTGCACCACGCCGCCGATGCCGTCGAACGCCCGGTACAGCACCAGGTGCGTGGCGCAGTCGGACGAGGGGCGGAGCGTGCCGTCGATGACGTTGCCGTCGAGGTCGACGATCACGAGATCGTCGGCCGTCATCGCGTCGTACGCCACGCCGCTGGGCTTGATCACCACCACGCCGCGTCCGCGGTCGATCGCGCTGGCGTTGCCGAAGGTGAACGGGGCGAGGCTGAGCGCGCCGAGGGCGCGGTTGGCCTCGAGGACGGCTTGGCGAAGGGATGGGAGCATGTGCGGCGATGATGGTGACGCCGGGAATGGCGTCGCGATGGAAGTTGGCGCCGCGGGTGGCCCGCGCAAGGCGCGCGTCAGGGAGCGGGTCGGCCCCGGCCCATCCACCGCGCGATCACGGTGGCGACGGCCAGGTCCACCGACACGTTGGTCACGGTGCGCAGCGCGTCGGGAATGGCGTCCACGGCCAGCAGAATGCCGATCCCCTCGGCGGGAATGCCCGCGGCGAGGAAGACGGGAAGCTGCGTCCAGGCGCCGTTCGGCACGCCGGGCACGCCAAAGCTGGTGAGCACGGAGATGGCGATGACGGGAATCATGCGCGTGGCGCCGAGGTGGATGCCATATACGCGGGCCATGAAGATGGCGCCGCCCACCGACGCGATCGGCGCCGCCACCTTGAGCATCGCGGTCGCCAACGGCAGCACGAGCCCGCTCGCTTCGGCGGCGAGCGCCAGATCGTCGTCGGCGGCGCGCATGAGCGACGGGAGCGTGGCCAGCGACGAACGCGATCCGAAGGCGATCGCTTGCGGCGCGGCGAGCGCCCGCGCGAAGCGGCGCACCGGCGTGCGGCCGAGCGTTCCGGCGAGCACGTAGGCGCCCGCGGTCATCACCGCGCACAGCAGCGCCACGACCAGCATGTAGCCGCCCAGCGAACGCAGCACGTCCAGCCCGATGCGCGCCGCCACGGGCAGTACCAGCGCGAAGACGCCGATCGGTCCCACGCGAAGCACCCACTGCACGATCACGAGGAGGGCGTCGGACACGGCGCGGCAGAGTTGGACGATCGCCTCGCGCCGCGCGGCCGCGATGCGCGTGGTGGCGAAGCCGAACAGCAGCGCGAAGACGATCAGCCCGAGCACGGCGCCGTCGGCGGCGGCCTTCACCGGATTCTGCGGCACGACGCTCACGACGAGCGAGGTGACGGTGGGCTGCGCGGCGGCCACGCCGGCCGCGGCCGGCGGCGCGGGCAGCGCGCCCGCCGGCACGAGCGCCGAGAGCAGCCCTGGCGCCAGCACTGCGCAGAGGATGGCGCTGGCCGCGACCACGCCCACGAACATGCCGAAGGTGGCGGCGGCGCCGCGCACCGCGTTCCGCCGCTCGGCGGATGACGCGGCGGCGACGATCACGTTGGCGACCACCAGGGGCACCACCGTCATGAGGATGGCGTTGATCCAGATCGCGCCGATCGGCGCGGCCACGGCGACCGTCCGGTCGGCGCCGGCGCCCGGCGCGGCGGCCGCGACCAGGCCGGCGACCGTTCCCAGCACCACGGCGATCACCATCTGCACGGAGAGTTTTCTCATGCGTGGCCGGAGTTAGAAAACGGCGCCGAACGCGATCTCGATGATGGGGCTCTGGTGCAACGATCGCGTGCCGAAGGTAACCGTCACGGGGCCGGGCGCCAGCATGCCGCCGATGGTCAGGCCGCCGCCGGTGATGTAGCCGCCGTGGCCCGGCGACGCCGGCCAGGCGTCGAACACGTTGCCGGCGTTTCCCTGCAGCGTGACGAACAGGTTGTCGCTGATTTCGGCGCGCACTCCGCCCTGCACCGCCCCCACCACCGTGCCCTGGGCCGATTGCGGGCTGAGCCCGAGAAAGGGAATGAATTGCGACGGCCACACGGACGACGGCACGCTGCCGCCCAGGAAGAATCGGTCGTGGAGCGGGAGGTCGGAGCCGGAGGCGTAGCCGACGTCCATCCGTCCGACGAGCGTGACGTGGGAGACCGGCGTGATCGCGCCCTGGGCGCCGAAATAGTTCCGCACGAACTCGTGCGAATCGAGCGCGCGTTCGGCCTGCGCCAGCACCGTGCCGCCCGCCGTGGGGGCGAACAGCCGGTCGTAGGTGTCGAGCGCGAGCACGCCGCCGACGGTGTTGTACGACTGCGAGCGGAGCGCGAACAGGCTGTCGCCGCCGGCCGCGCCGTCGTGCGACTCGCCGTGGGTCAGCTCGGCGCCGACGTAGCCGGCGTGCCCCAGGACGCGCGCGATCTGCGCCGAGAGTTCCGTGACGTCGAGCATCGGCGCCCCGAGTGCGCCCGCCGGCCGCACGGAGGGCAGCGCCGTGCGGGTGAAGGTCGCGCGATAGGTCTGCAGGAAGCTGGCCTCGGGACCCGCGCCGAGCATGAACCGCCCGTCGTACTGCAGCTCGTCGCCCAAGCGCGCGGCGAGCGTGGCCTTGGAGCCCGGGGTGAGCCAGTCGTTGACCGTGGCGCCCACGAGCAGCGCCGCGCCGCGAGGCGTGTCGTAGCGAACGCCGACCCCGACCACGTCGCGATCGCCTTCCGTGAGGTCGAGCAGGAGGTCGTCGCCGCCGGCCCGGTGGATGACGCGGAAGCTCACCTGGTCGAAGCGGCCCGTGGAGTAGATGCGCTCCACCGCGGCGGCGATGTCGGCTTCGGTGGCCCACGTGTGGTCGTCGATCCCGATCGTGCCGCGGACCAGCGCGTCGGCGCCCTCGCTCACCTCGGTCCAACTCACCTGGAGAACGAAGATCGAATCGGGGCGCGGCAGCGGCGGCCGGTGCGGCACGACGCCGCGCGCGGCGTGCTCGGAGTCGGCGATCGCCATCAGTTGGGAGCGCTTGGCGAGCGCCGCCGCCCGGCCGCGCTCGATCCATGCCGGCGCCTGTGCGAAGTCGAGCGACGGGATGCCGTTCACGTCGGGGTCGATCACGACGTTGCAGAGCGGACGCTGGATCAGGTTCACCGCCTGGACGCGGAACGAGACCGTCTGGTCCATGACGTCGATGAGCGTCTGCAGGCTGTCGGCGGGCGAGGGGCGTTCGGAGACGTCCACGCAGATCAGCAGGTCGGCGCCCATGGCGCGCGCGTCCTGGGCGGGAATGTTGCGCACCACGGCGCCGTCCACGACCAGCCGGCCGTCGGGGAGCCGCATGGGCGCGAAGGCGCCGGGCACCGCGGCGCTGGCTTCGATGGCCTGGGCGAGCGAGCCGTGGCGGAGCAGGATCGCCTGCCCCGTGTTGAGGTCCGTGACCAGCGCGCCGAACGCCGTGTGCAGACTGTCGAAGTCGGTGATGCCGTGCACCGGCCAGGTGTACCGTTCGAGATGCTCGGCGATCGCCTGCCGCGGCACCACGGATTGGGGCAGCGTGATGCGCGCGTGTTCGAGCGGAAAGGTGATCATGTACCGCTCGTTGGCCATCTTCTCGGCGGGGCTCTGCTGGCGCCGGTCGGTGGGGCGGCGGAAGAGATCGTTCCAGTCTTCGCGGGTGACGAGGCTGTCGAGCTGCGCCGGCGTGTAACCCGCGGCGTAGAGGCCGCCCATGATGGCGCCCATGCTCGTGCCGGTGACGATGTCCACGTGGATGCCGAGCTGTTGCAGGACTTCCATCACGCCGATGTGCGCGAACCCCTTGGCGCTGCCGCCGCTCAGGACGAGGGCAACGCGTGGGTGTGGGATGGCGGCGATCGGGGTGGCGGCGGGCGCCTGCGCGGCGACCGCCGTTGCGCAGAACGCGAGCATGGCCGACGCGGCGGCGATCGGGAGGGTGCGGCGGAGGAGCACGGCGAGCGGGTTACCGGTGGAAGAAGAAGCATCGATAGGACACCGGTGGACCGCAAGCGGGTGGAGATCGCGGGTTCGTCAGGTGGAGCGGAGGAGGTCCACGGGATCGGCGCGCACGGCGCGGCGGATGGGGGCGATGCAGGCGGCGAGGGAGGCGGCGACGATCACCGCCTCGGCGCCGGCGAGCGCCACGGCGAAGGAGAGACTTCCCGAACCGCGCAGATTCGGCGCCACGATCATCACGGCCACGGCGCCGCCAAGCGCGGTTCCGCCAAGGACCATCTGCAGCGCGTCGCGAACGACGATTCGAATGAGATCGGGGCTCCGGGCGCCGAGCGCGGTGCGCATGGCGAATTCCCGGGTTCGCTGGCCGACGGCGTAACTCAGCACGCCGTACACGCCGACCGCGGAGAGCAACAGGGCGAACAGCCCGCACGACACGAGCGCAAGCGTCGTCATCCGGTCGTTCCGGAGAAAGGCCTCGTACTGCTCCTTGGACGAGCGGAACTCGGCCACATACCCGGCCGGCGGCGTGGCCGCGCGCAGCACGTGGTAAGCCGCGCCGCCGACATCGCGTCTGGTGCCGGCCGTGCGGATGGCGACCGTGGCCCCGGAGCATGAGAACGGCCGCGCCACGGTGAGTTGGGGCGAATCGTCGCCCGCCGAGTCCGCGCCCGGTTCGCGCGACCCGACCACGCCGATCACGCGTACCCACGGCGCCGCGCTCCTTGATGAGCCGAGTTTGAGCAACCGCCCCACCGGCGACATCAGGGGCCACATCTGCTTGGCCAGCGCCCGATTCACGATCGCGACGCCGCCGCTGTCGGCGTCGCCCGGCTGAAAGTCGCGCCCGGCGACGATCGGATAATTGTAGACCCGGAAGTAATCCGGCGTGGTAACGGTATAGCCGAGCGTGAGCCCTCGGCCCAGGACGCGCTGCTCGGGGATGCCCGGCTGGTCGGAGGTCACCGCATTCTGTACCGGGAAGTTCGTCGTGAACAGCGCGGCCGCGCGGACGCCCGGCACTGCATCCAGCCGCCTGGCCATGTCGGACCAGAGGTTCCGGCCGGCGGCGGAGGAATCGCATCGCCGGCCGATCTGTATGGCCGAGTCGTAGACGTGCTCGGCGTCGTACGAGAAATGGACCGTCGCCTTTCGGTAGTAGTCGACCAGCGCGATCATGCTGAAGATCGTGACGCCGAGCGCCACGGCGACCTCGCCGACCACGACCACGCCGTACAGGCGGCTGTGCCGGCCCGTGCTCGAACCGCCGCCGTCCTTCATGGCGTCGCCCACGTTGGCGCGCGCCGCGTTGAGGGCGGGGGCGAGCCCGGCGATCAGCACCGTGCCGCCGGTGACCGCGATCCCGATAACGAGCACGCGCCAGCTGAGGTGCGGCGTGACGAATCCCAACTGCCGGATCATGCCGGGCATGTGCCCTTCGGCCAGCTGCACGCCCCACACCGAGAGGAGGATCCCCCAGAGTCCACCGAGGATCGCAATGAGCCCGCATTCGACGAGAACGTGTCGGACGATCGCGGCGCGGCTCGCGCCGATCGCCATGCGCACCGCCAGTTCGCGGCGGCGGCCGAGGCCGCGCGCGAGCATCAGGTTGGCGAGGTTGAGGCAGGCGACGAGCAGGACGAGCGCGGTCACCAACGCGGCCACCAGCGCGGGCCCCTGGGGCGGGTGGCCCGGCGACACGACCGATTCCAGCCGATAGTCAAAGTCGGCGCGGTCGGCGTGATAGTCGAGGGCGAACTGACTCGCCATGGCATCGAGTTGGCCCTTCACGCGAGCCGGCGTGTCGCCGGGCTTGAGCACCAGCAGGGCGCGGACCCAACTGCCGTCGGCCGACGTTTCCTGCGCCTTAGGCATGGGCATCCACACGTCGCCGAAGGACGGGTAGTGCACCGCCGGGGGCATGACGCCGACGACGGAGTAGCTGCGGCCGCTGACCGTGAGGCGCAGCGCGCCGAGGTCGGTGGCGCCGCCGAAGTTCTCCTGCCAGAGCTGGTAGCCGATGATCGCGGCGTCGGCGTCGGCAGGGTCGTCGCGCGCGGTGTCGAAGAGGCGGCCGATCACCGGCTTGACGCCCAACGCTTCGAACATGCCGGTGCCGACCGTTGTCGTCCAGCCGTTCACCAGATGTCCGTCGGCCAGAATCAGGTTATTGCCGAACCCATATGGTATCACCTGCGCGTAGAGGTCCGTCCGCGCGCGGACGGCCAGGTACATCGGACGCTGAAGCCACGCCTTCTCCCGCGTCATGCCGTAGGGCACGAGGTCGAACAGCCGGTCCGGGTTGGCGTAGGGCACATACGGGCGCAAGATGGCGTCCATCATCGCGAGCATCGTGGTGTTGAGCCCGATGGCGAGACCGAGCGAGAGCACGGCGATGGCGACGAAGCCGGGTGAGCGCCGAAGCGAGCGGAGGGCGGCCAGGATGTCGTGGTGGCCGGAGAACACTCGTTCGAGGAAGGAGGTCTTCCGATGCGCACCAGCCATCACGTCGCCCTCAACAGATCCACCGGATCCGCTCGCGTCGCCCGCCGCGCCGGCCCGATCGCCGCCGCCAACGACACGCCCACCAGAATCGCCTCCGCCGTGACCAGCGCCGTCGCGTCCACCGGACTGACGCTGTACAACAGCCGCACGATGCTCGATGCGGCCCAGATCGCCGCGAACCCGCCCACCGCCGTCCCCCCGAGCACGAGCAGCAGCGCCTCGTCCACCACCAGCAGCCACACGTCGCGCGGCTGCGCCCCGAGCGCGATCCGCATCGCGAACTCGCGGGTGCGCTGCGCTCCCGTGTACGCCAACGTCGCGTACATGCCGATGGTCGAGAGCACGAGCGCGAACAGGCCGATCATCTGGAACAGGAAGGCCACCGACTGCCGCTCGCGGACTTCCTGAGCGAAGTCCTCGGTCCACGACCGGAAGTGCGCCTGATTCGGGCCCGGCAGCGCCTGGCGCAGGTACCGCAGCACGCCCAGCATCGCGGCCCCCTGGGCGCGGTCGGTGCGGATCACGAGGCTGCGGCCCGCGCCGAGCCGCCCCGCGCCGGCCACGTAGATCGTGGGCAGCGGCCCCATGTCCGGATCGTGCTCGAAGCGCAGGCTCACCGTGCGCGCCACGCCGACCACCCGCACCCACGGCGCGTCGCCCGCCTCGGTGCCGAGCTTCACCAGATGCCCGAGCGGCGACAGGTGCGGCCAGAGCGCCGCCGCCGTGCTGTCGTCCACGATCGCGACGCCGCGCGACGCGGCGTCCCCCGCCTCGAAGTCGCGCCCCTCGACGATCTTCACCCCGAGCAGCGACAGCAGCCCCGGCGACGCCACCCGGTAGCCGCGCATGAAGAGCTGCTTCGGCTCGGCGCCCCCGACGTCCGACGTCAGGATCTCGCCCTCGGGCGCCGCGCTGTTCATCCACGCCGCGGCGCGCACGTCGCCGATCTCCCGCACGCCGGCCACGATCCCCGCGAACCGCGCCTCGCGCGCCGCCGAATCGCGCAGCGCCGGCCACGGATCGTTGAGCGTGGCGAACACCACCCGCTGCGGGTCATAACCAAAGTCATATCCCCGCACCGCCGACACCGCCCGCAGCAACAGCGCCGCCCCCATCAGGACCACGAGCGACATCGCCAGCTCGGTCACCACCAGCCAACGGTAGACCCGCCCGCTCCGATGCGTCGTGGCCGCCGTGCCGTTCTTCATCGCGTCGTTCACGTTCGTCGAACGCGCCCGCAACACCGCCCCCCAGGCGATGAGCAACACCGTTCCCGCCGACATGCCGATCGAGAACAGCAACACCCGCCAGCTCAGGTGGGGGATGAGCCCGGTCAGGCCGGTGACATCGGCCCCGATCTGGTACTCGATGAAGTGCATGCCCCAGAGCGAGAGCAGGATGCCGCCCGCGCCCCCCGCCGCGGCGAGCACGGCCGCCTCGCCCACGACGTACCGGGCGATGTCGGACCCCGACGCCCCCACCGCCATGCGCACCGCGATGTCGCGCTGCCGGCTGACCACCCGCGCCACGAGCAGGTTGGCCACGTTCGCGCACGCGATGAGCAGCACGACGAACGCCGCGGCGGCCAGCGCCTCGTGCACCTCGGTGATCTTCCCGGGCCGCGGGAGACTGCCCCCGATGTGGTACTGCAGCGGATTCCCGTCCCAGCTGCCGAACGCATCGACGAACGGCCGCGCGATGGCGGCGAGCTGTTGCTGCATCTGCGGAAGGCCCTGCCCCGGCTTGGTTCGCACCAGTGACCAGACGAAGAACGGCACCCCCTGCGCCTGATCCTCCCCGGCTCGCGAGATCCGCACCCATACCAGCGACGCCGAATTGCCCGCTCCCTGGCCATCCATCTCCGGCGGGAGCACGCCGACCACCGAATAGGTTTCGTCGTCCACGGTGACCGTGAGCCCGGTGACCGGCCGCGCGCCGCCGTACACGCGCCGCCACATCGCGTACCCGATAAGCGCCCCCGCAACCACCGGGTGCTCGGCATCGGCCGGCCGGAACGCCTGACCGATCGCCGGCTTCACGCCCAGCACGTCGAAGTAGTTCGCCGATACATGCTCCACCTGGGCCCACACCGGCTGGCCGTTCGCGATCACCGTGGTCCACTCCGGGCTCTCGGCGGCGAACGATGCGAACAGATCGCGATGCGCGTGGAGCGCCGCGTACATGTCCCGGAGGTGCATGGTGCGATCGCGGTCCATGCCCCTCGGGAACAGCGTGAACGTATGGGCCGGATCGTCCCCGATCACCGGCGGATGCGTCACCGCGTCCACGATCGAATAGGCCGTGGTCGTGACGCCGATGGCCAGCGCCAGCGACAGCACGGCGACCGTCGTGAACACCGGACTCTTGCGCAGCGCGCGAAAGGTCGCGCGGTCGGGAAGGAATGCCATCACGTCCCCCGTGGCCGGACGCCTCGACCGGGTCCACTGTATCAGGATGGCAATACAGTATGATCCGCCCGCCCCGCTGTCAACCCCGAACCGGCGCCGTCAGGGCCCGACCCCCAGCACCTTGAGCCAATTCCGAATTCCGGGATAGTTCGGATTCAACTGATACACCCGCATCGCCGCCGCCTGCGCCCCCGGCAGATTCCGCAGCAGCGCCAGCGTGAGCGAGAGCTGATACACGGCCGGCGCGTTGCTCGGGTCGAGGGACACCGCCTCCTGCAGATAGGCCGATGCCGCCGTCAGATCCTTGCGCTGCGCGGCGTCGGTGCCCAACGCGAATGCCGTATAGACCGACGGATGGATATCGTAGGCCCGCTTGAGCAGCGGCATGGCCTCGGCCGACTGCTTCATCTCCATCAGCGCGCGACCGGCCAGCTCGTACGGCGCCGCCTGCGTGGGCATGTCGCGGATGAGTCCCTGAAATTCGGCGAGCGCCGAATCGGGAAACCCCGCCTTCTCATAATAGAAGCCGACCATCGTCTTGGCCTCGCGCCACGGGAAGCCGGCCGACGCCAGAAAGGCCATGCTGTCCACGACCCCGTTGGGACGGTACGTCTCGCGGTAGTCCCGCGCGAGCGCCGCCGGCACGAACGGCCACCGGCTGGCGAGCGTGCGGACGATGTGCGTGACCATCAGCCGGTCGAACGGCGTGACGTCCATGCCCGCCAGATACTGCGGCCACGGTCTCATGCGGTCGAGCTGCATGGGGTGCCCCGCCAGGTGCGCGCCGTCGAGCGACCGCAGGAACGCCTGCGCGATGAGCCCCACGCCCGCCAGATTCGGGTGCACGTGCTCGAGGATCAGCTCGTTCCCCACCACGCTGTCGGGCGACACGGCGCGGAACGCCTCGTTGACCGGTACGTACGTGGCACCCTCCGCGCGCGCCGCGTCGCGGATGACTTGATTGAACTCGTACGGCGCCCGGAAGCGCACGACGTCCAGGTCGTGCGCCCGCCGGTACAGCGTGCGCGCTGCCACGCTGTCGTGCCGCGCGTCGGCCGCCCGCGCCGAGTCGTACACCGCGTCGGCCCCGCCGGCCGCCGCGTTGAGCGGCGAGGCGAAGGGGCGCATGTCGCGCGCGTTGCTGGCCACGCTGGCGATGAACACCGGCACGCCGGCGGCGCGGAACGCGCCGAGCATGCGCTCGAGATTGCCGCGGAACTGCCGCACGCCGGCCTCGTACGCCGGCCCGCCGAGCGCGATCGCCTGATTGCGCGCCACCACCTCCATGAAGCTCGCCGCCTGACCGGCGCCCGCCGGCTGCCGGATGAACGCGCGCCGGACCTTGGCGATGCCGTCGCGCAGCGCCATGAAGGTGCGGAACCGCTCCATCCACAGGTACGCGCGCACCAGCGCCGGCGACGACCCCACGGATTCCGTGGACCCGACGCCGAGCGCGCCGTAGTACTCGTTGTGCCCCGCGTAGATGAGGATCGCGTCGGGGTGCTGCGCGATCACGGCCGGCGTCTGGTCGAGCATCGCGTACGAATTGGTGGCCGGAATGGCGAGGTTGATGACCTCCACCGAATCGCCCGGCATCACGTCGCGCAGCACGTCCTGGATGAGGTGCGAGAACGTGGCGGTGGGCGGCCACGGGAATCCCGCCGCCGCCGACGCACCGAGCACGAACACCCGGAACGCCCGCGCGGGCTTGTGCGCCGCGAACGGCTCGACGAGCGGCGACGGCGGATGCTGCTCGCGCGTGAAGTACCGCTCGCCCAGCGCGGGGTTGGGCAGCAGGTAGTCGCCCAGCGACGCCGGCGCGGGAACGAACACGGGGATCGACCCGCCCGGCCACGTGCCGCGCAGCACCCCTTCCACGGCGGCGACCAGCAGGAAGGGCGACAGCACCGTGACCGTCAGGAACAGCCAGTAGCGCGCGCGGGTCATCAGAAGATGGAGTAGATGAAGGGCGCGAGCGCCGATCCCTGCACGAGAAGCAGCAGGGCGCTGGCCAGGACGAGGATGAGGACGATCGGCAGCAGCCACAGCTTCTTGCGCTGCCGCATGAAGGCCCAGAGTTGCCGCAGGATGCTCAGGGACGCCATGGGTGTTCTCCGGTTCAGAACTGCCGTTCGAGCGCGCGCCGCCGCTCGTCGGGATCGCTCGACGCGCGCGGAATCCAGTAGCTCGACGCCGAGGGGTCGCGCGCCAGCGGGCTGCGCCCCCAGGTGCGGCGCAGGTAGGCGATCGGCGTCAACGCCACAAAATAGATGATGCCGAGCGCCACCGGCGCGGTCACGCGCGAGATGAGGCGGCCGAACCCCATCCACGCGCGTTCCACCGGGCCGAGGCGGGTAGGCGCGATGGCGCCGGCCACGAGCAGCACGAAGCCGATCCCGAAGGCCACCTCGGCGGCCAGGTTGCGTTGGCGCCAGGCGAGCAGCACCGACAGCACGGAGAACGCCGCGGCCAGGGTGAACGCGAACCGCATGCCCTGGTCGCGGGTCAGTCGAGTGCGAGGGGACGATGCCACGCGTGGGGATCCTGGATGGGTTGGTCGCGCCTGAGCAGCACGAACGGCGGCATGACGAGGGCGTCGAGGTTGGTGCGCATGAAGCAATCGTACGCGTCGGCGGGGGTGCACACGATGGGCTCTCCCCGCACGTTGAACGACGTGTTGACGAGCAGCGGGCACCCGGTGGCTTGGGTGAACGCCTGCAGCAGGGCGTGGAGGCCGGGACTGCGCTCGGCGGTGACGGTCTGCAGCCGCGCCGTGTAGTCCAGGTGGGTGACGGCGGGAATGTCGGAGCGCGGCACGTTCAGGCGCTCGATGCCCCAGCGGCCGTCGCCCTCGGGCACGGGCAGGCGCCGCTCGGCGCGCACCGGTTCGACGAACAGCATGTACGGCGACTCGCCCTCCACCTCGAAGTACTCGGCCGCGCGCTCGGCGAGCACGCTCGGGGCGAACGGGCGGAAGCCCTCGCGGAATTTCACCTTGAGGTTGATGCGCGCCTGCATGGCGGGGTCGCGCGCGTCGGCCAGGATGCTGCGGGCGCCCAGCGCGCGGGGTCCGAACTCCATGCCGCCGTCGAACCAGCCGATCACCCGGCCGTCGGCCAGCAGTTCGGCCGCGCGGGCGATGGCGCGGCCGCGATCGAGGCGTTCCCAGGTGGCGCCGGCTTTCACCAGTTCGAGTTCGAGCTCGGCGTCGCCGTACGCCGGGCCGAGCAGCGCGCCGCGCATCGCGTCGCGCACGCCGTCGGCGGATCGCGGGGCGTCGAGGTACCGGTGCCAGGCCACGAACGCCGCGCCCAATGCGCCGCCCGCGTCGCCCGCGGCGGGCTGCACCCATACGTGATCGAATATTGCCGCGCGCCGCAGCTTGCCGTTGGCCACGGCGTTGAGGGCCACGCCGCCCGCCAGGCACAGGTTCGTCTCGCCGGTCTCGCGCCGCGCGGTGCGGGCCATGCGCAGCACGATCTCCTCGCACACCTCCTGCACCGACCGGGCGAGGTCCATCTCGCGCTGGGTGAGCGGCGACTCGGGCGCACGCGGCGGCCCGCCGAACAGCGCCGAGAAGGCGGCGTTCGTCATCGTGAGCCCGCCCAGGTAGTCGAAGTAGCGCTGGTCGAGGGTGAACGATCCGTCGTCGCGCAGGCGCACCACGTCGCGGTAGATGGCGTCCACGTAGCGGGGCTCGCCGTAGGGCGCGAGCCCCATCAGCTTGTATTCGCCGGAGTTCACCTTGAACCCGGCGTGATAGGTGAACGCTGAATAAAGCAGCCCCAGCGAATCGGGCCAGTGCATTTCCCGGCGCAGCTGGACGTCCGCGGCGCGGCCCACGCCGATCGACGCCGTGGCCCATTCGCCCACGCCGTCCACCGTGAGGATGGCGGCGCGGTCGAACGGCGACGGGTAGAAGGCGCTGGCGGCGTGCGATTCGTGGTGCTCGGTGAACAGCACCGGGCCTTCGTAGTGCTCGAGCCCGCGGCGGATGGTGCGTTCGATGTCCAGCCGATCGCGCGCCCAGACGGGGGCGCCGTGGCGGAACGAGGCGAACCCGGCGGGCGCGTTCCACAGAAAGGTCTCGAACACGCGGTCGAGTTTGAGCAGCGGCTTGTCGTAGAAGGCCACCGCCTCGAGTTCGCGCGGCGCGATGCCGGCGGCGCTCAGGCAGTAGGCGATGGCCCGGGCCGGAAACGCCGCGTCACCCTTTCGGCGCGAGAACCGTTCTTCCTGCGCCGCGGCCACGATCGCTCCGTCGCTCAGCATGCACGCGGCGCTGTCGTGGTAGAACGCGGAGATGCCCAGGACGCAACGCGGCACGGACCGTGGGTGAAGGGAAGCAGGTGGCGGGGGAGGCGCACCGGCGCGAGGGCCCCGAGCGAGGGACCCCGGGCGCACGGCGGACCGTGCCGCATAATAGGGCCACCCGCGCACCCTCGAAAGACCGCGCCCGCGCGGACGGCCCTCGGTGGCGCGGCTTGCTTGAACCGGCTTCGCGCCCCGGCTAGGTTACGGGTCTATCTGCGCGCGTAGCTCAGCTGGATAGAGCGTCGGCCTCCGGAGCCGAAGGTCGCAGGTTCGAATCCTGTCGCGCGCATCACGCCGTTCCCATCGCAGCACCGCGCCCGGCGGGTCCCGGGCGCATCCGCCCCCAGCCAGTTCCGGCGGACCGCATGGTCGATCCCGCATCGACACCCGCCCACCCACCTCCACCCGCGGTCAGCCGTTCGCCGATAACCGCCGTCATGTCTTCGCCGACTTCCTTCCCGGCACTGGTCAGCATCGCCGAGCTCAAGCGCACGCCGCTCCCCGCCCTCTTCGAGATGGCCGAGGAGCTGCAGCTCGTCGACGTCGAGCTCCTGGAGCGGCACGATCTGACGTTCCGGATCGAGCAGGCGCTGCTGGCCGGCGGGGCGTTGCTCACCGGCCAGGGCGTGCTCGAGGTGCTGCCCGAGGGGTACGGATTCCTGCGCAGCCAGGACTACAACTACCTGGCCGGCCCCGACGACATCTACGTGTCGCCGTCGCAGGTCAAGCGGTTCGGACTCCGGACGGGCGACACGGTGCAGGGCCAGGTGCGCCCGCCCAAGGAGTGGGAGCGCTATCTGGCGCTGCTCAAGGTCGAGTCGGTGAACGGCGGCGACCCCGAACTCGCCAAGGATCGGGTGCCGTTCGACAGCTTCCGCTCCCTCTACCCGGAAGGCCGGCTGCGCCTGGAACTGGCGAGCGGCGACCTCAGCATGCGCGTGATGGACCTGATCGCGCCGATCGGCAAGGGGCAGCGCGGGCTCATCGTGTCGCCGCCGCGGGCGGGCAAGACGATCCTGCTGCAGAAGATCGCCAACGCGATCGCCGAGAACTATCCCGACGTGATCCTCATCGTGCTGCTCATCGACGAGCGCCCCGAAGAGGTGACCGACATGCGGTTCACCGTGCGCGGCGAGGTGATCAGCTCCACCTTCGACGAGCCGCCGCAGCGGCACGTGCAGGTGGCCGACATGGTGATCGAGAAGGCGCGGCGCCTCGTGGAGAGCGGGAAGGACGTGGTGATCCTGCTCGACTCCATCACGCGACTCGGGCGCGCCCACAACGCCGTGATGCCGCACTCCGGCAAGATCATGTCGGGCGGCGTGGACGTGAACGCGCTGGAGAAACCCAAGAAGTTCTTCGGCGCCGCCCGCAACGTCGAGAACGGCGGCTCGCTGACGATCATCGGCACGGCGCTCATCGAGACGGGGTCGCGCATGGACGAGGTGATCTTCGAGGAGTTCAAGGGCACCGGCAACATGGAACTGATCCTCGACCGCAAGATCGCCGAGCGGCGCATCTACCCGGCCATCGACATCAACCGCTCGGGCACGCGGAAGGAAGAGCTGCTGTTCACCCAGGAAGAGCTGAACCGTGTGACGCTGCTCCGCCACTTCCTCGGCGACATGCCGGAGACCGAAGCGATCGAATTCCTGCTCAAGCAGCTGTCGCGTTCGAAGAACAACAAGGAATTCTTCGCGCAAATGGCGCAGGGCGGCTGACCGTGGCCGCCGCGGACCGGGGCCGGTGGCTGGCCGTGGACTGGGGCGAGCGGCGCATCGGGCTCGCGATCGGCGATCCCACGGGCACGATCGCCTCGCCCGCCGGCTACCTCGTGCGCCGCGCCGGCAAGCGCCCGCCGATCGCCGCGCTCATCCGCCGCGCCCAGGCCCTGGAGGCCCGCGCCTTCGTGCTCGGCTTGCCGCTCGACGGCAACGGCGACGACACCCCGCGGTGCGTCGAGGTGCGCCAC
Source organism: uncultured Gemmatimonadaceae bacterium (assembly GCA_963729495.1). Classification (GTDB taxonomy): domain Bacteria; phylum Gemmatimonadota; class Gemmatimonadetes; order Gemmatimonadales; family Gemmatimonadaceae; genus JAGWRI01. The sequence continues at coordinate 79,545 of CAVSOM010000010.1, forward strand.
GTCGCCGCGGAGTTGGAGAAGCGCACCGGCCTGCCCGTGCGGCTGCTCGACGAGCGGTTCACCACCGCCGCGGCGCGGCGCGCCGTGCACGAAATGGGCGGCTCGCCCCGCGACCGCAAGGGCGACGTGGACGCGCTGGCCGCCACGGTCCTGCTCCAGCACGCCCTGCGCCATGACGCGTGACCGCGTCCGCCGCGCGGCCGCCGTCGCGGCGGCCGCGTTCGCCCTCGCCGCCGGCGCCGCGTGCGACACCGGCGACGCCTCGACGGCGCGCGTCGTCGTGCCCACCGGCGCGTCGGTGCGCGTGGCGGCCGACTCGCTGGCCGGCGCCGGCGTGATCCGCTCGGCGCGCTGGTTCCGCGCCTACGCCTGGGTGCGCGGCGGCGACCGCCGCATCAAGGCGGGCACCTACGAGTTGCGGCGCGGCGACAGTTGGGGCACGGTGCTCGACATGCTCCACGCCGGCCGCGGCCTCGTGGCCACGGTGATCGTGCCCGAAGGCTTCTCGCTGGCCCGCATCGTGCCGCTCCTCGCCGAAAAGCTGAACGTGCCGGAGGACTCGGTGCGCTCGGCGGTGCGCGACACGGCCCTGCTCGCCCAGCTCGACCTGCCCACGCCGACGCTCGAAGGATATTTGTTCCCGGATACGTACACCTTTTCCGAAGGGACCACGGCGCGGCAGGCGGTGGACGCGATGGTGCACCAGTTCGAACGCGCGTGGAAGCCGCAGTGGACCGCGCGGCTCGACAGCCTCGGCATGTCGCGCCACGACGTGATGACGCTGGCGTCGATCGTGGAAAAGGAAGCCAAGCTGCCGGAGGAACGGCCGGTGATTGCGGCCGTGTACATGAACCGGCTGCGCGCCGGCATGCTGCTGCAGGCCGACCCCACGGTGCAGTACGCGCTCCCCGATCACGAGGGCCGCGTGCTCTACCGGGACCTGAGAGTCCGGTCGCCGTACAACACCTACCGGCACCTGGGCCTGCCGCCGGGACCGATCGCATCCCCCGGCGAGGCGAGCATTCTCGCCGCGCTGTACCCGGCGAAGGTGCCCTATAAGTATTTCGTGGCGGCGCCGGACGGCCATCACGAATTCCGCGTGGATTACAAGGGGCACGAAGCCGCGGTGGCCGAGATGCGGCGCGAGCGCGACGCGGCGGCCAAGAAGGCCAAGGCGGCGCACGATTCCGGCGCCGCGGCGAAGAAGGCCAAGGCGGCGCACGATTCGGGCGCCGCCGCCGCGGCGGCGGCCCGCAAGAAAGCGGGATGACCGCCGTGTCCAGCGAGTGCGCCGTCGTGTCGGCCAAAGGGGTCCGCCGGTGGGACCACGGCCATCCCTGGATCTACCGCAGCGACGTCTCGGCCCGCCCCACAGTGCCGGCCGGCGTGGCGGCGGTTCGGGATCAGCGCGGCAAGCCGCTGGGCTGGGCGCTGTGGAGCCCCAAATCGGAGATCTCGCTGCGCCTGCTGTCGCGCGACGCCGCGTCGCCGATCGACGCCGGGTGGTGGCGCGAGCGCATCGGCGCGGCGATCGCGCGCCGCGCGCCGCTCGGCCACTCGGCCAACGCCTACCGCCTGGTCCACGGCGAGGGCGACGGCCTGCCGTCGCTCGTCTGCGACCGGTACGACCGGTGGCTCGTGGTGCAGTTCATGAGCGCCGGACTCGAGTCGGCCCGCGCCGAGATCGTCGAGGCCCTGCGGTCGCTCGCCGCCCCCGACGGCATCCTGGCGCGCAACGACGCCGCGCTGCGCGACAAGGAGGGGCTGCCCCGCGCCGTGGAACTGCTGCACGGCGACGTGCCGCGCGAGATCGAGGTGGTGGAGCACGGCGTGCGCTATCTGGCGGCGCCGTGGGACGGGCAGAAGACGGGCGCGTTCCTCGACCAGCGCGAGAACCGAGTGCGCGTGGGCGCGCTGGCGCGCGGGCGGGCCCTGGATTGCTTCAGCTACCACGGATCGTTCGCGCTCCACCTCGCGCGGCGGGCCGATACCGTGCTCGCCCTGGACAGCTCGGCGGCGGCGCTCGAGCGGGCCGCCGCGAACTGCGCGCGCAACGGGATCACGAACGTGGAGTTCCTGGAAGCCAACGCCTTCGATTTCCTGAAGGCCGCCGAGCGCGAGCGCCGGCAGTTCGACACGATCGTGCTCGACCCGCCGGCGTTCGCCAAGACCCGGGCGGCGCTGGCGGCCGGCATTCGCGGATACAAGGAGGTGAACCTGCGGGCGATGCGGCTGCTCGCGCCGGGCGGCGTGCTCTTCACCGCGAGCTGCAGCTTCCATCTCACCAAGCCGCTGTTTCTGGACATGCTCGCGTCCGCCGCGGCCGACTCGGGGCGGCGCCTGGCGCTGCGCGACGTGGTGGGCCAGCCCCTCGACCACCCCGAGATCCTGACGATTCCGGAGACCGGCTACATCAAGAGCGCGATCGTCGAAGCGATGGCGTGATCCGGTCAGCGGCGCTGGCAGGCCGGGCAGAAGTACGTGGACCGGCCCGCCTGCACGATGCGCCCGATGGCGGTGCCGCACCGCCGGCAGGCGAGCCCCTCGCGGTCGTACACGGCGAACCGGGCCGCGCCCGGTGCGCCGTAGCGCGACCCGGTCGCGCGCGCGATCACGGCGCGGATGGCGGCGATGAGCGCCGCGAGCCGCGGCTCCGACAGCGCACACGCCCGCGCCCGCGGGCCGATGCGGGCCCGCCAGAGCGCCTCGGCCGCGTAGACGTTGCCGAGTCCGGCGACGACGCGCTGATCGAGCAGCACCGGCTTGATCGGGCCGCGCCGCGCGGCCAATCGCGCGCGCAGGTACGAGGGGGTGAGCCGCGCGTCCGCCGGCTCCGGGCCCAGGTCGAGGAGCGGCGGCGAACCCGCGGCGTGGATGTCGAGCGTGGCCAACGCGCGCGAATCCTGCAGCACGACGCGCCGCCCGTCGTCGAGGGTGAACACCGCGCGGGCGAAGCGCGGAAGGTCGTCGCCGGCAGGCGCCACGAGCCAGTCGCCAGTCATCCGAAAGTGCGCATGGAGCACGCGCCCGTCGCCCAGCCGGATGAGCTGGTGCTTGCCCCGGCGCTCGACGCCGGCAATGCGGGCGCCGGCGAGCCCGCACGCCGCGGCCGGTCCGAGGCGCCGCCGCAGGCCGGGGTGCAGCCACTCGGCGCGCGCGATCGTGCGCCCGCGCACGGCGCGGCGCAGCCGGCGGACGGCGTGCTCGACCTCGGGAAGTTCGGGCATTGGGCGCGGGGGTAGTTGACGGGGCGGCGCGGACTCGGCAAGATGCGCCCGTGCCCGACGGAACTCAATCGGCCGACGGCCCGACGCGGGGCGGACCGGCGCGCGGCGCGGCGGTGCGCCGCGTGCTGCGCGCCGTGCTCGTGCTGAACGCGCTGGTGGTGGCGCTCAAGCTGGCGGTGGGCCTGCGGACCCACGCGCTGGCCGTGCTCGGCGCGGCCCTGGATTCGGGGCTCGACCTGCTCAACAACGTCATCGGCATGACGGTCGTGGCGATCGCGGCGCGGGGCCCCGACGACGATCATCCGTACGGGCACGCCAAGTTCGAGACGCTCGGAACCATGGGCATCGTCGGCTTCCTCTCGATCTCGTGCTTCGAGCTGCTGCGCCAGGGGGTGCTGTCGCTGGTCCATGCCCGCGCGCCGCGCGGCGTGTCGATCGCCGAGATCGGCGTGATGGCCATCACACTGGCGGTGAACGCCGGGATCGTGTGGTACGAACGCCGTCGCGGGCGCGTGCTGGAGAGCGCGTTTCTCACCGCCGACGCCGCGCACACGTCGAGCGACATCTACGTGACGCTGCTGGCCCTCGCGTCGCTGCTGTTGACGCGGGCCGGCGCCGCGCGGGCCGACGCGTACCTGGGCATCGCCGTGGCGCTCGTCATCGCCTGGACGGGGTGGGGCATTCTGCGGCAGTCGGTGCCGATTCTGGTGGACGCCCGCGGCATGGATGCCGCCGAGCTGCGGCGGATCGCCACGGCCATTCCCGGCATCCGCGACGTGCGCCGCGTGCGGTCGCGGTCCACGCCATCGGGTTTGGTGTTCGTGGAACTGACCATCGTGGTCGACGGCGCGCAGACCGTACTGGCCGCGCACGCGCTGGCCGACGCGGTGGAAGCAGAGATCGCGCGGCGGGCCGGCAGGGCGGAGGTCGTGGTGCACGTGGAGCCGGCTTAGCGAAAGACCCGCTTGCGCGGCGGCCCGGCCGATACAACATTTGTGAGTCCACACCCGGGTGCGCATGGCCTCTCGACCGCAGCGATCCCTTCGATACGAGTACGAACTCTACGTCGAAGAGGAGATCGAGAACTACAAGGAGTCGATCGCGCGATCGACCCTGCTCGGCATCGGGGACGAGGCCGTGGCCCGCCTCGGCCTGGGCGACCAGATCCTGCTCACCGAGCTGCTGCTGTGCGACGAGGTGAATCGGATCATCTTCAAGCGGCTGCGCTTGCCGGGATACGACACGTGGCGCCGCCGGCAGCTCAAGCTGGCCGACGAGCTGCGACGTCCGGAGCACTGGGGACTGACGGCCGACCACGTCGCCGTGCGCGCCATGGCGGAGACGTCGGAGGGGCGCGTACTCGTGGCCGGCGCGGTGGAAGAGGGGTCGGCGCTCTATCTGGCGGCCAACGGGTGCCAGGTCACCGCCGTGCACCGCGAGTCCGAGGCGCTGGAGCGCGTGCTGGTGGCGGCCAACGAGGCGGGGCTCGCCGAGCGCGTGCGCGCCGTGGCCGCCGACCTGAGCACGTGGGAGCCCGACGCGCCGCTGACCGCGGTGATCTGCGCGCCGGCCGCGCTGGCCGGCCTGACCATGAAGGACCGCCGGCGGGTCATCGAGGTTCTGCAATCGGCCACCGCGGAAGGGGGCGTGCACCTGGTGCAGACCGTGGCCGCCGGCCGGCGGCGCAAGATGCCGTCGCTCGACGAGCTGCGGAAGCGGTATCGGGGCTGGCAGGTGACCGTGGACGAGCCGGGCGTGGACGGCGGCGTGAACACGTTCATGGCGCGCAAGGAGATCGCCTGAGCGTATCATAGTGACACGGAACGTCCAGTTCATGGTGTGTCATCGAGCGACATGTAGGCGCGAGGAGCGCCGACACGTCGCTCCTTTGTTATTGAGGGGCAAGGACTTGGCTAATGACTGCGGTTGGCACCCGGTGTGCTATACGAGGGCAACGTCAGCGCGGCGATTTCGGCCGCGCAACCGGGGCGGGCGGCGACCCGTTCTCGTCGCCCCGTCCCGTGTCATCCGAGTGAGCGGCAGTGGTGGGCCTATAATGAAAGCGGACCGCAAGACGACCAGAGAGTTGGAGCCGGTGGGCATCGTGATCTCGCAGGGGTTGCAGGAGGAGAAGCCCTCGGTGTTCAGCGCGTACGTGTGGGGTCCGGCGCCGGAGGATGGCGCGGGCAAGGAGAAGTCGGTGGCGGCGTGAGCGCCACGGGCAACCGGACCAATGACGACCGGCGATCGCTCGCGATCGCCGGTTTCTTTTTTTCGTCCGCCCGGACGCAAGAAAGCCGGCGCTCTCGCGCCGGCTTTCTTGTGACGTGCTACGAAGCGATCGAACTACTTTCTCTTCTTACGGCCGGCCTTCTTCGCCGGACGACGCTTCGCGGCCTTGCGGCCTTTCTTGGCGCCCTTACGGGCCTTCTTTGCAGCTGCCATGGTCAAATCTCCAAGTTTGGAGGTTGAACTACTCGACCGATCCCCCGGTGGATCGGCGAGTCAGCGACCGGGGACCGAAGTCTCCGGCCGCCGCCGCATTCGTCTCCGTGGAGCCGAATGAAGCGCGAGACCGCCGCGCGCGGTGGCGCGGCGGGAAGCTGGCGAACGTGGCGCCCAATTCGAACGACGACTGGCATGCGGGAACGCCACGCGCGGAGTGGCGCGCGGCGGCGGTGTTCGGCGAGGCAGGACGATGTTGGGCACGGCGCGCGGCGCGCGATGTTCGGACGTCGAACGTCGGAATCGGAGCCGCGTGGGGGACGACGAGCGCGCCGGCGACACGGGAGGTCGCGGCCTGCGACTGCTGCAGTTGGAGGAACGCTCGTCGCGATGAATCCATCGAGTACCCTCACGTGCACGTCAATAGTTACTCCGCGCGAATATAGGAACGGTCCAAATTGCGCGCAATAGCGAATTTACGGATCGCGACGCGCGTCGCGCCCGACTTCCATCATCCGATGCACGATGCGAGTTTCCATTCGCACCACGCATCGTGGCGCGCATCGGCAACACGGAACTCAATCGCGAGGCACTCGTGAGAGCGCTGGTCAAGGACGCTGCGGCTCCCGGATTCAAGATGAAGCGCGTGCCCGAACCGACGATTCGGGACGATGAAGTGCTCATCCGCGTGCGCGCCGCGGGGGTGTGCGGCACCGACGTGCACATCTACGACTGGGACGCGTGGGCGCAGGGACGCTGCCGGCCCCCGTTCACGGTGGGCCACGAATTCGCCGGCGAGGTGGCGCGGGTGGGCCAGCTGGTGACCGACGTGCACGAGGGCGACCGCGTGACCGCCGAGGGCCACATCGTGTGCGGCCGCTGCCTGCTCTGCCGCACCGGGAACTCGCACGTCTGTCCGAACACCCGGATCATCGGCGTGGATCGCGACGGGTGCTTTGCCGATTACATCGCGATGCCCGCCACCAACGTGTGGCACCTCGACGACGACGTGTCGTTCGACATCGGCGGCATCCACGACCCGATGGGCAACGCCTTCCACACGACGCTCACCGCCGACATCCCCGGGGCCACCGTGCTGATCACCGGGTGCGGGCCGATCGGGCTGTTCGCGGTGGGCATCTGCAAGGCGGCGGGCGCCTCGCGCATCGTCGCGTCGGACGTCAATGAGACGCGCCTGGCGCTGGCCCGCCGCATGGGGGCGCACGACGTGGTGCATCCCAACGAAGCCGCCGCCGCCGTGAAGGCGGCCACCGACGGGCTGGGCGTGGACGTCGTGCTCGAGATGTCGGGCGTGCCGTCGGCCATTCACCAGGCGTTCGACCTGGTGCGCGTCGGCGGCCGCGTGCAGATGCTCGGCATCCCGTCCAAGCCGATCGAGGTGAACCTCGCCACCGAGGTGATCTTCAAGGGCATCACGATCTACGGCGTGGTCGGCCGCCGCATGTACGACACCTGGCACCAGGTGACCCGGTTCCTGCGCTCCGGCCAGTTCGATCCGACGCCGGTGATCACGCACCGCTTCCCGCTCGAGGCCGTTCGACGAGGCGATCCACGCCATCAAGACGGGCGCCGCGGGCAAGGTCATTTTCGAGGTGGCATGACCATGAATCGGCGATTCGTAGGACAACTCGACGAGGCGATCGGCCGGCTCAAGGCCGACCGCGTGTACAAGAAGCTCAACCATCTGGAGTCGCCCCAGGCGGCCCGCGTGCGCATGGAAGGCCGCGGCGAGGTGATCATCCTGTCGTCGAACAACTACCTGGGGCTGTGCAACGAGCCGGCGGTGGTGCGGGCCGGCGTCGACGGCCTGGAGACGTTCGGCGCCGGCACCGGCAGCGTGCGGTTCATCTGCGGCACGTTCACCGTGCACCGCGAACTGGAGTCGGCGCTGGCCCGGTTCGTGGGCTGCGAATCGGCGATGTCGTACGTGAGCGCCTGGAACGCCAACGAGGGCCTCACGGCCACGATCGCCGAAGAGGGAGACTTCGTGGTGAGCGACGCGCTCAACCACGCCTCGATCATCGACTCCATCCGGCTCGCGAAGACGATCACCAAGTGCACCACGGCGGTGTTCAAGCACGGCGATCTGGACGACCTCCGGGCCAAGCTCGACGGCGCCCGGTCGGCCCGCCGCCGGCTGATCTGGACCGACGGCGTGTTCTCCATGGAAGGTTCGATCGCCAAGCTCCCCGACCTGGTGCAGATCGCGCGCGACCACGACGCGGTGCTGATCGTGGACGACTCCCACGCCACGGGCGTGCTGGGCCGGACCGGCCGCGGAACCGCCGAGCACTTCGGCCTGCTGGGCGAGGTCGACATCATCACGTCCACGCTGGGCAAGGCGCTGGGCGGAGCGGCCGGCGGCTTCACGGCGGGCCCCGCCGCCCTCACCGACTACCTCATGCAGCGGTCGCGGCCGCAGCTCTTCTCCAACGCCCTGCCGCCCACCGTGGCGTCCAGCGCCCTGGCCGCCGTGCGGTTCATCGAACAGCACCCGGACCGCGTGCAGACGCTGCGCGACAACACCCGCTACTTCCGCGATCGGATCGTCGCCGCCGGCTTCAAGCCGCTGGCCGGCGAGACGCCCATCGTCCCGATCATCGTGGGCGAAACGGCGGCCGCGATCCAGATGTCGGACATGCTCCTCGACGAGGGCGTGTTCGTGACCGGGTTCGGCTTCCCGGTGGTGCCGCAGGGACAGGCCCGCGTGCGCTGCCAGATCTCGGCGGCCCATTCGAAGGGCGACCTGGACGCGGCCATCGACGCGTTCAAACGGGTGGGGAAGAAGTTGAAGTTGGTGGGATAGGAGTACGAGGGTACGAAAGGATGAGGGTCGGGCGTAACCAGCGTCACGCCGTTAACCCCCTACTCTCGTACCCTCATACTCTCATACGGGGGTGGGGGTGGGGACGGGCGGGGGGGGACCGGGTGGCCAGTTCTGTGACCCAACCCCCCCTGCCCTCGTCCGTGTGACGGGAGACCGCCATGGGCGGCACTCGGACTTCACCTCGAGGAACCGTATGAAAGCGATCCGTTCCCTGGCGGCAGCCGTCGCGGTCGTGACGCTGTTGCCCGTAGCCGCCAGAGCCCAGGCCGTGCGGCCCTTCCAGAACTCGTGGTTCTGGGGGCTGAAGGCGGGCGGCACGCTCGTGTCGGCCCCCAGCCAGGCCAACGTCACGTCGCCCATGGCCGGCATCGACTGGCTGATCACTCGCGACAAGGGCGGCCTGTACGTGTCGTTCGACCAGTCGTTCCTGTCGCAGCACGCGGTGATCGCCGATTCGGTGGACCCCACCGATACGCCCAGCCAGGTGAGTCTCAAGAACATGCGTCGCCTCACGATCCTCATGATGGGCTACCCGGGATCGAGCGAGCGCTACCATCCCTACGCCGGCCTCGGCATGACGTACACCGCGTTGGGCTCGGTCACGCCGACCACGCCGTACACGTCCACCGACCAGGCAGCCGCGGCCGCGACCATCATCCAGCAGTACAAGTCGGTGTTCTCGCCCGCCCTGATGCTCGGCATCCAGATGCAGGTGAGGAACGCCGGCCTGTTCGTGCAGGGCATGGCCTGGCCGGCCAATTCCAATTTCTTCCTGTACAACACCCGCGGCTTCAACGCCTCGCTCGAACTCGGCCTGCGCTACAACTTCGGCAGTTCGATCGCCGACGATCGCTGACCCCGTGGTCCAACGCGAGAGCGGGCGGGGATCGCTTGGATCCCCGCCCGCTCTTCGCGCATCCGGCGGCGCTCAGACGCCGGCCGATGGCCCGCGATCGACCACCCGCTCCAGCACGCGCAGCATGTTGCCGCCCAGCATCCGGGTGATGTCGGCGTCGGCGTAGCCGCGCTCGGCGAGCCCCTGGGCAATGCGGGGCAGGCAGGTCACGTCGTGCATGCCGACGGGGAGCAGCCCGTCCACACCGTCGAAGTCGCTGCCCAGCCCCACGTGGTCCGTGCCCGCCACGCCGGCGACGTGATCGATGTGGTCGATGAGCAGCGACAGCGGCGGCCGCGGCAGGGCCCGAATGCGCTGGTCGGCGAGCGCGTCGTAGGCGGCGCGCACGGCGGCCGCGTCGGCCTCCGGCCGGCGCAGGGCCGCCTCGGCCTCGGCGGCGGTGGCGCGGCGCACGCGGTCGTAGGCGGCGGCGAAGGCCGGGTCGAGGAACATCGCGAAGAAGTTCACGTTCACCACGCCGCCGGTGCGCGCCACGGCGCGCAGCATGTCGTCGCTGAGGTCGCGCACGTGGCCGCCCAGCGCCCGCGCGCTGGAGTGCGACGCGATGATCGGGGCGGTCGTCGTCGCGATCACGTCGTCGAACGTCTCGTCCGACACGTGCGAGACGTCGACCAGCATGCCCAGCCGGTTCATCTCGCGCACCACGTCGCGGCCGAAGTCGGTGAGGCCGCCGGTGCGGGTGCCGTTCACGCCCACCGACGATCCGGCCCAGTCGTTGCCGTTGTTGTGCGTCAGCGTGAGGTAGCGGGCGCCGCGGGCGTACAGCTCCCGGAGCTTCTCGATCGAGTTCTCGATGGCATGCCCGCCCTCGACGCCGATGAAGATGGCAACCTGGCCCTGGTGCTTGGCCCGCCGCACGTCGGCCGACGTGGCGCCGGGGATGAGGCGGTCCGGGTGGCGGTCCACGAACGCACGAATGACGTGCATGCACGCTTCCGCCCGGGCCCACGATTGCCCGAGCTCGGCCAGGGCGTACTTGGGGTCGACGTACGCCACCAGGAACTGCGCCGTGACCCCCGACTCGAGCAGTCGCGGGAGGTCGGTTTCGCCGAGCGACGTGCCGTGGCCCGGCTCGTGCCGGACGTCGGCGTCGTAGCCGTCGTCGAGCATCCGGCTGGGCATGTCGTTGTGCATGTCGATCACGAGGGCGTCGCGATAGACCGAAGCGGCGTGGGGGATCACGGGGCGTAGCTCCCGCGCGGAAAGTGGCGCGGTGTGCGCGACACGAAGGGATCGCCGGCCACCGCGAACCGCAGCGGCCAGTCCGCCGCCCGGCGAATGCCGATGCGCGGCGTGACGACCACGGCGGCGTCGGCCACGGGCGCGCCGGCGCGGATGACGAGGGGCGCGTGCTGCAGCGACACGCCGTTGTGCCGGCCGTCGATGCCCAGCGCCTGGCAGAGTTTGGCGGGGCCGTTGGTGAGCGCCACGTCGCCGCGGGGCCGGCCGCGGCGCTCGCGCATGAGCGCCAGGCCGTCCAGCGGCGACAGCGCGCGGATGAGCACGGCGCTGGGCAGGCCGCGCGAGCGCGTGACGGCGTTGACGCACCAGTGCATGCCGTAGATGAAATAGACGTATGCCGTGCCGGGCGGTCCGTAGAGCGGCGCCGTGCGCGGCGTGAACCCGGCCGCCGCGTGGCAGGCCGCGTCGTGTTCGCCCAGGTAGGCCTCGGTCTCGACGATCCGGCCGCCGGCCACGCCGGCCTCGGTGCGGCATTCGAGCACCGCACCGAGCAGTTCGCGCGCGACGGTTGCCGTGTCGCGCGCGAAGAACCGGGCCGGCAGGATGGCCCCGCGGCGCGGGCGCCGCGCATGCCGCGCGGCGCTCGTCGTCATGCCTCGGGCGACTCCGTTCCGGCGGACTTGGCCGTCTTCCGGGGCCGGCGCGCCGCCGGCTTCTTGGCGGGCGCGGCGGCCGCCACTCCCGAGCCGCCATCCTCGGCGGCGGCCGCCCTGGCGCGGCCGCGCGTGCGGCCGGCCGTCTTTCGAGCGGCCGGCGCCGACGGTTCCTCGTCCTCGGCGGGAGCCGCGGAGGAGGCGGCGGCCGGACCCGCGGTCTCGACCACGCCGATGCTGAGCAGGTGGGCGGGCAGTTCGCCGGACTTTCCGGCGCGGGCGCCTCGCCCGCCGCCGCGGGGACCGAGGCCGAGGCGCGGACCGGGCGCCGCGGACTTGACGGGCGTGGCCGTGACCTCGGCCGCCGCCAACTGCTCGGCTACCGGAGCGGCCGCCACGGCGCGCGACAGGTCGTAGTCGTCGCCGCGGCGGCGCAGGTCGATCATGTTGGCGTCGTGCGCGTCCTGCAGGATGCGCGCGAAGTTGCGCTCGCTCAGACTCTCGCTGTCGCGGCCGAGCAGTTCGTGCGCGCGCTTGCGGACGGCGCTGGCGCGTACCGTTTCGTCGCCGGTGGTGAGCGTCTCGACGGCGCGCCGCACGAGGTCGAACGCCTCGCTGCGGGTGAGGCGCTCGCCGCTCGCGCCCACGGCGTCGCCGCCGCCGCCTCGATGCGGGGCGTGCGCCGGCTTGGACGCGGCGCCTTCGGCCGGCCGGGCGGCGTCGTCGGTGCTGAGTTCGAGTTGCGGCGGCGCTTCGGCGGCGCGCCCTCCGCGGCCGCGCCCCCGTCCACCGCGACGGCCGCGGCGGCCTCCGCGCTCCTCGGCTGCCGCTTCGCCGCGCTCGCCGCGCTCGGCGGGGGCGGAGCCGGTGGCCGCGGCCGGCGCGGCGGCGTGCGCCGCGTCGGACGACGGCGGGCCCACTTCGAGCTGCCCGTTCTCGAGCTTCGTGAGGGTGAGCAGCCCGCGGGCCGCGGCGTCTGTCACGAACCTGGAGAACTTGGAATGGCCCGTGTTCTTCTCGTCGAACGTGCTGTCGATGTCCTGCATCACCTGCTTGAGCCGGTCGGAGCGCATGACGTCGCCGTTGCGCTGCATGCGGCCGATCGCTTCGGTGACCAGCTCCCACGGATCGTACTTGCGGGTCGTCTCGTCTTCGTTGGCCTTCACGAGGCCGGCGAGCGCGTTGTAGCTGTAGTACTCGTCGCAGTTCATGACGAGCAGATCGCTGGACGACTCGCGGATGCCGACGCCGATCACGTACTTGCCGTACTCCTTGAGCTTGATCACCAGGCTCGAGAAGTCGGAATCGCCGGAGAGGAGGATGAACGTGCCGATCTCGGGGCGCGTGAACACCAATTCGAGCGCGTCGATCGCGAGGCGGATGTCGGTGGCGTTCTTCTTGGACGAGCCGTAGGCCGGCGCGAAGATCAGGTCGATCGACGCTTCGGTGAGCGGCACGATGTACTGCGGATAGCGGCGCCAATCGGCGTAGGCGCGCTGCACGGCGACCTTGCCCTTGATGATGTCGGAGCCGAGGAGGTTGCGCAGTTCGTTGCCGAGGTCCGAGCGAATCCCCATCGTGACGTTGTCGAAGTCGATGAGGAGCGCCGCGTTCGGCGCGTGCATCGGCACGGCGGCGATCGGGATGTGTCGAGGCGACCGTAGCCTGCGGGCCGCGGTGGATGAGGGCGCCGTGCGAGCGCGTCGGCTCACGGCGCTGATTACGAGGGTTCATGCCCTTTCCTAAGTCGAGTCCCAGGGACTCGTAGCGGTGGTCGGTTCGACCGCCAAGCGCGCGGGGCAGATCGTCTGCGAAGTTGGAGCGCAGACGGTCGTCACCGGGCAGCGCCCGTCGATCGGCACGCGACCCGCCGGGCGCCCACCTTCGGAGCGGCGCTGCGGAGAGTCTCGCTTCGGAGGGCGCGCCCGAAGTGCGGCGCTCTCCCGGCAGGCGTACGACTGCCGTCGTGCCGCCCGGTCCGCGAGCCGCGCCGTCGCATCGATCGCGACGCGCACGGAGGATCGGGCGTCAAGCCTATCGAATGTATCGCGGGAGCCGGGCCGGGAGGAAAGTGAGCGCGGGTGGTTGGCGGATCCGTCCACCTGTATGTTTGGAGCGAAACCGCGCGCGCATGCCGCGCGTACGGAGGGAGGGTTCGTGAAGCGATCTCGGCTTTCGCAACCGGCTGTTTGTCATCCTCCTGTCGTTCGCTCTCGTGCCGTCGGCGGCGCTGGCGCTCGGCTGGTTCGCGACGAGCCAATATGTGTTCTCGCTGGTCGGGGCCAGCACGGCCTGGGACAGCACGGCCGCCACCGGCGCCAGGGCCATCCAGGCCATGCGCGGCGCCCCGCTCACCGCCGATCAGCAACGGGCCATCGACGCCCACGAGCAGCGCCTGCACGACAACCTGGTGCAATCCAAGCGCGCCGCGTACGTGTACCAGCGGGCGGTGTACGTGGCGGGCGGCCTGGTATTGCTGGCGTTGGGGGTACTGGGGCTGGGGGCCTCGCGAGTGGCCGGCCACCTGAGCCGGCAGCTCAGCCGGCCGCTGCTGGAGGTGGTGGGGTGGACGGAACGGATCGGGCGGGGCGAGTCGTTGCCCGAGCGATCGGCCACGCGCGGGGCGCCGGAGTTCGAGACGCTGCGGACGCGCATGCGGGCGATGTCCGGAGAGTTGGAACTCGGCCGGGCACGCGCCCTGGAAGCCGAGCGGGCATCGGCGCTGCGGGACGCCGCCCGCCAGGCGGCGCACGAATTGAAGAATCCGCTGACCCCGATCCGGTTCGCGGTCGCGCGGCTGAAGCGCGACGCGCCGCCGGCCCTGGCGGAGACGGTGGAGGTCTTGGCCACGGAGACGGCCCGGTTGGAGGCGCTGGCGCGAAACTTCTCGCAGTTCGGCAAGCTTCCCGAAGGCCCGCGGTCTCGAGTGGACGTGGGGGAGCTGGTGCGGTACACGGCGCGGGCCTCGGTGCCCGAGTCGATGCCGCTCACGGTGCAGGTGGACGACGACGTGCCGATGGTGTGGGGGCATCACGATGCGCTGCAGCGTGCCGTGAGCAACGTGGTGTTGAACGCGGTGGATGCGTGCCGCGAAGCGCGGGGCGAGGGCCGGGTGGGGGGGGCGAGCGGCGCGATCGCGGTGCGGGTCGGTCGCGCCGAGTGCGTCGGGCGGATGGCCGTCTCGATCGCGGTGAGCGACACCGGCGCGGGCATCGTGCCGGAGCGGCTGGCGCGGATGTGGGAGCCGTACGTGACGTACAAGGCGGGTGGCACCGGATTGGGCATGGCGATTGCCCGCCAGACGGTGCTGGCGCACGATGGCGAGGTGTTCGCGGAGAGCGCGCCGGGCGAGGGCACGACCATTCGGTTCGTGTTGCCCGTGGGGGTGGAAGAGGCACCGCCGGTGGGCGCGGCCTCGTGATCAACCAGAGGAGCGGAGCATGAGTCCCGGAGAAGCTGTCGTCGCGATCGCCTCGTTTGGCCTCGTCGCATTTTTCATCTCGACCGTGGCGGGTCTCATCCGCCGGAAGATCGACGCCGGGGCGCCGGCGGCGCTCGATGCCGGCGTGGAGCCGCGCCTGGCGCGCATCGAGCAGGCCGTGGACGCCATCGCGGTGGAGGTCGAACGCATTTCCGAAGGGCAGCGCTTCACCACGCGGTTGCTGGCCGAGCGGGCGCCGGGAGCCGCGTTGCCGCCGGCCAAACCCGGAGTGCCGTCATGACCGCGTCCCTGCTCCTTCAGCGCGTGCTCATGCAGCAGGTCCCGATCGCGCCCGACATCCCGGACAATCTCATTCCGATCGTCGGCATCGTGTTCGGCACGATCATGATCATGGTCATCATGACGCCGATCATCCGCGCGATCATCCGGGCGGTGGAACGGCGGGCGGCGGCGCCGCCCACGGCCACGCTGTCGCCCGAGTTGAGCGCGCGGCTGGACCGGATCGAGCAGGCGGTGGATGCGATCGCCGTGGAGATCGAGCGGGTGGCCGAATCGCAGCGCTTCCTGGCCAAACTGCAGACCGAGCCGCGCGCGCTCGGCGCGCCCCCGCCGCCGCGCTGACCGGGGCGGCCGCCGATGCCGAGCGTCCTGATCATCGACGACGAACCCAACATCCGGCGGATGGTGGGGGCGCTGCTCGCGGCCGAAGGGTTCGAAGTGCGCGAGGCGGCCGACGGCGCCACGGGGGTGCAGCGCGCCGCCGAGGCCGAGCCCGACGCGGTGCTGCTCGATCTGATGATCCCGGGCGAGCTGGACGGTATGGCGGTGCTGCGGAAGCTGCGCGAGACGGCGCCCGACACGCCGGTGGTGATGATGAGCGGCAAGGCGGGGCTGAACGACGCGGTGAAGGCCACCAAGCTCGGCGCGTTCAACTTCCTGGAGAAGCCGCTGAGCCCCGAGGGGGTGCTGCTGGCGCTCTCCTCGTCCATCGAACTGATGCGGGCCCGGCGCGAGGCGCGGGCGCTGCGCGCCGAGGTGGGGCTGGGCGGCGAGATGGTGGGGGCGAGCCCGGCGATGCGGGGCGTGCGCGAGATGATCGCGCGGGTGGCGGCCACCGACGCACGCGTGCTGATCACGGGCGAGTCGGGCACCGGCAAGGAACTGGTGGCGGCGGCCATCCACGAGGCGAGTCCCCGACGCGACCGGGCGTTCGTGCGCGTGAACTGCGCCGCCATTCCGCGCGATCTGCTCGAGAGCGAGATGTTCGGCCACGAGAAGGGGGCGTTCACCGGCGCCTCGGAGCGGCGGATCGGGCGTTTCGAACTGGCGCACGGCGGCACGCTGCTGCTCGACGAGGTGGGGGACCTGGGGCAGGAGGCGCAGGCCAAGCTGCTGCGGGCGATCGAGGCCCGGGAGATCGAGCGGGTGGGGGGCGGCGCGCCGATCCGCGTGGACGTGCGCATTCTGGCGGCGACGAACAAGGACCTGGCGCGCGCCGTGTCCGACGGCACGTTCCGCGAGGATCTGCTGTTCCGCCTGAACGTGATCCCCCTGTTCGTGCCGCCGCTGCGCGAGCGCCCCGACGACATCCCGCTGCTCGTGGCGCACTTCTCGATGCTGCATCGGGCGCGCACCGGCCATCCGGCGCCGCGCTGGACCGACGACGCCCTCGCGCGGCTCACCAGCGCCCGGTGGCCCGGGAACGTGCGCGAGCTGGCGAACGTCGTGGAACGGCTGGCCATTCTGCAGGGCGGCCGCGAGGTCTCGGCGGCCGACGTGCAGCGCGTGGTGGCGAACGGCCGGGGCGAGGGCGCCGGCGAGGCGCCGGTGCTGCCCGATCCCGGCCAGCTCGCGCGGCCGTTGAGCGACACGCTGGACGAATATGAGCGAACACTGATTGCACGCGCGCTGTCGATGGCCGGCGGCAACGTGGCCGAAGCGGCGCGGCGCCTGCAGACCGACCGGCCGAATCTGTACCGGCGGATGCGGCGCCTCGGCATTGGGAATGACGCGGACTGAGCGCGTGACGCGATCGGCCAATTCGACCTCCGACACGAGGAGCACGCGCATGCGACGGATCGCGGTGACGCTGGCGCTCATTCTCACGCCCCTGGCCGCGCGGGCCCAGGGCAGCGACAGCACGCCGGGCCGGCGGCCGCTGCCGCGCGACGTGGCGCGCGAGGTCGTCCGGATCTACAACGCGGCCGCCACGCTGCGCGCCGAGGGCCCGTACCACGTGGAAGCCGGCCGTACGATCGCCGGCGCCCTCGCGGTGCTCGACGGGCCGGTGCGCGTGGCGGGGCACGTGGCGGGCGACGTGGTGGTGATCGACGGCGACGTGACCGTGGACGCGACGGCCCGCATCGACGGCGATCTGCTCGTGGTGGGGGGCCAGGTGTACGGACGCAATCTCGGGTACGTGGGTGGCGACATCCGCATCTACCGCGACTCGCTGCGGTACGTGCGCGAGGCCGACCGGATCGCGGCCGCCGATTCGGGCGCGTCGGAGGACGCCTGGTGGCGGCGGTTCGAGCCGCATCGCGAACCGAGCGGCAGCGATTTCCAGGTGGCGAGCGCCGGCGTGTACAATCGCGTGGAGGGGTTGGCGGTGAATCTCGGGCCGCAGCTGTACCGCGATTTCGGCACCGGCAGCGCGCGCCTGGACGCGTACGCGGTGCTGCGCACGGCGAGCAGCTTTCGGTCGCACAACATGGACGTGGGGCACAACCTGCGCGGCGAACTGCGCTTCGGGTCGTCGCGGGGCGTGCTGGTGGGCGCCGGCGCGTACGATCTGGTGACGCCGGTGGAGCCGTGGGGGCTGTCGAGTCTGGAGACGGGGCTGGCCGCGGCGATCTTCCGGCGCGACTACCGCGACTACTTCCAGCAGCACGGGGGCGCGCTCACCGCCGGGCTGTTCCAGGGCCCCCACAACACGTTCGTCCTGTCGTACGCCGACGAGCACTGGACGCCGCGCACCCAGGACAACGCGTGGACGCTGTTCAACTCGAACGTCGCCTGGCGCCCCAATCCGGTGGAGGATGCCGCCCACCTGCACCTGTTCGACGCCACGCTCAACGTGGACACGCGCACCGACGCCGCCAATCCGTGGGCCGGTTGGTCCCTGATGGCCCAGCTCGAGCACGGAGTCGGGCACGTCGATTCCCTGGGCGCGACGGACGTGGCGCGGGCGTATCCCAACGGCCGCGCCAGTTATGACCGGGCGTTCGTGGACGCGCGGCGCTACAACCGGATCTCGCGCGGGTCGCAGCTCAACGTGCGGCTCGTGGCCGGCGGCTGGTTGAGCGGCGACCCGCTGCCGCTCGAACGCCGGCTGTCGGTGGACGGCTCCGCCTCGCTCCCCGGATTCGGATTCCGGGGCCCGCTGGGCGACGGGGACGTGTCGACGTGCACGTTCGGCGCCATCCCCTCCGGCTATCCCGCGCAGTGCGATCGCATCGTGCTGGCGCAGGCCGAGTACCGCAGCGATCTGCACGTGCGGCTGTTCGATTGGGACACCGACAGCTGGCTGCGTCCGCACTTCCGGGCCGACGGCGCCTGGGTGGTGTTCCTCGACTCCGGCCGCGGGTGGCTGGTGGGCGACGGCGGGACGCCGATGACGTACCGCTCGGGGGAGCTGCCGCCGCTGTCGTCGTTCCGGAGCGACATCGGCGCGGGGCTGGACTTCGACGTCTTCGGCCTGTACGTGGCCAAGGCGCTCTCGACGGCGGAGCTGCCGGCGCGCGTGTTCGTCCGCTTCCAGCATCGATTCTGACCCGTGCGGGCGTCGCTCCGGCTCCTTCCCGTGTTCCTGCTGGCGCTGGCCGCTCCGGCGCTGGCGCAGCGCGGCGTGGGCGTGCACGTGTCCCTGCAGACCGACAGCGGCGGCGTGGCGCCGGTGGTCTCGGTCACCCACGTGCTCGACGACCCGCAGTTCCAGGAACTGATGAAGAACGGGTTCGGGGTGGCCCTGCACTTCCGCCTCGAACTCTGGCGCACCGGCGGGCTGTTCAACGAACTGGAGCGCACCGCGAACTGGGAGGTGCTCGTGCACTACGACCCCGATCCCTATCAGGCGGCGTACGGCGTCATCCGCCGCAGCGGGAAGACGCGCGAGGATTTCGGCGCGATGCCGTCGCTCGACTCGGCGCAGGCGATCCTGGCGCGCCCGTACCACGTGGCGCTGCCGGCCGGACGGGCGGGCGTGAAATACTATTACAACGTGGTGCTGGACGTGGAATCGCTGAACGCCAGCGACCTGAGCGAGTTGCAACGTTGGCTCCACGGCGATCTGCAACCCGCGGTGCAGGGCCGCGCGAATCCGCTGTCGGCCCTCAAGAACGGCGTGGGACGCCTGCTGTCTCGGGTGCTCGGGGGCGCCAAGCGCAACTACGAAGCCACCTCGCCGACCTTCGTCGCGCCCGCCCCGTAGCCCCGGCGGCGGTCGGGCCGGTAGCGATCAGGCCGCCAGCGATCAAGCCGGCAGCGCTCAGGCCGGCAGCGCTCAGGCCGGCAGCGCTCAGGCCGGCAGCGCTCAGGCCGGCAGCGCTCAGGCCGGCAGCGCTCAGGCCGGCAGCGCGCCGCCGCGCTGCTCCAGGCGCTCGAGCCGCTCGAGCTGATGCAGCACCGCGTCGCCGTAGAAGGTGCGGATGTAGTGCGCCTGGATCGGCGTGAGCCGCCGCACCGCCCAACTCAGGTGCACGAAGTGCGGTTCCACGGGCCGGGTGTGCGGATGCATGCCGATCTCCTCGGGCATCCGGTTCCCCTTGCGCGTGTTGCAGGGGCTGCACGCCGCCACCACGTTGGTCCACTCGTTGGTGCCGCCGCGCGACAGCGGAATGAGATGGTCGCGGGTGAGCGATTCGCGGGGCTTGAGTTCCGTCACGTGGCGGCCGCAGTACTGGCACCGGTAGTGGTCGCGCGCGAACAGGAACGTGTTGGTGACCTGGCGGCGGAAGCGGCGCGGCACGTGGATGAACTTGGTGAGCCGGATGACCACCGGCCGCGGCATGGTCAGCCGTTCCGACCGCACCACGCGGCCGTGCTCCGACTCGACGATCTCGGCCTTGCCGTCGATCACCAGCCGCAGGGCCCGCTTGAGCGGCACCATGGTGAGCGGTTCGAACGAGGCGTTGAGCGCCAGGCAGCCCACGATCACCCGCGCCCCCGGGCGCGGGGCCGGCCGCGCCGACTAGGCATGGGTCATACCGGCCACTGCCGGTTCCGGCACCATGGTCAGCCAGCCGTGGCGGTCCGGAATCCGGCCGTGCACCGTGTCGAGGTAGTCCTGCTGCAGCACGGCCGTGATCGGCCCGCGCGTGCCGTCGCCCACCGGCACGCGGTCCACGCTGCGGATGGGGGTGACCTCGACCGCCGTGCCGCAGAAGAACAGCTCGTCGGCCACGTACAGGAACTCGCGCGGCAGCAGCTGTTCGCGCACCTCGATCCCGCGGTCGGCCGCGAACCGGATGAGGGCGTCGCGCGTGATGCCGGGCAGGATGCCGGCGCCGAGCGGCGCCGTGTACAGCACGCCGTCGCGCACCGCGAACAGGTTCTCGCCGCTGCCCTCCGACACGAACCCGAAGGAATCGAGCATGATGCCTTCGGCGTAGTTGTCGGCCTTGGCCTCCATCTTGGACAGCTGGGAATTCAGATAATTCCCGCCGGCCTTGGCCATGGTCGGGAAGGTGTCGGGGGCCGCGCGGCGCCAGCTCGACACCCGCGTATCGACCCCGCTCTCCAGCCCGTCCTGGCCGAGATACGGCCCCCAGTGCCAGGCGATCATGAACACCTCGCTCGGCACCGCGTTGGCCATCACCCCCATCTGCTCGCCCGTCCGGATGACCACCGGCCGGATGTAGCACTCCTTGAGGTCGTTGGCCGCCACCGTCTCGAGGCACGCCTGCACCAGCTCGTCCACCGAATATCGCATGGGAATCCGATAGATCTTGCACGAGTCGACGAGCCGCCGCATGTGCTCGCCGGCGCGGAACACGGCGCCGCCGGCGGGGGTCTCGTAACTGCGCATTCCCTCGAACACGCTCGATCCGTAGTGGACGACGTGGCTGATCACGTGGATCGTCGCGTCCTCCCAGTTCACGAGTTGACCGTCGCGCCAGATCTTCGCCGTGCGGCCGGTCCTCGGCTGCGCCATGGGCCTGCTCCTGGAAAGCGGGGTACGCTCAATCTTAAGCGGGAGACCGCGCCGCCCGCCAGCGGACGTTCCCCGTTATTGGCGCCCCGCCAGCCACAGTTGGAGCAGGTGGGCGGCGTGCTGGACGCGGCCGGCGAGCGCCGCATCGCTCTGCACCACCACCCCGTTCCGCACGAGCACCGTGCCGGCCACGGCCACGAGCGACGCCGGCACCCCGTGCAGGCCGAACACGACGGCGCTCTCGACGTCGTGGGTGGGGCCGAACCGCCCGTCGAGCGGAAACGCCGCCAGGTCCGCCGCCTTGCCCGGCTCCAGCGACCCCACGTCGGCGTCGAGGCCGAGGGCGCGGGCGCCGTCGATCGTGGCCAGGCGCAGGGCTCGGGCCGCCGAGATCACGTCGGGACGCCGCACCCGCGAGCGCTGCAGCAACGCCGCCAACCGCGCTTCGCCGAGCACGTCCATGTGATTGTTGGCGGCCACCGAATCCGACCCCAGCCCCACCGCGATGCCGGCGTTGAGGAAGTCGGTGAGCGGGGCCACGCCGTGGCCCAGCTTGGCGTTCGACGCCGGACAGTGGGCCACCGAACAGCGCGCGGCGGCGATCGCGTGCACGTCGGCGGCGTCGGCGTGCACGCCGTGGATGAGCAGCGGCTGGGCGTCGAGCACGCGCAGGCCGCGCAGCAGCTGGATGGGGGTGCGCGCGCGGGGCTCCACCCGGATGCCGCGCTTGATGAGCGCGTCGGCGAACTCCCCGCGCCCTTCGGCTACCAGCCGCTGTTCGGCCTCGCTCTCGGCGATGTGGATGGCCATCGGCAACCGGGCCTGGATGGCGTAGCGGGCGGCGGCGGCGAACAGCCGGTCGCTCACCGTGTACGGCGCGTGCGGGGACACGCCGACCCGCACCAACTCGGTGTGCCGGACCTGCATCGCGGCCACCCGCGTTTTCAGTTCGGCCATCGCCTCGTCGCACGCCACCGGCGCGGGCCCGAACACCTCCTGGTACGCCGTGCCGCGCACGCCGCGCTCCAGCATGGCGTCGAACGCCGCCCCCGATTCGCTGGTGTCGGCGTACGTGGTGATGCCCGCGGCCAGCCCCTCGTCGATGCCGAACCGCGCGGCGTCCACCAGCATGTCGCGGGTCAGGACCTCGCGGCGGGCCGTCGTCAGGCGCAGGATCCACGACCGGAAATCGAGATCCTCCAGGAACCCGCGCATCGACGTCAGCTCGAGATGGCAGTGCGCGTTGATCAACCCCGGCATCAGGACGGCGTCGTTCAGGTCCACGTCGTCGCCCGGCGGGGCGCCGGCGCGCGGACCCACGTACGCGATGCGCCCACCGGCCACCGCCACCGTGCCGTGCCGCACGGGGGGCGCGGTGATCGGGAGCACCCAGGCGGCGTGGTAGCGCCTCATGGCGATCCGCCCCCGCCCTCGCTCGCGCCGCCGCCGCCGCCGCCCGGCTTCTTGCGGAGCGGGATGTAGAACGGGTTCGTCGTGTCGGGCGGCGTCGGTTTTCGGGGGACGAGCACGGCCGGCGTCGTGTCGGGCTTGAGCACGATGCCGTGCGCGGTGTGCACGTCGCACGGGCGCGTCGGCTCCGTGCCGGCGATGTAGACCTCGGACATGACGTCGGCCAACGGGCAGTACTGGGTGCGCAGCATGTCGGTGGTGAAGTCGATGTCCCGCGACACGATTCCTTCGGGCCGCGGCCAGTCGGGCGGAGCGGGCTTGCGACGATACACCTCGGTCATGAACGCCGTCCAGGCCGGCGCCGCCAGCAACCCGCCCTGCGCGTTCGCCTTGATCTTGGCGGGCTTGTCGAGCCCGATCCAGAGTCCCGCCACCAGATCGGACGTGTAGCCGATGAACCAGACGTCGGCCCCGTCGTTGGTCGTGCCCGTCTTGCCGCCCGCGGGCAGATGGAAATACTGGCCCACCGACCCCGCGGCCGAGCCCTCGCTGAGCACGTCCTTCATCATGTCGACCATGATCCACGCCTGTTGCGGCGTGAGGATCGTGGCGAGCTGGGGTGCCTGCTGCCAGAGCACCTTGCCGTCGGCGCTTTCCACGCGGGTGATGCCGATCGGCGCGGCGCGCGTGCCGAGGGTGGCGAAGGTAGTGTAGGCCGAGATCAACTCGATGGGGTAGACGTCGGCGGCGCCGATATGGATGGAGGGATAGGGCGGGATCGGCGTGGTGATGCCGAATTTCCGCGCCTCGTCGATCACGTTCTGCTCGCCGAGTTGGATGCCGATGCGGATGGCCGGCACGTTGCGCGACTGGTAGAGGGCTCGCCGCAAGGTCATGCGGCCCTCGAACTTGAGATCGAAGTTCTGCGGCGTCCAGTCGGTGCCGTCCACCTGGGGCACGGCGAGCGGCTCGTCGTCCACCAGGTACGAGGGCGGCATGCCCGCCTGCACGGCGGTGGAGTAGACGATCGGCTTGAACGTCGAACCCGGTTGGCGCAGCGCCTGCGTGGCCCGATTGAACTTGGAATCGTCGAAGTCGCGGCCGCCGACCATGGCGAGCACCGCCCCGGTGCGGGGGTCCATGGCCACGAACGCGCCCTGGAGATAGGGGGAGCTCGCGTCGGCCCGGGCTTCGCTGTCGCCGGCGCGGGCCAGGTACTGCTCGAAGGTGGGGTGGCGGTATGGGCCGTACTTGCCCGCCTCGATCGCCCGCAGCTGCGCCTCCAGCGCCCGCTCCGCGGCCGACTGCAGATCCAGGTCGAGCGTGGTGTACACCTTGAGTCCTTGCTCATACAGCCGCTGGCCGAAGCGGGCGTCGAGCTGCTGCCGCACCCACTCGACGAAGTACGGAGCGATGTCGCCCGATTCGGCGCGTCCGGCGAGGGCCAGCGGATAGGCGCGCGCCATGCTCGCGTCGGCGGCGCCGACCAGGCCGTCCTGGCGCATCAGATCGATGATCGTATTGCGCCGCTGCACGGCCCGGTCGGGAAACCGGCGCGGGTCGTAGCGGCTGGGCGCCTTGGGGAGTGCGGCGAGCATGGCCGCTTCGGCGAGATTGACGTCGCGCACCGACTTGCCGAAGTACCGCTGCGAGGCGGTCTCCACGCCGTGCGCCCCGTTGCCCAGGTAGATCTGATTGAGGTACAGCTCCAGGATCCGGTCCTTGGAGTACTGCCGTTCGATGGCCAGGGCGACCTTGGCTTCCTTCAGCTTGCGGACGAGCGATTTCTCCCGCGAGATCCGCTCCGGGAACACGTTGCGCGCCAACTGCATGGTGATCGTGGAGAAGCCCTGGGCGTAGCCGCCGCTGCGCAGGTTGCGCAGCCCCGCGCCGAGCACGCGCACGAAATCGATGCCGTGGTGCGAATAGAACCGCTTGTCCTCGGTGGCGAGGAAGGCGTCGCGCACGACCATCGGGATGTCGGCCAGCTTCACGAGCGTGCGCCGCTCAAGGCCCAGTTCGGTGATGAACCGGCCGTCGGCGGCATACACCTTGGAGGTCTGGCGCGGCGTGTAGGCGTCGAGCACGTCCACCGACGGGCAGCGGCCGGCGGCGCACACCAGGATCCAACTCGAGGCGGCGACCCCGGCCGCGAAGCACGCCACGAACACGCCGGCGAGCAACGCCCGGCGCGTCATGACGGGGTGCCGTTTGCGGAAGCGCGGGAAGGGCCGGTGCACGATGGGGTTCAAGCTAACGCCCGGGCGCACCGCGCACCAACGCGCGGCCTGTGACTTTCCCTCGGGGCGCCCGTATACTTGGGCATGCCTTCGCACCCTCTCCTCGACGAGCTCCAGTGGCGCGGGCTCCTGTACCAGCACACCGACGGCCTGGGCGACGCGCTCGCGGCGGGCGTCGTCTCCGGCTACGCGGGCTTCGATCCCACCGCGGCCAGCCTGCACGTGGGCAATCTGATTCCCGTAATGGGGCTGGTGCACCTGCAGCGCGCCGGCCACCGGCCGGTGGTGCTGGTGGGCGGCGGCACCGGGCTGATCGGCGACCCCAGCGGGCGATCGGCCGAGCGCCAGCTGGCGTCGGCGGAGCAGGTGGCGGCGAACGCCCGCGCGATCCGCGGCCAGTTGGCCCGGTTCATGGACTTCGAGGGCAGCCGCGCCGCGGTGATGCGCGACAACGCCGACTGGCTCGCCCCCCTCGGCGCGATCGCGTTCATGCGCGACGTGGGCAAGCACTTCACGGTCAACTACATGCTGCAGAAGGAGTCGGTGAAGGCGCGGCTCGAGGGGGGCATCTCGTACACCGAATTCTCGTACATGCTGCTCCAGGCGTACGACTTCCTGGAGCTGTGGCGCCGCGACGGCGTGACGCTGCAACTCGGCGGCAGCGACCAGTGGGGCAACATCACGGCCGGCATCGAGCTGATCCACCGCGCCGCGGGCACCGAGGCGCAGGGGCACGGGCTCACGCTGCCGCTCGTGACCACGGCCGGCGGCGCCAAGTTCGGCAAGAGCGAGGCCGGGGCCGTGTGGCTCGACCCGGCGCTCACGTCGCCCTACCGGTTCTACCAGTACTGGATCAACACCGACGACCGCGACGTGGGGCGCTACCTGCGCTTCTTCACGCTGCTCGCGCGCGGCGAGATCGAGGCGCTCGACCGGGCGGTCGCCGAGCATCCGGAGCGGCGCGAGGCGCAGCGCGCGCTGGCCGGCGAGATGACGCGGCGCGTGCACGGCGCCGCGGCGCTGGCGGCGGCGGAGGAGGTGTCGGGTTTCTATTTCGGCGGGCTGGATCCGGCGGCGCTGTCGGCGGAGGCGCTGGGCCAACTGCGCACCGACGCGCCGTTCACCGAGGTGCGCGCCGCCGACGTGGCGGGCGAGGGGCCGGGCCAGCTCGACGTGTGCAAGCTGCTCACCGCGGCGGGCATCGCCAGCTCCAACGGCGCCGCGCGGCGCCTGCTCGAACAGGGCGGCGTGTCGATCAACAAGCGCAAGCTGGCCGCGTCGGAGCGCATGGTGGACGCGGCCGGCGCGCTGCTCGCCGGCCGGCACGTCATCCTGGGCAAGGGCAAGCGCGAATACGCGCTCGTGCGCCTCGCCGACTGACGGGCCGTCAGCGCGCGCCGATCACGTCGAGGGCGCGCTCGACGTCGTCGTCGGTGTTGAACGCGTGGATGGCCAGGCGCATCGCGCCCTCGCGCTGCGAGTGGGCGATGCCGGCCTCGCGCAGGCGCTGGCTGGTGGCCTCGGGATCGGGGGGCGCCACGCACACGATCCCGGCACGCCGGGCCGGATCGGCGGGGGTGACGAGCCGCATGTCGCGGCGGCCGGCGGCCCATTCCACCACGCGGTCGGCCAGCCGCCGCACGTGGTCGGCGATCGACGGGGCGCCCAGCTCGAGGAGCAGTTCGAGGCTGGCGTTCATCCCGGCGAAGTCCTGGAACGGCACGGTCACGAACTCGAAGCGCCGGGCGTCGTCGCGCCACGTCATGTCGTAGTCGAGCAGCGCGCGGAAGTCGTCCGAGCCCCGGACCGCCATCCAGCTCACGAAGGGCGGATCGAGCCGCGCGATCAGGTCCCGGCGCACGTAGGTGAAGCCCGCGCCCCAGGGCGAGAGCAGCCACTTCTGGGCCCCGCAGGCCAGCACCGCCGGCTGCACCTCGCCGACGTCCAGCGGCAGCACGCCCAACCCCTGGATGGCGTCGACCACCAGATGCACGCCGCGCGCGCGGCAGCGGCGGCCCAGCGCCGCCAGGTCCACGCGCGCCCCGGTGGCGAACCCCACCCACGACACGGCCACGATCCGGACCGCCGGATCGTCGATCGCCGCGATTAGTTTTTGCTCATCACATACGCCGTCGCGCAGGGGGATCACGCGCACCGTCGCCCCGCGCCGGGGCGCCAGCGCCAGCCACGGGTACATGTTGGCCGGGAACTCCCCGTCGGGCACGACCACCACGTCGCCCGGCCCCAGCGGCAGCGCCGCCGCCGCCACGTTGATGCCGTAGCTCGTGTTCGTGGAGAGCGCGATCTCCGCGGGATCGGCGTGGATCAGCCGCGCGACGAGGCCGCGCGACACGGCCAGCGTGTCGAACAGCAGCGAGTCGGGCATGCGGTGCGGCTCGTGCCGCAACTCGGTGAACGCGGCCGCCGCCCGCACGGTGCGCAGCGGCAGCGGCCCGGTGGACGCGCTGTTCAGGAACACGGCGCGCGCTGGGTCCATCCACGGATACTCGCGCGCGCGCAGCGCCGCGACGTCGTAGCTCATGGCTGCGGAATCTCCGGCGGGCGCCGCGCCTGGGCGAGGCCCCGCGGATCGAGGGCGTCGCGCAGCGCGTCGCCCAGCAGGTTGAAGGCCAGCACCGTGACGCCGATCGCGAGCCCGGGCGCCACCGACGTCCACGGCGCGCGGGTCAACTGCGCCAGGTCCCGGGCGTCGGCGATCATCGCGCCCCAACTGGGCGTGGGCGGCTGCACGCCCAGCCCCAGGAACGACAGCGACGACTTCGGCCATGATCGCCGCCGCGATGCCCAGCGTGGCCGCGATCACCACCGGCGCGATGACGTTGGGCAGGACGTGGCGCGCGATCACCCGCCGGTCGCGCGCCCCCAGCGCCCGCGAGGCCTGCACGAACTCCAGTTCCCGCACCACCAGCACCTGCGCGCGCACCAGCCGCGCCATCGCCGCCCATCCCACGAGCCCGATGGTCAGGAACACGATCGCCAGCGACGGCTGCAGCGCCGCCACCATCGCGATCAACAGCAGCAGCGTCGGAAAGGCCAGCGTCACGTCGGCCAGCCGCATCACCAGCTCGTCCAGCCAGCGGCCGTAAAAGCCGGCGGCCAGGCCCAGCGCGAGCCCCAGCGACAGCGCGATGACCTGGGACCCCACGCCCACGGACAGCGAGATGCGCGCGCCGTAGACCAGCCGCGCCCACACGTCGCGCCCCTGCACGTCGGTGCCCAGCCAATGGGCGCCGCTGGGCGCCAGCAGCGGCGCGCGCAGGTCGATGGCCAGCGGATCGTGCCGCGCCACGAGCGGCGCCGCCAGGGCGGCGAAGGCCAGCAGGGCGATCACGCCGACGGCGAACCAGGCGCGCGCATCGCCCCGCAGCACTTCGCGCGGGCGGGCGGTCACGAGGGGTCGCCCAGCGCGGGCGGCGTACCGGGCCGCTGGTGCTTCCACCGGCGGTGATGCCAGAAATACTGTTCCGGGTGGCGGCGCACGCAGCGCTCCAGGGCGGCGGTGTACGCCGCCACGATCGCGTCCACGTCCGCCTCCCGATCGCCCGTGCGCACCGCGGCCACGGGCTCGAAGCTGATCGCGAACCGGCCGCTCGGCTGGCGAATGGCCGCGCCGAACACCATCGGCGCGTCGAGGCGGAGGGCGAACACTGCCGGCCCGCGCGGCGTCTTGGCCAGGCGGCCGAAGAAGGGCACCCAGGTGGAGGCCAATCCCACGGCGCCCTGGTCGAACAGGAACGCGACCGCGCGCCCCGCGCGCAGCGCGCGGGGCACCTGGCGTACGGCGTCGGCGTCGCGCACCACGTGCATGCCGATCCGCTGGCGGGTGCGCGTGAGGTAGCCGTCGAACAGCGGGTTCTGCATGCCGCGGGCGACCGCGTCGAGCGGCACGCCGCGCGCCGCGAGGTACGCGCCGCCCAGTTCCCAGTTGCCGATGTGGCCGGTGAGCACGATCAGGCCGCGGCCGAGCGCGCGGGCGGCCTCGACGGCGGCCCAGTTGTCGACGCGCTCGAACAGGCCGAGCACGCGTTCGCGGGAGTACGACGGCAGCACCGCGGTTTCGATGAAAGTGCGTCCGAGGCTCTCGTACGCGCCGCGCGCCACGGCCGCCACGCGGTCGGGCGGCCAGTCGGGGAACGCGGCGCGCAGCTGCCGCTCGACCACGGCCCGGCGGATGCCGAGCGGGCGGTAGCCGAGCGCGCCGAGCCGGGCGCCGACGGCGCTGGCCCGGTGGAGCCCCAGGCCGCGGAGCACGCCCACGGCTCCGCGCAGCGCCGCGTACTCGGCGCAGTGCGACAGCGTGGGCCGGGCGCGGGCAAGGCCGGCGATCGCCGCGTCGGTCATGCGCCGGCGGCGGCGGGGTGCGCGGCGGGTTCGGGCGCGGGCCCGCGTTCGTCGCGGAACTGCATGGCGTGCAGCCGGTGGTACGCACCGTGCAGCGCGAGCAGTTCGCCGTGCGTGCCGCGTTCCACGATCCGCCCGCGGTCGAGCACCAGGATCTGGCTGGCGTGCGTGATGGTGGACAGGCGGTGCGCGATGACGAACACCGTGCGGCCGGCGAGCAGGCGGTCGACCGCCTCCTGCACCAGGCGCTCCGACTCGGTGTCGAGCGCCGAAGTCGCCTCGTCGAGGATCAGCACGGGCGGGTCGGTGAGCAGGGCGCGGGCGATCGCGATGCGCTGCCGCTGGCCGCCGGAGAGCCGCGTGCCGCGCTCGCCGAGCACCGTGTCGTACCCCTGCGGCAGTTCGGCGATGAAGCCGTGGGCGTTGGCGGCGCGGGCCGCCGTCTCCACTTCGGCGTCGGTGTACTGATCGCCGGCGCCGTAGGCGATGTTGCGGCGCACCGTGTCGTTGAACAGCACCGTGTCCTGGCTGACGATGCCGGTGAGCGCGCGCAGCGAGTCGAGCGTGATCTCGCGGATGTCGCGCCCGTCGAGGAGGATGCGGCCGTGGGTCGGCTCGTAGAAGCGCGGGATGAGGTCGACGAGCGTGGTCTTTCCCGCGCCGCTGGGGCCGACGAGGGCGACGATCTCGCCCTTGCGCGCCGTGAGGTCGACGTCGCGGAGCACCGGCTCGTGGTCGTAGGCGAAGGTGACGCGCTCGAACGCGATGCGGTCGCGGAATTCGAGCACCCGCACCGTGCCGCGGTCGGTGGCCGCTTCGGTGGGCTGGTCGAGCACGCCGAACAGCCGTTCCGCGGCGGCCATCGCCTGCTGGGCCGTGGTGGGCATCTGCGACAGCTGCTTGAGCGGGGGGAGCATGCGCATGACGAGGATCATGAACGTGATCAGGGTGGCCCCGTCGAGCACCGGGATGGGCGCCAGCACCTCGCGGGCGCCGATCCAGAGGATGACCACGGCCACGCTGGTGCCGATCACCTCGGTGAGCGGCTGCGACAGCACCGCCATACGCGCCACGCGCACCATGCCGCTGGAGTAACGGTGGTTGGCGTCGGTGAACCGCCCGTCCTCGTACGGTTCGGCGCCGAACGACTTGACGAGGCGAACGCCGCTCACCACTTCCTGCAACACGCTGGTGATCTCGCCGTAGTCGTTGCGCAGCTGGCGGTAGGCCCGGCGCAGTTTGCGCAGGATCGGCTGCAGGGCCAGCGTGAGCAGCGGGGCGACGACCAGCGACAGCAGCGTGAGCCAGGGCGAGAGGTAGAGCAGCACGAACACGGTGGCGACGATCGTCGCCGCGTTCTGCACGCTCTTCGTGACGACCTCGGTGATCAGCGCCTTGGTCTGTTCGGTGTCGGCGAGCACCTTGGAAATCACCTGGCCCGTCTTCGTACGCTGGAAGTAGCCGAGCGGCAGCCGCTGGAGGTGCGTGAACACGCGGTCGCGCAGGTCGCGGGTGACCAGTTCCTGCAGGGCGGCGCCGAGCTGCCCGCCCATCCACACGAACACGTTCTTGATCGCCACGATGATCACGATCGCAACGATCATGGCTTCCAGCGACTGCAGCGGCTTCGCGGGGTCGAGGAACGCCCCCACCATGTGATTCTGCAGCGTCCGGATGACGCCCGACGGGGGGCTGAGCGTGGTCTGATGGAACAGCGAGTTCAGGAATGGGATGAGCAGGGTGAACGAGAACGCGTCCAGCCCGGCGGCCACGATGCTGCTGCCGATCGTGCCCGCCATGCGCCACCAGTGCGGGCGCAGGAACCCGAGGAGCCGCCGATAGAGGCGCATCAGCGGCGCGGCGTGAGCAGGGACACCGGCAGGATGCACTCCTCGGGGGTCACCCCGCCGTGCAGGAACGAGCCGCGGTAGCGGCTCTGATACTCGCGCAACTTGGTCGGATACACGAAGAAGCAGTCCCCCGCCGCGAGGAGCGTGTTGGCGCCGAGCCCGCGGCGGGGGAGCTTGAGCGCCTCCTCGTGGCGGAAGAGCAGCGCCTGGTCCGGCTGCTCGGCGCGCACGTCCTCGCCGAACTTGTAGCGCAGATGCGGCGTGGCGTCGCGCTTGGCGAACACCGTGGCCGGCGTGTGGCAGTGAATCGACCCGTGGTCGCTCGTCAGCAGCACCTTGAGCCCGCGCCGCGCCGCCTCCCTGAGCACGGCCAGCAGCGGGGAGCGCAGGAACCACTGGTGGGTGAGCTGGCGCAGCGCGATCTCGTCGCGCGCCACCTCGTAGAGGATCGCCGACTCCGAGCGCCCGTGCGTGAGCAGATCGATGAAGTTGAACACGAACGCGCTGATCCCCTCGGGCGCCACGGCGTTCGACAGCCGCCGCTCGAGGTCGCTGGCGTCGAGCGTGGTGTTGATCTTCTCGTAGCGCACCGGCACGCGCTTGTGCAGATCGTCGAGCTGCGCTTCGAGCAGCTCGCGTTCGTGCGCGTTCAGCGACTCGTCGTCGCGCTCGCCCCACCACTGCGGAAAGCGCGCCGCGATCTCGGCCGGGAAGAGCCCGCTGAACAGCGCGTTCCGGGCGAACGGCGTGGCCGTGGGGAGTACCGAGAAATAGTGCGTCGTCTCGACCTCGAACGACTGGGCGATGATCGGCTCGATCACCTTCCACTGGTCCAGCCGCAAGCAGTCCACGATCACGTAGAGCACGCCGCGGTCGCGCTCCAGCACCGGCAGCACGAACTCCGACACGATGTCGATGCTGAGCGGCGGCCGGTCGCCGTCGAGCCGGGCCAGCCAGTCGGGGTAGGCGCGCGCCATGTAGTGGCCGAACTCGCGGCGGAAGTCGGGATACAGCCCGCGCAGCGATTCGTACAGCCCCGTCTCTCCCGCCGCCGCGAGATCGAGGTCCCACTGCGTGAGCTCCAGATACCGGTCGATCCAACCCCGCCAGTCGAGCACGCGCAGGGCGTCCATCTGCAATTCGCGGAACCGGTCCACGAATCGGCGGGCCAGCGCCTGCTGCCGGATGCGCGGCCCCTCGAGCAGCCGCGTGACCAGCGTGTAGACCTGCCGCGGCGTCACCGGCTTCACGAGATAGCCGCTCATGTCGGCGCCGAGCGCTTCGTTGAGCGTCTCGTCCTCCTCGCTCTTCGTGACCATGACGATGGCGACGTTGGGATCGATGTCGCGCAGCTCGCGGTAGGCCTCGAGGCCGCGCTTGCCCGGCATCTGCTCGTCGAGCAGGACGAGGTCGAACGTCCGGCGCCGCACCATCTCGGCGGCGTCGTCTGCGTTCGTCGCCGTTTCAACCTGGAACCCTTTGTCCCGCAAGAAGATGCGGTGTGGTTCCAGGGACTCCGCCTCGTCGTCCACCCAGAGGACGGATTTCGCCTGGTGCGCCATGTGTGCGGAATGTAGCCGTCCGAAAAAGGCCGAGCAACGAGTGATCCGCGTCGCTGGCAATGCGGGGCGGGGCGGCGCAGATTGCGCCCGTGCCTGCCCCGCTGCCCCCCTACGCCGTCACCCCGCCGGCCTTTCCCTGCCCCGCGCTCGCCGCCCTGGCGGGCCGCGCGGCACTGGGCGGCGCGCGCGAGGCGATTCTGGCCTGCTTCATGGGGGCGCGGCTGGCCCGCGACGCCATGGACACCACCGACAGCGCCGTGCCCCCCTCGCTGCGCCAGGCCCGGGCCCGGGGCGCGCGGGCCTGGCTGGGCGCGTTGGCCGTTCCCACCGCGGTCCGGGCGCCGGTGGCCAAACTCATCGATGCCAGCGCCGGCGACGACCCCGCCGCCATGCGGGCGCCGCTGGCCTCGGTGATCGCCGTCACCGCGAGTTATCTCGATGCGGCGTCACGTTCAGAGTTGGACCGTCTGACGCAAGCGCTTGCGGGATAACGCGATCCTGCTTGCCCGCCGCGCCGGGCGCGCCGTATTATCTCCCATGGCGCGGAGCACGGACATCTCACCCATCTCGCAGCTGCTGTCGCGCGTGGACGCGACGGCGGACGGCGCGCCGGCCCACGACACGGTGCCGAGCGGCTTTCCGAGCATCGACCACATGCTGGGCGGCGGGCTGCGCCGCGGCGATCTGCTCGTGCTCGGCGGCGACGTGGCGAGCGGCAAGTCGGCGCTGGCGCTCGCCGTGGCGCTCCGCGCCGCGCAGGGCGGCACGGCGGTCGTATTCTACAGCGGCGAGATGACCTCGCAGCGCGTGATGGAACGCGCCCTGGCCATCGAGGGCCGCGTGCGGATCGACGACCTGCGCCAGGGCACGCTCGACGACCGCAGTCGCGCCGCGGTGGGCGCCGCCGCCGTGCGCCTGCGCGACTCGCTGCCCGCCTTGGACCGCCTGCCGTCGGGGGGCGCCGCCGCCCTGGCGGCCGCGCTCGAGACGCGGCCCGAGGCCGATCTCGTGGTGATCGACCCGCTCGAATCGCTCGTCCTGGGCGTGCGTGGCCGCGACGAGGAATTGGCCCAGGCCATCGTCGACCTCAAGGCGCTGGCGCTCCGGCTGAATGTCGCCATATTCACGACCGCGCAGTTGCCCGGCCTCGTCCCCCGCGAAGACCGGCGCCCCCACCTCGACGACTTCGGCGCGCTCGGCGCCGTCAAGCACCACGCCGACGTGATCCTGGCGCTCTTCCGCGAAGGGATGTACGACCCGCTGCGCGAGATCGAAGGGGCCACGGAGCTGCTCGTGCGGAAGAATCGGAACGGCGGCACCGGATACATCGACCTGTACTTCTACGCCCAGTGGATGCGGTTCGAAGACATGCTGGATCCCGATCGGTAGGAGGTCACCGCATGGTTGGACGTGTTTCTCTCGTCGCCCTGGCGTGCCTCGGGCTGCTCGCGGGTTGCGCCACGATGGCGCCCCTCGGGCCGGAGGGCATTGCGCGCCTCGAGCAGACCCGCGCCGCCAGTCCCAACAGCGCGTCCGCCAATCGCGCGCTCGGCATCGCCTACTACGAGGCCAAGGAGTACCCGCAGGCGCGCCAGACCTTGCAGCAGGCCGCCACGCTCGATCCCAAGGACGGCACGACGCAGCTCTTCCTGGGCATGACGGCCGAAGCGCAGAACGACCTGGGCGCGGCCCGCGCGGCGTATTCGTCGTACGTGCAGTACGGCCGCACCGGGCGGGTGCGGCACCTGCTCGAAGACCGCCTGGCCGCGCTCAACCACAAGGAACTGGCGATCGCCGCCAAGCAGCAGGTGGCGAACGAGACCGCCCTGGCCGCGGTGCCCGGCCCGCCGACGACCGTGGCCGTGCTGCCGCTGGCCTTCACGGGCAGCGACAGCACGCTGCGTCCGTTGGGGCGCGGGCTGGCCGAACTGCTCACCACCGATCTGGCGCGGTCGCCCAAGCTCACCGTGGTGGAACGCGACCGGGTGCAGGCGCTGATGGACGAGATCGCGCTCCAGCAGACGGGGGGCACCGACACGTCGTCGGGCGTGCGCGCCGGCAAGATGCTGCGCGCGGGGAGCCTCGTGGCCGGCGGCATCCAGCAGACGGGCGGCGACCTTCGCGTAGACGCGCCGATCGTGAACGTGAACAGCGATCAGGTGGTCGGCTCGCCGAGCGACAGCCGGGCGCTCGATCAGCTGTTCACGATCGAGCAGAACATCGCGTTCGGCATCTTCAACTCGCTGGGCGTGACGCTCACGACCGCCGAGCGCGACGCGATCACCCAGCGGCCCACCAAGTCGCTGGCCGCGTTCCTCGCGTTCAGCCAGGGGCTCACGTTCCAGGACGAGGGCCGGTTCGACGACGCGAGCCGGTTGTTCGACCAGGCGTTGCGGCTCGACCCGGGGTTCGGCGCGGCGTCGGCGCACGCGCAGCAGTCGCAGGCGGCGGCGCAGGGCGCGCAGGTCACGCCGGCCTCGGTGCAGGCGGGCCTGCAGGGCACGGGGGAAGGCCAGATCGTGGCCGGGGCATCGGCCGGCGTCGTGGTGACCGCGCCGGGCGGGCTCGCGAACACGGCCGCCACCATGGCCAGCGCGCTCAATCCCTCCACGGCGGGCGCGGCCACCACGGGCGGCGGCACGACCACCACCCAGACGCCGGCCAAGACCAACCCGGCCGCCACCGGCACGGGCACCGACAACATCACCAACAACACGGCGACCATCACGATCGTCATCCTCATTCCGCACCTGTGAGGACCACGACCATGCCGCGCCCCCTCGCCCTGGCGACCGCCCTCGCGCTGCTCGGCACGGCCGCGCCCCTGCGCGCGCAATCGGTGTTCGACGCCAGCGCGCGCGCCGGGCCGCAGTTCATGTCGTACGACATCAAGGCGCCGGTGAGTCAGAACATCTCCGAGTACGTGGTGCCGGTGTACGTACTGGTTCCGGTATCGCCGTCGCTCTCGTTCGACGTCGGCACGGCGTGGGCATCGGTGTCGGTCACCAGCCCCGGCGCGCCGGCCAGCACGCTCTCCGGGCTCACCGACACGCAGGTGCGCGCCAACTACACCGTGGGCACCGATTTCCTGGTGGTCACGCTGGGCCTCAATCTGCCCACCGGCCAATCGACGGCCCTCCCGGCCCAGCAGGCGGCGGCCACGCGCATCGCCAGCGACTTCCTCGTGTTTCCGATCACCGGGTTCGGCACGGGCGCCGGCGGCACGGGCGGCGTGGCGCTGGCCCGGCCGGTGGGCGACTGGAACCTGGGGCTCGGCGTCGCCGTGCGGCATTCCGTGGCGTACAACCCGTTCGAGGACTCCACCGGCGCCAAACTCTACTTCCAGCCCGGCGACGAGTACCGGGCGCGGGTCGGACTCGACCGGCCGTACGGGACGGGGCGCGTCGCGATCGGGTTCACGTATTCCAAGTTCGGCAATGATCAGGCCAACGAGTCCATCTACAACACCGGCGACCGGTACATCACGCAGGCGTCGATCACCAATTCGGTGGGTGGCGCCGACGTCGTGGTGGCGGGCTGGGACATGTTCCGCGCCTCCGGCATGCTGGCCGACCAGACGCCCACCGGCAAGGAGAACATCGCCAACGCCGGGGTGGCCGTCGGCTTCCACACGCCGAGCGGGTGGGTGGTGGAGCCGAGCCTGGAGGGCCGCGTGTGGACGCAGGCAGCGCCCAACGCGGCCACGCCGACGAACGCCGCGAGCTACATGGGCACCGTGGGGCTGCGCTTCAACTACGACTTCGGCGCCTACGCCATCACGCCGTTCGTGGGCTACACCGTGGGCGCGATCGGGGGCACGACGTCGCCCGGAAGCGCGACGGGCCCCAACTCGAGCATGACGGGGCTCCGCGCCACGCTCGCCGTGCGGCTCGGCGGCTACTAGCCGGCGCGGTCGTTGCACGCCGCGCGGGGGCCTTGCCGGGCCCCCGCGTTTCACGTTGGGGGCCGCGGCGCGGCGTTGGCCGCCCCGCGGGGGCGGGCTATATTGGCTTCGAGTCCCCGCGACGCCGTTCTTTTCATCCGTGAGTTCCCGATGGCCGGCCACAGCAAATGGAAGCAGATCAAGCACTACAAGGCGGCCACCGACGCCAAGCGGGGCGCGCTGTTCACCAAGCTGATCCGTGAGATCACGATCGCCGCCAAGCAGGGGGGCGGCGATCCGAACGGCAATGCGCGGCTGCGCACGGCGATCGAGACGGCGCGGCAGAACTCCATGCCCAAGGAGAACATCGAGCGCGCGGTCAAGAAGGGCACGGGCGAACTCGAGGGCGTGGATTATCAGGAACTGACGTACGAGGGATACGGCCCGGGGGGCGTGGCGATCATGATCGCCGCCCTCACCGACAATCCCACGCGCACGGTGGCCGACGTGCGCCACACGATGTCCCGCGGCGGCGGCAACGTGGGCGCCCAGAACTCCGTGGCCTGGATGTTCGACCGGAAGGGGCAGTTGACGATCGACGCCGCCACGGTGGGCGAGGACCGGGCGTTGGACGCGGCGCTCGAAGCGGGCGCCGAGGACTTCGCGCGCGACGGCGACGTGTACGTGGTGACCACCGACCCCGCGACGTTCCACGGGGTGAAGGAGGGCCTCGAGGCCAAGGGGATCGCGATCTCCGAAGCCGAGCCCGTGGTGATGGTGCCCAAGAACACCGTCAAGGTCGAGGGCAGGCCGGCCGAACAGTTGCTCAAGCTGCTCGAGGACCTCGAAGCGATGGACGACGTGCAGAAGGTGTGGGCCAACTTCGACATCGACGTCGCCGACCTGGCGAACGCCGGATAGTGCTCGTCCTCGGCGTCGATCCCGGCACGGCGCAGACCGGCTACGGGGTGGTGCGCGGAGACGGCACCCGTCCGCCCGCGCTGGTCGAGTGCGGCGTGCTGCGGACCAGGGCGCGCGATCCGCTGGCGGCACGGCTGCGTGACATCTATGAGGGGATCGTCGAGTTGATCGACCGTCACCACCCGGACGCGATGGCCGTTGAAGACGTGTTCTACGCCCGCAACGTGCGCACGACGATCGTGCTCGGGCACGCCCGCGGCGTGGTGCTGCTGGCCGGCGAGCAGCGCGCCGTGGCGATCCACGAATTTCCGCCGGCCGAGATCAAGAAGGCCGTGGTCGGGCGCGGCGGGGCCACCAAGGAGCAGGTGCAGTTCATGGTGACGCGGCTGCTCCGCCTCGCCGCGCCGCCCGAGCCCGCCGACGCCGCCGACGGCGTGGCGGCGGCGCTGGCGTGCATCATGGGGGCCCGCGTGCCGCGGCTCGCCGCGCTGCCGGGCGCGCGGTCGTGATCGCCCGGATCGGCGGCACGCTCGCCGCCAAGGAACTCGACCGCATCACCGTGATGACGACGGGCGGCGTGGGGTACGAGCTGCTCATTCCGCTGGGCGTGTTCGAGACGCTGCCCAAGGTGGGCGATCCGGTGCAGCTGCACACCCAGCTCGTGGTGCGCGACGACGCGTGGCTGCTGTTCGGCTTCTCGTCGCCGTTCGAGCGGCGGGTGTTCCGGCTGCTGCTCACGGCGAACGGGGTGGGTCCGGCGCTGGCGCTGGCGCTGGTGTCGCATCTGACCGCCGACCGGCTGGTGCGCGCGCTCCGCGACAAGGACTTCACCACACTGCAGGGCGTGCCGCGCGTGGGGCGCAAGAAGGCCGAGCGGATCGTGCTCGACCTGGCCGACAAGCTGGACGACATCGAGGTGGACGGCACGGCGCCGCGGCCGGCGGGCGCGGCGTCGGAGGACGCGATCCGCGCGCTCGTCTCGCTGGGCTACGGGCCGGGCGACGCCGAGAAGGCCGTGCGCGCCGCGCTCGAGGACGGCGGGCGCGGTCTGCCCGCTCACGATCTGATCCGCCGCGCGCTCGCCTCAGTGGCCGAGCGGTAGCCACCCCTCTTTCCCGGAGATCCCAGGTGCGAGCAGCCCAGCGCACGGCGACGTTCACGGAGTCCGTGATCCGCGAAATGACGCGCGTCGCCAATCAGTATCAGGCGGTGAATCTGTCGCAGGGGTTCCCCGACTTCCCGATGCCGGAACCGATGAAGGACGCCGCATGCGCGGCGATCCACGGCGACATCAATCAGTACGCGATCACGTGGGGCAGTCCCGCGCTGCGGCTGGCGATCGCCGAGAAGTACCGGCGGTGGTACGGCATGGAGGTGGACACCGAGCGCGAGATCACCGTCACCTGCGGAGCCACTGAGGCGATGGCGAGCGTGTTCATGGCGCTGGTCGATCCGGGGGACGAGGTGATCGTGCTCGAGCCGTTCTACGAGAACTACGGTCCCGACGCGATTCTGGCCGGCGCCAAACCGGTATTCGTGCCGCTCGACCGCCCCAACTGGACGCTCGACCCCGACCGGCTGCGCGCGGCGTTCAGCCCGCGCACCAAGGCGATCATCGTCAACACGCCGCAGAACCCGACCGGGCGTGTGTTCACGCGCGCCGAGATGGACCTGATCGCCGAACTGTGCATCGCGCATGACGCGTGGGCGATCACCGACGAGATCTACGAGCACATCCGGTACGCCGGCGAGCACCACGTGCTGGCCACGTGGCCCGGCATGCGCGAGCGCACGATCACGATCTCGGGGCTGTCCAAGACGTTCAGCTGCACGGGCTGGCGGTTGGGCTACGCCATCGCGCCCGCCGAGCAGACGGCGGCCATCCGCAAGGTGCACGACTTCCTGACCGTGGGGGCGCCGGCGCCGTTGCAGGCGGCGGGGGCCGTGGGCATGCGGTTCGACGCCGAGTACTTCAACCACATGGGCCAGGAATATCGGGAGCGGCGCGATCGGATCGTGCCCGCGCTGCGCAAGGCCGGGTTCGCGTTCGCGGTGCCGGAGGGTGCGTACTACATCCTGGCCGACTTCTCGGCGATCAGCGCCGACGACGACGTGACGTTCGCCAAGTGGATGGCAAAGGATATCGGAGTGGCGACCGTGCCCGGGTCGAGCTTCTACCACGATGGAGCGATGGGGCGCGATCTCGTGCGGTTCGCGTTCTGCAAGAAGCTGGAGACGCTGGAGCGGGCGGTGGAGCGGTTGGGGGTGTTGGGGCGACTTCCGTAAGGCTGCGCACCCGTCGGCGTCACTGCCACCAGTTGAATCGCGCTCCTCCAATTGCCGCCTGCACGGCGGCCGGATTCAGTCGGTCCCGGTCGAACAGAAGGTCCCACTGGTCGGAGCCGGATTGGAGCTGCTGGGCGACGTCGAATGCGATGTTGCCGGTGCCGCTGAAACTCGACAGGCTGACGCTCTCGCTGTTGCTCCACTCTGCCGGCAGACGGGGCCGAACGAGCGCCGGGCGAAGACTGTGCTTCCCAACGAGGGGAAGCGACACAGTGAAGGTCGCCTGGGATCCGTTCTGCGTAGACTCGACGCCGAGCGCCACCTGCGTATCCCCGAAATAGCGGCTCACGCCCGCGGTCACGCCAAGATCCCCATAAAGGTAGCGCCCCGTCGTGACCCACACACGGGTATCGATGCCGGGGATGAGCACGCGGGCGCCAACCACTCCCATCGTGGATACGCCGCTGCCCCCGACCGGGCGCGTGGCAGCGGCATCGGCGTCCAGACGGAGGATCCCGTTGCCGAGGAACACCGCCACCTGCTGGCGGACGCCCTCCCAATTGCCGTCAAAGCGGCCACCACTCCAATTCACCGCCACATCGGACTCCGGCGAAAGCGGGCGGTTCCAGATGTACCCCAGCTGCGCCACGTCGAGCGAGGGCTTGGGCAGCGGACCCACGGTGACGACCATGCCCTTCGTCTGCGCCAGGGGAATACCGTAGCCGACCGTCGCGTACAGCCCGGCGAGCAGCGGAACCTCGAGTGTGGGCACGAGTCCCACCCGGGCGTCGGCCAGCCCATCTTCCCAGGCCAGATGCGTGTTGAGTACGGGCCGGAGGACCAGATCGGCGTGGCCTCGCGACGATTGCCCACCCGGCGCGGTTTGCCAGGGCCCCTCCCCCGGATCGTTTTCGGAGGGATACGCGAACCGGAGCCCCCCACTCGCCAACCCGGCCTCGTCCCCGTCGCGGAGGGCTGTGAGCCAGACCGCCGTGGCGGTCACACGAAGCACCGGCTGATCCGATGAGAGAATCGTGATTTCGGCCCTCCGCGCCGGCTCGGCCGTTTGACTGGCGACGAGCCGCAGCACGCTGGCCAGCCCGTCCAGCGCGTTCCGGAGATGCACGCGATCTTCGTATCGTACTCGGACCAGCGAGTCGGATGTCGCCACGGCGAGGTTCTCGAAGCCCCGCGCCTCAAGCGCTTCCCGTAATTCCAGGGACGTGCTCCAGGACGGTTGAACCTCGGGTGGCACGGAGTGGCTCGGACGCGGCCCGACGCTCCGCGCCGGTGCCCCGCTCCACGGCAGTTCGAGCGACGTTCCCACGTACCAACCCTTGCCATCAGCCCACAACGCCGTGATGCGTGGCGCCGAGATGTACTGCGCCAGTGCGCCCGGCAGCGCCGGCCGAAGCGCGATCCCAGCGTTGAGACGCTTGCCGTCCCACTCTCCTTCGACGGAGCTCCAACCGGTAGGGTGAAGCTCTACACTTCCGAACGCGCCATTCAACAGGATGGGGCCGAAGCCATACCCTGCCGAGATCAGGGCCACCGAGCCCAGCGTCTTGGATGCCACGGCGTAGCGGGCCTTGAGTGCGCCGGTACCGGTCACATCGTACGCCCCAACCGCCAGCCCCGGGAAGAGCCCACGTTCGGGAGCGAGGAGCACCTGGATATCGGGCGACAGGTCGATGTTATGGGCGGGGATCGTCAATACACCGCCGGGCCCTCCCACCGTGATCATTTTCCGGGGCTCACGCGGAATGACGTCGGAGACGCGTGTGCTGAGGCTGAGCCAGGAAAACAAGTTGAAGGAGATGTACCCGTTGTGCTGCTGCCCAAGCGTAAGCGAGGGACGTGCCCAGAGCGCTTCGAAGTCCGGAAAGTTGTTGACGCCCAGCGCAAACAGGCCCACGGGCACGGATCCGGCTACCGGCGTGATGATGACGCCAGGAAGCCCGTTCGTGGAGAGTGGGGTGCGGAGCGTGTCCTGCGCTCCCAGTGCAGCGCCCGGCACAAAGAGGAGGCCGAGCAGGAGCCCGCGTGCATGAGCGCGGAGGGAGGCGGGCATCGACCTCGATCGGTTGACGGGGGGCAGGGCCGGGGCGGAGTTCGAGGTCGTCGAACGGTGGGCCGCGTCGTGCAACTCGGAAATCGCCGAGTCAGCGGGGTGGGTCGGCAATCGTTACGGAGCCGGCGGTTGTCCTCGGCGTCCGTGCCCGTCGCTGTCAGCCTGGTCGTGCAGCGACGGGCGTGCGGTACAGTTACGTGCGCCAGACGTTAGCCGCCGGAGCCCGAGCTGCCGGTGGATGCGCCCAATGTTACAGTGCCCACCGGAACGCTGCCTAGCAAGACCGTGCCATTGGAGCTGATCGTGACATTGAACTGCTCCGGGACGGAGGTGCTACTGCCGAGAACGAGGGACCCCGTCACAGTTGCCGTCCCGCTCGGTTGACCGCTGGTGTTGAGGGTCAGGTTGCACGGCGTGACGACGAGTGTGGCGGGGAGTGTGACACCCGGCAATGAACCGGTCAAAGTCACTACGGTGAAATCACACGAGCCGAAACCAAGCGTGCCGGTGAGCGTGGCCCCGCCCGATGTAATGGTGAACGTCGGCGCGGCCGCGGTACCGGTGATCGTTACCGCCGTAGCCCCCGTCAGGTTGATCGCGGCATTCCCTTTCGCCGAATTGGTGCCCGAAAACCCGTTGCTGAACGTGAACGTGCTGGGTGAAGCCCCAGATGCGGGGACCAGTGCGCCGATGTTCGCCGCGGTGAGCGAGGCGTTCACGTTGGACGTAGCAACGAGCGGTGCGGTCGTGCTGCTGCTATGACAGGCGAATTGACCCGTCAACAGCGCCCCGCAGGCGGTCCATTTTACCAGGCCCCGCAATTTCGTTCTGACCTCCATCTTTGCCTCCCCTCGATGTTGTTGCCGCCGACTGGCCCCCGATTCATTCGGGGAACGCCACACGTCATTTGGTATGGAACTGCATCGTGCCACGTAACAGCGATCCCGCGACAACCTCACGCTCCCCCATCCATACACGACACGCCTTCGCACGGCCTCGTGCGCGTGCTGGACCATTCACGACGCGCGTTCGAGTTCACCGTCGTCGGTGATTCGGCCGGCGGTTGGTCCACCAATCCGGCGAAATGCGCGTTCCGCCCGATTCTTCGGCCCGCGGCGAGCACGGACGACCCAATATGAGTCCCCAATCGATTCGGCGGAAGGGGCGACGTGTGTACGGCATCCGACGCGCGTGTGGCACCGTCGGTCTTTCTTCGGTAAGTTCGTACCAGACGACCCGCGGTGTCAACATCCGCGCACCGTCGATACACTCGTCCCAGCCCAATGTCCCGCGCCGAAATCACCACCCCCGACGCGCTCCCCGAGGAATCCGTCGTCGAACTGTCGCTGCGCCCGCAGCGGCTGGCCGAGTTCATCGGTCAGACGAAGGTCAAGGAGAGCCTGCGCATCTGGATCGATGCCGCCCTCGCGCGGCGCGAGCCGCTCGACCACGCGCTCTTCTTCGGCCCGCCCGGGCTCGGCAAGACGACGCTGGCCGAGCTGATCGCGCGCGAACTCGGCGTGAACGTGCGCACGACGTCGGGCCCCGCGCTCGAGAAACCCGGCGATCTCGTGGGCACGCTCACCAACCTGCGCGCCGGCGACATCCTGTTCATCGACGAAATCCACCGCCTGCGCCCGATCATCGAGGAGTTCCTCTACCCGGCGATGGAGGACTTCAAGATCGACATCCGCCTCTCCGAAGGCCCCAAGGCGCAGACAATCACGATGCCCATCGAGCGGTTTACGCTGGTCGGGGCCACGACGCGGTTCGGCATGCTCACCCCGCCGATGCGCGCCCGGTTCGGGATCATCGAGCGGCTGAACTTCTATCCGGCCGAGGACCTGGAGCAGATCGTGTTCCGGTCGGCCGACGTGCTCCACGTGTAGATCGACGCCGACGGCGCGCGCGAGATCGCCCGTCGCTCGCGCGGCACGCCGCGCGTGGCCAACCGGCTCCTGCGCCGCGTGCGCGACTACGCCCAGGTGCGGGCCGACGGGGCGATTACCCGCGACGTG
The DNA here is from genome assembly GCA_963729495.1 of uncultured Gemmatimonadaceae bacterium. GTDB lineage: Bacteria > Gemmatimonadota > Gemmatimonadetes > Gemmatimonadales > Gemmatimonadaceae > JAGWRI01. The sequence goes on from CAVSOM010000010.1 coordinate 123,012, forward strand.
GCCAACGAGCTGCTGCGCATGATCGACGTCGACGAGTTCGGACTCGACGACATGGATGCCCGCATCATCAAGACGATCATCGAGAAGTTCGACGGCGGGCCGGTGGGGCTGGGCAGTGTGGGCACGGCGGTGGGCGAGGACGAGAACACGATCGAGGAAGTGTACGAGCCGTTCCTGGTGCAGAACGGATTTCTCCAGCTCACGCCGCGGGGGCGAGTGGCGACGCCCAAGGCATACGCGCACTTCGGATACGAGCGGCCGAGGGGGGAGCAGGGAGAACTGCTCTGAGCGGAAACGGCGCCGGCACGAACAGCGCAACCGATAGCGGCGCCGTCGTCGGTTGCGCGGTCCCTGCCGGCGCCGTTTAGCTTCTCCGCATGGTCCCTGGCAACCGAACCTCCGACTACGATTATGTCCTCCCCTCCGCCCTGATCGCCCAATCGGCGGTCGAGCCGCGCGACGCGTCGCGCCTCATGATCGTCGACCGCGCCGCCCCGGGCGCGATTACCGACGGCCGGTTCTCCGATCTGGCGTCCCTCATCCCGCCCGGCGACCTTCTGGTGCTCAACACGACGCGCGTCTGCCGGGCGCGGCTGCTCGGCACGCGCGACTCCGGCGCGCCGGCCGAGATCCTGCTGCTCAAGCCGCTGGGCGACGGCACCTGGGAGGCGATGGTGTCGCCCGGCGGCAAGCTCAAGCCCGGGCGCACGGTGCACGTGGCGGCGGAGTTCGACGTCGAGATCGTGTCCGTCACCGACCGCCGTACGCGCATCGTGCGGCCGATCGTGGCCGGCGACCTGGACGCGGCGATCGAACGATTCGGCCACGTGCCGCTCCCTCCGTACATCGCCCGGGCCGACCTGCCCGCCGACGCCGAGCGCTATCAGACGGTCTACGCCCGCGAGCCCGGCTCGGTGGCCGCGCCGACGGCCGGGCTCCACTTCACGCCGCAGCTGCTCGACGCGCTCGCCGCGAAGGGCGTGCGCGCGGGCCGAGGTGGTGCTGCACGTGGGGGCCGGCACCTTCAAGCCCGTGGAGGAGGACGACCCGGCGCGCCACACGATGCACGAGGAATGGTATTCGGTGCCGCCCGAGACGGCCGCGGCCATCGCCGCCACCCGCGCCCAGGGCGGCGCGGTGTGGGCCGTGGGCACGACGTCGGTGCGCACGCTCGAGAGCGCGGCCGGCCGCGGCGGCACGGTCGTGCCGGGAAGCGGCGAAACGCGCATCTTCATCCGGCCCCCGCACGCGTTCCGCGCCGTGGACCGGCTGATCACGAACTTCCACCTCCCCCGCTCCACCCTGCTCATGCTCGTCGCGGCGTTCGCCGGCCACGACCTCACGATGCGCGCCTACGCCGACGCGGTCGCCCAGGCGTACCGGTTCTATTCCTACGGCGACGCCATGGTAATTCTGTAATGGCCTCGCACGCCTTCGGCTTCACCGTCAGCGCCCGGGCCGGGGCCGCCCGCGCGGCCGAGTTGTCCACGCCGCACGGCGTGGTGGAGACCCCGGCCTTCATGGCCGTCGGCACGCTGGCCACGGTCAAGGCGCTCGACCCCGACGACCTCCGGGCGATGGGCGCGCCGATGATCCTCGCCAACGCCTATCACCTCCACCTGCGGCCGGGCGACGACCTCGTGCGCCGGCTGGGCGGGCTGCACCGGTTCATGGGGTGGGACGGCCCGATCCTCACCGACTCGGGCGGCTTCCAGGTGTTCTCGCTCGCCGCCCTGCGCACGGTGGACGAGGACGGCGTGGACTTCCAGAGCCACCTCGACGGATCGCGCCGCCGGTTCACGCCGGAATCGGTGATGGAGATCGAACGCAACCTGGGCGCCGACGTCGTGATGCAGTTCGACCACGTGATCCCGGGGCAGAGCGACGCCGCGGCGGCCCGCGACGCGAGCGAGCGCAGCGTCCGCTGGCTGGCCCGCTGCCGCTCGGCGTTCCACGCGCTCGACCGCGAACGCCCGCAGGCGCTTTTCCCGATCGTGCAGGGGGGCATCCACGCCGAGCTGCGGCGCGAGGCGGCGCGCGCCGTCCAGGCGATCGACGACTGGCGCGGGTTCGGCATCGGCGGCCTGTCGGTGGGCGAGGCCAAGCCCGAGATGTACGCGGTGCTCGACGTGGTCAACGAGGAACTGCGCGCCGACCGGCCGCGCTACCTGATGGGCGTGGGGTTTCCCGAGGACCTGGTGGAGGGCGTGCGCCGCGGAGTGGACCTGTTCGACTGCGTGGCGCCGACGCGGATGGGGCGCAACGGCGCCGTCTTCACCCGCGACGGGCGCCTCAACATCAAGCGGACCGAGTACCGCGCCGACGAACGCCCCCTCGACGACGCGTGCGCGTGTTCGGCCTGCCGGCGGTTCACGCGCGCCTATCTGCGGCACCTCTTCCTGGCCGACGAGATGCTCGGCTTGCGCCTCCTGTCCCTGCATAATGTACATTTCCTCGTCTCGCTGATGCGGCAGGCGCGCGACGCCATCCGCGACGGCACCTTCGACGGCTGGAGCCGGCAGTGGCTGGCCCGCTATCACTCACGCACGAGCGCCCCGGCATGACACATCCCTTCGCCGCCCTCCTGGCCATGGCCCCGGCCCAGGGCGGCCAGAACTCCCTGGTCCCGTTCCTGGTCCAGTTGGCGGCGATCATCGCCATCTTCTACTTCCTGCTCATCCGGCCGCAGCAGAAGCAGCGCCGGCAGCACGAGCAGGCGCTGTCTGCCCTCAAGAAGGGCGACGAGGTCGTCACCTCGGGCGGCGTGGTGGGCGAGGTGGTGCACATCAAGGAATCGCTCAAGCCCGACGGCACGAACGGCCCGCCGGCCGAGGACCGCATCACCATCAAGTCGGGCGAGACGCGGCTGATCGTCGAGCGCGGCCGGATCGCGCGCATCGCCGCCGGACCGGCCGGCACCTCGAGCTGATGAGCCTGCTCGACATCCGGGTCTTCGGCGACCCGATCCTGCGCCAGGAGACGCTCCCGGTGGCCGGGGTCACGGACGAGCTGCGCCGGCTGATCGACGACATGTACGACACGATGTACGCCGCCAAGGGCATCGGCCTCGCCGCGCCTCAGATCGGCCGCCGCGAGCGGCTGACGGTGATCGACGTCGAGGACGCGCCGTACGTGCTGATCAATCCCGAGATCGTCGAGCGCAGCGGATCGGCCAAGGCCGAGGAGGGGTGCCTGTCGATTCCCGACATCTACGGCGACGTGGAGCGCGCCACCCGCGTCGTGGTCCGGGCCACGGGGCGCGACGGCGAGCCGTACGAACTCGCGGCCGCCGATCTGCTCGCCCGCTGCGTGCTGCACGAGATCGACCACCTGCACGGCCGCCTGTTCATCGACTATCTGAGTGTACTCAAGCGCCGCAGCGCCCTGTCCAAGTGGACCAAGGAGAAGGAGAAGTACCCGGGGCTGGTCCGCCGGATCACGCCGGCCGAGGCCGCCGCGCACCACCATCGCGACGAGGAACTGTAGGGTGCGCGTGCTCTTCTGGGGCACGCCGGAATTCGCCGCGCCGCCGCTCCGCGCGCTGCTCGGCGAGGGGTTCGACGTGGTCGGCGTGGTGACGCAGCCCGACCGGCCGGTGGGCCGTTCGCGCTCGCGGCTCGAAGCGCCGCCGGTCAAGGAGATCGCCGAACGCGAGAACCTGCCCGTGCTGCAACCGGAGCGCCCCCGCGGCGACGCGTTCCGCGCGCAGATCGCCGCCCTCGCGCCCGACGTGTCGGTGGTCGTGGCGTACGGCCACCTGCTGCCCGCCGACGTCGTCGACCTGCCGCCGCGCGGCACGCTCAACATCCACGCCTCGCTCCTGCCCGCGCTGCGCGGGGCGGCGCCCATCCAGGCCGCGATCCGCGACGGACTCACCGAGACGGGCGTGTCGATCATGCGGATGGTGCCGGCGCTCGACGCCGGACCGGTGCTCGTGCGGGCCGCGACGCCGATCTACGACGACGAGACGGCCGGCGAACTCACCCTCCGCCTCTCGGAAATGGGCGCCGCCGCGCTGATCGAAGCGCTGGCGCTGCTCGAATTGGGCGCGGCCCGCGAGGAGCCGCAGCACGAGGGCGCCGCCACCTACGCCCCGAAGATCGTGCGCGAGATGACGCGCGTGGATTGGCGGGCGCCCGCCGCCGCCGTCTCCCGCGTCATCCGGGCGTACGACCCGCGCCCCGGCGCGTTCGCGACGCTCGGCGGCGCGGAGGTCAAGCTGTTCGGGGCCCGCGCTGCCGCGGAGGCCCACGGCGCCCCCGGCGAGGTCGTCGCCGTGGACGACGACGGCCTCGTCGTGGCGTGCGGCGACGGCGGCGCCCGGCTGGCCAGCGTGCAGCCGGCCGGCAAGCGGCGGATGACGCCCGCCGAATGGCAGCGCGGACGCGGCATCGCCGTGGGCCGGCGCTTCGACGTCCCGCCCGCCGAGTGACGGCGCGCCGCGATACGGCCGCCGCCGGGGCCGACTATCTTTCGAGGGGCGCGGCGCCCACGACCGCCGCGCGCCGGCTCTCTCCCGCGACGCACCTCATGGCAGGTCAGGACATCCGCGCGCCCCACGGCGCCACGCGCGCCCGCTCGACGGCGGTCACCGACGCGCGGCTGGTCGCGGCCGGCGTGTGCGCCGACCTCCGCCGCGGCGAGCTGCTCGACGCCACGTTCGAGCGCCGCACCGCACCGCTCGACGCCCGCGATCGCCGGTGGACCCGCGAACTGGTGTACGGCATGCTCCGCATGCGCGGCCGCCTCGACGCCCTGCTCGGCGACCGCGTGCGCGGCGGACTCAGCCGCCTCGATCCGGAACTGCTCGACCTGCTGCGTCTCGGCGCCTATCAACTCCTCGAGATGGGGAGCGTGCCGGCCTACGCCGCCATCGCCCAGACCGTGGAACTCGCCAAGGCGCGCTCCGGCCAGGGCGCCGGCAAACTCGCCAACGCCGTGCTGCGGCGCCTCGACCGCGAGCGCGACACCCTCACCCTGCCCGCGCCGGCCGATCCGATCGACGCCCTGGCCACGGAGTTCTCGCACCCGCACTGGCTGGTGGCGCGGTGGGTCGAGCGGTGGGGCGAGCCCGACGCGCGGCGGCTGCTCGCGGCCGATAACGCCGAGCCGCCGATCGTCGCGCGCCCCGTGCGCGCGACGCGCGCCGAACTCGCCGCGCTGTTCGAGGCGGCGGGGGTCGCCGTGGAGCCGGCGCCGCTGGTCGACGACAGCCTCGTGCTCGCCGGCCCGGTGTCGGGACTCACCGAGATCGGGGCGTTCAAGCGCGGGCTGTTCCACGTGCAGGATCCGGCGTCGACGCTGGTCACGCGGTACGCGGCGCTCCCCGAGGGCGGGACGGTGGCCGACGTGTGCGCCGCGCCGGGAGGCAAGTCGGTGGAACTGGCGCGCACGTCGGGCGCCGTGTTCGCCAGCGACGTCTCGGTGCACCGGCTGAAGCGGCTGCGCGAGAACGTGGCCCGGCTGGAGCTGGCCAACGTGCACGTGTACGCAGCCGACGCGCGCATGCCCGCCATCCGCGCCGTGGACGCGGTGCTCCTCGACGCGCCCTGCACCGGCACCGGTACGATGCGCCGGCACCTCGACGCGCGCTGGCGTCTCCGACCGTCGGATCTGGCCGTGATGGCCGCGCTGCAGGAGACCCTGCTGGCGTCGGCCGCACGACTCGTGAAGCCGGGTGGACTGCTCGTGTACAGCACCTGCTCGCTCGAACCCGAGGAGAACGACGCCCAGGTGGATCGGTTCCTCGCCGGACACGCGGATTGGCGGCTGGAGCCGCCGCCCGCGGGCGCCGTGCCGGCCGACGTGCTCGACGCGGGCCGGCTGCGCGTGCTCCCTCAGCGGCACGGCGTGGACGGCGCGTTCGCGGCGCGGCTGCGGCGGCTCGCCGTGAACGCCCGCGCCGCCTGGCGCCGCGCCTGGCCGTATCTCGCCACGGCGGTGGGCGGGTTCGCGCTGGCCTGGGTGCTGGTGGCCGCGTTCGTGTTTCCGCCCGGCGCTCCGCCCGCCGAGGGCGCCGTGCCCAACGTGCTGGGGTTGAGCTTCGACGCGGCGAGCGGCCGCCTGCAGCAGGCGGGGTTCCGGGCCCAGCGCGGGGAGATGCGGTTCCAGGACGCGGCGCCGCGCCTGACGGTGATCGGGATGACGCCCGACCAGGGCAGCCGCGAACCGATGGGCAGCAGCGTCGTGCTCGATCTGAGCGCCGGACCCCGGCTGGGCGTGGTGCCGAACGTCGTCGGCATGGCGCGCCCGCAGGCCGACTCGGCGCTCACCGCGGCCGGATTCACGACCGCCCCCGACACGCTCACGCAGGCCAGCGACCAGCCCGTGGGCACGGTGATCGACACGCGGCCGGCGGCCGGGGGAACGCGGCGATCCCATCGGCCGTGCTGCTGATCGTGAGCGCGGGGCCGGCCACCATTCCGGTGCCCGATTTGACCGGGCGCACGATCGTCGAATCGCGGGTGCTGCTGGAGCAGTTGGGCCTGGCCCTTGGCGACGTTACGATTCTCAACAGCGGGGGCGCGGGCGCTCAGGCGGCCGTGGTGCAGCAGAACCCCGCGGCGGGCACCCTCGTGCCGGTGGGGGCCCGCGTCACCGTGAGCGTTTCCGGAGGCGGTACGCCATGACCGTTCGCATCGTGCCCTCGCTGCTCGCCGCCGACTTCGCGCGCCTGGCCGACGACGTGGCGCGGTGCGTGGCCGGCGGCGCCGACTGGCTGCACGTGGACGTGATGGACGGGCGGTTCGTGCCGAATATCACGTTCGGCGTGAAGATCGTGGAGACGGTGCGCCGCCTCACCGCCCTGCCGCTCGACGTGCACCTGATGGTGGTGGAGCCGGAACGGCAGTTCGCGGCGTTCGCCGCGGCCGGCGCGAGCGGCGTGACGCTGCACGCCGAGGTGGCGCCCCACCTGCAGCGCCAACTGGCGAATATCAGAGAATTGGGATGCCGCGCCGGCGTGGCCCTCAACCCGTCCACGCCGCTGTCGGCGGTGGAGGACGTGCTCGACGACGCCGACCTGCTGCTGATCATGACCGTGAACCCGGGGTTCGGCGGCCAGACGTTCATCCCGCACTCGCTCGACAAGGTGCGGCGAGCCCGGCGCCTGCTCGACGCGGCGCGCTCTGCGGCGCTGCTGGAGGTGGACGGCGGCATTGCCCGGGACACGATCGGCCCCGTGTGGCGCGCCGGCGCCGACACGTTCGTGGCCGGCCACGCCGTCTTCTCGGCGGCCGACCCCGCCGCCGAGATCGGCGCGCTGCGGCGCGCCTGCGAGGAGACGGCATGACCGTGCGGCAACAGTGGGCCGTGATCCTCACGGTCATCGCGGCGCTGGGCGTCGGGTCGTACGCCTTCCAACGGGCCTTCGGGGGCGGCGTGCAGCAGGTGGGCGTGGGGAGCCAGGCGCCCCCGTTCACCGCCTGGACCATCGACGGCACGCATCAGGCCCGGCGGCTCGCCGACTACGCCGGCGACGTGCTGATCGTGAACGTGTGGGCCACCTGGTGCGGACCGTGCAAGGCCGAAATGCCGACGCTCGAGCGCTTGCACCGGATGTACGGTCCGCGCGGGCTCAAGATCGTCGCCGTGAGCATCGACGAGACCGCCTCCGACGACTCCATCCGGGCGTACGCCCGCAACATGGGGCTGACGTTCCAGATCCTGCACGATCCGCAGTACCGCATCGAGCAGAGCTACCAGGTGGTGGGATACCCCGAGTCGTACGTCATCGACCGCGCCGGCGTGATTCGCAAGGTGTGGCTCGGCGCCGACGACTGGACGTCGGCGGGCAACCTCGCGCTGGTGCGCACCCTGCTGGGGATCACCGATCCCGTGGCCGGCGCCGGCGCGAGCGGCGACCCCGGCGCCGGCGCGGCGCCCTGATGCCGGCATGAGCGCGGCGCGGTCCCGTTGGCGGCGGCGCCTGGTCAGCGCGTTCACCGAGCGCCTCGGCCTCAAGGCCGTCGCCCTCGCGTTCGCGATCGTGCTCTGGTTCATCGCCACGTCCAAGGAGCCCACCGAGGAGATCGTGCCCGTCCGCCTCGCCGTGACGCTCGACAGCACGGTGGCAATGCGCGACCTGCCGCCCGACATCCACGCCCTCGTGGCCGGAGAGGGCAAGGAGATCTTCGCGCTGTTCTCCCGTCCACCGGTCATTCGCCGCGTGATGCCGCGCGGCGCCGACTCGGCGACCTTCACGCTCGACCCCGACGACGTCCAACTGCCGCCCGGCGCCGAGGTGCTCGTGCGCGACGTGCAGCCGCGGGTGGTCGTGATCCACGTCGTCCCGCGAAGCCCCGCGATGCCCGAGGTTCCCGCGACCCGCGATTCCGCGCGGCGGCCGAGCCGCGGACGGACGCACCCGTGACCGTCGTGCTGGGCATCGAGACGTCGTGCGACGAGACGTCGGCCGCCGTGATCGACGGCGCGGGCGACGCCGTGGCGCTGCGTTCGCTCGTCATCCTGTCGCAGGACGTGCATCGCGTGTTCGGCGGCGTGGTGCCCGAGATCGCCTCGCGCGCCCACCTCGCGAGCATGCGGCCGGTGGTGGACCGCGCGCTGGCCGACGCGTCGCTGGCCGCCGACGCGATGGACGCGGTGGCCGTCACGCACGGACCCGGCCTCGTGGGGGCGCTGCTCGTCGGGGTGAGCTTCGGCAAGGCGCTCGCCCACGCGCTGGGCGTGCCGCTCGTGGGCGTGCACCACATGGAAGGCCACCTGTTTGCCACCGCGCTCGAGCAGCCGGACGCGCTGCCGCCGTTCACGGCGCTGCTCGTGTCGGGCGGGCACACGCTGCTCCTCGACGTCGAGGCCTGGGGGCGCTACCGGCTGCTCGGCCGCACCCGCGACGACGCGGCGGGCGAGGCGTTCGACAAGGTGGCCAAGCTGATCGGGCTGCCCTACCCCGGCGGGCCGCACGTGGAGCGACTGGCAGCCAGCGCCGACGCCGGCGCCATTCGCTTCGCGCGGCCGATGCTGCGCCGCCATCAGAAGCCCGGCGACCCCGACTATTACGACTTCTCGTTCAGCGGTCTGAAGACGGCGGTGCTGAACGCCGTGCACGCGGCCCCCGACGAGTCCGCCCGGGCGCCGATCGCGCGGGCATTTCAGGACGCGCTCGTCGACACTCTGGTGGAGAAGACGGCGCGCGCGGTGGAGGCGTTCGACCGGACGCGGGTCGTCCTGGGCGGCGGCGTGGCGGGGAATCGCACGCTGGTGGCGGCCATGCGGGAGCGCCTCGCGCCCTCCGGGGTAACGGTGTATGCTCCGGGGGCGCGGCTGGCCACCGACAACGCCGCCATGATCGCCCGGGCCGGCCTCTTCCGCTTGGAGCGCGGGGAGCGCGCCGGCCTTGACCTCAACGCGTTCGCCTCTCTTCCCCTTCCGGGCCTCGTCGCCGCATGAGTACACCGATCATCCATCATCCGTTCGTCGTCCAGCTCGGGCCGTTGTCGCTGACCGGGTTCGGCATCGCCGTGGTGGCGGCGTTCGCCGTGGCCCAGCACGTGTCGGAGCAGGAGCTGGGGCGCCGCGGGCACGATACGCGTCCCATCGGCGACATGATCCTGGCCGCCGTGATCGGCGGGCTGCTCGGCGCCAAGCTGTACTACGTGATCATTCTCCAGCACTACGACGCGCTGTTCACCCGCGGGGGGTTCGTGTTCTGGGGCGGCCTGGTGGGCGGCATGCTGGCGGTGATGGCGGTGATCCGGTGGAAGAAGATCCCGATGATGCGGATTTTCGACGTGGGCGGGCCGGCGGTGGCGGCGGCGTACGCGGTGGGCCGCACGGGGTGCTGGGCCGTGGGCGACGACTACGGCCGCCCGTTCAGCGGGTTCGGGGCGGTGATGTTCCCCAACGGGCAGCCGCCCACGACGGTGGCGGCGATGGCGGCCGAGTTCCACACGGCGTTTCCGGCCGGGCTCGCGCCGTCCACCGTGGTGTCGGTCTACCCGACGGAACTCTACGAGATCGCGCTGGCCACGATCATGTTCCTGATGCTCTGGCGGCTGCGCGACCACAAGCACGCCGAGGGCTGGTTGTTCGGCGTGTACTGCGTGCTGGCGGGGTTCGAGCGGTTCATCATCGAGTTCTTCCGCGCCAAGGACGACCGGTTCTTCGGGCCGCTGACCTATGCCCAGGGCATCGCGCTGGCGTTCGTGGCGATGGGTTTCGTGTGGATGTACGTGCGCCGCGACGTGACGCCGGACAAGCCGGGAATCTACGCCGCCGGCGGGGGCTGACCGGGCACGATCCGGGCGCTCAGGCGCCGGAGCGTTCCCCGTCCACGGCGCCGCGCTCGTGCAGCAGGCCCCAACTGCGGTCGGCCGCGGCGAACAGGTCCTGCAGCGCGGATCGCCATGCGCGCCAGCTCGCCACCCGGGCATCGTCGGCGGGGTGGGCCGCGCCGGCGCCGGCGCGGCCCACCCGGGCAATGGCGCGCCGCAGCGGCGCGGTGGCGTCTTCGGCCCGGGCGGCGAGCGCGCGGCGCGCGGCCGGCCGGGCGTCGGCGCTGCGTTCCACCAGCGCCGACAGGTAGGCGTCCAGCGCGCGCGCGAGCCGCTCGGCGTCGAACGCCGCGACCACGTCGGCCCGCGCCACCGACTCCTCGGCGCGGCGCCGCGCGTCGAGTAGCGGCGCGAAGAACTCGCGTTGCGCGGCGGCGTCGGACCCGGCGCGCGAACTGCCCAGCGAGTGGAGCGCGCGGGTGAGTTCGGGGAGCACGCTGCACGCCGCCACCAGCGCGGCATCGAGTTCCTGCGCCCGGTCTGAGATCAGGGTCAGCGCGCCGCCGCGCGCCGGCGTGATGGTCACGCGGTCGCCGTCGCGCGCCACCTGGCGCACGTCGTCCACGTGCAGCGCGCGTTCCGGGCGCCCGTCGGCGCGCGTGACCGCCACGACCCCGCCGCTCGCGCGCACGAACACGGGGGTGCCGGGCGGATCGGCGAGGCGGGCCTCGAAGGCCGGGTCGCGATCAGCCATCGGTGCGGGCCGTCCGCGCGGCGCCGGCGCTCATGCGGAGAGAATGGCGTCGACGACGGCGCGCGTCTCGCGGAAGTCGGCCACCACGGCCGCCGGTGCGTACGCACCCAGATCGGCCACCGAGTAGCGCCCGGTGGCCACGCCCATGGCGCGCGCGCCGACTCCCAGCCCGCAGGTGAGGTCGGCGGGCGTGTCGCCGATCACCACCATCGCGCAGCCGGGCACGTCGCGGCCCAGGAGCGCGGCGGCCCGCGCGCGGGCGATGGCGGGCAGTTCCGACCGCACGGCGTGGTCCGACCCGAACGCACCCACGCGGAACCGGGCCGGCGCGATGCCCGCCGCCGCGAGCTTGACGTGTGCACCCGGCCGCACGTTGCCGGTGAGCAGGCCCAGCGTCACTCCCTCCATCGCGTCGAGGGCGTCGAGCAGTTCGGGCACGCCGGGGTACGCCGACGCCGCGTGGCCGGGCCGCGCGATCTCGTCGCGCAACAGGTCCACGTAGCGCGCGAAGAGCCGGTCCATGCGCTCGGCGACCACCGCGCGGTCGACGCCGGCCAGTTCCATCAGCTCGTGGACGATCTGCGGATCCGTCTTGCCGTCGAACCAGTGCCGCTCGGGGCCGGCCGTGCCGAACGTTTCGGTGAGCGCGCGGCGGATGGCGCGGCGCCCCGCGCCGTCGCTGTCGAGCAGCGTGCCGTCGATGTCGAACAGCACGAGTTTCACGCGCGGGTGAGCAGCAGGCCGGCCATGATGCAGCCGGCGCCCACGAGCTGCCACGGGGTGGGCGATTCGCCCAGCACGGCGCCGGCCACGATCAGCGCGACCAGCGGCTGCAGGTTGGAGTACATCGCGGTCTTCGTGGGGCCGATCACCCGCACGCCGCGATACCAGAACAAATATGCCACGACGAGCGAGCCGAGCCCGCTGTACAGAATGGCCATCCACCCTCCGGTGGATACCGTACTCCACGTGACGCGGGCGAGTTCCGGCGCCGAGACCAGCCCCAGCATGATCGATCCGCCGATCATCGTGTACGCGGACAGGGTGATGCCGTCCACCCGCCGCGTGTACGGGGCCAGCCACACCGTGTACACCGCCCAGCTCGCCGAACCGGCCAGCACCAGCAGGTCGCCCGCCGCCGACGCCCCCTGCCCCACGACGCGCGTGCCGCTGTACACCACGAACGCGATGCCCGACATGGACAGCGCGATGCCCGCCACGGCGCGCAGGGTCACGCGTTCCACGCCGCGCAGCCGACCGACGAGCGCGATGAGCGCGGGCGACGCAGCCACGACCAGCGCCGCGTCGCCGGCGCGCGTCAGCGCCACGCCGTCGATGAACAGCCACTGGTACACGCCGTTGCCCAGCACGCCGAGCAGCAGCAGCGCGCCCACGTCGCGGCGCGCGATCGGCGCCGGCCGCGGTACGAAGGCCAACAGGGACAGAGCCGCCGCGGCCAACACCACCCGCGACGTGTTGAAGGCGAGCGGGGAGAACAGCGTCGTGCCATATTTCACGACGCTGAAGTTGACGCCCCAGATGACCGCCATCATCACCAACGACAGGTCGGTGATCCACACGGCGGCCCGGCTGGGGGGGGGCCCGGCCAGGGGCGCCGCGGAGACGTCGGGAAGAGACATTCACGAAACGTAGACGCCCCCCGCCCCCCAGTCTATGTTCCCTCCATGCATGTCGCCTTCGCCCTGTTCGCCGACGCGGCCAACGTGTCGCAGGAAGGAAAGCTGAACATCCTCGGCGTGTTCGACGCCCTCCACGTGGGCGCATCGCCCGCGGTGCACCCGCGCGCGCATCTCGTGGTGCACATCAAGGGCACCTCGCGCGACACCGGGAGCCACACCGTGACGCTGCGCTGGCTGAGTCCCAAGCGGGCCGAGCTGTGGAGCAGCGCCGGCGATCTGAGCGTGGGGCCGATCCCGTCGGGCGTGGGCGAGATGGACGTGCCGCTGATCGCCCAGATCGACCTGCCGATCGACGGCGCGGGCTCGTACGCCATGGCGATCGCGCTGGACAACGAACCCACCACCGAGGTGCCGGTCCAGGTGCGGGTGGGCGCTCCGATCGCGCCGCCCTCGGGCCTCGTGAGCTGAGCGCGCCTACAGGACGCGGCGCGCGAAGCGGAATCGATCGCGGAGCGCCTTGACGTAGCCGTCGCGCCCGTCCGCCAGCCGCTCCACGGCATGGCCGCCCCGGCCCACGGCCACGTGCGCCATCCGGCCGCCGCCCACTCCCACGCCAACGTGCGTGATGCGCCCGTCGTCGCGATCGGAGAAGAATGCCAACTCCCCGGCCTGCACCGCGCCCGGCGTGCGCTCCAACGCCGTGCCCGCCTCCGCCTGCTGCCAGGCGTCGCGCGGCAGGGCGACGCCGTGCAGCGCGAAGACCGACTGCACGAACCCGGAGCAGTCGGCGCCCCACGGTGTGATGCCGCCCCACTGGTAGCTGGCGCCGGCGAAGAACGTCGTGGCCGAGCGCGCGACGCCGGCGGCCGTGGCGGGAAAGCGCGCGCCGAGCGCCGCCTCGGCCACCGCGTCTCCCGACTCCACGATCTCCTCGGGGCCGAGGTACGCGCCCAGCGGGAGCGCGCGGCGCCCCCCACCCCCACCGCCGCCCGCGACGCCGCTCACGCATCCCAGCGACACGCGGCGCGCGCCCCGGCTCTGCCGCGCCGTGCTCCGCGGAGCGGCCGCGAGGTAGCCCGCGTGCACCCACCCCTCATAGCCGTCGGTCCCCCGCACGCGCCGCCAGTCGCCGTGCGCTTCGAGCACCTCCACCGTGTGGCCGGCCAGCCGCTGCGACCGCTGCGGGCTCGACACCCGCGGCTCGGCGAGCAGCGGCGCAATCGCCGATCGGATCAGGGCGTGGGCCGGCGCCGTCATCGCGGGTCCGCCAGACCCGGCAGCCCCGGCCGCCCGACGGCCAGCCGCACGCCGCGTTCGATCGCCTCCTCGAGCGCGGCGACGGCGAGCGCTTCCACGTGGAGCGCGTCGGCGGGCGTCCCCTCGCGCGCGCCGAGGGCGAACACGATGTCGCCGTCGAACGACGAGCCGGCCGGCGCGATGCGATGAAAGAGGGCCGCGCCGGCGGCGCGCGCCAACTGGTTGAGCTGCCCGCGATCGAGCGCCGCGTTGGTGGCGACCACGGCCAGGGTCGTGTTGCGGCCGCGCTGCTCGGCCGCCAGCGCCGCCAGGCGGTGCGGGTGTTCGACGAGCATCCGCGCCGTGTGGAGGAATTCGCCGTCGTCGTCGCGGGCGCCGGCCAGCACGCGGCCGCTCTCGTCGAGCACGTCGCCGAAGGCGTTGACCACGGCCACCGCCGCCACGGCCACGCCGGCCGACTCGCGGAGGGCGCATCCGACGCCGCCCTTCATGGCCCGCGCGATGCCGGCCGCCTTGCCCACGGTGGCGCCGGTGCCCGCTCCCACGCTCCCTTCGGCGACGCCGGTGGAATCCGCCGTGTCGGCGGCGCGGTACGCCATCTCCGCGGTGGGACGCCGGTCGAACCGCCCCGGGCGCAGATCGAAGATCACGGCGGCGGGGACGATCGGCACCACGCCGCCGCCGATCGGAAAGCCGCGATGCCGTTCCTCCATCCACCGCATGACGCCCGCCGCGGCGTCGAGCCCGTACGCCGACCCGCCGGCGAGCAGCACCGCGTCCACGCGGTCGGCCAGGGCGTCGGGGCCCAGGGCGGGCAGTTCCCGCGAACCCGTGGCGCGGCCCAGGATCGCGACGCCGCCGCGGAGGGGGGCCTCGATGCCGCGCACCACGGTGCACCCCGTGCCGGCGTCGGCATCGCGGGCATGCCCGACGGCGACGCCGACGCGCGCGAAATCCACCGGCATTCAGCGACCGGCGGTCGGGGGCGCCGGGGCGGCGGCGTGTTTCGCCTCGCACTCCCGGCAGCGGATCACGCCGCGCAGGTTGCAGACCACACAGATGAACGTGCCGCAGTCCACGCACGGGTATCCCTCGGAGGCCCGCTCCTCGTTGCCGCAGGCGCGGCACACCATGGCGTCGGCCTCCTGCATCGCGTCCGTCATCGCACTCCTCCGGAAGACATCGGCTCTCGCATCTCGATACCGAATTCCCTGATCTTCTTGATCAGCGTGGCGCGCGAGATGTTCAGCTCCTTGGCCGCGCGCGTGCGGTTGCCGTCGTGGGCGCGGAGCGTGCGATCGATGTGTTGCCGCTCCACCTCGGCGAGCGTGCGCGGGATGTGCAGTTCCACGCCGCCGCCCGACGCGTCGCGCACCTCGGCGGCGAGGTGGGACGGCGCGAGGGCCGGCGCCCCGCGGCCGATGATCAGCGCCCGCTCCAGCACGTTGCGCAACTCGCGCACGTTCCCGGGCCATGAGTATTTCAGCAAGCGCTCGAGGGCCTCGTCTTCGAGGTCGGACGGGCCCTCGGGCAGGTTCACGCGCAGTTCGTCGAGCAGGTGCGCGATCAGTTCCACCAGGTCCTCGCGCGCGCGGGCGCGCAGCGGCGGCAGGTTGATCGGCATCACGCTCAGGCGATAGTACAGGTCTTCGCGGAACCGCCCCGCCGTGACCTCGGCCACGAGGTCGCGGCTCGTGGCGGCGATCAGGCGCACGTCCACCTGCACCTCGCGCGTGCCGCCCTGGCGGCGGAAGCTCTTGCCTTCGAGCACGCGCAGCAATTTGGGCTGGAGGTGGGCGTCGAGATCGCCGATCTCGTCGAGGAACAGCGTGCCCCCGCTGGCCGCCTCGAGCAATCCCGGGCGGTACACCTCGCCCTCAGGCGACGGTCCCTGCTCCACCCCGAACAGCTCGGAATCGAGCGACGCCGCGGTGAGGGCCGCGCAATTCACCTCCACGAACCGCTGCCCGGCCCGCGGGCTCTGCCGGTGCATCGCGTCGGCCACCCGCCCCTTCCCGGTACCCACCTCGCCCATCAGCAGGACCGTCGTCCGTTCGCTGCGCGCCAGCAGATCGATCTGCGCCGCGAGTTCCTCCATGGGCGGCGACGATCCGAGCAGCGCGCGGGCCGGGAGCGCGCCCCGGCGCTCCCCCAGGTACAAATGCATCTGCCGCAACTGGGCCTTCTCGAACGCCCGGTCGGCAACCGCGCCCAGGTGCGCCAGCTCGATCGGCTTGGTGAGGAAGCTTTCGGCGCCCGCCTGCATGGCGCGCACGGCCAGCGAGATGTCGGCGTGTCCCGTGATCATGATCACCACCGGACGCAGCGCCTTCACCCGCTCGAGCACCTCAAACCCCGAGAGGTCGGGCAGACGCAGATCGAGCAGCACCAGATCGGGGTGCCGCTGGCGGATGAGCGAGACGGCTTCTTCCCCCGTGTGCGCCTTCAGCACCAGATGCCCGTTGCGTTCGAAGAACGCCCCGAGAAAGGAGGTGATGTCGCGTTCGTCGTCAACGATGAGGACCGAGGGCATGCCGGCGCGGGGGTCGTGGGGACGAGCCGCCCCGGCCCGACGTGGCCGGGGGCGTACAGAGAATGGACGCGCGCGGCTCCGGGAGCAACCCTCCGCTCACGCCGGGCCGGGCACGAGCACGCGCCCGGCCCGCGGCAGCACCCGGATGTCCAACTCGCCGGGGGGCAGCAATTCGCCGTCCGCTTCGGCCCGGCGGGGCGGCACGGACGAGACCCGCACGTGCCGCCCGCGGTAGAACCGCGTGAGCGCATCGTCGGGAAAGCGTCCGCGCACCATCCGCCACGCCACCCGGAGCGCCTGCGGCAGGGTGCGCGGGGCGTACACCGCCACGTCCACCATGCCGTCGTCGGGAACGGCGCCGGGGGCGAGCGTGATCAGGCCGCTCAACACCGACCCCACGTTGGCGACGAGCAGCGACAGCGCCTCGATCTCGTGCACCGCGCCGTCCACGGTGATGCGCGCCCGGAACGTGTCGCCCCGCACCGCGGCGGCGATCGCGGCCCGCGCGCCGGCGAACACGTAGGCGGCCACGCCGAGCCGGCGCTTGAGCGCGGTGGACGCGGTCTCGATCATCGCGACGTCGATCCCGATGCCGGCCGCCACCGCGAAGTGGCCCCCGCGCGCGAGTTCGGCGACGTCGACGGCGCGCGTTGCGCCCGCGCAGAGGGCGCGCGCGGCGCGCGCCGGGTCGAGCGGAATGCCGAACGCCCGCACGAACAGATTGCCCGTGCCGCCGGCCAGGGCGCCGAGCGGCGTGTCGGTCCCGACCAGCGCACCCAGCGCCTCCATGATCGTGCCGTCGCCACCGAGCGTGAACACGGCGTCGTAGTCCGATCCGAGGTCGCCGGCGATCGTGCCGGCATCGCCGGGCGCGGTGGTGAACCGGGTCTCGCACTCCACGCCCCCGCGGGCGAACGCGGCCTGCACGCGGCCGAGGTCGCGCGCCCCCCGTCGCGAGGCGGGGTTGACGATCAACAGGGCGCGGTGGATCACCAGCGCCAGGCTTTCGACAGGGAGAAGCCCCACTGCTGCGGCGTGGGCACGAGGCCGCGCTGCGTGCGCCCGCACAGCAGGGCGCTGGACGGGGGCTCGAGGCCGGCGTCCACCGACAGCGTGCCGGAGAAGCGGTATTCGAGTTTGCTCTCCAACTGCTCGACGAACGAATTGACCCCCGAGGATCCGCCCCCGGACGGGTTGGCGTTCAGCTGGCAGAAGCCCGTGCTGATGCTGAAGAACAGGTTGTTGGTGATCTGCTTGTCGCCCCCCAGCCGGGCGCCGGCGAAGAAGTCGCGATAGGAGTTGGTCGTCGGCTGGCCCTTGGTGTCGGTCGCGTCGGTGGCCCCGGGCTG
Organism: uncultured Gemmatimonadaceae bacterium; assembly: GCA_963729495.1. Lineage (GTDB taxonomy): Bacteria > Gemmatimonadota > Gemmatimonadetes > Gemmatimonadales > Gemmatimonadaceae > JAGWRI01. The sequence goes on from CAVSOM010000010.1 coordinate 140,777, forward strand.
GAACTGGAGGATGTCGAAGGTGGATCCGAGCTCGCCGCGCAGGGTATGGGCGAGCACGCTGCTCGCCGTGGGGAGCAGCACCTGGGCCGCCGTGCGGAGATAGCTCTGGTTGGCCCCCAGTTCGAAGCTCGGCACGCCGCAGCACAGGTAGCTCACGAGATCGGACTGCGGGATCGCGTAGGTCTCGCCGCTCTCCAGGTCGAGCGACGGCCCCGGGTACAGGAAGCCGCTCAACTTGGCGCGCACACTGATGTCGGGACGGTCGTACTGGCGCACGTGGTAGAGCGCGCTGACCTCGATGCGCGGGTTCACCTCGGGGTCGCCGTAGAACGTGATCGTGCCCGATTCCACCTGGAACTCGCGCTGGATGGGGCCGAACGACAGCGTGTAGGTGCCGCGCTCGGCGGTCAGTGTGCCGTCCAGCGCCAGCCGGTAGGTGCTGTCGCCCGCGCTCGGGGTGGAGAAGGGCGACCCGGCATTCGATGCCTGCGCCCGCACGCGCCGGACGTTCAACGACCCGCCGAGCTTGATGTTCGCTTCCGACGATCGCAGCCAGACCTCGTCGCCCAGGGTGACGCGCATGCCCGTGATCGTCATGTCCCGCAGCAGGGCCGACGGCGGACTGGGCAGCTTGATGTGCGTTCCCAGATCCGACGTATCGATGATGCCCGCCAGGTCGGCGTAGCTCAGCGTCACCAGCTGCTTGTTGGCCACGTCGTGTTCGGGAATGTAGATGGTGCCGCGGACGACGTTCAGCGATCCGGTGAGCGTGGAGCGCGTCTTGCGTCCGCTCAACGTGATGCCGTCGCCCACGGTGGACACGTCGAGGCGGGCGAGCGACCGCTTGTCCACGACGCGGAACTCGTGCGCCTTCAGGCGCAGGTTGAACACCGGGTTGGCTCGGTCGGCAAAGGCGGCGAAGCCCTGCACGGACACGTTGTCGGCGGCCGCCGGCCCGCTCCACGCGCCGAGGCGGCGGATGGCGAGACTGTCGTTGGCGCCGAACATCTGGAAATCGGCGTTGAGCCCGTGCAGCGTGATGCCCAGGTTGTCCACCGTCAGTTCGCCGCCGTTCATCAGCACGCGGCCGTCGAGCGTGGGATGATTCCAGGTGCCGGCCACGTCGAGCGCCACGAACACGCGCCCCTTGGCGTGGGTCACGGCGGGAACGAACGCCTCGATGATCGCGAAATCCGCGCTGTCGGCCTTGATCGTGCCGCGCAGCGAGTCGGGGAGCAGCCGTGGGGCGCCGGAGAGCGTGAGGTCCATGGGCAGCGACGCCGTGGCCTGCAGCGTGGCCACGCCGCCGCGGAACACGTTCACGGCCGCCCCCGTGCGCCCGTCGGCGTACGACGCATGCGCGGCCACCCGTTCCAACCGCATCTCGCCGTAGCGCAGGTCCCTCAGCTCGACATCGGCGGTGGCCCGCGGGGCGTCGCGCGGCCCGGTCACGTCCACGTGGAGCGCCCCCCACCCCGCCATGGTGTCGGCGATCTGGAGCAGCGTCGCCACGTCCCGCACCGGCACGCTGTCGGCGCGGAGGGCCACCGCAACGGGCTGGTGCTCGGGCACGACGGCGGCCACGGTGAACACCCCGCCGCGGCCGTTGGCCAGGCGCAAGGTGTCGATCTCGGTGAGCGCCGGTTCGAGGCGAACGGCCGCCGGGGCGGCCAGCGACCAGGCGCCGTCGCCGAGATTCAGCCCCATCGATTGCACCGTGAACGCCCACCGCGTGCTGTCGCGCGCCACCAGACCGGCCGCGGCGAAGGTCGGCCCGTTGTCGCTCAACGCTCCCACCCGGAAGGTGCCCCTGGTGCGGGTGGCGAGCTGCACTTCCGCGCCGATCGTATCCACGCGTACACCCGCCAGCACCAGCGTGTCGAGTTCGAACGCCACCGTGCCCTGCGGCGTGCCGAGGATGTCCCGCAGCGCCACGGTGCCGCGCGCCGAGGCGCCGCGTTCCTTGTTGCGATAGAGCGAACTGCCGAACAGCGCGGCGCGCACGTTGAGCGATTCGATATTGCCGGTGAGCGCGCCCGTCATCGTCAACGCGCCGGCCAGCGAATCGGGCGTGCCCGACGCCACCGCGGCCTGCGTTTCCAGGAACGGGCGCAGGCCGCCGAGCGAATCCACCGTGACGTCGAATTGCAGCGAATCCGTCACGCCGGCCTGCAGTCCGAGCGCCCCGTCGGCCGTCAGCGTCGCCGCCGAGGTCTCGATGCGCAGGGAATCCACGTGCACCCGGCTTTCTCCGAACCGCACCAGCGCCCGCGAGGCGAACACGTGCACGCGGTCGAACTCTGAGCGTTCCAGGGCCACGCTCGCCGAGCCGACGAGATCGGCCAGCGAATCGCCGCGCACGTCCACCGTGTAGGTCCCGGTGAGCGAGCCCGCCGGCACGGCGGCGTGGTCGACGAGCTGCTCCGGATCGAGGCCCGTCATCCGGCCGCTGCCGCGCGCGCCCACGGCGGGCGGGTTCACGTCCACGTGCCCGTCGAACGTGAACCCGCCCGCCGGCCCGTGCAGCGAGGTGGTGAGCGCCAGATCGTCGGCCGTGCCCTGCACGCGGACCGTGCCGCTGAACATCCCCTTGAGCGGCGCCCGGAACCTGGCGTACGATTCCCGCAGCCCGGTGAGCGACAGCGAATCGGCGAACAGCGACGCGTCGAACGTCATGAACGGGTCGCCGTACGTGATGCGGCCGCTGCCCAGCACCCGCGACGCCAGGCCGCTGCCGCTATGGTGCGTGACGTCGGCCCCGGAGAACCGGACGTCCATCCACGACGAATCGAGCGTCGCCGCGCCCGACACGGTGCCGGCGAGCGCGGGAAAGGTGGGATACAGGTACTCGATGGTGCGCAGATCGATCGACCGGGCGGCCACCTGGAAGTGGTGGAAGACGGTGAGCGCCGGCTGGCGGATGTCCAACTCGCCGCGGCCGCTCAGATCCGACGACGCGCCCGGCACGTGGGCGTCCTGGAACACGAGGTGCGTCGTGTCCACGATGAAGTGCGTGAGCGGCCCGCCGCGCGCCAGCACCGGGCCGCGCAGCTGCCCCTGCCAGTCCACCGGGAATGCCCGGCCGGTGAGGACGCGGAGCAGGTCGAAGTCCACGGGATCGGCCAGCAGGTCGACGTCCTTCACCTGGAGCACGGGCCCGCCCACGGCGAACGTCATCGCGCCGCGCAGGCGCGACTTCGTGGTGCGCACGTCCAGTTTCGTGAGGCGGTAGTCCATCACGTGCAGATCGCGCTCGTTGGCGATGTCGAGCACCAGCGCGCCGCTGCCCGTGCGCGGCAGCGTGGGGTACACCCACGCCACGTCGGCCAGGGACACCGAGTCGCCGACGATGTGCAGGCTGTAGCGGACCGGCAGGTCGCTCCCCCACACCACCTTGCCCTTGCCCGACGCCGTCGAGGCCGGCAGGTCGAAGTGCCCCACTTCGGCCCACACGGTGTCGCCGAGATTGCGCACCGTCGCCCGCACGTTGCGGAACGAGAACGGCGGATCGCTCTCCTCCACCGACAGGGACGCGATCTGGAACCGGCGCCCGGCGCTGTCGGGGTCGGCCAGCCGAGCGTGCGGCACCACCGCCTGGATGTGGGTCCAGCGCCGCGTGATCGCCAGCCCCTCGCGCCGCCGCCGGATCTCGGCGTTCGGGTTGGCGATCGCGGCCGCCACGGCGCTGTCGCGCCGCGCGCCGCGGAGCGAATCGTCCGGGTGCCAGGGCTGCGTGAGGATGAACGTCGCGTCGTGCAGGCGCACCGAGTCCATCACGACGTAATCCCCGTACTGGGGGCCGGTGGCCTTCGGTCCCGTCTGCCCGTGCCGGAAGATGCGCCAGAAGTTCCAGTCCCAGTTCTCGTGCTGCCGCAGATAGACCGTGGGATGCTCCACGTCCACGCGGCTGAACAGCAGCCGTTTGTCGATCAGGTCGCGGGGATCGTAGCGCACGGTCAGCGGGCCGCTGGCCACGAACAGCGAGTCCTCGGCGTCGCGGATCTCGAGCGAATCGACGGTGAGCCCCGTGAGGTAGCTGCCGCTCACGCGGCCCACGTACACCGTGCCGTGGATCGCCGCCGCGACCTGCCGCTGGATCAACCGGCGCACCCGGTCCTGCCCCCACCCGCTCCGCGTGAACACGAGCACGGCCGCCACCGCCGCCAGCGTGAGCGCCACCACCAGCCCCAGGCTCACGAGCAGCACGATGCGACGGCGCGAGAGCATCAGAACTCCGGCCCGATCGAGAAGGTGAGCGTCAGCCGCCGGAAGAACGCCCCGGATTGCGCCGGCGCGAACGTCGCCGGGCAGGCCTGGCTGTCCTGCACGTACGAGGTCACGCCGCCGCTCGTCGAGACGTGCACGGGAATGGTGTTGCCGGGGCTCACGCAATAGAGCGGCGCAATCCCGGTCTCGCCGTTCACGCTCGCGTCATAGTAGGTCGGCCCGATCGGCTGCGGGTACGGATTGTACGCCACGTTCACCTGCAGCGGCCCGACCGGCGTGAATACGCGCATCCCGATGCCCGGCGTCCACTTGATCTGCGACAGCGCCAGCGCCGTGCCCGGCGTGCCCCGCGTCCACACCTCGCCGCCATCGGCGAAGAACGTCCACTGCAGGAGCCGCGGGAAGAACGCGTCGGGCACGCGGTATTCGAAGTTCAGCACGACCAGCGCGTTGCCGCCCACCGGCACCACCCGGTACGGCGCCACGCCGTTGGGCGAGCGGAAATACCGCGTGCTGTCGTTGACGAACACCGTGTCCACCGTCTGCGCGATGTAGAGCAGCGACCCCATCTCGTTCTGGTAGAACCCGCGCACGCTGTTCGCCCCGCCGGCGTACAGCCGCTCCTCGGGCGGGATGTACTGCGTCGGGTCGGACAGCGAGAGGCTGGGCCCCACGACCAGGCCGCCGCGCACGCGCGCCGCGAACACGCCCGACCGCCCCACCGGGTGGAACCACGACAGATCGGCGGTTCCCTTGTTGAACGTCAGATCCGACGCCGATCCCATGAAACGCGCCGAGCTGCGCAGTTCCGTCCGCAGCACGAATCCGTCGGTCGGGTTGAACGGATCGTCGGTGCGGACCAGGGTGTACTGCCCGCCGGTCACGGCCAGCGGCTGCGCGATCAGCGAGATCTCATCCTGCGACTGCGCGTCGCAGCGGTCGAACACGGCGCAGAGCAGCGCCGGCTGGGCCTCGGTGCGCCCGTATTCCAGACTGTACGACAGTTGCAGCGACCCGCCGGCGCCGACCTCGCGGCTCGCCGACGCCTCGCCGCCGATCAGCGTCGTCCGCAGATAGGCCAGGTATTCACTGCGCCGCTCGCTGTACAGGGAGTACGCCGGCGTCCACTCCGATCCGAGCAGCCCGGGCTGCAATAACGTGGCCGAGATGCTGTAGTTCGTCGTGTCGCTGAACGGATCCTTGCGCAGCACGTTCTGGTAGCACAGGTTGCGCGTGGCCGACGACGCCAGCGGATACCCGTAGCCCAGCTTGGACAGTTGCGCCGCCAACTCCAGGTGGCGCGCCTGGTGCAGGAAGTTCCTATTGGTGTACTGCGCGCTCGTGCGGAAGCAGTCCAGCGTGCCCCATCCGTACTTGGTGTCGAGCTGCTGCATGTCGTCCTCGCGCAGATCGACGTTCAGCGGAACCAGCGAGTCGCCCTGCGACAGCGCCGAATCGGGCGACACCTCGACGTGCCGGTAGGCCCCCAACTGGTACAGCTTCCGCTGAGCGGCCACCAGCCGCTGGTCGCTGTACAGATCCCCGGAATGGATGCCGAGCAGCGACCGCACCACGTCGGTGCCGATCTGCTGCGCGTGCGCGCTGTCCACCGGCGCCACGTGCACCGCGATCCGGCCGATGTGCGCCAGGGACCCCGGCAGCGCCTGGATCGCGATCGACGCCGTCAGCGAGTCGGTCCGCACCGTGTAGTTGCGCAGCAGCTCCACCTTGGGATAGCCCGAGTTCCGCATGCGCGCCGTGATCGTGTCCAACTCGGCCGCCAGCGCGTTCACGTCGAAGGGCATTCCCACGCGCAACCGCAGGCCGGCCAGAATGGCGCCCCGGTCGGCCACGCTGTCGAGCCCCGTGATGGCCAGCGAATCGATCACGATCGGCTTGCCTTCCGCGATCGTGAACGTCACCCGCACGGCGTTCGCACCCATCGGCTCGAGCAGGGTGTCCACCCGGGCGTTGTAATACCCCCGGTCGTGGTAGAACTTCTTCAGCCGGAGCACGTCGAGCGGCAGTTCGCTGCGATCGAGACAGTGGCGCGCCCCGATGAACCCGAGGTGCCGACGCAACCACCCCGACTCCGTGGTCACGATCCGCACCTCCAGATCGGACGCGGCGAACGCCCGGTTGCCGCGGAACACCAACGACCGGACCTCCTGGTCGCCGGGATCGCATGTGATGTCCTGCGCGCGCGCCCGCTCAGGCGCGGCCGCGAACGCGAACGCGAGGCACAGCGCCCCGAACGTGAATTGCGAAATGCGATGCATCAACCGCCGGAGCGCAGGGAACGTCGCTGGTGGAACATGCGAACCTCGGAACGGAACCCCAGGCGTCGCTCCCCGCGCGATCCCGGGCCTGCGAGTTCGTGTCGATCGACGGCCGATACACGACGCGCCCGCGCGGCGCGTAAATCCGGCGGGCGCATGAGATTGACGCGTCACTGCAGGTGTCGTAAGTTCTCGCCCGCTTTCCCAGGTGTCAACCGTCGTGACCCGTTTCTTCGGCCGATCGCTGAGGCCGCGGCTCCTCCTCCTCGCCGCCCCCTGCATCGCCCTCGCCTGCCGCGGGGGCGAGCCCTCGGCCACCGCCCGCCGCACACTCATCGACGGCCGCGACACGTACGACCCGCGGTCCCTCGACCCGGCCCTCTCCACGGACGTTCCCACCGGCCGCGCCGTCAGCTACGTGTTCGACGGGCTCACCCGGTTCTCCCCCGACGCCCGCCTCGAACCGGCCCTCGCCACCCGCTGGGATCTCTCCCCCGACGGCCGCACCTACACCTTCCACCTGCGAGCCGGCGTCGCCTTCCAGAACGGCCGCCCGCTCACCGCACGCGACGTCGTGCATTCGTTCTCCCGCGCGCTCGACCCCGCCACCCACGGCGGCCGCGCCGAGCCGCTGCTCCCCATCCGGGGCGCCGCGGCGTTCGCCGACGGAAAGGCCGCATCGATCGCCGGCCTGTCCGCCCCCGACGACAGCACGGTCGCCATCACGCTCGACCAGCCGCTGGCCATCTTCCCCAAGCTCCTCGCCATGCCGGTGGCCTCCATCTTGCCAGCCGGCGCCTCCGCCGACGTCGGGCGAGCATCCGGTGGGCACCGGCCCGTGGATGCTCGTCGACCTGGAAACACGACGACTACCTGCTGTTCGCGCGCAATGCCGCCTACTGGGGCGGCGCGCCCAAGGCGGACTCGCTCGAAGCGCGCAATCATCGCCGAGCCCAGCACGGCCGTGGCCGAGTTCGGAGCCGGCAACGTGGACGTGGTGGAGATCCCGCCCGACGAGATCGCCGGCTGGCAGGCCGACTCCGCCCGGAGCCGGCTGCTCGTCGAGGCGCCCGTCGCTGGACTTCGTGTACGTGGCCATCAACACCACGCGCGGCCCGCTGCGCGACCCCCGCGTGCGGCGGGCGATCAACGCCGCGGTGGACACGAAAACGATCCTCGCCCAGCTGGTGCACGGACGCGGGCGCCTCGCCGCCGGCGGCATCCCACCCTCGCTCGGCGGCGCCGATACCAGCCGCGCTCCGTACGCCTTCGACCCGGCCGCGGCCCGCCGGCTCCTCGCCGCGGCCGGTTACCCCCACGGCATCGACGTCGAGCTGTGGACCGGCGCCACGCCGATCATGGTCCGGGTGGCCGAGGCGATCCAGGCGTATCTCGGCGCCGCGGGCATCCGCGCCCGGATCGTGCAGCGCGACGCCGCCTCCGCGCGCGAAGCGGCCCGCAAGGGCGAAACCGATCTCTTCCTCAAGGACTGGTACGCCGACTATCCGGACGCCGAGAACTTTCTCGATCCCCTGCTCGGCGGCGCCAACGCCGGCCTCGGCGGCAACGTGTCGTTCTATCGCAACCCGGCGTTCGACGCGTTGATGGCCGCGGCGCGGCGCGAACCCGACGAACCGCGCCGCAACGCGCTGTACCGCCAGGCCGACTCCCTGGCGTTCGCCGACGCGCCCGTGCTCTACCTGTATTTCTACGACAAGCTGTTCGCCGTGCAGCCGTGGATCGAGGGATTCACGCTCCCCGTGATCTTCAACGGCCAGCGGTGGACGGACGTCTCGTTCCGCCGCCCCATCGCCGTAGCGCGCCGATGCTTCGTTTCGTCCTCCGCCGCCTGGCCCTGGCCGTTCCGACGCTGTTCGGCGTCCTGGTGGTGGCGTTCCTGCTGCTCTACGTGGCCCCCGGCGATCCGGTGACGGCGATGATCGGCGAGCGCGCCGATCCCGCGACGATCGCCCGCCTGCGCGCGGAACTCCGTCTGGACGATCCGCTGCCGGTGCAGTTCGCGCACTACGTGGATCAGCTCGCGCACGGCCGGCTCGGGCGCTCGTACATCACCGACCGGCCGATCAGCCGCGACATCGCTGAGCGGTTTCCCAAGACATTGGAGCTGGCGCTCGCCGCGATGCTGCTCGCCACGACGTGCGGCATCACGCTGGGCGTGCTGAGCGCCCGCCGCCCCGGCGGATGGCTGGACCGGCTGGCGCTCGGCGCGACCTACCTCGGCATCTCCTTTCCAGTATATTGGGTGGGGTTGCTCCTCATGCTCGTGTTCGCCGTCGAGCTGCGCTGGCTGCCGCCGTCGGGGTCGGGCGGCCTGCGGTACCTGGTCCTGCCGGCATTCGCGCTCGGCATGCGCTCCATCGCGTTCCAGGCCCGCGTCACCCGGTCGTCGATGCTCGACGCCCTCGGCGCCGACTTCACGCGCACGGCGCGCGCCAAGGGGGCCGGCGAATGGACCGTGGTGGCGCGCCACGCGCTGCGCAACGCGCTCATTCCGGTGATCACCGTCGTCGGCCTCGACTTCGGCTCGTACCTCACCGGCAGCATCCTCACCGAGACCGTGTTCTCGTGGCCCGGGCTCGGCCGCTACGTGGTGAACGCCATCGCCCGGCGCGACCTGCCCGCCATCCAGGGCTCGGTGCTCTTTCTCAGCCTCGTGTTCGTGCTCGTGAACCTGCTGGCCGACCTGGCGTACGCGAAGGCCGATCCGCGGGTGGCGTATTGAACGGCAGTCGGACGGTAGAACAGTCCGGCAGTTCGACAGAAGACTGCGAACCGGCCACGCCGTGCCGCTCGACTGCCCGACTGCCTGACTCCCCGACTGCCCGATTGTCCACCATTCACCGGAATTCCGAACCGTGACGCTCGACCACTACGCCGCCGCCGCCCGGCGCACGATCAACCCGTCGCTCTCCGAGCCCGACCGACTGCTCGACGCGGCCGCGGGCTTGGCCGAGGAAGCGGGCGAGGTGCTGGGCATCGTGCGCAAGCACCGCATGCAGGGCCGGCCGATCGATCGCGATCGGTTGCGCGAGGAACTCGGCGACGCGCTCTGGTGCCTCGCGATCGCCGCCGAGGGCGCCGGGCTCACGCTCGACGAGGTGGCCGCCGCCAACGTCGAGAAGCTGCGGGCGCGCCACCCCGAAGGATTCCACCCCTGATCGTCGTCTCGGCGCTTCGCCCTCTCGCCGTTTCACGGTCCGACGCACCGCCTCCCCGACTGCCCGACCGTTCAGTCCTCCGTCTGCCCGAACAGCGCCATGTTCGAACTGTGGCCCGGGTTCACCTTCTTCTCCGGATACACCCAGTGCACCGCCTGGTTGACCGCTGTCGCCGCGTCGCCGAAGCCGGTCGCGATCAATTTGAGTTTTCCTGGATAGGTCACCACGTCCCCCGCCGCGTAGATCCCCGCCCGCCCGGTCTCCATCCGGCTGGTCACCACGATCTCGTCCTTTTCGATCTGCAGCCCCCACCCCTGCAGCGCGCCCATGTCGCTCACGAAGCCGAGCATTGGCAGCACCACGTCGGCCTCGAGTTCGCGCGTCGCCTTCGCCTTGAGATCCCGGAGCACGAGATGGGTGAACGCCTCGCTCCCCTCGGGCACCCGGAGATCCTGCAACTCGTGGAACGTGTACAGCGCCGCCTGCCCCGCCTCGACCGCGGCGCGGAACCGGGCCACGGTGGCGTCGTGCGCCCGGAAGCGGTCGCTCCGGTGGACGATCGCCACCGACGACGCCCGGCCCAGCAGCTGCGTGCCCCAGTCGAACGCCGAATCGCCGCCTCCGATGATCACCACCTTCCGGCCGCGGAACCGTTCGGGGTCGGTGACCACGTCGTGGATGCCGCGTCCGTACCACGGCTCGGCCGCCGCCTGCGGCAGCCGCCGCGGGCTGAACGCGCCGATCCCCGCCGCGATCACGATGGCCCGCGTCGGAAAGCGGTCCGTCTCGGTCACCAGCACGAAATGGCCCTCCGCCTCCTCCAGCGTGACCACGCGCTGCGAGAAGTGCATCGGCTGGTCGAACTGCGCGGCCTGGTCGCGCAACGCTCGCACCAGCTCCTTGGCCGGGATGCGGGGAAAGCCGGCCACGTCGAAGATGTCCTTTTCCGGGTAGAGCGCGGTCAGTTGGCCGCCCGGCTCGACCAGCGCATCGATGATTTGCGCCGTCGCCCCGCGCATGCCAGCATAGAACAACGCGAAGAGGCCCGTCGGCCCCCCGCCGATGATCGTCAGATCGCGGATTCCGTGATTCATGTCCTAACGTTCGCCACCGCCCATCCTATAGACAAGCGCACGGTCCCGCGCCGTCGGCCGCGGCCCGCGACCGTGCCCGCAGTCCCCACGATCCGTCACGCCACCCCCGCATGAACGAAAATCTCGAATATCAGGGCGCGTTCCACCTCGTCCGCAAAGTGGCCGAGGGCGGCATGGCCACCGTGTACGAAGCCGAGCAGCTCGGCCCGTCGGGGTTCGCCAAGCGCATCGCGCTCAAGGTCATCCACCCCCATCTCGCCCAGCGCCGCGAGTTCCTGCAACTCTTCGTGGACGAGGCCAAGCTCTCGGCCAATCTCATGCACGGCAACATCGTGCAGATCTACCAACTGGGCGAAGTGCGGGGGCAGTTCTTCATCGCCATGGAGTACATCCAAGGCCCGACCCTGCGCAGCGTGATCGACCGGCACAACGAACTCGGCCGGCCCATCGCGGCCACGATGGTCGCCTACATCGGCAGCCGCCTGTGCCGCGCCCTCGACTTCGCCCACAACGCCATGGCCCCCGACGGCGGGCGGCTCGACGTGGTGCACCGCGACGTCTCGCCCGGCAACGTCATGATCACGTGGGACGGCCACATCAAGCTCGGCGATTTCGGCATCGCCAAGGCCCGCACGTCGATCGATCCGGCTACCGAGCAGCACGTGCGCATGGGCAAGAAGCGGTACATGAGCCCCGAGCAGGTGCTGGGCACCGCGGTCGACGCCCGCAGCGACGTGTTCTCGCTCGGCGTGGTCCTCTACGAGCTCCTCGCGCTGAGCCCGCTCTTCCACGAGGACGACACGGCGCTCTCGGTGGAGGAGGTCGTGCTGCGCCCGCTCCCCGACCTGAGATCGCGGGTGACCGATCTGGACCCCGAACTGGCCGACATCCTCCAGCTCGCCCTGCAGCGCAACCCGTCGGAGCGCGCCACGGCGGCCCAGCTCGGAAACCTGCTCGATCAGTGGATCGGCCATCAGAGCGACCGCGGGGGCGCCTCGCCCGACCGGCTGCAGAGCCATCTCGCCGAGATGTTCCCGACCACGTTCCAGGCGCGGTTCCACGCCGATCCGGCGGCCGTCGAGGCCGCCGCGGCGGCGTTCCAGAAGCACAAGCGCAGCTCGATCATCGGACGGCTGTTTGGGTAGGACAGTAGGACAGTAGGACAGTAGGACAGTAGGACAGTGCGACACTGGGACGGATAACCTGTCACGGCGTTCGTGGTTCACCGGCGCGGTCTTGGTTCGCGCTTCTCTTGCCGGCGCAGTCTTTGCCGGCGCGGTCTTGGTTCGCGCTTCTCTTGCCGGCGCCGTCTTTGCCGGCGCGGTCTAGGTTCGCGCTTCTCTTGCCGGCGCCGTCTTTGCCGGCGCGGTGTTTGTCAGCGTATTTTCCTTCCTATGAAGATCTATACGAAAACCGGCGACTCCGGCGACACCGGCCTGTTCGGCGGCACGCGCGTACCGAAGAGCGACCCGCGCGTCGACGCCTACGGCGACGTGGACGAGTTGAACGCCGCGCTCGGCGTCGCCCGCTCCAGCGAACTGATGCCGCGCATCGACGAAGTCCTCGTGCCCATCCAGCGCGACCTGTTCGCCATCGGCGCCCTGCTCGCCACGCCCGACCGCGAGAAGATGAAGGCCCATCTCGACAAGGCGCGCATCGACGAGGGCCGCATCGCGGAACTCGAACGCGCCATCGACGACGGCGACGCCGAACTCGAACCGCTCAAGGCCTTCATCATCCCCGGCGGCACCCCCAAGGCCGCCGCGCTCCACCACGCCCGCACCGTGTGCCGCCGCGCCGAGCGGCGCGTGGTCGCGCTCCGGGCCACGGTCGAAGTCCCCGACCTCGTCGTCATCTACCTGAACCGCCTGTCCGACCTGCTCTTCACCCTCGCCCGCGTCGCCAACCGCCGCACCGGCACCGGCGAGGTCACCTGGTAGCGCGCGCCCCCGGGGGAACCCCCACCGTGATCGATACCGAGTACCGCGTGCACATCCTGCCCGGCGCCGTCGACGCCGTGGGGGGGGTGGTGCGGGTCGCAGCGCGCGCGCACCGCTACGCGATCGTCACCGACGGCAACGTCGGCCCGCTGTACGGCGAACGCGTCCGCGCCGCGATGGCCGGCATGGCGTGCTCCCTGTTCACGATCCCGGCCGGCGAGGAGCACAAGACACGCGAAACGTGGGCCCACGTCACCGACCAGATGCTCGCCGCCGGATTCGGCCGCGACTCCGCGGTGATCGCCCTCGGCGGCGGCGTGGTGGGCGACCTCGCCGGCTTCGTCGCCGCCACCTTCATGCGCGGCATCCCGTTCGTCCAGGTGCCCACCAGCCTGCTCGCCATGGTCGATGCATCGATCGGCGGCAAGACCGCCGTCGACACGCCCGCCGGCAAGAATCTGGTCGGCGCGTTCCACCAGCCCGCCGCCGTCGTCACCGATCCCGCGCTGCTCGCCACGCTCCCCCTGGCGCACTACCGCGCGGGGCTCACCGAGGCGCTCAAGCACGGCGTGATCGCCAACCCCGACCACTTCGCGGCCGTGGCCGACGCCGGCGCGCAACTCGGCCGGCAACGCCCCGACGACCGCGCCATGAGCGCGCTCATCGCCCGCAGCGTCGAGATCAAGTCGGCCGTCACGGCGGGCGACTTCCGCGAGGCCGGGCGCCGCAAGACCCTCAACTTCGGCCACACCATCGGCCACGCCATCGAACACCTGAGCGGCTACACGCTGCTGCACGGCGAAGCCGTGGCGATCGGCATGTGCGTGGAAGCCGAGATCGCCGAGCACATGGCGGTTGCCGCCCCCGGCACCGCCGATCACATTCGCGCCGCCTGCGCCGCGACCGGCCTTCCGGTGCGGCCGCCGGCCGACCTCGCGCCCGCCGCCATCGTCGGCGCCACGCGCGGCGACAAGAAGGGCCGCGCCGGCCGCGCCGAATACGCACTGCCAACGCGAATCGGCGCCATGGCCTTCGGCGATCGCGGGTGGACCGCGCCGGTGGACGATCGATACGTGCTCGCCGCGCTCCGCTGATCCGCACGCCGTAGACCGCGGTTCTGATCGCGGCACTGTCGCGAGATTCGTCGCACGGAGCGGCGTAGCCCTGAATCTACCGTCGCTTCGGGCAATTTTCGGACATGCTGACCGAAACTCGTCGGGTTATGTTGGTACCCGCGTCACACTGTGCAAAATTATACATCACATCACGTTACGCTTCACAACAAGCGTTTCTAGACGGACACTAGGAATCACCGCTGTTGACGCCCTCCGACGGCGACGTTATCGTGCCCGTCCCTGCTAGTCGCCGGCGCGATGCGAGCCTGTTCGTGCTCGTTCCCACCTTTCGCTTTCGTGATAGGGGCGTGTATGGAGCAAGTGACCGAGACCAGGTCCAAGGGCTACTTCCGTTCATCTCCCTCCTCGGCCTTCGACCAGTACCTGCAGGACATCCAGAAGCTCCCCCTCATCAGCGATCCCCAGGAAGAACGACGACTCGCGCGCCGCGCGCAGAAGGGTGACGAGAAAGCCGCCGAGCGGCTCGTCACGGCGAATCTGCGTTTCGTGATCTCGTACGTGAAGAAGTACCAGGGCCACGGTCTCGATCTCAGCGAACTCGTCGCGATCGGCAACGAAGGGCTCCTCAAGGCCGTCCGCAAGTTCGATCCCGACCAGGGCGTCAAGTTCATCTCGTACGCCGTGTGGTGGGTGCGCCAGGCGGTGCTCAAGGCGCTGGCCGAGCAGACGCGCTCGGTGCGCATTCCGCTCAACCAGAATTCGCAACTCATTCGCCTCGCCCGCGCCGAGACGGTGCTGGCCCAGGTGCTCAAGCGCGACCCGACCGAGAACGAGATCGGCCGCCTGCTCGACGAGTCGCCCCAAGCGATCCGCTCCGCCAAGCAGATGTCGGCCACCGAAGTCTCGCTCGACGCGCCGATCGATCGGTCCGATCGCGAGGCCTCCACGCTCGGCGAACGGTTCGCCGGCGTCGACGGCTCCGAGATCGAGGAGGTCACCGACTACAAGCTGATGCGCGAGTTCATCGACCGCGTGTTCCGCAAGTATCTCACGCCCCGCGAGCGGAAGATCCTCTATCTCTACTATGGCCTCGAGGAGGGCAGCGAGGCCATGACGCTGGAGAAGATCGGCGCACTCATGGGCGTGACCCGCGAACGCATTCGCCAGATCCGCGAGCGGGCCTTCGAGAAATTGCGCGAGAGTCCCGACGGCCGCGCGCTCTGCGGCTTCTGGGCCGCCTAGACGGCCGAGCGCGACCGACGGTCCGGCCCCCGGCATCCCCGCCGGGGGCTTTTTCCGGCCCATGGTCCGGCCCGCTCGCTATCTATATGTATGATGCCCGCGCGCCGTCACTCCGCTCGCCGGTCCCCGTGACCGCCGCCGACCCGGGGCGCGGAACCGTCGACGCCGCGCTGGCCGCGCGCCTGGCCGCCATCGTGGGCCCGCGCCGGGTGCTCTGGCGCGAGAGCGAACTCGTGGCGTACCGGTCGGACGGACTGCCGTCGTACCAGGCGCGGCCGGCGTGCGCCGTCTTTCCCGGCTCGCGCGACGAGACGGTGGCGGTGGTGCGCGCCCTGGCCGAAGCGCGCGTGCCGTTCGTGCCGCGCGGCGCGGGCACCGGCCTGTCCGGCGGCGCGCTGGCCGACGGCGCGGTGCTGCTCGGACTCAACCGGCTCACCCGCATCCTCGCCGTGGACCCCGAGAACCGGCTGGCGGTGGTCGAGCCGGGCGTGGTCAACGTGGCCCTGTCGCGCGCCGCCCATCCATATGGGTTACATTATGCCCCCGACCCGTCCAGCCAGGCTGCCTGCACGATCGGCGGCAACGTGGCGGAGAACGCGGGCGGGCCCCACTGCCTCAAGTACGGCGTGACCACCAACCACGTCGTCGCGCTCACGGTGCTGCTCCCCGACGGCGAGATCGCGCCGCTCGGCACCGCCGAGGGCGAGGCCGAGGGCTACGACCTCGTGGGCGCGTTCGTCGGATCCGAGGGATGCTTCGGCGTGGCCCTCGACGTCACGGTGCGGCTCACCCCGGACCCCGAGGCCGTCCGCACCCTGCTTGCCGACTTCACCACGCTCGACGCCGCGGCCCGCACGGTGTCCGCGATCGTCGCCAGCGGCATCGTTCCCGCCGCGCTCGAGATGCTCGATGCGCCCACCATCCGCATGGTCGAGGCCTCGATCTACGCCGCGGGCTACCCGGTGGACGCGGCCGCCGTGCTGCTCATCGAACTCGACGGCGCGCTGGCCGGACTGGAACAGGACGTGGCCGCCGTGGACGCGATGTGCCGCACGGCGGGCGCGCGCACCGTTCGCGTGGCCCGCGACGAGGCCGAGCGCGCCCGACTGTGGCAGGGACGCAAGAAGGCCTTCGGCGCCATGGGCCGCCTGTCGCCCCACCTCGTGGTGCAGGACGCGGTGGTGCCCCGCACCAGGCTGCCCGAGGTGCTGGCCCGCATTCAGGAAATCGCCGAGCGCCGGCGGGTCACGGTGTGCAACGTGTTCCACGCCGGCGACGGCAACGTGCACCCCAACATCGCCTACGATGCCGGCGACCCCGACGAGACGGCCCGCGTCCACGCCGCCATGCGCGAGATCATGGACGTCTGCATCGCCGCGGGCGGCACGATCACCGGCGAGCACGGCGTGGGCATGGACAAGCTGCCGTACATGAACCGCATCTTCTCGGCCCCCTCGCTGCGCGCCATGTGCGACCTGCGCGACGTGTTCGATCCCGACCGGCGAAGCAACCCGGGCAAGGTCGTGCCGGTGCACGCCTGCCGCGAATGGCACATGGCCCCCTCGGCCCGGCGGGCTCCGTGACGACCACGGCCGCCGAGATCGCCGAGCGCGTGCGCGACGCCGCGGCGCGCGGCACGCGGCTGCGCATCGTCGGGCGGGGAGCATGGCTCGCCGCCAACCGGCCGGTGCGCGCCGACGCCGAGCTGCCGGTGGCCGGATGCCACGGCGTCTGCGAATACGTGCCCGGCGACTTCACGCTCACCGCGCGCGGCGGAACGCCGCTGGCCGAGATCGCGCGCCTCACCCGCGCCCAGGGTCAGTGGCTGGCGCTCGACCCGTACGGCGACGACCAGGGGAGCATCGGCGCCACCGTCGCCACTGCGTCCTCCGGGCCGCACGCCGTGGGCTTCGGCGCGGCGCGCGACCAGCTGCTCGGCGTCGAGTTCGTGACCGGCGCCGGAGACGTGGTGCGCGGCGGCGGACGCGTGGTGAAGAACGTGGCCGGATTCGATCTCGTGCGCCTCGCCACCGGCGCCTGGGGCACGCTCGGCGTGATCACCGAGGTCACCGTGCGGCTGCGCGCCCTCCCCGCCCAGCAGGAGACCCTGGTGCTGCCGGCGGACGACGACGCGCCCGCGCTCGACCGCCTCGGCGCCGGCCTGCGCGCGCTCGCCGCCGCGCCGCTCGCCTGCGAACTGGTGAGCGCGACCATGGCCGGGCTGATCGGGTTGCCGGCGCGGCCGGCGCTCCTGGTGGGCATCGGCGGCAACGCCGAATCCATGCGCGCGCAGCGCGACGCGCTGGCCGGACTGCGGGCCGGCGCGTTCGCGCCGGCCGACGACGCGATCTGGACCCGGTTGCGCGCCGCCGGCGGCGCGCTCGATCCCACCTGGCGGCTGTCGCGGCGCCCGTCGCGCTTCGCGCGCACGTGGGCCGACGCCCGCGAGGCCCTGGCCCCCTTCGCCGCCGCGCGGATGCACGGCAGTCCCCTGCGCGGCGTGGTCCGCTGCGCCGTGCCGGCGGACGCCGTCGACGCCGCGCACCCGGAGGCACTCGGGCACGCGATCGCGCGCCCGTTCGACGGGGTGCGCGTGGGCGAGACGCTGCCCCCGCGCGTCTGGCCGCTGCTTCCGTCGGCGGCCATGGACCGGCTCTCGCGCGGCGTGCGCGAGGCGTTCGATCCGCGCGGCATCCTCAACGCCGGCATCTTCGGAGCGGACGCATGACCCCCGCCGCCGTTCCCACTCCCGCCGCGGGCGCCGGCGCCGGCGCCGGCACGTGCGCGCTGCCCGGCACGCCACTGGCCGCAGCCCGGAGCGGACTCGACGCCTGCGTGCACTGCGGATTCTGTCTTCAGAGCTGCCCAACGTATCTCGCGCTCGAGGACGAGAACGACAGCCCGCGCGGCCGCGTGGTGCTGATGCGGGCGCTGTACGACGGTACGCTGTCGAGCGACGACGAGGCGGTGCGCACCCACATCGACCGCTGCCTGGGGTGCCGGGCCTGCGAGACGGCCTGTCCGTCGGGGGTGCCGTACGGGCAGCTGCTCGAAGCCACCCGCGCCACGATCGCGGCGCGCCATCCGCTGCCGCTGGTGGCGCGCGCGGTGCTCGGCGTGTTCTCGCGGCCGGCGCTGCTGCGCGCGGCGATGGCCGGGGCCCGGGCGGTGCGCGCCACTCGGGTGGCGGCCCTGCTCAGCCGTCTTCCGGGCCGCGTCGGGTTCGCCTTCGCGATGCTCGACGCCACGCGGGTACCGCTCGCGCGCCGACCCTACGGGCCGGCGGGCACCGGCACGCGCGGCGGCGCGGCCTTGCTCGACGGATGCGTGATGGCGGGATTGTACGCCGGGACCAACCGCGCCACGGCGCGCGTGCTGACCGTGAACGGCTACGCGATCGTGCCGGCGCCGGGCCAGCGCTGCTGCGGCGCCCTGCACGCGCACGCCGGGGATCTCGACGCCGCGCGCGCGCTGGCCCGCGCGAACGTGGCGGCGTTCGAGCGATCGGGGGCGGCGTTCATTGCCGTGAACTCGGCCGGGTGCGGGGCCATGTGCAGGGAGTACGGCCACCTGCTGGCCGATGATCCGGCCTGGGCCGATCGGGCAGCCGCCGTGGCGTCGCGGGTGCGCGACGTGAGCGAACTGCTGGCCGTGGCGGGGCCGGCGCCGGCGGCGGGCGCGCCGGCGCGCGTGGCGTACGACGCGCCCTGCCATCTGCTGCACGCCCAGCGGATTGCCGAGCCCCCGTTGCGCGTGCTGGCGGCCATCGGAGCGCTCGACCGCGTGCCGCTGGCCGACGCCGATCAATGCTGCGGCAGTGCCGGCATCTTCGGGCTGGTCCAGCCGGCCGTGTCGGCCGCCGTGCTGGCGCCCAAGGTCCGCAACATCCAGGCGTCGGGCGCCCGGTGGGTGGCCACCGGCAATCCGGGTTGCCTGATGCAGATCGGCGCGGGCTTGCGGCGCGCCGGCGTACTGTGCCGCGCGGTGCATCCGGTTGACCTCCTCGACGCGGCATACGCGGCGGCCGGCGCGCTCCATCCCCCTCCGCCTGCCGGGTAGTGTGAGCCGGACGCCAATTTCTCTGTGGCGACGGACCCATCTTCCGTATTACATATTTGCATGCTCGATGCGCTGATGTTGGAACTGGAGGGAGTGGTGGTCGACACGCGCGCGGCGCGTTTCGATGCGCTGGCCCGGGCGCTGGCCGACGACGGCGTGGTAGCGCTTCCCTCCAGCGCTTCCGACGCCGTGCTCGGGCTGCCGCCGCGCGCCGCGGCGGCGCGGGCGATCGCGCTGTTCGGGCTGGCGCGGGACGCCACGGCCATCGACCTCATCGGGCTGCGGGCCGATCGCTACTTCACGGAGCGCATGAGCCGCGGAGTCACGCTTCGGGAGGGGGTGCGCGTACTCGTGACCATCGCCCATGCGCGCTCGCGGCTGGCGCTCGTCACGCGGGCCACGCGCCCGGTGGTGGATCTCGTGCTGGGCCTTTCGGGCATGCACGACGCGTTCGAGGTGATCGTGTGCGCCGACGACGTGACCGACAACAAGCCGGCCCCGGACAGCTACGCGCGGGCGATGTCGCGCCTGCAGAACCGCCGCCCCCTGTCGCGCGAGCGCCTGCTGGCGCTCGAAGACGCCCAGCCGGGCATCCTCGCCGCGCGTCAGGCCGGCGTGCGGTGTCTGGCCGTCGGCGACCTGCCGGCCCATCAGGCCGTGGAGGCCGACGGGCTCGTCCCATCGCTGGCCGACGCAGGCCACGACGTGCTGTCCGAACTCGAGCGCTGGGCGCACGAGGCCGCATGATCCGGGAGACGATCGCGGGCAAGATCGCGCCGGCCGCGCCGGCGTCGGAGACCATCGCCGGCCAGCCGGTGGTGATCACCTACAGCAGCCTCGCGGCCGAATACGCCGCGCTCACCCGCCATGCGGGCGTGGTCGACCGGAGCCAACGCGCCCGCTTGCGGGTGACGGGGCCCAAGGCAGCGGAAATGATCGCCGGGCTGGTGACGAACGACACGCAGGTACTGCACCCGGGCCAGGGGCAGTACGCGGCCGCGCTCTCGCCCAAGGGCAAGGTGATCGCCGACGTGCGAATCTTCGTGGACGACACGGGCATCCTCACCGATACCGGCCCGCGGGCTGGGGACGGCTGGCGGGCGATGGTCGCGAAATATGTGAATCCCCGCGTCGCGCCGCACGCCGACGAATCGCGGACGGTGCGCGAGCTCGCCGTGTTCGGGCCGGCGGCGCGCCACGTGGTCGAGGCCGTCACGGGCGTAAACAGCAGCGCGCTCACCGTGCTCCCCGAGTACGCGCACGTGCGCGTGGAGGTGGACGGCGCGGTGGTGATGCTGGCGCGTGCGCCCGAGCTGCTGGTGGACGGGTACGAGTTGTTCGCGCCGGCCGAGGCGTTCGACGCGCTGTGGGGGCGGGCGACGCGCGGTGGCGCCCTGCCCTGCGGGCTCGCGGCGTGGGAAGTGGCGCGCGTCGAGGCCGGCCGTCCGGAGTGGGGGCTGGACATGGACGACACGACGCTCACGCAGGAAGCGAACTTGGACGAGTTGCAGGCGATCAGCTACACCAAGGGCTGCTACGTGGGGCAGGAGGTCGTGGCGCGCGTGCACTTCAAGGGGCACGTGAACCGGCACCTGCGCGGCCTGCGGGCGCCGGATCTCCCGGCGCCGCCCGCCGGCGCGGCGCTCGTCGACGCGGCCGGACACGACGTGGGCGACGTGCGCACGTCCGTCACGTCGCCGCGACTCGGCGCCATCGCGCTCGGCATGGTGCGGCGCGAGATCGAACTGGGCGCCACGCTCACGGCGCGGTGGGAGGGCGGCGAGGCGCGCGTCGAGGTGTGCACGCTTCCCTTCCCGGCCGAGTAGTGCGCGCGCTGGTCACCGGCGCCACCGGCATGGTGGGCCGCCACATCGCCGAGCGCCTGCTGGCCGACGGCTGGACCGTTCGCGCGCTGGTGCGCGATCCGGCCGATCGGCGCGCGCAGTCCCTGGGCGGGGCCGGCGTGGACCTGGCTCGCGGCGACGTGCTGGATCAGCCGTCGTTCGTCGCCGCCGCGGCGGGGTGCGACGTGCTGTTCCATGCCGCGGCGCAGGTCATGACCCGCGGGTGGGAATCGTATCGCAGCGTGAACGTGGACGGCACGCGCAACGCGATCTCGGCCGCCGCGGCCGCCGGGGCGCGTCTGATGCAGGTGAGCAGCGTGGCCGTGTATGGATCGGAAACGCGCTATCTGGGCGAGCACCGCAGCGGGAAGACGAGCGAGGATCTGCCGTTCATGCCGCTGCACGCGCGCAATTACTACGGGCGCACCAAGCGCGAGTCGGAAGAGCTGGTGATGGCGGCGCACCGCGCGGGGCGGATCTGGGCCACCGCGGTGCGGCCCGACGTGATCTACGGCCGGTACGACCGCCAGTTCGTGCCGCGGCTGGCTCCGCTGCTGCGGTTCGGCGTGGTGCCGTTGCTGGCCGGCGGGCGGGCGACGCTGGCCGTGGTGCACGCGGCCGCGGTGGCCGACGGGGCCGTGCGCGCGGCCGCGCACGACGGCGCTGGCGGCCGGGCGTACAACCTCGCCAACGATTTCGACGTGACGGTGCGCGATTTCTTCGCCTTCGGGGCCCGGGGCCTCGGCGTGGCGCCGCGCTTCCTGCCCGTTCCGCTGTGGCTGGCGCGCGGCGGCCTGCGGGCGGCCAAGCGGACGGCGCGCGTCGTCACGCTGGGGCGCTGGCGCATCGGCGGGGGCACGGCGGTCGATTTCCTGACGCGCGACAACCCGTTCACGTCGGAGCGGGCGCGGCGCGAGTTGGGGTGGGCCCCCGCCGTCCGCCCGGAGGACGGCGTGGTCGACGCGTTCGCCTGGTGGCGCGCGCACCCGAGGGGCGTCTGAACGCAGACGGGCGCGGCTTCGCGGCCGCGCCCGTATACGAATTCAAAAAAGAACGGCGATC
The DNA here is from genome assembly GCA_963729495.1 of uncultured Gemmatimonadaceae bacterium. GTDB lineage: Bacteria > Gemmatimonadota > Gemmatimonadetes > Gemmatimonadales > Gemmatimonadaceae > JAGWRI01. The sequence continues at coordinate 162,779 of CAVSOM010000010.1, forward strand.
AGCCCTTCTTCTTCGCGTCCATCTTCTTCCCGGTGTCCGCCTTGGCGGGCGCCATCTTCATCGCGGACGTATCCTTCTTCGTCGTATCGGCCTTCATGGCCGACGTGTCCGCGGCCGGGGCAGCGGCCGGAGCGGCGGCCGGCGCCATCGCGGCGCTGGTGTCGGCGGCGGGCTTCGATTGCGACGAGCAGGCAGCGACCGCGAATACCGCGGCAACAAGGGCCAAGCGCTTCATTGAAAATCTCCTGAAAGAATCGGGGGTGAATGACAGGCGCGTGGCACCGCTGCACGCGAGAAAAAGGTGCTCGAGCTTCTGCGGCCTATAAGTTACGGACCAGGGTATGCGTGTCAAGACCGGTTTCCGATACCCAAGTTACGGCGCCGCAACGGCTTCCTGTTGCGGCCTTGCTTCGGCACCCCCGCGCGCGGCATTACGATAAATGCACCCCATTCTATTTTCCAATTACCAACCCGTAACCCACTGGTAAACAAGGGCTTGCCGTGGCAGGAAAGTCTTTGTGCGCCACGGGCCCGGCGCCGTCGCGGGCATTGCGCGTCCGCCCCGGCCCCCTAGGTTGCGGTGCTCTCGCTATCGCCGCCGCCGATGCCTGACCTCGCGCCACCGCTCGCCGTTCCCGCGCCGCCCCACGACGGGGTCGTGCGCGGCGCGTGTCCGCACGACTGCCCCGACACCTGCGCCATGCTCGTCACGGTCGAACGCGGACGCGCCGTGCGCGTGGCCGGCGATCCCGAGCATCCGTTCACGAACGGATTCCTGTGCGCCAAGGTGAATCGCTACGTGGAACGAACCTACCATCGCGACCGCCTCGCGCACCCGCTCCGGCGCGTGGGCCCCAAGGGTGCCGGCCGCTTCGAGCCGGTGTCGTGGGACGACGCGCTGACCGACATCGCGGCGCGGCTGAATGCCGTCGGCGCGCTCGGCGGACGGCCCCCAGGCCATCCTCCCCTATTCGTACGCCGGGACGATGGGCATGCTGCAGGGTGCGTCGATCGATCGCCGGTTCTTCCACCTGCTCGGCGCGTCCAGGCTCGATCGCACGATCTGCGCGGTGGCCGGCGCGATGGGCATGCGGATGACGGTCGGCGCGAACATCGGCGCCGACGCCGAAGGGGTGCCCGAGAGCGATCTCGTGCTGCTCTGGGGCACCAACACGCTCACGTCGAATCCCCACCTCTGGCCGTTCGTCCTCGCGGCGCGCGAGAAGGGCGCGCGGGTAATCGCCATCGATCCGATCCGCACGCGCACGGCGGCCCAGTGCGACGAATGGATCGGGATCCGGCCCGGCACCGACGCCGCGCTGGCGCTCGGCATGATGCACGTGCTGTTCGCGCGCGGGCTCGAGGACGCCGACTATCTGGCGCGCCACACCCTTGGCGAGCGCGAACTCCGCGCGCGCGTGGCCGAGTATCCACCCGCCCGCGTGGCCGCGATCACCGGCCTCGACGCGGCGACGATCGAGCGGCTGGGCGCCGCGTACGGGCGGCGCGCGCGCGGCGTTCATTCGCGTGAACTACGGCCTGCAGCGCCACGCCGGCGGCGGCATGGCGGTGCGCACGATCGCCTGCCTGCCCGCCGTCACCGGGCACTGGCGGCGGGCCGGCGGGGGGGTGCAGCTCTCGACGAGCGCCAACTTCGAGTTCGACGAGCACGCGCTGCGGCGTCCCGACCTGTCGCCGCCGGTGCGCACGATCAACATGATCCGCCTCGGCGACGCGCTCAATCGACCCGACGCCGGCGTGGGCGGCCCGCCGGTGCGCGCGCTCGTCGTGTACAACTCCAACCCGGCCGCCGTGGCGCCGGACCGCAACGCCGTGCTGCGCGGCCTGGCCCGCGAGGACCTGTTCACGGTGGTGCTGGAGCACTTCCAGACCGACACCGCCGACTGGGCCGATTACGTGCTGCCCGCCACCACGCAGCTCGAGCACTGGGACGTCCACCTGGCCTACGGACATCATTACGTAACGCTCAACCGGCCGTCGATCGCCCCGCTGGGCGAGAGCAAGCCGAACACGGAGATCTTCCGCCTCCTCGCGCGGCACATGGGGCTCGACCACGCCGCGCTCCGCGACGACGACCTGACGCTCATCCGCCAGGCGCTCGACGCGCCGAGCGAGATGCTGCGCGGCGTGACGTTCGACGCCCTGCTCGAACGCGGATGGCTTCGCCTCAACGTGCCGCGGCCGTATCTGCCGTTCGCCGAGGGCGGATTCCGCACGCCGAGCGGCAAGTGCGAGTTCTATTCGGCCCGCATGCGGGAGATGGGCCTCGATCCGCTCCCCGCCTACACGCCTCCGTACGAGAGCCCCGAACGCGATCCGGCGCTCGCCGAGCGGTATCCGTTGGTGCTCATCTCGTCGCCGGCCCATCAGTTCCTGAACTCCACCTTCGTCAACGTCGACTCGCTGCGCCGCTCGGCGCGCGAGCCCGAATGCGTGCTGCACCCGGCCGACGCCGAGCGCCGGGGGATCGCGCCGGGCATGCGCGTGGCGGTGCGCAACGATCGCGGCGCATTCACGGCCGTGGCCCGCGTCGAGGACGCGATCCGCGAAGGCGTGGTGTGGGCGCCGTCCGTCTGGTGGGGCAAGCTCGCCGCGGACGGCGCCAATGCCAATCAGACCACCTCGCAACGCGAGACGGACATGGGACACGGACCGGTGTTCTACGACAATCTCGTGGACGTCGCGCCGGCCGACTGACCGCCCCTTGCGCCGCTCCGGCCGGCGTGGCTGATTCCGATTCCTGCCCAGGAGTTGCCCGTGACGAAGCTTCCCGACACCCTCGGCGCGCTCAAGCGCTCGCCCTTCGGCGTTCCCGCGCGGGCCCTGCGCTCGGTGAAGGACGAGATGCGCCGGAACCTGCTGGCCCGGCTCTGCACCGACGCGCCGCTGTTCGAGGGCGTGCTCGGCTACGAAGACACCGTGATGCCGCAGCTCGTCAACGCGATTCTCTCCCGGCACAACTTCATCCTGCTGGGGCTGCGCGGGCAGGCCAAGTCGCGGCATCCTGCGCGCCCTCACGACCCTGCTCGACGATGCCATGCCGATCGTCGCGGGGAGCGAGGTGAACGACAATCCGTTCGCGCCGATCTCCAAGGCCGCCCGCACGCTGATCGCCGAAGCGGGCGACGACACGCCCATCGCCTGGGTGGGGCGCGACAACCGGTACGTGGAGAAGCTGGCCACGCCCGACGTCACGATCGCCGACCTGATCGGCGACCTCGATCCGATCAAGGCGGCGCGCGGCGGGCATCTGCTGTCGGACGAGCTGACCATTCATTACGGCATGCTGCCGCGCGCCAACCGCGGCATCTTCGCGTTGAACGAACTGCCCGACCTGGCCGGCAAGGTGCAGGTGGGCCTGTTCAACGTCATGCAGGAAGGCGACGTCCAGATCAAGGGCTACCCGGTGCGGCTGGCGCTCGACGTGCAGCTCTGCTTCACCGCCAACCCCGAGGACTACACGGCGCGCGGCAAGATCATCACGCCGCTCAAGGATCGTATCGGCAGCGAGATCATGACGCACTACCCGGAAACGGTGGACCTCGGCATCTCGATCACGGCGCAGGAAGCGTGGACGGCGCGCGGCGATCGGCCGGTGCGCGTGCCCGACTTCGTGGCCGAGCTGGTGGAGCGCATCGCGTTCGCGGCCCGCGTCGATCGCCGCGTGGACAAGCGGTCGGGCGTGTCGCAGCGCATGCCGATCTCGGTGCTCGAGAACGTGATCTCCAACGCCGAGCGGCGCGCGGTGGCGACGGGGGAGGAGGAGATCGTGCCGCGCGTCTCGGACGTCTACGCGGCGCTGCCCGCCATCACCGGCAAGCTCGAACTCGAGTACGAGGGCGAACTGGTGGGCGGCGCCACGATCGCGCGCGAGTTGATCCGCAAGGCGGCCGACGAGACGTTCGAGGAGCGGGCCGGCGGCGCGAACGTGGACGAGATCGTGATGTGGTTCGACGAGGGCGCCGCGCTGCAGGTGACCGACGACGCCAGGCCCGGCATCGTACTCCAGGGGTTCGACGTCGTGCCCGATCTCGTGGGGCTCGTGCATCGCACGGGGCTCGCGGCCGACGACGACGACGCCCAGTCGGTGGCGGCCTGCGAGCTGGTGCTCGAAGCGCTCGTCGCCCGGCGGCGCATCTCGCGCAGCGACGGGGGCCGGTACACGCGCGCCGTGCCCGAGCCGCGGCGCCGGCCCAATCAGGACTTCTTCGGCGGCGGCCTCGGCTAGCCCGGCCCGATGCCCGTCCCCCAGGTCGAGCCCGTCGTCGCGGCGCCAGGCGGCGCACCGCTCTCGGTGCGCCGCGCCGAGGCCGATGACGCCGACGCGATCGCCACGCTGCGCCTCGCCCTGCTGCACGAATATGCGGCCCATCCGGTGTACGGCCGCATCCATGCCGAGGCCGAGGCGCGGGCCCCGGCGTTGTGCGCCCAGCAGCTCGCGTCCGACCGCGACGTGTTCTTCGTGGCCGAGTGCGGCGGCCGGCCGGTCGGCCTGCTGCGGTGCACCGAATCGCTCGCCTCGCCCCTGCTCGAACCGGAGCGCTTCGCCTACGTGTCGTCGGTGTACGTGCGGCCGGCGTTCCGCCGCGGCGGCGTGTTGCGGGCGCTCCTCGACCGGGCCGACGCCTGGTGCGCCGAGCGCGGGCTCACCGAGATGCGCCTGCACAACGTGCCCGGCGACGCGGCCGCGTCGGCGTGGACGGCGCTCGGCTTCGCGATCGTCGAAGAGGTGCGGACCCGCGCCCTCGCCGGGCGCTGACGCGATGGCCATCGTCACCATCTCGCGGATGTTCGGCTCGGGCGGCTCGCACGTGGCCCAGCGCGTGGCCGACGCGCTGGGTTGGGATCTGCTCGACAACGCGGTCGTGGACGCGGTGGCCCGGCGCCTGGGCGTCTCGGTGGCCGAGGTCTCGGCGCATGAGGAGCGGGTGCCGTCGCTCGCCGAGCGGCTGGCGGCGGCCATGACGCTGAGCACGCCGGAAATGCTGCCGCTGGTGGACGCGGCGCTGCCCCCGACGGACGAACGGATCGTGGCCGTGACGCGGGCGGTGATCGAGGAGGCGGTGCAGACGGGACACGCCGTGCTGGTGGGACGCGGCGCGCAGTGCGTGCTGGCCAACCGCCCCGACGCGCTGCACGTGTTCTGCTACGCGCCGATGGAAGCGCTGGCGGCGTACGTGATGACCGAGCGGGGCGTGTCGCACAACGAGGCGCGGCGCGTCGTGGAGACGACGAACCGCCAACGCGAGCAGTACGTGCGCCAACACTGGAACCGCGAGTGGCGCGCCGAAGAGAACTACGACCTGTGCGTCAACACCGGCACGCTGGGCATCGAGGGCGCGGCGCGCGTGGTGATCGACCTGGCGCGCGAGCGGTTCCTCTGACCCGCGCGGCCGCTACCGCCGCCGCTTGAGCCGGGCGAACCAGGTATCCACCTCGGCGGGCAGCAGCAGGTTGTCGGCGATGCCGGCGATCTCGTCGGCCTCCCTCCACGCGGCATCGAGCATGGCGAGTTCGCCTTCGAGGGCACGGCGTTCGGTATCTTCGTGGGCCGACATCTCGAGGGCGAGGCGGACGGGCTTGGGGATCTTGCCCAACGCCTGGCCGCCTCCGGTGAGCGTTCTCCCGGCCACTTGCCGCCCGAAGAACCGCGCCGGATCGGCGTCGGCTTCGAGCAGCCCGACGGCGCGCTTCACGTCGTCCGCGCCGGCCCCGCTGATGTTCACCTTGGGCAGGATCCTCCCCGCAATCCGGATCGCTTCGGTTCCCGTGAATACCGCAATCGGCTGGTTGGGGTGGGCCTTGTACGTCACGATGCGCGGCACCGGTGGGTCGGTGATCCGCGCGGGAGCGTCCGGCAATTTGAACCTGTCCTTCGAGATCCGTACGTGGAGAGCCCAGCCGAGTGCGTTGTCGTCGTGCATGAGCGACGCGCTCTGCACGTGCGAGGCCGAAATGACGTACGGCTCATCCAACCACGGCAACGCGATCTTCACCTTGCCCGTGGCGCTGCGGTACGCCCTGAAGATCCACTGCGGCACCTGGACGAGGCTGCCCATGCTGCCCGCGGCGTAGAGGCCGAGCATGGGGCCGGCCACGAGCACACCACCCATGGCGACGGCGCCGACCGCAGTATACGTGTAGTAGCGCCGCCGCCGCCGCCCGAACTGGTCGCCGTAGCGCCACGCCGCCATTTCCGGACGCTGCGGCCGCCCGATGCGCACCAGCTCCAGCCCCTCACTCACCCGGGCCAGCCCGATGTTGTCGGTGGAGGCGCGCAGCTTCGTGTCGCGGAACGCGCGCTCGCACTCCTCCACGGCTTCCCATCGCTCCTCGATGGGGCTCAGGTTCCACCGCTCGCATTTCCGGCACACCACCCACAAGCGCCCCGTGGCCGAATCGAACGCCAGCCGGCGGCCGACCGGGAAGTGCTCGATCACCTCGTTCGCGCCGAGATCCGAATTGCAGAACATGCACGTGGAGTACATCGCGCCTCAGAGTTCGCGCAGGTCGGGGCTCTTCCGGAACGCCATGACACAATACGCGAGAATCACCGCCGCCGTGCCAGAAATGGCCAGTTGATCGCCCCAGCGCTCGGCCACCGTGCCGGCGATGAGCGACCCGACGGCCTGCGAGAGCCCGACGACCACGAACGAGTACGCCGCCATGAGCCGGCCGCGCATCTCGTCGGGCACGAGGGACTGCAGCATGCCGTTGGCCAGCGCCCCGCTCACGATCATCGCGAAGCCGGTGGCGAGGAGCGCCGGATACGCGAGCCAGGGCCAGGGCACGAGGCCGAAGAGCACGAGCAACAGGGCGTAGGCGCGGGTGCCGGATTCCCAGGTGCGCCCGCGGGCGCGGCTGCCGCCCACCGCCGCCAGCCAGAGCGCGCCCCCGAGGCCACCCACCCCGACGCAGGCGAGCAGCAGCCCGTAGCCGCCGGCGCCGAGGTGGAGCCGGTCGCGCGCCACGACCGGCATGAGCACGAGGTACGGCACCCCCAGCACCGAGTACACGGTGACCACCTTCATCATCGCGGCGACGACGCGCGTGTCGCGCAGGTAGCGGATCCCCTCCACCGCGCCGGCGAGCGGCGAGGTCACGACCGGCGTGGGCCGCCAGGGCGGGAGTTCCATCATGTACAGACTGCCGAGCACGGTGAGATAGCTGAGCGCGTTGAGGCCGAAGCACCAGGAGATGCCGAGCCGGGCGACGGCAATGGCGCCGATGGCGGGGCCGACGATGCGGGCGAGGTTGAAGCCGCTGGAGTTGAGGGCGATCGCCTCGCGCAGGTCTTCTCGGCCTACCAGTTCGACCATGAGCGACTGCCGCGCCGGGATCTCGAGCGTGCTGATGAGTCCGTTGGCGAAGGCGAGCACGACGAGCCACCAGATCGTGGCGCGACCCGACCAGGTGATCCACCAGAGCAGCGCCGCCTGGGCCAGCAGCAGCGCCTCGCTCAGCTTGACCAGCCGCAGCTTGTCGCGCCGGTCGACGACCACGCCGGCGACGATCGAGAAGCCGACGATGGGCCAGGCGGTGGCCGAAGCCACGAGCCCCACGAGGAAGGGGCTGTTGGTGAGCTGGAGGGCGAGCCACCCCAGCGCCATCGTCTGCATCCACGTGCCGATGAGCGAGAGCGTCTGGCCGAACCAGAACAACCGAAAGTTCCGGTGCTTGACCAGGGCGCGAAACGGATTCGCCGTCGGCATCCGCGGAATATACGGCGGCCCCCCCTCGACCCACACGAAGCCCACCGGGAGAGGGGGGTCATGGGAGCTCGCGTGGCGGATGGTCCATGGCGGTCCGCCCACGGCTCACGGCTTTCCGTTGGTCCGTTGCCGCTGCTTTGCTTGGCACTCCCTCCGGCCCCCGGGTATTGTTGTGGGAAGAGGCCTGCATGCGATTCCACACCTACACCAAGTTCAGCCCCGAATCTGCCGACCAGGTGGACCTCCAGGCGCTGCTCGACAAGCTCGCCGACTTCCTGCTCCAGTCGGGGTTCGCCGGCGGCAATCTCCCCTCCCAGGGGAACTTCGACTTCAACGACGCACACGACCGTTCCCTCGACGCCCTCCGCCAGGCCATCCTCGACGCGCTCATCGAGAGCGGCCAGTTCACCCCCGAGATGCTCGAGGCCCTCCGCGGCGAGGGGGACGACGAGGCCCAGGCCAGACTCGCCACGCTGCTCGACGCCCTCGTCCAGCGCCTGATCGACGAGGGCTTCCTCAACCTCGACGCGCCTCCGCAGATGCCGGGCGGCCACCAACCCGTGGAGGGACCGGGCAGCCTCGCCCAGGCCGCCGCCCGCGACGTCCAGTTCAACCTCACCGAGAAGGGCATCGACTTCCTCGGTTATAAGACTTTACGTAACCTGCTGGGGTCGCTCGGCAAATCCAGCGCCGGCAGCCACGAGACGCCGCACCTCGCCACCGGCATCGAATCCGACGGGTGGAGCAAGCCGTACGAGTTCGGCGACGTGATGAACCTGGACGTCACCGAGACGCTCAAGAAGGCTCTCGCCCGCACGGGCAGGGTCGAGGTGCCGATCGACCTCGACTACGGCGACCTGATGGTGCACCAGGCCGAATACCGCTCGTCGTGCGCCACCGTGCTGATGCTCGACTGCTCGCACTCGATGATCCTCTACGGCGAGGATCGGTTCACCCCCGCCAAGAAGGTCGCCCTCGCCCTCACCCACCTCATCCACACCCAGTTCCCCGGCGACACGCTCCAGGTGGTCCTGTTCCACGACTCCGCCGAGGAGATCCCCATCGGGGCCCTCGCCTCGGCGCAGGTGGGCCCGTACCACACCAACACGGCCGAGGGCCTCAAACTGGCCCGCCGCCTGCTGCTCGCGCAGAAAAAGGACATGCGGCAGATCATCATGATCACCGACGGCAAACCGAGCGCCCTCACGATGCCCGACGGGCAGATTTACAAGAACGCGTTCGGCCTCGACCTCACCGTGATCACCGCGACGCTCAAGGAAGTGGCCCGCTGCCGCCAGAGCGGCGTCATGATCAACACCTTCATGCTGGCCCGCGACCGGGCGCTGGTGGAGTTCGTCAAGCGCGTCTCGGAGATCAGCCGCGGCAAGGCCTACTTCACCACCACGATGACGCTCGGCCAGTTCATTCTGATGGACTTCCTCAAGCGCAAGACGCGCAAGGTCTCGTAGCCGCCGCGCCCACCCGCCGGCATTAGCTTTCGGGGCCGCCATTCCCGACGCCCCGATCCCGCCGATGCCCCGGTCGCCTTCCGCCGCCACGAACTCGAACTCGACGCGCCCCGCCCGCGCCCCCCGCGCCCGGACACCGCGCGTGGACCCGGCGACGGCCGCCGAATTCTCGCGACGGCTGCGCGCCTGGTACCGGCGGGGCCACCGCGACCTGCCCTGGCGCCGCACGCGCGACCCGTATCGCGTGCTGGTCTCGGAGCTGATGCTCCAGCAGACGCAGGTGGCGCGCGTGCTCGAGTTCTATCCGCGATTCCTGGCGTCGTTCCCCACCGTGCAGGCGCTGGCCGGCGCCACGCCCCGGCGCGTCCGCGAAGCGTGGGACGGCCTGGGCTATTACGCGCGGGCCCGCAACCTGCACGCCCTCGCCCGCCGCGTCACGGCCACCGGCGACGGCGTCCTCCCCGCGCACCCCGACGCGCTCCGCGCCCTGCCCGGCATCGGGGCCTATACGGCGGGCGCCGTGGCCAGCTTCGCCTACGAGCGGCGCGCCGCCGCGGTCGATACCAACGCGGCGCGCGTGCTCACCCGGGCGTTCGCGCCCGGGCTCGACCCCAAGCGCCCCCGCGACCTCACCACGCTCCGGTCCGTCGCCGAACGCGTGCTGCCGCGCACCGGCAAGGCCACGTGGACGCACAATCAGGCGCTGATGGAGCTGGGCGCCCTGGTGTGCACGGCCCGCGTGGCGCGATGCGACGCCTGCCCGCTGCGCGCCGTCTGCAAGACGGGACGCCGACGCGTCGCGGGCGCCCGCTGACGTGACGCTCATCTCCTTTTCCGGCGTCGGCGTCGACTTCGGCGCCACGACCCTCTTCTCCGACGTCACGTTCACCGTGGGGGCGGGCGACCGGTGGGGCGTCGTCGGCCGCAACGGCACCGGCAAGACCACCCTGTTCCGCCTGCTCACCGGCGAGATGGAGCCCACGCGCGGCGCGATCGCGCGCCAACCCGGCGTGCGGGTGTCGCTGCTGGAGCAGCACCGCGACTTCGGCGACGCGATCACGGTGTGGGAGGCCGCGGCCGGCGAGCTGCGCGACCTGCTCGCCCTCGAACGGTCGCTGGTCGATCAGGCCGCGGCGCTCGCCCACGATTCGTCGCCGGCCGCCATGGATCGGTACGGCCGCGATCTCGAGCGGTTCGAACACGAAGGCGGATACGCGGTCACGTCGCGCATCGACGCCGTGCTCCACGGACTCGGGTTCGATCCCGCCGCGGCGCGCGCGACCCCGGTGGGGGTGTTGAGCGGCGGCGAGCGCGGGCGGCTGGGCCTCGCCCGCCAGCTCATGAGCAACGCCCAGGTGCTCCTGCTCGACGAACCCACCAACCACCTGGACCTCGAGACCACGCAGTGGCTCGAACAGTACCTCCGGGACCTCGACAAGACGGTGCTGCTGGTGAGCCACGACCGCGCCTTCCTGGCCGGCACGGTGGATCACATGCTGCACTTCGAAGGCGGTTCGGCCACGCCCTACGCCGCCGGATACCACGCCTTCGTGCAGCAGCGCGCCGAACGCCGGCTCACGCAGCAACGGGCGTTCGACCAGCAGCAGCGCGTGATCGCCCAGGAGAGCGACTACATCGCGCGCAACATCGCCGGGCAGAACACGCGCCAGGCCAAGGGGCGGCGCAAGCGGCTGGAGCGGCTGCCGCGGCTGAGCGCCCCGGTGGAGGGCGAGGACACGATGGCGCTGCGGTTCGACGCCCACCACCGGGGCGGCGATCGCGTAGTGCAGGCAGCCGACGTCACGGTGCGCATCGGCGAGCGCGTGCTCGTCGAACGCTTCAACGGCACGCTCATGCGCGGCGACGTGCTCGGGCTCGTCGGCCCCAACGGCGCGGGCAAGACGACGCTCATCCGCGCCCTCTTCGGCGAGCACCCGGTGGCCGGCGGCGAGCTCCGCATCGGCAACTCGATCGACGCCGGCTGGTACCGCCAGGACCTCTCCCAGGTGCCCCTCGACCAGACGATCTACGGCGCGATCGAGGCGCTGCGCCCCACCTGGGAGCGCCGTTTCGTGCAGGGGCACCTGGGCCGGTTCGGCTTCTCCGGCGACGAGGTGCAGCGCCGCGTCGACACGCTCTCGGGCGGCGAGCGCGCGCGCGTGGCGCTGGCCATGCTGATGCTCTCCCGCGCCAACCTGCTGGTCCTCGACGAGCCCACCAACCATCTCGACGTCGAATCGATCGAGGCGCTGGAAGACGCCGTCGACGCCTACGACGGCACGGTGATCCTGGTGAGCCACGATCGCGAGCTGCTGCGCGCGCTCACGACCAGAGTCTGGGTGCTGCACGAGCGGCACATCACCGAATTCAACGACGGCTTCGGCGACTGGGAGAGCGTGAGCGCCGAGCGCGCCCACGCCGCCTCGGTGCGGGCGTCGGAGGACGAGGCGCTGCGCCGGATGCACGAGCGCCAGCGGGTGGCGGCCGGTACGCGCGACCGGCCGGCCGCGCCGGGCCGCGCCGACTCGCGCAAGCTGCTCCGCGCCGCCGAGCGCGAACTGGCGGACGCCGAGGCCGGCGTCGAACGCGCCGAAGCCGACGTGCGGACGCTCACCGTGGCCCTCGAGGACCCCGAACTGTACGCCCGCCCCGACGGCGTGGCCGAAGCCAGGCGGTTGGGGCTCGATCTGGAGGCGCGCAAACGCGCCATGGATGCGGCGCTCGCGCAGTGGGCCGCCGCGAGCGAGCGCGTCGAAGCGCTGTCGGCGGCGGCGACCTACGACGGTTGACCGGGCGCCGGCCGCGCCGCTCAGCGCACGACGAGCGCCCCGCGGAGCCGGATGTCCCGGGAACTCGCCCCCACCATCACGCGAAAGGCGCCGGGCTCCACCACCCACTTCAGGTCCGCGTTCAACAGATGCAGCGCGTCGGCCCCGAGGCCGAAGGTGACCACCGTCGAATCGCCCGGCTCGAGATGGACCCGCCGGAAGCCAGCGAGCTGCATCACCGGGCGCCCCACCGACGCGAGCACGTCGTGGAGGTAGAGCTGGGCCACCTCGTCTCCGGCCCGGCCGCCCGTGTTCTTCACGGTGCAGCGCACCTGGGCGGCGCCGTCGGGGCCGATCGAGTCGGGGGCGATGGCGAGATTAGAATACTCAAACACCGTGTAGCTGAGGCCGAACCCGAACGGAAAGAGCGGCTGCCCGGTGAGGTCCACGTAGTCGTCGCCGCGCCCCGTCGGCTGGTGATCGTAGACCAGCGGGAGCTGCCCTTCGGCCACCGGAAAGGTGATCGGCAGGCGGCCGGCCGGATCGGCGTCGCCGAACAGCACGTCGGCCACGGCGGGACCGCCCTGCTCGCCGGGGTACCAGGCATCCAGCACGGCGCCGACCCGGTCGAGCCAGCCGGACATCGTGATCGCGCTCCCCCCGACGAGCACCACGACCGTGGGCCTGCCGGCGGCGGCCACGGCCCTGATGAGGTCCTCCTGATGGCCCGGCAGACCCAGCAGCGCCCGATCGCGAAACTCGCCCTCCTCGATGCCGGCCACGACCACCGCCACGTCGCTCGCGCGCGCCACCGCTACGGCGCTGTCGATCCACGCCCGCCAGTCGTCGGGCACGCCCGCGTCCCATACCAGTTTCAGCCGAGCGTTGCCGGTGCTCTCGAAGTACTCCAGCCGGAGGTCGTGCACGCTGCCGGGAGCGAGCGCCGCGTCGGCCAGCCGAGTGCCGTACGACCGCTTGATCCAATCGTCGATCAGCAGCGTGCCGTCGAGATAGAGCCGGTAGCCGTCGTTGCCTTCCACGCCCAGGCGATGCACGCCGCCGGCAGGCACGGTGATCGTCCCCGTCCAGCGCGCGGAGTACCAGTCGAAGGGAAGGCCGCGGCCGGGCGAGTCGAGCGTCCACGCGAAGTCGATGGCGGGGTCGGTGCGCTCCAGCACGGGCGAGCCGGCGAGCCGGTTGTTGTCCCAGTATTGGCCACGGAGCCCGGGCACGGCGCGCCCGTTCACGGTGCTCGAGAGCTGGCTCGGCGGCACGACCACGTGGTCCGTCGCCAGCCGCCCGGGGCCCGCCGCGTAACGCACGCGCCCCGCGCCCAGCCGCTCGCGGAGCGCGGCGAGCATGGAGACGCGCCGCAGCCCGGGGCCGCTGTACCCGCCCAGCCGCGCCTCGGCCGCGTCGGCGCCGATCACGGCCACCGTGCCCACGTTCGCCGGCAGCGGCAGGAGGCCGCCGTCGTTCTTCAGCAGCACGATCGCTTCGCGCGCCGCCTGGCGGGCCAGCGCCAGGTGCGCGGCGCTGCCGTTCTCCGCCGCGGCGGCGTCCGGATCGACGAACGGGTGGTCGAACAGGCCGAGCCGGAACTTGGCGCGCAGCACGCGCGCGACCGACGAATCGATCGCCGGACCCGGCACCAGCCCGCGCGCGAACGCGGCCAGGTACGGCCGGTACTGGGAATATGAAGACTGGAATACCACGTCGAGGCCGGCGGCGAACGCGTCGCGCGCGGCCGTGGCCGTGCTCGCTTCGGTGTGCTGCAGCACCGTCGGCCCGCCGGTGGCCGCCGCGTCGGAGATGACGAATCCGGCGAACCCCCAGTCCCGCCGGAGCAGATCGGTGAGCAGGCCGCGGTTCTGCGTGGCGGGAACGCCGCCCACCGAATTGTAGGCCGTCATCACCGCGCCGGCGCCGGCCTCGGTCACGGCGGCCTTGAACGGCGGCAGGAAGTATTCGCCCAGCACCCGGCCGTCCCAGTCGATGGGATAGCTGTCGCGCCCCCCCTCGCCCACGTTGGCCACGAAGTGCTTGGGCGTGGCGACGATCCCGGCCCCCTGGATGGGCCCGATGAAATTGCGCGCCATGGCCGACGTGAGATACGGATCCTCTCCATACGACTCCTCCACCCGGCCCCAGCGGACGTCGCTCGCCAGGTTGATCACCGGCGAGAGCACCATCCGCACGCCGCGGCTCCGCGTTTCCCCGGCAATGGCGCCGGCCACGCGCGCCATGAGCGCCGTATCCCACGTGGCCGCCAGCGCGATCGCCTGCGGGAACACGGTGGCCCCCTCGCGCACCAACCCGTGCACCGCCTCGTCGAACGGCAGGATCGGAATGCCGAGCGCCGTGCTGTCCGTGAAGTACCGCTGGATGGCATTGATCCGTTCGGCCTGGCGGCGCGCGGCGTCGGCCACCGGCACGGAATCGCCGGCCGGCGCCTCGGAGATCTGCAGGCCGAAGACGCCGTGGGAGTAGTCCTCCGCCGGACGGTCGCGATCTCCCGGAATCATGAACAACTGCCAGAACTTGTCCTGCGGCGTCATGCGCCCCATGAGATCGCGGAGCCGCGCGTCCACCGGCGCGGTGGAATCGCGATACAGCGCCGGAGCCGCGTGCTGGGCCGCGGCCGGCGAGGCGACGGCCGCGGCGGCGGTCATGGCGGCGAGCGCCAGGCTGACGAATCGGAACGGGCAACGGGTCATGACGGGGCGCGTGGGACGGCGATCCGCCCCGAACATAGGCCCCGGCGAAAGGCGGGGATAGGCGGTTCGCCCCGAGGCGCTATCTTTCCCCAAGCCATGCCCGTGCCCCAACCTTCCCCCTCCGCTTCGCGGTGACGAACAAGCCCACTAAACGCGGCTCGAGTTCGCCGTCGTCGGGGCATGCCAAGGCGGTCGGCCACCCGCGGTCGAGCAGCCACCCGCCGGCCCACGGAAAGCCGGCCACCAAGTCCGCCGGGTCGGGACGCTCGCGCCGCCGCGGCGGCGGCCGCCGCGGCGGTGGGGGCGGCGCCGGCGCCGGCCGCGCATCGCAGGAGACGTCGCTGCCCACCACGCGCGCCGCGTATCTCGAAACGCGGCGCTGGCTGCTGGCCCAGCACGGCCCGGTGTGCGCCTATTGCGAGCGCCGCATCGACCCCGACCTGATCACCCTCGACCACGTCACCCCCCGGCGCGGCAAGACGGCGTACGACCGGCGCGACAACCTCGTGCTCTCCTGCCCCGAGTGCAACGCGAAGAAGAGGGACCAGTCGTTTCTCGCGTTCCTGCTCGCCCGCCGCGCCCGCGCCGCCAGCGTGGTGCGATACGGACAGCACCTGAGTCCGATGCTGCTGCACATGGCCAAGGAGATCGCGGGCCCCGAAGCCACGGCCCGCGCCGAGCGCCTGGCGGATCCCGACTACCCGTACCGCGACTGACGGCCGCGCCGAGCGGCTGGCGGACCCCGCCCACGCGTATCGCGACCGACGCCCGCGCCGCCCACCGGCGGCCGGGTGGCCGCGGGTCCCTGGCGCGCGGCGCGCCACCGCCCCATGATGGTGCACTGGTGACCGATCCTCCATCACCCCGCACCGGGCGCCCGCCTGCCATATTCCCTCTGGAGTCACGACGAATTGCTCGGTCATACCAATTTAGGTATGACCGGCACTGCGGGCGAGCAGAGCGGCATCTTCGAGCCGGAACCGCCGTTCGAGCGGATCGAGCCGATCCTCTCGGCGCTGCAGCGGGCGATGAACGAGTTCGAGGCCGACGCCCCGCTCCCGGCCCCCGAACTGCTCGCCACCCTATCGCGCGACGAGCAGGTCAGGATCCTCCGGGCGTCGCTCGGCGCGGGATCCTCGGTGCGGCGGGTCGTCGAGTCGCAGCGCGCCGTGGACGCGTTCGCGCTCCACCTGCGCGACGAGCACGACCGCGAGGTGCCGACGCAGTTCATCACGGTCCATCGCATGACCGACGACAAACCGATCGCGGCCGGCACGGGCGCTCCGCCACGGCCGCCCCGCTACGTCATCGTGGCGCAACTCGAAGAGCGCGCCGCCTCCTGACGCCGGCCGGCGGCATGAGCGGCGCACGGAGTTCGGCGGCATGAACCTCTACGACATCCCGGTCACCACCATCGACGGCGTCGTGGGCACGCTCGCCCCCTACCGCGGCCGGCTGCTGCTCGTGGTGAACGTGGCCAGCCAGTGCGGATTCACCCCGCAGTACGAGGGCCTCGAGACCCTGCACCGCACCCACGCCACACGGGGATTCGCCGTCCTGGGATTTCCCTGCGACCAGTTCGGCCACCAGGAACCGGGCAGCGAGGAGGAGATCGCCGCGTTCTGCACCAGGAACTACGGCGTGACCTTTCCCCTGTTCGCCAAGATCGACGTCAATGGGCCCAACGCCCACCCGCTCTACCAGCTCCTCAAGTCGGCCCAGACCGGGCTGCTCGGCAGCGAAGCCATCAAGTGGAACTTCACCAAGTTTCTGGTCGGGCGCGACGGCACGGTGCTCCGGCGCTACGGACCGGCCGACACGCCGGCGAGCATCGGCACGGACATCGCCGCGCTGCTCGCCGCGCCCGGGTAGCATGGACCGTCGGTCGTTCGTGATCGCCGGCGCCGCGGCCGTCGTCGGCTGCCGGCTGCCCGTCGGGAGCGCGGCGCCCCGCCCGCGTGGCCTCGCTCGCCCGGCGCCGTCACCCGCCCAACTCGAATGGCAACGCGACGAACTCGCCATGTTCTGCCATTTCGGGGTGAACACCTTCACCGATCGCGAGTGGGGTGACGGCACCGAGAACCCGGCGATCTTCGATCCCACGGCGTTCGACGCGCGTCAGTGGGCCCGCGCCGCGCGCGCCGCCGGTTTCCGCGCCATGATCCTCACCGCCAAGCACCACGACGGCTTCTGCCTCTGGCCCACCGCCACGACCGCGCACTCGGTGGCCTCCAGCCCGTGGCGGGGCGGCCGCGGCGACGTGGTGCGCGAGTTCGCGGACGCCTGCCGCGCCGAGGGGCTGCGAGCGGGCCTCTACCTCTCGCCGTGGGACCGCAACAACCCGGCCTACGGCGACTCGCCCCGCTACAACGATCTCTACTGCGATCAGCTCACCGAACTCCTCACCCGCTACGGCCCGATCGGCGAAGTCTGGTTCGACGGCGCCAACGGCGAAGGCCCGAACGGCCGCAAACAGGTGTACGATTGGCCGCGCTTCTGGAGCACGGTGCGACGCCTCCAGCCGGGCGCGGTCATGTTCTCCGACGCCGGACCCGACGTGCGCTGGTGCGGCAACGAACTCGGCGAGGCGGGCGACCCGAACTGGTCCACCGTGGACCCCGCGGCGGTGACCGTTCCCGGCGAGAGCGGACCGAAGGTGGTCCCCTCGCTCCAACACGGCGATCCCGCCGGCTCGGTGTGGCGCCCCGCCGAGGCCGACGTCTCCATCCGGCCCGGCTGGTTCTACCATCCGGCCGAGAACGACCGCGTGCGAACGGCGGACGCGCTCGTCGATCTGTACTTCTCGTCGGTGGGTCGCAATGCCAAGCTGCTGCTCAATGTGCCGCCCACGCGCGAAGGCCTGCTGTACCACACGGACGTGGAGCGGCTGGCCGCGTTCCGGGCGCGCCGCGAGGCGCTGTTCGCGCGCGATCTCGCCATGGGCGCTCGCGCGAACTGGACCCGCACGTCGACGCGCACGGCCGAGCTGTCGCTGGATCTGGAGGCGCCGGCCGCGGTGACCGTGGCGCGGCTGGAAGAGCCCGTGGCGCGCGGACAGTCCGTGGCCCGGTACGCGCTCGACGGGGCCGACGGCGGCGACTGGTCGCCGCTCGCGCGCGGCGCGACGATCGGCTATGCCAGGCTCGATCGCTTTCCCGAGCGCCGCGTGCGGCGGGTGCGCCTGGTGATCGAGGACGCGGCGGCGGCGCCCGGGCCGGTCGTGGTGCGCCTGTACGGCGGCGGTTAGGGCACGACCGTGACGCGGCCCGTCAGCACGCCCGTGGTGGCGGCGTGCGCGGCCCCGACCTGATCGGGCTGCTCCCCGCCCACGGAGATCTCGAACGTGGCCGGCGGCTCCACCCACCGGCCGGCGTCGTCCACCACCGACAGTTGCCGCGGGCGCACCACGAAGCGCACCCGGCGCCGCTCCCCGGGCTGGAGGGTCACGCGCGCGAACCCGGCCAGCGCGCGGATCGGCGCCGGCACGGGCGCCGTGCGGTCGGCGGCGTAGAGCTCCACCACCTCGTCGCCGGCGCGGTCGCCGGCGTTGCGCACGTCCACCGACACGCGCAGCGTGTCGCCGACCCGCACGCGGTCCGGCACCTGCAGGTTGGCGTACGCGAACCGCGTATATGACAATCCATAACCAAACGGATAGAGCGGCTGGCCGCCGAAATAGCGATACGTATGGCCGGCCATCGCGTAGTCGGCGAAGGGGGGCAGGTCGTCCACCGAGCGGTAGAAGGTGACCGGCAGCCGGCCGCCCGGATTCGCGTCGCCGAACAGCGCGGCGGCGATGGCCGTCCCGGCCGCCTGCCCCGGATACCACGCCTCCAGCATCGCCGGCACGTGGTCGGCGGCCCAGGTGGCCGCCACCGCGCTGCCCGAGAGCAGCACGACCACCACGGGCTTCCCCGTGGCGCTCACCGCTTCGAGCAGCCGCTCCTGCGGCGCCGGCAGGTCGAGCGACGTGCGGTCGCCTCCCTCGAACCCCGGGATGTGCAGCCCCATCTCCTCCCCTTCCAGCCGCGGCGAGAGCCCGAGCACGAGGATCGCCACGTCCGACGCGCGCGCGGCGTCCACCGCCTGGGAGAGCAGCGTGGAATCCGGCACGCGATCGGGCAGGCCCGCGGCAATCGAACTCCCCCGCGCGTAGAGCACGCGCGTGCCGGCGCCCGCCGCGCGCCGGATGCCATCCAGCGGCGTCACCGGCGCCGACGGCGTCCCGTTGTAGTTGCCGAGCAGGACGTCGACGTCGTCGGCGTTGGGCCCGATCACCGCGATCGTCCCCAGCCCGCGCCTGAGCGGAAGCACGCCGTCGTTCTTGAGCAGGACGATGGCCTCCTCGGCCGCCCGCAGCGCCAGCGCGGCGTGTCCCGGCGTGTCGTTGGAGTCCGGCGGGATCTGCGCGTACGGCACCCGGGACGGCGGGTCGAACATGCCGAGCCGCATGCGCGCCGTGAACAGCCGCGTGGCCGCCGAGTCCACGTCCGCCTCGGGCACGAGCCCGCGGGCCACCGCGCTATCGAGCCGACGGTACGACCCGCCGCAATCGAGATCCGTGCCGGCGCGCAACGCCATCGCGTCGGCCTCGGGCACGGTGGCCGCCGCGTGGTGCCCGCTCACGATATCGGCCACGGCGTCGCAATCGCTCACCACGTAGCCGCGGAACCCCCACTCCCCGCGCAGGACGTCGCCGAGCAGGCGCTGGCTGGCGCACGCCGGCGCGCCGTCCACGCTGTTGTACGCGCACATCACCGACCCGGCGCCCCCTTCGCGCACGGCCGCCTCGAACGCCGCCAGGTAGGTCTCGCGCAGATCGCGGTCGCTGATCTGCGCGTCGAACCCGTGGCGGGCCGGATCCGGCCCGCTGTGCACGGCGAAGTGCTTGGGCGTGGCGATGGCCTGGAGATAGTGCGGATCGTCGCCCTGCAGCCCGCGCACGAAGGCCACCGCCATCCGTCCGGTGAGCCAGGGGTCCTCGCCGTACGTCTCCTGCCCGCGCCCCCATCGCGGATCGCGGAAGATATTGATGTTCGGCGACCAGAACGTGAGCCCGTGGTAGCCGCCGTGATTGCCGGCGGCCTGGGCGGCGGCGTACTTGGCCCGCGCCTCGACGCCGATCACCGTGGACACCCCGTGCACGAGCGCCGTGTCCCACGTGGCGGCGAGCCCGATGGCCTGCGGAAACACCGTGGCCACCCCCGCGCGGGCCACGCCGTGCAGCCCCTCGTTCCACCAGTCGTACGACGGCACGCCCAGCCGCGGAATCGCCGCCGCTTCGTTCTCGAGTTGATCGACCTTCTCGGCGAGCGTCATGCGGCCCACGAGGTCGGCGGCACGCGCGCCCGCGGGCAGATCAGTGTTCAGGTATGGCGGCTGGGCCGGACCGGGCCGGGCGGCCGGCGGCGCGGGCGCGCGGCAGGCGGCGGCCAGCGCGAGCGAAAGGGCGAGGGCGGTACGGCGCATGCCGCCAAACATGCCCCGGTCCCGGCGCGGCCACCAGCACGAAGCCGGACCGGCGGGACCGGATCCGCGCCGCCTAACCGCGGCGGGACTTCGCCGCTTTGGCCTTTGGCTTGGCCTTGGCCGCCTTGGACCTGGCGACCTTGGCCGGCTTCGCATGCTTGGCCGCCTTGGCCGGAACGGCGGCCGCCGCCACCGCGGCGGCGGCGCCCGGCACGCCCTTGCCGGCGTCGTTCTGCTGCGGCCCGCGGCGCCAGTAGGGCGTGGCCGGCGCGGCGCGGCGAACGAGCAACTCATCGTAATAGGCCACGATCCGGGCCCGGATGGTCTTCTGCGTGTCGCGCGTCGTGGCGCGGAATGGCGCGTAGCGCTGGCGGTCGTCGGTGGACACCGTGAACCACCACCAGGCCTCGTTCCCCGCCGCGGCGGCCTTCCCCACGGAACAGGTGAACGTGCGGTCGCCGTCCACGAATTCAAATCCTTCGATCACGTCGAGGTCCTTTTTTGGGCGTTTTCCAAATCTAGTCTATTTGGTCGCTCGGAGCACCTTTTTACCCCGCGGGCGCCAAAATGGCCGGTTTGGGCCTCGATCGTTCGTCCGCTGGTGCCACCCCGGCGGGACTCGGGGCCGCGGACATGGGGCCCGCTGGCGACCGACGGTTCGTGCGGGCGCCGACCGGCGCCGCGATTGACCGGGCCGTTGCGGCGGGTGCACTCTTGTCTCGGAAAATCGAACCGGAGGCCCGTTCACATGTCACGCAAGAAGTTCACCCGCCGCGAATTCGTGTCCGATGCCGGCAAGCTGGCCCTCGGTGCCGTGGTGCTCCCCCACGCGTTCCCGACCATCGTGCCCCGCCACGTGCTCGGCGGGCCGGGCTACATGGCGCCCAGCGATCAGCTCCAGGTGGCGATCGTCGGATTCGGCGGCATGGGGTCGGAGAACGCGCTCGAACTCTCCAAGACCGAGCGCATCGTGGCCGTGTGCGACGTGGACCTCGCGTACTCGACGCGCAACGTGGCCGCCAAACTGAAGACCGGCGACGGCGTGGCCCGCCCCGAGGGGGCGGAACTCCAGCGGCAGTTCGACGCCGCCCGCAAGTACACCGATTGGCGGCAGATGCTCGACCAGCAGAAGGACATCGAGGGCGTAGTGGTGGCCACCCCCGACCACAACCACGCCGTGGTGGCCAACGCGGCGATGCTCGCCGGCAAGCACGTGTACGTGCAGAAGCCGCTCACCTACTCGGTGTACGAAGCCCGCGCGCTCCGCGCCACGGCGGCCAGGACGGGCGTCAAGACGCAGATGGGCAACCAGGGACATTCGGGCGAGGGCGCGCGACTGATCAACGAGTGGATCCAGGCCGGCGTGATCGGCGCCGTGCACGAGGTGCACGTGTGGACCAACCGGCCGTGGGGCTACTGGCCGCAGGGCATTCCGCGGCCGGCCAAGGCGACGGCCGAACAGGCGGCGCGGTTCGGCACGAGTTGGAGCCAGGGCGCGGTGGACAATCTGCTCGCCAACGCGATGGCGGGCGAGTACCCGCTGCCCGACGGACTCAACTGGCCGATGTATCTGGGGCCGGTGGCCGACGACATCGCGTACCATCCCATCTATCATCCATTCAACTGGCGCGGGTGGACGGATTTCGGCGTGGGCGCGCTGGGGGACATGGGCGCACACCTGATCGACCATCCGTATTGGGCGCTGGGCCTGACGCAGCCGACGAGCATCGAAGCCACGGCCACGCCGTGGGGCACGAGCGTGGTGCCCCCCGCGCCCGGCGCCGTGGGCCCCGACGGCAAGCCGGCGCGGCCGCGCCGGGTGCCGGTCACCTACCCGCTGGCGACGACGGTGCACTACCAGTTTCCCGCGTCCGGCGACCGGCCGCCCGTGAAGTTGTTCTGGTACGACGGCGGGCTCTTCCCGCCCCGCCCGGACGTGCTGCCCGACGACGTCACGTTGCAGAGCGACGGCGGCGGGCTGTTCATCGGCGAGAAGGGCGTTCTGCATTACGATACGTACGGCGAGAACCCGCACTGCTATCCCGAGGCGTTGATGGCCGTGGCCGCGGCCGTGCCGAAGACGATGCCCCGCATCGCGGTGAGCCACGAGCGCAACTGGGCGCTGGCGGCGAAGGGACTGGCCGCGGAGAGCTCGCCCATCGCGTACGCCTCGCAGCTCACCGAGACGATGTTGCTCGGCGTGGTGGCGGTGCGGGCCGGCCAGGGCCGGAAGATCTATTATGACGCCGAGGCCATGAAGGTCACGAACATGCCGGAGATCGACCATTTCCTGTCGCGCGATTTCCGCGCCGGCTGGGCGATCTGACTCACCAACCACTCGAGGAGTTTATGAAGCGTTTCGTTCGGGCGGCCGTCATCGTCGCGATCGCATCGGCGGCCGTCGTGTCCGCCGCCCCGGCGGCTGCCGCCCAGCGGGCGACCGACCACGCCGGCCCCTGGCATTCGCTGTTCGACGGCACGTCCATGGACCAGTGGCGCGCCTATCGCAACGGGGATGCCTCGGGATGGCACGTGGCCGACGGCACGCTCGGCAAGTCCACAATCACCGACGACATCATTACGCGCCAGCCATACGCGAACTTTGAACTCGAACTGGAGTGGAAGATCAGCAAGGGCGGCAACTCGGGGATCTTCTACCGCGCCACCGAGGAGTACGACCACGTTTACTGGAGCGCCCCGGAATACCAGCTGCTCGACGACGCCGGCGCGCTCGACGGCCGCAACCGCCTCACGGCGGCCGGCTCCGACTACGCCGTGTACCCATCCCCGGCCGGCATCGAGAAGCCGGCCGGCGAGTGGAACACCACGCGCATCGTCGTCCACGGGAACCACGTCGAGCACTGGATGAATGGCAGGAAGCTGCTGGAGTACGACTTCGGCAGCCCCGATTGGACCGCCCGCGTGGCGGCGAGCAAGTTCCACGCCTGGCCCGACTACGGCAAAGCCGCCATTGGCTACATCGGCATCCAGGGCGACGAGGAGGGCGCGGTCACGCTGCGCAACATCCGCATTCGCGAACTGCGCTGACCGGCCGTGGACAACACGCTCGGCCTCGTCATCCTGTTGGCGTTTCCGATCGCCGTGCTCATCGCGGCGTTTCGCGCCATGCGCCGGTGGGAGGGCGGGTGGCGCCTGGCGGCCCGGCTGGCGATCATCGCCATCGTCGGCGATCTGATCTTCTCGTACGGCAGCAACGTCGTCGATCCGGGAAGCCATCTCTGGCCGTACGAGCTGGCCACGGTGTCGGCCATCTGCACGGTGTTCCTGGCGGCGGCCGCGTCGCTGCGCCGGGCGTCGCGCAAAGCCGGGAAGTCGTGATCGACTGGTGAGCGCGGCCCGCAGCCGTCATCTTCCGACCATGTCCATTCGCGCCGTTCGCCGCGCCGCGGCCTGCTCGCTGCTGTTCACCCTTGCCGTCGCGCCCCGTGCCCGCGCGCAGCAGGACGACGACCCCTCCCGCATCTGCGACCGGCCCCTCGGGCCCTGGCTCCTCATCGGGCCCTTCCCCACGGACACCGGCGCGCTACGCCTCGACAAACAGGACATCGGCGACCCGGCGCAGTTCCAGGCGCGCGCCGGCGACCGGGCGGGCGGCCACGTCTGGGAGCGCGTCTCGACCGATCGACTCGGCCAGCTCGACTTCTTCAAGCCCTTCGCCGCGACGTCGCTCGACAACACCGCGGCGTACGCCGAGACCTATCTGGCCAGCCCCGACGATCGCACCGTGCGGCTGGGCGTCGAGAGCGACGACGACGTGATCGTGTGGCTCAACGGCCAACTGCTGGAGCACCACGACATCGCCCGCGGCGTCGGACGCGGCACCGACAGTCTCACCCTCCACCTGCGCCGGGGCGTGAACCGGCTGGTATACAAGGTGGTGAATCGCGGCGGCGGAATGGGCATGGGCGCCCGGTTCCTTTCCGACAGTCCCGATCCGGTGGGCGCGATCGTCGTCTCCGACTCCCCCGACGCCGGCGTGCCCGGCGCCCAGGCCTCGTCCAACCTGCGCGTGGGTCCGATCGCGGTGGCCGAGAACGCGCGCGTCGTCGACGACGCGGCCGGCAGCGCGCTCACGGTACCGCTCCTCGTCTGCGCCGAGCGGCGGGTGGCGTCGGCGTCCGCGGCGGTGTTCGAGTTCGGCGGCACCCGCGTCGCGACCACGGTAGCTGTGGGCGCGTCGCACCCGGTGGTGGACTTCCCGGCGCGCTGGTCGGATCTGATGCGCCTGGCCACCGCCCCGGCGGCGTTGCGCGGTTCGGGCGATGCCCGACTCCGGGGGATTCTCCTGTCCGCCGCGGCGGCCGACGCCGCGGATACGTCGGGCACGGCGGGGATCGGCTCGGCGAACATCCCGATCACCGCGGCGGCGCTGCTCGACCTGCTGTCGCGCCCCATCGAGCTGAGCGCGTGGCGGCAGGCCGCCACCGACGCGCAGACCGCGACGCCGCTCGACCGGTGGGCGCCGCTCGACACCGTGCGCGCCGACTCGGCGGCGCGGAGGGCGTTGGCGGCGATCGGATTCTCCATCGACGTCCCCGCCGAACTCGGCGGGCTCACGCTCCAGCTCCACGCCGGCGAGTTCCTGCCGCGCGGGACCTTCTCGGTGAACGACACGGCGGTCACGGCGGATTCCATGGGGCGCGTCACCCTCTGCGCCCCCTGCCGCGGCGGCGCGCCGCTGGTCGTGGTGGTGCACGCGAACGGCGCCGGCTGGTGGGACGCGCCGGTGCTGCGCGTGGCCGACCTCGGCTGGCACGAGATCCACGACGGCGCCGAGTGGGCGCGGTTCTTCACGCGCGACAGCACGATCGCCGTGCCCGGCGACGCCGTGGCGCAGCAGCTGGGACGGACGATGTTGCTGCCCAACCGCGGCCCGTATCAAACGTCCATCGCGCTCTGGGTGAAGCGGCTCGCGCCGGCGGCGGCTCAGGTGCGGCGCGACACGATCGATCTCGTCGGCAATTCGCACATCGACGCCGCCTGGCTCTGGCGCTGGCGCGAAACGCAGGGGGTGATCGACGCCACGTGGGCCACTGCCACCAAGCTGATGGCCAAGTATCCCGACATGCACTTCGCCGCATCGGCCGCCGCGTATTACGAATCGCTCGCCAAACAGGCTCCCGACGTCCTGGCCCGCATCAAGCAGCTCGACCGCGAGGGGCGCTGGAACGTGGTCGGCGGCTGGTGGCTGGAGTCCGACGTCAACATGCCGTCGGGCGAGTCGCTCGTGCGGCAGGGGCTGTACGGCCAACGCACGTTCATCGAGATGTTCGGCCATCCGGCGCGCGCGGCCTGGATTCCCGACACGTTCGGTTACCCGTGGTCGCTGCCGCAGATCTTCCTCAAGAGCGGCCTCGACTTCTTCGTCACGCAGAAGCTGCGCTGGAACGATACCGATAAATGGCCGGCGCGGCTCAACCAGTTCTACTGGGAAGGCCCCGACGGCTCGAAGATCTTCTCGTACATCCCCTACGGCTATGACAGCGATCTCGATCCCGCGTCGCTGGCCACCCAGGAGCGTGCGACGATCGACTCGAGCGCCGTGCCGCGCATGCTCACCCTGTACGGAGTGGGCGACCACGGCGGCGGGCCCACGATGGAGATGCTGGAGCGGTCGCACGACCTCGAGCGCCTTCCCGCGTTCCCCGTGATGCGCGACGCCGCCCCCACCGACGCGCTCGCCCACATGCGCGCCGATTTTCCAGCCGACGGGCCCATCGTGCGCGACGAGCTGTATCTGGAATACCATCGCGGCGTGTTCACCACGCAGGCCGAGATGAAGGGGTGGAACCGCCGCATGGAGGGGCTGCTCGACGCCGCCGAGGCGGCGGCCACCGTGTCGCCCGCGCCGTACCCGCGCGAGGCGCTCACCGACGCGTGGCACACGACGCTGTTCAACCAGTTCCACGACTTGATGGCCGGCTCCGGCATCGACTCCATCTACATGGACGCCACGGTGGAGTATCGCGCGGCCAACGCGTTGGCCGACGGCGCGCTCGCCACGTCGCTGCGCGCCATCGCCGCCTCGCTCGACACGCGCCCGTTGCGCGACGGCGACGTGCCGATGATGGCGTTCAACCCGAGCGGCGGGGCGCGCACCGACGTGGTGGAGTGCCCGCCGCCCGCCGGCGGGGACGGCCCGGGCTCGGCCGCCGCATGGACCGCCTTCGACGCCGGGGGCCGCGGCTTGCCCACCGAACCGGGCGACTCGGGGCGCATCAGGGTGCAGGTGGGTCCGGTGCCGGCCGTCGGCGGCACGCTGTTCTTTCTCCGGCCGTCGCGCCCGGCGGCGGCGGCCGCGCGGCCGGGCTGGACATTGGAAAACGCATATCTCCGTGTGACGGTCGATTCCGTCACTGGCGGCATCGCCCGGCTGTACGACAAGGTGCGCCGCCGCGACGTACTGGCCCGCGGGCCCGCCACGAACGGCCTGGTGCTGATGGTGGACCGGCCGATGGACTACGACGCCTGGAACATCGACAACCTGAACGGGGCGCGTACCTGGCTCGTGGCCCGCGCCGGCGATGCGCCGCCCACCGTGACGCGCGACGCGTTCGGCACCTCGATCACGGTGTATCGCGGTAGGGACAGCTCGCTCGTCACGCAGCGCTACGAACTGCCGGCCGACGGCGACCGACTCGACGTCGAGACGACGGTGGACTGGCACCAGGCGCACCAACTCCTCAAGGCCGTGCTCCCGCTCGCCTTCCCCGTGGACAGCACCCACGCCGAGATCCCCTATGCGGTGATCGGCCGCACCACGCGCCCGCGCACGCGCCAGGACAGCGCCCGGTTCGAGACGCCGATGCTCCGGTTCGTGGACGCCTCGACGCCGGCCGGCGACTACGGCGTGGCGATCGTGAACGCGGGCAAGTACGGCTACAGCGCGTTCGGCGACACGGTGTTCGTGACGCTCCTGCGTTCCCCCAAGTCGCCCGACGCGCACGCCGACATGGGTGCGCAGACGTTCTGTTACAGCATCGTGCCGCACGCCGGCGATTGGCGGTCGCCCGCCGTGCTGGCTGCCGCCCGGTCGCTGAACGAGCCGCTGCGCGCCGTGGCGGTGGACGCCCATGCCGGCCGCGGGCGCGGCACGCCGAGCGCGCTCACGATCGCGGCGGGCACGGTGTCGCTGGGCGCGCTCAAGCGGGCCGAAGACGGGGATGCCTGGATCGTGCGCCTGGTCGAGACCGCCGGGCACCCGACCACCGCGGTGCTGCGGCTGCCTGGCCCGTGACGGCGCAGGAGACCGACCTGATCGAGCGCCCCACGGGGCGGACGTTCACGTCGAAGGGGCGCCTCCTGTCCGTTCCGATGGGCGCCTGGGAGATCGAGACGCTGCGCATTCCGCGCACGCCCTGACCGGGCGCATAATATATGATATTGCGAATAGGCCGATGACCCTGCGCGATCTCCTGTCGCCCAATCCACGCCTCACGCGGGCGGAGTACGACCTGGCGGAATCGATGGGGCGCAGGCGCTACGCGCTGCGCGGCGCCCTGCGGATGGCCCGGTGGCTGTTCACGCTCAGCGTCGTGATCCTCGCCGTGCGCGGGCACATGGCCGGCGGGTGGCTGCGCCTGTTCACGCCGCGCGCGGCGCTCGAGGTCGCGGCCCTGATCGTGCTGTGCTCGGGGTTCGTGGCGTACACGACGTGGGCGCTTGTCTGGAAAGCCCTGCACCAAATGTACGGGCCGCGGCTGGACGGCTCCGCCGCGACGCCTACGCCGCCGTGACGGCGAGGATCGGACCCGCGCTCGCCAGCCGCTTGCCGACGAGATCCACCTTGAGGTTCATCCCCTCCAGCGTTCGCGCGCCGAGCAGGACCTGGTCCGCGGGTTCACCGAAGACGACCTCGTCCGGAGTCATGGTGTCGGCCGCATAGACGATCGCGAACCCGACCCACCGCTCGAGCCCCGATCCGTCGGCCTGCCGAAAGCGCACGATCTTCCGCCGCTCGATGCGCAAGGCCTCGAGCACGGCGGCCGGCGCCCATGACAATTCCGCTCCCGTGTCCACGAGCACGCCGCGCAGCAGCTCGCGACGGCCGGGGCGCACCGGATTCTCGATCTCGACATCGATCCTCAGGATGCCCATTTCGTCTGCCACGATACCTCCTCGACGCTGCCGAGTAGTACCGAATCCGCCCGCGTTGTGTCAATAGGGCGGAGAGCGTCCGGCGCGCCAACCCCGGCACCGTCTTCCCCGAAGACGGCCCATCGACAATCCGTGCCGCGGCTCGACACGCGCCGGGTGCCGCACTAGCATCCGCAGGTCCCCTTACCGGCCGCGACCTCCGGAGATTCCCGCATGCGCACCACCGCGATCGTCACGCAGATGCTCCTGCGCCTGTGCTTCCTCGCCCTCATCGTGCTCGGCACCCTGTTCTGGACCGGGCACCACCTGTCGCTCGTGAACCTGCACATGGCGATCGGCGGCCTGTTCGTGATCGGCCTCTGGGTCATGGCATTCCTCGGCGGAAAGGCCGGCGTGGGCATGGGGCTCGTCGCCAACGCCGCGGTCGGCGGGTTCATCGTCCTCGGCCTCGGCATGACCCAGACGGCCATCATGCCCGGCGGCTTGCACTGGCTGGTCCGCGTGGTCCACCTGCTCGTCGGCCTCGCCGCCCTCGGCATCAGCGAGCAGATCGGCGCGCGCATCAAGAAGTAAGCAAATCGTCATCGTCTATTAATCCGCCGGTGCTTTCGCATCCGGCGGATGAACGTAGCGTAGGGACCATGCACCCCTCCTTCCCCCGGGACCGGGCCGCCCACGCCTGGACACGCGCCGTCGGCGCGCTCGCCGCCGCCGCGGCCTGCGTCGGCCGCCCATCCACCGCGCCCACGCCGCTGCGCCCGGCCACGGCCGCCGAAACCGCGATCTACCGCCTGGTCGCCGAGTCGGTCTACGTGCGCACCACGTCGCGCTCCGTCGGCATCGTTTCCGCCTCGCTCGACACCGCGTGCGCCATGTCGGCCTGTCCGCCGCTGGCCAGCCGGTGGGGGCTCGATCCGCTGTGGTGGGCCGACGGCGACAGCGCATCCGCCTTGGCCGCGCGCGCCGACCTGCTCGCGCACGCCGCGCCGCCGACGGTGCTCGCCATCGTGCCGGACGGAAGGCCCCTGCTGCAGTCGGTGGCCCCCGACTCGGCCGCGACGGTGATCGCGGAGCCCGACACGGCCCAGTGGACCGCCTTCAAGGACCACCACGGCGCCGCCTCCGGGTTCCTCTGGTTCTCGCCGGTCGGGTTCGATGCCCAGGGCCGGTCGGCCATCGTGTTCGCCGACTGGCGGTGCGGCCCGCGGTGCGGCAATACGCTCGCCGTCGCGCTGCGCGCCGACGGCGCCGGTGGGTGGCGCATCGCCGACATGCTGCTCGTGTCCTCCCAGGCGGCGCCGGTTGCCGCCGACCGGCGCTGACTGCCGCGCGCCCCATGGCCGCCGGCGCCGCGTCCACGCGATTGGCGCTCACGCGCCCGGTGAGCGACGCCATCGCGCAATGCGAACTCACGCACCGCGAGCGCGTGCCGATCGACGTCGCGGCCGCGCGCGCGCAGCACGCCGTGTACGAGGAGGCGTTGCGCACCGCGGGCTGCACCGTGCAGCGCGTGGACGCGGCCCCCGATCTGCCCGATGCGGTGTTCATTGAAGACGCGGCCGTCGTGTTCGACGAGATCGCGGTGCTGGCGCGCCCCGGCGCCGAATCGCGCCGCGCCGAACTGCCGGCCGTGGAACGCGCGCTCGCGCCGCACCGCCGCCTGGCCCGCATCGAAGCCCCGGGCACGCTCGACGGCGGCGACGTGCTCGTCGTGGGCCGTCGGGTGTTCGTGGGCAGTTCGTCGCGCACCAACGACTCCGGCGCGGAGCAGCTGCACTCCGCCATCCGTCCGCTGGGGTACACGGTGGCGCGTGCGCCGGTGCTCGGCTGCCTGCATCTCAAGTCCGCGGTCACCGCGCTGTCCGACGCCGCCCTCCTGATCAATCGCGCCTGGACCAACGCCGACGTCTTCCGTGGACTCGACCTGCTCGACGTACATCCATTCGAACCGTTCGCGGCCAACGTGCTGCGCATCGGCGACGCGCTCATCTATCCGGCCGATTTTCCGCGAACGCTGGAGCGCATCGAGCGTCGTGGCCTGCTCGCGCACACCGTACCGGCCACGGAACTGGCGAAGGCGGAGGGCGGGGTGACGTGTTGCTCCCTGATCGTGAGAGGGTGACGGGGCAATCGGGCAGTCGGGCAGTCGGGCAGTCGGGCAGTCGGGCAGTCGGGCAGTCGGGCAGTCGGGCAGTCGGGCAGTCGGGCAGTCGGGCAGTCGGGCAGTCGGGCAGTCGGGCAGTCGGGCAGTCGGGCAGTCGGGCAGCGAACGTACGCTTGCGCACCGTGGAGTCCCCGTAGTTTCTTCTGCCAGGCTGCCCGACTCTCCACCTCTCCGACTCTCCGCCTCCATGCACCCCGTCTCCACCCCCGCCGCTCCCACGCCCGCCGGCCATTACTCGCAGGCCATCGTCCACGACGGCCTGGTCTACGTGGCCGGACAGTTGCCGCTCGATCCCGTGACGGGCTCCGTCGTGGGGGAAGGGGACATCGAAGCGCAGACCGAACGGGTGCTGCGCAACGTCGAGGCGGTGCTGCGCGCGGCGAACAGCGGCCTCGACCGGCTGCTTTCGGTCACCGTCTACGTGACGGGGCGCGAGCTATGGGGTGGCGTGAATGCCGCCTACGGGCGCGTGCTCGGGGCGCACCGGCCGGCGCGGGCGATCGTGCCGGTGAGCGAGTTGAAGCCGGGATGCATGATCGAGATTCAAGCGATCGCGGCGCAGAAGCAGTGAGCGGCCTCCACCCGCCCCAACTGAAGGCGGAGGGCCGGATGCTGACAGCCGTGAGCGATCGGCAACAATGCAACGACCCCCCTCTGCCCATCGAGATGAGTACAGGGGGGTCCCGTTGTGCACCCGTTGCCGTCAGCGGATCGCCGCCGGCTCGCGGCGCTCCGCTTCCGGATCTCGGTTACCGCAGTTTGCTCTTGTACGGCCGCTCCCCCGGCCCGACGTAGATCTGCCGCGGCCGCGCGATCTTCTGCTCCTTGTCGTTCAGCATCTCCTCCCACTGCGCCAGCCAGCCGGCCGTGCGCGCCACCGCGAACAGCACGGTGAAGAAGTCCGTGGGGAACGCCATCGACCGATAGATGAGCCCCGTGTAGAAATCCACGTTCGGGTAGAGCTTGCGCGACACGAAGTAGTCGTCGGACAGCGCAATGCGCTCCAACTCCAGCGCGATCTCCAGATCCTTGTCCATGCCGACCTGCTCGAACACCTCGTAGGCCAGCTTCTTCACGATCTTGGCCCGCGGGTCGTAGCTCTTGTACACGCGGTGCCCGAAGCCCATGAGGCGCCCGCTGCCGCCCTTCACCGACTCGATGAACGCCGGCACGTTCTTCTTGTGCCCGATCTCCTTGATCATGCAGGAGCACCTGCTCGTTGGCGCCGCCGTGCAGCGGGCCGAACAGGGCTGCGATTCCGGCCGCCACGGCCGAGAACGGATCGACGTGCGACGAACCCACGGCCCGCACGGCGTTGGTGGAGCAGTTCTGCTCGTGGTCGGCGTGGAGGATGAACAGCACCTCCAGCGCTCTCGTGAACACCGGATTGGCCTCGTACTTCGGCTCCGACATCCGCGCCACCATCGACAGGAAGTTCTCGACGTAGCCAAGGTTGTTGTCGGGGTAGATGAACGGCATCCCCTTCACGTGCCGGTAGGCGAAGGCGGCCAGCGTGGGCACCTTGGCCAGCAGCCGGATGATCGAGATGTTGCGTTGTTCGGGATCGGCGATGTTCTTCGCGTCGGGATAGAACGAGGACAGCGCCGCCACCGTGCTGCACAACATGGACATCGGGTGCGCATCGTACCGGAACCCCTGCAGGAAGCTCTTGATGTTCTCGTGCACGTACGTGTGGAACGTGATGTCGTGCACCCACTGCTTGTACTCGTCCTTGTTGGGCAGTTCGCCGTGGCGCAGCAGCCAGGCCACCTCGAGGAACGTCGCGTGCTCGGCCAGCTGCTCGATCGGGTAGCCGCGATAGCGCAGGATCCCCTTGTCGCCGTCGATGAACGTGATGGCGCTCTTGCACGACGCCGTGTTCATGAACGCCGGATCGTACGTCATCAGCCCGAACTCGGCGGACTTCACCTTGATCTTGCGCAGGTCCATGGCGCGGATGGTCGTGTCTCCTTCCACCCCTTCCGTGAGGATCGGAACCGAATAGCCGGCTCCCGTGCGCGTGTCCTTGATCTCGAGCGCCGCGGCAGCTGCTCCGGCGGCATTCTTGCGGGTGTCCGTGCTCTCGAGCGTCGCGGCAGCTGCCCCTGCGGCGCCAGACTCCGTGAATGTCTTGGCCATGCTACGATCTCCGTGGGTGTACTCAGGCTGGCCGAGTCCTCCGGCCGCGTCCTCTCAATCTATGAGAGTGAACGCCCGAACGGCATTGCCCCGGCTGTGGGGGGTGTTTTGTTTCCTGAACGCCGCAAACCCTCACATTCCTGGGGAGGAAATCCTACGCTGCTCCCGGCCGAGCTCGCCCCGCCGCTCGCCCGTCTGGCCATGCCCTCGGCGGCCCGGCTCGCCGCCGTGGTGCTCGTTTCGGCGCTCGCGGGCATCGTGAATTCGATCGCCGGCGGCGGTACGCTGCTCACGTTCCCGGCGCTGATCGCGCTGGGCGTGCCGCCGATCGTGGCCAACGCCACCAGCACCGTCGCCCTCTGGCCCGGCTCGGTCGGGAGCATGTGGGGATACCGCGGCGAGCTCGCCGGCGCACGGCGCTGGTCCCGATGGTTCGCGCTCCCGAGCCTGGCCGGCGGCGCGGTGGGCGCCACGCTGCTCCTGCAGACGCCGGCGGCGCGGTTCGCCGCCCTCGTCCCGTGGCTCGTGCTGGCGGCCACCGCGATGTTCGTGGTCCAGGGACCGTTGCTCCGCGCCCTGCGTGCGCGGCGCGCCCGGCGTGGGCCCGCCGACGGCGGCGACGACCTGCTCGTCACCGGCCATCGCCCCGCCACCGGCGTGCTGCTCGCGCAGCTCGCGATCGGCGTCTACGGCGGGTACTTCGGCGCCGGCATCGGCATCCTGATGCTCGCCGCGCTCGGCTTCATGGGGCTGGCCAACATCCACCGCATGAACGGGCTGAAGGCGTGGGGCGGGCTCTGCATCAACGCCATGGCCGCCGGCATCTTCATCGTCGGCGGACTGGTGAGCTGGCATATCGCGCTCGCGATGGCGGCGGGGTCGATCGCCGGGGGCTACGCCGGCGCGCGCGGGGCGCAGCGTGTGCCGCAGGCCGGGGTGCGATGGTCGGTGGTGGTCGTGGGCCTGTCGAGCGGCGTGTGGCTGTTCATCGCGCAACGCCGCGGGTGGCTCTGATCACACGGCGCGCGGCGCGCCCAGCGCGTGGACGATCTCGAATTCGCGTGGCGTCACCGGTTGCACGGACAGCCGGCTCCCCTTCTGCAGCAGGGCCATCCCCCGCAGGGTCTTCTCGCCCCGCAGTTCGCCCAGCGTCACGGGGTGCGTGAACCGCTCGGCGGCGCGCAGGTCCACCACGAACCAGGTGGGCGCGTGGCGTTCGGACCTGGGATCGTAGTGCGGGTCCTCGGGGTCGATCGCGGTGGGGTCGGGATACGCCTCGCGCACCACCGTGGCCACCCCCATCACGGCCGCCGGGTCGGCATTGCTGTGGTAGAACAGGACGACGTCGCCCCGTTTCATGTCGTCACGCATGAAGTTGCGGGCCTGGTAATTGCGCACCCCGTCCCACGCCGTGGTCCGGCCCGGGCAGGCCAGCAGATCGTCGAACGAGAATGCGCCGGGTTCGGTCTTCACCAGCCAGTGTCGGCGTTCGCCCATGGGTCGAATCTAACCGTGCGGTTCGCGCGCCCGCCCGAGTGCCGGGGCGCGGTCGGGGAGGACGGCGCGGGACCGAACGGGCCCTGCCGGCGCGCGTTCGGGGGAACGCCCACTTTCCCCGGTCGCCCCGGTCTGGCACGTTTCAGCCATGGGCAGTTCCGTTCAAGCGCCGCCGGCGGCGCCCGTCGCGCGACCGGTCGAGTCTCGCGACCCGGCCACCGGCGAGGTGTGGGGTCGCTACGCGAGCGCGACTTCGGCGGAGGTCGCGGCCGCTCTCGTGGCGGCGCGGCAGGCGCAGCGCGCCTGGTACGCGCTCGGCCTTGGCGCGCGTGTTCGCGTGCTGCGGCAATTCCATCGGCTGCTGTTCGCGGCGCGCGGCGCGGTGGCCGAGACGATCGGGCGCGAGAACGGAAAGCCGCCCGTGGAAGCGTTGAGCGAGGTGATGGTGACGCTCGACTTCGCGCGGTATTACGCCAGCCGCCGTGTGCTCCGCGTGCTGCGCCCCACCGCGCACACCGCCGTCGGGCCGGCCCTGTGGCGCAAGCGCGTGGTGATCACCGAGGACCCGTTCGGGGTGATCGGAGTGATCGCCCCCTGGAACTACCCGCTGATGCTCCCGTCGGCGCTCATCGTGCCGGCGCTCGTGGCCGGGAACGCCGTGCTCTTCAAGCCGTCGGAGTTCACGACCGGCACGGGGCTGCGCATCGCGGCGCTGTTCGAGGAGGCGGGGCTGCCCGCCGGCGTGTTGCGCGTCGTGCCCGGCGCCGGCGCCACCGGCGCGTCGCTCGTGCAGCAGGGGTGCGACAAAATCTTCTTCACCGGCAGCGAGGCCACGGGGCGCCGGGTCGCGGCCGAATGCGGGGCGCGGCTGATTCCCTGCGTGCTCGAGCTCGGGGGCAGCGACGCCGCCCTCGTGCTCGACGACGCCGATCTCGAGCGCGCGGCCGACGGACTCACCTGGGGCCGCTTCTCCAACAGCGGGCAGACCTGCGTGGCGCCCAAGCGGGTGTTCGTGCAGGACGCCGCGTACGACCGGTTCGCCCAGCTGCTGGCCGATCGCGTGCGGCGGCTCGACGCCACCACCGACCGCGCGGCGGCCGACGTGGGCCCCCTCATTCGGCCCGAACAGACCGCGCGCCTGCAGGGACAGGTCGACGACGCGCTGGCGCGAGGCGCCCACGTCGCGGCGGCCGCGCCCGGGCGCGGCGACGGCGTGTTCGCCCCGGTGCTCCTCACCGACGTCACACCCGACATGCGCGTGCTGCGCGAGGAGACGTTCGGCCCCGTGCTGCCCCTCGTGCGCGTGCGCGACGATGACGACGCCCTCGCCCGGGCCAACGACTCGCCGTTCGGGCTGAGCGCCAGCGTGTGGACGCGGGACCGCCGCCGCGCCCTGGCGCTCGCCGCGCGGCTGGACACCGGCACCGTGGTGATCAACGATTCGGTCGTCGTCGCGGGCATGAGCGACGTGCCGCACGGCGGGGTCAAGGCGAGCGGTACGGGCCGGGCCCACGGCGTGGCCGGACTGCGGGAGTGCGTGCGCAGCAAGGCCGTGGTCGTCGAGCGGCTGCCCCGCTGGCGGCAGGTATGGTGGTATCCATATGGTCCGCCGGTGCGCGACGCCCTGGACGCCGCGCTCGTCGCGTTGCACGGCCGCGGATGGACCGCGCGGCTCCGGGCACTCTGGCGCGCGCGGGGGCTCATCCGCCGCCCGCGCCCGTGACGCGCCCCGCGCGATCCCAGGGCTTGCGCCGATGACCCAAGCCATCGGCGCCTTCGGCGCCTTCATGGTCGTGCTCCGCGGCGCGCTGTTCGCGGTCGGCGTCGTCGCGGCGGTCGCCGCCGGCATCGCGTGGGGGGTGCGCACGCGCCGTCTGGGCCCGTTCACCCGGGCTGGACGGTTCGCCCGGCGTTGGGTGGACCCCCTGCTGCTGCCGGTGGAGCGCGTCGTCGTGCGCGCCGGCGCGCACCCGAGCGCCGCGCCCTGGTGGGGGCTCGTCATCGTCCTCGTCGGCTGCACCCTGCTGCTCACGGCCGTGCCGGCGCTGGCCGGCCTCGCGCTGCAGGTGGCCTGGGCGGCGGGCCACCCGGCGCAACTGCCGCTGTTCGCGCTGTCGTGGGCCCTCACCATCCTGCAGTTCGCGCTGATCGCGCGCGTGCTGGCGTCGTGGCTGCCCGTGTCGCCGTACGCCTGGTGGGTCCGGGTGAGCTACCGCCTCACGGAGTGGATGCTGCGCCCGCTGCGCTCCGTCGTGCCGCCGTTCGGGGCGATGGACGTGACGCCCGTGATCGCGTACTTCGCGCTCTGGCTGGCGCAGAGCCTGCTCCCGGTGCACTAGTGGCGCTGGATGTCCGGCCCCGCGAGGGCGGCGTGCGGGTGAGCGTCCACGTGCAGCCGCGCGCGGCGCGCACCGAGATCGCCGGCGTGCACGGCCGCGCGCTCAAGGTGCACCTGCAGGCGGCCCCCGTGGACGGGGCGGCGAACGAGGCGCTGGTGGCGGAGCTGGCCCGCCACTTCGGCCTGCCCCGGCGCGCCGTGCGCATCGTGAGCGGCCACGCGGCGCGCGCCAAGGTGGTGGAGCTCGACGGGGTCGACGCGGCGACCGTGCGCCGGGCGGCCGGCGAATCCTAGACCGGCGGCCCGGGGTCCATCGCCCCGCGGATCGCCTCGTCCAGTTCCTCCATGCTGAACGGCTTGCCCAGAAAGGGCGTGTCGCGGTCGCGAAGTTCGCCGCGCATGAATTCGTCGGTATGGCCGGACATGAACAGCACGCGCATCGCCGGTCGCTCGCCGGCGAGCGCGCGGCGCAGTTCGAGCCCCGTCATGCCGGGCATGCGAATGTCGGTTATTAGTAAATCGATATGGTCGCCGAACAGCCGGCTCACCTGCAGCGCCTCGGCGCCCGACGACGCGTCGAGCACCGTGTGGCGGCGGCGCGACAGCGTGCGGCGCATCATGTCCCGCACCGCCTCGTCGTCGTCCACCACCATCACCGTCAGGCGACCCGCCACCGCCGGCCGCGGCCCGTCGAGGGCGCGGCGCCCCGGGCGCGCCTCCCGCCCCGGACCCCCGGGCACCAGCCGCAGCACCCGCTCGGGCCCGGTTTCTCGCGTCGCGTCGGCCGGTGCCGCGCCCGCCGCCTCCGCCCCGTCGGCGGCTCCGTATCCGTCCCCGCCGGCGCCGCCGAGCGCGTCCGGGCCGATCGCGGCGAGCACCTCCGTTCCCGCCTCGACCCGCGGCAGATACACCGAGAACGTCGTCCCCTCCTCCGACGTGGCCGTGGGCCACACGTAGCCCCCGCTCTGCTTGACGATGCCGAACACCGTGGCCAGGCCGAGCCCCGTGCCCGCTTCCTTCGTCGAGTAGAACGGGTCGAACGCCCGCGTCAGCGTGAGCGGATCCATCCCGCGGCCCGTGTCGATCACGTCCAGGCGCACGTACCGCCCCGGGCGCGGCGTGACGCCCCACGCCGCGAATTCCTTGCCGAGGGTCGGGGCGCTGGTGCGCACGACGATCGTGCCGCGGTCCACGATCGCCTCGCGTGCGTTCACCACCAGGTTCATCACCACCTGTTCGAGCTGCACCGGGTCGGCCATCGCAAACCCGACGTCGTCGCCCAACTCGAGCCGGACGTCGATCTGGCTGGACGCCAGCATCCGCAGCATCGGGTGCATGGACGCCAGGCGCCGGTTGAGATCCAGGATCTCCGGGCGGAGCAACTGCCGCCGGCTGAACGCCAGCAACTGGCTGGTGAGCCCCGCGGCCCGGTCCGCCGCCCGCACGATCTCGTCCACGCACTCCTGCGCCGCGGCGTTCTCCCCCACCGCCTCCAGCAGCAGCGTCGAGAACCCCTTGATCGCCGTCAGCAGATTGTTGAAGTCGTGCGCCACGCCGCCGGCCAGCAGCCCCACCGCCTCCATCTTCTGCGCGTTGCGCAGGCGCATCTCGATCTGCTGCCGTTCGGTCACGTCCACGAACATCCCCATGATCCCGATCGCGCTGCCCGCCGAATCGCGGAGCGCCGCCGTGTGGATCAGCACGTTCACCCGCCCGCCGTCGCGCCGGGTGCGCACCACCTCGGCGCCGCGAACGGGGTACCCCGCGGCCGCTTCGCGGATGTGTTCGAACAACTTGCCCACGGCGTCCGGCGGCACGTGGGGCGGCGTGCGTCCCACCACCTCGGCCTCGCTCCATCCGAACAGCCGCTCGGCTTCGGGGCTCCACATCAGCACGCGGCCATCGAGGTCCACCACGGTGATCGCCAGCGGCGACTGTCGCAGCAGCTCCTTGAACGGCGCCAAGGCCGGATGCAGGCCGCCGGCGGCGGAGTTGGACTCGTGGCGATCGGTCATCGTGCTGGCATGCCCAGAGGGGAACCGGTGCCGGGCGCCCGATGTGGCACCCGCCTCGCCGACCTGTTAATATGCTCCACACAACCGTCCGTGGCGATTTTCGGCAAATTGCGGCCACGTTAAACATTCGCTAAAGCGCCCGGCCCGGCGCTCCTCGCTCCGGGCCCCTGTCGTTTTCCGGCTCTCCGTCGATGGCCAACCATCCGCCGCCCGGCACCTATCTCGCCGAACTGGCCCGCCGCGTCCTCGTGTTCGACGGCGCGATGGGCACCAATATTCAGCGCCACCACCTCCGAGCGGAAGACTTCGGCGGGGCAGCCCTCGAGGGCTGCAACGACCACCTCGTGCTCACGCGCCCCGACGTCGTCCGCGAAATCCACGAGTCGTTCCTCGCCGTGGGCTGCGACGTGGTCGAGACGTGCACCTTCCAGTCCACCCCCCATCGGCTGCGGGAGTGGGGCATCGAGCCGAAGACGCACGATCTGAACGTCGCCGCCGCCCGCCTCGCCCGCGCGGCCTGCGACCGCTTCGCCACCGCCGACCGGCCGCGCTTCGTCGCCGGTTCCATCGGCCCCACCGGCATGCTGCCCTCGAGCAGCGACCCGGCGCTCTCCCACATCACCTTCGACGCGCTGGCCGCCAACTACTACGCCCAAGCACGGGCGCTGGTCGCGGGAGGCGCGGACCTGCTGCTCGTGGAAACGGCGCAGGACATCCTGGAGGTCAAGGCCGCCATCATCGGGTTCGAGCGGCTGTTCGCCGAGCTCGGCCGCCGCATCCCCGTGCAGGCGCAGGTGACGCTCGACGTCAGCGGCCGCATGCTGCTCGGCACCGACGTGGCCAGCGCCCTCACCACGCTCGAAGCGCTGCGCGTGGACGTGATCGGCCTCAACTGCTCCACCGGGCCCGAGCACATGCGGGAGCCGGTGCGCTATCTCACCGAGAACGCCGGCCGCCCCATCTCGTGCATTCCCAACGCCGGCCTGCCGCTCAACACCGGCTCCGGCGATGCCGTCTACCCACTCGAGCCCGAACCGATGGCCGCGATGCTCGCCGAGTTCGTCTCGCAACTCGGCGTGCGCGCGGTGGGGGGCTGCTGCGGCACCACGCCCGAGCACCTGGCCGCCATCGTGCGCGCCGTGCGCGCCGAGCCCGCCGCCGGCCGCGAGTGGGCGCCGCGCCCCGCCGCCCACGTGCCCCGCGTCTCGTCGGGCATGCGCGCCACGGCGCTCGAGCAGCAGCCGCCGCCGCTCCTCATCGGGGAACGCGTCAACGCGCAGGGCTCGCGCCGCGTCAAGGAACTGCTCCTCGCCGACGATTACGAAGGGATCGTCGACGTCGCCCGGCAACAGCAGGACGCCGGCGCCCACGTGCTCGACGTGTGCGTGGCCGTCACCGAACGGGCCGACGAAGCCGAGCAGATGGCGACGCTGGTCAAGCTGCTCTCGATGAGCGTGGAGCTGCCGCTCATGATCGACTCCACCGAACCGGCGGTGATCGAGGCGGCGCTGCAGCACGTACCCGGCCGCGCCATCGTCAATTCGATCAACATGGAGAATGGCCGCCGGCGCATCGATCTCGTGGTGCCGATCGCCCGCCGCCACGGCGCCGCACTGGTCGCCCTCACGATCGACGAGCAGGGCATGGCCAAGACGCGCGAGCGCAAGCTCGAAGTGGCCCGGAACATCTTCGACATCGCGGTCCGCGAGTACGGGCTGGCGCCCGAGGATCTGATCTTCGACGCGCTCACCTTCACGCTCGCCACGGGCGATCCGGAGTGGATCGATTCGGCGCGCGAGACGATCGAGGGCATCCGCCTGATCAAACGCGAGCTGCCCGGCGTCTACACCTCGCTCGGCGTGTCCAACGTGAGCTTCGGCCTCGCACCCTCCGCGCGCGCCGTGCTCAATTCGGTGTTCCTCCATCACTGCGTCGAGGCCGGCCTGGACATGGCGATCGTCAACCCGGCGCACATCGTGCCCTACGCCGAGATCTCCGAAGCCGAGCGCGCGCTGGCCGACGACCTCGTGTTCAACCGCGACCCCGACGCGCTGCAGCGCTACATCGATCGGTTCGCGGCCGGCGGGGGCGAGCGCGCGACCGGCGGCGGCCAACCCGCCGCCGACCCCACGGCGTCGATGACGCCGGCCGAGAAGGCCCGCTGGATGGTGGTGCACCGTAAAAAGGAGGGAATCGAGGACGTGCTCGACGCGGCGGGCGTGCGCGAACAGCCGGTGCGCGTGCTCAACGACGTGCTGCTGCCGGCGATGAAGGAGGTGGGCGACAAGTTCGGCGCCGGCGAACTGATCCTGCCCTTCGTGCTCCAGTCGGCCGAGGTGATGAAGAAGGCCGTGAAGCACCTCGAGCGGTTTCTGGAGAAAGCCGAGGGCTACACGAAGGGGCGCGTCGTGCTCGCCACCGTGTACGGCGACGTGCACGACATCGGCAAGTCGCTGGTCAACACGATCCTCTCCAACAACGGCTATACCGTGTTCGACCTCGGCAAGCAGGTGCCAGTGAACACCATTCTCGAGAAGGCGCAGGAAGTGCACGCCGACGCCATCGGGCTGTCGGCGCTGCTCGTCTCGACCTCCAAGCAGATGCCGCTGTGCGTGCAGGAGCTGGACAAGCGCGGCCTGCGCATTCCCGTGCTGATCGGCGGCGCGGCGATCAACCGCCGGTTTGGCCGGCGCGCGATGTTCGTGGACGGCGAGCGGCCGTACGAGGCCGGCGTGTTCTACTGCAAGGATGCCTTCGAAGGCCTGGAGACGATGGACGCGCTGCAAGACCCCGAGCGGCGCGCCGCCGCCGTGGCCACGTTGCTCGACGACGCGCGGCGCGACGTGTTCCTCCGCTCCGACGCCGGCAAGGACGTCCGCGGCGGCACGGCCAGCGAGGAGCGCAGCGGCGTGCGGGCCGACCACCCGGTGCCCACGCCGCCCTTCTACGGCGCGCGCACGCTGCGCGACGTGCCGCTCGACGAGGTGCTCGAACTCCTCGACCTCGACGAGCTGTTTCGCCTCCAGTGGGGCGCCCGCGGGTCGGGCGCGGAGTTCGATCGCCTCATCCGCGACGAGTTCGGCCCCACGCTCGCGCGCATCGCCGCTCGCGCCCGCGCCGAAGGATGGCTGCGCCCTCAGGCGGTGTACGGGTACTTCCCCGCCCAGTCGAGCGGCAACGCCGTCATCGTCTATGACCCCGAGGAGTTCGCCGCCCAGGGCACGGCCCGTGAGATCGCCCGTTTCACCTTCCCCCGTCAGGACGGGCGTGAGCGGCTCTGCCTGGCCGACTACTTCCGCGCCGTGGATTCGGGCGACATGGACGTGGCCGCCCTGCAGATCGTCACCGTCGGCGACGCCGCGTCGCGCGAGTTCGACCGCCTGCAACAGGCCGGCGAATACACCGAGGCGTACTACGTCCACGGGCTCGCCGTCGAAGCGGCCGAGGCGGCCGCCGAGTGGCTGCACCGGCGCACCCGGCACGAACTGGGCATTCCCGGCGGACGCGGCAAGCGCTACTCATGGGGATACGGCGCCTGCCCCGATCTCGAGGATCACGAGGTCGTGTTCCGGCTGCTCCCCGCGGAGCGCGACCTCGGCATCACGCTCACCACCGCGTATCAACTCGTCCCCGAGCAGAGCACGGCCGCCATCGTCGTCCACCATCCCGAGGCCAGGTACTACGCCGTGCGCGCCACGGCGGGAGCGACCCCGTGAGCACCCCCTATTCGCGGCAGCGGTTCCTCGATCCCACGCGCATCACCGTGTTCGACGGCGCGATGGGCACCATGCTCTACGCGCGCGGCGTGTTCATCAATCAGTGCTACGATGAGCTGAATACGCGCGCCCCCGAGTTGATCCGCGCCATCCACCAGGAATACGTGCGCGCCGGCGCCGAAGTGCTCGAGACCAACAGCTTCGGGGCCAATCGCGTGAAGCTCGCCCAGCATGGCCTGGAAGCGCAGGTGCACGAATTCAACCGCGCCGCGGCCCGGATCGCCCGAGAAGTGGCCGGCGACCGCGACGTGCTCGTGGCCGGCGCGGTCGGGCCGCTCGGGCTCCGCGTCGAACCGTTCGGGCCGACCAGCCTCGACGAGGCCCGCGCGCACTTCCGCGAGCAGATGCAGGGCCTTCGCGACGGGGGCGCCGAGCTGTTCATTCTCGAAACGTTCGGCGACCTGCACGAAATCGAGCAGGCCGTGCGCGCCGCCCGCGACGTCGACGCCGACACCCCCGTCATCGCCCAGATGACAATCGGCGTCGATGGGCTCACCCCGTACGGCGCCACGCCCGAAGACATCGCGCGATCGCTCGACGCGTGGGGCGCCGACGTCATTGGGCTCAACTGCTCCGTCGGCCCGCAGACGATCCTCGAAGCCATCGAGCGCATGGCGCCCCTCACGTCGCGCAAGCTCAGCGCCCAACCCAACGCCGGCATGCCGCGCGCAGTGGGCGGCCGGAGCATGTACATGGCCAGCCCCGAATACATGGCCACCTACGCGCGCCACCTCGTGCAGGCCGGCGCCAAGATCGTCGGCGGGTGCTGCGGAACGACGCCGGCCCACATCCACGCCATCGCCGAGGGCGTCCGGCCCCTCGCCCCGCGCCTCGCCGAAGCGCGCGCCCGCCCCGAGGCGCCACGCGCCACGGCCGCCGAGCCGGAACCCGCCCTCCCCGCCACGATGCCCATCGCCCAACGCTCGCGCTGGGGCGCGCGGATCGCCGAGCGCCGGTGGGTCACGTCGGTGGAGATCGTGCCCCCGCGCGGCGTCGACGCGTCGCGCATGCTCGCCGACGTCCGCCGTCTCAAGGACGCCGGCGTCGACGCCGTGAACGTCCCCGACGGACCGCGCGCCCAGAGCCGCATGGGCGCCCTGCTCACCAGTGTGCTCGTGCAGCAGCAGGTCGGCATCGAGACGGTCACGCACTACGCCTGCCGCGACCGGAACCTCCTCGGCATGCTCTCCGACCTGCTCGGCGCCGCCGCGATCGGCCTGCGCAACCTGCTCGTCGTGACCGGCGATCCGCCCAAGATGGGCCCGTATCCCGACGCCACCGCCGTGTTCGACATCGATTCGATCGGGCTCACCAACCTCGTGCACAACCTCAACCGCGGCCTCGACCCGGGCGGGAACCAGATCGGGGAGCCCACGCGGTTCGTGATTGGCGTGGGCGTGAACCCCGCCGCCCTCGATCCGGACCACGAACTCAAGCGGTTCGAGTGGAAGGTCGACGCCGGCGCCGAATTCGCGATCACGCAGCCGGTGTTCGACGTCGAACAATTGGAGCGGTTCATGGCACGCATTGCCCACGTCCGGATACCGGTGGTCGCCGGCATCTGGCCGCTGGTGTCGGTGCGGAACGCCGAGTTTCTGGCCAACGAAGTGCCCGGCGTCACGGTGCCGGAACACGTGATCACCCGGATGCGCCGTGCCAATGAGCGATCGCGCGATCACGCCGTGGCCGAGGGCATCGCCATCGCCCGCGAAATGCTCGACCGCGTCCGCCCGGTGGTCCAGGGTGCGCAGGTCTCGGCGCCATTCGGCAAGGTGGACCTCGCCCTGGACGTGCTCCGCTCGTAACGCCTTTGCGTTTCGCTAATCTAACGGCGCAACCCTATGGGAGCCCGCCGTCAAATGGGCCGAAATGCCCCCCGGGGGTTGCTTGAATCTCCTTGGGGCGTCATTAGTTATGAACTGTCACGCAGTCGAGTTCGTTCGGCGATGCCGTCGCACGCCATCCCTTTAATGTTGCGCGATTTCCTTACGCGCCCCACCCCGGCCATGCGATGGCCGGACGATCGACGCGTGGTAACCGCTGCCATGGATATCCGGCCCACGAATCCAGAGAACCACCCATCCGGCGGCTTGGGCGACGCGGGCGGCGGCGCGCGGATCCTCATTGATCCCGACCGCGTCGAGTGGGAGGTCTACGACGAGAGCCAGTGGGACTTCCGCATGGCGCTCGATTGGGACGTGCTGCCGCAGATGGAGAATCCGGGCCTGATCTTCTCCTCGCGCGTGGACCGGCGCCGGGTGTGGCCGGCGCCGGCCAACTGGCAGCACATGACCGACGAACAACTGCTCGCGCTGTGCGCCAAGGCGCGCTCGATGTTC
Organism: uncultured Gemmatimonadaceae bacterium; assembly: GCA_963729495.1. Taxonomy (GTDB): domain Bacteria; phylum Gemmatimonadota; class Gemmatimonadetes; order Gemmatimonadales; family Gemmatimonadaceae; genus JAGWRI01. The sequence continues at coordinate 207,321 of CAVSOM010000010.1, forward strand.
TGACGACGGGACGAGGGTCCGACTTATATTCCGAGCACCCTCATCCCCGACGCGCGCCATGCCCGCCAATGCCGACGCCCCTCTCCCCCGCGCTCCCCTGACCGTCCTGTCGGACGACGAGATCATGTTCCGCGACGCGGTCGCGGCGCTGGCCGAAGAGATGGTCCGGCCCCGCGTGCAGGACATGGAGCGCGCCGGCAGGATCGATCCGGCACTGACCCGGGCGTTCGCCGAGATGGGGCTGATGGGCATCGAGGTCGACGAACGGTACGGCGGCGCCGGCGGCACGCTGATGATGGTCACGCTGGCCGTCGAGGAGCTGAGCAAGGTCGACGCCTCCGCTGCCATCCAGGTCGACGTGGTCAACACACTGGTCAACTTCCCGATCCGCACCTACGGCAGCGACCACATCAAATCCACCTACCTGCCGCGGCTCACCGGCGGCACGATCGGCGCCTACGCCCTCTCTGAGCCGGGCTCCGGGTCCGACGCCTTCGGCATGGCCACGCGGGCCGAGCAGACGGGAGAGGGGTGGGTGCTCAACGGCCGGAAGATGTGGATCACCAACGGCGCCGAGGCGGAGATCTTCGTCATCTTCGCCAGCGTGAATCCGGGCGCCGGGTACAAGGGCATCACCGCCTTCGTCGTCGAACGCGGCTTCCCCGGCTTCAGCGTGGGCCGCAAGGAAGACAAGATGGGCATCCGCGCGTCGAGCACCACGGAGCTGATCCTCGACGGCGTGGAGGTACCGGCGCGGAACGTGCTCGGCCCGGTCGGGCAGGGCTACAAAGTGGCCATCGAGACGCTGAACGAGGGACGCATCGGGATCGGCGCGCAGATGATCGGCGTGGCCCAGGGCGCCCTCAGGGCCGCCACGGACTACGTCAAGGAGCGCCGCCAGTTCGGCAAACCGCTGGCCGAGTTCCAGGGCGTCCAGTTCCAGTTGGCGCAGGCGCGCACCGAAGTCGAAGCGGCGCGGCTCATGGTGTACAACGCCACTCGGCTCAAGGACGCCGGCCGCGACATCGCCATGGAAGGCGCGATGGCCAAGCTCTACGCCTCGCAGGTGTGCGAGCGCGTGACGTCGATTTCGCTCGAACTGTTCGGCGGCTACGGCTACACCAAGGACTTCCCGGCCGAGAAGTTCTACCGCGACGCCAAGATCGGCGCGATCTACGAAGGCACGTCCAACATGCAGTTGCAGACCATCGCCAAGCAGATGCTGAAGTAACCGCCGCGGCGCTACGCGAACAGCCGCTCGACCTCCCGCGCGTACTTCTCCGTCACCACCCGGCGCCGCACCTTGAGCGACGGCGTCAACTCGCCGCCCTCGACGGTGAATTCGCCGACGATGATCTCGAATCGCTTCACCGACTGCACGCGGGCCAGCCGCGCGTTCACGGCGTCGATCTGCCGCTGCAGGTGGGCGCGGAAGGTCTCGCACCGCGCGGCGGCCTCCGGATCGCGCGCCGGACTGCCCACCGCCACGGCGTCCTCGACCAACCGCGCCGGGTCGAGCGTGAGCAACACGCCCAGATACCGCCGCCGGTCGCCGATCACCACCGCCTGACTCACCACGGGAATGGACTTCAGGTACCCCTCCACCAGCTGGGGCGCCACGTTCTCGCCCCCCGCGGTGATGATCAGGTCCTTCTTGCGGTCGGTGATCTGCAGGAACCCCTCCGCGTCCACCTCGCCGATGTCTCCCGAATGCAGCCAGCCGTCGGCGTCCAGCGCTTCGGCGGTGCCGTCCGGATCGCGGTAATAGCCCTTGAACACGTGGCGCCCGCGCATGCAGATCTCGCCGTCCGCGGCGATCGCCAGCTCGGCCCCCGGGAACACGAACCCGGCCTTGCCGGTGCGGTAGCGTTGCGGCGTGCTGATCGTGCCCGGTCCGGTGCACTCGCTCATCCCGTACACCTCGCAGATCGGCAGCCCGAGCGACAGAAAGAATTCGAGCGTCGAGCGGGCGATCGGCGCCGCCGAGGTCACCAGCACGCGGGCCCGGTCGAGGCCCAGCCGCGCGCGCACCTTCTTGAACACGAGCGCGCGCACCAGCCCGTAGAGAATCGGCATCGGGCGGCCCTCCTGCGCCGCGTACCCGCCGCGCAGTCCGACGCCGCGCGCCCACGCGACGAGTCTCCGGCGCGGGCCGGAACTCTGCGCGCCCGCCGCCTGCATCCGCTCCTGGATCTTCTCCCACACGCGCGGCACGCCGAGGAAGAAGTCGGGGCGCACCTCGCGCAGGTTGTCGCCCAACCGCTCCATGCTCTCGGCGAACCAGGTGCATCCGCCGAACGCCACCGGACCGAACACCGACACGATCTGCTCGGCGATGTGGCTCAGCGGGAGGTAGCTGAGAATGTTGTCGCCCGCGCGAAGGCCCAGCGCGGCGATGCCCGTGCTCGCCGTCCACACGATGTTGTCGTGCGTGAGCATCACCGCCTTCGGTACGCCCGTGGTGCCCGAGGTGTAGATCAGCGCGGCCACGTCGTCCGGCAACTGGGCGGCCATGCGCGACGCCAGCGCCGACTCCGAGAACGCGGCGCCTCGCTTCAGCAGGTCGGGCCACGCCAGCACTCCCGCCACGGTCGGCGTGCCGTGCATCTGCACGATGGCGAGCAGATCGGGCAGCGCCGGCCGCACGCTCAGGAACTTGGCCAGCTGCTCGTCGTTCTCCACCACGGCGATCTGTGCCCGGCAATGGTGCGCCACGTACTGGCACTGCTCGGCCGTGCAGGTGATGTAGATGCCGCTCGGCAGGCCGCCCGCGTGCACCGCCGCCAGATCCGCCACCAGCCACTCCGGGCAGTTGTACCCGATGATCGCCACCCCCTTGCCCGGCTCGAGGCCAAGCGCCAGGAAGCCGCGGGCGGCGAGATGGACCTGCTGGCGGTAGGCGCTCCAGGTGAGCGACTCCCACACGCCGTTCTCCTTGAAGCGGAGCGCCGGGCGATCGGCGCAGTCGCGCGCCGTGCGATCGAGTGCCTGGGGGATGGTCTGCGGGGTCATGGCATCGGGGGGTCGGGGCCGGCGGCGGCCATCGGCTGATACCTGATAGCCGACGGCCGGCGGTTTGTCGAGATGCCCGATGGCGCGGGGCGCGCGGCCGCTGTAGTTTCCGCGTCGCCATGCCCCCCATTCCCGCGTCCCCGCCGTCGGCGACGCGCTCCCGCGCAGCGGCGGCCCCGTGTCGCGGGCCTTCGGCCGCTGGGTGCTCGGCCTCCTCGGGTGGCACATCGAGGGGGACCTGCCCAACGTGGCCAAGGCCGTGATCATCGTGGCGCCCCACACGTCCAATTGGGACTTCGTGGTGGGCATCGCCGCCAAGTTGGCGCTCGGGCTGCGCGCCGCGTGGCTGGGCAAGCACACGCTCTTCCGCGGCCCGTTCGGCGCCCTCATGCGTGCGCTGGGGGGCATGCCCGTCGACCGCTCCCAGCCGAGCGACGTGGTCGCGCAGTCCGTGTCCCGATTCTCGGCGAGCGAACGCATGGTGCTCGGCATCGCGCCGGAGGGCACGCGGAAGGCGGTGCCGCGGTGGCGGCTCGGGTTCTACCACATTGCCCGAGCGGCCGCCGTGCCGATCGTTCCCGTGTCGTTCGACTGGTCGCGCCGCGCGCTCGTCATCGGGGCACCGCTTTGGCCGCGCGACGACGCCGGCGCCGATCTGGCGGCGTTGGCCGCCGCATTCGCCCCCGCCCGTGGCCGGCGCGGCGAGCGCACGCCGCCGCCGCAGTAGATCGCCCTCCGGCGCGCCGTAGATTGCTCCGCATGCCTCCCGCATCGTCTTCCATTGGCGCGGCGTTCGCCAAGCTCGTCGGCGGCATCGTGGCCCTCGACGCAGTGGCCATCGCGGCTTTCAAGCTCGGCCACGTGGACGCCCGGGGACCGGCATTCCTGCGGAACTACGTGGTGGGGTGGACGCTGGCCAGCGCCCTGGTGGCCGGATGGGGGCTCTGGCAGGTCAAGCAGGCGCGGCGCGCGTGGCGCCGCCGGTACGACGCGGAGCGCGACGGACGCTCAGGCGCCCCGCGTGATGATTAGCTTGAGCTCCGGCTTCTCCCCGGTGTGCTCGGCGGACTCGGGCATGATCGTGTGGCGCAGGGCGTGCACCACCTCGGTGGCGAAGGTGCGCCCCGCGCTCCGATCGATCTCCTCCAGCGCGTTCCACGGCGCGAACGCCGGGCGCGTGTCGGTGGGCGTGAGCAGTGTCTCGTAGGCATCGGCCACGGCGAGAATCTTCACGGCCATCGGGATGCGCAACGCGTCCACCGGCCAATCGTCGCCGATCAGTTCGTGATACCGGCCGTACGCCGTGACCGAGTCCAGCGCCAAGTGCATGGAGGCGGCCACCGGGACCTCGCGAATCTCGCGCGGGAAGTCGGCGAACATGCGCGCCACCCGCGGGTCCTGCGGGCCCATCTCGTGCAGCAGGCCGGCCACGCGCAGATCCTCGACCTCGTCGCCGCGCATGCCGAGCTTGCGTCCGATCGCCATGGCCCGCTCGGCCACACGGTAGCTGTGCCCGCGACGGTGCCGATCGGCGGCGTCGAGATGGAAGGTGAGCAGCTCGAGGAGCGCGAAGTACGTGCGCTTGACGTCGTCGGCCCGCTCCTTGCGCTGGTCCGACAGCGTACCCACCACGTAGCTCGTGAGGATCAGGAACCCGCCCCACGGCACGAAGTACATGAGCGAGAGCACCGAGAATCCCGGCGTGCCCCCCAGCCCGGTGACCGCCTGGAAGAAGGTCACCAGCAGCACCGTCAGCACGGCCGCCCAGACGGCGTTGTTGCGCCCCAGCAGGAACCCGGCGGCAATCACCGGCAGATAGTAGAAGCTCAGGAAGGCGAGCTTGTAATCCACCGCGAAATTGATCAGCAGCAACGACGCGACGAGCACCACGACGAGTGTCTGCTCGAAGTGATCGTAGAGGGATTGCCTCACGCGATTCGCTAGACCTTGCACCGTGACCTGGCTCCGCTTACGGTCGGTACCCGGTACATCCGCCAGCGTCGGTGGATTCTGTTCCGGACTCACTCTCGCTCCTATCGGTCGAGATGTCGTGCCTACGGACCTAGTGTCACATAGCTGACGAGCACCCGCAAGCCGGGAGCACACGTCGAAGGGGCCCAGAAACCGCACACCATCGGGCAACTTGCCCGATGGGAGCCTGTTCGAGCCCCGGCGTCACGGCTCCGGCGACACCCCCGGCTCACCGCATCCGCACTGGAGCCTTGCGCGGTGTCGGTGGTACAATTGTGCATGAACCATGTTTCGATCATTCGCGCGGCGGCGGCAGCGGTGCTGGGCGCCGCGTTCGCAGGGGCAGCCGGCGCCCAGCAGCCCGTGGCGCCGGTGTCGATCGTCGGGATCGCATACGACAGCGTTCGCGGCCACCCGATGGCCGGCGCGCACATCGTCGTTCCGGGTACGGCGCTCACCGCCACCGCCGACAGTACGGGACACTTCCGCTTCGACAGCATCCCGCCGGGCCAGTACCGGCTGCTCGTCGCGCACCCGGTGCTCGATTCCCTGGGCATCCAACTCGTCACGCCGCCGATGACGTTCGCCGCCGGCCAGCGGGCCTGGCTCGAGTTGGCGACGCCGTCGCCGGCCACGCTGGTCAAGATGCTCTGTCCGGCGGCGTGGCTCACGCGCGGGCCGGCGGCGCTCTTCGGCCGCGTGCGCAACGCCGACAGCGGACAGCCGGTGCCCGAGGCCAAGGTGTCGGTGGTGTACTACGAACTCGATTTCCTGAAGCTGACGAAGGTGCCGCGCGTGCGCGAATCGACCACGACCAAGGACGGCACGTATCGCATCTGCGGGCTCCCCGCGACGTTCGACGGCAAGGTGCAGGTGGAGCATGCCGGGCTGAAGAGCGGCGACGTGCCGGTGTCGTTCGACAAGTCGCAGCTCGAGATGCGGAGCCTCAGCGTCGCGTCGGCCGCGCCGGTGGCGGTCGCCGCCGGCGACACCAATCCGCCCACGCGCCGGGCCGTGGCCGTGGCCCAATCCACGCTGCGGGGCCGGGTACTCGGCACCAACGGTCTGCCCGTGGCCGGCGCGCGCGTGCAGCTCGAGGGCACCACGCACTCGGTGAATTCCGGCGCCGACGGCACGTTCCAGCTCGACAGCCTCCCGTCGGGCTCGCAGGTCGTGCGTGCCATGTACATCGGCTTCACGCCGGTCGAGCAATCGGTGGAACTGTCGAGCCGCGCGCCGGTGGCGGTGACGTTGCAGATGGAAAAGGAGGTGGCGATGCTGCCGACGGTCACGACCGAGGCGCGGCACCAGACCGGGCTGGAGGCCATCGGCTTCACCGACCGCCAGAAGTCGGGCCTGGGGTTCTACCTGGACGAGAAGACGATCGACCAGAAGCACGCGAACAATTTCACGGATCTGCTCCGGTCGGTGCCCGGGCTCAACGTCTCGGAATCCGGCTACAGCTCCACGGTCACGGACAACCGCAACCCGAGCGGCGGGTGCGTGACGTACTACGTCGACGGCTCGCCCTGGACGTCTGTGTCGGCGGACGACATCAACAGCTTCCTGCACGGCTACGACGTGGGCGCGCTCGAGGTCTACCGCGGCATCGAGACGCCGCCGCAATTCACCTCCCCCGGCCAAAGCGGGTGCACGACGATCGTCGCCTGGACCAAGTGGAGGGTCGACCGCTCGTCGAAGGGAAACTAGAGCAGCGTCTTGAGGCGGGCCGCGTCCACATTCCCGCCGCTCACCACGCAGACCACGCGCGCGCCGGCGCGTACGCGCAGTTTCCCGGTCAACAGGGCGGCCACGCCGGCGGCCCCCGCCGGCTCGGCCAGCAACTTGGCCGACGTGAGGATCACGCGCATGGCGTCGACGATCTCGTCGTCGCCCACCACGACCACGTCGTCCACGTAGCGGCGGGCGATCTCGAACGGCAATTCGGTGGTCATCGGCGCGGCGAGTCCGTCGGCGATGGTCTGCGGCCGGTCGATGGCCGTGACGCGACCCGCGTCGAGGCTGCGGCGTAGCGCCTGCGCCCCCGCCGGCTCCACGCCGAACACCTTCACCGTCGGGTTGAAATGCTTGGCGGCGATCGCGATCCCCGCGAGCAGACCGCCGCCGCCCACGGGCACGATGATGGCGTCGACCTCCGGCAGATCCTCGACGATCTCCAGCCCCACGGTGCCCTGCCCGGCGACCACGCGCGGATCGTCGAACGGATGGACGAACACGTAGCCGTGCTCGGCGGCCAGCTCGCGGGCCCTGTCGAACATCGCCGAACCCCACTGGTGCTGCACCACGGTGGCCCCGTAGCCGCGCGTCGCGTCGAGCTTGGCCTGCACGGCGTCGGCCGGCATGACGACGGTGCACGTGGTGCCGGCCGCGCGCGCCGCCCACGCCAGCGCCTGCGCGTGGTTGCCCGCCGAGACGCCCACCACGCCCCGCCGCCGTTCCTCGGCGGTGAGCTGCCGGATGGTGTTGAGCGCGCCGCGCACCTTGAACGAGCCGGTCTTCTGCAGCAGTTCGCACTTGAGCCAGGCCTGCACGCCGGCCGGCTGCCCAATGCGCGACGCTGAGAGCGTGGGCGTACGATGCACCTGGCCGGCGATGCGCTCGCGGGCGGCGACGATGTCGGAATGGTCGAGCATGCACGGCGGGGCTGGAGACTCCACACGCTAGCCGCTCGCCCGCGCCGGCCGCAACCCGCTTGCCGCGCCGCCGCCGCGCGGAAAGATTGGTCCATGCGCGCCACCCCCCCATGTAGCGACTGAACGAGCCCGGTTGCATGCTGCGCGCGACGAGCGCGGTGTTCGGCGCGATCTTCCTTCCCGTGGGGGTGTCGTTCTTCTTCATCCTCCATCACCGCCACTGGATGCGGGGCGTGGGCGCCCTTGCCGCGTCGTTCGGCTTTTTCTACGTGGCGTGGCGAGCGTACGACATCCTGGGCCTGGACGGCGTCGGCCCCGCTCCCATCGCGCCGGCCTCGGGGCTCGCGCTGAGGCCGCACGATGCGTCCGACGATCGCCCCAACTTTCCGAAGGAGCCCCTCCCGTGACACCCGACCACCGCCACCCGCCCCCGCTCGTCCTCGCGCTAGTCGCCGCGATCGCCGCGATCGCCGCGTCCGCCTCGCCCGCCGCCGCCCAGTGGCAGATGGCGTCCGTCGCCACCCGCGCCGAATTCCGCGGGCTGAGTCTCGCGAGCGACACCGTGGCCTGGGCCAGCGGCACGCACGGCACCGTGGCCCGCACCACCGACCGCGGCGGTCATTGGACGCTGTTCCACGTGCCGGGCGCCGACTCCCTCGATCTGCGGTCGATCGTGGGGCTCACCGCCGACATCGCCGTGACGGCGAGCGCGGGCGCCGCCGAAGCGGGGCAGGCGCGCATTTTCCGCACCGCCGACGGCGGCGCCACCTGGTCCGCGGTGTACCGCACCGAGCGACAGGGCGTGTTCCTCGACGCGCTGGCGTTCTGGGACGACCGCCACGGAATCGCGCAGAGCGACCCCGTGGACGGCACCTTTTTCCTCCTCACGACCGACGACGGCGGGCTGACCTGGACCCCCGTGCCGGCGTCGGCGCTCCCGCCCACGCTCCCCGGCGAAGCGGCGTTCGCCGCCAGCGGCGGCTGTCTCGTGGTCTGGGGCACGGGCGACGTGTGGCTCGGCACCGGCGGCGGCGCGCGGGCGCGCGTGTTCCATTCCGCCGACCGGGGGCGCAGTTGGACGGTGAGCGACACGCCGGTGCACGCCGGGGGCTCGGCGTCGGGAATCTTCGCGCTCGCGTTCCGCGATTCGATGCACGGCGTGGCGGTGGGCGGCGACTACACCGCGCCCCGCGCCAAATTCGTGAACGCGGCGATCACCGACGACGGTGGGCGCACGTGGCGTGCGGCGCGCGGCCCGCTCGTGGCCGCCTACCTCTCGGGCGTGAGCTACGCCGGCACGGCGAACGACCTGCTCGCGGTGGGGCTGGCGGGCACCGCCTGGTCGGCGGACGGGGGCGAGTCGTGGACCGCCGTCGACACGCTCCCCCTGAACGCGGTGCGCGCGCGCGGCGCGTTCTGGGCGGCGGCTGGGCCGAAGGGACGCCTCGGGCGTTGGAGCGGCGCCGAGCGCCGCGCGCTCCGTCCGCCCGTGACGTTCCCCTAGCCGGCGCTGCGCTCCGGAATCGCGGTCACGCCGCCCGAGATGATGAATGCCATCACGTGCGCGCTGTCGGCGTCGAGCCGCCGCACCTGGGCGGCCGGGAACACCACGAGGTTGCCGGCGAATCCATAGGACTGCGGCACGTACACCGCGACCGCGTCGGCGACGCCGAAGCTGTCCATGGACTCCTGCGTGAGAAACCCGAACACGCGCGCGCCCGTACCGCCGGCCAGCGTCACCAGCACCGGCTTGTCGAACCGCCGCTGCTCGCCCACGAACGCGTTGAGCAGATCGCGGGTGCTCGAGTAGAGCAGGCGCACGAAGGGCAGGCGATTGAACAGCGAGTCGAGCCCGGTGAGCAGCACGCGGCTGGCGAACGTCTGCGCGGCGAACCCCACGAACGTGATCAGCAGGATCGAGACCACGAACCCCGCGCCCGGGATCGGCAGCCCGAGCCAGCGGTCGATCGTCGTGAAGATCACGTAGCAGATGTAGATCGTGATGAACACGGGGGCGGTGACGATGAGCCCCTTGAGGAAGTAGTTCAGGAGTCGAGACATGGCGGGCACGGGGTGCGGGAAATCGGCCGGAATGCGACTCGGGCTCCCGCCGGAGCGGGAGCCCGTCGCGAGCGCCTGGCGCTCGTGGAGCATACTGCGCCCCATGCAGAACCGAAAGCGCCGCGCGCCGGCCGGGTCCCCGCCGCGCGACCGGCTCTGGACGTCCGCCGTTGGGCTGCCCAAGTTGCGGGAGGGCCGTCCGGCGATTCCGTGACCCCGGGTGGGCCCGGACGGTCGTTCCATAGGGACTCCTCAAGCGAGTGGTGTATGAAGAAGCTGTTCGGAATGCTGGGCGCGCTCGTCGGCAGCACCATCGGCTGGTACGCCGTCGCAAAGATCGGCTTCATGACCGCCTTTTTCGTGAGCACGATTGCCGGCGGCGTCGGCGCCTACTATGCCGTCAAGCTGAGCAGGAACCTCGGCGGCTGACGCCGCCGGTCAGCGCTCGCCGCCGCTCGCGCGTTCACCATGGGGCCGCGTGCCCCCCGCTCCGCCTGTCGTCCCTTCCGCCGTCCGTCGCCAGCCGGTCTCCGCCGTGACCCCTCTCGATCTGTCGAGCGACGTCGCCCTCGTGGCGCTGTGCCTGCTCACCACGAATCTGCTGCTCGGGTTGATGCTGTCCATGCACTACAACCCGTGGACCCACTGGCCGCACCGCCGGTTCAACTACTTCAAGCTGCACAACTGGAACGCGTACCTCGCCCTGGCGCTGGTCGTGCTCCATGCCCTCCTGCTCCTGGCCGTGAAGACGCCGGCCTTCCGGTTCCTCGATCTCGTGTATCCGGTGAACGGCCCCAAACAGCCGTGGATCAACACGATCGGCGCCGCGTCGCTGTACGTGCTGCTGGTCGTGATCGTGAGTTCCTACTACCGGGTGGAGATCGGACGCCGGCAATGGAAGCTGCTGCATTTTCTGACGTATGCCACCGCCGCGCTGTTCTACGTGCACGGGCTGCTCACCGACCCCACGCTCAAGGACCATCCGATCGACTACCTGGACGGAGAGAAGGTGCTGGTCGAGGTGTGCGCGCTGCTCGTGCTCGCGCTGGCCGCGTATCGGCTGCGCTGGTCGGCGCACCGGCGGGCGGCGCACCGGGCCGTCCGGGCCGCGGCCGGGGCGGCGTGACCCACGCCACTTCCCCCGAGGCCCGGAATATCGAACATTTCCCGGATGATTCGTTCCTGGGTCCTCGCCCTCGCGGTTGGCGCGGCCGCATGCGGTTACCGTAGCAACCCCACCCAGCCGGCCACCCCCGAAGTGCAGTCGGTGGCGCTGGGGCCGGCCAATCCGTCGCTGACCGTGGGCCAGTCGGTGCAACTCACCGCCACGCCGTACGACTCGCACGGACAGGTGGTGACCGGCGTGTCCGTAACCTGGGCGTCCGCCGCCCCGGCGATCGCCCGCGTGGACGCGAACGGATTGGTCACGGGCGTGGCGGCGGGTCACGCCCAGATCTCCGCCTCCGTGGCCGGCGCCAACGGCGCGCTCACGGTGACGGTCGGCCAGTAGCGGCCGGCGGCGGTTGGCCGGCGGCCCCTACAGCAGGCGCTTGGCGCGCTTGCGCCGCCGGCTCTTGGCGGAGCGCCGATACGGCGGCCGGGGGGCCAGGTCGGAAATCGCCATCAACGCCTGCTCGGCCGTGTGGCGCGACAGCTTCCACCGCACGCCCGGCCGCTTGTCGCGCCGGATCTTCTCCAGCCGTTCGCGCAGCGCGCGGTCGTCCTGATCGCGCTCGCCCTTCGATGGTCCGCTGCTCATATTCGCTGGTGAGAGAAGTCGTAGAGTAGTACCATCCGGCGGTGGCTCCGTCCAGGGATCCCCGTCTCGTACACCGCCCCAACCGCTTCGATGACGATTCGTCCGCCGTTCGCCGAGGTGCAACCGTCCGGCGCGTCCCTGTCGCTGGACGAGCAGTGGATGCCCTTCACCGCCAACCGCGCGTTCAAGCAGTCGCCGCGCCTGCTCGTGTCGGCCAGGGACATGCACTACGTGGCCGCCGACGGGCGGCGCGTGCTCGACGGGACGGCCGGGCTCTGGTGCGTGAACGCCGGCCACGCGCGCGCGCCGATCGTGCGCGCGATCGCCGACCAGGCGGCCACGCTCGATTACGCGCCGGGATTCCAGATGGGCCATCCGTTGGCGTTCGAGCTGGCGCGCCGAGTGGCCGGGCTCACGCCCGGCGACCTCGACCGCGTGTTCTTCACCAACTCGGGCTCCGAAGCCGTGGACACGGCGCTCAAGATCGCGCTCGCCTACTGGAAGGCGCGCGGCGAACCGCGGCGGGTGCGGTTCGTGGGGCGCCGGCGCGGCTATCATGGCGTCGGGTTCGGCGGCACGTCGGTGGGTGGCATCGCCGCCAACCAGCGACAGTTCGAAGGCCAGCTCCTCCCCAACGTGGACCACCTGCCGGACACCCACGACCTGGCGCACAACGCCTTCAGCCGCGGCCAACCGGCGTGGGGCGCGCACCTCGCCGACGCCCTCGAGACGCTCGTCGCCGCGCACGGCGCGGGGGCCATCGCGGCCGTGATCGTCGAGCCGGTGGCCGGCTCCACGGGCGTGCTCGTGCCGCCCAGGGGCTACCTCGAGCGCCTGCGCGATCTCTGCGACCAGCACGGCATCCTGCTCATCTTCGACGAGGTGATCACCGGCTTCGGGCGCCTCGGCGCGCCGTTCGGCGCCCAGCATTTCGGCGTGACGCCGGACATGATCGCGATGGCCAAGGGCATCACCAACGCGGCCGTGCCGATGGGCGCCGTGGCCGTCCGCACGGCGATCCACGATGCGGTGGTGGGCGCCGCCGGCGGCGGGATCGAACTGTTCCACGGCTACACGTACTCGGGGCACCCGCTCGCCTGCGCGGCCGGCCTCGCCACGCTCGACCTGTACGAACGCGAGGGACTGTTCGCACGCGCCGCCGAGCTGGCGCCATATCTGGCCGACGCCGTTCATCGGCTGGACGACGCCCCGCACGTGATCGACGTGCGCAACATCGGACTCGTGGGCGCGGTGGAACTGCGCGCGCGCGACGGACAGCCGGGAGCGCGCGCGTTCGACGTGTTCCTCGACTGCCTCGCGCACGGCGTCCTCGTGCGCGTGGCGGGCGACAACATCGCGCTCTCGCCGCCGCTGGTCGTCACCACGGAGCAGATCGACGAGATCGTCGAGACGGTGGGCCGGGCCGTGCGGCGCGTGTCGTGAGCGCCGGCCCGTCGTCGCGTGCCGCGCTGGCCCACCTGCGGCGGGTGGACCCCGTGCTGACCGGCGTGATCCGGCGCGTCGGCCCCTACCGCCCGCACATGCGGCTGGGACGCTCGCACTTTCACGACCTGGTCCGGTCGATCGTGTATCAGCAGCTGTCTGGCACGGCGGCCGGCACGATCCACCGGCGGCTGGCGGCACTCTTCCCGCGCCGGCACGTCGACCCCGAGCGGTTGCTCGCGCTGCCCGACGAGACGCTGCGCGCCGCGGGGCTGTCGCGGCAGAAGGTCGCGTACGTGCGCGACCTGGCGCACAAGGTGCGCACCGGCGCCGTGCCGCTCGGCCGCGTGGCACGCATGAGCGACGACGCGATCATCGCGCATCTCGTCCAGGTGAAGGGCGTGGGCCGGTGGACGGCGCAGATGTTCCTGATGTTCCGGCTGGGGCGCCCCGACGTGCTTCCCGAACTGGACCTCGGCATTCAGAACGCCATCCACCACGCGTATGCACTGCGGCGCCGGGCCACGCCAGACGACGTACGCCGCATCGGCGCCGCGTGGACTCCCTACCGCACCACCGCCTGCTGGTACCTGTGGCGGTCGCTCGACTGAGCGGGCGCCCGCGCCCGCTTCGCCCTCCGTCTCCCTCTCCCTCTCGCTCTCCCCCTTTCGGAGTTCGCGCCCCATGCCGCTTTCCCGAGCGTTCCGCGCGGTGGCTCTCGCCCTCACCGTTGCCGCGCCGCTGGCCGGCCAGTTGGCGCCCAACGAGCAGCGGATCCGCGACTTCGTGCGCCAGCATCACCCCGACGAGATCGCCATGCTCGCCGACGCGGTGGATATCAACAGCGGCACGATGAATGTGGCCGGCGTGCGGAAGGTCGGCGCCCGGTTCGCCGCGGCGCTCGATTCGCTGGGATTCGAAACGCGCTGGGCGGCGCTCCCCGACTCCATGGGCCGGGCCGGCCATCTGATCGCCGTGCACCGGGGCCGGCCCGGCGGCGCGCGGATCCTGCTGATCGGCCATCTCGACACCGTGTTCGAGGGCGAGGGCCAGGGGTTCGTGCGCGAGGACACGATGGCCCGGGGCGCCGGGTCCAGCGACATGAAGGGGGGCGACGTGATCGCCGTGTACGCGCTCAAGGCGCTGCGCGACATCGGCGCGCTGCGGGACGCCAACGTCATCGTCGTGTTCAACGGCGACGAGGAGTCGCCCGGCCTGCCGCTCGCCGTATCGCGCCGCGAACTGCGCGAGGCGGCGCAGCAGAGCGACGTAGCGCTGGCGTTCGAGGGCGGCAGCCGGTCGCTCGCCTCCGTCTCGCGGCGGGGCAGCAGCGCCTGGCTGCTCACCGTGTCGGGCCGGCAGGCCCACTCCGGCGCCGTGTTCGGCGCCGGCGTGGGCTACGGCGCGATCTACGAGGCCGCGCGCATTCTCGACGGATTCCGGCGCGAACTGGCCGGCCCCAAGGATCTGACGTTCAATCCCGGGCTCATCCTCGGCGGCGCCACGGTCACGTACGACACCGCCCAACTCTCGGGCAGTGCGGCCGGCAAGACGAACATCGTCGCCCCCACCGCCGTCGTGCCCGGCGATCTGCGGTTCATCACGGAGGGGCAGAAGGACAGCACGCGCCAGCGGATGCGCGAGATCGTGGACGAGCACCTGCCCGGGACCTCGGCCACCATCACCTTCGAGGACGCGTATCCCGCGATGCCGATGACGGCCGGCGGCGCTCGCCTCATCGCGATGTACGACTCGACCAGCCGGGACCTGGGCTACGGGCCGGTGCAGGCCCAGGATCCCGCCACGCGCGGCGCCGGGGACGTGTCGTTCGTGGCGCCCTACATCCCGGGGATGGACGGACTCGGCGCGCTCGGCCGCGGGGCCCACACGCCGCGGGAGCAGGTCGATCTTAATTCGCTAATAATGCAGACCGAGCGGGCGGCGGTGCTGATGGCGCGGCTGCTGAACGGCCGGTGAAAAGGTCGGGCCGTCCGAGAGTCGGGCGGTCGGGCAGTTCGACTGCCCGACTGCCTTACTGACTTCCCGCCACCTCGAACAGCCCCGCGGCCCCCATCCCGCCGCCGATGCACATCGTCACCAGCCCCACCCCGCCGCCGCGCGCGCGCAGCGCGTGGATCAGTTGCGTGGCCAGCTTGGACCCCGTGGCGCCCAGCGGGTGGCCGAGCGCGATCGCGCCGCCGTTCACGTTCACGCGCGAGGGGTCCATGCCCAACTCGCGCACCACGGCCACGACCTGCGACGCGAACGCTTCGTTGAACTCGATCAGCTTCACGGCGTCCAGCGAGAGTCCGGCGCGCTTGAGCACCTTGGGCACCGCCTTCAGCGGGCCCACGCCCATCACGTCCGGTTCCACGCCGGCCACCGCGTAGTCCACGAACCGCGCCAGCGGCGTGAGCTGCAGCGCCCGGGCGCGCGCCGCGCTCATCACCAGCACCGCCGCCGCACCGTCGGAGTACGGGCTGGCGTTGCCCGCCGTCACCGTGCCCTTGGCCGTGAACGCGGGCCGCAATTTGGCCAGCCCCTCCGCGGTCGTGTCGGCCCGCGGCGTCTCGTCCACGGCGAATGGCGTGGTCGTCTCGGTCCGGCGCGCGCCGTTCCACGTGGCCGTGGTCACCGGAACGGCGAGGATCTGCGCGTCGAACGCGCCCGCCGCCTGCGCCCGGACCGCCTTCTGCTGGCTGGCCAGCGCCCAGGCGTCCTGCTCCTCGCGCGACACCTTCCACCGCTCGGCCACGCGTTCGGCGGTGAAGCCCATGCCGATGTAGCTCTCCACCGCCGCCGGATCGAGCCGCGTGTGGTAACCCGACATCGGCACCTGGCTCATCATCTCGATGCCGCCGGCGAGCACCACGTCGGCCATCCCGCTCAGGATCTCCTGCGCGGCGAACGCGATCGTCTGCAGCCCGGAGGAACAGAAGCGGTTGATCGTCGCCCCCGGCACCTCCACCGGAAACCCGGCGCGGAGCAGCGACAGCCGGGCGACGTTGAGCCCCTGCCCCGCCTCGGGCATTGCGCACCCCCAGAGCACGTCGTCCACGATGGCCGGATCCACGCCCACGCGGTCCACCGCGGCCCGCATCAGTTGCGACGACAACTCCACCGGATGCACGCCGGCCAGCGCGCCGTCCTTCTTGCCGCGGCCCACGGCGCTGCGCACCGCGGACACGATCACGACGTCAGTCACGAGTCATCCCCCTCAGTTGCGGAGCGGTTTGCCGGTCTTGAGCATGTGCGCGATGCGTTCCTGCGTTTCCCTGGTGCCGAGCAGCCGCAGGAAGGCGTCGCGCTCCAGATCGAGGATGTCGGCCTCGGTCGCCCGGCGCGCCGGCCCGTCGCCGCCGCACAACACATTCGCAATCTCTAATGCCATCCGGACGTCGTGATCGCTGGCCTGCCCGGCCTCGTGCATCGCCCACGCCGCGTAGTGCAGGTTGCCGACGCCCGCCCGGCCCACCACGTCGATGGCGCGCGGCGGCGGCGCCACGTACGCCGGCGCCAGGTCGAGCACGCGCCGCTTGGCGTCGGCGAGCAGGAAGTCGCGATTCATCGAGATCCCGTCGCCCTCGCGCAGGAAGCCCAGCGTGCGCGCCTCCAGCGCGCTCGTGCTCACGCTCGCCATGGCGATCATCCGGAACGCCCGCTTCGCGGCCTCGAACGGATCGGCGTCGTCGTACGCCGAGAGTTCCTGCGAGAACCGAAACAGCAGCTCCTTGGTGCCGCCCCCGCCCGGCAGCAGCCCCACGCCCACCTCCACGAGGCCCATGTACAGCTCCGCGTGCGCCTGCAGCGCGTCGGCATGCAGCGACCACTCGCACCCGCCGCCCAGCGTCAATCCAAACGGCGCGACGACCACGGGGAACGGCGCCGACCGGATGGACATCGAACACGCCTGGAATGTCTCCACCGCCTCCTCGAGCCCCTTCCAGTTCCCGGCCTGCGCCATCGCCGCCACCATCCCCAGATCGGCGCCCGCGGTGAACGTGCGCGGATCGTCGTTGCCGATCACGAGGCCGGCCAGGTCCCGGCGTTCCACGACGTCCAGCGCCTTCCTCACCATCGCGAGCACGCCCTCGCCGAGCGAATTCATCTTGCTGTGGAACTCCAGCAGCGCCACCCCGTCGCCGGCGTCCCACAACGAGGCGTCGGCCGACTGCGCCAGCGCGCCCCCGGCCCGGCGCAACGCCGCCGTGCGCACCAGCCCCTCCGCCTCGCGGATCGGCTCGTATCCCGTCCAGTCGAGCGACAGGGCGCGCGCGCCGTCCGCGGCGTAGTACCCCTCGATGGCCGCCGCCGGACGCAGCGCCGCCGCGTCGGGCAGCGCGTCGCCGAGCAGATCGAGCTGCGCGAAGGGGCCCGCCTCCCACGCGAACCCCCACTCCATGGCGTGGTCCACGTCGCTCAGGTGGTAGGCGATCCCGGGCGCCGTCGCGATCACGTACCGCGACAGCCGCGTGAGATACTCCCGCGCGAACCTGCCGTACGCGCCGTCGAGCGCCACCGCGGCCCGGAGCCGCTCGCCCAGCGGCAGACGCATCGCCTTGCCGATGGCCGGCGTCTCCAGCTTGGCCGCCGGCGCGTAGCCCATCGTCTTCCGGTCGAGCGTGTGGATCTCCTTCCCGACCTTCTTATAGAAGCCCGCCCCGCTCTTCTCGCCAAGCTGGCCGCTCTTGACCATCGCGCGCACCCAAACGGGGAGCGCGAAGTCCTCGCCGGTGGCCCTGGCCAACCCGTCGGCCACGTGCGACAGCACGTCCAATCCGGTCAGATCGGCGGTGCGGAAGGTGGCCGACTTGGCGCGGCCGAGCAGCGGACCGGTGAGGACGTCCACCTCGTCGATCGTGAGGTCGAACTCCTCCATCATCCGCAGCGCGAGCACCATGCCGAACACGCCCAGCCGGTTGGCCACGAATCCCGGCACATCGCGGGCGGTCACGATCCCCTTGCCCAGCACGCGTTCGCTGAACCGGCGCGCGTCGGCGATCGTCTCCGGCGCCGTGTGCGCCGTGGGTATCACCTCCAGCAGGTGCAGATAGCGCGGCGGATTGAAGAAGTGCATGCCCACGAAGTGGCGCGTGAAGCGCTCGCTGCGCCCCTCGGTGAGCAGCGCCATCGGGATGCCCGAAGTGTTCGACGCGATGATCGCGTGCGCCGGCAGGAGGGTCTCCAGCCGCTCGTACAGCGCGCGCTTGGGCTCGAGCTGCTCGATGATCGCTTCGATCACGAGATCGCAGTCGGCCAGCACGCCGAGGTCGTCGGTGGTATTGCCGATCCGGATGAGCGCGGCGCGCGCGGGGTCCATGAACGCCGCCGGCCGCGCCTTCTTCGCGCGCTCCAATCCCTGTCGCGCCGGCGCGTCGGGGTCCCCCGCCGGCCCCGCGATGTCGAGCAGATCCACGGCAATGCCCGCCGACGCGGCCAGCGCGGCGATGCCGTGCCCCATCGTCCCGGCGCCGATCACGCCCACCCTTCGAATCCGCATCCCGCCCCTCCGGAGTGATTCCTGGTGTCCGGCCCGGCCCGCGCCGGACTTGAGAGATAGGCAGTCGGCGGGCCGAATGGGAGGGGAACATGGACTACGGGACATGGCGGAAAGGACGGAATTCAGGCCCCGCCGTTTTCAGTTTCCTCCGTCCAGCCACGCCCCCATCCCGAACGGATCCCCCGGCGGCGCCTCCAACGCCCGCGTCGGCTGCGGCAGTTCGCGGCGGTCGATCCACCGCTGAAAGTCCCCGGCGATCGCGTACCAGTGGGCCCGCGCTTCGACGCGGCCGGCGGCGGAACGACGCGCGGCCTGGGGTTGCAGATCCCTGATCGTCAGCTCGGCGATCGCCCGCACTTCGGCGGCCGCGGTGGTGTCGGCGGCCAGCAGCAACAGCCGGTCGGCCACCGCGCGCTGCGTCACCCGCTGCAGGGCGGCGAGCTTGCCGCTGGCCGGCACCGGGGTGTTCCACGTGCCGGCCACGAGCGAATCGATTGTTTCGCCGAGCGTCAGCATGTGCGGGCCGCGGTTGGCGAACTCCACCAGCCGGCCGGCCCGCTCGGGCTGGAGCACCATGTCCACGATCATCTGGGCCAGCGTGCGCGCCGCGCCCAACTCGTCGAACGCCGGCTGCGTGCGCGTGCCGAACAGCTCCACGCGCGGCGTCACCTCGTTGGCGTTCGGGGTGAGCAGCGTGAGCACCGTGTCGGGAATGGCGAGCGCCGGCGGCTGGAGCGCCGCCACCATCAGCCCCAGCGCGGCGCGCTGCTCGGATCCGGCGATGGGCCGCGTGGCCTGCTGGCCGTCGCCCACCACCGCTTCGGCGTACTCCATGCCGCCGATCGTCTTGGACACCGCGTTGAGCGCGAACCGGTGGAAGAAGTACAGCGGCGCGAGCCGCTCCTGCAGCATCGTCAGCGGTTCGCCCGGGCGCACGTTGCCCAGCCCGAACCGCGCCATCGCCACTCGGCGCACGTCCATCTGATTCTTGAGGAACTGGGCAGCCGTCGTCTGGTCGTCCCACAGGTTCACCCGCGGGTCGGACGCATCGTCGGGCCGCGCGTCGGCGTCCGACAGGAACAGGTAGCCCTTCTTCAACCCGTCGGCCATGATCGCCGCGAGCGAATCCCGCTCCTGCCCAGGCGGAAAGATGCCGTAGCCCCAGCGGATGGCCCAGACGTCGTAGGCCCCGGGCCCCACGCCGTACGCCTGCGACAGATCGATGTTGCCGTTCGGGTCCAGCGTGATGCGCGGGGCGGGATAGTCCATCACCGACGCGCGGCCGTACGTGGACGCGATGTAGTTGTGCGAGAGCCCGAGCGTGTGCCCGATCTCGTGCGCGCTCACCTGCCGGACGCGCGCCAGCACGAAGTGCGTGTCGGCCGGCGTCCGGGCGGCGCCCATCAGCGCGGCGAACAGGTTGTAGTCGGTCCGCGCGCGGTGCGAGTCGAGCCGCGAAATGCCCTTGAGAATCTCGCCGGTCCGTGGATCGTCCACCGATCCGCTCACCGACCACCCGCGTTCGTTCCGGTTCTCCCACACGAGCACGTTGTACCGGATGTCCATCGGATCGATGCCCTCGGGGCAGAGGTCCACCTTGAACCCGCCCGCGAGCCCCGCCTCGTCGAACGCCTGCTCCCACCACTTCACGCCCTGCAGCGTCGCCGTGCGGATCGGCTCCGGAATGCCCCGGTCCACGCAGTAGACGATCGGATGCTTGATCGGCGAACCGGGATCGGCGGGGTTCACGCGCTCCAGGCGGTGGCGCTCGATCCATCGCTGCTGCAGCGGCTCGTCCACCGGCTGCGCGTAATCGTTGAACGTGACCCCGAAATACCCGATCCGCGGGTCCCACGCGCGCGGCCGGTAGCCGCTGTCGGGGAGCTGCACCAGCGAGATGTGGTCGCGCAACGTGAACGCGTGGCCGTCGGGCGCCATCCGGCTCACGATGCTGCCCGGCTGGCCGCTCGCCGCGAAGGTGAGTGACACGTCCACTTCGGTGTTCTCGGGAAAGGCCTTGGTCAGGGGCGCGTAGATCGCCGACCGGTCCCGAGCCACCGCGTACGCGCCCTGCCGGCCGCGCTGCAGCGCGGCCGCCACGTTGGTCCAGTCGTGAATGAAGAAATCCGTCGCGTCCACCAGCAGGCGGCCGTTCTCCACGGCGAGCAGCGGCAGCGCCGCGACCGTGCTCACCGGGAACGCCTCGGCGACGGTGCGCTCGTGGTCGGGGTTGTTTGGGTCCCCGCGAAAGCCCGTGTTCTGGAACACCACGAACACGTGCTCGGCGTTCCGGTCGAACCGCACGATCTCGCTCTCGCCGCCGGCGCCGCGGTCGATGCCGATGGGGTTGGACCCCAGCCCCGTCGCCTGCATGACGTCCATGAGCGCGGGAAAGGAATCGTGCGGGATCTCGAGGAGGATCTTGCCCGTGGACGCGTTCAGGTAGACGGGAATGAACCCGTCGTGCTCGGCGAATCCTTCGGTCTTCGCGGCAATGCTCGTGCCGATGGGGGCCGCACGAACCGGGGCGGCCGGGGCCGCGACGGGCGGATTCTGCGCGCCAACGGCGGGCGTCAGAGTGAGCAGGAGGACGAGGGCGCGGGAGAAGTGCGAGCGCATGGTACGAAAGGGCGGATGGTGGGCGGATGCGCGGGCCGGCCGGCGGGATTCGCCCGGCCACACCGGGTGCCCCAAGCTACCGCCGGGGCCCCGCCCGGCGCGACCGGCGGCCGGCCGGGCCCTCGGCGGAACGCACCCGCGGACGACGTATATTGCGGGCACGGCGGTCCACCCGCGGACGCCGGAGGCCGTGGCTCTTCCCGCGACGGGAGCACCGATGGGATCACCCGCGTCCGGCTCTCACACCCAGCCGGACCACACGACGCAGACGCCGGGCGCGCCGCCGCCGGGCGACGCGCCCGGCTGGCTGACGGCCGAGCGGCTGGTCCAGATCCGGGCCGTGCTGCTCGGGCTGACGCTGTTCGTCGCGCTCGCCGTGTGGGTGCTGTACACCCTGGGATTCGAAGCGCGCGGTCCCGGCCTGGCCGGCAAGCTGCGCGCCGTGGGGGCCATGACCTGGGTGTACGCGCTCGTGCAGATGCTCGACCAGCGCTTCTGGAACAGCCGCTTCGCCCGGCGGCGCCGCGCGGCAATGGGCATTCCCGAGAGTCTGTTCGGCTGGCTGCTGGGCCAGATGCTCGCCTGGTTCGGCCTCGTGTACTACGCGCTCACGGCCGACGCCCGGTGGTACGTGGCGGGGCTCGCCATCCTCATCGCGAGCTTTGCCGCCTTTCCCGTCCGGCACGGCCCGTAGCCCCGCGGGAGCCGGCCGGCGCGGGCCGCCCGGCGTCTTCCGCCCGGCCGCGGTTCGCGTTACCATATGCGTCATTATGTGAAGTCGTAAGGCCCCTTCCGCTCCCCGTCCCATGCTCGCTTCCTCTTCTCTCGCCTTTCTCAAACGGCTGCTCGACACGCCCGGCCCGTCGGGGTACGAGACCGCCGCGGCCCGGATCTGGCGCGCCGAAGCCCAGACGTTCGCCGACGTCGTGCGGAGCGACGTGACTGGCAACAGTCTGGCCGAGGTGAACCCCGACGGATCGCCGACGATCATGCTCGACGGGCACATCGACGAGATCGGCGTGATCGTGCAGTACATCGACGACGACGGCTATCTCTACATCTCCCCGATCGGCGGATGGGATCCCGAGGTGCTCGTCGGCCAGCGCCTCCGCATCCTGGCCGGCGACGGCGTCGTCTTGGGGGTGGTCGGCAAGAAACCCATCCACCTCATGAAGGCGCCCGATCGCGAGAAGGCGTCGAAGATCACCGATCTCTGGGTGGACATCGGGGCCCGGAACCGCGCCGAGGCCGAGGCCCGCGTGGCGGTAGGCGACGCGGCGGTGATCGACTCGCACGCGCTCGACTTCCCCAACGACCGCGTCGTCTCGCGATCAATCGACGACCGCATCGGCGCCTTCACGGTGCTCGAAGCCCTGCGCCGCTACAAGGAACGCCCGGGCAAGGCGCGCCTGGTCGCCGCCGCTTCGACGCAGGAGGAGATCGCCTGGCACGGCGGCGGCGCCCTCGTCTCGGCCAATGCCGTCCGCCCGCAAATGGCGATCGCCGTGGACGTCACCTTCGCCACCGATCATCCGGGGCTGGAGAAGAAGGAGATCGGCGACCACCGCCTCGGCAGCGGGCCGGTGCTCGTGCGCGGCGCCCTCATCTCGCCGGTCGTGTTCGAACTGCTGCGCGACGCCGCCCGGGCCGCCAAGATCCCCTACACGGTGCACGCCGAGGGCCGCACGACGTCCACCAACGCCGACGCCATCCACTTGGCCCGCGAGGGCGTGGCCACGGCGCTCGTGTCGATCCCCAATCGCTACATGCACTCGCCCAACGAGATGGTGAGCCTGACGGACGTGGACCATACCGCGGCCCTCATCGCCGAGGCCTGCCGCGGCGTCGACTCCCGCACCGACTTCACCGCGCGATAGCGCCGACCGGTCACCCGCGCCTGGCCTGCTGCGACAGACGCGCCACGGTGTCGCGCACCTCCTTGTCCCGGTCCCCCGCCAGGGCCCGGAGCGCCTCGCGCGCCGCCGCCGACTTCGCCTCGGCCAGCCCCTGAACGGCCGCCACGCGGAACGCCGTCGCCTTCTTCTTGAACAACCCGCGCTCCGCTTCCGCCGCCCGGATCAGGCGTTGCACCGCCTCCGGAGTGCCCACCCGGCCGAGCGCCAACAGCATCGCCAGCTGCACGTCGGCGTCGGCCTCGTCGTCGATCGCCGTGATCAGCGTCGTGGCCGTCTTGGGATCGCGATGCGCCGCGATTGCGAATGCGGCCTGCATGCGTACCTGCGGCGCCGGATCGCGCACCGCCGCCCGCACCGCTTCGCGCGCGCTCTCGGTGCCGAGTTCCATCAGCGCGTTGGTCGCCGAACGGCGCACCCGATCGTCGCCGTGATGCAGCAGATCCACCAGCGCGCCCTCGGCGCGCGCCGCCTTCAATTCCGCCAACAGGTCGGCGGCGTTCCGCGCCACGAACCAGCGCGCGTCGCCCAACATGTGGATCAGCGCCGCCACGGCGGCGTCGAGCCGCGCCAGCACGCGGAACATCACCGCCCGGTCGTCCGCCGTCCGCGCCTGTGTCAACTGATCGATCAGCGCTTCGGCGCCGTCCTGCCCCGTCCGCACCAACACCTCCTCCACCGACTCGCGTCGTGCCTCGTCGGGCGCGAGCAGCGCCGCCACCGCGCGCAGCATCAACGGCTTGGACATCCGCCGCAGCGCCATCACGTAGGCCCGCTTCACGTCGGCATCCGACGCCGTTCGCTCGCACCGCACCACGCCGTGCATCAGGTCGGCCACCGCCGCCGGCTTCCCTTCGCGCGCCGCCGTCTCGCACAGCGTGACGGCATCGTCGAGCAGGCGGATGGCTTCCGCCGGGTTGGCCACCGCCTCCAACCTGGCGAGCAGCGTTTCCGGGGAGTCCTTCACCGTGCCGATCGTCGAGAATTGGAAGAACATCGCGCTGCTCTCGTCCGACACGAGGCCCGGCACGGCCACTGCGGAAGCCGGTTCCGCGACAGCTCCGGCGCGCTGGACGGTCTCGGCGACCTCGACGACCTCGGCGACCACGGCGGCATCGGCGGCGACGGCGCCGCTCCTCCGCTGGCCGGACAGCTCGCGTGCGCGATCGAGCATCTCCGCAGCCGACGGCCTGCCGTCGAACGCGATCTCGCTCAGTCCCGTGGCCGCCATCCGCTCGGCGACTTCCGACACGCCGGGCAGCACCGCGGGCATCGCCTCGTCGTCGGCCCACAGTTCACCCTCGTGCACCGACAGCCGCACCGGCCCTTGTTTGCCGACGGCGACGGCCGCGCGCAACGTCATCTTCTGCTCGTCCACGTTCTGGGCGTCGTGCATCAGCAGCCAGACGAGTCGGGAGAAGAGGCGCGCGAAGGTGGCCGAATGATCCATGACGTGGCGATCCGCCCCGCATCGGGCTGGTGAGGTCCACGAAAGCTAGGTCGATCCGGTGCGGCGCCGCCAGCAGTCGATGCCGCGCGACTGGATCACGTCCCAAGCCCGCGCTAGACTTCGCGCCACCCCCCTCCCCCCGATCGAACATGACACGCCGCTCCCTTTCCAGTTTCCTGCTGGCCGCCGCCGTTGTCGGCGCCTGCCGCCCCGCCGCTCCGGCACGCCCCGGCACACCGGCCCCCCTCACCCTCGCCGCACCCGACTCGGCCCGCATCCTGGCCGATATCGCCTATCTCGCCGACGCCCGGCTCGAGGGCCGGCGCGCCGGCACGCCGGCACGCCGGGCAACGACAGCGCCGCCGCGTACCTCGCGCGCCGCTACCAGGCTCTCGGCCTCGCCGCCGCGACCCCACCCACGTACCTCCAGCCGTTCGTCGCGCGACCGGCCGCTTCGGCCCACGCCCGCACGCCGGAAACCTTGCCCACGCAGAACGTCGTCGCCGTCCTCTCCGGCACCGACCCCGCCCTGCGCCACGAGTACGTGGTCATCGGCGCGCACTTCGACCACCTCGGCCGGTCCACCGAAGGCGCGCTCGACCCCGAGGCCAAGGACGCCATCCGCAACGGCGCCGACGACAACGCCTCGGGCACCTCCGCGGTGCTCGAACTGGCGCGCCTGTTCCGCGCCGCGCCCACGCGCCGCTCGCTCCTGTTCATCAACTTCAGCGCCGAGGAGGAGGGACTGCTCGGCTCGGTGTACTTCGTGGCACACAGTCCGATCGCGCTCGACAGCATCGATGCCATGGTGAACTTCGACATGGTGGGCCGCCTGCGAAACCGGCGCCTGATCGTGTACGGCGTGGCCACTGGCACCGAATTCCCCGCCCTGCTCGACAGCGCCAACGGCGGCCGCCTCGCGATCTTCGGCCAGGGCGACGGCTTCGGCCCCTCCGACCAGTCGTCGTTCTATGCCAAGAACATTCCCGTGCTCCACTTCTTCACCGACCTGCACGCGGACTACCACCGGGCCACCGACGACGTGAGCAAGATCGACGCCGGCGGCGAAGCGACCGTGGTGGGTATCGCCGAACGCGTGATTCGCAACGTCGCCAACCGGCCCGCCCGCATCACCTTCTTCCGCGTGCCGGCCAAGCCCTCCGTGGCGGCATCGAGTGGGAGTTCCGACGTGTACTTCGGGTCCGTTCCCGACATGGCGGCCGGCGACATCAAGGGCGAGCGGATCACCGGCGTCACCGCCGGCAGCCCCGCCGACCTCGGCGGCGTGAAGGCGGGCGATATCGTGGTGGAGTTCGGCGGGCACGAGGTGGTCGATCTCGAGACCTATTCGGCCGCCCTGTATGCCCATCGGCCCGGCGACGTCGTGGAGATCGTGGTGCTGCGCGACGGCCAGCGCGTGCCGCTGCGCGCCACCCTCGGCAAGCGAAGAGGCTAGCCCGCTCGGAGCCGCCCGCCGCCGTGGCGGCCGGACGTGCCCGCGATCCGCCGGCGGCCCCCGCCCGGCACGTCCAGCCGCCCGTATCGCCGCCCGGTTGGCGCCCATCCTTGCTGGCATTCTGCGCCGAAGCGGGCGCAATGCACGGCATCTTTTCAATGTGATCTGTATCACAGATTTGTAACTTCTTCATGCACAAAGAGTTCTAAATGCCGGTGGGTGGGCACCGCTCTTGCCCCTCGGTGCCATAGACAACGGGTGCGCGACCAGAACCGCGGGCAGCGAGAAGTCGTTCCCCCATTCCCCATCTCGGAGACCCCCACCATGATGAAGAGTCGCAAGGGCTTCACGCTGATCGAGCTTCTGATCGTCGTCGTGATCATCGGCATCCTGGCCGCGATCGCGATCCCGAAGTTCGCGAACACCAAGTCGAAGGCATACATCACGGCCATGAAGTCCGACCTCCGGAACATGGTTACCGCCGAAGAGGCGTTCTTCTCCGACTCGTCCAAGTACTCGACGAGCTTGACGGCGATCAACTTCAAGCAGTCCACGGGCGTGAACACGCCGACGGTCGCCATCGGCGCCGGTTACTGGTCGGCCACCGTGACGCACAGCCAGCTCTCGGGCCACACCTGTGGCATCGGCGTCAACACGGCCAACCCGATCGTCACGACGGCAGGCGAAGGCGAGCCGGTCTGTAACTGAGCCGGTAGGTCTTGCAGGTTGCACGGAGGGGCCGGTCGCTCGCGCGTCCGGCCCCTTTGCTATACTCGGGGGACGGGGCGCGCCGGCGCCCACTCCTCGACCACGCCATGCCGACGCCCATCCCCACCCCACGAGCTTCGGGTTTCACCACGACCACGCCCGTGCCGTTGTACTGGGCGGCGTACGGTCCGGCGCGGGCCGCGCGCGCGCTCGTGCTCCACGGCGGCCCTGGAGCGGACCACGGCTACCTGCTGCCGCAGATGCTCGAACTGGCCCGCGACCGCGAGTTGCTGTTTTACGATCAGCGCGGCGGGGGCCGCTCGCGCACCGGCGGCCGCGAGCCGATCACCTGGCAAACGCACGTGTCGGATCTGGCCGGCGTCGCGCGCGAATTCGGGCTCGGGCGGCCGACCATCGTCGGCTATTCGTGGGGCGGGCTCCTCGCGCTGCTCTACGCGGCCGCGGCCGCGGCGGACAGCGCGCTGTCGGCGCCGGCTCGGCTCGCCCTCATTGACCCGGCCCCGGTCTCGCGGCAATATCGGGAAGTGTTCGAGGCGGAATTCGCGCGACGCCAGGCCGGTCCGGAGGTCGGGGCGCTGCGCGAGGCGTTACTCGCTTCGGACCTGCGGGACCACGATCCGGCGGCATTTCGCCAGCGGACGTTCGAGTTGAGCGTCGCCGGCTATTTTGCCGATCCGCGTGCGGCGCACGACCTGACGCCGTTCCGGGTGGTGGGGCGTGTGCAGCAGGCGGTGTGGGAGAGTCTCGGGAACTACGACCTGGTGGCGGACGGGCGGTTGGCGACGATCGATTGCCCGACGCTGATCGTGCATGGAACGCAGGACCCGATTCCGCTGGCGTCGTCCCAGGCGTGCGCCCGCGCGATGGGGGCGCAGTTGGTGACGTTGGAAGCGTGCGGGCACGTTCCGTACGTCGAACAACCGGTGGCGCTGTTCCGGGCGCTGCGCACGTTTCTCGCATGACCGCGGCTCGCCCGCACGGCCTCTTTCCCACGACCCGATGTCGTTGACCGACAGCATCATCCAGCCGTACATCACGACGATCGAGCCCGACGGGCACAAGCTGCACGTGTCGTGCCGCGTCGCGTTCGACGGGATCGAGTACGTGGGCCGTCTCTGGTTTGCCGACGACGGGTGGGAGGATTCGGGAATTCCCGACCGGGCCGCGCTGCCCGGCCGTTCGCACGACGAGGTGATCGCGCTCGCCAAACGGCTCAGCACCACCGAGCTCACGCTGCGCTATCGCCGCGCTCTGGCCGAAAAGCGGCGCTTCATGCAGCTGCGAAAGGCCACCGAGGAGATCCTGGTCAAGATCCGGTACCTGAACCAGGTGGCGATCTCGATGCGGGCCGGCCTGCTCGACGAGGAGGGCGCCGCCCAGGAGATCGATCTCACGGAGAAGCAGCTCCACGAATGCGTGGACCGGCTGAAGCAGCATGCCGGCGTCGAAGGGTAGGCCCCGTACCCGCCGCAGCGCGCTCCGCGGCGCGGCGCTCCAGCGCCAGGCCACGGAGATTCTGCGGCGGCTCCTGACCGAGTATCCCGGCGCGCGTTGCGCGCTCGACTTCCGCGACCCGTATCAGCTGCTGGTGGCCACCATTCTCAGCGCCCAGTGCACCGACAAGCGCGTGAACATGGTCACGCCGGCCCTGTTCGAGCGCTACCCCACGCCGCGCGCGCTGGCCGCCGCGCGCCTGGAAGACGTGGAGGCGTTGATCCGCAGCACGGGTTTCTTTCGCAACAAGGCCAAGAGTCTCGTCGGCATGGCCCGCGCGGTGGCCGAGGAACACGACGGCCGCGTGCCCGACTCGATGGCGGCGCTCACGAAGCTGCCCGGCGTGGGACGCAAGACGGCCAACGTGGTGCTGGGAAACGCCTTCGACCGGAACGAGGGGATCGTCGTCGATACGCACGTCACGCGGCTGAGCCAGCGGCTCGGGCTCACCCGGGCGAAGACGGCGGAAAAGATCGAGGCCGCGCTCATTCCGCTCTTTCCGCGCGAACGCTGGACGATCCTCTCCCATCTGCTCATCGAGCACGGGCGCCGCGTCTGCGTGGCCCGGAATCCCAGGTGCGGCGCGTGCGTGCTGGCCGACATCTGCCCGAGCGCCGTGCGTTGATGCCCTGACGGCGGCCCGCCTCCCGCCCCGGGCGCGAATCCCCTAGGTTACCTGTCGCCAACTCATCTCTCCCTCCTGCCCGCCCATCCGTGAGCAAGATCGCAACCTTCGAGACCAACCGCGGCACGATCGTCGCCGAGCTGTTCGACGAGGACGCGCCGATTACCGTCGCCAACTTCGAGAAGCTGGCCAACGCCGACTTCTACGACGGCGTCAAGTTCCACCGAGTGATTCCCGATTTCGTCGTGCAGGGCGGCGATCCGCTCTCGCGCGACCTTCCCGACGGCGACCGCCGCATCGGCACGGGCGGCCCGGGCTACAAGATCAAGTGCGAGACGGCCGGCAATCCCCACCGCCACACCGTGGGCGCGCTGTCGATGGCGCACGCCGGAAAGGACACCGGCGGCAGTCAGTTCTTCATGGTGCTGAGCGAGTCGAACACCCGGCATCTCAACGGCGTCCACACCGTCTTCGGCCAGATCACCAAGGGCCTCGACGTCATGAAGTCCATTCGCCCCAACGACGTGATGAACACCGTGCGGGTCGCCTAGCCGCGCCGCCGCCAAGGAGATTCCATGACCGATTCGCACCACGCCCCCGAGGCGCACGCCGGCGACATGAAGGCCGGTTTCCTCGGCCTCATCGTCGGCGCCGTCTGCCTATTCGCCATTCTCTACGGCATCGTGCAGCTCACCAACCGTCATTTCAATTCTGAAAAGGCGGCGGCCGAGGCCACGAAGTAGCCCTCGCGTTCGCGGCGCCCCCCGCCCGCGCGGGCCGGCCAGCGCCTATCGGCTCGGCGCCAATCAAGACCATATTCCGGGCACTCCCCAACCGGAGATCACACCAGCCGCCATGCCCGACCTGCCGTCCCGAGAATCCGCGCTCGCCCTGATGCACGAGTACACGGCCAGCGAGTCGCTCCGTAAACACATGCTTGCGGTCGAGGCGGCCATGCGCGCCTACGCCGTCAAGTTCGGCGAAGACCCCGATCGGTGGGGCCTCACCGGGCTGATCCACGATTTCGACTACGAGCGATACCCCAACGCCGCCCACTCGCCTACCGAGGAGCACCCCGCGCACGGCGTGGGCGTGCTGCGCGGCATGGGGTGGCCCGAAGACGTCCTCCGCGCCATACTGGGCCACGCCACCTACTGCCACGTGCCCCGCGAAACCACGATGGCCCGGGCATTGTTCGCGGTGGACGAGCTGACCGGGCTCATCACGGCCACCGCCCTCGTCAAGCCCACGAAGAGCGTGCACGACGTGGACGCCCGATCGGTGCGAAAGAAGATGAAAGACAAGGCATTCGCCCGTGGCGTGAGCCGCGAGGACGTGGTCCTCGGCGCCCAGGAACTGGGCGTGGAGCTGGACGGTCACATCCAATTCGTGATCGAGGCCATGCGCGGCGGGGCCCCCCAACTGGGGCTGGCCGGGTCGCCCGGAGGCCCTTGACGAATGTTCAACGCCCTTTTGGCCCCCCGCGTACATCCAGTTGGACAACGTCGAGACGCCAATGACCGTAGCGATCGCTCCCAGGCTCCCCCAGGTGAGGACGTCTGTGGCTGACGTGGGCAGGCCGGAGCGGGAGCATGTTCTTGCGGCGCAACGCGGCGACCACGAGGCATTCGCGGCACTCGTGCACCTGCACCAGCGCCGGGCCTACGCGGTCGCGCGGGCCATCGTTTCGACGCATGAAGACGCGGAAGACGCGGTCCAGGAAGGGTTCTTGCACGCGTATCGCGCGCTCGACAGGTTCCTGCCCGACCAACCCTTCGGCGCCTGGCTGTACCGCATCATGGCGAATTCGGCGCTCGACCTGGTCCGGCGCCGGAAGGTCCGCGATGCGGATGAATTGACGGAAACGGTCGCGCTGCCTTTCCGCGATCCGGGAGAGTCGGAGGAGTTGCGGCGACGGCTGAACGAGGCCATCACGCACCTCACGGAGCGGCAGCGATCGGTGATCGTGATGCACGACGTAGAAGGATTCACCCATGGCGAGATCGGCGGCATGCTCGGCATTCCCGAGGGCACCGCCCGGTCGGACCTGCACCACGCCCGCGCAACGTTGCGCGGGCTCTTGAAAGACGTATGGAGCGACCTATGAGCGATCTGCGACTGGTCCAGGGGCACGAGGACGACGAGATCACGCGCGGGCTGCGCGAGTTGTACGCCGCCCCGGGCAGCGAGGCGTACTGGAGCGAACTCGAAGCCCGCATCATGCACCGCATCTCCGGCGTCGAGCTGGGATGGTGGACCGAACTCGATCACTGGACGCGCCCGGCGCTCCTCGCCGCGGCCGCCCTCCTGCTCGCCTGCTCGGCGGCGCTGTTCCGCGCCCACCAGGCGGAGCAGACCACGGCATACGCAGCGCTGTTGGCGCCCATCCCGGGCCCGATGGAAACCGCCGTCCGCCCCATGCTGCAGGACACGCGCGACGGAACCGCCCGCTTCGTCCTGACGCGGGACTGAGGACCATTGACCATGGATCGGCCCAAGCAACAAGCCGTGCTGTTCCTGCTCGGCGCCGTCCTCGTGGGCGGCGTGCTCGGCTTTTCCGCCGATCGCGTGATGCAGCGCCGGCCCCACAGCTGGGCCGAACGCACCACGATGTACGATGACATCGGGCTCAGCGCCGAGCAGCGGACCGCCGCCGACTCGCTGTTCGACGCCACCAACTGCGCCGTCACGGCGATCGTCAGCCCGATGCGCCCCACGATGGACTCCATTCGCCTCGACGGCCGGCGCAAGTTCCGCGCCCTGCTCACGCCGGGCCAGCTCGCCACCCTCGACGCCCGCATCCGGGCCGACTCCACACGCCGCGCCCGCGGAGACAGCACGCACGGCGGCGGCAGACCACCCAATTCGAGACAGGACGCCTGCAAAAAATGAAGATGCTCTTGATGCTGGCGGCGCTGCCCGCCGCGCTCGCGGCACAGCAGCCCGCCGTGGATTCGCTGCACCCCATCTCGCTCAAGGAAGCCATCGCCCGCGCCACGCAGTACGCGCCGGCGGCCGTGGCCGCCCAGGGGCAGATCGCGACGGCCCACGCCAGCGTGACTTCGGCCTACGCCCAGTTCATTCCGAGTCTTTCCTGGTCCATGGGCCAGACCCAGCAGAGCGGATCCCGGTTCGGGTCGTCGGGCACCATCGTGCCGTATTCCGCGCAACCCTGGTCGTACACCGACGGCCTCCGCTTCGGCCTCACCGTGTTCGACGGCGGCCAGCGCTTCGCCGGCGTCCGCACGGCCAAGGCGGCGGTCCGGAGCGCCGAAGCCAACGAGGTGGCGCAGAAATACGCCATCGCCCTGAACGTCAAGACGCAATACTACAACGTGCTCGCCGCCCTCGAGTCGGAGGGCGCCGCACGCGCCCAGCTCCAGCAGGCCGTCGAGCAGATGAAGGTGTCCGTCGCCAAAGTCTTGGCCGGCGCGTCCACCAAGTCCGATTCGCTGCAGTCGGGCATCCAGGTCGGGAATGCCCGCCTCGCGCTCCTCCAGGCGCAGAACAACTTCCAGGTGGCCTCGGCCGCGCTCACCCAACTGGTCGCCACGCCCTATCTGGTCACGGCCGATCCCACGGATACGCTCTCCCTGGAACTCACCCCCGTGGACAGCGTGCTGATCGCCCATCTCGCCGCCCAGGGACCCACGATCAGAGGAGCCGAGGCAAACGTGGCCTCCGCGCAAGCCGGCGTCAGCGCCAGCAAGTCCTCGTACCTCCCCACGATCAGCGTCAGCTATAGCCGGAGCGGCAGCGGTTTCGACCAGTACTACGGCATCGGGGGGGGCCAGCTGGCCTACAGCAAGAGCCTGGCCCTCTCACTGAGCTACAACCTGTTCGACAACTGGACCCGCGAGGCCACGTCGGTCTCCGCCGCCTCGACGCTGAACAGCGCCCAGGCCACGCTGCGCGACGCGCGTTTCGGCGCGCAACAGAACGTGGTCCAGTACGTGACCGGGCTGCAGACGCTGCAGGAGCAGATCCAGATCCAGCAACAGTCGATCGTCGCCGCCGAGGAGAACCTGCGCGTCGAGGAGCAGCGGTACGCCGTCGGCGCCTCCACCCTGCTCGACGTCCTCACCGCCGAGACCACCCTCAATCAGGCCCGGGCCCAGCTCATCCAGTACCGCCTGAACTACCGGACCACCAAGGCGCAGATCGAGCAGTTGATCGGACGCGACCTCCAGTAGCCCCGTAGAAACACCGAAAGCGCTGGGCAGGCCCGGTCAGGGTCCGCCCAGCGTTTTCTTTGTGTTTTCCGTATTAGGGTCAGCATCCCCCCAATAACTGACCCCGAGGAGCTGGTTCGTGAATCGATTTCTCCCCCCACTCTTGATCGTGGTGGCGCTTGGCTGCGCCTCCGGCAAGAGCAAGCAGTTGCCCGTGCAGACCCAGGCCGTCGCCCGCCGCGACATCGTGGTGTCCGCCGACGCCAACGGCGCGATCGAGCCGATCGTGATCGTCGAAGTGCGCTCCAAGGCCTCGGGGATGATCACCGATATGCCGGTGGAAACCGGAACCTTCGTCAAACCCGGCGCCCTGCTGGCGCAGATCGACACCCAGACGGTGCAGAAGCAGTTCGAGCAGGCCCAGGCGGACCTCAATTCGGCCACGGCGCAGCTGGAAGTGGCCGTCGTGCAGAAGAAGCGCAGCGACGACATGCTGGCCGCCAAGGTGATCACGCCGCAGGAGAACGAGCAGGCGCGGCTCACCTACGAGAGCGCCCGGGCCTCCGTCGTGCGCCAGCGTGCCGCGCTCGACCTGGCCCTGCAGGCGCTCCAGGACGCCACGGTCCGCGCCACCACGGTCGGCACGATCATCGAGAAGGACGTCCAGGTGGGCCAGATCATCCAGTCGTCCACCAGTTCCGTGAACGGCGGCACCACGCTGCTCAAGATGGCCGACCTGTCGCACGTGCGCATGCGCGCGTACTTCAACGAAACCGATATCGGCAACATTCGCCCCGGCGAAGCGGCCACGGTCACCGTGGACGCCTTCCCCGATCGCCGCTTCGAGGGCAAGGTCGAGAAGATCGAGCCCCAGGCGGTGGTCCAGCAGGGCGTGACGATGTTCTCCGTGCTCGTCAATCTCGAGAACTTCGACGGCGCGCTGCTCCCCGGCATGAACGGCGAGGTCTCGGCCATCGTCGATCAACGCAGCAACGTCATCGCCGTCTCCAACGACGCCATCAAGACCACCCGCGAGGGCGTGAGCGTGGCGCCGATGCTCGGCCTCGACCCGGACAGCGTCCAGGCCCACATCCGGGCGCAGATGGGCGGGGGTACGGCGGGCATGGGCGGCGGCCGGCGCGCAGGCCGCCGCGGGAACCGCGGCAACGGAGCCAACGGCCCCACCGGCAATGGCGCGACCGACGCGGCCGCCTCGCGGGACAACGTGCCCTTCGATCCCTCCGCGGCGCAGCAGGGCGGCGGTCGGCGCGGCGGCGGCCAGCAGGTCCAGGTCTCCGACCAGGACTGCGCGGCGATTGCTGCGATCTATAAGAAGTTCCCCAAGGAGAAGAAGCAGCTCGACGACCTCGCGGCCAGCATGCGGACCCCGGACGCCGACCGTCAGGCGTTGATGGCCCAGATGGCTCCGCTCTACGAAAAGATGGCGGTCCATCGCGCCAAGGCGGGCGCCTGCCGGCGTCGCGACATGCAGGCCGCGAACGGCGCCAACGGCGCCACGGCCGCCGGCGCGCCGCCGCAGAGCGGGGCAGCGAGCCAGCCGGGCATCGCGGTGCGGCCGCGCACCGGCCTCGTGTTCGTGGCCGACAGCGGGGGGTACAAGGCGCGGGTCGTGACGCTCGGCCAGAGCAACTTCGACTACACCGAAGTGCTCGACGGCCTCCAGCAGGGAGAGAAGGTCGTGATGCTCAACGTGCTCGCGCTGCAGGCGGCGCGCGACCAGCAGCAGGACCGCTTCCGCCAGATGCAGTCGTCGCCCCTGGGCGGCGGCGGGGCCACGGGCCCGGCCGGCCCCGGTGGCCCGGGCGGCGGCGGCGGCCGCGGCCGATAGGCGAACACTCATATGCTCATCGGCGAAATCATCAGCGTGGCGCTCGGCGCGCTGCGGGCCAACAAGCTCCGCTCCCTGCTCACCATGCTCGGCATCGTGATCGGCGTGGCGGCCGTCATCGCCATGGTGGCGCTCGGCAGCGGCGCGCAGCAGGCCGTGAAGAACCGCATCGCGTCGCTCGGCACCACGCTGCTCAGCATCAGCCCCGGCCAGGCGCGCGGCTTCGGCGCCGCGATCGGCGGCCAGCGCAAGCGCATGACCATCGAGGACGCGAAATCGCTCGACGACCCCGAACGCCTGCCCGACGTGATCGCCGTCGAGCCCGAGATGCAGAAGACGTCGCAGGTCACGTGGACCAACCGGAACGCCAACACGTCGATCATCGGCACGACGTCCAATTACCTCACCGTCCGCAACTACAAACTCTCCGCCGGCCGCATGTTCACCGAGGCCGAGGACGCGGGCCAGCGCCGAGTGGCGGTGGTCGGACCCACCGTGGCCGCCAACCTCGGACTCACCTCGCCCGATGCGTTGGTGGGCGAGGATATCCGGATCGGCGGCGTGCTGTTCACCGTGATCGGCGCCACCGAGACCAAGGGACAGGGGAGCACCTTCGGCGATCCCGACGATCAGATCCTGATCCCGATCACCACCGGGCGGTATCGCGTATTCGGGTCCAATTGGGTGCGCTCGATCAACGTCCTGGCGTCCACCGAGGACAACATTCCGCTGGCCATGGCCGAGATCCAGAAGGCGCTCCGCCGACAGCACCGGCTGCGCTCCAACGATCCCGACGACTTCCAGATCCGCAGCCAGACCGACTTCCTCACCACCACCGCCGAAACCACGCAGGTCTTCACGTACCTGCTCGCCGGCATCGCCGGCGTGAGCCTGCTCGTCGGCGGCATCGGCATCATGAACATCATGCTGGTCTCAGTCACCGAGCGCACCCGCGAGATCGGCATCCGCAAGGCGCTCGGCGCCACGCGGTGGAACATCCTGCTGCAGTTCCTGATCGAGGCCGTGGTGCTGTGCTGCCTGGGCGGAATCGTGGGAATCGGGCTCGGCGCCGGGGGCGCGCAGCTCATGAGCAAGACCGCCGGGTGGAACACACAGATCTCGCTGGCCGCGGTCGGCGTCGCGTTCGCGTTCTCGGCCGGCGTGGGCGTGCTTTTCGGCGTGTGGCCGGCGCGGCGCGCGTCGGTGCTCGACCCGATCGTGGCGCTTCGGTACGAGTAGTCGATCTCGGTGTGCCCGGGCGCGGGGCCCGGGCGCGGGGCCGGGGCGCCCCAGACAGATTGGCTCCCATGCAGCCTGCTTGACAAGACATATCGCCAGATATATCGTAGTTACAACCACGATATATCTCTGCTATATCGCAGAGGAGGATTGATCTATGCACGACGACTGCCACAATGGCCACGGCCGAGCCCGCTGGGATTGGGATGCGTTCGCGGGAGGATTCTGGGGGCGCGGACCGCGCGGCCGGCACTTCCGGGGCCGTATGGGACGCATGTTCGAGCAGGGGGACCTCAAGTTCGTGATTCTCCAGTTGCTCGTTGAGAAGCCCCGCCACGGATACGACATCATAAAGGCCCTGGAGGAGCGCTCGCAGGGCGCCTATTCGCCCAGCCCAGGCACGGTCTATCCCACGCTCACGATGCTCGAGGAGATGGGGTACGCCAAGGCAACCGCCGAGGAGGGCGGCAAGCGGGTGTATGAGATCACCGCCGAGGGTCGGAAGCACTTGGAGGAGAACTCGAGCACGGTGGACTCCATCTTCGCGCGGATTTCCGAGGCCGTGGAGCCGTTCTTCAGTTCGTCCATGACCGACGTGCGGAGCGCCATGCGGCATCTGGCCAGGAGCAGCTTCGGCACCGCGGTGAAGCACGCGGACGACAAGGAAGTCCTGGCGAAGATCGCCGACGTGCTGAGCCGCGCCGCGGCCGAGATCGACGGGATCGGGGGGTAGGAGAGAGTACGAGAGTACGAGAGTACGAGAGTACGAACGGATAACTACGTAACGCCGTTTACCCCCTACCTTCGTACCCTCGTACCCTCTTACTCTCGAACTTCCCCGATCTCACAGTAACCACCACGGCGTTCCCCACCGTCCGCTCGCCTTCCGGGTCCGACGGGCGGTTGACCACCGAATCTCTGATCACCATCGTCGTCGAGCCGCCGCCGTCGAGGTTCACGGCTTGGTACGCGCCCAGCTGCTGGAACAGGCGCGCGAATTCCTCCAGCGACATGCCGTTGCTCGATTCGCTGCGGCCGTCCACGGTCACCAGGTAGAGCGTGCTGCTGTCGCGCGAGAAGCCCACGCCGGTGCGCGGGTGCCGCGTCACCGAGAACGCCGGCGGCGTGCCCTCGCGCCGGTCCACGGAATCCGCCACCAGACGGCCGTCCTCGAGCAGGCGGCCCCAGCCGCCGACGAGCGTCCGGATCGGCCCGCGATCGGGGTGAAACGACAGCACGGCCCGCACGTCGCGCCCGCGCAGGCGCGCGACCAGCGCCGCGGACGCGCCGTAGCCCGCCAATACGTAGCCGCCGCGCGGGAGCGCGGTGCCCGATCCGGCCACCGCCGTGTCGGCGCGCAACCAGACGGTGTCGCCGTGCGCGCGGCGCGTGCGGAGCGCCACTTGGGCCAACGGCTCGCGCTCCGTCGCCGCCGAATCCACCGGCGTGCGATCGCCAATCCATCGGTCGTACAGTACGACGGCGTTCGGTTCGCCCGCCGGCCGTTCGTTGACGCCACGAATGGCCACGTCGAGAAACGCACCGGCCAGTCGCCCGTCGAACGCGAAACGGTCGATCAGCGGACGGCCCCGCTCGGTGACGGCGAACTGGGCATGCGCGCTCCGGAACGCGGCCTGCTCGCTGTCGGTGAACGGCCCCGCTTTCACGATCGTGCCGCCGACGACCGCATTGCTCTCCGTCGCACCCGTCCGGAGATCGAACAGGTCGCCGTTGATCGCGGCCACGATGCGTCCGTCGGCGCCGGCCCGGCGCCGCACCATCTCGGACACCCGCTCGCGGCCGGCGTAGGCGTCGTCGGCGCGCAGCGACCCCACGGCGATTCCCGGCTGCCGGAGGTCCACGGTCACGACGTTCACGATCCACGGCCCGGCGTTGTCCACCAGGCGTCGATGGGTCACCCCGGGTACGACGGCACGAACGGCGATCGAGTCGAACCGCTGAGCCGGCGCCGTCGAGGCGCCGGCAATGGCGAGGACGACGGCGGCGAGGCGAAACCGGAGGCGCATGGCGGTGGAAGGCGGAGGCGGGTGATTGACGGAAGCGGGCGGCGGCGCCGGGCGGCGGGCTGGCGGCGGGCTGGCGCCAACCTAGCGGCCGCCCGGTCCCGCTGGCAAATCAATGACGCGGCGTTCCCGCCCTGCCCCGTCCCTTCCGCTCCACGGTTCCCGCTCCCACCTCGGAGATCCCTCGATGTCCGCCCTTCCTCCGCTGTTCCACTGCGCGTCGGCGCGACGCCCGCGCCGGTTCGGCATTCCCCGGCTTCTTTTCGGCGCGGCGCTGACCGCATCGTTCGGCATCGCCGCGCCGGGCGCGGCGCAGCAGCCCGCGAACGCCAACAAGGCCAACTGGGCGCTCGCCAACAAGTTCTCGGCCGAGGCGCTCCGTCCCGTGCTCTACAGCAACGCCGTGGATTCGCACTGGATCGGCAAGAGCGACTCGATGTGGTACAACTGGAAGGACCACACGGGCTCGACCTTCTTCCTCGTGGTGCCGGCGCTCAAGCTCAAGCGGCCGCTGTTCGATCAGGTGAAGATGGCCGCCGAGCTGACCGCGCAGTCGGGGCACGCGTACGACGCGTACAACCTGCCGTTCACGACCGTGGACTTCGGCAAGGATCACCGGACGTTCGAGTTCAACGCCGACAGTTCGCACTGGGAGTGGACCATCGCCACCGAGACGCTCAGGCGCACCGGGCCGGCCACGCGCGAAACCGGCGGCGGCGGCGGGCGGGGTGGCCGCGGCGGCGGGGGCGGCTTCGGGGGCGGCGGCAACTTCCGCAACTTCTCGCCCGACAGCACGCACTTCGTGTTCGCGCGCGACAACAATCTGTTCATCGTCGACACGCTCGCCAAGGACACCACGCAGATCTCCTTCGACGGCGAGCGCAAGCGCAGCTTCGGCAAGGTCGACACGGCGATGGTGGAGTTGAATCAGCGCGGTCGCGCCGGTGGGGCCGGGGGCGGCGGCGGCGGGCGCGGAGGCCGTGGCGGCGAGAACGATCCGCTCGACCCGCGCGTGCGGGCCAACGTCATCTGGTCGCGCGACTCGAAGGCGTTCGCGGTGGAACGGCAGGACGAGCGCAAGGTCGGCGACCTCTATCTCATCGACAACCTCGCCCAGCCGCGGCCCACGCTCATGGAGTACCCGTACGCCATGCCCGGCGAGACGAACGTCGGCATCAACGAGCTGTACACGTACCGCCTGGGCGACAAGCAGGTGACGCCGCTGGACGTGAGCAAGTACAAGGATCAGCGGCTCATGAACATCGTCTGGCCCGAGGCCGGCCACGACGTGTTGAGCCTCGTGCGGCGCGACCGCACGCAGCGCGAGCTGGAGATGATCGACGTCAATCTGCAGACGCACGACATCCGGACCATCCTCACCGAGAAGAGCGGGTGGGGCGGCCTCCAGACGCAGACGCCGCGCTACGTGAAGGCCGGCGGCGATTTCCTCTGGTGGTCCGACAGCACGGGGTGGGGCCACTACTACCTCTACTCGCACGACGGCAAGCTCAAGAACGCGCTCGGCGCTGGCCCCTGGCGCGCCCAGACGCTCGTGGACGTGGACTCGGTCAAGGGCGTGGCGTACATGACCGGCGTGGGGCGCGAGCCCAACGAGGATCCGTATTACCACCACCTGTACCGGGTGAACCTCGACGGCACCGGGTTCACGCTCGTCGACGCCGGCAACGCCACGCACGACGCCGACCTGTCGCCGAGCTACAGGTACGACGTGGACAACTCCTCGCGCATCGATCTCGAGCCGCACGCCGTGCTGCGCGACGCCAACACGGGCCAGACGCTGATGGACCTCGAGACGATGGACGTCGCCCAACTGAAGGCGATCGGCTGGAAGGCGCCCCAGCCGTTCATGGCCAAGGCCGAGGACGGCATCACCGACATCTGGGGCGAGATGTGGAAGCCGTTCGACTTCGATTCCACGAAGTCGTACCCGATCATCACCTACACGTATCCCGGTCCGCAGACCGAGTCGGTGGTGTTCAACTTCTCCCCCGCGGCGCAGCAGCAGGAGCTGGCGCAGCTCGGCTTCATCGTCGTGACCTTCGGCAACCGCGGCGGCAGTCCCGAGCGGTCGCGGGCCTACGACACCTACGGGTACCTCAATCTCCGCGACTACGGACTGGCCGACAAGAAGTACGTGATCCAGGAGCTCGCCGCCGAGCATAAGTACATCGATATCAACCGGGTGGGCATCTACGGCCATTCGGGGGGCGGCTTCCAGACCGCCGCGGCGATGCTGCTCCCGCCCTATAACGATTTCTTCAAAGCCGGGGTGAGCGAATCGGGCAACCACGACAACAACATCTACAACGAGAACTGGAGCGAGCAGTACCACGGACTGGAGATCGTGCAGCCGGGAGACAGCGCGCGCGGCCGCGGGGGACGCGGCGGTCGGGGCGGCGGGCGGGGCGGCCGGGGGGGCGGGGGCGGCGGCGGCGGCGCGGCGGGCGCGGCGCCCGGCGATCAGCCGGACGCGGCGGCCGCGGTGGGCAGCGCCGTGGCCGCGCTCACCGGCGCGCCGGCGGACACGAACGTGGAGTACCGCATCCACGTGCCGACCACGGTGGAACTGGCCAAGAACCTCAAGGGCGCGCTGTTGCTCGAGACCGGGCTGATGGACAACAACGTCCACCCGGCCAACACCTACCGGCTGGTCAACGCGCTGCTCGAGGCCAACAAGCGCTTCTCGTTCATGGTCTACCCCGAGCGGCCGCACAGCTACGGCAGCTTCGCGCCGTACGCGCAGCACATGATGATGGAGTTCTTCGCCACGCATTTCCTGGGGGACGACTACGGCGGCAGCGCGGAGATGACGGATCACGCGGGGGGCGGGACCGGCAACTGACGGGCACGACGCGGTGGGCCGTCGACGCACGCGTTGCCGGCGCCGGGGGCGCGGTCGGCTCAGTGGCCCGGGCCGGCCCGCGCCGCCAGCAACGTGCTCACCACGAACGGGATCGAGTCGGCGCAGACCCCGGTGGTGCACGGGGTCGACGCGACGATCGTGGCGGTACCTCCCGCGATCGCCTGTACCACTCCGGACGCGTTCACCGTCGCGACATTCGTGTCTCTCGATACCCACGCCGGCGGCGGCGCACCCTGGACGACGGCACCCTGATCGTCGTACGCCACGGCGAAGAAGGTCATGGTGGCGCCGACGATCAATCCACCCCAATTGCCACTGGGCCGCAGGACCTGGATGCGGGCCACTGCCACCGGCGGTGCAGCCGTGACTTCCCGCCTGCAGCCCCCGAAGACGGGGACGGTGGCGGCGAGGATAAGCCCGATCATTCTGCTCGGGCGGCAGTGCGATTCGCCCATGATTTCGCTCCGTCGATCGAATGGGGACACAAAGATATCTTCGTGTCGTCGTTTGTCATTTGTCAAACAGTCGGAGGGCCTGGTCGGATCGAAGTGCGCGTTTATTTTCCGTCCAGCGGACCGCCGATTCCCCCCGCCGGAGTCTCGGGGCTGGCGCTAGATAACACCCGTAAACACATAGACTTACGCCTGTAGCTCGCAGCGCACCTGTCGTTGCTACATAATTGCGGCTTCCCCCTTCCGCCTGCCCGAGTTTCGGGTTTTATTCGGACATGCCAGGCGCCGCCGCCAGGGACCTTTCCGCTCTCACCGCTCTCCGCTCCCTCCTCGAGGAACGCTTTCCCGATGCCTCGCCGATCACTCGGCGCGCCGCCCGGCAACTGGCCACGGGTATTGGAGAACTGGATAGGGCCCTGCCCAGCGGCGGGCTGCCGCGCGGCCGGCTCTCGGTTTGGGCCCCTCGGGGCGGCGCGACGGCGATTCTCCGCGCCGCCTGCCAGGGCGTCCTCGCCGCCGGCGAACGCTCGGCCTGGATCGACACCGTCGGCACCGTGGCCGGCGCCTTCTGGGACGAGGGACCGTTGCTCGTCCGCCCCTCCAGCCGCCTGAACGCGCTTCGCTCCGCCGAGGAGCTGCTGCGCAGCGGCGGCTTCGCGCTGGTCGTGCTGGCCGGCGCCGAGCCCAAGGGACAGGAGACCGTCCGTCTCACCCGGGCCACGCGCGACGGCGGGAGCGCGCTCGTGGCCCTCACCACGCACGCCGCGATGTCGGCGCTCAAGCTGACCTCGCGCATCACCCCCGCCGACTACCGCTACCAGCGCACCCCGTTCGGCGACCCCGCCGAGATCACGCACGCCCGCGTGCGCGTGGACGCGGTGGCGCTCGGATGGAAGGCGCACGCCGAATTCGTTCTTCCGGTCACGCATCATGAGTTACGTCTGTCTCTGGAGCCCGAGCTGGCCGACCGGCGCGGCGTTTCCCGCTGAACTGATCGCCGATCTGCTCGTCCACGTGCCGCGCGTGAGCGTCGGCGCCGGCGGCCGCGTGTGGGCCGACGCCCGCGGGTTCGACCCGCGCACGCTCGCCGTGCAACTCGTGGACGTGGCACACCGCCACGGCTACTCCAACGCGCACGCCGGCGCCGCCACCACGGCGATCGCCGCCGAACTGGCGGCCACGCAGCGGCGCGTGCCCCTCACCGTCGTGAAGCCGGGCCACGACCGCGAGTTCGTGGCGCCGTTTCCGGTAGACGTGCTGGATCCGTCTCCCCTGCTCGACAACATCCTCGACGGCACCGGCGTGGACACGCTCGGCGCCCTCGCCGCGCTCGACGCGTCCCATATCGAAATACGAATGGGCGCCGACGGCGTGCGACTGTGGAAGCTGGCGCGGGCCGACGACCCGCGGCGGCTCTTCGCGTCGCCCCGGCGCGCGCTCCCCAGCGCGTCCGTCGAATGGGTGGACTACGCGCTGCGCGACGCCGAGCGGCTGACGTTCGTGGTCAACGCGCAGGCCGGCACCGTGTGCGACACACTGGCCGGCGACGGACAGCGGGCGCGCGAGATCTCGCTCGTCTTCGCCCTGGCCGACCGCACCGAATGCACCCACCGCATTCGCTCGGCCCGCCCCACGGCCGGCCAGAAGGCGTGGATGCGGCTGATCCGTTCGGCGCTGGAACGCATCACGCTCCCCGACGCGGTGACCGGCGTGACCCTGCGCGTGGAATCGGTGACCGGCAACGACGGCGTGCAGGGCGACCTGTTCGACAAGGGCTTCGCCAGCGCGCCGCAGGTCGAGCGCGCCGTGTCGCAGCTCATGGACGACCAGGGCGACGTGGTGCTGACCCCGAAGAATTCGGCGCACCCGTTGGTGGACGCGCGCACGGAGTGGCAGCGGCAGGATCCCGCGGTGGCCGCGACGAGCGGCGAGCGCGGCGTGGCCAGGGCCCAGCGAGCGGGCGGCGCGAACCCCACGCCGCGCCTCACCCTCCAACTGGTGTCTCCTCCGAGGTCCGTGTCGGTGCAGACCACCGAGCGCCGGGATCACCACATCCCAATCCAATACCGCGACAACGGCACATCGTACGCGATCGTGGACGCCGCCGGCCCCGAACGCATTTCGGGAGGGCAGTGGGAGGAAGGCGGTCCGTACGCCCGCGAGTATTTCCGTTGCGTCAGAGAGGACGGCACGCTGGTGTGGTTGTATCGGGACGCGGCGCGATCCGTCGGCGCCGCCGTTGCAGATAGCTCAGAGCGGCCAGCTCACGGCTCACCGCCTTCTGCTGGCCGTTCACCGCAGCCTGCAGGTCCCCGTCCTACCGTCCTACCGTCCTACTGTCCTACTGGTTGGTACATCCACGGCTGGTGGGATTGATCCTCCATGCCGTACGTCGAACTCCGCGCGCACACCGCGTTCTCATTCGGTGACGGCTCCGCCACCCCCGAAGCGCTCGTCGCCCGCGCCCACGCGCTCGGCTACCGCCGCATGGCCATCACCGACCACGCCGACCTCGGCGCGATCGTTCGCGCGCAGTTGGCCGCGCAGTCCTGCGACCCGCCGATCGCACTGATCGCCGGCGCGGAACTCGACGTCGACGGCAAGCCCGCCGCCTTTCTCGCCCGCAACGCCGCCGGCTTTCGCAACGTGGCCGCGCTCGTCACCGCGTCGCGTGTCGGCAACTGGACCACCTGGGACAAGACCGCCCAGCACGCGCGCCGCGGCCGGCCGAGCGTGACCTGGGAGCAGGTCGTCCGGCATGCGGAGGGGGTGCACGCGCTCACCGGGCCCGGCTCCGGTCCGTTGGCGTCGCGCATCCTGGCCGGCGACGACGACGGCGCCCGCCGTCTGCTCGGTGACTGGTACGACCTGTTCGGCGATCGGTTGGCGGTGGAGGTCCAGCTCCATCACACCGGGGGCGCCGAGGCGGCGCTGGCCGGCGCGCTCGTGTCGCTGGCCGAGCGCGCGCGCGTGCCGTGGGTCGTGACCCATGACCCACGGTACGTCGATGAAGGGGGCCGCCTGGTCCATGACATGCTCACCGCGCTGCGCGCCGAGCTGACCATCGACCAGGCGGCGGCGCGCGGCGTGCTGCATCCGAATGGCGATTGGCGTCTCGTGGCGCCGGGCGAGATGGAGCGCCGCTGGCGCGGCCGCCCCGAGGGATTGTGCGAGAACGTGCGGATCGCGAACGCGTGCGAGTCGGTCGACTTCGCGTGGATGCGTCCCCCGATGCCGAAGTACGCGGTGCCGGCCAACCACAACGACATCAGCTTCCTGCGCGAGCAGGCGTACGCCGGCGCGCGGGAGCGGTGGGGCGGCGTGACGCCCAGGCAGGCCACGCAGATCGAACGCGAGCTGGCGGTGATCGGGCGGCTGGGCTTCGCCGGGTTCTTTCTCGTGATGTGGGACGCCGTGCGGTTCGCGCGCGAGCGGGGGATCCTCT
Source organism: uncultured Gemmatimonadaceae bacterium (assembly GCA_963729495.1). Lineage (GTDB taxonomy): Bacteria > Gemmatimonadota > Gemmatimonadetes > Gemmatimonadales > Gemmatimonadaceae > JAGWRI01. The sequence continues at coordinate 252,072 of CAVSOM010000010.1, forward strand.
GCCAGGGGCGCGGGAGCGCGGCCAACTCGGTGATCGCGTTCCTGCTCCGGATCACGGCGGTGGATCCGGTGGAGCACGGGCTGTTGTTCGAGCGCTTTTTGAGTGAAGTGCGCGTGGACGGGAAGGCCGAGGCGCCGGACATCGACGTGGACTTCGAGCACGACCGGCGGGAGGAGGTGCTCGACTACATGTACGCGCATTACGCGCGTGAGAAGGCGGCCATCGCCTGCACCGTGCAGACCTATCGCGCGCCGAACGCGGTGCAGGACGCGATGCGGGCCTTCGGCTATCCGCCGGCGCTGGCTGGCGCTATATCAAAACGCTTACATCACGCGGAGCCCGCCGCGGCGGCCGGGATCATTCGGGATGGATTGGGCGCCGAGCAGGGGTTGGAGGTGAACGACGCGCGGGGGCAGGCGCTGCTCCGGGGGATCGCGGCGTTCGACGGCGTGCCGCGCATGCGGTCCACCCACGTGGGCGGGTTCGTGCTGTCGAGCCGGCCGTTGGGGGGCTATCTGCCCATCGAGCAGACCGCGATGGGCCGGACCATCGTGCAGTTCGACAAGGACGATCTGGACGCCGTGGGCGTGCCCAAGTTCGACTTCTTGGGACTCGGCGGATTGTCCGCCGTGCGTCGTGCCTTTGATGTCATCGAGCGAAGAACCGGCGAGCGTCCGGCGATGTACAGTCTGCCGTACGACGATGCGAAGACCTACGCGCTGATTCAGAGCGGCGAGACCATCGGCACGTTTCAGATCGAGAGCCGGGCGCAGATCGGGTCGATCGTGAAGACCAAGCCCGAGCGGCTGTACGACATCGTGGTGCAGGTGGCGCTGATCCGGCCGGGCCCCATCCAGGCGAAATTCGTACATCCCTATACCGAGCGGCGGCTGGGGCGGGAGCCGGTGGCGTATCTGCATCCGGCGCTCCAGCCCATTCTCGAGCGCACCCAGGGGATTCCGATCTTCCAGGAGCAGGCCATGGCCATCGCCATGGCGCTGGGCGGGTACACCGGCGGCCAGGCCGACGAGCTGCGCCGGACCATGGGGAACATCCGCAAGAGGGAGCGGCTGGTCGGCGCGCTCACTCGGCTGCGGGAAGCCATGGTGGCGCGCGGGATCGAGGCGGAGATCGCGGATCGGATCTGCGCCGATCTGGTGAGCTTTGCCAACTACGGATTTCCGGAATCGCACGCGTGGAGTTTCGCGTTGATCGCGTACGCGACCGCGTGGCTCAAGGCGCACTATCCCACCGAGTTCTTTTACGGATTGCTGAACTCGTGGCCCATGGGGTTCTATCCCGTGTCGACCCTGATCCACGACGCGAAGCGGCACGGCGTGCCGCTCCTGCCGCCCTGTCTGCGGGATGGGGACTGGGAGTGCACCGTGGAGGAGGCCGGCTCGGCTGGCGAACGGCCGGCGCTCCGGATCGGGTGGCGGCACGTGCGGAGCGTCGGGACACGCGTGATCGACGCGCTCAAGGATGCGCGGATGGGCGGGCCGTTCGTCTCGATCGCTGATGTCGTCAGACGGGCGCGGCTGTCGCGGGCCGACGTGCTGGCGTTCGCGCGGGCCGGGGCGTTCGGCGTCTGGACGCCGGACCGGCGGCATGCGGCCTGGGAGGGGCTACGGGCGGTCGGAGACCTGCTGCCGCTCGCGCCGGCGTCGCGGGCGTTGCACCACCCGCCACCGGTGGATCGGGACCGGCAGGTGCTGCTCGATTACTACGCGGTGGGGTTGAGCCTGGACGGGCATCCGATGCAGACCGTGAGAGCCCGGTTGGAGGCCGGCGGGGCCGTGACGAGCCGGGATCTGGCGCAGATCCAGAGCGGGCGGACGATCACCATCGGCGGGCTGGTGACCGTGAGGCAACGGCCGAGTACGGCCGGCGGGACGATTTTCCTGCTCCTGGAGGACGAGTGGGGGTTCGTGAACGTGGTGGTGCACAAGACGCTCGTCGAAGCGAATGAAGAAGTGGTGAAGCGAGCGCCGTTCGTGCTCGTGCAGGGACGGCTGGAGAAGGACGGCGGGGCGATCAACGTGGTCGGACGGAAATTCCGGGAGCTGCAGGTATTGGCGGCCGGCGAGACGATTGCCCATGTGTCGCACGACTTTCATTGAACGCGTGCGATGCCGACACCGGGCATCCGCTCCTGATTCCATTGCCTCCGGCAACGCGTATCATTCAGGTGCGTGCCTGAACGTCCACTGCCACGTCCGCCCATCGAGGCCCCCATGATCAAATCCGTTGCGGCGGCGGTCGCGCTCGCCGCCGTCACCGCCCTCTCCACCGCCTCCGCCCAGAGGTCCACCATGTTCACGCTCTCCAGCCCCGACATCAAAGCCGGGCAGACGATCCCCATGGAGCACGTCTTCAGGGGCATGAGCTGCACCGGCAAGAACGTCTCACCCGCGCTTTCCTGGACCGGCGCGCCCGCCGGCACCAAGAGCTTCGCCGTCACGGTCTACGACCCCGACGCGCCCACCGGCAGCGGCTGGTGGCACTGGGTGGTGTACGACATCCCGGCCACCGTCACGTCGCTGAGCGCCGGCGCCGGCGACCCGGGCAAGCACCTCATGCCCAAGGGCGCCGCGCAGGGCAACACCGACTTCGGCTCGGCCGGCTACGGCGGCCCCTGCCCGCCCGCCGGCGACAAACCGCACCACTACCATTTCACCGTGTTCGCGCTGGACGTGGAGAAGTTGGACATCCCGGCCGGCGTCACGGCGGCCAACGTCGGCTTCAACATTCACTTCCACACGCTCGGCAAGGCGGAATTCGTCGGCCTGTTCGGCCGATAGGCCCTCCACGGCCCCCTCGGCCCGACCCGGCCGCGCCGCCCACCCGGCGGCGCGGCCGGTTCTCTATCGCGCGGCCGACCGGACCGTATGTTCCACCCGTCCGGCCCACCTCGGAGACCCCGTCGATGCCCGCCCTCGCCCGCTCTCGCTCCATGCCGTTCGCCGCGTCCGCCCTGCTCGCCGCGTTCCTCGCCGCCGCGCCCGCCCCCGCCCCCGCCGGCGCGCAGAAGCCCACGCTGCGCAACGAGACGCCCGCGCACTTCACGGTCGTCGACTCCTCGTGGAACTACACGCGCGAAGACGTGATGATTCCGATGCGCGACGGGATCAAGCTCCACACGGTGATCCTCATTCCCAAGGGCGCGCGCGATGCGCCGATTCTCCTCACGCGCACGCCCTACGACGCCACGGCCACCACGTCCTACGCCCAGAGTGCCCACCTCGCGCCGGAACTCAACGGCTACGACAACGCGCAGGACGTGATCGTGCCCGGCGGGTACATCCGCGTGGTGCAGGACATCCGCGGCAAGTACGGCTCGGAGGGCGAGTACGTCATGAACCGCCCACTGGTCGGGCCGCTCAACGACACCAAGGTCGACGAGTCCACCGACACCTACGACACCATCGACTGGCTGGTGAAGCACTTGCCGCAGTCCAACGGGCGGGTGGGCGAATTAGGAATATCATATGACGGCTTCGAGCCGCTGATGGGGCTCGTCAACCCGCATCCGGCGCTCAAGGTGTCGGTGCCGATGAATCCGATGGTCGACGGCTGGATGGGCGACGACTGGTTCCACCACGGCGCGTTCCGCGAGCAGAACATGCCGTACGTGCTCGAACAGGAAGCCACGCGCGACAACTCCGTGAAGTGGTGGACCGACGCGTTCGACGACTTCGACGTGTACCTGGAGCACGGCAGCGCCGGCGCGCTCGGCGCCTCGCGCGGCCTGCAGCAGGTGGGATTCTGGAACCAGATCCTCGCGCACCCGAGTTACGACCGGTGGTGGCAGCTGCAGGCCATGGACAGCATCCTCGCCAAGCAGCCGCTCAAGGTGCCGGTGATGCTCGTCCATTCGCTGTGGGATCAGGAGGACATCTACGGCGCGCTGGCCGTGTACCGCGCCATCGAGCCCAAAGACGTGAACCACGACATGGTGTACCTCACCATGGGGCCCTGGCACCACGGACAGGAGATCGACGACGGCAGCTCGCTGGGCGCGATCAAATTCCCGACGAACACGTCGGACGACTTCCAGACGAGGATTCTCGGGCCCTTCCTCGCCAAGTATCTCAAGGACAGCACGCCGGCCGAACCGGTCGCGCCGGTGACCGCCTACCTCACGGGCGCCGACCGCTGGGAACGCCTCGGGAGCTGGCCGTCGGGGTGCGCCGCGGGCTGCGCGCCCACGCCGACGCCGCTCTATTTGGAATCCAATATGAGAGTCGGCTTCGCCCCGGCCTCGGCCAGCGGGGCGGGCTACGACGAGTACGTCTCCGACCCCGCCAAGCCGGTCCCCTTCCGCCAGCGGCCCGCCCAGCCGATCGGCTACGACCTGCCGCTCACCTGGCCGCAGTGGCTGGTGGACGACCAGCGCAACGTGGGCAGCCGCACCGACGTGCTCAGCTACGAATCCGACGTCCTCACCCGGCCGGTGCAGGTGAGCGGGCAGCCGATGGCACATCTCGTCGCGAGCACCACCGGCAGCGACGCCGATTGGGTGGTGAAGGTGATCGACGTCTATCCCCCCGAGGTGGGCGGCGATCCCGCCATGGGCGGCTACGAGCTGGCGGTCTCCATGGACATCTTCCGCGGGCGCTACCGCACCAGCTACTCCGACCCGCAGCCGATCACGCCCGACACGCCCCTCCCGTACGTGTTCCCCCTCCCCACGGTCAACCACGTGTTCCTGCCGGGCCATCGGATCATGGTGCAGATCCAGTCGAGCTGGTTCCCGCTGTACGACCGCAATCCGCAGACGTTCGTGCCGAACATCTTCTGGGCCAAGCCGAGCGATTATCGGAAGGCGACGCAACGGATCTACCACGAACCGGGGCACGAGAGCTTCGTGGAGCTGCCGGTGGTGAAGCGGTAAGGCAGTCGGGCAGTCGGACCGCGAGACCCCGGAGAATGGCGAACTGGGCGATGGTTGATTTACTCAGCGTATTGAGTAAAATTACTCGGTACAATGAGCAAGAATAGCCAGCCCTACCGACGCCCTCAAGCCGATGTCCTGGCCCGACGCCTGCGAGAACCCCGGCGGTTCATGCAGGTCGTCGCGGGGCCTCGCCAGGTCGGCAAGACCACGCTCGTGCAGCACGTCGCCGACGCGTCCGGCCTCGCGCACCGGTACGCGAGCGCCGACGAGCCCACGCTCCGCGGGCCGGCGTGGATCGGACAGCAGTGGGAGGCCGCCCGGGTCCAGGCCGAGGACGCGGGCCGCCTGGGCGCCGTCCTCGTCCTGGACGAAATCCAGAAGATTCCCGGATGGTCCGAGACGGTCAAACGCCTATGGGACGAGGATACCACGGCCCACCGACCGCTCCGGATCGTGATCCTGGGCTCAGCCCCCCTGCTCATCGCGCAGGGCCTGAGCGAAAGCCTCGCCGGCCGGTTCGAGATCATTCACCTGCCGCACTGGTCGTTCGCCGAAATGCGCGAGGCGTTCGGCTGGACGCTCGACCGGTTCCTCTTTTTCGGCGGCTACCCTGGAGCGGCCCCGCTCATCGCTGAGCCGGAGCGGTGGCGCCGCTACGTCGTGGATTCGCTGGTCGAGACCTCCATCTCCCGCGACGTGCTGCTCCTGTCACGCGTCGACAAACCCGCGCTGCTGCGGCGGCTCTTCGAGCTTGGTTGCCGGTATTCCGGACAGATCCTGTCCTATACGAAAATGCTCGGACAGCTGCATGACGCGGGCAACACCACGACCCTCGCCCACTATCTCGATCTGCTCGCCGGCGCGGGAATGCTGCGCGGACTTCAGAAGTACGCCGCGGCCGGCACCCGCCAGCGGGGCTCGAGTCCGAAGCTGCAGGTGTTGAACACCGCGCTCATGACCGCACCGACCGGGCTGACTCTCGCCGAAGCCAGGTCTGACACGGCGTTCTGGGGGCGTCTTGTCGAGTCCGCGGTCGGCGCCCATCTCGTGAACGGTGAACTCGACGGCGACTGTGCGGTCTATTACTGGCGACAGGGCAACGACGAGGTGGACTTCGTGGCCACCGCCGGACGCCGAGTGGTCGCCATCGAGGTGAAGAGCGCGCCTCGAGCGGGGACGCACACGGGAACGGAGGCGTTTGCCAGGGCCTTCAAGGCCCACCGCAGCCTGCTCGTGGGCGCGGGCGGGATCGAATTGCAGGAGTTCCTGGCCCGGCCGATCGGCTACTGGACGCGATGAACGATCGGGTCAGGCGCTGCCGACCACGGCGTCATCCGCGCCCGTAGGACGCGGCACCCGTCCGCCAACCCTCGGCGGGCTCGCGATGTCTAAGCACAATAGTCGTTCGCCCCCCGATCGTCCGGTCCGCCGTCTCCTCCTCCCCGTCCCCCCGTTCACCGCCCGATGTCCCAGATCAAGTTGGCCTTCCGCACGCTGTTCAAGACGCCGTTCGTGACCACGATCGCCGCGCTGTCGCTGGCCCTCGGCATCGGCGCCAACACCGCCATCTACTCCCTGTTCAACGAGCTGCTGCGCCAACCGTTGCCCGTGCCGCACCCGGAACAGCTCGTCAACCTGGGCGCGCCCGGCCCCAAACCCGGTTCGCAATCGTGCGGACAGGCGGGCGGGTGCGACGTGGTATTCAGCTACGAGATGTTCCGCGACCTCGAAAAGGCGCAGACCGTCTTCACCGGCCTCGCCGCGCACGTCGCGGTGGGCGTCAACATGGCCTACGGCGACCAGACGATGAGCACCGAGGGAGAGGAGGTGTCGGGGTCGTACTTTCCGACGCTCCAACTCACGCCCGCACTCGGCCGGCTCTTCACCCCCGCCGACGACCAGGGCATCGGGGCCAGCTACGTCGCCGTGCTGAGCTACGACTACTGGCAGGTGCACCTGGGAGGCGATCCGCGCGTCCTCGGCAAACCGATCGTCATCGACGGCCAGACGATGACGATCGTCGGCGTGGCGCCCGATGGGTTCCGGGCAACCACCCTCGGCTCGCGGCCGGCCGTCTATGTGCCGCTGTCCATGCGCGCCGTGATGCTGCCGACGTGGAACGGGTTCACCAACCGCGCGTCGTACTGGGCGTACGTCTTCGGGCGGCTCAAGCCGGGCGTGACGATGGATCAGGCACGCGCCGCGATGAACGCCATCTATCACCCCATCATCACTGACGTCGAAGCGCCGCTCCAGAAGGGCATGAGCGATGCCACCATGGCGCAGTTCAAGACCAAGCTGCTGACCGTGGACGACGGCCGCCGCGGCCAGAGCGACCTCGGCCACAACACGCAGACGCCGCTGCTGTTCCTGTTCGCGACCACGGGGATCGTCCTCCTCATCGCCTGCGCCAACATCGCCAACCTGCTGCTCGCCCGCGGCGCCAGTCGCACCATGGAGATGGCGGTCCGGCTCTCGCTCGGCGCCACCCGGTGGCAGATCGTTCGCCAACTGCTGTTCGAGTCGGTGCTGCTCGCGCTCATCGGCGGCGCCATGAGCATCGTCGTCGCGCACTGGACGCTGGTGTCGATCATGGCCATGCTGCCCCCGGACGCCGCCCAGGCGCTGGACTTCAACCTGCACTTCTCGGTCGTGTGGTTCGCGGCGGCACTGAGCGTCGCCACCGGTCTGCTGTTCGGATTGTTTCCGGCGCTGCAGAGCACGCGCCCCGACCTGGTGACCGCGTTGCGGAACAACTCGGGCAAGCTGTCGGGCACGCGCGGCGCGGCGCGTTTCCGGACCTCGCTGGTCACGGCGCAGATCGCGCTCTCCATGGCCCTGCTCATCTCCGCCGGGCTGTTCATCAAGAGCCTGCGCAACGTGAGCCGAGTGGACCTCGGCATCGACGCCGCCAACGTGAGCACCTTCGGCGTGTCGCCGGTGCTCAACGGGTACGCCCCGCCGCGCTCGGCCGTGTTCTTCGACCGCCTGGACCAGGAACTTGGCGCGCTCCCCGGCGTGGCCGGCGTGACCGAGGCGCGCGTTCCCCTGCTCGCCGGCAATAACTGGGGCAACGACGTGAACGTCGAGGGATTTCCGCGCGGACCCGACGTGGACAACAACGCGCGGTTCAACGAGGTGGGTGCGAACTACTTCCACGTGATGGGCGTGCCGCTGCTCGCGGGCCGCGACTTCACGAGCGCCGACCTCGCGGGCGCGCCCAAGGTGGCGATCGTGAACCAGACCTTCGCCACGAAGTTCCGGCTGGGACGCGACGCGGTCGGCAAGCACATGTCCACCGGAGGCGACGCCCTCGACATCGAGATCGTGGGACTGGCCCGGAACGCCAAGTACAGCGACGTGAAGGACTCGGTGCCCCCCGTCTTCTTCCTGCCCTGGCGGCAGGATACCACGCTCGGCGGCCTCAACTACTACGTCCGGAGCAGCCGCGACGCCGAGCAGTCGCTGCGCGCCATTCCCGGCGTGGTCAAGAAGCTCGACCCGAACCTGCCCGTGGAGGATCTGAAGACCCTCGAACAGCAGGCCCGGGAGAACGTCTTCCTCGATCGCATGATCGGCACGCTGTCCACCGCGTTCGCGATCCTGGCCACGCTGCTCGCCGCGGTGGGCCTGTACGGCGTGTTGGCGTACTCGGTGGCCCAGCGCACGCGCGAGATCGGCGTGCGCATGGCGCTCGGCGCCGACGGCGGGCGGGTCCGCGTCATGGTGCTGCGTCAGGTGGGAATGATGACGCTGATCGGGGGCCTGATCGGCATCGGCGGCGCGTTCGCGCTCGGGCACGGGGCACAGTCGCTGCTCTACCAGCTCCAGGGCTACGACCCGGCGGTCACCGTCCTGGCCGCCGTGGTGCTGACGCTGGTGGCTTTGGGAGCCGGCTATCTGCCGGCGCGGCGCGCCTCGCAGACCGATCCCATGCACGCCCTGCGGTACGAGTAGCCCGCGTTCGCATCGGCGCCGGCTTCGGCCGCGGGAACCCGAGTCCATCCGGGGCCTGCGGCCGGCGTCACTCCGTCGTATCTTGGGAACCATCAGAATGCGACGGCCGGCCCACGCGCCCGTCTCGACCCCGCATCCTTCATGGCCCCGCCCTTCCTCCCCGATCTCATCGTCACGGCCGACGACCTCGGCAGCAGCCGGGAGATCAACCGCGCCATTGCCCAGGGGCTGCGCGACGGGTACCTCACGCACGCCAGCATGATGGTGAACCTGGGCGAGTTCGAGGATGCCCGCTCGCGGCTGGCCGGGAACGGATTCGCGAACCGGATCGGACTCCACCTCAACCTCACGGACGGCCCGCCGCTCACCCGCGACATCGCGCACTGCCCGCGGTTCTGCTGCGACGGCGCCTTCCGGTTCCCCCCGCAGGGGCGCGGGCTCTGGCCGCTGTCCCGCGCCGAGCGTCGCGCCGTGGCCGCAGAGGTTCGCGCCCAGCTCGACCGGCTGCGGGATGCGGGGTTCCCGGTCACGCACCTGGATTCGCACCACCACGTGCACATGGAGCCCAATCTCGCTCGCGTGATCCTCCCCATTGCCCAAGCGGCGGGCATCGCGCGGGTGCGCCCGCCCAAGTTCGCCGATCCCAGCCAGGGGCGGCTTCACCGGCTCAAGGACGCGTTGTACCGGCGCCAGGCGGCGCGCGGGCGGTTCAGGAGGGAGCTCCACCTCGGCGACCTGGACGACGCGCAGTGGTACTTCGCGCACGGCGGCCGACCCGCGCCGCCGATGGCGATTCTCACCCACCCCGTGTTCGACGCCGCCGGCGCCGTCGCCGAGGGCGGCGAGCGGGAACTGCTCCGCGACCGGCTGCTGCGACTGCGGCCCTATATGTCTTCGCTTATAGACGACGCGGGACGCGTGCGCGCGGTGCTCGAAGCCGCGGGGTGACGCCGGCCGGCGCCCGGCGCGGATCGCCGCCGCGCGGCATCAGCCCCAGCGCAGATCGAGCTTGGACAGGGGCAGCGACCGCACCCGCTTGCCGGTGGCCGAGTAGATCGCGTTGCAGAGCGCGGCCACCGCCGGCGGCAGCGCCGGTTCACCCAGCCCCGTGGGCGGGAACGTGGTCACGAGGAAATGGACCTCCACCGGCGGCGCCTGCGGCATGCGCAGCAGCGGATACCGGTCGAAGTTGGCCTGCGCCGAGCGCCCGCCTTCGATGGTGATTTCCTGGCCCAGCGCCTCGGACAGCCCGTCGAGCACGGCGCCCTGCGCCTGGCTCTCGGCGTTGAGCGGGTTGATGATCTGGCTGCCGATGTCGCCGGCCACCCACACCTTGTCCACGGTGACCGCGCCCGCGCGGGTCACCGTGGCCTGCACGACCTCGGCGAAGTAGCCGCGGTGGCTGAAGTGGAAGGCCACCCCCTGCGCGGTGCCGCGCGGAAAGCTCTGCTTGCCCCACCCCGATTTCTCGGCCACGAGTTCGAGAACGCCCTTCATGCGCTGCGCGTCCATCGCCGCGCCCTCTTCGGCCGCCGCCAGCAGATCGCGGCGGAACTGCACCGGGTCGCGCCCCGCGGCGTGCGCCAGCTCGTCGATGAACGACTGCATCACGAACGCGATGGCGTTGCTCCCCGGCGCCCGCAGCGCGCCGGTGGGCACGCCCGACGGCATCGACGACACCCCGAGCGAGAAGTTCGGAATGAAGCGCGACGGGAACTCGGTGGCCGAGATGCCGGCGCTGGGCGAGTAGCGCGGCGCATCGCCGAGCGTGACGAAGTGGCCCTTCCAGGCGACGAGCTTGCCCGCGGCGTCGACGCCCCCGGTGAAGTAGTGGTAGCCCGCCGGACGGTAGAAATCGTGCGTCATGTCGTCTTCGCGCGACCACAGCAGCTTGACCGGTGCGTTCACCTGCTTCGCGATGCGCGCCGCCTCGACCATGTAATCGTTGTTCAGGCGCCGGCCGAAGCCGCCGCCGCCGCGCGTGAGATGCACCGTGATGTCGTCTTCCTTCATGCCCAGCGTCGTCGCGACGATCGTGCGGCCGCGGGCCGGCATCTGCGTGGGCGCCCAGATCTCGAGTTTGCCCTCGTGATAGTGGGCCGTGCAGTTCTGCGGCTCGAGCGTGGCGTGGGAGATGAACGGGTAGAAGTAGTCGCCGCTCACCACATGGGCCGCGCCCTTGAGCGCCGCGTCCGCGTCGCCGTCGCTGCGCAGCGACCGCTGGGGCGCCTGTTTGCGAGAGCGCCGCGGCCTGCGTGGCGAACGACGCGCTGCTCTGCTGCGCCGTGGCGCCCTCGTCCCATTCCACTTTCAGCTTGGCCCGCGCCGACTGGGCGGCCCACCAGGTCTCGCCGATGATCGCGACGCCGCCCAGCAGGCCGCTCAGATCGCCACCCGGCGCGGGATCCACGACGAACGCGTCCCTGACGCCCGCCAGCGCCCTGATCGCGTCGAGGTTGGCCGTCTTCACGGTGCCCGCGAACACCGGGCACTTCTGGAACACCGCGTAGACCATGCCGGGCACGGTGACGTCGATGCCGTACAGCGGCTGGCCGGTGACGATGGCGTGGTTGTCCACTCCGCGCACCGGCGTGCCGATGATGCGAAAATCCTTGGGGTCTTTGAGCGCCACCGTGTTCAGGTCGGGAGGCGGCACCGTAGCCGCGCGATCGACCAGTTGCCCGTACGTGAGTTTGCGCCCGCTCGCGGCGTGAACCACGGCGCCCGCTTCGGTGCGGCAGGCCGACTCCGGCACGCCCCACGTCGAGGCAGCGGCCGTGATCAGCATGGCACGGGCAGCGGCGCCGATGCGGCGCAGGGGCGTCCAGTTCATCGGCGTGGCGGTGCTTCCGCCGGCCCACTGGTTCTCGAACTTCACCGTGTCGAGGCCCACCTGCTCCACGCGCACGTTCTTCCACTCCACGTCCAGTTCGTCGGCGATGATCATCGGCAACATCGTCTTCACGCCCTGCCCGATCTCGGGGTTCTTGGCCGCGATCGTGACCATGCCGTCGGGCGTGATGCGGATGTAGGCGTTCGGTTGGAAGTCGGCGGCGGACGCCGGAGCAAACGACTCGGCGCGGGCCAGTCCCGGGACATACGCGGTGAGCAGCATGCCGCCGCCGGCAATGGCGGATACGCGCAGGAAGTCGCGGCGGGTGACGGTGGCGTTCGTCATTGCGTGGCCTCCATGCCCGCGGCGCGGTGAATGGCCGCGCGGATGCGGAGGTAGGTGGCGCACCGGCAGATGTTGTCCGCCATGGCGAGGTCGATGTCGGCGTCGGTGGGGTGCGGGTTCGCCTTGAGCAACGCCGCGGCCGACATGAGCTGCCCGGCCTGGCAATAGCCGCACTGCGGCACGTCCAGCTCCTCCCACGCCCGCTGCAGCGGGTGGCTGCCGTCTTCCGACAGTCCTTCGATCGTCGTGACGTGGATGCCGCCGATGTCCGACGCGGACATGAGGCACGCCCGTTCCGGCTGTCCGTCGACGTGCACCGTGCAGGCCGAGCACTCGCCGATGCCGCATCCGTACTTCGTGCCCTTGAGACCGAGCACGTCGCGGAGCACCCAGAGCAGGGGCATGTCCGCGGGCACGTCCACCGTGTGCGGCGTCCCGTTGACCGTGAAGGTGACTGACATCGGCATCGCCCTCGATGTTCGGCGTTGTCCACGAGCGCGGCGGAGGGGCCGGGGCTCTGCGTCAATCTATCCCGCGCGGCGCACCGAACAACAGCGGGGGGTGGGAGCCATTCGTTTATTCCGAGCGCAGCGCCTGCATCGGGTCCACCCGAGCCGCGCGGCGGGCCGGAATCGAGACTGGCCAGCGTCGCGACCACCAGCAGCGTCACCGCCACCGAGACGTACACGACCGGATCGCGCGGCGATTCGTTGAACAGCAGCGGCCGCACCCAGCGCCCCACGGCCAGCGCGATCGCCGCCCCGAGCACGACGCCCGTGGCCGACACGCCGATACCGTGCCGCAGCACGATTCCCATCAGGTCCCGTCCCTGGGCGCCGAGCGCCACCCGGACGCCCATCTCGTGCGCGCGCTGGGCCACGTTGTAGGCGATCACGCTGTACAGACCCACGGCGGCGAGCACGAGCGCCAGCACGCCGAAGGCCAGGAACATCGTGGCGCCGAGTTTCCACGACTGCGTCTGGTCGCCGAGCACGTCGCTCATCGGCGTGACGGTCACGTACGACACGCCGGGCATGAGCGGTTGGAGCGCCTTCCGAATCGCATCCGTCTGCGGAGCGGCGGGGCCGTGCACGCGCACGAACAGGCCGCCCTGGCTCGGGGCGAACTGCGGCCACGACACGTAGTAGTACAGTCCGGGGTCGTCGTTCAACGCGTCGTTCTTGATGTTCTCGGCGATCCCCACCACGTACGTGCAGGGCACCGTGTCGGCATTCACCTTCACGCATTGGCCGATGGCATCGCCGTGGGGCCAGAGTTTCCTGGCCATCGCCTCGCTCACCACCATCGCGCCGGGAGCGCCAGCCACGTCCTGCTCGTCGATGCCGCGCCCGCGCAGCATGCGCGTGCCCATCGTGGCGAAGTAGTCGGGGGTGACGGCGTTGAGATCGAACTCGCCGAGCTTGCCGACCGTGTCGATGCCGGCCACGTAGAGGTCGGTGTCCCACGTGCTCCAGAAGGGCATCGTGACCTGGAGCGACGCGTGCTGCACTCCGGGAATTGCCTGCGCGGCCGCCAGCAGTTTGACCCGGAGCGCGTGGGCCTGCGCGCTGTCGAGCGTGACGCCGCGCATGTTGAGGTCCACCACGGCCACCGGATCGGCCTGGTAACCCAGCGGCATGGCGCGCACGTTCGCCAGGCTGCGCACGAACAGCCCGGCGCCCACGAGGAGGAGCACCGATAGCGTGCCCTGGAACACGAGCAGACCCGTGCGTATATGTGAACTGTGATATGTCCCCTCGCGGGCGCCGGCTTTGAGGTCGCGGGTGAGGTCGGCGTGCGCCGTCTGGAAGAGCGGCGCCAGGCCGGTGAGCAGCCCCGCGGCGCCGGTGGCGAGTCCGACGAAGATCAGCGTTCGCGGGTCGCCGATCACCGTGGCCGTGGAGGTCTTGGACAGGAACAGCGCACGCAGCAGGGCGGAACCCCACTGGGCGACGGCCGCGCCGGCCACGCCGCCGAGCAGGGCCAGCGCGAAGCTCTCCGTGAGGAGCTGCGACGCCAGCCGTCCGCGGCTCACGCCCAAGGCCAATCGCACGGCGATTTCGCGGCGCCGCCGCAGGGCCCGCGCCAGCAGCAGATTGGCCACGTTGGCGCAGGCGATGAGCCAGACGATCAGCGCCACCCCGCCGATCCAGGTGGCGACCTTGGCCAGGCTCGACTCCCGGGGGCCGCGGTCGCTCAGGATCGACGCGGCGATGCCGCGCGGCTTGGTCAGCGACAGCGCCTGCATGTCCTTGTCCGTCTGGGCTTCGACCGCGTAGCTGCGCAGTAGGGCCTGCGTGAGATCCGCGTTCGCGGCCTCGTCGCTCACGCCGGGCTTTCGCTCGGCGATCATCGATGCCCAGGTCCAATGGTACGTGGTGTTCCAGGTCTCCCCGCGGAGGCGCAGATCGGCGCCCATCTCCCGGCCGCTGGCGCTGATCGGGATGAAGGCGGCGGGAGGTTGATTGGGCCAGAGTCCGACGAATCCCAGCGGCGCGACGCCGATCACGGTGTACGTCGTGGCGCCGATGTGCATCGTCTGCCCCAGCACGTCCTGGCGGCCGCCGAACTTCATCTGCCAGTAGCCATAGCCGAGCACGGCCACCGGCGAGCCCGTCACCGGGTCGTCTTCGGCAGCCGAGAAGTAGCGCCCCAGGACCGGCGGCGCGTTGAAAAACCCAAAGAAGCTGGCGCTCACCGCGCCCACGTTCACTTCCTCGGCGTCGGTGCCCACGCCGATCGCGAGTTTGCGCTGAGTGAACTCGGCCGTGCGGGTGAACGAGCGCGTGAAGTTGGTCAGGTCCACGTACCGGGCGTACTGCACGCCGCTGCCGATGAACTCCTTCCCGCGATAGGTGCTGGCCAGGTAGACGCGGTTGGCGAGCGCCGGCTGGGCGAGCATCGGCGGCGGGCGGAAGAGCAGCCGGTCGACGATCGAGAACATCGAGGCGTTGGCGCCGATGCCGAGGGCCAGGGTGACCACCACGGCAAGGGTGAAGCCTGGCCTGTTGCGCAGGCCGCGGGCGGCGTAGCGGACGTCCTGGACGAGGGCTTCGACGGAGGGGGGCATGGAAGGGGTCGGGCAGCAGACGGACCGGCGGTGCGGCGTCCAACGTTTCAGTTGGACACCAGGGCCGGCCGGACGGTTGCGGTCTACTCGTTCGGATCCTTCAATACCGTCAGTTTCGTTTCGAGCGATGCGCCGTCGGAGAGAAGCCGGATCGTATACACCCCCGGCTCGACCTGCGGACTCACGCCTCCGCGGCCACGGCCGCCGGCGCCGGCCGGGCCACCAGCGCCGACTCCGCCGCCTCCGCGACCCGCCGCCGCGGCGCCTGCCGTCCGCACCGCGCCGCGCAGGTCCCACCACACGCGGTCCACGCCGGCGTCGGCCGGCCCCTTGAGCGTCTGCACGCTGTCCCCCTTCGCATCGAGGACGACCAGACGAACGCTGTCGGCGGCGGCTTTCAGGTAGTAGTCGATCGACGCGCCGTACAGCGGGTTGTGGCCCATGTTCGCCGGCGCGTCGAACTCGGCGTCGAAGCTGCGCGCGGTGGTCGCGTCCCGGAGATGGAACAGATACGCCGATCTCGGCTGGAAGAGATACCGGTCGGACGCCAGCACGGCGGGGGTGAGCTGCTGCAGCGGCGTGACGTCATCCATGATCCAGAATCCACGTCCCCACGTGGCGATGACCAGATCGTCGAAGTCGGGCTGGACTTCCATCCAGTTGATGGGCACGTGGGGAAGGTTGTTCTGCGCGTTGATCCACGAAGCGCCGTCATCGAGCGAAACGTAGAGGGAGTTCTCGGTGCCCAGGTAGAGCAGTCCGCGCCGCACGGGGTCATCGCGGATCACGCGGGCATAACTGAACCGGCTCTTCGGGATCCCGCCATCGATTTCCGACCAGGTGTGCCCGTAGTCGGTCGTGCGGTAGATATGCGGATCGTCGTCGGCCGCGCGGTGGCGGTCGACGGTCACGTAGGCGCCGCCCTTCACGAAATGCGAGGCCTGGATGCTGGTGACGTTGCCCCACGACTCGAGATTCGGCATCGCGGCCGTCGCGTCGGACCAGGTCTTTCCGCCGTCGCGCGTGACGTGGACGAGCCCGTCGTTGCTCCCCGCCCAGATCACGCCGTCCTCGATCGGCGACACGGCGATGGAGTAGAGCGAGCAGGGCACGTCCTGCCCGTCGGGGCCCAGGTCGCCGGGGGCCTTCTCCTTCTCCTTGTCGTTGCGGGTGAGGTCGGGGCTGATCTTCGTCCAGGTCTTGCCGTCGTCCGCGGTCATGTGCACGTACTGGCTGCCCGCGTAGAGCGCGTGCGGATTGAACGGCGACGTGGCGATGGGCACGCTCCAGTTCGTCCGGTACTCCCGCGTGTCGGCGCCGCCGCGGCCGAAGCCGCCGCCTCCACCACCACCGCCACGAGCTGGCTCGGCGCCCGCGCCGGGCGCCCCTGGCTCGGCCCCACGCCCGCCGCCACGCCCGCCGAACGGGTTCGTGGTCCCGGAAATCCGCGTTCTCGTATCGAACCGGCTCACGTTGTTCGAGCCGCTGTACCAGATGATGTCCGGGTCGGCCGGATCGGGAATAGCCCACCCGCTCTCCGCTCCGCCACCCCACATCCACATGTCCTCGGGAAGCTGACCTGTTCCGTCGGCCGTGCTGCCGCCCCCACCCCCGCCACCAGTGCTGGCCAAGAGGCTGTTGCTCGGCCCGTAGAACACCGGGCCGTCCTGTCGAGAACCGTACACGTCATAGGGCATCCGACGGTCGACGGCGACCCGATTGATCTGCGCGTCGGGCAGGTCCACGTGGAACCACGACGCGCCGCGGTCGTGGGAGATGTTCACGTAGCGGTCGTTGGCGATGATGATGCGCCGGCCGTCGACCGGATCGATCCAGATGTCGTGGTGGTCGGGAAAGAGCCCCGCGACCTCGGCGTTCGTGGCCCCGCCATCGTGCGACAGGTAGACGGACTGCGTGAGGAAGTACACGTCGTTCGGGTTGTCGGGGAGGACGCCCATTTTCGAGAAGTACCGGGCTCGGCGGTTTAGGTTCGGGTCGCGGCTCGCGCGCGTCCATTCGCCGCCGCCGTCGTCGGACCGCCAGAGGTTTCCCTGGTTCGCCGTCTCGATCAGCGCGTAGATCCGGTTGGGATCGCTCGGCGCGATGGCCAGCGCGATCTTGCCGAGTGGGGGTTCCGGCAGTCCGTGCCCGGTGAGGTGCGTCCACGTCGTGCCCCCGTCATGCGACACGTAGATTCCGCTGCCGGCGCCGCCGTCCTCGCTCGTCCACGGGTGGATCACGAGCTGCCAGGTGGCGGCGAACACGACGCGCGGATGCACCGGGTCGATGGCGACGTCGATGGCGCCGGTGTTCTCGTCCACGAACAGCACGCGGGTCCACGTCTTGCCGCCATCAGTGGTTCGGAATACGCCGCGCTCCTGTTGCGGGCCGTACGAGTGTCCCATGGCGGCCACGAAGACGACGTTCGCGTTCGTGGGGTCGATCGCCACTCGGCCGATGCGGCCCGAGGCGTCGAGTCCCATGTGCTGCCACGTCCGGCCGGCGTCCGTCGACTTGTAGACGCCATCGCCGCTCTCGAGGTTGGGCCGGATGAACGGGTCGCCGGTGCCCACCCAGACCGTGTTGGGATCGGTGCGCGCGACGGCGATCGAGCCGATCGATTCGACCATCTGCGTGTCGAAGATCGGGCGCCAGTGCAGGCCGGCGTCGTTGGTCTTGAAGACGCCCCCCGAGGGGGTGCCGGCGTAGATCACGTTTGGATCGCCAGGCACGCCGGCCACGGCGTTGACGCGATTGCCCGGCGGGCCGATGTAGCGGAGGTCGAGCTGATGCAGGGTCTGCGGCGTCTGGCCGCCCGCAGACGGCGGGCACGTCATCGCGGCGAGGCACGCGGCCAGCACCGCCGCGGCGTACCGGTGAGAATGCTTGTGAGCCATGGACACGCTCCCCGCTTCGCGTGAATGGAGTTGTCCACGAACGTATGGGGCGGGACGGCGGCGGGTAAGCAACCCCTGGGAGCCCACCCTTACTCGGCGCGCAGGGCGATTGCCTGACCTACTGAGATCCTCGGCCGCGAGTTCGATGTGCAACCGCTCCTCCGCGTCCAGCTCGGCGTCCAGCGAGGAGCGGCCGAACAGTGCCCTCACGCGGCGCGGGAAGTTGCTCATCGTCCGCTCACGTGGCCTTCAACACCTGATCCACCGCCGCCGAGAACAGCTTCCACTCCGATCGCTCGGCGGTCTCCGTGGCGGAGATCTACGCCGGAATCCGCCCGGGTGAAGAGGCGCTCACGCAGGCGTTCTTCGATGCTCGGGGCGAGATCCTCCTCGATAGCCTGGTTGGGCGCGTCGCGGGTTCGTATCTGGCGCGGTACGCCGGTTCGCACGGCTTGGAGCTCGGCGATGCGCTGATTGCCGCCGCCGCCACGACCTCCGGCGTGCGCCTCTGGACACGCAGCCGCAAGCACTATCCGATGGCGGACCTGCACTTTTACAGTGGGTAGCGGTCGTCAACGGGGCCGCAGAATCGCCACGGTTCCAAAGACGTCACAAGCATCGCTGCTCCGCCCCCTACCGCTCCGGCAACGCCGCCAGGAAGTCCTTCAGGTAATGACCCCAGACCGCCGGATACGAATGCGTGCTGTGCCCGTGCGTGGCGGGCCCCTCGGGAATCTCGATGAACTTCACGTCTCTCGCCCGCTTGATGAACGGCAGGATGAGCTGGGCGTTGAGATCCGGCGGATTGATCACGTCGTCCGTGGAGTTGATGGCCAGCACCGGCGCGGTGATCTGGCGCATGTGCGGCGACGGATCGTAGTTCCGCGACGCGTTGAAGGCGTACCACTCGTCGTTGGCGTCGATGGTGCGCAAGTGGTCCGCGACGTACGCGCGGATCACCGAATCGGCCCGGTCGCGCGACGGCGCCTCCCGCTGCTGCAGCAGCGGCGCGCTCCCCATCAGATACAGCACGCGGAGCGCGGCCGCGAGGCCCACGGTCGGCTGCGTCTTGTAGTCGCCGCCGTCCCACGCCGGATCGTCGCGGATGTCGTCCATCACCATCCGGCGCATCATCCGGTTGCGCCCGGCGATCTGCGTGGGCGCGCAGGCCAGCGGCACGAGGCCATCCACGAACGTGGGGTACAGATATCCCCACATCCACGAATGCATGCACCCCATGGACGTGCCCATGATGAGCCGAGCATGGTTCACGTGCAATCCCTCGGTGAGCAGCAGGTGCTCCGCGCGCACCATGTCGTCGTAGTCATAGCTCGGGAACCGCGCGTGTAGCCCGTCGCTCGGCTTGCTCGACCCGCCATGCCCGATGTCGTCGGGCAGAATCACGTAGTACCTGGCCGTGTCGAGCAACTCGCCCGGACCGAACAGCACGCCGGCGAAATGGTCGGCCAAGAACCCGCGCCCCGTGCCGCCGGTGCCGTGCAGCACCATCACGGCATTGCGGACGATGCCCTTGGCGTCGCGCCGCGGCGTGCCCAGCGTGGTGTAGTGCAGGCGCAGCGAGTCGAGCGTCTGTCCGGATTCGAATCGGAACGAGGTCACGTAGAAATCGCCCTGCGCACCCTGTGCGGACGCGGGGACAGGGACCGAGACGGCCGCGGCGCTCAACAACATTGCGAAGGTGAGTCGGCGCATGGAATCCTCACGTTGAACGGACGTGGAACGAACCGGCGCGATCGGAACACGCTGGCGCGATCGGACGACGGGGAAGCTGCGCTTCCCCCCACCGCTCCGCCACCCTAGTTTGCCCGCAGCGTCACGCCACGACCCGACCGGAGCCCGGATGTCGTCCCACGACCAGCTCGTCACGTTGCTCGCCCGCCTCGCCTACCGCGAGGGCGACTTCACGCTCGCCTCGGGCGCCAGGAGCGACTTCTACCTCGACGCCAAGCAGGTGACGTACCATCCCGACGGCGTGGAACTGGTTGGCAACGCGGTGCTCGAACTTGCGAAGGAGTTCGGCGCCCAAGCCGTTGGCGGGCCGACGCTCGGCGCCGACGCGATCGTGCTCGCCGCGGTCTACGCTTCGGCGAACAGCGCGCACCCGCTCTCCGGCTTCATCGTGCGCAAAGAGGCCAAGAAGTACGGGCTCGGCAAATGGGTGGAGGGCGTCGACCCCAAAGGCAAGAAGGTCGTGCTCGTCGAGGACGTGATCACCTCCGGCGGCTCGCTGCTCAAGGCGGCCGAGCGCGTGCGCGAAGCGGGCGCGGAGATCGTGGTTGCCACGGCGGTCGTGGATCGCGAGCAGGGCGGCGCGGCCGCCATCGAAGCGGCGGGCATCCCCTGCCGCCCGCTGTGCACGATCTCCCAGGTGCGTGCCCGGTTCGAGCACGCCAGGTGACTGCCCCCGCGCCGGGCCCCGCTCCCGATCCCGCCGCGCTTCCGACGCTCGACGACCTGGAAGCAGCCGACCGCATCGTGAAGTCCGTCATGCCGGCCACGCCGCAGTACCGGTGGCCGCTGCTCGACCGCCTGGCCGGCGCCACGGTGTGGGTGAAGCACGAGAACTGCACCCCGATCGGCGCGTTCAAAATCCGCGGCGGACTGGTATACATGCAACGGCTGCGCCGCGCCGAGCCGCAGGTGCAAGGCGTGGTCACGGCCACGCGCGGCAACCACGGGCAGTCGGTGGCGTTCGCCGCGGCGCGGCACGGACTCAGGGCCGCCGTGGTCGTGCCGCACGGAAACAGCCGCGAGAAGAACGACGCCATGCGCGCGCTCGGCGCCGACCTGATCGAATTCGGCGACGACTTCCAGGCGGCGCTGGAACACGCGGCGGAGCTGGCGCGCGCGCGCGGCTGGCACCGCGTGCCGGCGTTCGATCCGGCACTGGTGGCCGGCGTCGGCACGTACTCCCTGGAGTTCCTGCGCGCGGCGCCGGCGCTGCAGACGGTGTACGTGCCCATTGGGCTCGGCTCGGGCATCTGCGGCATGCTCGCCGCCAGGCAGGCGCTCGGCGCCGCCGCCGAAGTGGTGGGCGTCGTATCCTCGGCCGCGCCGGCGTACAAGCGGTCGCTGGAGGGAACCGAGTTGGTGTCGGCCCCGGTGACCACGCGGATCGCCGACGGCGTGGCCTGCCGGACGCCAGACGCTGCCGCACTGGGGCTCATGCGCGGCCGCGTGGCGCGCGTGATCGCCGTGTCGGATGCCGAAGTGGAGCGGGCGATGCGCGAGATCTTCCGGGCCACGCACCACGTGGTGGAGGGCGCCGGCGCGCTGGGGCTGGCCGCGCTGCTGCAGGAACGCGAGGCGATGCGGGGACGGACGGTGGGGATCGTGTTCACCGGCGCCAACGTGGACTCGGACGTGTTCGCGCGGGTGCTGATCGGCGGCGAGTAGCGTTCAGCGGTAGAGGCGGTACCGCGCCGTCGTCCGCTCGAACGCCCGTGACTGCGCCGCCCATTCGCGCAGCAGTTCCGGCACGGTGCCGGCGTCCACCGCCCGGCGCAGCGCGTCGCCTCCGGCGAGCTGGTCGAGGTGCGGCAATGCCCACTGGAACTCGTTCGGGTGCCGCCGGCGCACGGCTTGCAGCATGTACGCGCCCACGGCAACGGGCATCACGCGGCCCGGATCGACCACCGAGACGCGGAGCATCGGAATCGTCTGGCCGCCCCACTTCTGGCCGGCCAAGACCGCGTCGGACGCGGCCGCAAAGCGGACGCCGGGAAGGTTCAATTCGTTCAGGTCGCGCGCGATCGGCCCGGCGTCGGTGAGCCAGCCAGCGCCCACGTTCAGAAACGGCGCGCGCGTGCCGCGCCCCTCGCTAAGGTTGGTGCCCTCGAAGAACACGGTGCCGGGATAGGCCAGCAGGGCGTCCATCGTCTGCAGGTTCGGCGACGGCGCCACCCACGGCAGGCCGGTCTGGTCGTAGCGCATCCGCCGGCGCCACCCGTCCATCGGGACTACGTGCACGTCGGCGCGGACCTGCCCGGTGCCGGCCAGATAGCGCAGCAGTTCGCCCGGGGTGAGGCCGTAGCGGAGCGCGATCGGATACTCGCCCACGAACGACCGGTACGCCGTGTCGAGCACGCCCCCCTCCACGCGATCGCCTCCCAGGGGATCGGGCCGGTCGAGCACCACGAACGGGATGCCGGCCCGGCCCGCCGCGTCGGCCGACAGGCCCATCGTCGAGATGTAGGTGTAGCACCGCACCCCGGCATCTTGAATATCGTATAACAGCACGTCGACGCCGGCGAGCATGGCCGGCGTGGGCGCGTGGACGGCGCCGTAGAGCGAATGGATGGGCACGCCGGTGGCGGCGTCGGTGTCCGGCGCCACCCGGGCGCCGGCCTCGGCGGTGCCGCGAATGCCGTGCTCCGGCGCGAACAGCGCCACCAGCCGCACGCCCGGCGCGTGGGCCAGGAGGTCGATGTCGCTACGGCCCCGGCGGTCGCGGCCGCTCTGGTTGGTGATCAGTCCCACGCGCTTGCCCTGCACCAGCGACAGCGAGTCGCGGAGCAGCACCTCGATGCCGGGCACCACGCCGGCGGCGACCGGCGGCCGCGCCCCCTGCGCTCCGGCCGGCTGCGCCGGCAGCGCCGGAAGCGCCAGGGCCGCCAGGGCCGCCAGGGCCGCCAGGGCCGCCAGGGCCGCCAGCACGGCACACATACGCGAACCGCGAGAAACGTTCACGCCGGGAAATTACGCATCCGCCGCGCCCGAGAGAAGCGCGGGGCGCCTCCGGTATGGAAGCGCCCCGCGCATGGACCGCACGGACCGGCCGCGGTCAGAATCTGATGATGCGAATGGGCGCCGGCGGCGCGATCGCCGGCCGGGGCGTCACCGCGGCCCACGGCGACCGCATGGCGGCGATGGCCGGTGCGGCGACCACGCTCGGCGCCATGAGCGGCATGGGCGGCATGGGGGCGAGCGCCGGCGCGGGCGGCGCCGGGATGAAATCGCCGATCACCTCCGGCGTGTCCCGGTCATCCAACCAGCGCACCCGTGGCGGCGGCGTTTCGATGCGAATGCGCTGGATTTGCTGTCGGACCCGCTCCATCGCGCGCTGCACCTGCTCCTGCACGTGCGCCTGGTCCATGGCCCGCGCCACCTGCTCCTGCACGTGCGCCTGGTCCATGGCGTGCTGCACCTGCTCCATGACCCGCTGCCGGTCGATGTCGAACTGCATCATCGGCGCGCCACCATCCCCGTGCATGATGAACACGTTTTCCCCGCTGCCCAGCTCCGACGCCTTGCCGGCCTTGAGGTGCACCGTCTTGAAGCGCCCGTCGGCATACACCTGCAGCGCCACGTCGTCGCCCGGCTTGACCTTGGCCATCTCCTTTTGCAAGCGCTGGTAGCGCGCGTTGGCCACGTAGCTGTCCCCCGCGTCCGCGCGATCGACCTTGAGATCCACCCCGTTGATGGCGGCGATGCGATTGCCCTCCTCCAACCCGGCCCTGGCCGCGGGGCCGCTGTCGTCCACGCCGACGACGAGAATGCCCAACGTGTCGCGCTTGCTCCCCGTGACGCCGAGCGACACACCCAGCATGGCGCGATTGCCGTCGGGCCGCGCCAGCGCCATGCCCGGCGCGTGGCCGTACAGATCGCCGGAATCGACGGTCTTCACCTTCATCGTTTCCGCCTGTCCGTTGTGCAGCACCTTGAGTGACACCTCGTCGCCCGGTTCGAGCTTGCCGAGTTCGCGCACCAGCCGGCGCGACATGGCGTCGGCCATCTGCGGATCGCCCACGTCGATGGGCTCGAGCTTGAGATCGATGCCGTTGACGCTCTGGATGCGGTCACCCGTCTTGATGCCCGCCTTGTCCGCGGGGCTCCCCGCGGCGACGTCGGTAACCGCCAGCCCCAGCGTGTCGCGGGCCTCGCCGGTGGACGTGGTCACGCCGATCACGGCGCGGGGCGACTCGTCGCCGGTCCAGGAGAAGGCGTACGCGCGCTGGCCCGGCGCCTGGCGCACGGTGACCTGGGCGGCGGCCGGCGCGGCGACGCCCGCCGCGAGCAAGAATGGAACGAGAAGTCTGGAACGCATGGGGCCTCGAATGGGGGTCTGTGCAAGATCGGACACAGGGGCGGCCATGAAGGGTTTACCGAGCTTGGAACGTAGGACACGAGGACAGGAGGACAGGAGGACAGGAGGACGGATAACTGCGGACGCCGTTCCTGTCCTACCGGCCTACCGTCCTACGGTCCGACCCTCCCCATGCGGCCCGCCCCCGATCCGGCCATATTCCCCCCATGGGCACCCCTCCCGACCTCGCCACCTTCCTCGACCACTGGCAAGACGAGGCCGACGCGGCGTACCTGTACCGCGTTCTGGCCGGGTTCGAAGCCGATGCGAAGAAGAAACACATCTACCTCGAACTGGCCGAGGTCGAGGACCGCCACACCACGATCTGGGCCGGCCTGTTGGCCGACAACGGCCGGCCGGTGGGGAAGTTCCGTCCCACCGCTCGCACGCGCCTGCTCGCGTTCCTCGGCCGGTGGCTGGGCCCCAACTTCCTCCTTCCCATGCTGCTTGCCGAAGAGGGGCGCGAGGTCCGCAGCTATCTCCAGATGCACCGCAGCACGGCGCGCGGCACGCCGGGGAGCGGGGAGTCGCTCACGCTGGCCCGCGAGTCGGCCGAGCATGCGAGCACGCTGGGCACGATGGCGGGTCGCGAGGGCGAGCCCTGGCACCGCGCCGAGTCGGGCGGCTTCCTGCGCAACGTGGTGTACGGATTCAACGATGGGCTGACGGCCAACTTCGGCCTCGTGGCCGGCGTGATCGGCGCGTCGGCGGTCAACGCGTCGCACGCCGTCATCGTGGCCGGCGTGGCCGGCCTGATCGCCGATTCGCTCTCCATGGGCGCGAGCGGATACCTTGCGGCGAAGAGCGAGCAGGAGGTGTACGCGCACGAGATCGCGATGGAGCGTGATGAGATTGCGCTGATGCCCGAGGTGGAGCGCGACGAACTGTCGCTGATCTATCAGGCCAAGGGCATGGATGCCGGATCGGCCCACGCCCTGGCCAGCGAGGTGATGGCCGATCCGCAGCGGATGCTCGACGAGCAGGTGCAGGAGGAACTGGGCATCGGCGAGCGGAGCATGTCGCCGCTGCGCGAAGGGTGGGTGACGGGAACGGCCACGGCGATCGGCGCGTTCATTCCCGTGGCGCCCTTCCTGTTCTGGTCTGGCACCACCGCCATCGTGATCGCGTTCGCCGTCGCCATGTTCTCGCACTGGCTGGTGGGCGCGGCGCGTTCCGTGTTCACCGGCCGCGGGGTGTTCCGTTCCGGGATCGACATGTTCGTGGTCGGATTGGGCGTGGCTGCGGCCGGCTATTTCGTGGGCGAGTGGATTGGCCGGCTGCTCTGACGCTAGATTGCCCCGCATGCGTCGCGTCGCGTTCGTTGCCGCCCTGCTCGTCTGCGCCGCCCCCGCCGCTTCGGCGCAGGGCGGACTGTCGGCCGGCCACCTGGGAGCCGCGTTCGGGGTCAGCTTCCCCACCGGCTCGCTGTCGCGCGACCACGCCTCGGGCTTCAACCTCGCGGCCACGGCCGAGTATCTGGCGCCGTTCCAGTCGGTGGGCGTGCGCGGGGAGCTGTTCTACGAGCACTTCGCGGCCAAGCCACAGGCGCCGGGCGCCAAGGCCGTGCAGACCGCGGCCGCGATCGTGAATGCGGTCTATCACATCCAGGGGCAGGCGTTCCACCCGTACCTGATCGGGGGCATGGGGCTCTACCACGTCACCGGCAACGGCGCGAGCCCCGGGTTCAACGGCGGCGCGGGAATCCAGGTCCCCCTCACCGGAATGACGGCCTACTTCGAGGCCAGGTTGCACAAGGTGCTGACGAGTGGTAGTTCCTACGTGTCCCTGCCGATCACTTTCGGGTTGAGCTTCTAGTCCTCGACGCATGCCCTCCAGCGCACCGGCCACCCTGCCCGCACTCTCCGCCACCGACATCCACGTGTGGCATGCCACGCTCGCGGCCACCCCGGAGAATCTCTCCGGCGCCGCCGCGATGCTCCCACCGACCGAGCGCGAGAAGACCGCCCTCGTGTCGAGCGAGGCGCAGCGCGCCCGGCTCACGCTGTCGCGGGCCTGGGTGCGCGGCATCCTGGCCAAGTATCTGAGCCAGTCGGCCCCCGACATCACGATCCGCCGTTCGGCGCGCGGCAAGCCCCAGGTCGTGGCCAAGGACAACGACACGCCGTTGCAGTTCAGCGTGTCGCACTCGGCCGATCACATGCTCGTGGCCGTCACCCGGTCCGACGACGTGGGCGTGGATCTCGAGCGCATGACGCGGCTGGCCGACGTGGAGCGCATCGCGGCGCGGTTCTTCGCGCGCGGCGAATACGACGCCCTGCTCGCCCTGCCCGCCGACCAGCGGGCCGATGCGTTCTTCCGCGCGTGGGTGCGCAAGGAGTCGGTGGTGAAGGCGCTGGGCACCGGCATCGCCGCCGCCTTCGACGCGTTCACCGTGGCGCTCGGCAAGGATGTGCAGCAGGAGATCGACGTCACGGGGATCACCGGCATCGATCGGCAGCGCCTGTGGGTGCGCCTGCTCGACATCGGGCGCGTGGACTATCTGGCGGCCGTGGCATTCTCCCAGCCCGATTCCAAGGTGCACTACGCCGAGTGGGCCTGACCCGGCGGCTCACACCACCAGATTGAGCAGGCGGTTCGGCACGTAGATCACCTTGCGGGGAGATCCGGCGACGAACTTGGCGATGCCCGGCTCGGCCATCGCGGTTTCGAGCACCGTGGCCTGCTCGGCGTCCTTGGGCACCTGCACCGTGCCGCGGGTCTTGCCGTTGACCTGCACGGCCACGGTCACCGACTCCTCGGCCGCGAGCGCGGCGTCGAACGCGGGCCACCCGTCGTCGAACACGCTGCGCGCGTGCCCGAGCACCTCCCACAATTCCTCGGCCACGTGCGGGCGCGAACGGCGCCACGAGCTGCACCAGCGGCTGCACTTCGCGCACGTGGGGCATGCGGTCATGCGCGCGGATCGCGTTCACGCACTCCATCATCGCCGCGATCGCGGTGTTGTAGCCCAGCGCCGGGATGTCCGCGGTCACCTTGCCGATCGTCTGGTGCACCTTGCGCATGACGGCGGGGTCGGGTTCGCCGTCGCGCGCCGCCTCGTGCACCGACGTCCACAGCCGGTCGAGGAACCGCCGCACGCCCGAGATGCTCTGGTCGCGGAAGTCGCCGCCCTCCTCGTACGGGCCCAGGAACATGAGGTACGTGCGGAACGCGTCGGCGCCCCACCGCTCCACGTACTCGTCGGGGTTCACCACGTTGCCGCGGCTCTTCGACATCTTGGCGCCGTCGCGCACGATCGTGCCGTGCGCGCGGAACCGCGTGAACGGCTCCTCGAAGCCGAGCAGTCCGGCGTCGTGCAGCACCATCGTGACGAAACGCGAATAGAGCAGGTGCAGCACGGCGTGCTCGTTGCCGCCGATGTACGAGTCCACCGGCAGCCAGTGCCGGGTGGTCGCGGGGTCGAAGGCCACGTCGTCGCGATCGGCGCTGGGATAGCGCAGGAAGTACCACGAACTGTCGAGGAACGTGTCCGACACGTCCGTCTCGCGACGCGCCGACTCGCCGCACCGCGGGCACGCCACCCGGTACCACGACTCGTCGCGGGCCAGCGGCGAGACGCCCGAGTCGTCGGGGCGGAAGTTCTCCAGCGGCGGCAGCGCCACCGGGAGATCCCGTTCCGGCACCGGCACCCCGCCGCACGCGTCGCAGTAGATGATCGGAATGGGCGGGCCCCAGTACCGCTGGCGCGAGATGCACCAGTCGTGCAGCCGGTAGTTCACCACCGCGCGCCCCGCGCCGCGCGCGGCGAGCCACTCCACGATCGCCCGCTTGGCCTCGGGCACCGCGAGCCCGTCGAACCGGTCGGAATTCACCAGTACGCCGTTCACGTTGTCGGTGAACGCGGCGTCCATCGACGGCGCGGTGTCGCGCGGATTCGTACCCACCACGCGCACGATCGGCAGCCCCAGCTTGCGCGCAAACTCGTGGTCGCGCTCGTCGTGGCCGGGCACGGCCATGATCGCCCCGGTGCCGTACTCCATGAGCACGTAGTCGGCCGTCCAGATCGGGATCGGCCGCCCGGTGGCCGGGTTGATGGCGTACGATCCGGTGAACACACCCGTCTTGTCCTTGTTCACCTTGCGCGTGACGATGTCCTGCCTGGCCGCGGCGGCACGGTAGGCATCCGACCTCTTCGCGCTGCTCGTCGGTGGTCAGTTGCTCCAGCAGCGGATGTTCGGGGGCCACCACCAGGAACGTCGCGCCGAAGATCGTGTCGGCGCGGGTCGTGAACACGCGGATGTCCACCGGCGTCGAGATCACCTCGCCGGAGAGCCCTCCGCCGCTCACCGTCGCGCTCCCGGCGAACTCCATCAGGTCCTGCACCCGGAACGCCAGCTCGGCGCCCTCCGACTTTCCGATCCAGTTGCGCTGCGCCGTCTTGGTGCTCTCCGACCAGTCGAGGCCGTCGAGATTGTCGAGCAACCGCCCGGCGTAGTCGGTGATGCGGAAGAACCACTGTTCGAGGAACCGCTGCTCCACCGGCGTGCCGCAGCGCTCGCACGCGCCGTTCACCACCTGCTCGTTGGCCAGCACGGTCTTGTCGAACGGGCACCAGTTCACCGCGGCCTGCTTCTTGTATGCCAGCCCGCGCTGGTAGAGCTGCAGGAACAGCCACTGCGTCCACTTGTAGTACGACGCGTCGGTGGTGGACAGCTCGTACCGCCAATCCACCATCAGGCCGGCCCGGCGGAGTTGGCGCCGGAAATTGGCGATGTTGCGCGGAATCAGCTCCAACGGGTGCACGCCCACCTTGAGCGCGTAGTTCTCCGAGTGGATGCCGAATGCGTCGTATCCGAGCGGCTCGAACACCGTGTGGCCGCGCATCCGCTGGTAGCGGCCGTGAATGTCGTTGCCCGTGAACGCGAACAGGTTTCCCACGTGCAGCCCTTCGGCCGACGGGTATGGGAACATCATCAGCGTGTAATACGGATTGGCGCCCGAGAGGTCGGTGTGGTTCGTGCCGCGCCGGTCCCAGCGCGCCTGCCACTTGCCCTCCACCACGGAAGGGTCGTACGCGGCCGGAAGATCGGCCGTGGGCGTCTGATTCGTGTCTGTCATCCGGTCGGGGTGGCGCGCCGAGATCCCGCCGGGGCGGGTCGGAGGGGCGCCCAAAGGGCGATGGCCTGGTGTTTCCGCAATTTACTTGGCCCCGGAGGGCAAACAAGCCAGATTCCGGACGGTGCCCGGCGCGGGGTGCCGTCCGTCCACCCACCGACCCCGATGCCTCCGTCACTTCCGCCTTCCCCCTCGCCCGCCGGACCCGCCCGCGACGCGTTCGCGCCCGCCGGCGCGATCTCCATCCGGCTGGTCCCGCTGTCGGCGTTCGCCGCGGCGCTCATTCTCATTCCGCTGGCCATGATCGCCAGCCGGGAGATCTCGGCGTCGCTTCGCGCCCAGGCCGACGGACGTCTGGAAACGGTGGCCAAGCGTTACGCGGCGCTCGCCGAGGCGGTGACGGCGTTCCACCCGCAAGCCCGCGTCGACCTCGCCGCCGACCCGGGCCTCCGCACGACCCTCGAAGGCGTGTTCGCCACCGGTTCGGTGTCGGAGATCGCCGTGGAGTTGGCCGACTCGGCGGGCCACGCGCTGATTGCGTCTCGCGGCGTCACGGACGGCGATCTGCAGGCGTTCGCCGGCGCCGTGCACGCCGGCGGCGATGCCGCGTCCACGGTGGTCACGTCGCGCGGCCCGGAACGCGTGGCCCTCGCGCCCGCCAATCTCGGCCGATGGGTGGTGGTGGCGCACGAGACGACGGCCGAGGCCGACTCGACCACTGGTCAGGTTCGCCGCGCGCTCGGCGTGCTGGTCGCCTTCCTCTTCCTGATCATGGTCGGCATCGGATTCACCGTCGATCGGCTGGTGAACCGGCGCATCCGCCAACCGGCCAAGGAGCTCGCCGCGCTCGCCGAGGCGGTGGCGGGCGGCGATCTCACGGTGCGGGTGGGCAGCGTGCGATCCACCGACGAGATCGAACGGCTGGCGCGTGCGCTGGCCACGATGGTCGGCGAACTGGCGCGCCTGGCCCGCGTGCTGAACGAGTCGTCCGGCGACACGGCCACCATGTCGGCCCAGATCACCGCCAGTTCGGAGCAGATGGCGGGATCGGCCGCGCAGATCGCGGAGACCGCCGGCGACCTGAGCAAACAGTCGGAGCAGATGGCGGAGTCGGTGCAGGCGCTGGCCGCGTCGTCGGAGCGCCTCGGGCCGCTCGTGGAGCGGCTGAACGCCGGCGCCCACGAAGGCGTGGCGCGGAACGCGCGGCTGCGCGAGCTGGCGCTGGAGAACCGGCGGTTGATGGACGACAGCTCGGCGGCGCTGGCCACGCTCACCGGCGACGTGACGGCCACCGCGGGCGCGGTGCGCGCGCTGGTCGACGCGTCGCAGGAGATCCGCACCTTCCTGGGATTGGTGCAGTCGCTGGCCCGCCATTCCAAGCTGCTCGCCCTGAACGCCGCCATGGAGGCCGCGCGGGCCGGCGACCAGGGCGAGGGGTTTTCCGTCGTCGCCGCCGAGGTGCGCCGTCTTTCGGCGATGTCGTCGGACGCCGCCGAACGCACCCAGCGGGTGGTGACCGACGTGCTCGCCGGCGTCGAGCGCTCGAGCGAGAACATGGAGCGCATGGCGATCACGGCGCGCGACGTGCGCCGGGCCACCGAACAGGGCTCGGCGTCGTTCGCCCAGCTCGAGACCAGCGTGGCGGAGCTGGAAACGTGGACGTCGTCGGTGGAGCGCACGGCGGCCGGCACGGACGCGCTGGTGCGCGACATGGGGCAACGGCTGACGACGATCGCCCGCGGTACGGAGTCGATCGCCGCCGCCATGCAGCAGGTGGCCGCGGCGAGCGAACAGCAGAGCGCGAGCACCGAGGAGATCGCGGCCGCGGCGGCGGCGATGGCGCACGCCGCGGAGCGGTTGTCGACGCTCGTCGCCAACCTCCGCACCGGAGAGCCACGCCGCAGCGGCGGCACGGCGGCGCGGCGCAGCGGACCGGCGCGGGCGGGGTGAGGGCTAGTGGCGGGCGCGGATCACGGCGCCCAGCGCGGCGAGCAGCCGCTCCAATCCCTCGACCGTGTGGTCGCCCATGTGGCCGATGCGCACCGACGTGCGCTGCAGGTTGCCGTGGCCGGGGCCGATCACGAAACCCTGCTCGTTGAGCGTCCGCACGAGCCCCTCCGGCTGGTGGCACACGTAGCAGGTCACCGTGGGCGAGCGCTCCCCCTCGCGCGCCAGGATCTCCAGCGACAGATCGTATCCGCCGTCGACCTCCACCCAGTCCCAGCACAGCTGCGCCATCTGCGCGTGCCGCGCGAACCGGGCGTCCAGTCCTTCGAGCTCGATGTCGGCCAGTTGGCGATCGAGCGCGTAGAGCAGCGGTATGGCCGGCGTGACGGGGCTCTGCGACCGGTGCCAGAAATCGTCGTAGCGCACCAGGTCGAGCGCGAACCCGCGGTCGCCCATCCCTCGCGCCCTGTTCAGCAGGCGCTCCGAGGCCGCGGCGAGCGCCAGCCCCGGCGGCAGCGCGAGCGCCTTCTGCGAGCCGGTGAACACGAAGTCGGCGCCCCACGCGTCCATCTCCACGGGCATCGCGCCCACGCTCGTGACCGCGTCCACCAGCAGCATGGCCGCGGACGCCTCGCGCACCGCCCGCGCGATGCCCGCCACGTCGCTCAGCGCGCCGGTGGACGTCTCGGAATGCACCACGGTCACCGTGTCGTAGGCGCCGTGCTCGAGCGCCAACCGCACCTGCTCGGGCGACACCGTCTCGCCCGGCTCGGCGATCACGCGCGTGACGTCGCGCCCGGTCAATTCGGCGATCTCGGCGAACCGCTCGCCGAACGCGCCGCACACCACCGCCAGCACTCGCTCCACGCTCCCGCAGCGCACCCCCATCTCCATCGCCGACGTCGCCGAGCCATTCACGACGTACACCGGGCGCGCCGTCCCGAACAGCGGCTGCAGCCGGCCGTGGACGGTGTGCATGAGCAGCTCCATGGCCGCGCTCCGGTGCGGGATCATGGGATGCTGCATGGCGTCCATCACCTCGGGCCGCACCGCGGTGGGCCCGGGCAGGAAGAACCGGTCGTCGAACGACGCCATCAGCCCGCCCTCCCTCGCCAGCGACCCGAAGTCGCCCGCCGTCCGCTCGCCGCCGGTCATCTGGGAATCACGAGCGTCCCCGACATCGGACGCCCCTTGGGCCGCTGATCGGCGGTGTACATGTACGCGAACGGTTCCAGCCGTGGCCCCCGGTCGTCGCACACCGCAAACCGCGTCGGCCGGTCCGGATTCGCGCTCTGGTACGCGCACGCCGCCGCGTACTCCCCCTTCTTGTTCACCGCGTAGTACTCGAGGTCGAAATACGGCCGGCCATGCTCGTCGAGCAGCCGCGCCTCCGTCATCGCCACCACGCGCTCCATCACCTGCATCACCGCCTGCAGCGGCGACATCCCCTGCCGCATGAACTCCACCGCCAGGAACGCCCCGCACACCTTGATGTTCGCTTCGCCGCGCCCGGTCGAGCCCGCCGCCCCCACTGCGTTGTCGCAGTACTGCCCCGCCCCGACGATCGGCGAATCGCCCACCCGCCCCGGGATCTTCCACGACAACCCGCTGGTCGTGGTCACCGAGGCGATGTCGCCGGTGGCCGTCACCGCGTTCATGTTGATCGTGCCGTAGGTGTGCGGCACCCCGTGGGCGTCGTAGGTCACGTGCATCGAGAGTTGCTCGTCGTCGTCGCCGCCGCCCGATCGCCGCGCCGGAAGGTCCAACCAGTTGTCGTACGGATTGAGATCGGCCTTCCAGCGCATCCAATCCTGCCGGCTCTTCTCGGTGAGCAGGTTCTGCGTCTTGAATCCCATCTCCACTGCGAACCGCCGCGCGCCCGCGCCCACGAGGAAGATGTGGTCGGTGTAGTCCATCACCGCCTTGGCCACCGCCGCCGCCGTCGCCACGTCCTCCAGGCACCCCACCGCCCCCGCCCGCTTCGTGGGCCCGTGCATGCACGACGCGTCGAGCTGCACCACGCCGTCCTCGTTCGGCAGACCGCCCAACCCCACCGATTGATCGTCGGGGTTGAGCTCCACGACGCTCACGCCGGCCACGATCGCGTCGAGCGGATCGGCGCCGCCGGCGAGTAGGTCGTACGCGACCCTGATGCCCTGCTTCCCCTCGGCGGTCGTGGTGAACCCGTTGGCCGCCGAGATGATCACGGGCCGCGTGGCCATCCCCGCGCCGTCCGGCGCGGCGCGCTCGACCAGGGACGAGATGACCGGCTCGGCGCCGGCGAGGCGCGGGAGCGCCATGCCGGCCGCGGCGGCGGCGCCGGTGCCGATGAAATTACGACGGGAAATCGACACGTTGCTTCCTCCGGAAGGTGGCGGCCATCCGGCCAATCTTACGACTTTTCGCGGTCCAATACGAGAGGCCGTTCTCGGCGCGCCGAGTCCGCGCCGGCCCCATGGCTCCACGCCCCGCCGTCGGCAACGCGGTCCGCAGCGCCGCCCGCCCTGCCGCCCATGACGCCGCCCGCACCGCCGCCCTCGGGCGTTCGCTACCGGCCCCGAGACGGGGGGGATAGCTTATTCCACCTATGACGCGCGCAACCCGAAAGGATCAACTCGAGCACGTCGCCTTCTTCGAGACGCTCCCCGAATCGCTTCGCTGGCACCTCGTCAGGGCCGGCGTCCCCACGACCTACGACGCCGGCGCCATCCTGTTCCGCGAAGGGGACCCGCGCGAATTCTTCGCCGTCGTCCTCTCCGGCAGCGTGGCCATCGAACACGCCGAGACCTCCCCCCGCTCGCTACGCTCGGGCCCGGCGACGTGATCGGCGAGGGCATGCTCCTCGACGACGCCCCCCACGGAACGGCCGCGCGGGCGCTGGTGAAGACCGAAGCGCTGATGTTCCGCCAGAGCGTGCTCGCGCCGCTGCTCAGGGACCAGCCGGGCCTGCACGCCGCGCTGATCACCCGCGCGGCGCGCGCCATCGCCCAGCGCCTCAAGGCGGCCGACGCCACCTTGGCCGGACGCGGGCGTGCGATCGGCTTCGCCGGCGGCCAGTCCCGCCGGGAACACGACCTGCTCGGCGAGCGCGACGTGCCGGCCGAGGCGCTGTATGGCATCCAGACTCTCCGCGCGCTGGAGAACTTTCCCATCACCGGCGTCCCGATCCGCGAATTCCCCTCGCTGGTCGACGCGCTGGCCGCGGTGAAGGCCGCCGCCGCCCGGGCCAACGCCGAGCTCGGCCTCCTGCCGCGCGACGTGGCCGGCGCGATCGACGAGGCCGCCATGGAGATCCGCGCGGGCCGCCACCACGAGCAGTTCATGGTCGATGCCATCCAGGGCGGCGCCGGCACCTCCACGAACATGAACGCCAACGAGGTCATCGCCAACCGCGCCCTCGAGCTGCATGCGGCAAGCCGCGCGGCGACTACGACGCGGTCCACCCCAACGACCACGTGAACCTCAGCCAGTCCACCAACGACGTCTATCCGACGGCGGTGAAGCTGGCCCTGCACACCAGCATCGAGGGACTCCGCGCCGCGATGCGCGACCTCGTGAACGCGTTCCTCGCCAAGGGCGAGGAGTTCGCGCCGTTCATCAAGATGGGCCGCACCCAGCTGCAGGACGCCGTGCCGATGACGCTGGGCCAGGAGTTCGCCGCCTTCGGCCACACGATCCTCGAGGACGTCGACCGGCTCGGCGAGGCGCAGGCGCTGATCCGCGAGATCAACATGGGCGCCACCGCGATCGGCACCGGCATCAACGCCCCGCCGGGCTACGCCGAGGCGGTGCGCCAACACCTCTCGCGCGATCACCGGCCTGTCGCTGATCACCGGCCCCCGACCTGGTGGAGGCGACTCCGGACACCGGCGCCTTCGTGCAGCTCTCCGGCGTGCTCAAGCGCTGCGCCGTCAAGCTCTCCAAGATCTGCAACGACCTGCGGCTGCTCAGCTCGGGCCCGCGCGCCGGCTTCGGCGAGATCAACCTGCCCGCCATGCAGCCCGGCTCCTCGATCATGCCCGGCAAGGTGAACCCGGTGATCCCCGAAGTGGTGAACCAGGTGTGCTTCGACGTCATCGGCGGCGACGTGACGGTGACGATGGCGGCCGAGGCCGGGCAGCTGCAGCTCAACGTGTTCGAACCCGTGATCGCCTACCGGCTGTTGCGCAGCATCGACACGCTGCGCAACGCGTGCGTCGTGCTTCGCGAGCGGTGCATCACGGGCATCACGGCCAATCCCGACCGGATGCGGCGATTTCGTCGAACGTTCGATCGGCATCGTGACCGCGCTCGTCCCGGTCATCGGGTACGAGAAGGCGACGCATGATCGCCAAGACTGCGCTCGAGACCGGGCGCGGCGTGACCGAACTGGTGCTCGAGCAGAAGCTGCTCACGCGCCAGCCAGATCGACCGAGATTCTCGATCCCGAGCGGATGACCGCGCCCCGCGCGCCGCCAGGCGTAGCACGCTTCTCTTCTCCCATCCCCGCGCATTCCTCCATGGCCGGACGCAAGCTCGACGGCGCCAGGACAGGCGAAGATGAAGACGCCTTGAGGACGCGACTCACCATTTTGCAGCGCATTCATGCGCTCGTGGAGCAGTACGCATTCGCGGTGAAGCGCCAGACGTCCACCGGGAGCACTTACTTCACGAACCTCAAGCGCCAGTTCCCCGCCCTGGGGGGGCTGCTCAAGGGTCAATTCGGGGTCATTTCGGACCAGGTGTTTGCGATCTCGCTGTCGATCAGCCGCGGTTCCAGCGAGCCCACGCGCATCCGGCAGATGCGCGAGGGTGTGGCCCAGCTCACCCAGTCGATCGAGATCGCCACCAAGCAGGTGATCGAGAAGCACACCATGCACGACGACACGCCCGCCGACCACGCCGGGGCCTAGAACGGAGCCGGCCGCCGCGGCCGCCGCGGACGGACGCGCCGGCGGGGCGTGGGCCAGGGGCTCCAGGGCCGGGCCGGCATGGGCTCGAAATTCGCTTGATTTAGCCCTGGGCAGCCCATAGGTTGCCGAAGCTGTTTTTTCAACCGCCTGCGCTCCCCGCCCCGGAGCGCATTTCCCACTGTAGGTACAAGGACCCCCGCATGGATCCACATACCCGCCCGCGTCGGCTGACGACCGCCGCGCTGACGGTCGTGCTCGCAGTGCTCGTCGCCGCGTGCGCCCCCGCCCATCCCAATTCGATCTTCACCGACCATTCCGAGTTCAACCGGGACATCGGACATCTGTTCGACATCCTGATCTGGCTCGGGTCGTTCGTGTTCGTGTTCGTCGAGACGATCCTCCTCGTCGCGCTGGTCAAGTTCCGCAAGCGCGACGGCCAGCCGGCGCCCGTGCCCGTGCATGGCAACACCAAGCTCGAGATCCTCTGGACCTCGATCCCGGCGCTCATCCTGGCCGTCATCGCCGTGCCGACCGTGCGCACCATCTTCAAGACCGAGGCGCCGGCGGCGCAGGGCGCCCTGCAGGTCACGGTCACGGGCCATCAGTGGTGGTGGGAATTCCAGTACCCGCAGTACGGGATCACCACGGCCAACGAACTCTATCTGCCCATCGGCCGGACGGTGAATTTCACGCTGAAGACGGCCGACGTGATCCATTCGTTCTGGGTTCCCGCGCTGGGCGGCAAGCGCGACCTGGTGTCGAACCACACCAACTACCTGTGGTTCACCCCCGATTCCGTGGGTGACGACGTGTTCAACGGGTTCTGCGCGGAGTTCTGCGGCACCTCGCACGCCAATATGCGGTTCAAGGTGTTCACGGTGAAGGCCGACGAGTTCGACGCGTGGGCCAAGCACGAGGCCGAGCCCGCCGTCTCGCTCATTCCCGACACCGCGGCGGCCAAGCAGCTGGTGGCCGGCGCCAAGCGCGCGGCGGCCGCTCCGCCGATGGCGGTGGCCCAGGCGGCGCCGGCCACGGCCAGTTTCGTCAGTCTCCCGCGGGCCGACATCCCGAGGTACGCCGTGCCCGAGACTCCCCTGCCGTCGGGGATCACGCTTCGACGCGGTCGCTCACGGGCGATCCGGTCGCGGGCGAGAAGCTCATCGCGGCGCCGGAGAGCATGTGCCTCGCCTGCCACACGATCAAGGGCAACCCGATGATGCAGGCCATCCTCGGGCCCGATCTCACGCACGTCGCGTCGCGCTACGACCATCGCCGCCGGCCTGTACCCGAACGACCGGCAGCACCTCGAACTGTGGATCAAGAACGCCCGCGTCATGAAGCCGGGCGTGATCATGTACACGCTCGGCAAGGGCGAGATCGACCCCGCCACCGGAAAGCCCACGATCGTGGGTAATCTCACCGATCAGCAGATCGCCGACATCGTCGCCTATCTGCAGACCCTGAAGTAACCGCACGGAGACGCTGACGCATGGCCACTACCGCCGCCGCCCCGCCCTACGTTTCGACGCCCGAAGCGTCGAACACGGGTATCTGGAGCTGGCTCACCACCGTCGACCACAAGCGGATCGGCGTGCTGTACCTCGTCACCGCGCTCGTGTTCTTCCTGATCGGCGGCCTCGAGGCCGTGATCATCCGTGCCCAGCTGATGCACCCGAACGGCACCGTCGTCTCGGCGGACACGTTCAACCAGCTGTTCACGATGCACGGCACGACGATGATCTTCCTCGCCGTCATGCCGCTGTCGGCCGCGTTCTTCAACTTCCTCATGCCGCTGCAGATCGGCGCCCGCGACGTGGCGTTCCCGCGGCTGAACGCCTTCAGCTACTGGGTGTTCCTGTTCGGCGGCGCTGTTCATCAACGTCTCGCTGGTTCTGCTCGGCGCGGCGCCCGACGGCGGCTGGTTCGGCTACGCGCCGCTCACCTCCATGCAGTTCAACCCCGGGCCTCAACATCGACTTCTGGGTGCTCGGCCTGCAGATCCTCGGCGTCGTCCTCGATCGCCGCGGCGTTCAATTTCATCATCACGATCATCAACATGCGCGCCCCCGGCATGACGCTGATGCGCCTGCCGGTGTTCACGTGGATGGCGTTCATCGTGCAGTTCCTGCTCGTCCTCGCCTTCCCCGTGATCACGATCGCGCTCGTGTTCCTGCATGTTCGACCGGCTCTTCGGCACCAAGTTCTACGAGCTGGCCGCCGGCGGCGATCCGATCCTCTGGCAGCACCTGTTCTGGATCTTCGGCCACCCCGAGGTCTACATCCTCATCCTGCCGGCCTTCGGGCTCGTCTCCGAAATCCTCCCCACCTTCTCCCGCAAGCCGCTGTTCGGCTACCCGGTCATGGTCTTCTCCGGGCATGCTGATCGGCTTCCTCGGCTTCGGCGTGTGGGCGCACCACATGTTCGCCGTCGGGCATGGGCCCGATCGCCGACACCGTCGTTCGGCGTGACCACGCTCCTCATCGCCATCCCGACCGGCGTGAAGATCTTCAACTGGATCGTCACGATGTGGGGCGGCAACGTGCGATTCACCGTCGCCATGATGTTCGCCATCGGCTCATCTCGCTGTTCATGATCGGCGGCATTCTCCGGCATCATGCACGCCGTCGCCGCCGGCCGACCTCCAGCAGACCGACAGCTACTTCGTCGTCGCCCACTTCCACTACGTGCTGTTCGGCGGGTCGATGTTGGGCATCTTCGCCGGCATCTACTACTGCTATCCGAAGCTCACCGGCCGCCTGATGAGCGAGAAGCTCGGGCAACTGGCACTTCTGGCTCATCTTCATCGGCATCAACCTCACGTTCTTCCCGATGCACTTCTTCGGGCTGGACGGCATGCCGCGCCGCATCTACCGTACGACGCCAACCAGGGCTTCGACACGTACAATCTCGATCTCGTCGCTACGGCGCCTACCTGCTCGGCTTCGGCGACGCTGATCTTCATCTGGAACTTCATTCGCAGCCGGAAGAAGGGCGCCGTGGCCGGCCACAATCCGTGGAACGCCCCCTCGCTCGAGTGGTCGATCCCCTCGCCGCCGCCCGACTACAACTTCGCCGTGATCCCCACCGTGTCGTCGCGCTATCCGCTGTGGGATCACAAGGGACACGTCGACGGAGTTCCACGAAGGTGAGCGCATCAAGACGGCCAGGGAACTCGGCATCCCGATGCCGTTCCCGACCATCAAGCCGCTGTTCGTCGCCCTGTTCATGACCCTCATGTTCACCGGCCTGCTGTTCATCCACAAAAACAACTGGCCGATGGCCTATACGTTCATCTTCGGCGGCGCCGCCGGCATGGTGGGCTCGCTGTACAGCTGGCTGCTCAGCCCGCTGGAGTAACGCATGCGCCGGAGCCGCTGCACCAGCGCCGGCCCCGCCCCCGATTCCTCCGTTCAGTCGCTCAACGCAATCACGGTTCACTCAATGGCCACTCCAGCAGCCGCAGTCGAGCACGCGCACACACCGACCACCACCGGCCTCGACCACCGCAAGGTGGCGATCTGGGCCTTCATCGGGTCGGAGTGCATGCTGTTCGCGTCGCTCATCTCGACCTACCTGATCTACAAGGGCCGCAGCGTGACGGGCCCGTTCCCGCACGAGGTGTGCAGCCCGCCCGTCTGCGACACCGTGCTCAAGCCGATCCTCAACATCCCGGTGACCTCGGCCTCCACCTTCGTGCTGCTCATGTCGTCGCTCGCCATGGTGCTCGCCCTGGCCGCCGTCGAGAACGCCGACCAGCCCAGCACGACGCTCGGCGAGAAGATCCTCGGCAACTCCAAGCTGTGGCTGTTCATGACGGCCCTGCTCGGCACCACCTTCCTCGGCTTCCAGGCCTTTGAGTTCACGTCGTTCGTGCACGAAGGGCTGACCATCCGCACCAACCTGTTCGGCTCGTCGTTCTTCACGCTCACCGGCTTCCACGGCGCCCACGTGACCGCCGGCGTGCTCTGGCTGCTCACGCTCCTCGCCATCGACATCAAACGCGGCCTTCAAACCGAAGGACGCGCTGATCGTCGACATCGCCGCGCTCTACTGGCACTTCGTGGACGTGGTCTGGATCGCGATCTTCACGCTCGTGTACCTCATCCGCTAGCGAGACCACCATGGCTCACGACTCCGCGAGCGACGCGCACCCGACCCACGCCGACCACTCCGCGCTGGGCATCGAGAAGGAGCACCCGACCTGGTCCACCTACTGGAAGGTCGCCGTCATCCTCACGCTCATCACCATGGGCGAGGTCTGGGTCTACTACATCCCCAGCTTCGTCGCCTCGCACCTGTTCGTGCCGACCCTGCTCGTCCTCTCGGCGGTGAAGTTCGCCATCGTCGTCATGTTCTACATGCACCTGAAGTACGACCACAAGCTCTTCCGCGCGCTGTTCACCGGACCGCTCATCATCGCCATGGTCACGATCGTGGCGCTGCTGTTCCTGTTCGGACATCTGGTCATCCACGCGGGATAGCGGGGCGCGCCCCACGCTCGACGAACGAGCCCCAGGCGGGTGATCGGCCGTGATTCCTTGAATCGGTAGGTCTCCGATCATAATTCGGAAGGGCCCGTTCAGCGCGCAGATCCACGCGCCGAGCGGGCCCTTCCGAGTTCGAGAACGGAGACCGGCCGATCTACTGGATCAACGCGGACCTGCGTCGGCAAGGCCGAAGGCGCAGGCTTGCACGCGCCGCCGCGTCGCGACCGCCCGGCCCGCGTTCACTCCTTCCCCTCCAGCGCGTAGATCAGCTCGGCCTTGAGGCCCGGATGCGCGCGCCACATGTACGCGCCCATCGTGATCGCCGCGATCAGATTGCCCACCGCCACGTTGTACCAGGCCAGCACCCCCAGCACCGGCACGCTGCCGAACGCCGAGCTGAGCCCGTAGAACCCCACCTCGAACATCACGAACAGGATCATCGCCCCGGCCAGCACGGTGGGCTGCTTCTCCGCCCAGTGCACGATCGCCGCCACGACGATCCCCGCCGCGATGAACGCCAGGTAGTGGAACACGGTGTACCCGATCACCACCAGCAAATCGGTGTTCCCGTTCGTCGTCTGGCCGAACAGCGTGAAGAAGCCGCGACCCAGCTCGATCGGCGTCCGGAACGGGTGCCGGAGCACCACGTCCACGATGAAGAACCAGGCGGCCACGCTCGTCGCCCCCATCACGCCAGCCGCGCTTCCCTCACGCAGGATGCCGTTCCGCATCGGCCACCTCCATAGGTCATTTCGGCAGGAGCCTCTCCGCGCTATTGTAGTACCCCGAGATGCCGCCAGCCAGTTCCCAGGTCCCGAATCCGGCGCCGACCGTGGGCGCCGCGAGCACCGCCCCACGCGAGCGGCTGCTCTCGCTCGACGTCTTCCGCGGTCTCACCATCGCCGGCATGCTCCTCGTCAACACGCCCGGCACCTGGAGCGCCATCTATCCCCCCTCGAGCACGCGGCATGGAACGGGTGGACCCCCACCGACCTCATCTTCCCGTTCTTCCTGTTCATCGTCGGCATCACCACCGAACTCTCGCTCTCGGCCCGCCGCGCCCGGGGCGACGACGAGGCCGAGATCCGCCGCCAGATCATCCGCCGGGGCGCCCTCATCTTCCTGTTCGGATTCCTCCTCAACGGCGTGCCGTTCTTCACCTGGACGGCCATCCCCGGAAACCCCGACCCCACCTTCCTCCAACGCGTCGTCAACCGGCTGTACGACTGGCGCCTGCTCGGTGTGCTGCAGCGGATCGGGCTGGCCTACATCGCGGCGGGGCTCATCGCCCGCCGCGCTTCCGTGCAACGGCTCGTGATCGTGGTCGCGGCCATCCTGTTCGGGTACTGGGTCGCCCTCACCTGCCTGCCCGTGCCGGGCACGCACGGCACCATCGGCGCCCTGCTCCTCGACCGCCCCGAAGCGACGATGGCCGCCTGGTGGGACCGCACGCTGCTGGACTGGACCCGCTTCGGCCTCGGCAACCACGCCTGGGGAAACAGCCTAACCTGGGATCCAGAGGGTTTCTTCTCCACGATTCCCGCCGTCGCCACCTGTCTGCTCGGCAACCTCGCAGGCCGTTGGATCGTCCAACAGGAGCGGCCGCTGCTCGATCGGGTGAGCGCGCTGTTCGCCGTGGGCGCCCTGGGGATGATGACCGGCTTGATGTGGAACTGGGTGCTCCCGATCAACAAGAATCTCTGGACCAGCTCGTACGTCGTCTTCACCGGCGGCGTCGCGTGCGTTTCGATCGCCACGATCATGTGGATCGTGGACGTCCGCGGGGTGAAACGATGGACCGCTCCCTGGGTCGCCTTCGGCCTCAACCCGCTCACGGCATACGTCGGTTCCTTCTTCATGGCCCGCATGATCTACTCCGTGCTCTCGGTGCCGTACCACGGCCAGTCCGTGCCGCTGGAGGACGCGATCTTCCGGTCGCTGTTCCTGTCCTGGGCGTCGCCGGTGAACGCGTCCCTCGCCTTCGCGCTGGCCTTCGTGTTACTGTGGTATGGCATTCTGGTGCTGCTGCGGCGCCACCACATCGTGTGGAAGGTGTGAGTCTCCGGAATCGCCCGCCCGCTCCCGCTCCGCGCACGCCCGTCCGTCACCCATCGCACCCATCGCCGACATGAAGCTCGCCGGTCCCTTCGCTCTGCTCCTGGCCGGCGCCACGCTCGCCGTCGCCACGCGCGCCGTCGCCGATGCGTCCACCGGCGACACGCACGCGCCGCGTCCCGCGCCGGTTGCGCCGGCGGCCCGCGCCGCGGCGCCCGCGAATTGGCGGCTCCCGGCGCCCACCGGCGGCAAGTCCATGAGCGTCCGCGAGCTGGATCTCGATCTCAACGCGATTCTCAACGCCAAGGTGCGCGGCGGCCGGTGGGGTGCGATCGTGGTCTCCCTG
The DNA here is from genome assembly GCA_963729495.1 of uncultured Gemmatimonadaceae bacterium. Lineage (GTDB taxonomy): Bacteria > Gemmatimonadota > Gemmatimonadetes > Gemmatimonadales > Gemmatimonadaceae > JAGWRI01. The sequence goes on from CAVSOM010000010.1 coordinate 294,981, forward strand.
TCCCGCGGCGACACGCTGTACGCACGGAACGCCGACGACCTGATGCAGCCCGCCTCCACGCTCAAGCTGTTCACCACCGGGCTGGCGTTCGACCGCTTCGGCCCCAACTACCAGCTCGGCACCGACGTGCTGCGCGACTCGACAATCGGCCCCGACGGCACGCTCCACGGCAACCTCTACCTGCGCGGCGGCGGCGACCCGTCGCTCTCCACGCGCTTCCTCGGCGCCGCCAGTTCGCCCATGGACCGGCTGGCCCAGGCCATCGCCGCGACCGGGCTGCGCGACGTCACGGGCGACCTCGTGGCCGACGCCAGCGCGTTCACCGACCAGCCCATTCCCGACGGGTGGAAGCACCGCTATCTGTCGGCCGCCTACGCCGCTCCCGTTTCCGCGCTGTCCCTGAACGAGAACGTCGTCTGGGTGGCGGTCACCCCCGGCGCGAAGCGCGCCGACGTGGTGCTCGAACCGGCCAGTACCGCGTTCACGATCACCAACGAGATCGCGGTCAAGCCGGGGCGCACCGGCGCGGCCGTCACCGTGTACCGCCGCGGCGAGGGCGACCTTGCCGTGCGCGGCTGGATCGGCGCCAAGGCGACGACCAAGCGCTATTCGCTGGTGGTGGACGATCCGCCGCTGTTCGCGGCCGGCGCCCTCCGCGCCTCGCTCGCCGCCCTCGGGATCACGGTCCAGGGCCGCATCCGCGAGGCGGTCACCCCGCCATCGGCCACCCACCTGGCCTCGCTCGAATCGCCGCCGCTCGCCGAGATCATCTCGGAGATGAACCGCGAGAGCATTAATCACGTCGCGGAATTGCTGTTCCGCGACGCGGCCCGCGACGCGGCGCCCGACCACGTCGGCTCCGTGCAGGCCGGCGAGACTGCGCTCCACACCTTCCTCTCCGACAAGGTCGGTGTGCCGGCCGCCGACGTCCGCGTGGCCGACGGCAGCGGCCTCTCGGTGCGCGATTCCGTCACCCCGCGCGCCATGGTGAGCCTGCTCGCCTACGCGAACGCGGCGCCGTGGGCGTCCGCTTTCCACGCATCACTGCCCGTGGCCGGCGAGTCGGAACTGCTCCGGGCCCGCATGCGGCGCACGGCCGCGCAGGGCAACCTGCACGCGAAGACGGGCACCACCAACACGGTCGTCTCGTTGGCCGGATACGTGACCGACGAGGACGGCGAGGTCCTGGCCTTCGCCCTCATCTACAACGGCGCCGACCGCTGGAACGCCCGCGCTGCCCTGGACCGGACCGGCGCCACCCTCGCCTCGTTCTCCCGGAACTGACCGGGGGCGCGCCCGCGGCGTCCCCACCGCGGGTTCCGATCGCTCAAGGCGGTCAGCGCACGGCTCGCCGCTTTCTGTTCGCCGTTCCCGCCGTCTATTGCACCTGGCGGATGTCGATGCCCCGCTTGCGGAGTTCCGCGATGTAGGCCTCGGCCGGCATCGCCTCGTCCGGTGTGTGCACCCCCAACGCCGTCACCTGCCCCCGCACCTGCATCAACCCGGTGATCGCCAGCGAATAGCCCGTGGTGCGCTCCATCGCGCTGATCCCGTGCGCTTCGTCGTACCGGTCCACGAGATCCCACTCGAATGTCTTCGGCTTGCCGTCCTTCCGGCCCGCCACGATCACGCGCAGCGCCACCAGATCGGCGCTCTCCGGCTTCGTGAGCCGCGGGCCCATCGCCGCCACCGCCACCGCGCGCGGCGACACCTGCACGCCCTTCACGTCGATCGGCTTCTCCTCCAACAACCCGAGATCGCGAATCGCTTCCATGATCCTGGCGTGGCCGGGATAGCGGAGCGTCTTGTATTCCATCGCCGGCACCTTGCCCTCGTACCGGAACGCCATCGTCGACAGGCCGCCCGCCGTGTGGAACGCCTCGAGCGTTCCGATCGGCGATGGGAACTCCACCGGCTCCACTTCCGACAACGCCTTCACCTGCGTCCGCTTGCCGTGGCGCAGCACCCAGGACAGCGTGGTGTAGTAGTCGAGCACGCCCTCCAGCGAGTACACGATCTGGTAGTTGAGCGGCGCCTGCGGATGTTGCGGCAGCCCGCCCACGAAGATCCGCACCGCGTCCACGCCGTCCAGCTGCCGGATGCCGTACTCGGCCAGAATGTTCACCATCCCCGGCGCCAAGCCGCAGTCGGGCATCACCGAGATCTTCTTCGCCTTCGCCGCGGCGTCCAGCGACTGCTGCTCGAACACGATCTCCGTATTGCCGCCCAGGTCGGCAAAGTGGACCCCCGCCTCGACCGCGTACTGCGCCATCTCGAAATTGAAATAGTACGGAATGGCGCTCATCACCGCGTCGCACCCCCGCATGGCGGCCAGCACCGCGGCACGGTCGCGCACGTCCACCTGCATCGGCTTGAGCTTCCGGCCCGCCTCGGGCGCCTTCGCCAGAAACTCGGGCAGGTCGTCCACGTGCAGATCCGCGATGCGGACCTCCGCCACGTCGGGATCGCGCAGCAGGTCGTACGCGCAGGCGGAGCCCTGCAGCCCCGCACCCAGCACGAGCATCTTCATCTATACCCTCTCCAGAAAGCGTTTGGGGGTCATGGTATTATTCAAAGCTAACCGGTGGCTCCGGCCGCTGTCACGCGACCGCGCCTCCAATCCGGATCGCTTGGGTCACCTTTGCCGGTCGCCGCATGACGCACCCATCCACCGCCTGGCGCGAGCACCTCGTCGAGGACGACGCCGGCATGCGCCGCATCATCGAACGATCGCATCGCATCGCCGTACTCGGCATCAAGACGCCCGAGTCGCAGCAGTCGGCGTACCTCGTGCCTGAGTTTCTGCAGCGCGCGGGCTTCGAGATCGTGCCCGTGCCGGTGTACTATCCCGACGTCACCGAAATCCTCGGCCAGCCGGTGTATCGAACGCTGGCCGCGATCCCCGGTCCGATCCATCTGGTGGACGTGTTCCGCCGCCCCAAGGACATTCCGGCGCACGTGGACGACATGATCGCCAAGCGCCCCGGGGCGGTCTGGTTCCAGCAGGGCATCCGCCACGACGAGGCCGCCGAGCGATTGGCCCGCGCCGGAATAGACGTCGTGCAGGACCGCTGCCTGATGATCGAGGTGCGCCGCATCGGCCGGTGACGGCGTCCGGCGCGCGTCACTTCACGTCGAGGCGCGCGAGCAGCGACACGTCGGGGTCCGCCACGACCGCCACCGGCGGCGAGGCGAGCGGTATCGTCACCACCGTCTCGGCGGCGGCTGCCACCTCGATCGTCGTGCGCGCCGCGTGGCCGGCGGCGTCGCGCCACTCTAGGGTGAGCGGCACCTGGAAGTAGCCGAACCGATCGCTCTGCGCCACCCGCACCCGCGCCGCGCGCGCCGCTCCGTCGTACGACCAGGTGACGGTGAGCTCCGGATACCCCGGCCGGCGCAGCCACTGATCGAAGAACGCCTGCAAGGGCCGCCCCGCGCTCTGCTCCAGCGCGCGCTGCAGATCGGCCGACGTGGCGTTGCCGTATTCGTGCGCGTGAAAGTAGAGGCGCAGTCCGCGGAAGAACGCGCTGTCGCCCAGGGTGCGGCGCAGCATGTGCAGCACGAATCCGCCCTTCTCGTAGCTGTTGGCGTCGAGCAGCGCCATGAGGTTCGTTTCCGTCGTGTCGATCACGGGAGCCGCCGCCACGCGCCGGTCGTCCAGCACCTCGCGCCGCATGTCGGCCATCGTTGCGCGGAATGCGCTATCGCCGCGCGCGTGCTCCGTCCAGAGCGCCGAGAAGTACGTGGCGAACCCCTCCGACAGCCACAGCTCCGGCCAGTCGCGCTCCGTCACCGCGTCGCCGAACCACTGGTGCGCGGTCTCGTGCGAGATGAGGCCGTCGTTCATCGTGTGCCGGCGGAACGCCCGGTCGGAATAGAAGATCTCGGTGGCGTTCTCCATGCCGCCGAACCGCGTGGAGCTCTGCAGGTGGGCCAGCTTCTCGAACGGGAAGGGCGCGATGAGCCGCGAGAAGAAGCTCACGATGCCGTCGGCCGCCGCGAACGGCCCCGGCATGGAGGGCTGCTGCTCGGGCGCCGTGTACACCGACTGCGGCACGCAACGCGCCGAGCTGCCGTATCCACACGCCGTCTCGCCCAGCGACGTCTCGACCAGCGGGGCGGCCGCGATCACCATCAGATACGTGCTGATCGGATGGACCTCGGTCCACTCGGTGACGCGCCGGGGCGCCCCGCCCGGCGCCAGCGGCGCCACCGCGCGCTGCGCCGTCATCAGGCCGTTCCCCACCACGGTCTCCGATGCCGGCGCGCTCACCCACCACGAGACCGTCGCCTTGTCGTCGGGCCGATCCACCGTCGGAAGCCAGTGCCGCGCTCGGTCCGGCCAGTTGTCCCCGAAGTAGGTCCAACGGCCGGCGCTGTCCTGCCGGATGATCAGCCCGTCGTCCGGCGTGCCGCCGTACGTCACCTGCACGCGCAGGGTGTCGGACACGCCCGCCGGCAGCGGTACCAGCAGCCGCCCGTCCACCAGCCCCGCGTCCACGCGTCGCCCGTTCACGCGCGTGCTGTCCACCGCGAGGCCCACCAGGTCGAGTGCCAGCGTGTCGGCCGGCGCCCGCCGCACCACCGTCAGCTCGGCGCCGGCCGAGATCCGCCGGCCGCTGTCGGGCAGCGTCAGCGCGAACCGGTACTGGACCACGTCGAGCGGCCGGGCCGGCGCCGGGCCCTGTGCCCGCGCCGCCGCCGGCGCCGTCACCCCCACCCACGCCAGAGCGGCCCCCAGGACGGCCGCCCGCCCGCCGGTCATCGGCCGAACAACCGGCCCATCAGGCCGTTGCCCGCGCCGTCCCCCGGCCCCGCCGCTTCGGCGAACGCTTGAGCAAAATCTAATGTGCTCTGGTACCGCTCGTCGGGGTTGCGGGCCATGGCCTTGGCGAGCACCCGCTCCACCCCCTCGGGAAACGGCAGGTCGGGGCGGCTCGCGCGGAGCGGAATCGGGTCGCTGCGCAGCCGCGCGATCATCATCTCCTGCTGCGTGCGCCCCTGGAACGGCAGTTTGCCCGTGAGCATCTCGTAGGTCAGCAGGGACAGCGAGTAGATGTCGGTGCGCGCGTCGAGCGGTTTGCCCCGCAGCTGCTCGGGGCTCATGAACTCCGGCGTGCCGAGGATGATCCCGGTGGCCGTGAGCTTCTGCAGTTCGGCGCCCGCCCGGCGCTCCTTGGCCAGCCCGAAGTCCATCACCACGGCGTAGTCGGCGCCGTCCGTGCGCCGGCAGATCATGATGTTCTCGGGCTTCAGATCGCGGTGCACGATCTTCAATTCGTGCGCCACGTGCAGCCCCGCCGCCATGTCCTGCACGAATCGCGCCGTCTCGTTCAGGGGAATGTGCCCCAGCCGATTGTTGCGGTCCGACAGGATCTCCCCTTCCACGAACGGCATCACGACGTACACCAACCCGTCTTCCGTCTCGCCGAGCCGGATGATGTGGCACACGTTGGGGTGGGCCAGCCGCATCCCGAGGCTCGCCTCCCGCTTGAGCCGAGCCATGGCGTTGGAATCCTGCGACAGCGCCGCCGACAGCACCTTGATCGCGCACCGCTGCCGGGTGCTCACGTCGGTGGCCAGGTAGACGAACGACATCCCCCCCTCGCCCACCTTCTTCTCCACCGTGTACCGGCCGTCGAGCACCCGGCCCACCATCGCCACGCCGGTGGGCCCGCTGTCCCCCGCCGGCCGTTGCGGCGCGGCCGTGGCCCGGATATCCGCCGCCGGCTCGGGTACCGTCATCAACCGCGTGCCGTCCTTCGTGCAGAACTGGGCGTCGTCGGCGTATTCGATCCGGCAGCTGGGGCAGCGCTTCATCGGGAAAAGGTGCTCCGCGGAAAGGATGACGTCAAATGGCGCGCCGCCCGGTTCAGCCGGAACCGAGCAGCCCCTGCAGGCCCGCCCAGTCCACGTTTCCACCACTCAGCACCGCCACCACCGGCCCCGCCGCGCGCGCGACCGCGCCCGACAGCAGCGCCGCCACGGTGATCGCGCCGCTCGGCTCCGCCACCAGCTTGGCGCGCTCCAGCAACAGCCGCATGGCGTCGAGAATCGGCGCGTCGTCCACCAGCACCACGTCGTCCAGATATCGTGCGTGGTGCGCGAAGGGCAGCCGGCCGATCTCCACCGCCAGCAGTCCGTCGGCGATGCTCGCCGTGTGTTCGAGCCGCACCGGCGCGCCGGCCGCACGGGCCCGCGTGAGCTTGGGCGCGCCGCGCGGCTCCACGCCGATGACACGCGCGCGCGGCGCCATGAGCTTGACCGCCGCCGCCACCCCGGCGCTGAACCCGCCCCCTCCCACCGGCACGAGCACCGTCGCCACCTCCGGCAACTGCTCGGCGATCTCGAGCCCCACCGTGCCCTGCCCCGCGATGATCGTCGCATCGTCGTACGGCGGCACCACCGTGGATCCCTCAGCGGCGGCCATCGCCAGCGCGCGCTCCATGCGGTGCGCGGTGGTCGTGCCCGCCAGCTCCACCCGCGCGCCCAACCGTTCGGCGCCGGCGCGTTTGGCCGGCGTGATGGTGGTGGGCATCACCACCGTGGCGGGCACGCCGAACAGGCGAGCCGCCAGCGCCACGGCCTGGGCGTGGTTGCCCGACGACGGGGCGATCACGCCGCGCGCGCGGATCGCCGGGGGCATGTTGGCCAAGTAGTTGTACGCCCCGCGGAACTTGAACGCGCCGCCGCGCTGCAGCATCTCCGGCTTGAGCCAGACTTCCACGCCGGCGACTTCGCGCAGCGCGTCGGCCGGGAGCAGCGGCGTGCGCACGGCCACCGGACGCAGCGTCGCGGCCGCGCGCCGAAACTCCTCGATGCCCACGAGCCCGCTCCCTGCCGAGCCCCCGCTCGGCGCCATCAGGAGTACACGCGGTTGCGCCCGCCCGTCTTCGCCTTGTACAGCGACCGGTCCGCTTCGTGCAGCAGGACCTCGGGCGAGATCGGGTCGGTGCCGCGCGCCAGCGTCACGCCGATCGACACCGTGGCCGCCACGGGCGCCCCGTCGGGCCCGAACGGGAACGTCTCCACGCGCTCCCGCAGCCGCTCGGCGAACGCCACCGCCCCCTCCCACCCCGTGTCGGGCAGCACGACCACGAATTCGTCTCCGCCCAGGCGCGCCACGGTGTCAGTGTCGCGCGCCGTGGCCTTCATGATGCCCGCCGCCTGCTTGAGCACGATGTCGCCCACCGGGTGTCCGCGCGAGTCGTTGACCGCCTTGAAGTGATCGAGGTCGATCGCCACCACCGCCACGTGCGACCCGCGCCGCTTGGCCATCCGCCAGTCGGCGCGCAGCCGGTTCTCGAGCGCCCGGCGGTTCACGCACCCGGTGAGCGGATCGGTCCCGATCTGCTCGGCGAACCGGTCGCGCATGGTCTCGAAGCTGCGGGCCAGCAGGGTGAGGTCGTCGGGGTGCGGCGCCCGCGTGGAATTCAGCTTGGCGGTGAGTTCGCCGTCCTCCACGAGGCGGCAGAACAGGCGCAATTCGTCCATCCGCGCGCGGAAGCTCCCGAACACCAGGATCACCACGCCGCCGACGAGCACGAACGTCGTGGCCGTGAGCAGCGCGCGGCCGTCCGGCGGCGCCGGACCGGCGATGAACGGCGGGAACACCAACTCGATGAGCAGGTACGCCGCAACCGTCAGCGCCATGGCGTAGAGTCCGAGCCATCGCCCGAAATAGAACACGGCGAGCTGCACGGCGAGCAGGCCGATGAGCAGCATGCGGTAGTGCACCAGGCCCGTGCTCGCGAAATAGAAGAACGCCGTCATCAGCGCGATGTCGGCGGTCACCAGCACGCCGGGCAGCGCGGGGTGGAGCACGCCGCGCGCCGACCGCTTCACCCACCACGAGGCCACCATGATCGTGGCCAGGTAGATGCAGCAGGCGATCACCGCCGGCACGAGCGCCGAATCGCCCGGCGCGGCGCCGAACACGAGGGCCACGAGCAGCGCCACGAGGACCCCGAGGTAGCGCACCCAGCGCTGCCACAGGATCGCCTCGCGGTGCGCGTCGGCCTGGGCATGCCGCAGCGCCTCGCCGAGTTCCGTCGTGGGCAGCGACTCGCGCACCACCTCGAGCGAGGTGGAGCTGCGCCGGTGCGGCTTGCTGGACCGAGGGGAGGAGGACATCGGATTAAGGCGTATTAATGCAGCAAACCTACGCACCGGCACCGGCGCGGCAAGACGCGAAACGACCGATCCCGGGCCGCGCGACGAAGGATGGCTCCCGCCGCCCCCGCCGCCTGCCCCGCGTCAGTCCTCGTCGCCGGCGCCCACGGGCTCGCCGGCGTCCTCGCCGGCCCCTTCCTCATCGCCCTCTTCCTGGTCGTCCGGCACCACGCGGGCCACGTCGCGCACCAGATCGTCCCCTTCGAGCTCCACGAGCCGCACGCCCTGCGTGTTGCGGCCGGCCACCCGAATGCCCTTCACCGGCATCCGAATGATGATGCCGTGGCTGGTGATCAGCATCAGTTCGTCGTCGGGCAGCACTTCCTTGATGCCACGACATCGCCGGTCTTCTCGGTGCGGTGCACCGTAATGATCCCCTTGCCGCCGCGCTTCTGCACCCGGTAGTCGTCGATCGGCGAGCACTTGCCCAGCCCACGTTCGGTGACCACCAGCAGGTTGGCCTCGCGCTTCACCACGACCATGCCCACCATCACGTCGTCGCCGTCGAGCGTCGACGCCCTTCACGCCCGTCGTGTCGCGGCCCATCTCGCGACGTCGCTCTCGTGGAAGCGGATCGACAGCCCGTGGCGCGTGGCGAGCACGATGTCGTTGTTGCCGTCGGTCACCTGCACGTCGATCAGCTCGTCCCCGTCCTCGATCTTGATCGCCTTGAGGCCCGTGGAGCGCGGGTTGGCGTACTGCGACAGCGCCGTCTTCTTCACCGTGCCGTTGCGCGTGGCAGAACATCAGGAACTTGCTCTCCGGGAATTCGCGCACCGGCATCATCGCCTGAATGCGCGTTTCCGGCGACACGTTGATCATGTTCACGACCGGCTTGCCCTTGGCGGCGCGGCCGGCCTGCGGGATCTCGTGCACCTTGAGCCAGAACACCCGGCCGTCGTCGGTGAAGAACAGCAGGTAGTCGTGGGTCGAGGCGATGAAGAGGTGCTCGACGAAATCCTCGTCCTTCAGCGTCGCCCCCGTGCCGCCCGTGCCCGCCGCGCCGCTGCCGCCGGTAGGTGGACACCGCCGTCCGCTTGATGTAGCCGGAGTGCGAGATCGGTGACCACCATGTCCTCCTCGGCGATCAGGTCCTCGACCGTGAACTCGCCCTCGTCGCTGGTGATCTCCGTGCGGCGCTCGTCGCCGAACTTCTCCGCCACCTGCGTCAGCTCGGCCTTCATCGACGCCATGCGCCTGGGCTCGCGACTCGAGCAGCGCGCGCAGTTCCTTGATCGTGGCCCGGACCTCCTTCAGCTCCTCCTCCAGCTTCTCGATCTCCAGCCCGGTGAGCTTGGCCAGGCGCATGTTGAGAATCGCTTCGGCCTGCCGCTCGCTGAGCTTGAACCGCGTCTGCAGCTGGGCGCTCGCCGTCGGCGTGTCCTCGGCGGCGCGGATGACCTTGATCACCTCGTCGATGTTGTCGACGGCGATCTTGAGCCCTTCGAGGATGTGCTCGCGCTCCGCCGCCTTGTCGAGCTCGAACTGCGCACGCCGCACGATCACCTCGTGCCGGTGCGTCGACGTAGTGCTCGAGCACGTCCTTGAGCGGCATGATCTTGGGCACCAGCCGGCCGGTCGCCGCGTCGGGCACCAGCGCCAGCATGATCACGCCGAACGTCGCCTGCAGCTGCGTGTGCTTGTACAGCTGGTTGAGCACCACGCGCGGAATCGCGTCGCGCTTGAGCTCGATCACGATCCGCAGCCCCTCGCGGTCCGACTCGTTCCGCAGATCGCTGATCCCCTCGAGCTTCTTGTCGCGCACCAGGTCCGCGATGTCCTCGAGCAGCTTGGCGCTGTTCACCTGGTACGGAATCTCGGTGACCACGATCTGCGCCTTGTTCGACGACTCCTTCTCCTCGATCACTGCCCGCGCGCGCATCACGATCCGCCCGCGCCCCGTCTCCTGGTAGTCCTTCACGCCCTGCCGGCCGTAGATGAACCCCGCCGTCGGGAAGTCCGGACCCTTCACGTACCGCCGCAGCTCGGCGATCGTCGCCTCCGGATGGTCGATCAGGTGCAACAGCGCCGACACCACCTCGCCCAGGTTGTGCGGCGGAATGTTCGTGGCCATGCCCACGGCGATGCCCGACGACCCGTTGACCACCAGGTTCGGAATGCCGGACGGCAGCACCGCCGGCTCCTGCAGCCGGTCGTCGAAGTTCGGCACGAAATCGACCGTGTTCTTGTCGATGTCGGCCAGCATCTCCATCGCGATCGGCGTCAGCCGGGCCTCGGTGTACCGGTACGCCGCCGCCGGATCGCCCTCCACCGACCCGAAGTTGCCCTGCCCGTCGATCAGCGGATAGCGGAGCGAGAACTCCTGCACCATGCGCACCAGCGCGTCGTACACGCTCGAGTCGCCGTGCGGGTGATACTTGCCGAGCACGTCGCCCACCACCGTCGCCGACTTCTTGTACGGACGCCCGGGCACGAGCCCCAACTCGTTCATCGCGTAGAGCACGCGCCGGTGCACCGGCTTCAATCCGTCGCGCACGTCGGGCAACGCGCGCGATACGATCACACTCATCGAATAGTTGATGAACGACTCTTTGATCTCGTCGTCGATGAGCCGCGGAAGGATCCGTTCGCGATTGTTCGGAGCGGTCATGAAGGGCGTGGAGGGAGGGGCGGAAATGCGGCCGGCGTGCGACCCGTAAGAATAACTGTTTCGGGGGCGAAAATCAACCGATAGCTGCCGACCATAACAGATTATGATGGCAACAGGTTACGAAAGTTGTCCCGGACGGCGTTCCGGAGCCCATTTTGCCCCGCGAAAATCGCCCCCGCTACCCGCTCGATTCGGCCTCGTCGCGCTCCAGGTTGCGCCTCCTCCTGGGCCACCGCCCGGCGCTCCAATCGCTGCACTTCGTCGCGTTCCGCGCGGTACCGCTCGTACCACTGCCGCGTGATCTCCGCCGCCAGTTCGCGGTTCCCCAACCCGAACGCCAACGCCAGCGCCAGCGCCACGGCGCCGAACAGGATCGCGAACGCCGTCGTCACGATGTCGGTGGCGATGCCCAACTCCTGCACCGCCATGAACACCGCCAGCAGGATCACGCCCGCCGCGGCCGACATGCGCCAGCGTCCGCCCGCCCGTGCAGCGCGCCCGCCGACGCCGCGATCAGCCCGCCCACGAACCGCCCGAGGACGATGCCAACGAGCATGATGATGACCGCCGCGATCAGGCTCGGGATGTAGCTCACCAGCTCCGAGAACACGTTGGCCAGCGACGGCAGTCCCAGCGCGTCGGCCGCCACCAGGATCACCGCGAACATCACCAGCCAGAACACGAATCCGGCCACCGCGCGCGCCGGATTCGGGTGCGACCCGCCGCGCTCCACGGCCTCGAGCACGCCGCCGCGCTTCAGGATCTCGTTCAATCGCATGCGCCGCAGCAGGCGCTCCACCATCCGCTGCAACAGCTTCGCCAGGAGATAGCCCGGCGAACAGGATGATCGCCGCCCCACCCAGGGGGCGCAGGAAATCGGTGAACACCTGGGCGAAACTGTCCCCCAGTCGTCCGCCGAAGTTCGAAACCTGCGTCGTGTCTTGCAGCGGAAGCAGCATGCGTCGTCCCGGAAGTTGAGAGAAAAGCTACACCCAGTGGCGCTGCGCCAGCGACGAGCGGGCCCGCGCTACGTGCGCGTGCCCCGCCGCCGGTCGAAGATCACGCTCCGCCGGCACACCGGGCACATCAGCCATTCGCGCTGCCGTGCGTAGCCGAGCCCGAACGACCCGCCTCCGATCTCGCGCGCCGTCATCACCGCGCCGTCGCGCGGACAGTGCGCGGCGCCCCCGGCTCCGTACGCCTCCCGCACGGCCCGCTCCTCGCCCGGCTCGAACTGCGCGCGTTCGACTCGCGTCATTTCAGTGCCCGACCGTCAGCACGATCTTCCCGAACTGCTCCCCGGACGCCAGCCGCGCGTACGCCTCCCGCCCCCGCGCCAGCGGATACACGCGATCCACCGGCGGCATGAGTCGCCCCGCCCGCAACTGCTCGGCGATCGCCTCGAACTCCGCGTCGCTTCCCATCGTCGAGCCGAGAATCGACCACTGGTTCCAGAACAGCCGGCGCACGTCGGTTTCCACCACCGGCCCGGACGTGCCGCCGCAGGTCACCAGCCGGCCCCGCCTGCCCAGCGCGGCCAGCGACTGCTTCCACGTAGCCGCGCCCACGTTGTCCACCACCACGTCCACCCCCGCCTTGCCGGTGGCCGCCCGAATGGCGCGCGCCACGTCCTCGGTGCGGTGGTTGTGCGTGTGATCCGCGCCCATCGCGCGGGCGCGCGCCAGCTTCTCGTCGCTCCCCGAGGTCACCCACACTTCCGCGCCCACCATCTTGCAGATCTGCAGCGCCGCCGTGGCCACCCCGCCGCCAATGCCCCAGATGAGCACCCGGTCCCCCGCGCGCAGCTGCGCCCGGGTGACGAGCATCCGCCACGCCGTCAGCGTGACCAACCCGAACGCCGCCGCCTCCGGCACCGGCGTGCGCGGCGGAATGGCCCACACGTTGACCCCGGGCACCACGACGTATTCCGCCGCCGTGCCCGGATGGTGTTCGCCCAGGATGCCGAACCGCACGCACAACGAGTGCTCGCCCTCGCGGCAGTACGCGCACGTGCGATCGCTGATCCCGGGGTTCACGATCACCGTGTCCCCCACCCGCACGTTCGCGCACCGCGGAACCGGCCTGATCCACCGCGCCCACCGCGTCGGCGGCCACGACCCACGGCGCCGCGATCGTCACTCCGGGCAGCCCGGCGAGCACGAATAGATCCAGATGGTTCAGCGCGGCCGCCGCGACCCGCACCCGCACGTCCGTCGGCTGGACCACCGCCGGCTCGGGCAGATCATCGCGGACCTCGAGTCGTTCGAGTCCACCGTGCGCGGAGATCGTGAGTGCTCGCACCGCCTTCCTCGGGAGTTATATTGCACACGCCTGCGGCCACCCACGTGCAGCCGCGCTCCGGACGGTGGTAATATGCACCGGAATGGAGCGGCCCGCGGCGGCCCGGCCGCCGAGAACCGACACCGCATCCGATGACGTCCATCAAGGTCCCCCCGCTCGGCGAATCGATCACCGAAGCCATCGTCTCCCGCTGGCTCAAGGCCGAAGGCGAGGCGGTCGCGCCGGGCGATACCATCGTCGAACTCGAAACGGACAAGATCACCGTCGAGGTCCCGTCGCTCACCGGCGGCGTCGTCACCAAACACCTGCACGCCGAAGGCGACACGGTCCACGTGGACGATGCGCTCGCCGAACTCGACGAGTCGGCCGCGCCAGCCGCCGCCGCCGCGCCCGGCAAGCCCGCCCCGGCGCGCCCCGCCGCCGCCCCCGCTCCCGCAAAGCCAGCGCCGGCGCCGGCCGCCGCTCCCGCATCCGCACCCGTCACGCGCGAGTCGGCGCCCGCCGCCGCCCGACTCTCACCGGCCGCCGAACGGCTCGTCGCCGCGTCGGGCGTGGACGTCTCCGCCGTCCGGGGCACGGGGCTCGGCGGCGTGGTGAGCAAGCCTGACGTGCTCGACGCGATGGCCGCCCGCGCGACGCCCGAACCGGCGCCTCCGCCGGCCGCGGCCGCCGCCGGTTCGCGCCCCGGTGGCGACCGGCGCGAAACGCGCGAGAAGATGTCCACGCGCCGCAAGCGGATCGCCGAGAATCTGCTGCAGGCGCAGCACGCCACCGCCCATCTGACGACGTTCAACGAGATCGACATGAGCCGCCGTGATGGGCCTCCGCGCACGGCTGAAGGATCGCGTGGAGAAGGAGCACGGCGTGAAGCTGTCGTTCATGCCGTTCTTCGTGAAGGCGGCGTGCCAGGCGCTCAAGGCGTTCCCCACCGTCAACGCGCAGATCGACGGCGACACGATCATCTACAAGCACTATGTGAACATGGGCATCGCCGTCGCGTCCGACGCCGGGCTGGTGGTGCCGAACATCAAGGACGCCGACCGCCTGGGGCTGCTCGACGTGGCGCGCGAGATGAACGCCGTGGCCGACCGCGCCCGCCGCGCCAAGCTGACGATGGACGACCTCACCGGGGGCACGTTCACGATCACCAACGGCGGCGTGTTCGGCTCGCTCGTCTCCACGCCCATCCTCAACTATCCGCAGGTCGGCATCCTCGGCCTGCACAAGATCCAGGACCGTCCCGTCGCCCTCGACGGGCAGGTCGCGATCCGGCCGATGATGTACGTGGCGCTCTCGTACGACCATCGCATCGTCGACGGCCAGCAGGCGGTGCTGTTCCTGGTGCGCGTCAAGGAGCTGATGGAGGAGCCCGGCGCGATGCTCGTGGAATAGCGCCGGCATGCCGGCGACGAAACGAGAGCGGGGCCGCGATGGAATCTCGCGGCCCCGCTCTCGCTTCGCTTCGTACGCCGACCGAGCTACATGTGCAGCGCCTTCGGCAGGTTGAAGTTGTACGACACGGCCACGCCGTACGACGTCTTGCCGTTGTCCTCAGAAACCGGCACCTGCACCATGGGCGAGATCGTGCACCGCTTGTTGAACACGAACCCGATCGTGGCCGTCAGCATCCCGAAGCTGTCGCTCGTGGTGGGGTTCGCGGCACCCTCCGTGACGATCTTCGCCTTGTAGCTCCGGGCCACGAGGAACGCCCCGATCGCGGGCACCACCGACAGGTCGCTCGACTCGCTGGCCACCCACCCCAGCGACCCGCCCAGGTTCACGTCGAGCGTGTTCTGCGGATTGTTCGGGAAGGGGGTCATGCCGACGAGCGAGCCGGCCTGGGCCTGCACGCCGACGATCGGGCACAGCTCCACCGAGTTGCCGCCGCCCAGCGACCACGCGTAGCCCAGCGCACCGCCGCCGGCATTCGACGAACCGTCGGTGTTGTCGTCCTTGGCGTAGCTGTAGTTGCCCGTCGCGAAGAAGTTGTGGTACGTGCCCAGCGCGAGCTGGCCGCCATACGCCTTGCTGTCATTGCCGATGATCGCGTTCCCGCCGATCCGAACCGACCCCGTGGAGAACGACGGCGTGCCCACGCACACCTGGGCGCCGGCCACCGACGCCATCCCCGCCATGGCCAGCCCGGCCACCGCAGTACGAAGCATTCGAGACATATCCGGACTCCGAAGAAGGTGACTGAACCTCAAAGATATCGCCTGAAACTACGAATCCGTCCACCCCCCTGCATCCCTGGGCCCTCACCGGCTCCTCGCCAGTACGGCAACCGGCTAGCTTTGGATTCGTCTCCCTACGATACAACCACATGACCGACCCGAACCCCACTCGAGCCGACGTCGTCGTCATCGGCGGCGGTCCGGGCGGCTATGTTGCCGCCATCCGCGCCGCCCAGCTCGGCCTCTCCGCCGTCTGCGTCGAGATGGACAGGACGCTGGGCGGCACCTGCGTCAACGTCGGCTGCATTCCCTCGAAGGCGTTGCTCGCGTCCAGCGAGCACTTCGAGTTTGCCCGGACCCACGCCGCCGAGCACGGCCTGCTGATCCCGGACGTCGGGCTCGACCTGGCCCGGATGCTCCGCCGCAAGGACGACGTCGTCGCGCAGAACACCAAGGGCATCGAATTCCTGTTCCGGAAGCACAAGATCGTCTGGTCCAGAGGACGCGGCAACCTCGGCCCGGGCAACGTCGTCGCCGTGACCGGCCCCGACGGCTCCGCCTCCGCCTGGCAGGCCGGGAGCGTGATCGTCGCCACGGGATCGGCGGCCATCGAGCTGCCGTTCCTCAAGTTCGACGAGGAGCGGGTGCTGTCCAACGTAGGCGCACTGCGTATTCCCGAGGTCCCCCGCCATTTGATCGTGATCGGCGGCGGCGTGATCGGCCTCGAACTCGGGTCGGTGTGGCGGCGCCTTGGCGCCAAGGTCACCGTCGTCGAACTGTTCCCCACGATCCTGCCCGGTATGGACGACGATCTCGTCAAGGACGCGGAACGCACCTTCCGGAAGCAGGGCCTGGACCTGCGCACCGGCACCAGGGTCGTGGCCGGCCGCCGCGACGGAAACCGCGTGCTGATCGACGTCGAGAAAGACGGCCGCACCGAGACCCTCGAGGGCGACTACGCCCTCGTCTCGGTGGGCCGGCGTCCCATCCTGCCCGGGATCGACGCCGCCGCGCTCGGACTGGCCGTGGGCGCGCACGGCGAGGTGGTGGTGGACGACCGGATGCGGACCAACCTGCCCAACGTGTACGCCATCGGGGATTGCGTGGGCGGCAAACTGCTCGCCCACAAGGCGGAGGAAGAGGGGGTGGTGGCCGCCGAAGTCATCGCGGGCCACCCGGTGCACATGCACTACCGGTCCATTCCCTCAGTGGTCTACACGTGGCCCGAGATCGCCACGGTGGGGCTCACCGAGGGGGAGGTAAAGCAGGCGGGCCGGGAGTATCGCACGGGCAAGTTCCCGTATTCGGCCAACGGCCGCGCGCGTTCGATGGGAGAGGCGTCGGGATTCGTCAAGTTCGTCGCCGACGCGCGCACCGACGAACTCCTGGGCTGCCACATCATCGGCCCCAACGCGTCGGAAGTGATCGCCGAGGTGGTGCTGGCGTTCGAGTACCGGGCAACCAGCGAGGACATCGGCATCACGGTGCACGCCCACCCCACGCTCTCCGAGGCGACCAAGGAAGCGGCGCTGGCCGCCCTCGGCCGCGCGATTCACATCTGACGCCGTGCCGGCCCGCGCGCGCCATCTCATCGAGGCCGCCCTGGCCGGCACTCCGTACCTGGCGCGCGGGCTCGAACTGCTGCAAGCGGCCGAGCACGGCGCGGGGGACGAGTGCTGCGCCGTGTGGACGGAGCGCGAGAACGCGGTGACGGCCGTGGCCCTCGTGGGACTCGTCGCGGGCGCGGAGGGCGCCGGCCGCATTCACCTGTTGATCGGCGGCGACCCGCACCTCGTTTCCCGCGCGCTCGATGTGCTGCGGGCCATGGGCGCGCGGTTCGCGATGGCCGAGTGGCCGAGCGACGACGCGTTCGCCGGGGCCGTGGAGCGGCTGCGCCAGGAAGGATTCCGCGAGGAGGCGCGCATCCCCGGGTTCTACCGCGCCGGTGTGGACCAGCTTTTTCTGCGGCGCGAACTCTGAACGCGGGCTCGGCGCCGGCGCGCGCCGGCGCCTGGGCCGTTGGGGTGAGGCCTCCGGCGCGAA
Organism: uncultured Gemmatimonadaceae bacterium; assembly: GCA_963729495.1. Classification (GTDB taxonomy): domain Bacteria; phylum Gemmatimonadota; class Gemmatimonadetes; order Gemmatimonadales; family Gemmatimonadaceae; genus JAGWRI01. The sequence continues at coordinate 312,282 of CAVSOM010000010.1, forward strand.
CCGGAGGGGGGCGGAAACGAAGAAGGCGACCGGGTTCGCGAGGGATCCCGGCCGCCTGGTTCGGACGCTGGGCGAACGCTCAGCGTACTATCAGCGCCGTGATGATGGTGGCGGCGGCGACCAGCGCCGTGCCGACGAGCAGGGCGGCGGCTGGTGTGATCACGAATTCCCGGCGGTACCACGGAGTGATCGTGGCGGCCGGTGCGTGGGTGGGCAGCGCGGCCATGATCTGCGCCTCCACGTGCTGGGGCGTCCGCAGCCGGCGCACCCGGGCCATCTCGGCGTCCAGCCCGCGCCAGAATTCCACGTCCTTCGAAGCATCACTCTTCCGCACGGCAGCCTCCGGCAGCTCCCCATCCAACCATGCATGTACGGGTGCGGCAAGGGGGCGCTCCGCCTGCTGACCCAACGGGACTTCGCGATCCATGAGGGGTCGCGCCGGTTCGTCCGGCGTCGGACGCTTCTGGCTCTCGCGCGCGAGCCCAGGCTCGGACTTCAGATCGTCGTGCATGTTTAGGCGTACTTCTCCTCGAGTAGAGCCTGGAGTGCCTCGCGTGCGCGGTGCACCCGCATCTTCAACGCTCCCACCGTCGTGCCCAACAGATCCGCCATTTCCTCGTACGAGCGCCCTTCCACGTGCTTCATGATGAACGCCTCCCGCAACGATGCGGGCAGCGAGCCCAGCGCGCGATCCAGATCCGAGCGCAATTCCGTGCGATCCAATTCTTCGTCGGGCGTCGCATGCTGCGAGGGCTGGTCGTCCTCCTCGTAGCTCAGATGCGATCGCCGAATGTTCTTCAGCCAGTCCTTGCAACCGTTCGCCACGATCCGGAACACCCACGCGTCGAACCGGCCCCGCACCTCCGACAGGTGCTGATAGGCCTTGATGAACGAGAGTTGGAGGATGTCTTCCGCGACATCCGGACTTCCCGTCATGCACAGCGCGTGGCGATACAGCGGATCACTGTAGCGACTGATCAGCAACCGGAATGCGTCGCGTTGTCCCGCGAGCACCTGCTGGATGATCAGTTGATCAGAGCCGTCCTGATCGATGTCTGGGGCGGTAGTTTCCGTCGTCTTCACGACGATAGAGTAATGCACTTTGCCCTGTTGGAACAGGGAGCGACACCCGCCCTGCCACCCCGCGCGCGTGTCACGCCAACAAGACGACACGGGGGACGGGGAGGTAACGGCGCGCGCGCCTAGCTCCCGAAGGCGTCCCAACCCAGGCGCCGGATGGCCGCCCCATGCTCGTCGAGGGCGGGCGGCGGCCGGCGACTCGACCCGCCGACGCTCGAGGGCATGCCCGTGAGGGCCGACGCCGACGGCATCGTGGCCAGCACGTCGAGCACCGTGCGGACGATCCCGCTCGGCACGCCTTCCGCCGTCAGCCGGGCCTGCCAGTGCGCCGCGTCACGTTCCGCGACGCGGCCCTGGACGGCCGCCACCACGCGCGCGCGCCGCGCCACGCGACCGGCGTTGGCGGCCAACCCCGGATCCGCCGTCAGCGCCGCGAGGTCCAGCGCGCGGCCGCACGCCGCCCACTGCGCGTCGCTCCCCACGGCGATCACCAGCCCGCGATCGGCGGCTTGAAAGAGTTGGTATGGCACGAGGTTGGGATGGGCGTTGCCCCAGCGGGCGGGCTCGACGCCCGTGACCAGCGCGTTCTGCGCCACGTTGATCAACGCGGCGGCGGCGCTGTCGGCGAGCGAGACGGCCACGCGCCGCCCGCGTCCCGTGCGGGCCCGCGCCACCAGCGCGGCGAGGACCGCCACGGCGGCGTCCTTGCCCGCCACCACGTCGGCGAGCGCCACGCCCGCCTTCATCGGCGCCCCGTCGGGCTCGCCGGTGATCGCCATCCATCCCGATTCCGCCTGCGCCACGACGTCGTAGCCCGGACGGTCGCTCGCCGCGCCGAATCCCGAGATCGTGCACCACACGAGGCGCCCGTGCTCGGCCACCAACCGGTCAGGGTCGAGCCCGCGCCGCTCCAGCGCGCCCCGCTGAAAGTTGTCGATCACCACGTCGGCACCCGCCACGAGACCGCGCACCAGGGCCACGTCGCGCGGCTGGCCGAGGTCCACGGCCACGCTCAGCTTGTTGCGGTTGACGCTCAGGAAATAGGCGCTCCGCCCGCGGTCGTCGAACGGTGGGCCCCACCCCCTCGTGTCGTCCCCCGCGCCTACGCGTTCCACCTTGATCACGTCGGCCCCGAGGTCCCCGAGCAACATGGAGCACAACGGGCCGGCCAGTACCCGCGACATATCCAGCACTTTGATGTTAGAGAGCATAATATGGCGTTATAGTGGCCTTATAGTGACGTTAAATATTGGCAGATGCGTCGGATTAGCCGATGGCCGCGCCCACTGGACGGCCCGGGCACTCCTTGCGTAGCTGTCGAAAAATCATATACTTGCCGCAAAATCTGCCAACCCGTCCGGACGCCGCCCGCGAAGATACCCCGCCCCAGGCCGTCCATCAAATCGGATCGGGCGCAACTCCCCTTCACTCACGAGTGGAAGCGATAGATGCCGGATTCCTCGCACGCCGGTGCCGCCAAGCCAGTCCCCGACCAGCCGGTCGCCGGAGCCCCCGCACCGCGCCGCGGCCCCGGCCATCGCGCCGACGCCCGTGACACGGTAGCCGAGCTCGCCGAGAAGGCGCAGCTCATCAGCCTCGAAGCCGGCAGCAAGGTGGCCGCCGCCATGAAGGACGTGGTCAGCGCCGCCGTCGGCATCGCCGGGTTCGCCATGGAGAGCGCACGCGACCTCACCACGTACATGGTGCGTCGCGGCCAGATGACCCAGGACGAAGCCGACAAGCTGCTCCGCGCCGCCGAAGCGGCCCACGCCAAGCGTCCGGCGTCGGAACGGGCCAGACCGACGGCCACCATGATCGCCGCCGAGCGAGCCGCGTTGGTCAAGGCGCAGGCGGCGCGAGCGGCCGAAATCGCCGCGGCCGCGTTCGCCAAGCTCCATCCGCCGCGTCCGCCCAAGCCGCCTTCCAAGGTGTTCATGCCCAAGCCGGTGAAGGGTGCCAAGCAAACGGCGCCCAAGAAACCCGCCAAGAAGCCGGTGAAGAAGGCCGCCCCCAAGAAGGCGCCGAAGAAGCCGGTCCCCAAGAAGCCGACGAAGAAAGCGGCCGCGAAGAAGCCGGCAAAGAAGGCCGCCGCCAGGAAGGCCGCTCCGAAACGGGCCGCCAAGAAGCCGGCCCACAAGAAAGCAGCCAAGAAACGCTAGCTGGAGAAGCCCGGCATGCTCCGCATGCGTCGCCTGGTGTTGTTGCTCGTGCTGGTGGTGGCGGCCTGGTTCGCGCTTCGCCAGGTGGCGGCGCCGCGCCCCGAAACGCCCGATTCGGCGCAGATCCGGCGCGAGGTGCTGGCCGTACTCGTGCACGGCGCCGACGCATGGAACGCCGGCAACCTCGACGCGTTCCTGTCGGACTATCTCCCGGATTCCGAAACGACGTTCATCACCAGGACCGGCGCGCTGCACGGCATCGCGGCGATCCGCGGCGTGTACGCCGCCCGCTTTGCCCCGGGCGCGCAGCGCGACTCGCTGCACTTCCAGAGCGTCGAGGTGGACGTCCTCGGCCCGGACCTGGTGAACACGATCGCCTGGTACGTGCTCATGCGCGGCGACTCGGTCACGGCACGCGGCCCCACGTCCCTGGTCATGCGGCGCGTGAGCGGCCGCTGGCGGATCATCCACGATCATTCGAGCTGACGTGGCGCGGGTGGTCGCCATGCGCGCGCCCACGCGCATCGATTTCGGCGGCGGCTGGACGGATGTGCCGCCGTACGCCGAGCGGGAAGGGGGAGTGGTCTGCGCGGTGGCGATCGCCCGCTACGCCGTCGCGGAACTGCGCGACGGCCCCGGTCGGGCGGGCCCCGACCCGGCGGACGCGCAGCTCGTGGACGCCGCGCTCCGGCGCTCGGCCCTCGCCGCGAGCCCGCGCGTCCGGCTCCGCAGCGACTTCCCGCTCGGTGGCGGCCTCGGGGGATCGTCGGCCGCCAGCGCCGCGCTGCTTGGCGCGCTCGACCGCTGGCGCGGCGTGCCCCTCGACCGCGCGGCCATCGCCGAGCGCGGACGGAGCATCGAAGTCGAGGACCTCGGCGTGGCCGGCGGCCGCCAGGACCACTACTGCGCCACGCACGGCGGGCTGTTGGGCCTCACCTTCGGCGCATCGGTGGGCGTGGAACGTCTGCCGCTTCCCGCCGCACTGCGGCAGGCGATCGAGCGGCGGTGCGTGCTCGTCTACACGGGCGAATCGCGTGTATCTGGGGCGACGATCACTGCCGTGCTCGAGGGCTACCGTCGAGGGGAGAAGCGAGTAACATTCGCTCTCGCGCGCCTGCGGGATCTGGCCCGCGAGATGATCGCGGCCCTCGGCCGCGGCGACGTCGACGCGCTCGGCGAGTTGGTGGACGAACACTGGACGCATCAGCGGGCGCTGCATCCGGCCATTCCCACGGCGCGCATCGACGCGATCGTCGGCCGGGCGCGCGAGGCGGGCGCGATGGGCGCGAAGGCGACCGGGGCCTCGGGCGGCGGGTGCGTGGTGGCCGTCGCGCGGCGCGGTGCCGAAGACATGGTGCGGCACGCGGTGGCCGAGCTGGGCGAGATCGTGCCGTTCACGCTGGACGAGGAGGGACTCACGGCATGCGACTGGAACGCGGCGACGCCGTAGGGCTGGCCCGGGCGCTCGTACGGGCCGACTCGCGCAACCCGTTGCTCGTGCCCGGGGGTCCGGGGGAGGGCGAAGCGGCGCGCCTCCTGGCCGGCGTGCTCGAGGCGTGGGGATTCCGCGTGGAGCTCCACGAGGTGGCGCCAGGCCGCCCGAACGTGGTCGCCCGCGTGGGCACGGGCGGCGCCAACGCGCTGTTGTTCAACGGACACCTGGACGTGGTGGGGGTGGATGGCATGCGCCATGCCCCGTTCGATGCCGAGGAACGTGAGGGGCGGATCTACGGCCGGGGCGCCGCGGACATGAAGGCGGGGGTGGCCGCGATGTGCGCCGCCGCCGCGCTGGCCGCCGACGATCTCACCCACGGCGAAGTGATCGTGGCCGCCGTGGTCGACGAGGAGTTCGCGAGCGCCGGCACGCGCGCGCTCGTCGAGCGCGGGGTGCGGGCCGACGCGGCCATCGTCGCCGAGCCCACGGGGCTCGCCGTGATGCCCGCCCACCGCGGCTTCGTCTGGCTCACGCTCACGTTTCGCGGGCGCGCCGCGCACGGCAGCCGGTGGGAGTTGGGGGTGGACGCCATCCGCCACGCCGGGCTCGTGTTGGCCGAGCTGGACGTGCTCGACGCGGGCGAGCTCACGCGCCACACGCACCGGCTGCTGGGGCACGCGTCGCTGCATGCCTCGCTGATCGCCGGCGGCTCGGGGATGTCCACGTATCCCGACCGCTGCGAGCTGAAGATCGAACGCCGCACGATGCCGGGCGAGACGCCGGCCCAGGTGCTGGCCGAAGTCGAGGCGGCGTGCGCGCGGGTGCGGGCCCGCCGGCCCGCGCTGCAGGTGGACGTGGCGCTCACCCTGGCGCAGAACCCGAGCGACGTACGCGAGGACGCGCCGATCGTGCGGGCGCTCGCCGACGCGCTGACCCAACAGGCGATTCCCGTGCGCACGGGCGGGATGAGCGCGTGGACCGACTGCGCCCTCTTCAATGAAGCGGGCATTCCGGCCGTCTGTTTCGGGCCCGGCGACATCGCCCTCGCGCACGCCGACGAGGAGTACGTGGACGTGGAGGAGATTCCGCGCGCCGCCGCCGTGCTGGAGCGCCTGGCCCGCAACTGGTGCGGCTCCGGCCCGGAGTCGCTGTGGCGGAGCTGACCCACGAGGACTACGATCTGCTGGAGCGGGCCGTGCAGCGCGGCCAGCGGATTGCGGTGTACCGCCGGGGCACGGAGTACCTCGTGATCCCGGAACGGATCGCGTGGCGCGACCGCCGCGAGGCCATCGAGGCGCGTAATCCCACCACCGGGGATCATCTCACGCTGTTCATCGACGAACTGGACGCGATCGAGGTGGTGCGGTGAGCGCCGCCTCGACGTGGCCCCTCGTGGCCGTCTATGCCGACGAATCGTGCCTCGGGAACGGGCAGGAGGGCGACAACCCCGGCGCGGCCGCCGGCGTGATCGAGTACCGCGATCCGGGATCAGGAGGCGTGACGCGGCGCGACTTCTGGCGGTCGGAACCGGCCACGACGAACAATTGCATGGCGCTGTGGAGCGCCATCGAAGCGTTCCGCCTCCTCGCCCGGAAGGACGGCCGGTTCCGCGTGCGCTTCACCAGCGATTCGCAATATCTGATCCGGGGCATGAGCGAGTGGGTGCCCGGGTGGATGGCGCGCGGCTGGCGGCGCCGGGGCGGCCCGATCGAGAACCTGGCGCTCTGGCAGGACGCCGTGGAGTGCGTGCGCCCCCACGAGGTGCAGTGGCAGTGGGTGCGCGGCCACGACGGCCATGTGCAGAACGAGTACGCCAACGATCTGGCGGTGCGCGCCGCGCGCGAGCAGACCACGTCGGCCGGCGCGGTGGCGTCGCGGTTCGACCGCTGGCTGGCCGAGGGGCGCGCGGCCGGCCGGCTGCACGGCGAGCCCGCGGCGTTCCCCGATCCGCGTAGATTCCGGGCATCGCGGCCGCTCCCGGCGGCGATCCAGACGACCCAGGCCACCCTGCTCGACTAGTGGAGGACGGGATGGACGCTCTCGACCGCATGTTCACCGTGCTCGTCCGGGCGGTACGCGACGCGCAGCCGCGCTATCTGGCGCAACCGTTCGAGGTGGCCGAGCTGTACCAGACGCTCCTTCCCTATCGCCACTTCCGGGGTGCGCTGGCGCTGGACACCAACGAGGAGTACGAGCTGACGCTGATGCAGCTCCTTTCCGGCGTTCGGGGGTATCTGATCGTGGACGATCGGATGCGCGACGCGCTCGAACGGGAGCTCAGGTCCCCCAATCCGGATCCTGGCGCGTTCCGCCAGTTCGCCGAGGCGCAGGTGGCGCTGTCGCCGGCCGCGCTGCAGCGGCAGGGGCAGACGCCGGAAACGGGGCTGGAGGCGGGCCACGCGAGCGGGTCGACGGTGCGGTTGTCCACGCCGGCGTCGGCGTCGGCGGCCGCGGCCGCGGTGGACGAGGCGCGCTGCCGATATTGCGGCGGCAAGCTGCCGCAGGGGCGCAAGGTGGTCTTCTGTCCGCACTGCGGGCAGAACCTGACGGTTCTGAATTGCAGCGCCTGCGGGGCGGAGTTGGAGATCGGATGGAAGTTCTGCGTGGCGTGCGGCCGGCCCAACGGCCAGGAGGCGTGATGCGGACGGGGTGGCTGGGGGCGGCGGCGGCGGTGGCGGCGGTGGCGATGTCGGCGGGGTGCGCCACGGGAGCGCGCGGCACGGCCGCGCCGGCCGTGGCGACGAAGGCGACCTGGCCCGTGGTCACGCGCGAGCACGTGGATCTCTGGCTGCACGGCTACGCCATGATCACGCGCGACGTGGCGCAGGTGCCGGTGTTCCGGCGCGGGTACCGCGACTCGATCGAGGCGGTCCGCCGCCGCGACAACGTGCTCACCGGGCTCGACGCCAACCACGCGCGATTGGCCGCGCTGATGGCGCAGAACCCCGAGATCGGGAGCGGGCAGTTCCTGCCGCTTTACTTCGAGTCGTGGGACGAGATGGTCGAGGCGATCAACGCGTGCCTCGACGCGGGCGGCGATCCGCGCGCCGCCGCGCCGGCGCTGCGCGTCCAGGTGGGCCTCGTCGCGTCGATGTTCCCCACCGCGCAGGATCGGGAGTGGCTGCGGCTGTTCACCCAGTCGCTCGGCGACGAGTCGGAGCATTTCTTTCATCAATACTGGGTGGCTCAGGAGCAGGCCCGGGGTCCGCTCGTGGTGGCCGCGGATTCGCTCTGGCAATCGCTGCGTCCGCGCTTCCAGCGCTTTCTCGTCAACACCCATCAGGTGGACGGCCAGCTGGTGCTCTCGCTGGCCGTCGGTGGAGAGGGACGCACGCTGAACGCCACGCCGCAGCACAACGTGGTGGTCGTGGCACTCCCCGGTTCGCGCGCGGAACTGGACGACCCGATCTACGGCTTCGCCCACGAGGCGGTGCAGACGATCGCCAACGCCGCGATCGCCGCCAACACGACGGCTGCCGTGCGCCTGAGCGGCGAGGCCGGCAGCGACGTGTCCAACGCCGCCGTGCGCGGGGGAGAAATGCTCATGGACCGCGTGGCCCCCGAGTTCGCCGACGGCTACATGCGCTCGTACCTGCGGCAGGCCGGAATCACGCCTCCGGAGACGAACGTCGAGGCCACGTTCGTGGCCACGTTCCCACTCTCGCCGGCCGTCGAGGCGTCCATGGACCGTCAGATCAACGCGGCGCTCAGCGGAATCTGAACAGGGCCGACGTCCGTATATTGGATTCATGGCCGATTCTCCCGTTCCCGTGCCCGTGCCCCGTACGCCGCTCGACCGCGCCGCCCTGGAGCGCGTGTTGGCGCGGGCCGCCGAACTGCAGGCCCGCAGCGGCGACGTGAGCGATACGATGACCGACCAGCAGATCGTGGAGTTGGGGGGCGAGGTGGGCCTCTCGCCGCAGCACCTGCGGCAGGCGCTGGCCGAGGAGCGGGCGCGGCGCGATCAGCCGCCGGCCCGCGGACCGCTGTTCGGCCCTCCTCTGGTTTTCGCCGAGCGCGCGGTGGGCGGCACCGCGCAGACCGTGTTCGCCGCGCTCGACGTCTGGATGCAGAAGGAGGAGTGGCTGCAGATCAAGCGCCAGTTCCCCGACCGGATCGTGTGGGAGGCCCGCCGCGATTTCGAGGGGGCGTCCGCCGCTTGCTCAACATCGGCGGCCGGGGTTACGCGTTGTCCAAGGCCACCGACGTCGGGGCGACCGTGGTGCCGCTGGACGAGGCGCGCGTGCTCGTGCGGCTGGACGCCGATCTGTCGGGGCACCGCCGCGCCGCGTTCGGCGGGTTGGCCGCGGCCGCCACGGCGGGCGCGGCGGCGAGCGGCGTGCTGCTCGCCCTCCACTTCGCGCTGCTCGCGGCGCCGGTGCCGTTCGTGGCCGCCGCCGCCATCGGCTACGCCGGCGCCCGGACGTCGTATCGGGGCGTGGCCGCGCGAGCCCAGTTGGCGCTCGAACAGATGCTCGACCGATTGGAACGCGGGGAGCGCGCCGAGAATCCCTCGCTGCTCAAGATGCTCGCCCAGGCGGCGGGCGCCGTGCCTCGGCGCTAACGGCCGAGCGCGAACCGCGGCACGAGACGCACCGGCCGCCGGCTGGCGCGCCGGGCGAGCCAGGCCAGCATCCCGTTGCTCATCACGCCGACCATGCTGAGCAGGGTGATCGACTTCACCTCGGCGCGCGAGATCTTCACCACCTGGCGGCGCGCCGGGTCGCCCGGGGTGCCTGTGAGGTCGCGGAGGGTGGCGTAGGCGAACAGCAGCGGCAGCGCGCAGAACAGCCGGATCGACGCGGCGCGGCGCGGGATGAGGAGCAGGTAGTCCTTGGCGTGCTCCAGGTCGTCCCACGCCAGGGCCACCAGCGCGGCCATCGCGGCCTGCGTGGACCCGGCGTGGTCGCCGGCCAGAATCGTGGCGTGGCTGCCGCCGTGCACGGCCAGGATCTGCTGCGGGATGTAGATGGCGTTCTCCCGCTCCGCGTCCTGCGCCACGTCCTTGAGGATGTTGACCGTCTGCAGCGCCTCGGCGAACGAGCGGCTGCGCTGGCGAAGCACGTCGTACTGGCGGGCGCCGATACTCGGCGCGTGTTCGTGCCAGAGGTCGGTGAGCATGTAGCCGACCGTGCCGGCTACGTAGTAGCAGTACTCGCGGTACTCGTCGAGGCTCTGGATGCGGATGCCGTAGGGATAGAGCAGCACGAACTTCCGCATCCCGGTGGCCATCTCGACGACCCACGTCCGCACGTGCGCCCGGGTGGCCGGCGGCAGGTGGCGGAACGCGACGAACACCAGATCGGCGTGGTGGATGAGCCGCAGATGCGCCGCATCGCCCGTCATCGACGTGGTGAGGGCGGGAAAGGCATCGGCCAGCGCCGGGTCGTCGAAGCAGGCCAGGAACCGGTCGAACAGGCTGGCCTTGTCGGCCGCCGGCGTGCGCGGATCGTCCTCGATGGTGTCGGCGATGCGGCAGAGCAGATAGGCGCAGTTCACGGCGCGACCCAGCGCGCCGGGCAGCACGCGGATGCTCAGCGCGAACGTGCGCGAGACGGCGGGCAGAATTTCGCGGCCGAATCGCAGCGCCTCGTCGAGGCGGGGATCGGACGCGGAGCGGGAACTGGCCGGAGGCACGGAGGGCGGCGGAGTCGTCGCGACGGTGGAGGTTCGTTAAACTTCGGCGTTGCCGGCTGACGACCAAACCTACCGCGCCGGCTCCTCCGGCGCTCTCCGGCCGGCGTCTCCACCTACAGGAAGTCGATCGCGTGAGCATATCTGCCCCTCCCGGATTCCGTGGCACTTTCCGCACCGACGACGCCGCGCGCGCCGTGTACGGCGAGGCGGCGGGCATCGCCCGCTGCTGGCCCGCCGCCGTGGCCGTGCCCGCCGACACGCGGGACGTGCAGACGCTCGTCGGATGGGCACAGCGGGACGGCATCGCCCTCGTGCCGCGCGGGTCGGGCAGTGGCATGGCGGGCGGCGCCGTGGGCGAGGGCGTGGCCGTCGACCTCAGCCGGTTGCGCACGATGGGCGACGTCGACCCGCAGACGCGCGCCATTCGCGTGGGGGCGGGGGTGCTGCGCGGCGAGGTGGACCGCGCGGCGCGCGCCGTGGGCCTTCGATTTCCGGTGGAGCCGTCGAGCGGCGAGTTCTGCACGGTGGGCGGCATGGCCGCCACCAACGCCGCGGGTCCCCAGACGATGCGTCACGGGTCGATGCGCCCCTGGGTGCAGGCGCTGACCTGCGTGTTCGACGACAGTTCGGCCGCCGAACTCCGCCGGGGCGCTGCCGCGCCGCGCGAGATCGCCGCCATCGACCGGTTCATGCGCGACGCGCACGCCGCGATCGTGCGGCGCGAGCGCGTCACGCCGTCGGTGCACCGGGGCGTGCTCAAGGACTCCTCGGGCTACGCCACCGCCGCCTACGCGTCGAGCGGGGAGTTCATCGACCTCCTGGTGGGCAGCGAGGGCACGCTGGCCCTGTTCACCGAGCTCGAGTTGCGGCTGGAGCCGACGCCGGCGGCGGGCGGGAGCCTGCTCGGGGAGTTCCGCTCGCTCGACGCGGCCGTGCGGGCCGCCGTCGAGGCGCGGAAGCTCGGCGCCGATGCGTGCGAGCTGCTCGACCGTACGTTCCTCGAGTTCGCCGCCTCCGAGGGCGCGGCGCTTCCCGTGGTGCCGGGCACCGAGGGCGTGCTGCTGGTCAAGTTCGAAGGCGAATCCACGCGCGACGTGGGCGCGCGTGCCCGGGCCATCGAGCAGGCGTTCCGGCGGATCGGCGCCGCCGGCGTCACGCTGGCCCTCGACGCGCAGGCCGAACGCGAACTGTGGGAGCTGCGGCACGCGGTGAGCCCCATCCTGTCGCGCCTCGATCCGTCGCTCAAGTCCATGCAGTTCATCGAAGACGGGGCCGTGCCGCCGGACCACCTGGCGGACTACGTGCGGGGGGTGCGCGCCGTGCTCGAACGGCACAAGGTCAAGGGCGTGATCTTCGGCCACGCCGGGGACGCGCACATCCACGTCAACCCGCTGATCGACGTGAGCCGCGGCGACTGGCGCGCCAAGCTCGACGGCGTCCTGGAGGGGATCGTCGCGCTCACGGCGTCTCTCGGCGGCACCCTGACCGGCGAACACGGAGACGGCCGCCTGCGCACGCCGCTCCTGTCCCGCGTGTGGTCCGACGCCGCCCGCGAGCGGTTCGCGCTGGTCAAGCGGTGCTTCGACCCCGCGGGCGTATTGAATCCGGGCGTGAAGGTGCCGCTCGCCGGCCAGCAGCCGCTGCGGGACGTGAAGTACGACCCGGCCCTGCCGCCGCTGCCCGCCGCGGCGGCCCGCGCGCTCGAAGCCGTGGAGCGCGATCGCGGATACGGCGAGTATCGGCTTGCCTTGCTGGAGGCGCCCGGTGAGTCTTGATTCCGATCGGGCGCGGGCGCGGCCCGTGTGGTCCTGCCGCAATCCAAACGTAAGAGGGTACGAGCGTACGAGGGTCGTGTGTTGACTGCGTGACGCAGGGCACCCCCTCCTCTCATACTCTCGTACTCTCATACTCCCTTCCCCATGCCCTCCCCGGAATTCTTCACCGAACCCCGCGTCACCGTTCTCGCGCGCCCCGCGTTCGCCGAGCCGTCGCACCTCCCGGTGGAGTGGCAGGGAGAGAGCACGGACGGCGAGCGCCTGGCCGAATTCGCCGGCCGCCTCTGTTACATGAGCCAGCAGAACCCGGCCAAGCGCGCCACCCGCGAATACCTCGAGAACATCAAGCGGCAGGGGCACGGCAGCGTGCTGGAGCACGCCAACTACTCCCTGCTACTCGAGGGCGTGAGCCGCTCCCTGACCCACGAACTGGTGCGCCACCGGGCCGGCTTCGCCTACTCGCAGCTCTCGCAGCGCTACGTGGACGAGTCCCATGCCGCCTTCGTCGTGCCCCCCGCGATCCTGGGCGACGAGGCGCTGGAGGCGGCGTGGCGCGCCCAGATGGAATCAGCCCAGGCCGCGTACGTGGCCCTGGTGGAGCGCCTGATGGAGCGGTACGCATGGGTGCCCGACCGGGTGCACCGCCGGAAGATGGCGCGCGAGGCCGCCCGGGGCGTGCTCCCCAACTCCACCGAGACCAAGATCGTCGTCACCGCCAACACGCGCGCCTGGCGGACGATGCTCGAACTCCGGTCGAGCGAGGGGGCGGAGATGGAGATCCGCCGCGCCGCGCTCGCGATCCTCGCCCTCCTGCGGGCCGAGGCGCCGGGGTTCTTCTCGGACTTCGACGTCTACGTGGCCGAGGATCGCCGCGAGGCCGCGCGCATCTCGTACCACAAGGTGTGACCCCGATGCGTGGCACCGCATTTTTCCCGTTGCGCGACGAAATCGACGAGCGTATCTTGGCGCGTCCTTTCGAGAACGGATGACGCGTATCGGATTCGCGTACAACCAAAAGCCCGAATCGGCTCCCGTGTCGCATCCAGACGCGGACGCGGTGGACGCCGACGACGAGCCGCCAGGTACGCGCCGGGACTCCGGGTCCCGGATCTTCCCCACGGTTCCGCACAGCCCTTTCGCCGCACTCGGCGGTGGCACGGGACTTGTCGCGCCCTCCATTCCCGCCACGGCGCCGGCCGACGACGTCTACGCCGAATGGGACTCAGCGGAGACCATCGACGCCGTGGCCGCCGCCCTCTCCGCCTTCGGCGATGTGGTCCGCCTGGAGGCCGACAACCACTTTCCGGCCCGGCTCCGCGACGCACGCCCCGATCTCGTGTTCAACATCGCCGAGGGGCTGCACGGACCGAACCGCGAGGCCCACGTTCCCGCAATCTGCGAGTTCCACGGCGTCCCGTACTCGGGGAGCGATCCGTTCACCCTCGCGCTCTGCCTGCACAAGGCGCGCACCAAGCAGATGCTTTCGGCCCACGGCATCCGTACCGCCGCGTTCGTGCTCCTGGAAACCGACGCCGATCTCGTGGCCCTGGCCGCCGGCCGGCATCCCCGCGTCTCCGCCGCGGCGGCCCGCTATCCGCTGTTTCTTAAGCCGGTCCAGGAAGGCTCGTCCAAGGGCATCACGGAACGGAACCTCGTCCACGACGCGGACGAACTGCTCGCCCGCGGCCGCGAGCTGCTGGGGGTCTACGAGCAGCCGGTGCTCGCCGAGCAGTATCTCACGGGAGCCGAGTTCACCTGCGGCGTGCTCGGCAACGGGCGGGGCGCGCGGGTGCTCCCCCTCGTCGCCATGCGCTTCGACACGCTGCCGGAGGGCGCCGTGCCGATCTACGGCTTCGAGGCCAAGTGGGTGTGGGACACCCGCGACCATCCGCTGGACATCTTCGAGTGCCCGGCGCGGATCGCCCCGGCGCTGCAGGCGGCGATCGAGCGGGTCACCCTCGGCGCCTACCATGCCGTCGGGTGCCGCGACTGGTCGCGCATCGACGTGCGGCTGGATGCCGAGGGCACGCCCCACGTCATCGAGATCAATCCGCTCCCGGGCATCCTGCCGGATCCCGCGGATCACTCCTGCCTGCCCAAGGCCGCCCGCGCGGCCGGGCTGTCGTACGATGCGCTGATTCAGGCCTGTCTCGTCCACGCCGCCGAACGGCAAGGTCTCGCCCTCCAACGCAGGAGCGCGCCGTGAAGATCGCCATTCTGTTCGATGGGGCATCCGCCGTCGCCGCCTTTCCCGACCTCGCCATTCTCGAAACGGTCGAAGCGATCGAGCAGTCGCTGGCCGCCGAGGGGAATGCGATCATCCGAGTGCCGGTGCACGTCGACGGCCGGTGGATCGACCGGCTGCGCAAGGGACGGTTCGATCTGGTGTTCAACATGTGCGAGGGGGTGGACGGCGTCGCGGCGCTGGAGCCGCCCGTGATCGCCGTGCTCGAAATGCTCGCCCTGCCCTATACGGGCAGTTCCAGCTACACGACGGCCCTCTGCCTTCGCAAGCACGTGGTCAACGCGCTGCTCGAGCGGGCGGGACTGCCCGTGCCCGCGTTCGCGACGTTCCGCCAGGGCGACCCGGTGTCGTCCATCGGGTACCCGGCGATCTGCAAGCCGACGGCGGAGGACGCGTCCATCGGCATCGAGCAGAAGTCGGTGGTGCGATCCAAGCGGGCGTTGGCCCGACGGGTGGAGGCCATGTTCGACCGGTGGAACGAGGTGCTGGTACAACGGTACGTGGACGGCCGCGAGGTGAACGTCGGCATCGTGGGCGACACGGTGCTTCCGGTAGCCGAGATCGAGTTCGACGGCCTGCCCAAGGGAATGTGGCGCATCGTGAGCTACCGGTCGAAATGGGAGCCGGGATCGGACGAGGACACGGGCACGGTGCCCCGCTGCCCGGCCGATCTGTCGCCCGACCTGGAGGCGGAGATGCGGCGCATCGCGCTCGCCGCGTGGCGCCTCGTGGGCGGCCAGGGCTACGGGCGCGTGGACATGCGCATCGACGCCGAGGGCCGGCCGTGGATCCTCGAGGTGAATCCGAATCCCGACATCGCCGCCGACGCCGGGTTGGCGCGGATGGCCAAGGTGGCCGGCATCAGCTATCCCCGGCTCATTCGCACCGTGTGCCAGCTGGCCACCGGACGGCGGGTCGAGGTGGCCGACGCCGACCGGCTCTGGGCGTTGGCGTTCAAGCTGTCGGGCGGAGTCGACCCGTCGCTCGACGGCGACCTGTTCGACAGCGCGCGGCAGGCGTCGTGACGGTCACGCTCGGTCCCCTCGGCGCGCCGCATCGCGCGGCCATCGCGGCGTTGCTCGGCGCCACGCAGGCGTTCCGCGCCGAGGAGGTCGAGGTGGCGCTGGCGCTGTTCGACGAGACGATGGCCGCGCCGGGAACTCCGGCCGGCGATTACGAGTTCGTGGCGGCGTTCGACGACGCCGGGTCGGTCGCCGGGTACTGCTGCTATGGCGCAACGCCAGGTACCGACGGCACGTACGACATCTACTGGATTGCCGTCGATCCGGCGCACCAGGGAGCCGGGGTGGGGTCGCGACTGCTGGCCGAGGTCGAGCGGCGGCTCGCCGAGCGGCGGGTGCGGCTGGTGGTGGCGGAGACGTCGGGGCGGGACGGATACGAGGCGACGCGGCGCTTCTACGGGGGGCGCGGCTACCGGATGGCGGCGCGGCTCCGGGATTTCTACGCCCCGGCAGACGACCGGGTGGTGTTCACGCGGGACCTCGGCAGTTCTCTTTCAACCGCGCAACGCGGAGTTTGACCGCCATGAGCGATTGGCAGCAAGTCCTCCACACGGGCATCGATACGCTCGACAAGCTGGCCGAGCGGTTCGGACCTGACGTCATCGACGTCGAAGCGCTGAAGCCGGCGTTCGAGAACTTCCAGATGCGGCTCACGCCCGCGGTGCTGGACCAGATCAAGGAAGTGGGAGATCCGATCTGGAACCAGTACGTGCCGTCGGTGCAGGAGCTGGACGTGGTGGACGGGGTCATCGACTCCCTGGACGAGGACGGCGACTCCCCGGTCCCCAACATCACGCATCGGTATCCCGACCGCGTGCTGTTCCTGGTGAGCCCGGTGTGCGCCTCGTACTGCCGGTTCTGCACGCGCCGCCGCAAGGTGGGGGACCCGGAGAAGATTCCGCTCAACCAGTACGAATCGGCGTTCGAGTACATCCGGGAGCATCCCCAGATCCGCGACGTCATCATGAGCGGCGGCGACCCGATGATGCTCTCCGACCGCCGGCTGGAGTACCTCTTTCAGCGGCTGCGCGAGATTCCGCACGTGGAGATCATCCGCATCGGCAGCCGCATCACCGCGCACCTGCCCGAACGCATCACGCCCGAGTTCTGCGAGATGGTCAAGAAGTACCATCCGGTGTACATGAACACCCACTTCAACCATCCGAGCGAATTGACGCCGGCCACGGTCGCGGCGCTCGGCCGGCTGGCCGAGGCCGGCGTGCCGCTCGGCTGTCAGACCGTGCTGCTGCGCGGCGTGAACGACAACCCCGAGACGATGAAGGAGCTGATGCAGAAGCTCCTCAAGGCCCGGGTGCGCCCGTACTATCTGTACATGGCCGATCAGGTCGCCGGCGGGGAGCACTTCCGGACGATGGTCGAGACCGGCCTCGAGATCATCAAGGCGCTGCGCGGATGGACGTCGGGGCTGGCCGTTCCCCATTTCTGCATCGACGCGCCCGGTGGGGGAGGCAAGGTGCCGCTGCTGCCCGAATACGTGGAGAAGATCACCGAAGACGAGGTGATCTTCCGCAACTACGAGGGAAAGCGGTTCACCTACAAGCAGCCGCGGCTGCCGATCGCGGCCAGCGCGTGCGGCTCGGCCGCGGAGCAGGAGCCGGACGTGCTCCCCATCCAGGGCGCGAAAGCGGCCAAGAAGTCCGCCCGCCCCCGGCGCCGCAAGACCGGCTGACCCGATCACCGGCTGACCGGTTCACCGCCTCACCGGATGGCGGGGGCGCCCGCGGGCCGGCCGCGCGCAGGCGCGGCCGGCCCCGACGGCATCAGTGCGTGGTGATCACGATCGCGCCGCCGCCGTTGCCGGAGCCGAAGCGTTGCGTGGCATCGGTTGGGCTCAGATAGCGGATTTCCTTGATGCCGACGATCGGGAGGTCGCGCAGGGCGGACGCCCCGCCCATGTTCACGTTGTTCACGTAGATCTGGAGGACGGGTGGCCCGGACCGCACCGACGAACCGGCCGCGTCGCCGCGTGGCACCAGCATTGCCGGGCGCAGCTTCTGGATCGCATCGAGCGCGTTGACGAAGGGCGTGCCGACGAGTTCGTCGGCCGTGATCAGATCGAAGCGGCGGCTCGGCGATGGCGCCGATGAGGGCGACGCTCCGCCGCCCGCGCACCCGCCCGCCGACGCCGCCAGCACCACGCAGAGAACCAGAGATTCGAGTCGCATCGGAATCGAGGGTTGAGGAATTGGGAACCCCGGCCGCGCGATGGAGCGGGTGCTCGCCGTCGTCTCCCTGGCACGGCGCGCCGTCCCCGATCCGCGCGGCGGGCCGTCAATGCGCCATGGCTTCTTCGTGTTCCTTGGCCGACTCGGCGATCACGCGCTGGGCCGCGTCGGAAGGCATCTCTTCGTAGCCGCGGAACCGCCGCGTGAACGTGGCCCGCCCCTGGGTCATCGACTGGAGCGCGCTCGCGTACATGTGCAGTTCGGCCTGCGGAATCACCGCCCGCACGTGCGTGCCGTCGGGGGTCGCCTCGGTGCCGAGGATGTGGCCGCGGCGCGACGACAGGTCGCCGAGGACGTCGCCCATGTACTCGTCCGGCGTGACGATGTCGAGTTCGTCGAGCGGCTCGAGCAACACCGGCTTGCACTTGGGGGCCACGGCCTTGAAGCCCAGGATCCCCGCCATCTTGAACGACATCTCGTTCGAGTCGACGGTGTGGAACGACCCGTCGAACAACTCGACCTTGAAGTCCACCAGCGGGAAGCCCGCCAGCACGCCGCGGACGGCGGCTTCCTGGACGCCCCGGTCCACCGCCGGAATGAACTTGCTGGGGATGGCCCCGCCCACGATCCCGTCCACGAACTCGTAGCCGGCCCCCCGCGGCAGCGGGGCGAACCGCACCCAGCAGTCGCCAAACTGCCCGCGGCCGCCGCTCTGCTTCTTGTGGCGCCCCTGTCCCTCGGCCGTCCCCCGCAGGGTCTCGCGGTAGGCGATGCTCGGCTTGGTGAGCTCGGCCTCGACGCCGTATTTCCGCTTGAGCTTGCCCATCGTCACTTCGAGGTGCCGTTCGCCCAGCCCCGACACGATCGTCTCGTGCGTCTCGGCGTTGTAGTGCATCTCGAACGTCGGGTCCTCGTCGTGCAGCCGGTGCAGGCCGGCCTGCAGCTTCTCCTCGTCCCCCCGGGCGGCGGCGTGCACCGCCATCTGCAGCAGGCCCTCGGGGAAGGCGATCTGCGGCAGCCGCACCGGGTGCTGCCGCGTGGACAGCGTATCGTTGGTGTGCGTGTTGCGCAGCTTGGCCACGCACCCGATGTCGCCGGCATAGAGCACCGGAACTTCCGTACGGTCCTTGCCCTGCGACACCGACAGATGGCCGAGCTTCTCGACCCCGTCGCGCGTGGCATTGAACACCTCGGCGCCCGCTTCGATCCTGCCGGAGAAGATGCGGAAGTAGCTCACCTCGCCCACGTGCGGCTCCGACATCGTCTTGAACACGAGGGCGGCCAACGGGGCCTGGTCGTCGCAGTGGATCTCCACCGTGTGGTCGCCCTCGGCGCCCTGGAACGCGTGCATTTCCTCCATCGCGAACGCCGTCGGCATCAGTTCCACGACCGTGCTGAGCACCGCCTGGGTGCCATAGTTCAGCTCGCTCGACACGCAGAACAGGGGGAAGAGCTCCATCTGCTTCATGGCTTCCTTCATCGCCTTGAGCGCGTCGTCGCGGGGAATCTCCCCGCCTTCCAGGTAGCGCTCCAGCAGCTCGTCGTCGGTCGCGGCGATCGTCTCGATGAGCTGTTGGTAGTACTTGTCGAACACCGGGCGCAACTCGGGCGTGATGTCGACCTCGTCGTAGTTCCCGCCCTTCACGCCCTGCTTGTACAGGTGCGCCTTCTTCGAAAACAGGTTGATGATGCCGTGAAAGTCGGCGCCCTCGCCGATCGGCACCTCCACCGGAATCACCTTGGTCGTGAGCCGCTCGCGGATCTGATCGTAGACCGTGTCGAAGCTGGCGTGCTCCTTGTCCATCATGGAGGCCACGAACAGCACCGGGTCGCGCCGCTTCACCGCCTCGCGGAACATGCGTTCCGTGCCCACCTCGACCCCCGCCGTGGCGCTCACCACGCACAGCGCCCCGTCGGCCGCGGCCAGGCCGGCCACCGCGTCGCCCTGGAAGTCCAGGTATCCCGGCGTGTCGATCAGGTTGATCTTGGTGTCCATCCACTCGGCGTATGCACAGCCGAGGTTGATCGAGTATCCGCGCTCGATCTCTTCGGGGGCCGTGTCGGTGAGGGAGGTTCCGTCCTTCACCGCCCCGTGCCGCTTGCTCGCTCCAGACACGAAGGCGAGCGCATCGACCAGACTGGTCTTGCCGCTCGCCCCGTGCCCGACTACCGCCACATTCCGAATTCCCGACCCGTGGTATGCTGGCATTGGCCGACCCTCATCCGCTCAGGTGAGTGTGCCGATTCGCGGCGCGACCGACAGCCAGGCGCGGAGAGTCTCCTCTTCGACGTCGCCGACGCTGCCGGACAGGTCCACGGCAATGGCGCGACCGGACTGGCGCACCTCACTGACGCAGGTGAAGACCACGGCGTTGGGGCCGCCGGCCTCCCCGCTGACGTAGGCCGCGCTCCACGTGCGACCGAGCGCGTCGGTGAAGACGCGCTCCCCGCCTGAGGGGCGGTGGGGCATGGTGCGAACGGACTGCCTTGGCACGTTGCGATAGACCTCTTGCCACGAAGCGTGGCCAATGAGATGGGGGTTCGTCAAGGTACCCCTGGAAACGCCGCCGGGGAGCGCTTGCACGCTCCCCGGGGCTCACCGCGCTGACAGGTCAGGCGTCGTCTTATTCCCCCTCATAGTCGAAGGCCAGTCCATCCGCTTCCCGCCACCCCTCCACCATCGATTCCAGCGGCTTCAGCACCGGCGTCGTGAGACCGAATACCGGCCCCAACGAGATCGTGATCGCCCGCCGGGCCCCTTCGGGCCAATCGGGCATGGACAGCCCGGCCACCAGCCGGCCGATCACCTGTCCGCACTCCCGGATCAACTGCGTGGCCGTCGCATGGAGAATCTCCAACGGGATCTCCAGGTCGCGCGTCACCAGCTGCCCCGTCCCATCCCGCCACGCGGCGTCTCCCACCGCCCCGCGTTCCGCCCAGACCCCCACGTGGCGGATGGACTCCAGACTCCCTGCCCCTGCTCCCTCCCCCGATCGGTGGCATTCCACCGCCGCCGCCAACGCCAACGCAACGGACTCCGTGCTCGGGGCGCCATACAGCGTCACGATGTCCCGGGAGGGCCGCTCCGAATCGAGCGGCGCCGGAACGGAGTTCACGTGCGCGAGCACCGGCGAATGGTCGGGGTTCTCCTCGAGCATCACGAGGATGTCCATAACCCCCTCCTGTCGAATTCCCGCCATACCATCGCCTCGCTCCCCCAACGGGCGCCCGACGCGCGAAGTTTCAGCCGCCGCCGGACGCTCCTTGCACTAAACACGTATGCGGCTCGTTTCGTTCCCGCCCCGCACGGCGCGTTTCACTCTCAACCCGGCGAACGCCGATCGCGTCACTTCGCAAGAAAAGGGGGCCCCGCACCGTGCGGGGCCCCCTCGTGACGCCGGTCACCGACCGGCTACTGCGCGCCGTCCACGATGATCGTGCCGATCGCGTAGCAGCCGTCGTCCACGCCGGGCGTGCAGTCGTCGATCATGCCCGAGTGCACGTTGTAGCCCGTGAAGTGCTTCACGCGACGCCACACGGCGCCCGTGCTCACGTTGACGTGCGTGGCCAGCGTGGCATCGGTGGCCGACTCGTCCACCAGCGGCCCGCCCGGCACGTTCGAGAAGAGAATCGAGAAGCGGCGCAGGTCGCCCCGTCCGCCGATCGCCGCCAGGCGGTAGGTGTGAATCGTCACCCACCCCGACGGATCGTTGCTCGGCACGAACCGGATGTCCGGACTGAAGTCCACATAGTCCCGGCCATCGATCGTGGTCACGGAGGCCGTGACGTGGACGGTGCGCCGGGCCGGCGTGCACGGCGAGTCCCACGTGCCGGGGCCGTAGGACGACGTGGCCGGATCGCACACCGCGTTCGCCGGGGCCACGAGCAGGTACTGCCCCAGCCAGTAGGCGCCGCCGCGCGGCGAGATGTCGAACGTGAACTGCCCGTCCGGGCCACCGCCGCCGGACCGCGAAAACGACGCGGCGGGCGCCGTGGCGGAGGGGGCCGTCGCGGCCGTGGGGGAGACGTTGTCGCTGCAGCCCGCAGCAATGGCAAGTGCCGCCACTGCGGCTGTCGAGGCAAACCGGCGCATTGAACCCTACCTATCTAAAGAAGGAGTCCCGGACGTCGGCCACCCCTCGGCGAGCGGCCACAACTGGTGTCGGGTTTAGTAAACACAAAGTACGTGCGACCCATCAGCCGCGCCAGCTTTGAGCCTTGTCTTGTGACTCACATCACACCTCTTGCTCCAGCGATCTGAACTTCTCGGCGAGCGCCATGAAGCCGAGCGAAGCGGCGCGGGACGTGTACCGTTCCACCGCGGCGCGCGCCACGCCGCGATCGATGGCGTACAGCGCCGTGGCGCAGGCCGCCGTGAGCCATGCGGCGGAGAATAGATCCGCCGCATCGGCCAGGGCCCGCGCATCTTCGAACAGCTGGAGCGCGTCGGTGGTCCGGTGTTCGGCCGCCGCCACGAGCACCCGCAGGCACTCCACCAACTCCCGCCCCTGGAACCACTCGGCGCGCGTGGCCATCCGGCTCTCCGCTTCGGCCAGCGGCCGCCTGGCGTCCGCGAGCCGGCCCATCGCCAGCAGGCACAGGCCCTCGCCGGCGCGCGCGCCGATCTCCACGTCCGACTGCCCGATGCGCTGGGCCAGAGCGGACGTGGACTCGTACAGTTCCGCGCTCGACGCGTAGTCCCCCAATTCGCGCTCCACGTGCGCCATGTTGAACAGCGCGTACAATTGCAGTTCGCTGTTCTTCACCTTGGCGAACAGCGACAGGGCGTCCCGGAACAGGTCGCGCGCCTGCTTCAGATCGCCCAGCTTCTGCGACATGACGCCGAAGTTGAGCGCGGCGGTGCCCCACACGTCGGGCATGCCGGCCGCCCGGGCCAGCGAGATCGCCGTGGTGAGCGATTCGCGGGCGAGATCCATGCGGCTCTCGAGCTGGGCCACGATTCCCAGGTTGTTGTGGCACCGAACCTGCCCGCGCACGTCGCCGGTCTGGCGAAACAGGTCCAGCGCCCGCCGATAGTACTCGCGGGCCCTGGCCGGCGCTTCCGGCTCGAGCGTGATGGCCAGCCGGTTGAGCGCCTCGGCGAGCAGCGACGGATCGCCCACGCGTTCGGCGATCTCCACGCATTCGGCGGCCAGGCGCGCCGACTCCCGCGGCTCGCCCAGCCGCCCATGCACCTGCGACAGCAGGGTCAACACCGCCACCCGCTCTTCGTCGAAGCCGAGCTGCGCCGCCTGCGCGTCGAGCGCCAGGAGCGTCTCGCGCGATCGGCGGGCCGGCTGGCCCAGTTCCTTGCGCGCGCGCTCCCGCATGCGGCGCAGGGTGAGCGAGCGGCGGCGGTCGCCGCACCCGTCGAACCATTCGATGGCGAGGTCGCACAGTTCCTCTTCCTCGTCGTAGCGCCCCAGCGTATCGGCCAGTTGCGCCAGGCGCACGCGCACCTCGGCCAACTGCTCGGGATTGGCGGCGTTGCGCACGGCCACCTGGAGCAGGTCCCGAGCGGTGTCGAGCGCATACAGCCCCTCGGCTTCGGAGGCGGCCAGCAGCGCGGTGCGATAGGCCTCGCCCGGTTCCGCCGCGGCGTCGTAGTGCAGGGCGACCTCGGCCGTCGTGCCCTCGCCGCAGGCCTCCATGGCCCGGCCCACCCGTTCGTGTTGGCGGCGCAGCGCCTCGGGCGGCATGGCCCGCACCAGCACGCCGGCGATCGATTCGTGCGCGAACAGGAACGCCTTGCGGCGGCGCTCGTAGGTGTACTGGAGGATGCCGCGCTCCAACCCCTCGTCGATCGCCGCTTCCAGGGCCCGGGCGCCGCCGGCGCCGGCGGCTTCCATGAGCGGCACGTCGAATTCGCGTCCCACCACAGCGGCGGTGGCAAGCACGGCGCGGGTGGCGTCCGAGAGCGCCTCGAGCCGCCTCGACACGATGCCGTCGACGCCGGGGGGCAGCCGCAACTCCGAAACGGGCTTCCACTGCCAGCGATCGTCCTCGCGCCACAGCGCGCCGGCTTCGGCCAGGCCCCGCACCAGTTGGGTGAGCAGGAGGGGGTTCCCCTCGCTGTAGCGGTAGACGTAGGCCAGGAACTCGCGCGCCACGTCCTGATGATCGAGCGACGCTTCCAGCCAGCGCTTGACCTCGTCGCGGGTGAGCTGCGTGAGCTGGACCTCTTCGAATCCGGCCCGCCCGCGGAGCGCGGCGCGCCGCTCGGCCGCCGGCGTGAACTCGACGCCCGTCCGCATCGTGACGCACACCAGGATCTGCTCGCCGGCCAGTTGATCGACCAAGTGGTCGAGCGTGTCCCACGACGCGTCGTCAGCCCACTGCATCTCGTCGAGCACCACGACCAGCGGCCATTTCGCGGCGGCGGTGCGCAGATACGCCGCGATCTCTTCCATGAGCCGGTACTTGGTTCCCGCCGCCGACCGGTCTTCGTGCGGCAGCGACGGCACCAGTTTGGGCAGCTCGCGCCAGGCCTCGTCGAGCGGCGGCGCCACGCGCCGCATGGCCTGCAACACGCCGGCCCACGGTCCGTACGGCTGGCGCACCGCGCTCTGCCGCCCGCGGCCATAGACCATGGATCCGCCGAGCAGCCGCACCTCGGGTTCCAACTGCCTGGCCAGCGTGAGCGTGCCGCTCCCCGCGTCGCCCACGATCGAGACCACGCGCGGGCGGCCGGCCGCCGCGTCATCCAGCAGGCGGAAGAGCGTGCGGCGTTCCGACAGGCGGCCGGCGAGACGGACGATGTCGGGAACGGCCACGCTCTGACCGGCGGCGGGGCCGGTCGCCATCCCCACGCTGTCGCCGCCGCGCCGCGTCACGCCGGCCCGAGCCCGCCGCGCCGCGGCCACCAGCGATTCGGGATCGGCGGCGTGGTCGGGCGCCGCCGCCACGCCCGCGGAAATGGTCACCCGCGGCGGTGCGCCCGCCGGCCGCCTCGCGGCGGCGGCTCCGAACTCGTGGCCGCGCACAGCAGCGCCGATGCGGCTCGCGACCTGGCGCGCGTCCTTGGCGCCGGCACCGAGCAGCATGACCACGAGCTCGCCATCCGACACGCGTTGGACGAAGTCCCCGGTGCGCAGGATCTTCTGCAGCATCCGCGCGATCTGTTCGCAGATCTCGTCGGCTCCCGCGGGTCCCATCGCCGACTGCAATGCCTGGAGTCGATCCAGTTCGATCGACACCAGAGACACCGGCCGGGTCGCGGCATTCGTTTCGGCGAGCGTGGCCGACACGACGTCCAGCAGATCGCGCATGGGGAGTGTGACGGGGATGACGAGCGACCGGTCCGTGGCAAGGTGACCGGTGTCACCGAACCGTACGCCGGTTCCGCCCACTCTCGCAAGCGCTACCGTCACGCTGCTGGTCGGTTTCGTTAACGGACGGTCCTTCCGGTGCGTCTGACGAACCGAATTCCCCAAATCGGGAGAGGTTGCCATGCGGTTGCGGACCAGGACCTGGATGTGGCTGCCGGCTGCCGGCGCCGTACTGGCGTGCGCCAGCGGAACGACCGCGGCGCCCGCCGTGCGGGATCCCGCGCCGGCGCCGGCGGCGGCCGACGTCGCGGCGCGCGAGCAGCTGCCCGACCAGCAGGTGCTGCAGGCGCTCAACCGGCTGGCCTACGGCCCCCGCCCGGGCGACGTGGAACGGGTGCGCGCGATGGGCGTGGACCGGTGGATCGCGCTGCAGCTGACGCCGGACCGCATCGACGACCGCGTGGCCGACTCGGCGCTGGCCCGGTACCACGAGCTGGACACGCCGACGCGCGATATCGTGGACGCGTTCCGCCAGGCGCAGGAGGCGCGCCGTCAGATCCAGGCGCAGATGAAGGGGGACGACAGCGCCTCGCAGGCCGAGGCCCGCCGTCAGGTGGCGCGGGCGAACCCGCAGCTGCGGGACGTGCAGCAGCGGGTGCAGGGCCCGGTGAACGAGCTGATCTCCGCCCAGTTGGCGCGCGCCGTGTTGAGCGAGCGGCAGTTGGACGAGGTGATGGTGGAGTTCTGGGAGAATCACTTCAGCGTGTACGTGGGCAAGGGGCAGACGCGCAACTATCTCAACGCCTACGATCGCGACGTGATCCGCCCGCACGCCCTGGGCCGGTTCCGCGACCTGCTCGGCGCGGTGGCGCACAGCCCCGCCATGCTGTTCTATCTCGACAACTGGGAGAGCCAGGCCGACAGCAACCATTCGACGCTCACCGCCAACGGCCGGGTGGCCACGGCGGCGCAGCGGCGGCGCGTGCTCGGCGCGCTGGGGCGCGCGCAACCCGATCAGTTGCCGCCGCAGCTGCGCAACCTGCCGCCGGAGCAGCGGGCGCAGGCCATGCAGCGGCTGCAGCAGGCGGGCAAGCGCGGACTCAACGAGAACTACGCCCGCGAATTGATGGAGCTGCACACGCTGGGGGTGGACGGCGGGTACACGCAGCACGACGTGATCGAGGTGGCGCGGTGCCTCACGGGGTGGAGCATCGATCAGCGCACGGGGGCGTTCATCTTCCGACCGCAGATGCACGACGCCGACGCCAAGATCGTGCTGGGCCACGAGATCCCCGCCGGGCGCGGCGAGGAGGACGGCCAGGAGGTGCTCGACATCCTGGCGCGCAGCCCGGCTACGGCGCGGTTCATCGCCCGCAAGCTGGTGGCGCGATTCGTGAGCGACAGCCCGCCGCCGGCCCTCGTCGACCGCGCCGCGCAGACGTTCCGGCGCACCGACGGCGATATTCGAGAAGTGGTACGGACGATCGTCACGTCGCCGGAGTTCTTCGGCACGGCGGCCTATCGCGCCAAGGTGAAGACGCCGTTCGAGGTGGTGGCCAGCGGATTGCGGGCGCTCGACGCCCGTCCGGACACCACGCCGCGGCTGGCCGGGCTGGTGGGCCTGCTCGGACAGCCGGCGTTCGGGCGGCAGACGCCGGACGGGTGGCCCGACCGCGGCGACGCCTGGATGAACACCGGCGCCATTCTCAATCGCATCAACTTCGGGCTGCTGCTGGCCAGCGGCCGGCTGCCGGGCGCGGCGTTCGCCAACTGGCCGTACGCCCGCGATCTCGCGCGCGCGCCGCACGACGACCAGGTGGACGGCGTGATCCGGGACATCCTCGGCGGCGAGGTATCGCCGGTCACGCGCGACGTGCTGCTCACGGGGCAGAATCCGTTCCTCGACAAGGCGCAGAGCGATTCGATGGCCGCAATGGCCGCGGGTGGGTCGTCCAATGCCATGGGAGCGGGTCGGGGCGGCGCGCGGCTGGCGGCGGCCGGGCTCGGGGGGCGCGGCGGCAACGGGGCGTCCGTGCTGACGCGCCCGCTCAACCTCACGGGCCTCCAGTTGGTGGTGGGACTGGCGCTGGGCGCGCCGGAATTTCAACGCAGATAGCGGGGGAGATGCCATGAATCGCCGGGTATTCGTGAAGTCGGGAGCGCTGGCGCTGGTCACGATCGGGCTGTCGCCGAGTTTCCTGCGGCGGAGCGTGTTCGCCGCCGGGCTGCCCAGGGCGCAGAAGGGAAAGACGCTCATCTGCATCTTCCAGCGGGGGGCGGCCGACGCGCTGAACGTGGTCGTGCCGCACGGGGAGGCCGCGTACTACGGCATGCGCCCCACGATCGGCATTCCGCGCCCGTCCCGGGGCGTGACCGACGCGGCGATCGATCTCGACGGATTCTTCGGGCTGCACCCGGCGCTGGCCCCGTTCAAGCCGCTCTGGGACCGCGGGCTGCTCACCGCCGTGCACGCCGTGGGCAGCCCCAGCAACACGCGATCGCACTTCGACGCGCAGGACTACATGGAGAGCGGCACCCCCGACAACAAGGGCACGCCCGACGGATGGCTGAACCGGTACCTGGCCGCCAAGGGCACGTGCGCCGAGTGCCAGGTCACGCCCTTCCGCGGAGTCTCGATGACGCCGCAGACGCCGCGCATTCTCGAAGGCCCGTCGCCGGTGGTGGCCATGAATAGCCTGGACGAGTTCACCATCCGCACCGGCGGCAGCGCCGAAGCGGAACTGGAGGCGCTGTACATGACCGGGTCGTCGGACGTCGTGCACGCCGCCGGCGGCGACATGTTCGAGGCGATGAAGGTGCTGCGCGCGGCCAATCCGCTGCAGTACCAGCCCCGCAACGGCGCCGCGTACCCCAACTCGCCGTTCGGCCAGCACCTGAAGCAGATCGCCCAGCTCATCAAGTCCGGCGTCGGGCTGGAGATCGCATTCGCCGACGTGGGCGGCTGGGATACGCACGTCAATCAGGGCGGCGCCACCGGTCAGCTCGCCCAGCGGCTCGCCGATTTCTCGCAGTCCATCAACGCGCTGGTCACCGACCTCGGCGATCGCATGGCGGACGTGGCCATTCTCACGATGTCCGAATTCGGCCGCACGGCGCGGCAGAACGGCAATGGCGGCACCGACCACGGACACGCCAGTTCGATGTTCGTGATCGGCGGTGACGTGCAGGGACACAAGGTGCACGGCCGGTGGCCCGGTCTGGAACCCGAACAGCTCAACGAGAACCGGGATCTGGCGCTGACGACAGACTTTCGCAGCGTGTTCTCCGAGGTCGTCGGCAAGCACCTGGGCGCCACGGCGTACGACCGGATCTTCCCGGGATTTCCCGCGGACCAGACGAAGTGGGTGGGGGTGCTCTGACGCCGGGCCCGGCCGATCAGAAGTGAAGGATGCGCCGCAGCCCCCGGTCGGCGAGGGCGCGGATCCACCCCATCAGTCCCTCGGCGATACGCGGCGCCGCCGGCGCGGTGTGCATGGTGCACGTGTCGGTCGGCGCCGTTCCCGGCTTGTACCAGTCGGTAGTCCGGTGGGGGCACCAGGGGCCGGCCAGCTGTCCCGATTCGGGGTCGATGACCGCGGGCACCATGCCCGGCGGCGGCGTCCACCGCGAGTCTGCCGGCTCGTGCCACGCCGAGCGCACGATCCACGCCCAGGCCGGCGCGGCGAGGCGTCCGCCGGTGGCGTCGGGGGCGATCGCGCGCGGCGCATCGTAGCCGAACCACACGCCGGCTACGAGCGACGGCGTGTACCCCACGAACCAGACGTCGGCGTTGTTGTTCGTCGTGCCCGTTTTTCCGGCCACCGGTCCGCGCACGCCCAGGTCGCGCACCGCGCGCCCGGTGCCGAAGTCCACCACGCCCTCGAGCATCGACGTCACCTCGTAGGCGTCGCGCGGATCCATGGCCCGTTCGCGGTGCGTGGTGCTCGTCCAGAGGACGCGCCCGCCGGGCCCTTCGATCCGCGCCACGAGGCGCGGCGTCACGCGGAATCCGCCGTTGGCGAACGGGGCGTAGCCGGCCACCAGTTCCAGCGGCGTCACCTCGAAGGTGCCGAGCGCGATCGAGGGAACCGGTGAGAGCGCACTCACGATGCCGTTGTGGCGGGCGGCGGCGATCACGGCCCGTTCGCCCAGCCCGTGGCTCACCCGCACCGTGGCCGCGTTCGAGGAGATCATGAGCGCCCGGCGCAGGGTCACCGGCCCGGTGTACTCGTCGCCGTAATTCGCCGGACTCCACATGCGGCCGTCGACGTCGACGTCCACCGGTTCGTCCTCGACCATCGTGGCCGGGGAGAGATTGGCCGCCAGCGCCGCGGCGTAGACGAACGGCTTGAACGCCGACCCGGGCTGCCGGCGCGCGTCGAGGGCGCGGTCGAAGCCGCCGCGCGTCACCTGCGTGCCGCCGACGAGGGCGCGAATGTCGCCCGTGGCCGCGTCGAGCGCCACGAACGCGCCCTCGACGGGCCGATCGGGCGGGTCGTGCGCGTTGTCCGCTCCGTCCGCCTCGCGCGCGATCGCCGCGGCCTGGCCCGCCACGATGCGGTCGGCGGCCCGCTGGAGCGGCCAATCGATGGTGGTCTGCACGGTGAGATCGCCCGACCGCCGTCCGGCCGGCAGCACGGAATCGACCACCGCGCGCACGGCGTCGACGACGGTGGAGGCGTCGCGCTCGTCGGGATGCCATCCGTCGGCGTTCACGGCGACCGGTTCCGCGCGTGCCCGGTCGGCTTCGCCCGGCGAGATGTAGCCCTGGTCGGCCATCAACCCGAGCACGAGATCGCGCCGCGCGCGGGCACGTTCCTCGTCGTGGCGCGGGGTGTAGGCCGAGGGTCCCTTGGGCAGGGCCGCGAGCAGCGCGGCTTCGGCGAGCGTGAGTTGTGACACGTGCTTGCCGAACAGGTCGCGGCTCGCCGCCTCGACGCCGTACACGCCGTTGCCGAGGTAGATCGCGTTGAGGTAGAGCTCCAGGATCTGGTCCTTCGACAGGTCGCGCTCGAGGAGTCCGGCGTAGCGCATCTCGAGGAGCTTGCGGCGCAGCGAGCGGCCCCGGTAGCGATTGGCGAGGAACGTGTTGCGCGCCACCTGCATGTCGATCGTGCTGAACCCTTCGCGCACGCCGAGCGCGGCGACGTTCCGCACGATCGCCCGCGCGAACCCGCGCCAGTCCAGCCCGTGGTGTTGGTAGAAGCGCCGGTCTTCCGTGGCGACGAAGGCATCGCGCACCAGCGGAGGGACGCGCGCAATGGGCACATTGACGCGCCGGACGAAGGCGAGGTGCCCGATCAGCCGTCCCGACCGGTCGAGGATGCGCCCTCCCTCGTCGGGGCGGTAGGCGCGCACTTCGGCGGGCGACGGACAGCCGTCGAACCCGCAAGTGCCGAGCCATGCGTCGAACACGAGCAACGCGGACAGCGTGACGGCGAGCGCGGCGGCCAGGCCCCCGCGGCGGCGGACCCGGCGCGCGGCGGCCCCGATGGGATGGGCCACCGATCGGCTCCAACGACGAATCCGGGCGACTCCGGCGTGCCATCCGGCGGTGACGTTCATGGTCGTGGGTTGGTGAGAGCCTCTGGGAGAGCCTACGCGACCGGTCGTCGCAGGTTTCTCGGGGTCGGATTAGACTTCATCGTCAGATTCACCATTCAGAGCGGGGCGGGTGGCATCGATGGTCGCGCGGCGTGTTACGCGATGGGCATTCGGGGTGGCGCTCGGCGCCGCGGTCATTCCCGCCGGCGTTCGGGCGCCGGCCCCGCAGGGTTCGACAGCCGGAGGAGGCGGGAAGGTTCCCGCCGGCCCGGTGGCCCCCCGGGACACCGCGCGGCGGCCCGACCGGATGGGGCGCATTCCGATTCTCGAGTACCATCTGGTGGCCGACAGCGATTCGCGGTGGGGGCGGGGTTGGCGCCACTTCGCGCGCGATCTGCAACTGCTCTACGATCGCGGCTACCGCCCGGTGACCGTGTCCCAGCTCGTCGACCGGAAGCTTGACATTCCGCCGGGTACGTCGCCCGTGGTGTTCACGTTCGACGACGCGTCGCCGGGCCAGTTCCGGTACGTCGAGCACGACGGCCAGTTGGAAATCGACTCGACGAGCGCGATCGGCGTGTGGCTGGCATTCCACGCGAGGCACCCGGACTGGGGCAACCGCGCCACCTTCTGCATGCTGCCCGCCGCGGCTGCCGGTCACGCCTTTTTTGGCGAGCGGGGCATTCAGGGGCAGAAGTCGGCGTGGCGATTCAAGAAGGTCAAATTCCTGGCCGATCAGGGATTCGAACTGTGCGGCCACACGCTGTGGCACGCCAATCTCGCCAAGTACAGCGACGCCGTGGTGCAGGAGCAGATCGCGCGCGGCAATCTGGCCATCGATTCGGCGGTGCCGGGATATCGCGTGCGGACCTTCGCGTTGCCGCTGGGCATCTGGCCGAAGAACCGCGCGCTGGCCAAGTCGGGGTCGTGGACCGACTCGAAGACCGGCCGCGAATACCGGTACGACTTCGACGCGATTCTCGAGGTGGCGGGCGGGCCGAATCGCAGCCCGTACGACCCGCGGTTCAACCCGCTCAGCCTGGACCGCATCCAGGTGTACGGCGGCGAACTCGAGCGTACGTTGGACGAACTCGACCGCACGCACGGCCGGTACGTGGCTGCCGCGGCGGACACGGGCGCTCCCACCGCGCACGCCGCGCCCGCCAGGCGAAGGTAGGCGCCGCGGCGGGTGCCGCCGGCGGATCACCCGCCGGCGCCCGCATGCGGAGGGCTACTTCTGCAGCGACGCCCCGATCACGCCGGGAAGCGCCGTGACCACCCACAGGCCGATCCCGAAGGCCCAGGCTTTGGCTCTGGGAATCTTGCCGATCACGCCGACGCCGATCGCGATCAGGACCAGCGACCAGAGAATGAACAGGTCGAACCGGTCGAGGACGGCGCCCAGCATGGGGCTGATCGACGCCGCGTCCATGAAGCGCGCCGGCCCGATTTCGATGCTGAACCGTGAGGTGAGGTTGGCGGGATCGGTGAGCAGTCCCTGCACCGACAGCACGATCTGCTGCGCGACTTTGGGGACCGTGGCGTAGGACACGATCACCAGTGCGGCGTTCCACGAGATCTTGGCGTCTACGAACTTCGCGCCGAGCCAGGTGACGAAGGCCGTGGCCATGATCAGGATCGGCACGAGGAGGACCGTGCCGTACTGCGCGAACAGGAAGCTCTTGTCGCGAATGCCGTTGATCGCGTCCTGCGTGATCTGCGGATTGGCCTGCATGGTCCTGGCCGCGCTCCTCGCGAATTCCCCGTCGAACACCGGCCGCATGACGTTGCGGTTGGCGAACGCGAGCGCGGCAATGAGCACGGTCACGAGGAGCAGCGGGATCCAGAAGTTTCCGTTCGCGCGGCGCGCGAACACCTTGGACGGCGCGTAGAAGATGTCGAGAAAGTCCTCCCAAACCGTCGCCCGGTCCGGGGGCGCCGAGGAGGAGTCCGGCGACGTCGTGTTGGGGGAATCCATTGGGGGCGCGCTCACTGGTTGGGGAAGCCTGTGCTGGGGGAGCCGCTCGGCGGGAGGCCGAACGCGGCGCCCCGCGGGCGTCCCCTAACATCCCGCCGGATGCGGGATTCGTCAAATGGGGGAAGGGCCTGCTCGCGTCCACGGCGGCGGTTCGATGTCGCAGGCGGTGAGCCCAGACGGCGGGGCATGACGCGTGTTCCGGGTATTGCAGAACACGATGTCGCAGGGCGATGACCGGCGCCGGTGGCCGGGGGGAGCGGCGCCGTCTCAGCCCACGGCGCGCTCCAGTTCGCTCCACCGGTCCACGGCGCGCCGCAGGTGCGGGACCACGATGGACCCGCCCACGATGAGGCCGATGGACAGCGACTCGAACAGTTGCGCGCGCGAAACGCCTTCCTCGGCGCAGCGGATCACGTGGTAGGTCACGCAATCGTCGCAGCGCAGCACGAGCGACGCGACCAGGCCGAGCAGCTCCTTCGTCTTCACGTCGAGCGCACCGGCTTCGTAGGCCCGGCCGTCCAGCGCGAAGAACCGATTGAGCACGAGGTTGTGCTCGCCCAGGATCTCGGCGTTCATGCGCTCGCGATAGGCGCGAAACTCGGCCAGCGAATTGCCGTGCTCGTGGGGGTCGCCGCTCACAGCGTCCACCCCCGCAGCGTCTTCAGCGTGGATTCGAGCGCCGCGCGTTGCGCCGGCTCCGTGCTCTCGCCGAGCAGGTCCTCATAGGTGCGGATCGCGAGGTCGAGAGCCAGCGGATCGCGTTCGGCGCTGGCCACGCCGGTGGCGTTGTCGGCCATGGCGGCCCGCGCCAACTGATCGTCGGGAAACCGCCGCGCCACCTGCTGCCACCGCCCCATCCGCTCGCGAATGTCCGGTTCCGACAGGGCCCACAGGTGCCAGGCGCCGCGGTTGGCGGCGTCGGCGGCGATGGCGCGCGACGCCAGGTCGCCCACCGCGTCGGGGCCCCGGCCGGTGAGCCAGTACGCGTTGGCGAGCACCACCAGGGCCTGGGCGTCGTCCCCCCGCGCGCCACGATCTGCTCGTAGGCGGGTATGATCACCTCCGGCAGGTGGCGATACGGATCGCACGCCCGCTGGAGCTGCGCCGGGGTAACGGCCGCCGCCACCGCCCGCACGCGGTCCAACAGGACGCCGACGTTGTCGGAGCGTTCGTATTCCTGGACGGCATCGCGCAGCGCCGCGGCCGCGTCCAGCGAGGGAGAGCCCATGCCACAATACTATGGGGCGGCCGCCCGGGCGCCTACCGGCCGCGGAGGCCCCCGGATACCCCAGGGTTGCGCGAATGGCGCCGGCTGCCGATACTCCATGCATCCGCCGGCACGACCAGTACCGTCCTTCCGGCCGATCGCGCGGCAGCCCGTCCCTCACGAGCGAGTGGATGATGGCGAGCAGGCCGCGCCTCGCAGGACCCCGCTCACCGGCGCGTGACGCATCCGTGCCGCGAGCGAGACAAGTCAACGCCAGAGTCGCGTCGCATCACCTCCTCTCAGTTCGCGCTCGACCGCGCTGCGAATTCATTCGCCCGGGTCAACATCGAGCGCAGGCGCCGAAGCGCGCGGGGAACGGTGCACGCGCAGTACAGCCGGCCCACTGCTCAGCGTGGGCATCCGAATCCCGAATTTCCGTTTTCCCCAACGATCAGCAGAATGACCGAACGCAGCCGCCCACCTCGTCGTGGCCGTGGCACTCGTCCGCTTGGCGGCGATGGTGAAGTCGCGGGCGAACCCAACCCATACCGGGACGCCTCCATGGACATGCCCTCCGAGGGTGACTCCAGCGCCAGCGCTTCCGACGCCTCGACGCCGGCCCCCGCCCCCGCCCCCGCCCCAGCACCGGCCCCCAGCCCCAGCCCCTCGGCGCTCCCCTCTTCCGAGTCCGACGCGAGCGATCGGGCGCCGGCCCACGACGGATCGAACGGCGCGTCGGGCGGTCTGCCGGCCGACAGTGTGGACGCCGCCGCACCCAGGGCCTCGTGGGACTACGCCGCGCCGCGGCCGCAGGAGCAGGGGGGCGGGAGTGGAGGCAACCGCCACGAACGCAATGGCCGCCGCCACCGCCGCAATCGCGGCCGCGGCCGTGGCCGCGACAACCGCACGGGCGGAGACACCCGCAACGGCGGCGACGCGCGGACGGAGAACCGGGAGCCGCGCGAACTGCCGGCGCCGCCGGGCCCCGTGACGCTCACGCCGGCCGGCGAACTGACCGGCTGGTACGATCCGCAGCGCGACGGCGGATTCCTGCGCCGCGCGGAAGCCAGCTACCTGGCCGAACCGGGCGACGCCTACGTGCCGCTGCAGCTCGCGCGGCAGTTCGGCCTGCGCAAGAGCGACACGCTCGCCTGCGCCCTGGGGCGCGATCATCGCGGGCGGCTGACGGTGACGGAGATTCGCGCCGTCAACGGCGAGGACCCCGCGGGCGCCCCGAAGCGCCCCGACTTTCCATCGCTCACGGCGTCCTACCCCGAGCGCAAGCTGTTCCTCGAAACGGGCCGGCCGGCCAAGGCGGGCGCCGAGCTCATTCGGCGGGCGATCGATCTCATCGCGCCGATCGGATTCGGCCAGCGCGCGCTGATCGTGGCGCCGGCCCGCGCCGGCAAGACGACGCTCCTGCACGCGATCACCGAAGGCGTGGCGATCAACCACCCGAACGTCGTGCTGCTCATCCTCCTGGTGGACGAGCGCCCCGAGGAAGTGAGCGAGGCCATCTCGTGGGGCGTCGGCGAGGTGATCGCGTCGAGCTTCGATCAGCCGGCGCAGCGGCACGTGGACGTCACGGACATGGTGCTCGAGCACGCGCGCCGCGAGGTCGAACTGGGCCGCGACGTGGTGATCGTGCTCGATTCGCTCACCCGTATGGCCCGCGCGCACAACACGGCCGAACGCGGCACCGGCCGCACGCTGTCGGGCGGGCTCGACGCAACGGCGATGGCCAAGCCCAAGGCATTCTTCGGCTCGGCCCGCAACGTGCTCCCCACCGCCGGCGGCGGCTCGCTGACGATCATCGCCACGGCGCTGGTCGAAACCGGTTCGCGGATGGACGACGTGATCTTCGAGGAGTTCAAGGGCACGGGCAATTGCGAGATCAAGCTCGACCGTCCACTGGCCGAGAAGCGCATCTATCCGGCCATCGACATCGCCACCAGCGGCACGCGGCGGGAGGAGAAGCTGTTCCGCCCGGAGCAGTTGGACAGCGTGTACACCCTGCGCCGCGGCCTGGCCCAGATGCCGCCGCAAGCAGCCATGGAATGGCTGATCAAGCGCATCGCCGCCACGCCGAACAACGACGCGCTGCTCGAAGGGCTATAGGCGATCCGTGGTCTGTAGCCCGTAGTCCGTGGTCCGACGCCCGAATCGCCGCACGCCTTCCGCCCCCGGGCGCCGACGACCGGACGACGGCTCAGCGCTTCTTCCCGAGTTCTTCGTACAGCACGGCGACCGCGCGCAGCCCCTTGGTGAAATTCTCCACGCTCAGCCATTCGTTGGGCGCATGCGCATTCTCGCCCGGGAGTCCGAAGCCCATGAGCAGCACGGGGGCGCGGAGGATGCGCTGGAAGTCGCCGACCACGGGAATGGAGCCGCCCTCGCCGGTGATCACCGGCGGCGTATGGAAGGCCGCCGTCAGCGCCGTGCGCGCCGCGTCGTACAACGGGCCGTCCAGCACCGCCCGCCACGGGCTGCCGCCGTGGAGCGCGCGGACCGTGACGGTGACGCCGGCGGGCGCCACACGCTCCACGTGCGCTTGCATCAGGCGCTCGATCTCCCGCGGATCCTGATCGGGCACGAGCCGGCAGCTCACCTTGGCCATGGCGGTGGCGGGGAGCACGGTCTTGGCCCCCTCGCCCGTGTAGCCGCTGAGCAGGCCGTTCACCTCGCAGGTGGGTCGCATCCAGACGCGTTCGAGGGTCGTGAACCCCTTCTCGCCGCCCAGCGCCGGCGCCCCGGTCTCGGCGCGGAACTGCGCGTCGTCGAACGGCAGCGCCTGCATGTCGCGCCGCGCCTGCTCGCCCCAGTCCCGCACCTTGTCGTAGAACCCGGGAATCGTCACGCGCCCGTCGACGTCGTGCATCGTGGCGAGGATGCGGGCCAGCGCCATGGCGGGATTGATCACGGCGCCGCCGTAGCTGCCCGAGTGGAGATCGGTGGCCGGCCCGCGGACGTCGATCTGGAAGTAGGCCAGCCCGCGCAGCGACGACAGGATGGACGGCAGCCCCGGTGCGAACATCGCGGAGTCGGAGATCACGACCGATCCGCACGCCAGCTCGGCCCGGTGGGCTTCGATGAAGTCGGCGAGATGGTCGCTGCCCACTTCCTCCTCGCCCTCCGCCAACACGACGACGTTCACCGGCAGCGTGCCGCGCACCGTGAGATGCGCTTCGAGCGCCTTCATGTGCACGAACAGCTGCCCCTTGTCGTCCACCGCGCCGCGCGCGTACAGCTTGCCGCCGCGAATCGTGGGCTCGAACGGCGGGCTCTCCCACAGCTCCAGGGGCTCGGCGGGCTGGACGTCGTAGTGCCCGTAGATGAGCACGGTGGGCGCGCCGGGCGCGGCCCCGCGCCATTCGCCGATCACGATCGGGTGGCCGGCCGTGGGGTGCACCGTGGCCCGCAGCCCGGCGTTGCTCATGTTGTCGGCCACCCACTGCGCGGCGCGGGCCGTATCGGGGTCGTGTTCCGACCGGGCGCTCACGCTGGGAATGCGCAGCAGGTCGAAGAGTTCGTTGCGAATGCGGGCGTCGTTGGCAACGAAGAAGGCGTCGAGATCGGGAGGAAGGGACATGCGTGAAAGAAACGGCGCGGGATCGACCAGGCGCAAGACCGCGGCGGCGGCGCACCCTCTCACGGCCCGCGCGCCCGTTTGCCATACTTCGGGCATGCGACATGTCGCGGCCGGTGCCCGGTCGGCGCGCCTCCTCCCCCTGGCGGTCCTGCTGGCGATGGCCGCCGCGCCCGCCGCGCGCGCCCAACAAACCCGGGTCGTGGTGCTCGGCACCGGCACGCCCAACGCCGACCCCGATCGATCGGGGCCGGCGATCGCGATCGTCACCGGAGGCCACGCCTATCTGGTGGACGCGGGGCCGGGCATCGTGCGCCGCGCGGCCGCGGCGGCGCGCGACGGCGTGGCGGCGCTCGAGGTGTCCAAGCTCGACATCGTATTCCTCACCCATCTCCATTCCGACCACACGCTGGGGCTGCCCGACCTGATGCTGTCGCCGTGGGTGCTCGACCGCGCCGCCCCGCTGCGCGTGTTCGGCCCGCCCGGCACGCGGTCCATGGTCGCGTTCCTCGACTCGGCGTACCGCGAGGACATCGACATCCGGCTGACCGGGGGCGAGCCGTCGAACGCCACCGGCTGGCGCAGCGTCGTGCACGAGATCCGCGACACGGGCGTGGTCTATCGCGACCGGAACGTGACGGTGCGCGCCTTCCGCGTGGAGCACGGCGCCTGGGAGTACGCCTACGGCTATCGCTTCGAAGCGCGCGACCGCGTGATCGTGGTGAGCGGCGACACCCGGCCCACCGATGCCGTGGTGGACGCCTGCCACGGGTGCGACGTGCTGGTGCACGAGGTGTACGACGCCGAACGCATGAAGGCCCGGCCGCCCGCCTGGCAGGCGTATTTTCGCCGGTACCACACGTCCACCTACGAGCTGGGGGCGCTCGCGGCGCGGGCCCGGCCGAAGCTGCTGCTGCTCGTGCACCAGATCTATTCGGGGGGCGCCGACGCCGATCTCGTCGCGCAGGTGGCCACGCGCTTTTCCGGGCGGGTGGTGTCGGCCCACGACCTCGGTTCATACTAAATATATTATGGCCAAGCCGAGGGGCCGCTCCGACAGCGCGATCCAGCGCGAGATCCACCAGACGCGGCCGTTTCATTCGATCGGCGCCGAGGCCATGCTCGGCATCATCCGCACGGCGTCGGTCATCCGGCGGCGGATCGACGGGCTCGTGGCCCGCGAGGGCATCTCGCAACAGCAGTACAACGTGCTGCGCATTCTCCGCGGCGCCGGGGACGACGGCGTTCCGACGCTCGCCATCCGCGACCGGATGGTGGACGCGTCGCCCGGCGTGACGCGGCTGATCGACCGCCTCGAGCGCGCGGGATACGCGCGGCGCGGGCGCTCGTCGCCCGACCGCCGCCTGGTGCTGTGCCACATCACGCCCGCGGGGCTGGCGCTCCTCGCCCGGCTCGACGCGCCGGTCCGCGCGTACGACGACGCCGCGGTGGACGCGCTGTCGGACGCCGAGACGCGGGAACTGATCCGGCTGCTGGACGCCATCCGGCGGGAGAACCGCTAGGCGGCGGTCAGGGCGCCGCCGGCCACGCGCCCTTCCACCCGCGCAGGATCCAGAGCCGCCGGTAGCCGGCCACACCCCCGTCCTTTCGCCGCAGGGGGACGAGCGATCCCTGCGCCATCGAGCGGAAGAACGGCGCGAGCACGACCGCGGTATGGTGCGGTTGCGGGACTTCGTCGAGCGCCACGATCAGATCGTCGCCGGGGCGCGCCACGGCGGGGAATGCGGGCCACAGGTCATACTGGTTGGGGCGGCTGGACAGGTTGAGCGAGAACGTGACCGGCCGTTCCGGGAGGTGGAAGGCGAGTTCCGACGCCTCCTGGTACCGGTCGCCGGCAACCCACACGTGCGCGCTGTCGTCCAGCAGTCTGCGCCGGGCGGCGATCACGCTGTCGGCCAGCGCCGGCCATCCGGCCGAGCGGGCGATGGGATCGCGCGGCGCGGGCAGCGGGAGCACGGGCGCGATCGCCTGAACGTAGATCGCGGCGGAGACCGCGGCGGCGAGCGCCACGCCCCAGACGAGCCACTTCCGGGCCGCGGGGCCCCCGTCGGTGAGGGCGAGGAGCGGCACGGCCGGGATGTAGGCCAGGGCGGGCCAGTTCGCCTCGACGGGCCGCCGCAGCGCGCTGGCCACGAACAGGCCGACGACGGCGAGCGTGACGACGGCCAGCAGGTAGTGCTCGTCGGAGGCGGGGCGGCGCAGCGCGCGCCACGCGGCCACGGCGAGCATGGCGAGCAGGATCGGCGTCGCGAGCCCGGCCTGGCCGCCGACCAAGTCGAGTTCGCGGCGCCACGGCGTGCCCGTGGGGGCCCCCAGTCCGTGGTGCAGCTGGAACGCGAACGAGATCCAGTCGTGATGCGCGTTCCAGACCAGCACGGGAGCGAACACGAGCGTCGCGGCCACGCACGCCACGTACGGTCCCGGTTCCCCGAGGCGGCGGCGCAGCCCGCGGCGGGTGAGCGCGGCGATCGTCACGCCGACCGGCAGCAGGATGGACGTGTACTTGGAGGAAAAGGCGAATCCGAGGGCGACGCCGGCGGCCAGCCACCACCAGAGCGAAGCGGCGGATCGCGGCCGGTATCGCAGCGCGCGCACCACGGCGTACAGGCCGGCGGCCGTGGCGCACAGCAACGGCACGTCGGGGGTGGCGAGGACCATGCCCGACGCGGCCAGCGGCATCACGGAGAAGACGACGGCCGCGACGAGCCCCGCGCGATCGCCGCCCAACCGGTGCGCGATGCCGGCGCCGAACAGCGACGCCGCCAGTCCCGCCACGATGACGAGCAGCCGGACGGCCACCCGCGACGGGCCGATGTCCGCGTGCGCGGCGATCCATACGCCGCCGCGTATGAGCCAGGCGATGCCCCACGGATGGTCGAAGTAGCCGGCCGCCGGATGGCGCGACCAATCCCAGTAGTACGCCTCGTCGGGAAACAGGGGAATGAGCGCGGCGAACGCCAGGCGCACGAGGGCGGCCCCGATCAGCACGAGCAGGGCGAGGTCCCATTCGGTGAAATGCCGGCCGTGATCCGCCGGACGCGGCGGGGCAGCCGTCATGCCGGCCCGGCGGCGGCCGCGGACCCGCGCCGCCGCCAGAGCAGGCGCAGCAGCACGACGACCCAGATCCAGATCACCCACGATACGCGTTCGTCAATGGACATCATGGTGAGGGCGCGGGCGGCGACGAGCGGCGCGGTGGCGGCGAGCCGCCACGCGCTCAGGCCGGTGTTCGCCTCGCGCCGCTCCGCCACCCGCGTGGCCTCGACGCCGCGCGATCGGATCTGCGCGTCGATGGCCTCGGCCAGTGAATCGGGGGTCATGCCGCGCCACCCGGGCAGCAGCATCAGCGTCCATCCAGGCGCCGTGTATCCCCATCCGTGATTGTCCGACCCGGCCACGAGCGCGAGATCGAACGTGTCGGCGAGCTCCACGATCCTGGTGCGCAGCCGGCGCACGTCGCCGAGGCCGCGGGGGGCGCCGTCCACGACTTCCATGGCGCGCACGCCCGGCGTGCCCGGCGCCGTCGCCGCGCGCAGATGACGCAGCAGGTCGGGAAAGGTGTAGACCAGGATCGGCTCGTGATGCGTCACCAGGCTGGCCAGCGCCAGCGCCGTGGTGTCGATGTCCCGCAGATTGGGATCGGTCAGGCCCTTGTACGTGCGCTCCGCGCCCAGGATGTTGACGTGGGCGCCGTCCCACGTCACCTCCAACGCCTGCAGGAGCGTCGTGCCTTCCCCCGCCAGTTTCGGATTCCCGGCCAGCCCCTGTTCGGCGCCCTTCACGGTGCGGTGGTCGCTGATGTACGCCACGTCGTAGCCGGCGTCGCGATGCCACCGGCGGTTGGCCTCGGCGGTGAACCAGGGCGCCGCGTCGTGCGAGTGGTTGGTGTGCGAATGGAAGTCGATCACGACCAGCGCCTCGTTGAGCGGCGCGTGGACCGCCAGCGCGGCCATCGGACGCGGCACGAGCACGCCGGCCGCATAGAACAGCACGAGTCCGCCCAACCCGAACGCCGCGGCCCAGAACTCGCGCCCCGCCGTGGTGCCCCGACGGATGCCGCCCCAGCCCCGCCAGGCCGCGAACGCCACCGCCAGCGTCACGAAGATGGCCAGATGCTGCGCGAGGCTCATCAGCGAAAGAGTATCGAAGACGTCGCAGATCGGCGCCAGCACGAGGTACGCGGCCGACAGCGCGAGGTGCGCCTCGGGGAGCGGCTGGAAGGTGGCGGCGTCGCGGATCGGATCGACCACAAAGGCGGCCGACACCAGAACGGCCGCGGTCGCGAACACGGCCCACCAGGGCACGCGCCCGAGCGGGGAGGGAGGCACGAGGCCGGCCTTGCCATCACGCGGCGACGCACCGGAGAATCGGGAATGGGCAGCCACGGCGTGGTGGGTTGGAGGAACGCGGGATCGGCCGCCGGACGGTTAGTGTTCGACAACATAAGCTACAGCCCCTTTTCTCGGAGTGCAGCAATGGCCAACCGCCTGGCCGGGGAAACGAGCCCCTACCTACGCCAGCACGCCGGAAACCCGGTGGATTGGTGTCCCTGGGGCCCCGAGGCGCTGGAGCGATCGCGCCGCGAGGATCGCCCCATCCTGCTCAGCATCGGCTACGCGGCGTGCCATTGGTGCCACGTCATGGAGCGCGAGTCGTTCGAGGACGCGGCCACGGCGGCGGTCATGAACGCGCGGTTCGTGTGCATCAAAGTGGACCGCGAGGAGCGGCCCGACCTCGACGCGATCTACATGCAGGCCGTGCAGGCCCTGACCGGAAGCGGGGGATGGCCGATGACGGTGTTCCTCACGCCGGCCGGCGAGCCGTTCTATGGAGGCACCTACTACCCGCCCGAGGACCGCCACGGCATGCCGGCGTTCCGCCGAGTCTTGGAGGCGGTGTCCGACGCCTACGCCACTCGGCGCGACGATGTCCGGAAGACGGCCGAGGCGCTGCGCGCACTCTACGCCGATGCCTCGGGGCCGGCCGCCGCCACCGGGGAGCTGTCGCCGGCGCTGCTCGAACGCGCCTATCGGTTCCTGGCGTCGGAGTACGACGTGCTGCACGGCGGGTTCCGGGGCGCACCCAAGTTTCCGCACGCGATGGCGCTCGACGCGGCGCTCAACGCCTGGGCGCGAACGGGCGAGCCCTTTCCGCTCGAGCTGACGCGTAAGTCGTTCCGCCTCATGGCCCGCGGCGGCATCTACGACCAGATCGGCGGCGGCTTCGCCCGCTACGTCACCGACACCGGCTGGCTCGTTCCCCATTTCGAGAAGATGCTGTACGACAACGCCCTGCTCACGCGGCTCGGCGTGCACCTCTGGCAGGCCACGCACGACGACGAGGTGCGGCGTGTGTGCGGGGAAACCCTGGATTGGGTGGCGCGGGAGATGACGGCGCCCGGCGGCGGCTTCTACTCCACGCTCGACGCCGACAGCGAGGGGGAGGAGGGCCGGTTCTACCTCTGGACTCCCGAAGAGCTCGACGCGCTGCTCGGGGACGACGCGCCGATGGTGCGCGCCTACTACGGCGTGGCGCCCGGCGGCAACTTCGAGGGGCGGTCGATTCTGCACGTGCCCGCGGACCTCTCCGCCGCCGCCGAGCGCGCGGGCGTGCCCGCCGAGCGCATGCAGCGGGCGGTCGAACGGGCACGGGCCGTGCTCTACGCGGCCCGGGCCCGGCGGGTGTGGCCGGCGCGCGACGAGAAGATCCTGGCGGCGTGGAACGGGCTCATGCTGCGCGCCCTGGCCGACGCGGCGCGCGCCTTCGACGCGCCGCGCTACCGCGACCTGGCGGTGGCCAACGGCGAGTTCCTGTTCCACGCCATGGTGCGCGACGGCCGTGTGGCGCGCTCGCACCGGGACGGCACCGCGCCGCCGCCGGGCTATCTGGAGGATCACGCCGCCGTGGCGCTCGGAGCCCTCGCCCTCTACGACCTGACGTTCGACCGCCGTTGGCTCGACCGCGCGCGCACGCTGGGCGCATCGATGGTGCGGTGGTTCTGGGACGAGGCGGCGGGCGCCTTCTACGATACCGCGTCCGATCACGAAACACTCATAACGCGGCCGCGCGACGTGAGCGACAACGCCACGCCTTCGGGGACGTCGCTCGCCGTGGAACTCTCGCTGCGGCTGGCCGAGTTGTTCGGCGACGACGCGCACCGCGCTCGCGCCGAGCGCGTGCTGGCGGCCCTCGCGGAGCCGATGGCGCGCTACCCGCTGGCGTTCGGCCATCTGCTCGGAGCGGCCGACCTCGCCGCGCACGGCGCGGTGGAACTGGCGCTCGTCGGCGACCCGGCAAGCGAGGGAACGCGCGCGCTGGCCCGCGCCGCCGCCGGGCGCTTCGCGCCGTCGCTGGTGCTCGCCGCCGGCCGCGCCGCGGACAATCCCGACCTGCCCCTGCTCGCCGGGCGCCCGGAGGAGCGCGGCCGGCCCACCGCGTACCTGTGCCGGGCCTACGCCTGCGACGCGCCCATTACCGAACCGGCCCTGCTCGAGGCGCGGCTCGACGCCCGGCGCGGCTGAGGGCTACCGCCACCAGAGCGGGACCGTGGCCCACGCCTTCGGGTTCCAGAGGTCCGGATCCAGCGTCGCGTTCACCCGCACGTCCGAGTAGTCCTCCTGGTACGTCAGTTGGCCGCGCACCCACACCTGTACCTGGTCGGCCAGCCACCCGCCCGGCTCCGGCACGTACCGATTGAAGCGAATGTCCTGCCACGCCGTGCTGGCCCGGTTCGGCTGAATGAGCCGCACGAACAGCAGCCGCTCGGCGTCCACCCAGAATTGTCTGCTGGTGGAGTCGCCCTCGGCGGCGCCGACCACCCAGGCCGGCTGCCCGTCCAGGGTGCCGCGATGGATCCGGGCGAGGTCAATGCCCTCGGCGCGGAGCACGTCGGCCGTGTGCGCCGGCGCCTGCGCGTACACGTCGAATCCGAGGACGAGCAGCAGGTTTCGCTGCGCGGAGGCGCCGGTGAGCGTATCGGCCGCGAACGAATACGTGCTGTCGGCGCGGTAGATCGCACCCGTGCGCCGCGGGCCGTCGCCGATGTCGATGCGGAGCCGGCCCGGCGCGGCAAGCGCTTCGCGCCAGGTCTGCACGCGCGCCTCGGACCCGTCGGGCTTGTACCAGGTGCTCTTCTGGACGAAGGTGAGCGTGCGGTACCAGGTGGCGGCGTACCGGTCGTGCATGGCGGCGATGAGCTGCTCGCCGTTGGCCGGCGGGGTCTGGGCGCGCGCGGCACCGGGGAGCGAGAGGGCGAGCGCGACGAGGGCGGCGCGTGGGCGCATGGCGTGTTCCGGTGGGAGGAGGTGGCGGGCGGCGGATCGCCGCCACCCGGATTCTACGCTTCCAGTCGATATCCCGCCTTCCACACCGTGAGGATGTGCCGCGGCTTGGAGGGATCGTCTTCGAGTTTTCGCCGCAGTTCGGCGATGTGGATGTCCACCGTACGGGTCATCACGTCGGCGCTGTAGCCCCACACCTCCTTGAGCAGCGCGAGGCGCGAGGCCACCGCGCCGCGGCGCCGCACGAGCGCGAGCAGGAGATCGAATTCCTTGGGACTGAGGGCCACCGGCTGGTCGCCGCGCGTCACGGTGCGCGACGACGGGTTGATCTCCACCGCGCCGAATCGCTCCACGGCGAGCGCGCCCTCGTGGCCGCCGGACTGGCGGGCGCGCCGGAGCAGGGCGGCCACGCGCGCCAGGAGCTCGAGCACGCCGCACGGCTTGGTGACGTAGTCGTCGGCGCCGAGCCGGAAGCCGAGGAC
Source organism: uncultured Gemmatimonadaceae bacterium (assembly GCA_963729495.1). GTDB lineage: Bacteria > Gemmatimonadota > Gemmatimonadetes > Gemmatimonadales > Gemmatimonadaceae > JAGWRI01. The sequence continues at coordinate 357,187 of CAVSOM010000010.1, forward strand.
CTTGTCCGTCTCCTCCCCCCGCGCCGTGAGGATGAGCACCGGCATGTCGAGCCCCTCGTTGCGCAGCGTGCGGAGCACGCGGTAGCCGTCCAAGCCCGGCAGCATGAGATCGAGGATGACCAGGTGGGGGCGCCAGACCCGGGCGCGGTCGAGCCCCCGCTCCCCGTCGGGCGAGACGTCCACGACGTAGCCTTCGATCTCGAGTCCGGTGCGCAGGCCGTAGGCCAGGTCCGGATTGTCCTCGACGATGAGAATGCGATTCACGTGGCGTCCTTCGGCACGGCGTTCGCGTCGGTGGCCGGCAGGTGCACGACCACGCGCACGCCGCCGCCGGGGGACGCGGCCATCGTACACCGCCCGCCGTGCAGGTCCACCAGCTCCCGCACGACGGCCAGTCCGATGCCACTGCCGCCGGTGCCGTGATCCGCGTCGCGCCCCAAGCGCACGTACGGCTCCCAGACGCGCGCCCGGTCGCCGGGCGCCACGCCGGGGCCTTCGTCGTCGATCCAGAGGCGCACCATGTCGCCGGCGCGGGCGGTGCCGACCGTGATCGTCTGCCCCGGCGGCCCGTACTTGGCGGCGTTGTCGAGCAGGTTGAGCACCACCTGGCGGAGGGCGTCGCGGTCGACCATCGCCACCACGCCCAACTCCAGCTCGGCGCGCAGCGTCATCTGGCGCGAGCGGGCCAGCGGCGCGAACAGTTCGAGGGTATCGCGCAGGTCCCGTTCGACGTCCGTCGGCATCGGCGCGATCTGTTGCTGCCGGCGCTCGGCCCGCGAGAAGTTGAGCACGTTCTCCACCAGGTACGTCAGGCGGCGCGCCTCCTGATCGATGATGCCGGCCGAGCGCGACCGTTCCTCTTCCGTGCGCAGCTTGCCCAGGTGGAGCAGTTCCGCGAACCAGCGGATCTGGGCGAGCGGCGTGCGGAGTTCGTGCGACACTCCCGACACGAACTCGGTGCGCAACCGCGCCAGTTCCTGTTCGCGGCGCAGTTGGACGAGGGCGATGGCGAGCAGGAGGGCCATGAGGAGGAGCAGCGAGAGCAGCATCGGCAGCCGCGACGGCGGGAGGCCGCCCACGATCAGCCGGTCGCCCACGTCGGGGCGCAGCGCCACACGCAGCACGAGGCCGGCGAAGTTGGGCTCGAGCGTGTCGGCGGCGCTATACGCTAAATCATATTGCCCCGGCGACCCGAACAGGGGGTCGCCCCCGGCGTCGTCGACGGCGATCGACAGCACGGAATCGAGCGGCGTCCGGCCGACCAGCGACGGGGGCAGCAGCGACCCGCGGGCGTAGATCGACGCGAACGCCGGCCGCAGGAAGGGGCGGGGCGCCGTCTCGTACCCGTAGATCACCACCGGCTGCCCCTCCAGGTTCCGCGACACGAGGAACACCAGCAGCCGCGGCTCGCCGTCGGCGCCGCCCAGAATCATCACGTACGAATCGTTGGTGATGATCACCCGCATGGTCGACGGCGCGTGCGACGGCGCGTCGGACGATCCGTAGGCCCTGGGGAGCATGTCCTTGAGCGGCTCCATCCGCCGCACGTAGGCCAGGATCGTGTCGCGCGCCCATCGCCGGGCGGCCGTCGAGGCGTCGGTGCGCGTCGTGAGCAGCGGGCCCGCCGGCCAGTCGAGCCGAAAGTAGAACCCGACGCTGTCCAGGCACTTGCACCAGCCGGCGTACTCGCGGGCCAGCGCGGCCACGGACTCCGGCGACAGCAGCGACTGCGGCAGCCGCGCCGGATCCACCCGCATCGCCGCCTGGGCGAGCGACGGGATCATCGTCGTCAGCAGATGGTTCTTCATCTGCTGCTCGAACTGCCAGTCGGCGAACGACGCGTAGTCGCTGAGCGTCCGCTCCGCGGTCAGCCGGTGCCCGCGGGCGGCCACCTGGGCCTGGTACACGAGCATCGCCGTGACCACGAGCGCGAGCCCGAGCACGACGGCGGTGCCGAGCAGCCGGGAGGAGCGGAATCGTGGCATCGTGACGGATAATGAAACGCCCGCCGGCGGCACCGGCCAGCCGGCGGCGTCCGTCTTACGAAAGGCTTACAGCGCGCCGGCGCCGGCCCACCTTCCGCGCTTGCCTTGACTGGCGGGGACAATCCGGCAAACTCCAGACATGACTCCGCCCGCCGCGTCGTTCGTCCGGGGCATCTTCAGCGGCGCCATCCACGGCGCGCTGCTGCTGCCCTACCCCGCCCCGCTCGACCGGCGCGATGCCGGCGAAGCCCGGCGTGTGGGCGCCCTCATCGACCGGCTCCGCGCGATCGAGCACGACCTGGTGGACTCGGCGGCGATCGACGAACACGAGACGATTCCTGACCCGGTGATCCGCGCCCTCGCCGACGGCGGACTGCTCGGCCTCGCGATCCCCGCCGAGTACGGCGGCGCCGGCCTGTCGCCGGCCGGCTACGCGCGGGTGCTCGGCGAAGTGGCGCGCATCGACGCCAGCATCGCCGTGCTCGTGGGCGTGCACTGCGGGCTGGGAGCCAAGGCCATCGTCCTCTACGGCACGCCCGAGCAGAAGGCGCGGTACCTGCCGCGGCTGGCCCGCGGCGAGACGCTGGCCGCGTACGCGCTGACCGAGCCCGAAACGGGATCGGACGCCCAGCACATCCACACGCGCGCCGAGCGGTCGAGCGACGGCCGCGGCTGGGTGCTCAACGGCCACAAGCAGTGGATCGGGAACGGCCACCGGGCGGGGGTGATCGTGACCTTCGCGCAGACGACGGTCGAGCGCCGCGGCGAGCGCGTGGCCCGGCCCACGGCGTTCATCGTGCGCCCGGACATGCCGGGGTTCCAGGTGCTCGGCACGGTGCGGAAGCTGGGCATCCGCGGGTCGACGCAGGCCGAGCTGCTGTACGAAGACCTGGCCGTGCCGGCCGACCACGTGCTCGGCGGCGTCGGCCGCGGATTCTCCGTGGCCGTGCACGTGCTCAACGGCGGCCGGCTGTCGCTCGCCGCCGGCTGCACTGCCGGCACCAAACAGCTGCTGCGGCAGATGGCCGCGTTCGCCGACGAGCGCGTGCAGTTCGGGAAGCCGATCGCCGAGTTCGAGATCACGCAGCGCAAGCTGGCCCGGGTGGCGGCCGACGTGTACGCCGCCGATGCGATGCTGGGCGTCCTGGCGGCGCGGGCGGAGGATCCGGGCAGCGACTGGGCGCTGGAGGCCGCCTGCTGCAAGATCTTCGCGAGCGAAATGCTGTGGCGGACGGCCGACGAGATGGTGCAGGTGGCCGGCGGGCGCGGGTTCGTGAAGCCCTATCCGTACGAGCGGCTGCTTCGCGACGCCCGCGTCAATCGGATCTTCGAAGGCACCAACGAGATCCTGCGGCTGTTCATCGCGCTCAACGGCCTCCAGGGGCCGGCCGCCCGGTTGCGCGAGGTCGCCGCGGCGCTCGCGCATCCGCTGCGCCACCTGGGGCTCGTGAGCGGATTCGCGGCCTCGCGCGTCCGGAGCCGCCTGGGCGCCGGCGGCGAGCTGGACGCCGTGCTGCACGCGCGGATCGAGGGGCACCGGAAGTATCTCGAGAAGCACGTGCGCGAACTGGCGGCCTCCGCCCAGCGGCTCCTCGAGATCCATCGGGAGCACATCGCGGACCGCCAGCAGGAGTTGGAGCGGCTGGCCGACATGGCCACGGAACTGTTCGCCACGGCGGCCGTGCTGGCGCGAACGCAGCAGCTGATCGACGAGCGCGGCCTCGCCGCGTGTGCGCACGAGGTGGACCTCTGCGATCTGTGCGCCGTGGAGTCTGGCCTGCGCTTCCGCGAGGCGCGCAACGCCGTCCAGTCGCTCCAGGATGAGACGCGGCGCGTGGTGGCGAGGTCTGTACGAGCGGCGGGCGGGTACGCAGTATCCGACGTCCTGTTGGACTGGCCCGAACGGAAGGACTGACATGCGACGCCTCTACGACATCTCGCTCCCCATCGAATCCGGGGGGCTCGTCTATCCGGGCAACCCGCCCATTCAGATTGCGCTGCAGCAGGCGATCGCCGCCGGAGCGAGCGCCAACGTCTCGAACATCGCGATGGGGTCGCACACGGGCACGCACGTCGACGCGCCGCGGCACTTCTTCGACGACGGCGCAGGGGCCGACACCCTCCCGCTGGACGTGCTGATGGGCCCCGCCCTGCTCGTCGCCATGGACCCGGACGTGATGGCGGTGACGGCGGAGCGGCTCGAACCCTACGATCTCACGCACGTTTCGCGGGTGCTCATCCGCACGCGCAATTCGGGCGTGCTGCGCGACCCGGAGTTCCACCGCGACTTCACGTACCTGTCCCCCGACGGCGCCGAGCATCTGGTGGCCAATGGGGTGCGGCTGGTGGGCGTGGACTACCTGTCGGTAGAACAGTTCCACTCGGGGCACCACCAGACCCATCGCACGCTGTTGGGGCGCGGGGTCGTGATCATCGAGGGCCTCGACCTCAGCGAACCGCCGCCCGGCATGTACGACCTGCGCTGTCTTCCGCTGCGGCTGGTCGGCCTGGATGGCGCGCCGGCACGGGCCGTGCTGGTCGCGTCCTGAATGACCGCCCGACGGATCCGGCGCGGCTGGTCCCACCCGTCATGCGCATGACGCCGATGGGCGCCGGCGGCGCGGCGTGACGGCCCGCCCCAGGCATGTCGCGGCGCGCCCCAGCCAGGTGCTGCGCGCCATCGGCCCCGAGCGCCGCCGGGCGGATCCGTGCACGATGGTGGTGCTCGGCGCCACCGGGGACCTATCCCGGCGCAAGTTGATGCCCGCCATCTACCAGCTCGCCCACGACGGCCTCCTGCCCGAGGTCTTCGAGCTGCTCGGCGTCGGCCGCGATGCGTACGACGACGCGGCGTTCCGCCAACTCGTGCGCGGCGAGCTGGCGCGCGCCGACGACATCGAACGGGTGGACGACGCGGTGTGGGAGCGACTGAGCCCGCACCTGCACTACGTGGCCGGCGACCTCGCCGAGCCCCGCACCTACGCGGCGATCGCCGAGGCGCTGGCCCCGCTCGAAGCGCCGCGGCCGGCCGAGGAGCGGAACCGGCTGTTCTACCTGGCGGTGCCCCCGAGCGTGTTCGAGACGATCGCGCGCCGCCTCGCGGCGAGCGGCCTGGCTCCCAAGGCGGCGGGGGGCGCCGAGCGGCCGTGGCGGCGGGTGGTGATCGAGAAGCCGTTTGGCCGCGGCCTGCCCACCGCCCGCGAGCTGAACCGCCTCGTGCTCGAGCTGTTCCACGAATCCCAGCTCTTCCGCATCGACCATTACCTGGGCAAGGAGACGGTGCAGAGCATTCTCGTATTCAGGTTCGCGAATGCCATCTTCGAGCCGCTGTGGAACCGGCAGTCGATCGCGCACGTGCAGATCACCGTCGCCGAGACGGTCGGCGTGGGGCAGCGCGGCGGCTACTACGAGGAAGCGGGCGTGGTGCGCGACATGTTCCAGAACCATCTCCTGCAGCTCCTCGCTCTCACCGGCATGGAGCCGCCGGTGACGATGAGCGCCGACGCCGTGCGCGACGAGAAGGTGAAGGTGCTGCGGTCGGTGCGCGGCATGGGGCCCGCCGAGATCGAGGCGTCGGCGGTGCGGGCGCAGTACCGCGCCGGCCGCGCCGGCGGCGAGGACGTGCCCGGCTACCGCCACGAGCCGATGGTCGCCGCCGAGTCGGTGACGCCCACCTACGCCGCGATGCGCGTGTACCTCGACAACTGGCGCTGGAACGGGGTGCCCTTCTTTCTCCGGTCGGGCAAGCGGCTCGCCGAACGGGCGTCGGAGATCGCCGTGCAGTTCCGCGAGCCGCCCCGTCTGATGTTCGGCCGCGAAACGCGCAGCATGCTCGCGCCGAACACGCTCGTCATGCGCATCCAGCCCGACGAGGGCATCTCGCTGTCGTTCCAGGTCAAGACGCCGGGCGCCGCCTATCAGCTGGCCCGGCAGATGGAGGTGGCGCCGGTGGCCATGGACTTCGCGTATCGCGATGCGTTCGGCGACGTCAACCCTCCGGCCTACGAAACCCTGCTGCTCGACGTGATGGTGGGCGACGCCACGCTGTTCACGCGCAGCGACGAGGTGGAGGCGGCGTGGACGATCGTCGATCCGATCCTCGACTACTGGAGCGCGCATCCCCCGGCGCGGATGGAGACCTACGAGCCCGGCTCCTGGGGGCCACAGTCGGCGAATCGACTCATCGCCGAGGACGGGTTCGCCTGGCGGGTGCCGGACGAGGAATGACCGGCCCGGCGGGCGCGCTCAGTCGCCGCCGGGCGCCGGCCGGCGCTCGTCCCCGCCGGCGTTCCCGCCGTCGAGCCGCATGCTGGCCCGCACCGTGTCCCGCCACGATTCGGTGACGCGCGCCGAGCGGATCCGATCGAGCAGCGGGAAGCCGCGCGCGAGATAGGCGTTGCCGGCCGCCGCGATCGAATCCTGCGACGGGCCCTTGCCGCGGGGCGGGCCCTCCCCGTAGCCGTGGTACAGCGCATCGACCACGTCCATGCCGGCGACCACCTGGGCGACCGGGGGAAAGCCGAAGCCGTTGAGCGTGTCGAGCCGGGCGTTGTCGCGATAGCTCACGAACAGCTGCGCGTCGCGCGTGTGCCGGCCGCCGCGCGCGAACGCGATCATCCCGCGCTGGTTGCTGCGCAGCACTGGATCGTCGGGAATCGTTTGATGGCGCCAGGCCTGATCGACCAGCGGGTTGCCCGAGATCCCCCACTGCGCCACGAAGCCGTTCACGACGCGGAAGAAGTACGTGTCGTCGTAGTAACCGTGCGACACCAGGAAATAGAACCGGTCCACACCGTACGGCGACCAGTCGCGGTGGGCCATCACGAGAAAGGTGCCCCGCGTGGTGAGAAAGGCCACGCGGAAGCTGTCCGGGGCCGGCGCCGCCACCTCGGCGGGCGTCGGCGCGAGCAACGGCGACCGCTGCGAGCACGCCCCGATCAGGGACGCGCCCACCGCGAACCGCAGCAGCGGCGCGAGCCGTCTCACCGCACGGCCTCGAAGTCGACGTACCCCTGGTCGGCGTCGGTGTGCACCAGGCGCAACTTCACCTTGTCGCCCACGTCCAGCCCGTGCTGGCCGCGCACCACCATCCCTTCGGCCGGCGGATGGAACATGCGCGCGAAGGTGCCGTGGTTCGACACGCCGGTCACGAGGCCGTCGAACACGTCGCCGATGCGGTGGGCCAGCAGCAGCGCGGCGGCCACCTTGCGCATCGTGCGCTCCACCTTGGTGGCGGCGTCCTCCCGCTCGGTGCACCGCGCGGCGATCGCCGCCAACTCGTCGTTGGAGTACGGAGCCGTGGCGCCGGCCAGCGCCGCTTTCGCCACCCGCTGGGTGACGAGGTCGGCGTAGCGCCGGTTGGGAGCGGTGGCGTGGGAGTAGTCGTGCACGGCCAGGCCGAAGTGGATGCCGGGATCCTTGCCCGGCATGTCGAGCGCGTATTCCCCGGGGCCCATGAGCTTGACCACCGTGAGCGACAGATCGGGAAAGCGCAGCGGATCGGCGGCGCGGCGCGCCGCCATGAACTTCGCCAGCTCCAGGGAATCGGGTGTGTCGGGCAGCGTTGCGCCGTACTGCTTCGCGAGCTCGACGATCCTGCTCCAGCGTTCCGGCTCGCGCACCACGCGGCGGATTCCCGATCGCCCCTTCGACTCGAGAAACACCGCGATGGCGATGTTCGACGCGATCATGAAGTCCTCGATCAGGTCGCGCGCCTTGCTCTTGCGGGTGAGTTCGAGGTCCACCACCTCGCCGTTCTTCGCCACCGCGGTGGCTTCGATCGTGTCGAATTCCAGCGCGCCGTGCCGGCTGCGCTGCTCCTTGAGGCGCTGCGCGGCCTCCGACTGCAGCCGGATCTGCGCCTGCAGCGCCGCGTTGGCCGCCACCTTGGCCGGCGGCGGCCCGCCGTCGAGCCACGCCCCGAGATCGTCGTAGGCCAGCTTGGCCTGATTGCGGATCGCGGCGCGATAGACGTCGTGCCGCTGGACCTCGCCCTGCGCGTCGACCACGGTCTCGATCACGAGCGCCAGCCGGTCCTCGTGCTCGTTGAGCGACGTGAGTCCGGTGGACAGCTTCTCGGGCAGCATCGGGAACACCTCGATCCCCGTGTACACGGAGGTCGCGTTGGCGTGCGCGTGCACATCGAGCGGGCTGCCCCCCGGTACCAGCGCGTCCACGTCGGCGATGGCCACGAGCAGGCGGATGCAATCGTCGGGAAGTCGTTCGGCCACCTCGGCCTGGTCGAGGTCCAGCGACGAGGCGTTGTCGATCGACGACCAGAGCAGCGCGCGCAGGTCCTGCACGCCGGCGGGAATCGGCGCCGGCGTCGTGAGCGCGGCGAGCTGGCCCGTCGCGTCCGCGGGGAACTCCGCCTCGAACCCGTACTGCTTGGCGATGCGGTGCGCGATCGCGTCCAGGTCGACCTTGCCCGGTACGCCGTGCCTGGGAATCGCGCGGCCGTCGTGTGGCCGAAAATTGGAAATGAGAGTGCTCCGGTGGTTCGGGTGGCGATTGTGGGAATCTCGCGCGCCGGACATGATTCAGCCAATGTCGGACGCCCATCCTCGCACACCCCGCGAACCGGCCGCCGTTCCACCGCCGCCCGCCGAGACCTGCGATCATTGCGGCAGCACGGCGCTGCAGTGGATCAAGTGCAAGCTCGTCTGCCGCGCCTGCCGCCAGATCAACAGGAGCTGCGCCGACCTCTGACGCTTTGCGGCTACTCGAAGTCCAGCGCCAGATCGAGCGCCGGCGCGGAATGCGTCAGCGCGCCGACGGAAATCCAGTCCACCCCCGTCTCGGCGATCGCGCGCACCGTGCCCAGCGTCACGCCGCCGCTCGCCTCGACGATCGCGCGGCCGGCCACGAGCGCCACGCAGTCCCGCAGGTCGGCCAGGGACATGTTGTCGAGCATCACGATGTCGGCGCCGGCGCGCACGGCCGCCTCCACCTGCTCGCGCCGCTCGCACTCCACCTCCACGCGCGTCCCCGGCGCGGCCGTCTCGCGCGAGCGCCGTACCCGAGCGCCACGTCCCCGTCCAGCGCCGCCAGGTGGTTGTCCTTGATCAGCACCGCCGACGCGAGATCGAACCGGTGGTTGGTGCCGCCGCCGGCGCGCACGGCGTACTTCTCGAGCGCGCGCCATCCCGGCGTCGTCTTGCGCGTATCGAGGATGCGCGCCCGGGTGCCGGCCACCATGTCCACGTACCGCGCGGTCAGCGTGGCGATGCCCGACAGCCGCTGGAGGAAGTTGAGCGCCACCCGCTCGGCGGCGAGAATCGGCCGCGCGTGTCCCGTGATGAGCAGCACCGATTCGCCGGCCATGACGCGCCGGCCGTCTTCGGCATCGATGCGCATGGACACCTTGGGATCGAGCAGCCGGAACGCTTCCACGGCCAGCGGCACGCCGGCCACCACGCCGGGCTGCCGCGCCGCCAGCGTCGCCCGCGCCCGGCGCTCGGTGACCACGGTGGCGATCGTCGTGACGTCGTTGAACGCCCCGTCCTCTTCGAGGGCGGCCCGCACGATCGCGTCCAGCGCCGTTCCATCGAACGGGAATTTCAGGCGGCCCATCTCGCCCACCGCCGGCACCGACAGGGGCGTGATCGTGCGCGGGGCGCCGTGCGGCTCGGGCTGTGGCATGGATCTACTCCCCGGGATCGCCCGCCGGCGCCGGCGCCTTCGTGCCGCCGATCGAGACCATGCGCTCGATGGCGCGGCGCGCGCGGCGCGCGATGTCCGGCGGGACCGTGACGTGGTGCTCGTTCCGTGTCAACGCGTGGAGCACCTTGGGCAGCGTGGTGACCTTCATGTAGGCGCACGAGGCGCGGTCGTTGGCGGCGTAGAATGTCTTGGTCGGGTTCTCCCGGCGCAGCCGGTGCAGAATGCCCACTTCGGTGGCGACCACGAATTCGCGGGCGCTCGACTGCGCCGGCCGCCGGATCATCCCCTCGGTGGACAGGATCTCCAGCCCATCGGGCGCCACGTCGCCCGCCGAGATCGCTTCGAGCACCGACGTCGTGCACCCGCATTCCGGGTGCACCAGGAACTCGGCGCCCGGATGCGCCGCCCGCTGGCCGGCCAGATGCTCGGGCGAGATGCCGGCGTGCACGTGGCACTCCCCCATCCACACGTGGATGTTCTCACGCCCCGTCACACGGCGGACGTGCGCCCCGAGGAACATGTCGGGAAGGAACAGAATCTCGCGGTCCGCGGGAATGGCGTTCACCACGTCCACCGCGTTCCCCGACGTGCAGCAGTAGTCGCTCTCCGCCTTCACGGCCGCCGTCGTGTTCACGTACGACACGACCACCGCGCCGGGATGTTCGGCCTTCCAGGCGCGCAGCTGCTCGGCGTCGATCGTGGCGGCCAGCGAACAGCCGGCGGCCATGTCGGGCAGCAGCACCGTCTTGCGCGGCGAGAGGATGGCCGCCGTCTCGGCCATGAAGTGCACCCCGCAGAAGACGATGACGTCGGCTTCGGTGCTCGCCGCTTCGCGGGACAACCCCAGCGAGTCGCCCACGAAGTCGGCCACGTCCTGCACGTCGGGCCGTTCGTAGTTGTGGGCCAGGATGACGGCGCGGCGCTTGGCGGCCAGCGCGCGGATCTCGGCGTGCAGCTCGGCGAAGACGGGGTCGCGGGCCGGGTCGGGAGCGATCACCATACCCTGCATATTAGCCAAGCGGCCGGCGGCGCGCGGCGCGCCCCCTACACCTCGATGTGCCGCCCCCGCCACATCCCCTTGGCCCTCGGAAAATCGCTCCGGTAGTGCCCGCCGCGCGATTCCCGCCGCGCCAGCGCCGACCGAGCGATCAGGGTGGCCGTCTGGATCAGATTCGCCTCCTCGGTGGCCCCGTCGGGCAACCGCGCCTCGATGTCGGCCAGCGTGGCCAGCGCGCTCCGGAGCCCGGGCGCGCTCCGGACGATGCCCACGTACTGCCACATGATCATCCGCACGAGATCCGCGGCCACCTGCGCCGCCCCGCGATCGTGCAGCACGGGCACGCTCCACCGCGTCTTGCGCGGCGCGTGCCGCAGCGCCGGCACCGTCGCCAACCGGCCCGCCACGCGCTCGGCGAACACCAGCCCTTCGAGGAGCGAGTTGGACGCCAGGCGGTTCGCGCCGTGCACGCCGGTGCGCGAGACCTCGCCGCACGCGAACAGCCGCCGCAGGCTCGACTGCCCGTGCAGGTCCGTGGCGATGCCGCCCATCATGAAATGCGCCGCCGGCGTGACGGGAATGCGGTCGTGCCGGGGGTCGATGCCCCGCGCCTTGCAGATCGCGTCGATGCCGGGAAACCGCGTGGCGAACCCCCGCCCGAGCCTGCGGGCGTCGAGAAAGACGCGGTGGCCGGCGCGCTGTTCGCGGAAGATCGCCCGGGCCACCACGTCGCGCGGCGCGAGGTCGCCCTGCGGATGCTTGCTCGCCATGAACCGTTCGCCGCGGTCGTTGACCAGCACCGCGCCCTCCCCGCGCACCGCTTCCGAGATGAGCTGCAGCGGATTCTCCGGCGTGTCGAGCGCGGTAGGATGGAACTGCACGAACTCCATGTCGGCCAGCATGGCCCCCGCCCGGTGGGCGATGGCGAAGCCGTCGCCGGTGGCGACCACCGGGTTCGTGGTGTAGCGATACACCTGCCCGCAGCCGCCGGTGGCCAGCACCGTCGCGTCGGCCACGATCTCGGTGGCCCGGCCCTTCACGCTGGCCCGGACGCCGAGCACGGCCCCCCGCGACACGACCAGATCGAGCACCCGCGCCTTCTCGAGCACGCGGATCGCGCGGCTCTCGCGCACGCGTTCGATGAGCGTGCGCGCCACCTCGGCCCCCGTCTGGTCGCCGTGGGCGTGCACGATGCGCGACGCCGAGTGGGCCGCTTCGCGCCCCAGCATGAGCCGGCCCCCGGGCCCGATGTCGAATGCGGCGCCCGCCGTCTGCAGTTCGCGCACCCGGTCGGGCCCCTCGTCCACCAGCACCTGCACGGCGTTCGCGTCGCACAGGGCGGCGCCGGCCGCCAGCGTGTCGCGCCGGTGCAGGTGCGGCGAGTCGCCGGCCCCGAGCGCCGCCGCGATGCCGCCCTGGGCGTACGCCGTGGCGCTGTCGAACAGGGATCGCTTGGTGAGCAGCAGCACCTCGCCGTGGCGCGACGCCCGCCACGCGGTGTAGAGGCCCGCCACGCCGCTGCCCACGACCAGGAACCGCGTCTCGATCCGCTCCGCCATGCGCTGCAATCAAGGGCCCCGCCCCGCCTTGCGGTACCCCGCATGCGCCCACGATTCTTGTGGCATGCGAAAGCTGCTCCTCCTCGTGGGCGTGCTGCTGGCCGCCCACCTGGCGCTGCTGTTCGTGCACCCCGCCGGCGCCGCGTCGCCCGTCACCGATCCCCATGCCGTCGATGTCGGGATCGTATTCGACGTGGGCGGCCGCGGCGACAAGTCGTTCAACGACGCCGCCTACGAGGGGGCCGAGCGCGCCGAACGGGAGTTGGGCGTGCACGTGCGGTTCATCGAGCCCGGCGACGGGTCCGACCGCGAGGCGGGGCTGCGCATCCTGGCCGCCGAAGGGATGAAACTGGTGATCGGCATCGGCTTCATCTTCACCGACGACCTGAACGAACTGGCCCGGGAGTACCCGAACACCGACTTTGCCGGCGTGGACTACTCCGTGGCCACCGACAGCGCCGGCCACCCGATGCAGCCCCCGCCCAATCTGGCGGCGCTCAAATTTCGTGAAGAGGAGGGCTCGTTCCTCGTCGGCGCGCTGGCGGCGCTGGTGGGCCACTCCAAGAAGGTCGGCTTCATCGGCGGCATGAACTCGCCGCTCATTCAGAAATTCCAGGCGGGCTACACGCGCCGGCGTGCATTACGTGTGCCCCGATTGCCAGGTCATCGCGCAGTACGCGGGCGTGACCCCCGACGCATTCCGGAATCCGGGCAAGGGCAAGGAGCTGGCGCTCAGCCAGTATCAGAACGGCGTCAACGTGATCTTTCACGCCTCGGGGTCCACGGGGCTCGGCGTGTTCGACGCGGCGCGCCAGACCAACAAGCTGGCCATCGGCGTGGACGCCGATCAGTACTCGGAGGCGCCGGGCCACGTGCTCACGTCGATGGTGAAGGGCGTGGACGCGGCCGTGTTCGACGTCATCAAGCGCGTGAAGGATGGCACGTTCAAGGGCGGCATCTATTCGTTCGGGCTGGCCCAGAACGGCGTGCGCTACGTGTACGACGAACACAACAAGGCGCTCATCCCCGACAGCGTCCAGGCCCGCGTGCAGCAGATCCGGGCCGACATCATCGCCGGCAGAATCCAGGTGCCGAGCACCCCATGACCGCGACCGCCGGCGGCACCGGGCCCGGCGGCGCGTTGGCCGTCCGCCTCACGGGCATCGACAAGTCCTTCGGCCCGGTGCGGGCCACCCGCGGGGCGTCGCTCGACGTGGCGGCCGGCGAGATCCACGCCCTGGTGGGCGAGAACGGCGCGGGCAAGTCCACGCTGATGCGCGTGCTGAGCGGCATGTACGCGCCCGAGCGCCGGCCGCATGGAGGTCGACGGCCGCGACGTGACGGGCTGGACCACGGCGCAGGCCATCGCCGCCGGCGTCGGCATGGTCCACCAGCACTTCATGCTCGTGCCCACGCTCACCGTGGCCGAGAACATCGTGCTCGGGCGGGAACTGACGCGGCACGGGCAGCTCGACCGCGCGGCCGCCGAGCGCGCCGTGGCCGAGCTGTGCCGCCGCACGGGCCTGGTCGTGGCGCCCGGCCGGCTGGTGCGCGACCTGTCGGTGGGCGAGGCCCAACGCGTGGAGATCCTCAAAACGCTCTACCGCGGCGCCCGGATCCTGATCCTCGACGAGCCCACGGCCGTGCTGTCGCCCCCCGAGGTCGACGAGCTGTGGCGCGTGCTCGCCCAGATGCGGGATGCCGGCGATACTATTATACTGATAACACACAAGCTCGACGAGGTCATGGCGATCTCCGACACGGTCACCGTGATGCGCCACGGCCGGACGGTCGGGCGCGTCGCCACCCGTGACACGTCGCCCGCCGAGTTGGCCCGCCTCATGGTGGGCCGTGAGGTCGCCCTCGCCGGCGGCGCCCCGCCGCCGCCCCTCGCCGCGGCCGGCGACCGGCGGCCCGCCCTCGAGGTCCGCGACCTCACGGTGGCCGACCCCCGCCGGCCGCGCGCCGTGGACGCCGTGAGCTTCGCCGTGGCCCCGGGGGAGATTCTCGGCATCGCCGGCGTGGAGGGCAACGGCCAGACCGAGCTGATCGAGGCCATCGCCGGTCTCCGCGCCGCGGCGCTCGGCGCCGTGCTGCTCGACGGCCGCGACATCACGCGCGATTCGGTGCGCGCGCGCGGCGACGCCGGGCTGTCGCACATTCCCGAGGACCGCCAGCACCGCGGGCTCGTGCTCGACTACTCCGTGGCCGACAATCTCGTCCTCGGCCAGCAACATCGGTTCGCCCATCGCGGCGCCCTGGACGAGGCCCGCGTGGCCGAGAACGCCCGGCGCCAGATCGCCGCGTTCGACATCCGGCCGGCCGATCCCGGCGCCCCCGCCCGCGCGCTCTCCGGCGGCAATCAGCAGAAAATCGTCATCGCCCGCGAGATGGGCCGCGACTTCCGCGTGCTGCTTGCCGCCCAGCCCACCCGCGGCGTGGACGTCGGGGCCGTCGAGTTCATCCACGCGCAGCTCCGCGCGGCACGCGCCGCCGGCAAGGCCGTCCTGCTCGTGTCGGCCGATCTCGCCGAGGTCCTCGCCCTATCCGATCGCATCGCCGTGATGTACGGCGGCCGCTTCGTCGCCGTGCTCCCCCGCGCCGAGGCCACGCAAGAGGTGCTCGGCGCCTACATGACCGGCGCGTCGGGACGGGCCGCATGACCGCGGCCGAACTCCGTCCGCCCGCCGCCGCCGGCTCCGACGCGCCGCCGGGCGTTCGGCGCTGGGCCCGGCGGCGTGCCCGGTTCGAGGAGGCCGCGCTGCCCTCCCATCGTCGCGCTGCTGATCGCGGCCCTGGTCGGGGACATCCTCATCATCACCTACGGGCAGTCGCCGGGCGCGGTCTACCGCCTGCTGCTCCAGGGCACGTGGGGCAACGCCTACGGCCTGGGCCAGGTGTTGTACAAGACCACCACGCTCACCTTCACCGGGCTGTCGGTGGCCATCGGATTGCGCGCCGGCCTGTTCAACATCGGCGCCGAGAGTCAGCTCGCCGCCGGCGGGTTCCTGGCGGCCCTCGTCGGCACCTGGCTGCCCGCCGGGCTGCCGTCGCTGCTCGTGCTGCCGGTGTTCATCGTGGCCGCGGGCATCGGCGGCGGCCTCGTGGGCGGGGCGGCCGGCGTGCTCAAGGCCCGGTGGGGCGCGCACGAAGTGATCACGACGATCATGTTGAACTTCATCGTGCTGGCCCTGCTCAATTACCTGGTGATCGCGCACTTCAAGGTGTTCGACACGCTGCACACCGCGGATATCGGATCGGGCGCGCTGCCCCGCCTCTCGGACGTGGCGTCGATGTTCCACGGGTCGGCCGCCAACGTGGTGGTGTTCCTGGCGCTGGCCGCGGTGGCGGCGGCCTGGTGGTATCTGTTCCGGTCCCGCGCCGGCTACGAACTGCGCGCCGCCGGCCTGCAGCCGCAGGCCGCCGAGTACGGCGGCGTGCACGTGCCCCGCGTCTGGTGGCAGGCCTTGACGATCTCGGGCGGCGTGGCCGGCATCGGCGGGCTCAACTTCGTGCTCGGTTACAAGCACTACTACGAAGACGGCTTTGCCACCGGCGCGGGATTCGTCGGCATCGCCGTGGCGCTCGTCGGGCGCAACAATCCGTTCGGCGTGGTCGTGGCGGCGTTGCTCTTCGCCACGCTGTCGCAGGGTGGCCTGGCGGTGAACGCGCTCGTGCCCAAGCAGATGGTCGAGGTGCTGCAGGCCGTGGTGATCATCGCCGTGGCCACCTCGGTGCCCGAGGTCCGCCGGGTGCTCCGCATCACGCGCAGGGATCCGGCCGCATGATGGGCCTCGCCGTGCTCGCGCAGATCGTTCGTATCGCGATGCCGTATCTGTTCGCGGCCGCCGGAGGCGTACTCTCGGAGCGCTCCGGCCTCATCGCGCTCGGGCTCGAGGGCTACATGCTCACCGGCGCGTTCTGCGCGGCGCTGGGCAGCTACTACGGCCACACACCATGGGCCGGCGTCGCGGCGGGCGTGGCGGGCGGCGCCGCGTTCGCCCTGCTGTACGCGCTCGCCTCCATTCGCTACAAGGCGGACCAGGTGGTGGTCGGCGTGGCCATCAATCTGCTCGCCGTGGGCCTCACGCGATTCTTCCTGCGGTTCATCTTCGGCAGTTCCTCGAACTCGCCTCGCGTTCCCGGATTCGCGGTCGCCGGATCGGGAGCCGGGTTTCTGGCGCTGGCCCACAACCCGCTCGTCTGGATGGGCGCGGTGAGCATCCCGATCGTGGCGTGGGTGCTGTACCGCACGCCGTTCGGCCTGCGCATTCGAGCCGTCGGCGAGCATCCCGGCGCGGCGCTGTCGGTGGGCGTGCCCGTGGCCCGCGTGCGGTGGCTGGCCGTGGCCCTGTCCGGCGCGATCGCCGCCCTGGGGGGCGTGTATCTGGCGCTCGATCAGCAACAGTTCAGCGACCAGATGACCGCCGGGCGCGGATTCATCGCGCTGGCGGCCATCATCTTCGGCCGCTGGGATCCACGGCGGATCGGGTTCGCCTGCCTGCTGTTCGCGGCCGCCGAGACCTTTCAGATCCGGTTGCAGGGGGTGTCGGGCGTGCCCACCCAGTTCGTGGAGATGATTCCCTACGTCTTGACCATCGTCGCCCTGGCGGGCGTGGTCGGGCGCGCCGTGCCGCCGGCCGCCCTTGGCAGGGCCGACGAATAGCTTTCCGCTACCGCCGGCGCGGAGCCGCCGCCCGTTCCGGTTTGTCGACGCGCCGTGCCGCCGTTTGATTACGCACACCTCTTTCAGGCCTCGCTGATCTCCGTGCCCAAGTCCCCGATCCGCCCCAGCGATCCTCGCCACGACACGACGTTCGCCAAGCTCGCCGTGTTGATGGTGACGGCGTTCGTCGACATGGTCGGATTGCTGATGATCGTCCCGCTGCTCCCCTTCTACGCCGAGAAGCTGGGCGGCAACGGGTTGATGGTGGGCCTGCTGATCTCGTCGTATGCCGTGGCGCAGTTGATCAGCGCGCCCCTGTGGGGACGCGTGTCCGACCGGCACGGCCGGCGGCCGGCGCTGCTCATCGGCCTGGCGGCGTCGGCCGTGGCGTACGTGATCTTCGCCTACGCGAATTCGCTCTGGCTGCTCTTCCTGTCGCGCATCGTGCAGGGGGCCGGCGGCGGAACGGTGAGCGTCATCCAGGCCTACGTCGCCGACGCCACCGCGCCCGAGGACCGCGCCAAGAGTCTCGGCTGGCTCTCGGCGTCGACCAACGTGGGCGT
The DNA here is from genome assembly GCA_963729495.1 of uncultured Gemmatimonadaceae bacterium. Taxonomy (GTDB): domain Bacteria; phylum Gemmatimonadota; class Gemmatimonadetes; order Gemmatimonadales; family Gemmatimonadaceae; genus JAGWRI01. Next base: position 374,619 of record CAVSOM010000010.1, read on the forward strand.
CGTGGTCGGGCCGGCGCTCGGATCGTTCAGCATGGCCGCCGGCGTGCACGCACCCGGACTGTTCGCCGCCGCGCTCTGCCTGACCAACGTCCTGTTCGCCATGCGCTTTCTCACCGAATCGCGCGACATGCAGGAAGCGCGGACACGGCCCCCGTCGCGCGGCCGCTCCCGCGAGGCCGTGGTGCAGGTCGTCACGCACCCGAACGAACCGGCGTCGCGCCTCGTGTGGATCTATTCGCTGGCCATGGGGGCGTTCCAGGGCATGACCGCCATTCTCGCGCTGTTCCTCGCCGCGCGATTCGGCGTGACCACGAACACGATCGGCTACTTCTTCATGTATATCGGGCTGATCTCCGTGCTGGCGCGCGCGGTGGTTCTCGGGCGGGCGGTCGACCGGTTCGGCGAGCTCCGGCTGTCGCGCCTCGGCGTGGTGCTGCTGGCGACGGGGTTGGCGATCGTCCCGTTCACGCATCGCGCGGCCGACCCGCGCCTGCTGCACGCCCTGTTCGGGAACGCCACGCCGGCGGGCGCGGCCACGCTGCTGCCCTTCGTGCCACTGGCCATCGCCATGGCGCTCGTGCCGCTGGGCACCGCGTTCACCTTCCCGTGCGTGACCGCCATGCTGTCGCAGGTCACGCCGAGCCACGAGCGCGGGCTCTACATGGGTGTGCAGCAGACGTTCGGGGGATTGGCCCGCGTGGTCTTTCCGATTCTCGCGGGCTGGCTGTTCGATCGGGTGATCGCCCTTCCCTTCCTCGTCTCGGCGGCGCTCGTCGTGCTCACGCTGTTCCTGAGCGCCGGGCTGCCGGCGCGCGTCGGGCACCGCGCGCGCGAGCCAGTGGCCGAGGGCGGGTAGAAACGAACGACACCCCGCCGGTGGCGAGGTGTCGGTGGCGCGCCGGGCGCGGGACGGCGGCCGAGGTCAGCTCTCGGCGTCGGGCTCGCTGGCCAGCACCGCTTTGGCGATCTCCACCATCGGTACCGACCGGTCCTGGCTCGTGCGTTGCAGAATGCGATACGCCTCCTGCTCCGACGAGCCCGTGCGCCGCATCAGAATGCCCTTGGCGCGTTCGATGGTCTTGCGATTCTCGAGCGCCTGCCGCGCGCCCTCGGCGTCCTTGCGCGCCGACGCGAGTTCCTTGGCCCGCGTCGCCGCCAGCCGGATCGTCGAATCGAGCACCCGCGGCGGCGCCGGCTTGGGCAGGAACGCGATCGCCGCCGTGGCCGCCACGTCGTGGTCCGACAGCGTGAGCGCCTGATCGCCGCTGAACAGCACCACCGCCACGCCCGGCGTCGTGTGCGTGATCACTTCGGCGGCTTCGATGCCCGACCCATCGGGCATGTGCACGTCGAGCAACACCACGTCGGGCACCAGCTCGAGCGCGCGCTCCTGCGCCTCGCGGCCGGTGCCGACTTCGGCAACCACGATGTGCCCCAGCGCGGACAACAACTCAACGAGCAACGAGCGCGCGTTGTCGTCGTCTTCCGCGACGAGAATTCGGATGTGCGGGCTGCCGTCGGTCATTGCGACAAACTTAGGGAGAATGCGCCTTAGTGCGCCAGCGTGATGTTACCGGTGGACGCCACCTGGGCGAGGAGGTCGGACGTTCTGACCGGCTTCCGGAGCAAAAAGTCCGTTGCCCCCATGTTCCCTCGCGGCTCCCACCCCGTGACCACGCCGATCCGCAGCTCCGGCCAGCGGCCGCGCGCGTAGGACACCAGGTCCCACCCGCTTCCGTCGGGGAGCCCGATGTCGGTGACCAGAACGTCATAGGGCACTTCGCCCCCTTCGCCGAGCCGCCCCATCGCCTCCGTTACGCTGGTCACCGCCTGCACCGTGTGCCCGTCGCTTTCCAGGAGTGCCTGCATGAACTCGCGGCTGTCGGTGTGGTCCTCCACGAGCAACACGCGTCTGGGCAGGCGGCGGCTCGCCGGTTCCGCGACGGGCGCGGCGGGCCGCTCGACGGCCAGCGGAAACGCCAGCCGGATCGTCGTGCCCTGGCCCTGCACCGAGTCGATCTCGGCGCGGCCGCGGTGACGCTTGGCGATGCCGTAGACCTCGGCGAGCCCGAGGCCCGTGCCGGCCTGGCCCTTCGTCGTGAAGAACGGTTCGAACGCGCGCTCGCGGACTTCGTCCGACATGCCGATGCCGCTGTCGCGGACCTCGAGAAACACCTGGCCGTCGGCGACGCGCGTGGAGAGGCCGAGCGTGCCGCCACCGTGCATCGCGTCGAGCGCGTTCTGCACGAGGTTGAGGAGCGCCTCGCGGATCTCGCCGGGGATGCCGCGAATCATCGAACCGGGCGCGAACTGCCGTTCCAGTTGCACCAGGCCGCCGCGCGCCCGCTCCGCCCACAGCGGCCGCGTCATCGCCACCACCTCGTCGCTCACCGTCGCCAGATCGATCATCTCCTCGCCCACGCCCTTCATCGGCTCCTGGCGAATGAACCGTCCCACGCGAGCCGCGGTGGCGGCGCCGGTTTCGGCGGCCTTGGCAATGCGCGCAGCGTAGTCGCGCACCGCGTCGGGACGCTCGGCGCTGGTCTCGAGCAGGTACGCCGCCGCCATGATCGGGTTGAGCGCGTTGTTCACGTCGTGCATCACGCCGGCGGCCAGCTGCCCCACCGCGGCCAGGCGCCGTTCGCGCGACCGCGCCTCCTGCAGCGTCAACACCTCCTGCGTCCGCTCCTGCACCATGCGTTCCAGACGCTCGGCTTCGGTGGACACCCGCTCGTAGAGTTCGGCGGTGCGCCGCGCCTCCTCCTCCAGTTGCTGCTGCAGCTGCGTGCGGAAGGTGACGTCCCGCTCCACGGTCACCGCGCCGCGGATGCGCCCCTGTTCGTCGTACAGCGGGTTGGCGTTGACGTCGATGATCATCGCGGCGTCGGGGCCGCGACGCACTTCCAGACGCTCGCCCCGGACGCGTTCGCCGCGCAGCGCGCGCGCTGTGGGATGCTCGTGCACGAACAGGCTCGTGCCGTCGAGCGTGCGCGGCCGATCGAGCTGCCAGAGTTCGCGCAGCGTCGTCGGGGTGTTGGCCGCGTGGTCGTGCTGAGCCTGCGTGTTGGTGCGCAGCGTGTTGCCCTCGGCGTCCACCACGCGCACCGAATCGGGGATCACGTCGAAGATCGTTTCGAGCTGGCCGACGCTGCCCGCCAGCTCCAGTCGCAGCTTCTCGCGCTCGGTGATGTCGTTGCCCGCGAAGATCAGTCCCCGCTTTCCGGCCGCCGTGGCGATCGGCACGAACGTCACCTCGACCTCGCGCGGCCCGCCGGGATGCTGGAACGTTACGGGAAACGCCACCACCGGTGCGCCGTGCACCGCCGAGTCGATCTGCTCGGTGAGATCGGCCTGCGCGTTGGGGAACGCGTCGTACACCGACCGGCCCTTCGCATCGGCCGCCGCGGTCCCCGTCAGCTCCAGATAGCGCGGATTGGCGCTCGCGAGTTCGAGATGTTCGTCGAACACGGCGATCGCGTGCGCGATCGCCTCGAACAACGCTTCGAATCGCGCCGTCGGCGTACTCTTGGAACCGGGTTCGGTTTCGGGATTCACGGGCGGCAGATCGCCATGCTGGAGATCGAGAGGGCGCAGGCGCGCAAGCGCTTTGCGCGCCGGCGGTTGCTGCCGAACACTGGCCGCCGCCACGACTCCATGTCAATCCGTCTCGCGCCGTCGGAGATCGCGCACGCGGACATTTTGTCCGGGCCGGGCGGGACCGGCGCTGGTGGTCGTCGGATCCGGCATGCTCCGGGGCGCCGCGTCGCTGGCCAGCCGCCGGTCAGTCGCCGGTGGTACGCCGGGTGGTGATCAGCCGCGACCCCCGCTGGTACGTGAAGAATGCGTACCCCCACTGCACCAGCACGCTCGCCCGGTTGCGGAATCCGGCCAGATACATGATGTGAACGAACACCCAGAGCCACCAGGCGAGCGGACCCGAGACGTGCAACCGCCCGAACCGTGCGACGGCCTTGTACCGGCCGATCGTCGCCAGGTCGCCCTTGTCCACGTAGCGGAATGGGCGCGTCGGCCGGCCGGCCACGAGCCGCCTGACGTTCGCCGCTGCCGCCGGCCCGCTCTGCATGGCGGCCGGCGCCACGCCCGGCACGGGTTCGCCCCCCGAGGCCATCGCCGCCTGATCCCCCACCACGAACACCTCCGGGTGGCCGGGAATCGACAGGTCCGCCCCGACGATCACGCGGCCCGCCCCATCGAGCGGCACGCCCAGCGACCGGCCGAGCCGCGACGCCTCGTTGCCCGCCGCCCAGATCGCTGTCGCCGCTTCGATCCGCTCGTCCCCTGCCTCCACGACGCCGCGCGCCACGCGGGTGACGCGCGTATCCGTGCGCACCTCGACGCCCAGCGACTCCAGCGATCGGCGCGCCGCCCGCGAGAGGTCCTCCGGGAACGCCGGCAGCAGGCGCCGCCCGCTCTCCAGCAGCAGCACCCGCGCGCGTCGCGTATCGATGCGGCGAAAATCGTGCGGAAGCGCGTGCCGGGTGATCGCCGGCAGCATGCCGGCCATCTCCACGCCCGTCGGGCCGCCTCCCACGATGACGAACGTCAGCTGCCGCGCCCGTTCGGCCTCGCTCGGCGACTTCTCGGCGCGCTCGAACGCCAACAGCACGCGCTGGCGAATGCGAATCGCATCCTCGACGGTCTTGAGCCCGGGCGCCACCGTTTCCCATTCCGGGTGCCCGAAGTACGAGCGCGACGCTCCCGCCGCGAGAATCAGGTAGTCGTAGGGGATCGTCAGCGCTCCGCCGTCGGCCACGGCTTCCCGGCGCTCGACGTCCAGTCGCTGGACGTCCGCCATGATCACTTCCGCGTTGTCCTGCCGGCGCAGCAGCCAGCGGATGGGCGCCGTGATGTCGGTGGGGGCCAGCGTGGCGGTGGCCGCCTGATAGAGCAGCGGCTGGAACAGGTGGTGGTTGGTGCGGTCCACGAGCGTCACGCGGACGGCGCAGTGGGCGAGCGCCCGCGCCGCGTACAGCCCGCCGAATCCGCCGCCCACGATGAGCACGCGCGGCCGGTCGAGCGTCATGCCATTCTCGCTTCGGCCCATCGCGCGCCCATTGTAATCGCCAGCACCAGCGCGATCAGCAGCACGCTGTAGGCCGCCGCCGTGCCGAACGACAGGCCGCGCAGTTGCGAGAGAATCTCCATCGAGATCGGGCGGTCGTCGTGCGTATAGAGCACGATGCTCGCCACGAACTCGCCCACCGCGGCCACCGACGCCAGCATCGCGCCGGCCACGAGCCCGGGCCGGGCCGCCGGCAAGACCACCCGCCGCATCGCCAGCCACCACGAGGCCCCCAACCCGCGCGCCGCGTCCTCGATCGTCGGATCCATCTGCCGCAGCGACCCTTCGACGGCGTTCGTCACGAGCGGAATGTTCCGGATGAAATACGCCAGGGGGAGAATCCAGAACGTGCCGACGAGCAGCACTCGCGCCGTGGCCCATGCGTTCCGGTCGAACGTCGCCGCGAGGCCGAGCGCGATCGCCGTGGCGGGTATCGCCCACGGCAGCGCCACCAGCAGGCCGAGCAGCCGGCGTCCGGGCGCGCGGGTGAGCACGAGCAGATACGCGGCCAGGAACCCGAACACGACGTTGGCCGCCGTGGCGATCGCCGCCATGCTCACGCTGTTCGCGATCGGCTGCCACAGATCGGGGTCCACGGCCAGACGGCGGAAATTGTCGAGCGTGTACTGCGGCGGGAGAACCTGCGTGGTCCACGTGCCGTCGCGCGCGAACGACACCAGCACCACCATGGCGTGCGGCAGGATGAGGAACACGACCGCCACCGCGGCCAGCACCGGGGCCGCCACGCGCCACCGACCCGAGCGCACCGGCGCCCGCGCGGCGCGCCCCTTGCCGGCCATCGCGTACTCCCGCCGCCGCTCCACGCGCCGCATCAGCAGCAGCCCGGCCACGGCCGTGAGCGCGAGCATCGACGTCTCGACGTAGGCCAGGCCCATCGCGCCGTTCAGCTTCGACGTCAGGATCTGTGTGCTCAGCACGCGAATGCCGCCGCCGAAGATGTACGGCGCCGAGAACGACCCGAGCGCGCTCATGAACACGAGCAGCATCGAGCCCACGATCGACGGGGTGAGCAGCGGCAGCGTGACGCGCGCCAGCCGCCGCGCGCGCGACGCGCCCAGGCCCGAGGCCGCTTCGTCGAGCGAGGTGTCGTACCGTTCCAGCCCGGCCGACACGAACAGGAAGACGTACACGTACATCGTGTACGCGTGCACGAACACGATCGCCCACACGCCGGTGAGCGTCCACGGCGCGCGCGACAGCCCGAACAGACGCTGCACGCCGCGGGTCACCACGCCGCTCTCGCCGTACAGGAACAGGAACGCGATCACCCCCACCAGCGGCGGCAGCGCCGCCGGCAGCGTGGCGAACGCGCTCAGCACGCGCCGCCCCCGGAATTCGAACCGCGTGAGCAGGAACGCCAGCGGGATGCCGATGGCCAGCGACGCGATCACCGAGGCCACCGAGATGATGATCGTGTTGACCAGCGCCTCGTGATCGGCGGGACTCGCGAAGAACGCGCGCCAGTCGGCGAGCCCGTGCGCGAAGCTCCCCGCCACGACCGACGCGTTGGGGTACACCACGCTCCAGGCGAGCACCGCCAGCACGGCCAGCGCCAGCCCGGTGAACCGCTTCTTCACGGCGCCCCGGCCGGCACCAGCGCCACGGGGCGGTCGCGCAGCCGCACGCCCACCGCGTCGCCCTCGGCGTGGCGCCCGTGCTCGCAGCGCACCTCGAGCGGCTCGGCCGCCCCGGGCACGTTCCCCACCCGGTACACGTAGTGGTCGCCGGCGTAGCGCCGCGTCTGCGCGATGCCCCGCCACGCCCCGGGCTCCGCCGCGTCGACCAGCGTCAGCGACTCCGGGCGGAGCACGGCCAGCCCCTCCCGCGCCCCGCCGGCCGGCGACGCGCCGAGCGGCGCGCGCTGCACCGTGCCCCCCATCGCCACGACGATCGCGTCGCCGTCGGCGCGGGCGCGCGCCAGCGTGCCCCGCCCCACGAACCGCGCCACCACGGCCGACGCCGGCGCCTGGTACAGCGCCTCGGGCGTCCCCACCTGCTCCAGCCGGCCGGCGCACAGCATCGCCACCCGGTCGGCCACCGCGAACGCGTCCTCCTGATCGTGGGTCACGAACACCACCGTGATGCGCAAGCGGTGCAGCATCTCCCGCAGCTCGTCGCGCGTGGACTGGCGCAGCGTCGGATCGAGGTTCGACAGCGGCTCGTCGAGGAGCAGCACCGTGGGCTCGATCACCAGCGCCCGGGCCAGCGCCACGCGCTGCTGTTCGCCCCCGGAGAGCGCCTGCACGGCACGCGCCCCGTATCCGCCCAGCCCCGCGCCGGCCAGCGCTTCGGCGGCCCTGGCCAGCCGCGCGGCCTTCGGCACCCGCCGCGCCTCGAGCCCGAACGCCACGTTCTCCTGCACCGACATGTGGGGAAACAGCGCGTAGTGCTGGAACACCATGCCGAACCCGCGGCGCTGCGGCGCCTCGCGCGTCACGTCGCGTTCCGCGCCCGCGGCATTCACCAGCGCGATGCGCCCCGCGTCCGGGGGTTCGTACCCCGCGATCATGCGCAGCGTCGTCGTCTTGCCCGACCCCGACGCGCCGATCAGCGCCAGCAGTTCGCCGGGCCGCACGTCGAGCGACAGCGACTCCACGCCCCGCCCCGTTCCCTCGTAGCGGCGCGACACGCCGATCAGGCGCAGCCCGCTCGGCTCGCTCATTTTCCGCGCCGGCTGTTGCGGATGTTCGCGTCCCAGTACCGCATCCACGTGTCCGTGCTGTCGAGGAGCATCCGTTGGTCGATCGGCATCGGCCGGAGCTGCGGCTGTACCGCCCGGTACCACTCGGGCAGCGAATCCGCCGGCAGATCGGTGCGCACGGGAATGCGCACGAACCGCCGCGCCGCGTCGAGCAGCGCCGGCGGCGTGGTCACGAATTCGTAGAACTGCCGGGCCAGGTCGGGGTGTTTGCTCCCCTTCACGATCGCGATCGCGTCCACCAGCAGCGGTGTGCCGCTGCTCGGAATCACGTAGGCGATCGGAAACTCCGACTTGCGTTCCAATTCGGCGATGTCGGGCATGTCCCAGAGACTGATCAGCCCCTCCCGCCGGCCCAGCTTCTGATAGAGGAGCGTGGGGTTGAGCGTGTACTCGCTGGTCTGCCCGTCCAGGCGCCGCAGCCATTCCCACCCCGCGGCCTCCGATCCCGTCTGCGCGATGGACCGCGCCACGATCGCCGCGAAGATCGCCCGCATCGATCCCGACGCCACGGGATCGCGAATGAGCACCTGTCCCTTCCACCTCGGATCGAGCACGTCGTCCCAATCCTTGGGCGCCTCCGCCTTGGGCACGGCGTCGGAATTGTAGGCGATCACCTCGGGGGTGAGGTACGTGCCGTACCACAGATCGTGCGGATCGCGCGCGTCGTCGGGCACGTCGGCGGCCCAGCTCGGCCGGTACGGCTCGAGTAGCCCCTCGCCCGCCGCGCGCGTGAACGTCTCCGACGGCGCGCCGAACCACACGTCGGCCTGCGGGTTCGCGTGCTCCGATCGCAAACGATCGAGCACGTCCTGCGATCCCATGTCCACCCACTGCACGTCCACGTTCGGATGCGCGGCTTCGAATGCCCGCGCGTAGTACTGCAGCAGGTCCTTGCCGTGCGGCGAATACACGACGAGCGGCGTGCGCGAATCGTGCGCGCACCCCGCCGCCCACGCGATCGACGCGGCCCACGCGACCGCGCCCAGGCGGCGGGCCAGGCCGGCCGCGCGCCTCACGGCGTGGGGAGCGTCGGGCGCCGGCCCGTGGCGGCGCTCTGCCTGGCCGACAGGATGTTCACGAACAACCGCGCCGCGCCGCGATTGCCCGCCGGCAGTTGCCGGAAGAAGCTCAGGGTCACGTACGCGAAGGTGCCCTGGCCCACCGGCGCCACCAGGATGCCGGCGTCGTTGGGCGGCTCGCCGGTGTCGTGCATTGACAAAATAGTATGGTAGCGCGGGTCGAACGTGTGCGGCATGTACGACGACCGCTCCTGCACCCACTGCTCAAAGTCGGCCGCCGTGATCTTGTTCGGCGTATTGAGCAGCGGCGACGCCGGATCGAGAATCGTGACCGGCGAATCTTCCTCGGTCACGCGGTCGGCCGGCCGGGCCAGCGTGATCGGATACGGCAGGATACCGGGCTGGGCCATCTCGTACTGGCCGTACTGCTCCACCAGCGTGCCGCCGTTCCGGGCGTACTCCAGGAGCCGCCCGGCGTTGGCGCGCAGCACGTCGCTGGCGCCGAATGCCCGCGGCCCCACCACCACCGCCGAGTACGGAGACAGGTCCGCCTGCGCCACCTGGTCGGGAGCGATCGTCGTCACCCGCAGCCCCAGTTGCTCGAGCATCGGCTCCACGTTGTCGCCCACGCCCGGCACGTACGCCAGGCGCATCCCGGCCGCGTAGGTCACGTGCACCGCCTCGATGGCGAGCGCCGCCGGACGGTACGTGCGCTCGGTCCGGATGTGCGGGTAGTCGACCGCCACGAACCCCGACGTGAACCGTTGGCCGTCGCTCGTCGCCGACGCGGAGATCGTGTCGACCCCGGGCGTGAGCGTTCCCCGCACGCGAAAATCCAATTCGGCGTCGCTGCCCGGCGCCAGCGTCACGGCGCGGGTGGCGCTGTCCGTGGCCAGGCCCGGCGGGAGCGCGAGCCGCACCTCGACCCGCCGTTCGGCCGACGCGTCGGAGCGCACCCGCACGCGCTCCACGCGATCGAGCGGCGCGTCGGCGCGCGCGTACTCGACGTCGTGATCGAAGAGCAGCGTGATCGGCGGCGCGAACGCGATCGACCGGTCCACCTCGCCGGTGGCCGGATCGGCGAACCGGTGGACGATGGGCGAGACCTCGGCGGTGAACCGCGTGCCCGCGATTTCCAGTCCCACCTCCACGCCCGAGCTCTCCACGCGATCGGCGCCCTCGAGCAGTTGCGGCACCGGCGTGCCGCCGTGGTCGCTCGCCGGCCGCAGGCGCAGCATGTCCCCTTCGAGCGGATATCTGAGCCACCAGGCCATCGTGGGATCGCCGCGCGGCGCCAGTTCGTACGACTCGTCCGCCAGTTCGCCCGGCGGCACCGCGCGCGGGGCCGACGCGCCGTCGCGGCCCAAGAAGGTCACCGGCGCCGCGCCGTGATTGACCGCCGTGATCGTCACGCGCGCGCTGTCGCCGAGGGCGATCACGTCGCGCGGCGCGGTGGCCAGCAGCTCCACCCCCGAGGCGAGCAGCAGGGCGCGCGTGGCGCGGCGCGCCTGCTCGTCCATCGTGGCGGCGAAGTCGCCCATCGCGCCGGCGCACACCGGCACGGGCAGCGCCGCCGCTTCGCACCGCGCCGCCGCCTGCTGCGCCCGTTGCACCAGCGCCAGATAGTGCGCGAGCGGCGCCACCATGCCCGCGGGATCGGCGAGGTTGGCGCGCCGCGCGATCTCGGCGCGCACGCCGTCGAGCGAATCGACCGCCGCATGGGCCGCGGCCGGAATGGGAAGCCCGCGGAACCGCGCGAAGCTCGTATCCAGGCCGGGAAAGAGCGTCGTCGTGTCGCCGCTGTCGGCCGGCGCGCGCGCGACTTCCAACTGCACGTAATCCAGACCGGTCCGTAGCGGCGCGAGGTTCCCCTGCCCCTGCGACCGGTGCTGCGAACGGCTCTCGGCCGCGATCTCGGCGTACGTGCGGCCCTCGAGCACGTCGTACGCGCCGACGTCGAACGGCACCGCCCCGGCCACCGCCGCGCCTCGGCCGCCGAACCGCCGCGCCGATCGGTAGAACGCCAGCGGCGTCCACCCCCCCATCCCGTTCGTGGTCGACCGCGGATAGCGCACCGTGTCGCCCGCCAGGTCGAACGCCTCGCGCGACAGGATGCCCGACACCTGATGGTGCCCGTGCCCGTCGCGCGGCGTGCCCGACCAGACGGAGATGATCACCTGCGGCCGGAACGCCCGGATGACGCTGATCATGTCGCGCAGAATCGAGTCGCGCGGCCAGTGCTTGAACGTCTCCGCGGCCGTTTTCGAGAATCCGAAATCGTAGGCGCGGGTGAAGTACTGGCGTCCCCCGTCGATCCGCCGCGCGGCCAGCAGCTCCTCCGTCCGGATCATTCCCAGCAGCGGGCCGAGTTCGTTGCCGATCAGGTTCTGCCCGCCCTCGCCGCGATTCAGCGACAGGTACGCCGTCTCGATGTGGCGCCCCGTGGCCAGGTACGTGATCAGCTGCGTGTCCTCGTCGTCGGGATGGGCGCCGATCATCAGCACGCGCACCGACACGCCCAACCCGTCCACCGCGTCGCCGAGCCCGGCGGCGCCGCGCGCCTGGCCCATCAGGACGTGCGGCGTCGACACGAACGCTGCCACCAGCACGAGGAACCGACTTCGCACGCCACCCTCACCGGATTGCGGGAACGATCGCTCGAGGCGCGCCCGCGGGGCGCGACCCTACGGTTAGACCTTCACAGCCCTCCGACGCGACGCCCCGGCCGGGGCCAGGGTCAGCGCGTCGCCCACGATGCGCGCCTGTTCGCGCGCGTGCACCGAAGCATAACCCTCGGCGGGGCTCGCCCGTTCCGGTCGCCCCACGTAGCGCACGGCCAGCTGCGTGCCGGTGGACGCGCGCAGCCGCGGCGAAACGTACGTCCACGCGCCCATGTTGCGCGGCTCTTCCTGCGCCCACACCACGTCCTCCACGTTCGCGTACGCGTCCACCACCGCGGCGATCGCGTCGTGCGGCCACGGCGCCAACTCCTCCACGCGCACCAGCGCCACGCCCGGCTCGGCCGCCGCCCGGGTGCGGGCCTCGAGCAGGTCGTAGTACAGCTTGCCGGTGCAGAACACGATGCGGCGCACCGCGTCGCGGTGCGCGACGGCCGCCGGATCGTCCAGCACCGGCCGGAACCCCCCGGTGCTCAGCGCCTCCAGATCCGACATCGCCGCCGCCAACCGCAGCAGCGACTTGGGCTGCATCAGCACCAGCGGGCGCCGCATGGCGCGCATCGCCTGCCGCCGCAGCGCATGGAAGTACTGGGCCGGCGTGGACAGATACGCCACCGACAGGTTCTCCTCGGCCGTCAGCTGCAGATACCGCTCCAGCCGCGCACTCGAATGCTCCGGCCCCTGCCCCTCGTAGCCGTGCGGCAGCAGCAGCACGAGCGCCGCATCCTGCCCCCACTTCGAGTGACCGGCCGACAGGAACTGGTCGACGATCGGCTGCGCCACGTTGGCGAAATCTCCGTACTGCGCCTCCCACAGCGTGAGATGCCGCGCCGCCGCGCCGCTGAATCCGTATTCGAACCCCAGCACCGCCAATTCGGAGAGCGGGCTATTATAGATCTCGAACGGCGCTCGGCCCCCCGCCAGGTGGGCCAGCGGCGTGTATGTCGCCCCGCTCTCCACGTCGTGCAGCACCGCCTGCCGGTGCGAGAACGTCCCCCGCTCGGCGTCCTGCCCCGACAAGCGCACCCCCAGGCCGTCCACGAGCAGCGACGCGAAGGCCAGCGACTCGGCATGCCCCCAGTCGATCGCCCCCGCCCGCAGGCCGTCGCGCCGGCGAGCCAGCGTGCGCCGCAGCGTCGGATGCAGCTTGAAGCCCTCGGGCCAACGGAGCATCTCGTCGTTGAGGGCCGCCAGACGGTCCGCCGGCACGGCCGTCGCGGGGTGGTCCCAACGCGGCGGCGGCGCGGCGGCGACCGCACCCGCCGTCTCCTCCCCCGCCGCCTGCACCTGCTGGAAGATCTCCCCCAGCCCGTCGGCCACCGCCCGATCCATCGCCTGCACGTCGGCGTCCGTCACCACCCGCTCCCGCACCAGCCGCGCGCCCCACACCTCGCGCGCCGTGGGGTGCGTCTTGATCAGGTCGTACATCCGCGGCTGCGTGAACGCCGGCTGGTCGGCCTCGTTGTGCCCGTGCCGCCGGTACCCCACCAGGTCTATTAGGAAATCCTTATGGAACCGGTCGCGGTACCGCATCGCCAGCCGCACCGCCTGCACGCAGGCCTCGAGGTCGTCGGCGTTGACGTGCACGATCGGCACCTCGAACCCCTTGGCCAGATCGCTCGCGTAGTGCGTCGACCGCGCGTCGGTGGGATCGGTGGTGAAGCCGACCTGATTGTTGGTGATGAGGTGCAGCGTGCCGCCCACCCGGTAGCCGCGCAGCAGCGCCAGGTTGAACGTCTCCGCCACCACCCCCTCGCCCGGGAACGCCGCGTCGCCGTGCACGCAGATCGGCAGCACCGTCTGCTCGCCGTCCGCCGCCGGATGCCCCGCCGCCCGCTGCAACGCCCGCGCCACCCCCGTCATCACCGGGTTCACCAGCTCGAGATGGCTGGGGTTCGGCACCAGCTCCAGCTGCAGCGTCCGCTCGCCGATCCGCCGCTCCGCGCGGTAGCCGAGATGATACTTCACGTCCCCCGACCGGTTGGGATCGGGCGACACCCGCTCGCCGGCGAATTCGGCGAACAGTTCCCGCGCCGGCTTTCCCATCACGTGGCGCAGCACGTTCAACCGCCCGCGATGCGCCATGCCGAGCACCACCGTGTCCGCGCCGCTCGCCGCCGCTCGCACGATCGCTTCGTCGATCATCGGCACCAGCGCGTCCACCCCCTCGATCGAGAACCGCTTCGCGTTCACGAACGCCAGCCCCAGGAATCGCTCGAATCCGTCCACCTCGGTCAGCCGGCCGAGCAGCGCCGTCTTCTCCTCCGCGGTGAGCGGCGCGGTGAACGTGCCCTCCTCGATCTGCGCCCGAATCCACAGCCGCTCGTGCTCGTCGCTCACGTGCACGAACTCGTAGGCCAGCCCGCCACAGTACCACGACCGCCGCTTGGCGACGACGTCCGCCGCCGTCCCCTCGCGTTCTCCCAGCGCCGTCGCCGGTACGTCGCGCAGATCCGCCTCGGTGATCCCGTGATACTCGGGCGTCAACTCGGCCGCCCCGATCGGCGGCGTCCCCAGCGGATCGATCGGCACCGCGTAATGGCCGTACCGCCGGATCGCCGCCACGAGCGCCCCCGCCCCGGCCGCCTTGCGCAACACCTCGGCGTCGTATCCGCCGCCGGTGGCCGGCGCCGCGCCGCTCAGCGATTCCGCGAACCGGAAGAACTGGCGCCAGGACTCGTCCACCGACGCCGGATCGCGCCGATACGCCTCGTAGGCTTCGGCCACGTACCCATCGTTGAATACGCTCGAAATCGGGAGCCCGCTCATCGGAGAAAATCTAATCGCCCCGCCCCCGGGCCCGTTAGCACGCCCGACGCCTCAATCCGGCGTCTCGATCGGCAACACGAGCGCGAACGTCGATCCCACCCCGGGGGTTGACTCCACGTCGATGCGCCCGCCGAGCAGGTCGGCCAGCCGCCGGGAGATGTACAAGCCCAGCCCCGTGCCGCCGAAGCGCCGCGTCGGGCCGGCCTCCAACTGCGCGAATGGATGGAACAGACGCGCCAGGTCGGCGGGCGAAATGCCGATGCCCGTGTCGCGCACGGCGAACCGGACCTCGCCGCCTTCGGTCCGCACCGAGAGCCGCACCTCGCCGGCATCGGTGAACTTCACCGCGTTCCCGGCCAGGTTCACCAGCACCTGCCGCGCCTTGTCCACGTCGCTGGTCAGCCGGATGGGCCGCCCCGACGGCTCGCAGATCACCGCCACCTGCTTGCGCCGCGCCTGCGGTTCGGCCATCGCCGCGGCCGCCGCCACCAGGTCGTCGGCCAGAAACTCGGTGGGACGCACCACTTCGCCTCCCGCCTCGAGACTGGTGTAGGCCAGCACCTCCTCGATCATCGATGCCAGGTGCTCGGTCACCGCGCGCACGCGGGCCAGCACGTCGAGCTGCGCCTCGGACAGCGGCCCGATCACCTGGTCGCTGAGCAGTTCCTCGTAGCCGGTGAGCGCCGTGAGCGGCGTCCGCAGCTCGTGCGAGATCGTCGCCAGGAACCGTCCCTTGGCCGCATCCCCTGCCTGCGCCTGTTCGTACAGCAACTCCTTCCACATGGCGAGCGCGGCATGGTCGGCGATCACCCGCAACCGCTGGGCCTCGCGCGTGTTGAACGGCACCGACTGCGCGTCCCGGACCACGGCCAGGGCGCCGAGCACGCGATCGTGGGCGATCAGCGGGGCCAGGAGCAGCGGCCCGATCCGGGCGTCGGACAGACGCCGCGCCTGTGGACTGTCGGAGCGGCCGAAGTCGTCCACGGTCGCCACCTCGCGGGCCGCGATCGCCCGCTGCATCATCGATCCGGCGAGCGCGAATCGCAGTCCGCCCACCTGGCGCGCGATGCCCACCGAGGCCACGATCTCCGCCTCCTCCTGCGACTCCGTGGTGCGCAGCACGGCCGCTCCGTGGCCCCGGCACAGCGCGGCCGCCGCCTCGCACAGCAGCGCCAGCAGTTCGGCCGAGTCCGCCACCTCCGACATCTGCCGCGCCAGCGCGCGCAGCGATTCGTTCTCTTCGTTCCGTTCTTCGAGCGCCTTGTCGCGCACGCTGCGCAGCATGGCGAACGCTCGGGACACCACGATCACCAGGTTCCCCGTGCGGTCGCGCGCCACGCGCACGCCGTACGCCCGCAGTTCCCCGCCCACGTTGTGCTCGAGGTCGAACCGCCGCGTGGCGCCGTCGGCGAGCGTCGTGCGGATCATCGCCGCCCCCGGCTCGACGGTGAATCCCGGGTACACGGCCCAGAACGGCTGCCCCACCGCCGACTCCCGTGGAGCGCCCAGAATGCGTTCCCAGGACGCGTTCATGTACCGCACCCGCCACCCGCCGTCGATCACCGCCACCGCGTCACCCAGCGCATCCATCGCCGCGAGCGCGTCGAGGTCGTGGTCGGGCGGCCCGGAGTGATAGTCCGCCGCGCGGGGCGGCGTGTCGAGAAACTCGCCGGAACTGGTCACGCGAAGAACACTGGCCGGGGCCGCCGCCGCCCGTCAAGCGCGCCCGCGAAACCGCGCCGCGCCGAGCGCCGTAGGGAGGGCCGTTCGGCCGACCGCGGCCGGCGCCGCCCACCGCGAGCGTGGCGGCCGGACGCGATGACCGCTCCAGGAATTCCACGCGGAGCTCACCATGCAGGCCTTCTGGCGCGACTGGCGGTACGGATTTCGCACGCTCGTCAAGGCGCCCGGCCTGACGATCGTCGCGACCCTCGCGCTGACCCTGGGCATCGGCCTCACGGCCACGATGTACAGCCTGGTGTACGGCGCCCTGCTCTCGGGCCTGCCCTTCCCCGACGGCGACCGGATCGTCGAGATCTATCGCGCCAATCCGTCCGTCGGCGCCAATCAGATGGGCGTTCCGGTCGCGGATTTCGCCGACTACAAGGCGCGCCAACACACCCTGAGCGCGATCGGCGGCTACTACACCGGCACGGTGAACGTGAGCGGCAAGGTGCAACCGGAGCGGTACAACGGCGCGTGGGTCACCGCCGGCACGTTCACGGTGGCCGGTACGAATCCGATTCTCGGGCGCGTGCTGCGCGACGGCGAGGACACACCCGGCGGGCCGCGCGTCGCCGTGATCAGCTACGCCATGTGGCAGACGCGCTACGGCGGCGACTCGAGCGCCGTGGGGTCGGTGTTCCGCGCCAACGGCCAGCCATTCACGATCGTGGGCGTGATGCCCAAGGGCTACGTGTTCCCCGACAACACGGACCTCTGGCTCCCCTTGCAGCAGGATCCGCTCGCCGAGCCGCGCGACGCCGGCCAGTGGCTGACCGTGGTCGGCATGCGGAAGGCCGGCGTGTCGCTCGAACAGGCGGCCGGCGATTTCCAGGCGATCGCCGCCCGGCTGCAACAGGAATACAAGAAGACGAACGACGGCATCACCGCGATCACGAAGGGGTTCGTGGACGCCGAGATGGGGCCCGATCCGCGGCGGCTGCTCTACACGATGCTCGCGGCGGTGTGCTTCGTCCTGCTCATCGCGTGCGCGAACGTGGCCAACCTCCTCCTCGACCGCGCCGCGCACCGGACCAAGGAAGTGGGTATCCGCACCGCGCTCGGCGCGAGCCGCGCCGCGGTCGTGCGGCAATTCCTCGCCGAAGCGATGGTGCTCGCCCTGGGCGGCGCGGTGTTCGGCACCGTGCTCGCGTACTTCTCCATCGACGCGTTCAACCGCGTACTGACGGCGTCGACCCAGGTGCCGTTCTTCGTCGACATCCGGCTCAACGGGCCGGTGCTGCTGTTCGTGATCGCCATGGCGGCCCTGGCGGCGCTGTTCTCCGGTCTGATTCCCGCCGTCCAGTCCGCACGCACCGACATCAACGAGGTCCTGAAGGACGAGGCGCGGGGGTCGTCGAGCCTGCGCATCGGCCGGATGAGCCGCGGCCTCGTCGTGTTCGAGATCGCCCTCTCCTGCGGGCTGCTCGTCGCCGCGGGGCTCACCACCAAGAGCGTGGCCGGCCTGCGCGGCATGAACCCGGGCTTCCGCACGGCGAACATCTTCACCGCGCGCGTCGGCTTCCCCGCCGGATACACGGACACCACCGCGCAGCGCCAATTCTACGACCGGCTCCGGGAGCGGCTCGACGCGCTGCCCGGCGTGCGCTCGGCGGCCATCATGACGGCGCTCCCCGGCGTCGGCTCGAACGGTGGAACGTTCGAGGTCGAGGGCAAGGTGTATCCCACGCCGCGCGACCTGCCGCGGTCGAATTGGTACGCGGTGTCGCCCGATTACTTCGCCACGTTCGACATCCCGATCTCGCAGGGGCGGGGCATCGAAGCGAGCGATCACGTCGACGCGCCCCCGGTGGCGGTGGTGAACCGCGCCTTCGCCGACACGTACTTCAAGGGGCAGAACCCCATCGGACGGCGCATGCGCCAGGGCGGCAACGACAGCACGGAGCCCTGGATGACCATCGTCGGCGTCGTCCCGACCACCTTCTCCGGCGACCAGGAGCATCCGCGGCCGCCGGCGTACTTCACGCCGCTCACGCAGCACCACGGGAACTTCGTCAGCATGGCCGTCCGCACCGCCGGTCCCCCCATGGCCCTCGTGGCGCAGGTGCGGAACACGGTCGCCTCGCTCGATCCCGACATTCCCATCTACTGGCCGTACTCGATGGACGAGGCGCTCGCCCGCCCGCTGTGGTTCGTGCGCGTGTTCGGCACCATGTTCATGATCTTCGGGGCGGTCGCCCTCTTCCTCGCGGCGATCGGGCTGTACGCCGTCATGTCGTTCTCGGTGAGCCGGCGCACGCGCGAGGTCGGCATCCGCATGGCGCTCGGCGCGCGCGGCGCCGACGTGATCCGGATGATCTTCCGGCAGGGCATCCTCCAGGTGGGCATTGGCCTGGTGCTCGGCCTCGCCCTCGCGTCCACGGTGGCGCAGTTCCTGAGCCTGATCCTGTTCGACGTGCAGCCGCGCGACCCGGCGATCTTCGGCGGCGTGGCGCTCGTCCTCGCCGCCACGGGGCTCGTCGCCTGCCTCGTCCCCGCCCGCCGCGCCACGCGCGTCGATCCGCTGGTGGCGCTGCGCAGCGAGTAGCGCCCGCGCCCCACCGCGTCGGCCGCCGGCGATCCCGGCCCTACTCCCGCGCGTCCACGTTGAAGCCGCTCTGGACCAGCGCGGCGAACGGGCCGTTGCCGGCCACCAGCTCCTCCCACGTGCCCATTTCCGCCACCCGCCCTTCACGCAGCACGACGATCCGATCCGCCCGTCGCACGGTCGACAACCGGTGCGCGATCACCAGCGTCGTGCGTCCGCGCGTCGCCGCCACCAGCGCCGCCTGCACCAGCTCCTCCGACACCGTGTCCAGATTCGACGTCGCCTCGTCTAGAATCAGCAGCCGCGGGTTGCGCACGATCGCCCGCGCGATGGACAGCCGCTGCCGCTGCCCGCCCGACAGCAGCACGCCGCGCTCCCCGATCGGCGTGTCCAGACGATCCGGCAGCGATTCCAGGAAATCGTCCAGGTGCGCCACATGGAGCGCGAACTCGATGTCCTCCGTCGTCGCCCGCGCCCACCCGAACGACACGTTGGCGCCGAGCGTGTCGTTGAACAGGAACGGCTCCTGTTCCACGAGCGCCACGTGCTCGTGCCAGCTCTCCGCCGAGTACGTCCAGTAATCCACCCCGTCCACCAGCACGCCTCCGCCCGTCGGCTCCCGCAGCCGCATGAGCAGCGTGGCCAGCGTCGACTTGCCGCTGCCCGATCGCCCTACGAGCGCCACCGTGGTTCCCGCCGGGATCTCGAACGACACGGCGTCCAACGCCGCCTTGCTCTGATCGTAGTGGTACGACAGCTCGTGCACCGCGATCCGATCGGTCACCCGCTGGAACGTTGCCGTGCCGAACGCCCGGGTCGGGAACCGCGGCGTGTCCAGCCACCGCACGATCTCGCGCGCGCTCCCCGACAGATAGAACAGCTGGGCCTGCGTGCCGAAGAACCGGTTCACGAGCGGCACGAGCCGCAGGAGCACCAGGCCGAACGCCGTCAGCTTGGCCTGCGACATGTGCCCCGGCGCCACCAGCAGCGCGAACGTGCCCACGAGCAGAACGAGCGCCATCGTGATCGAACCCGTCTCCACCACCGGGGTCAGCACCGCGCTCGCCCGCTGGAACCGCTCGTCGGTGCGCGCCTGCTGGCGGCTCGCCGTCTCGAACCGGCCGACCATCACGTCCTGCGCGTTGGCCGCCCGCACCACCCGCACTCCGTTGAACGCCTCGGCCGTCGCCCGCGTCAACTCCATGTTCGCCGCCGTGAGCACCTTGCCCAGCCGCCCGAAATGCCCGTACAGCCGCGATACCAGCGCCGCCACGAGGCCGCCGGTAACCAGCGTGGCCACCGCGAGCGACGGCGAGATCCAGATCAGCACGAGGAAGAAGAGCCCCGCCGTGGCCGAGGTCTGCGCCATGCCCAACACCACCGTCAGGCAGTCCAGCGCCCGGCGCGTTTCCTCGACGAACAGGTTGGAGAGCGCCGCCGAGGATCGCTGCTCGAACACCTCCAGCGGCGCCGCCTGTAGCCGCCGGAACAGCACCCCCCGCAGATTCTCCACGCTCTCGCGCTGCACCCGCGCCATGAGCGTCGCGTTGGCGTAGCTCGATAGGTTCTTGAGCCCGATCGTCACCACGATCGCCACGGCGAAGATGATCGAGATCTGGACCGGCGTGCCGGCCGGCAGCACCTGCAGCACCAGCCGCACCATGCGCGACCCGCTCGACGTCGTGCCGAGCACCACGTTGAGCAGTTGCGCCAGCAGCGCCACCCCCGTCACCTCGAGCACCGTCGTCAGCGCCATCGTCGCCGACACGCCGGCCGTGCGCGCCGGGGTCATCGCGATGAACGGCCGCAGCTTGCGCAGCGCGCCGCGCGCGCGCTTGAGGTCCTGGATGGGGTTACGCATGAGCGTGCGCCAACTTACCGCCGGGCGTCATGGGCGACAATGCGGCGGCGGCGCTCCGCCGGCGCCCGTCAGGGCCGCGCCACCGACACCGCGTCGCCCACCGCCACCGCGCCCGCCCGCACCACGCGCGCATACACGCGGCTCCATCCGGGATGCGCCCGCTGCGCAATGCGCCCGATCCGCCCGTCCGTGAAACAGGCCCGCAGATTGGCACAGGGATCGGCGAACGCCGTGATCTCGGCTTCCACCTCCCCCACGCGCACCCGCGCGCCCACCGTCATCGCGTCCCAGGACACGCCGCGCACCGTGAGATTCTCCCCGGCGTCGCCGATGGCGATCGGGTGCCCTTCGGCCCGCAGGGCATCGATGAGGTCCGCCGAATAGAGACAGAGCGCCCGCGCTTCCCCGCCATGATGCACCAGATCCCGCTGCCGATCGCCCGCCATCCCCTGCGCCGAAACCTCGGCCCGCTCCACGCGCCGCTTCGGAACGCCGCCGCTCGAAACGTTCACCGACACCACGACCCCGGCGTCGTCCGCCGGCCGGCCGGCGCTTCGGCCATCGATGGTCTGGGTCATCGCCACGCCTCGCTCAACGGCCGTCCATCCTCAAAAGTAGATGCGCGCCGGTGCCGGCGCCGCCGGCACGTCCCCCATCTCGATCCGCACCGCGATCCCGCCGTTCGTCGTCGACGCCGCCACCGCCAGCGGAATCCCGATCTGCTGCGTGAGCCGCGCGTCCGGCGAGAACAGCGCCACGCGCCACCCGCCGCACTGCCGGCGCAGGACGTGGCCCAACTGGGCGTACAGATTCCGGATCTCGTGGCGTTCGCCCACGCGCACCCCGTACGGCGGGTTCGTCGCCGCCAACCCCGGACCCGCCGGCGGCTCGACGGCCGAGATGGCCCGCACCGAGAATGCGACGTCGGCGCCCACGCCGGCCCGCTCGGCGTTCGCCCGCGCCGCGTCGATCGCCCCCGCGTCGCGGTCGGACCCGAGAATCGGCGCGGCCACCGCCGGCCGGATCCGCGCTTCCGCGGCGGCCAGCGCCTGCGCCAACACCTCGCGCGGAAACCCCGGCCACGCCGTGCACGCGAACTGCCGCCTCAGCCCGGGCGCGATGTCCCGCGCGATTAGCGCCCCTTCGATCGGAATCGTCCCCGACCCGCAGAGCGGATCCACCAGCGGCACCGTGCCCCGCCAGTCCGCCGACAGCAGCAGCGCCGCGGCCAGCGTCTCCCGCAACGGGGCCCGCGCCACCGCCTGGCGGTACCCCCGCAGGTGCAGCAGCGCCCCGGAACTGTCCGCGCTCACGGTGCACACGTCGTGCGCCATCCGCACCACGAACAACTGCTCGCGGCCCGGCGTGTCCAGTTCCTCGTCGTCCGCGCTCTCCCGCGCCGTGAACGCGCTGGCCGCGCCCAACCGGTGCTCGATCGCCGCCGCCAGACGCTCCGCCACCGCGTCCGAGTGGTAGAGCCGCGACTTGCGACACGTCACCCGGAACCGCACCGACCCCCCGGCCGCCACGAACCGCTCCCAGGGCACGCGGCGCGCATGGCGTTCCAGTTCGTAGAAAGTCCGCGCCTTGAACTCCGCCGCCCGCACCACCACGCGGCTGGCCGTGCGCAGCCACAGGTTCCCCCGCAGCAGCGAGGCCGCATCCCCCGTCCACGCCACCCCACCCGCTTCCGCCTGCGGCGCCTCGCCCAACGCCGCCAGCTCCGCCGCCACCAGCGGCTCCAATCCGGGAGCCGCGATCGCGAAACACGCGTATGGACTATTCGCTGCGCTGGAAGGTGGGGTGCGCGACACCGGCGGGGCACGTGGGCGGGAGCCGCGCGTCGCTGCCACCACCGCGCGACCAGGCGGTAGCCGAGCAACCCGACGAACACGGCGAGGTACACCAGCGGGAACAGCGTGTCCTTCTTCACCGCCCAAAGGTAGTGGACCGTGCCCCCGATGGCGACGAGATACGACCAGACGGTGAAGCCGCGCCCAGCGGCGTCCGCCCAGCCGGCGCACCGACGCGTTGGTCGAGGTGAACGCCAGGGGCAGGAGCAGCAGGAAGCTCGCCATGCCCACCAGGATGTACCGGTGCTTCGCGATCTCCCGCCCCATCAGTCTCCAGGCGAAGAACCAGTCCACCCCCACCCACATCGACAGATGGACCACGGCATAGAAGAAGGCGAATAAGCCGAACATCCGCCGGTACCGGGCCAGGAACCCCAGGCCGAGCAGCCGGCGGGCCGGCGTCACGGCCAGGGTGATCGCCACGAACCGCAGCGTCCACAGGCCGGTGAAGATCTCCGCCTCTTCGATCGGATTCGCCCCGAGCCCGTCCGGCGTCAGCGCCCGCCGGATCAGATCGGCCGCCGGCAGCAGGCACGCCGCGAACGCCAACGGCTTGAGCCAGCGCTGCCGGCCCAGGGTCTGCGAGACGGTCAGAAGTACTTCCTCAGATCCATCCCGCTGTAGAGCGATGCCACCTGGTCGCCGTACCCGTTGAACATCAGCGTCGGCCGGCGGCGGAATTCCCCGATCCGCCGCTCCACCGACTGCGTCCACCGCGGGTGGTCCACCGTGGGATTCACGTTCGCGTAAAACCCGTACTCGTCGCTCGCCGCCAGCATCCAGGCGGTCATCGGCTGCTGCGCCACGAACTCGATCTTCACGATCGCCTTGATCCCCTTGAACCCGTACTTCCACGGCACCACCAGGCGCACCGGCGCGCCGTCCTGGTTGGGCAGCGGCCGCCCGTACAATCCCGTGACCAGCAGCGTCAACGGGTGCATCGCCTCGTCCATCCGCAGCCCCTCCACGTACGGCCACTGCAACACGTCCCGCCGCTGGCCGGGCATCTGCCGCGGATCGTAGAGCGTCGTGAACTTCACGTACTTCGCCCCCGGCGCCGGCGCGAACCGTTTGAGCACGTCCGCCAGCACATACCCGTTCCACGGAATCACCATCGACCACGCTTCCACGCACCGCAGCCGGTACACCCGGTCCACGCGATCGCCCGGCTTGAACAGGTCGTCGTAGTCGTAGTGCCCGGGCTTCGCGCACAACCCGGCCACCTCGATCGACCACGGCCGCGTCCGCAACCCCTGCGCGTTGGCCTTGGGGTCGGCCTTGTCGGTGCCGAATTCGTAATAATTGTTGTACGACGTGATCTGGTCCCAGCTGTTGGGCGTGTCGTCCGGCCGTGCGCCGTCCGTCACCAGCGCGCTCCCCACCAGCCGCGGCGCCAGCGCGCTCCCCGCCGCCACGGCCCCCACGCCTCCCGCCAACTTCAGGAACGAGCGGCGATTCACGTACTCGCGTTCCGGCGTGATCTCGGACGACGCCACGTCGTCCGGCTTCCTGATCAGCATCGTCGCTCCTTTCGCATGGCGATGGTCCTCGCGCCAACATACCAGCTTACGCCCGCCACGGTTCCTGCCCACTCGCGGCGCCCAGCGCGCGGAACATGCCACCGCCGAACTCGGTCCAGTCATCCCCCAATTTTTCTGTTCGTCGTTTCCGGGTAATCCGTTGAATCCGCTGCTCTTAGTCACGGAGACCGAACACGGCGCAATCGCACTCACTCCGCGTAACACCTGGCCGCCTGTTGACTCTCATACGATCGTATCACATAATACGAACGTATGAACCAGCCCCTTCCTACCCACGATCGCATCCTCGCCGCCGCACGCGAACTCTTCACCAGCCGCGGCTACGACTCCGTCTCCGTTCGCGATATCGTCGCCAAAGCCAGGGTCAACCTCGGCGCCGTCACCTACCACTTCGGCTCCAAAGAAGCGCTCTATCACGCCGCCATCGAGTCCATGGCCGATCCGTTCGCCACACGGATCGCCGAGCTCGCCGCCACGCCCGGCGCCCCGCTCGATCGCATCGAAGCCATCGTCCGCGGCGCCCTCGCCCACCTCGGCGACCACCCTGGCGCGCCCATCGTCCTGCTGCGCGAACTCGCCAACGACCGGCCCCTCCCCCCGCCCATCGCCGCGCTCATGCGGCGCAACATCGGCGCGGTCTCCGGCGTGATCGCCGAGGGGCAGCGCGACGGCACCATCCGCGCCGGCGACCCCGCGCTGCTCGCCGTCACCGTCATGTCCCAGCCGTTCTTCGTGCGCGCCGCGCGGCGCGTGGTCAGCGTCGCCCTCGGCGTCGACCCCGACGCCGCCGATCAGCAAACGCGCATTACCGACCACGTCGCCGCGAGCGTGCGCCGCTCCATCGCCGCCGCCGCCACCCCCACCCTTCCTCCGGTCCCGTCATGATCGCCGCCCTGCTCCTCGCGCTCGCGGTGCAGGCACAGGACACCGCGCGGCTCACCCTGCAAGCCGTCGTCGACCGCGCCCTCGCCTCGCACCCCACGCTCGCCGCCGCGCGCGCCGCCCACGCCCACTCCGCCGCCGACCTCGCCGACGCCTACGCCGCCCGCCGGCCCGACGTCGCCTTCAACGGGTCGTTCGATCGATTCCAGCAGCCGATGATCGTCGCCCCATTGCACGGGCTCAACCTCCAACATCTGCCGCTGTTCGACCCCACGCCCTATCAGGCTGGCATCACCGTCAACTGGACGGTGTTCGACTTCGGCAAGCGCGCCGCGCAGCTCCGGGCCCAGAGCGCCCTCCACGACGCGGCCGGCGATGTCGTGACGTCCACCGAACAGCAGCTCATCACGTCCACGGTGGCCGGGTACCTCGCCGTGCTCGACGCCCGCGAGTTGCTGGCGGCCCAGGATCGCCTCGTGGCCGCGCTCGCCGCCGCCGAACAGCAGACGCGCCAACTCGAGGACCAGGGGCGCGCCGCGCGCGTCGACGTACTGCGCATGGACGCCGAAGTGCAGCGGGCGCGGGCCGACCGCATCTCCGCGGCCGCCCGGCTCGACGTGGCCGAACGCCAACTCGCACGCGTCTCCCAGATCCCGTACGACGACGTACACGGCGCCGTCCTCGCGCCGCTCGCCCTCGCCGACGGCGCGGCCGCCGCCGACACCTCGTCCGCCGAGCGCGCCGCCCTGGTGGAACGCGCCCAACGTACGAACGCCACCGTGCGCCAGTTGGACCAGCGGGTGCTCGCCGCCAACGCCGGACTCGCCGCGGCGCGCGCCACGCGGCTGCCCGACCTGTCCATGCAGGGCGGGTTCTTCGACTACGGCCGCTGGCTCGGCAACTATTCGTCGCAGTGGCAGGTCGGGCCTCGCCCTGTCGTACCCGATCTACACCGGCGGCAGCCGGGAGAACGGCATCGACCGCGCAGCCGCCGACCAGCGCGCCGCCGAAGCGCAGGTGCGCACCGCCAGGCTAGACGTCGGCGCCGGCGTGGACCAGGCGCTGGCCGCGCTGCGCGAAACGCACGCCCGCGTCGGCGCGCTCGAGAGCGCCGTCGCGCAATCCCAGGAGGTCGAGCGCATCGAGCGCCTCGCGCTCGACGTCGGCACGGCCGTCCAGACGGACTATCTGGACGCCGAGGCCAAGCTCTATTCGGACCAGGCCAGTCTCATTCAGGCCCGGCACGCGGAGATCGCGGCGCGCGTGGATCTCGCGCGCGCCGTCGGCGAACTCTCCAGTGCCTGGCTCGCCCGCAACGTGGAGTCCCTGCCATGAGCCCCAAACGCATCGTGCCGGCGGTGGCCGGCCTGCTCGTCGTCGCCGCGGTGGCCTACTTCGGATTCGTCCGCCCACGCGCCGCCGCCGGCGCACCCGCGGACTCGGGCACGGTCGAGGCCACCGAGGCCGACCTCGGATTCCAACAGTCCGGCCGCATCGCCACGGTCGGGCCGCACGAGGGCGACTTCGTGAAGACGGGGGAAACGCTGGCCGTGCTCGATCGCACCGAACTCCTTGCGCGCCGGGCCCAGGCGGCCGCCGCCCTGGCCGCGACCCGCTCCGGCCTCGCCGAGATGGAGAACGGAGCGCGCAGCGAGGAGTTGGCGCAGGCGCGCGAGGCCGACAGCGCCGCGTCGGCGCGGCTGGCCGACGCGAGGCGTGACTTCGACCGCACCGATCGGCTGTTCGCCGGCGGTGCGGTGCCCCGTGAATCGTACGACAAGGCCGCGCTCGCGCTCGACGTGGCCCGCAGCGCGCGCGAGCAGGCGGCGCAGCAGCTGCGCCTCGTGCGCGCCGGACCACGCACCGAGGCGATCGATGCCCAGCGCGCGGCGGTGCGGCAGGCCGACGCCGCCGTGCGCCAGGCCGATGCCGCGCTCGACTTGGCCGTGATCCGCGCCCCCTTCGACGGCGTGGTCACGGTCCGCAACCGCGAGCCCGGCGAGGCGGTGCCCGCCGGGTCCCCAGTATTCACCGTGGAGAATCTCGCCGACCGCTGGGTGCGCATCTACGTCCGCGAGGACCGCATCGCCGCCGTCCGGATCGGCGAGTCCGCCACGATCAGCACCGACACCTACACCGGCAGGACCTATCCGGGCGCCGTGTCGTTCATCGCCAGCGAGGCGGAATTCACGCCGCGCAACGTGCAGACCGCCGACGAACGCGTGAAGCTCGTGTACGCGGTCAAGGTCCGCATTGCCGGCGACAGTACGCACGATCTCAAGCCCGGCATGCCGGCCGACGTGCGGCTGGCCGGCGCCGGCCGGTGACGCCGGCCCCCCGCGCCGGCGCCGCCGCAACCCCCGCCGACGCCCCGGCGATCTCGCTCCGCGGGCTGCGCCGCGCGTTTGGCGGCACGGTCGCCGTGGACGGCCTGTCCTTCGACGTCCGCCGCGGCGAGCTGTTCGGGCTCGTCGGGCCCGACGGCGCCGGCAAGACCACCACCCTCCGCATGCTCGCCGGCGTGCTCCGGCCCACCGGCGGCGACGCCCTCGTGCGCGGGGTGAGCGTGGCCCGCGACCCCGAAGGCGTCAAGGAACACATCGCGTACATGTCGCAGCGCTTCGGCCTGTACAACGACCTCACGGTGCGCGAGAACATCGACTTCTACGCCGACCTGTACCGCGTGCCGGCGGCCGAGCGGCCGGCCCGCCTCGACCGCCTATATCAGTTCTCTAATCTCGGCGCAGTTCGCAGCAGCGCCTCGCCGGCCAGCTCTCCGGCGGCATGAAGCAGAAGCTCGGCCTCTGCTGCGCCCTCATCCACCAGCCGGAGATCCTGCTCCTCGACGAGCCGACGTTCGGCGTCGACCCCATCTCGCGGCGCGACCTGTGGCTCATCGTCCACGAGATGGTCGCCCAAGGCGTCACCGTGCTCGTCACCACGGCCTACATGGACGAGGCGGAGCGCTGCGACCGGGTCGCGCTCCTCGACCGCGGGCGAATCATCGCCCTCGACGCGCCCCGTCGCGCTGCAGCGCCGGCTGGCCGGCCGCATGGTGTCGCTGCAGCGTCGCCGACCCGCGCCGCGCGGTCGAGGTGCTCCGGCGCACGCCCGCCGCGCACCACGCCGCCGCTGTTCGGCGACGTCATTCACCTGTCCATCGCCGAGCGCGCGCGCGACTGGCCCGGGGTCCAGGCGGGCCCTGGCCGCCGCCGGCATCGCGGTCCACGAGATCGCCGACCTCGACCCCTCGCTCGAGGACGTGTTCATCCAGCTCGTGTCCGAAACGGCCGCCCCCGTGGAGGCCGCGTGACCGACGCCGTCGAGGTCCGCGATCTCACCCGCGCGTTCGGCGATTTCGTCGCCGTCGACCATGTGAGCTTCCAGGTCCCCCAGGGCGAGATCTTCGGCTTCCTCGGCCCCAACGGCGCCGGCAAGACGACCACCATCAAGATGCTCACCGGCCTGCTCGCGCCGAGCGCCGGCGACGGACGCGTGGCCGGGTTCGACATCCGCACCGACGCCGAGCAGATCAAGCAGCGCATCGGCTACATGTCGCAGCTGTTCTCCCTCTACGGCGACCTCACGGTGGAAGAGAACATCGCGTTCTTCGCCGGCCTCTACGACGTCACCGGCGAGCGTCTCGCCGCCGCGCCGCGACTGGGTGCTGCGCATGGCCGGCCTCACCGAGCACCGGCGGCAGATGACCGCCGACCTCCCGCTCGGGTGGAAGCAGCGCCTCGCCCTCGGCTGCGCCGTGCTCCACGAGCCGCCCATTCTCTTTCTCGACGAACCGACGTCGGGCGTCGACCCCATGTCCCGCCGCAGCTTCTGGGAGCTGATCTACGCCCTCTCCGGCCGCGGCACGACGATTTTCGTCAGCACGCACTACATGGAGGAAGCCGAATACTGCAACCGGCTGGCGCTCATGAACCGCGGGCGGATCGTCGCTCTCGATCGCCCCGCCGCGCTCCGCACCCGCATGACCGAACCCATCCTCGAGATCGCCACCGACAACGGGCCCCGCGGCCGTGCAGGAGCTGCAGCACGCCGCCGGCGTGATCGAGGCCGCGATGTTCGGCCGCGCCGTGCACGTCGTCGTGGCCGACGAGGCGCGGGCCCGCGCCACGCTGCCCGATTCTTCCGCACGCGCGGCCTTCGCTGCGACCGCATCACCACCGTGCGCCCGTCCCTCGAAGACGTGTTCGTATCCCTCGTCCGCCGCGAAGGCGGCGCCGTGGAGGGCTGACCCGTGCCGTTCAGCGTCCAGCGGCTGCTCGCCATGGCCCGCAAGGAAGCCATCCAACTGCGCCGCGATCCGCGCAGCCTGGCCATGGCGTTCATCGTCCCGGCGGCGATGATCGTGTTCTTCGGGTACATCATCAGTTTCGATCTCAACGACATCCGGATCGCGGTGCTCGACCAGGACCACAGCGCCCGGAGCCGCGCCCTGGTGTCGGCGTTCGAGGCCGCCGGCCGGTTCGAGGTCATCGACCGGCTCACCGGCCCCGACCAGATCGATCGCCCTCATGAAGCGGGGCGCCATCCGCATGGCGCTCGTCATCCCCCCGAAGTTCGAGGGCGACCTGGCGTCCGGACGGCCCGCCCCCGTGCAGGCCATCTTCGACGGGGCCGACGCCAACACCGCTCGATCGCCATGAACTACACCCAGGCCATCGTCGCCGCGTTCTCGGCGAACGCCGTGCTCGGCCTCTCGGCGATCCCCACGCCTGTCCAGCCGCAGAGCCGCGTCTGGTACAACGAGGCGCTGGAGAGCGCGAACATGATCGTCCCCGGCCTCGTCGCGGTCATCATGATGATCATCGCCTCCATGCTCACCTCGCTCACCATCGCCCGCGAGTGGGAGCGCGGCACCATGGAGCAGCTCGCCGCCACGCCGGTCCACCGGCTCGAGGTGATCGGCGGCAAACTGCTCCCCTACCTCGCCATCGGGCTCGTCGACGTCATCGTCGCCGTGCTCATCGGCATCTACGTCTTCGCCGTGCCCTTCCGCGGCGGCCCGCTCCTGCTCGCCGGCATGGCCACGCTCTTCCTGCTCGGGTCATTGGGCCTCGGCATGTTCATCAGCGCCTGGCTCAAATCGCAGCTGCTGGCCACCCAGACCGCCATGCTCGTCACATTCATCCCGTCGCTGCTGCTGTCCGGGTTGATCTTCGACATCGCCAGCATGCCGCTCGCCCTGCGGGTCGTGTCACTGGCGGTGCCGGCGCGCTACTTCGTCGTCGTCCTGCGCGGCGTGTTCCTGAAAGGGGTGGGCGTCGACGTACTCTGGCCGCAGGGGTTCGCGATGATCGTGTACGCCGCGGTCGGCCTCGGCCTCGCCGCGCACGCGTTCCGCAAGGAGATCGCATGACCGGCCGCTGGCTGAACTGGTCGCGCGTGGGCCAGATGCTGCGCAAGGAATTCCGCCAGATGCTCCGCGACCCGCGCGCCAAGCGCGTGCTGTTCGTCGCCCCGGTCGTGCAGCTCGTCGTCTTCGGCTACGCCGTGAACACCGACGTCCGCAACGCCAAGACGATCGTGCTGGACCGCGACCACACCGCCGACTCGCGCGCCCTCGTCGACGCCCTTACCTCCTCCGGCTACTTCGCGCTCACGGCACGCGCCGCGCAGCCGGCGGATCTCGTCGAGCGCGCTCGACCACGGCGACGTGCTGGTCGCGCTGGAGATCCCCGAAGGCTTCGCCAGGGACCTCGCCGACGGCCGTCAGGCTGACGTCCAACTGCTCGTCGACGGCAGCACCGCCAACACCGCCAACGTCGCCCTCGGCTACGCCCAGCAGATCATCGCCCGCTGGGGCTTCGAACACGCGCCCGGCGTGGCCGCCCAGGCCGGCCTCCTCACCTCGGCGGGCGTCGACTTCCGCCCTCGCGCGTGGTACAACCCCAACCTCGAGAGCCGGGTCTACAACGTGCCCGCCGTGATCGGCACCATCGTCCTCCTCATGACGCTCCTCCTCACCTCGCTCGCCGTCGTGCGCGAACGCGAGATCGGCACGCTCGAGCAGCTGATGGTGAGCCCGCTCCGTCCCATCGAGCTCATCGTCGGCAAGACCCTGCCGTCGGTGTTCGTGGCGTTCGTCGACCTCACCCTCATCACCACCGTGTCGCTGCTCTGGTTCGACATCCCGTTCCGGGGCAGCATGCTCTTCCTGTTCGTGGCCAGCTTCTGCTACATCCTCACCGGGCTGGGACTCGGATTGTTCATCTCGACCGTATCGAACACGCAGCAGGAAGCGTTCATGTCGATGTTCTTCTTCTTCATGCCGGCGATCATGCTCTCCGGCTTCATGTTCCCCATCGCGAACATGCCGGCGGCGCTGCAGTACTTCACGTACCTCGATCCCCTCCGCTACTACCTGGAAATCGTGCGCGGCGTGTTCCTCCGCGGGGCGGGATGGGCCATCCTCTATCCGCAGACCCTCGTTCTGCTCGGGGTCGGGGTGCTCGTGCTCGGCGCCGCCACCACGCGGTTCCGGAAGACCACGGCGTGATTCAGTACAACCCCCGAATCCACCCCCCGTCCACCGCCACCGACTGCCCCGTGATGTAGCTCGCCCGCTCCGACACCAAGAACGCCGCCAGCGCCGCGAACTCCCGCGGCTCCCCCATCCGCCGCATCGGGATCTGCGCCTCCGTCCGCGCGTGCACCTCACCCGCCGACAGCCCCTCGCGCTCGGCGGTCGCCGCCGCCAGTTGCGCCACGCGCTCCGTCTTCGTGTACCCGGGCAGAATGCAGTTCACCGTCACCCCGTCGCGCGCCACCTCGGTGGCCAACGTCCGCGCGAATCCGGTTACCGCCGCGCGCAGACTGTTCGACAACATCAGCCCGTCCACCGGCTGCTTCACGGTGATCGAGGTGACGTTGAGCACGCGCCCCCACGTCCGCGCCCGCATCCCCGGCAGCACTCGCCGCGTCAGCTCCACGGTCCCACGCAACAGACTGTCCGTGGCCTGCTGCCACTTCTCCCACGGCAACTGTTCGAACGCCCCGGACGGCGGCCCGCCGGTGTTGTTCACCAGCACGTCCACGCGCCCGAACGCTTCCTCCGCCGCCCGCGCCACGGCATCCACCCCCGCCAGCGTGGCCAGGTCGGCCGCCACCGCCCGCACCTCGCCGCTCGTATCGCCCGCGATCGCCCGCCGCGCCTCCTCCAATCGCTCGGCGCCGCGGGCGCAGATCACCACCCGCGCCCCTTCCGCCGCCAACTCGCGCGCCACCGCGTACCCCAGCCCGCGGCTCGCCGCCGAAACGATCGCCACCCGCCCTTTGAGTCCCAGATCCATGTCAGCGCCGCAGATAGGCGTCGGTCTTGTTCAGCCAGTCGGCGCGCGGCGGGCTGAACACGTCCACGTCGAGCGTGTCCTCCAACGCCTCGGCCTTGTGCCACACGTTCGACGGGATGTGCAGCACCTCGCCGGCTCGCACCACCAACTCTTCCTTCTCGTCCTCGCCAATCCAGAACCGCAGCGCGCCTTCCAGGATGTACGTAAGCTGCTCGTTCTCGTGCTGGTGCTTGGGCACCACGCACCCTTCCTTGAGATACACGTGCGCCAGCATCATGCGGTCGCCGGTGATCAGCCGGCGATCCAGCATCGGGGACACGGTCTCGCGGGGCATCTCGTCCCAGCGATAGAAGGTGACGCTCCTGATCTGGTTCGACATTGGACGCGAGGTTGAGGGGGGAGGGAAAATGACCCGTCCGGCGGGCCCGCGGCGCGGCGCGGCGGCATGCAGGAATAAGGAACGTCCGACCGGCCGCGCGCCAGTGCTTGACGCCCACGCGCCGGCCGCGTTTATCTCCGGCATGTTCCAGAAGGCGCCCGCCCCGGACCTGCCGCCCTCCATCGCTCGCGTCCTGCGCCAGTTCTCGGCGCTCGGACGGGAAGACAAGATGCAGGCGCTCCTGCACTATTCCCGCAAGCTGGAACCGCTCCCCGAACGCTTCCGCGCGGTCGACCGCGGCGCGTTCACCGTGCCCGAGTGCCAGACCCGCGTGGACCTGTTCCCCGAAGTGCACGGCGGCCGCATGCACTTCTACGCCGACGTCGATGTCCGCCAGTCGCCCACGATCGCCGCCTTCCTCGCCATCCTCTTCGCCGCCGTCAACGAACAGCCGCCCGAAACGACCCTCGCCATTCCCTCCGACTTCGTGCGCCAGATGATGGACGGCATCGGACTCGCCGGCCGCGAGACCGGCCTCTCCGCCATGGTCGGCCGTCTCCAGGCCCATGCCCGGCGCGCCCTTGCCCACACGCCCTAGCCCCCACTCCCCAACCACCGGCCCTTGGAGGCCCGCATGACCCCCAGCTCGCAATCGTACGGGAACCATCGGCGCATCTTCCCCGTCTATCACTTCTTCGCGCTTCCCATTCTCGTCGTCAACGTCGTCGTGGCCGTCGCCGCGCTCGTCGAGAGGCCGTCGGTGGCCGCCGCCTGGTGGGTGCTGGTCGCGATGGCGATCGCCGCCGGTCTCGTCGCCAGCCGCGCGTCCACCCTCATCGTGCAGAACCGCCTGCTCGGCCTCGAGATGCGGCTGCGCCTCACCGCCATCCTGCCCGCCGAGGTGCGGCCGCGCATCGGTGACCTGACGCTCCGCCAGATCATCGGCCTGCGATTCGCCAGCGACGGCGAGATGGCCGACCTCGTCCGGCGATGCCTCGCCGGCGAACTCTCCACGGCCGACGAAGTCAAACGCCAGATCAGGGACTGGCGCCCCGACTTCGTCCGGGCCTGACGCCACCCGGCCGCCGGTCCCCGGCCCCCGCCCCCGGAACGCCGTGCCCGATCCCTGCCCGCGCACCGAAGCCGAGCTCGACGCGCGGCTCGCCGAACCGCGCGCCGAGACGATTGCGGCCCTCGCCGCCGCGCCGGGCGACCTCGTCGTCCTCGGCGCCGGCGGCAAGATGGGGCCCACCCTCGCCCGCCTGGCGGTCGAGGCCGCCCGCCGCGCCGACGCCGGCACGCCGCGCCGCGTGATCGCGGTCTCGCGATTCTCCTCCCCCGCCGCCGAACGCGCCCTCCAGGCGGCCGGCGTCCACACCGTGCGGACCGACCTGCTCGATCGCCGCGCCGTCGCCGCCCTCCCCGACGCCCCCAACGTGGTGTTCATGGCCGGCCACAAGTTCGGCACCGCCGAGGCGCCCGAGCGCACCTGGATGATGAACGTGGTCGTGCCGGCGCTGTGCGCCGAGCGTTATAATACTTCGCGAATCGTCGTGTTCTCCACCGGCAACGTCTATCCGCTCACGGCGGCGGCCGGCGGCGGCGCCCGCGAAACGGATCCGCCGGCCCCGGTGGGCGAGTACGCCTGGTCGTGCCTGGGCCGCGAACGCGTGTTCGCGCACGCCACCGCGCGCGGGGCCCGCGTCGCCGTCATGCGGCTGAACTACGCCATCGACCTCCGCTATGGCGTGCTCACCGATCTCGCCCTCCGCGTCTGGCGCGGCCAGCCGGTGTCGCTGGCCATGGGCGCCGTCAACGTCATCTGGCAGGGCGATGCCAACTGCGCGGCGCTCGAACTGCTCCCCGCCGCCGCCGCCCCGCCGTTCGTGCTCAACGTCACGGGCCGCGAAGCGCTGGCCGTGCGCGCCCTGGCCGAGCAGCTCGGCGCTCGGCTCGGCCGCGCCCCGCGGTTTACCGGCCGC
Organism: uncultured Gemmatimonadaceae bacterium; assembly: GCA_963729495.1. Classification (GTDB taxonomy): domain Bacteria; phylum Gemmatimonadota; class Gemmatimonadetes; order Gemmatimonadales; family Gemmatimonadaceae; genus JAGWRI01. Next base: position 408,965 of record CAVSOM010000010.1, read on the forward strand.
GAAGCGGCCGATGCCCTGCTCAGCAACACGGCGCGTCTGGCGCGCACGCTCGCCCCGCCGGCCATGGAGCTCGACACCATGCTCGACTGGGTCGCCGAATGGGTGCGCGAGGCGCGGCCCCTGCTCGACCGGCCCACGCACTTCGACGTGCGCGACGGCGCGTTCTGATGCCCGGTCTGCGCGAGCACCTCCGCGAGGGGCAGGTCGTGCCGGCGCACCCGCTCGCCCTCACGCCGCGCCGCACCCTCGACGAACGCCGGCAGCGCGCGCTCACCCGCTATTACGTGGACGCCGGCGCCGGCGGACTCGCCGTGGGCGTGCACACCACGCAGTTCGCCATCCGCGAGCACGGCCTGTATCGGCCCGTGCTCGCACTCGCCGCCGACACCGCGCGCGCCGCCGCGCCCGCGGCGCGGCCGTTCGCCCTCGTGGCCGGCGTGTGCGGCCCCACGCGCCAGGCGGCCGCCGAAGCCGCCGTGGCCCGCGCCCTGGGGTACGACCTCGCGCTGCTGAGCCTCGCCGGCCTCGACGATCGCGACGACCGCGCGCTCGTCCGCCACTGTCGTGCCGTGTCCGAGATCCTGCCCCTGTTCGGGTTCTACCTGCAGCCGGCCGTCGGGGGCCGCCGGTTGTCATATGAGTTCTGGCGCGAACTGTGCGAACTGCCGGGGCTGTGGGCCGTCAAGGTGGCGCCCTTCGATCGCTACGCCACCTACGACGTCGTCCGCGCCGTGATCGAATCGGGGCGCGACGACGTCGCCCTCTACACCGGCAACGACGACAACATCGTCCCCGACCTGGTCACCCCGTTGCGCCTCGCCGTGGGCGGCACGGTGCGCGAGCGCTGGATGGACGGCGGCCTGCTCGGCCAATGGGCCGTATGGACGCACCGCGCCGTGCAGATCCTCGCCGAGGCCAAAGCCGCCCGCGCGAGCGGCGTGGTGCCCGCGTCGCTGCTCGCCACGGGCGCCGCGCTCACCGCCGCCAACGGCGCCATCTTCGACGCCGCCCACGGATTCGCCGGCTGCCTGCCCGGCATCCACGACGTGCTCCGGACCCAGGGCCTCATGCGCGGCACCTGGTGCCTCGACCCGCGCGAGACGTTGGCGCCCGGACAGCGACGGGCCATTGCCCGCGCCGCGCGCGCGCATCCCGAACTGGCCGACGACGACTTCGTGCGGCGCAACCTCGACCGCTGGCTCAGCTGACCGGCAGCAACGCCGCCGTCCACGCGTCGCCGGCCCGTCGCTCGAACCGCCGGCGCCAATCGTCCGCCGCGATCACGCTCGTGTCGAAGATCGGCGTGTCCCCGGTCACATCGCCGCGCGCCGCCATCGCCGAGAATTCGGCACGGCTGGCCGAACGCACCGCGCCCGCCGCGTCGCGATAGAAGACTTGGCCGCCGCCGAGCACGCGAACGCCGATCGCGTCGCCCGCGGCGCGGAGATGGCGGAACAGATCGTCGATCGAGCACCCCGACGCCTGTTCCGCCGTCGGATCGATGCCGACGGCCAGGAATCGGTGGTGGAGCCACTCGCGGGCGCACCGCAACGGCGCGCCGTGCGCCTTCCACTGGGCGAGGTACGCGTCCACCGCCGCGAGCAGCGGCCGGGCGTCGTCGCAGACCAACGTGCGATCGCACGCGAACACCCAGACGCGCGCGGTGGCCGGCAGTGAAGAAAAGTTCGTGACGGGCATGGACGGTTCGGAACGTCGGTGGCGTGAAGCAACTTGTGAAATCTAGCGGTTCCCGGGCCCCTCGGGCGCCCGCCGGATCGGCGGCGGCGCCCCCCGGGCCCGGCGCCCGCAGTTTGTGATAGTATGCACCAGCCCGGGAATCGCCAATCGCCGGGTTTCGCCCTAGCTTGTTCCCGTTCCCGCCGCCGTTGGCTTGACGTCTTGATCGCTCGAAATGTCCGGAGGATCGCCATGACCCTGCGCCGTCGCCGCTGGCGGCCGCGGACTGGCTTCACGTTGGTCGAAACCGTCGTGGCCCTGATCATCCTGGGGTTCGCCCTGCTCGGTCTGGCCCTCTTCGTCTCGCGAATGGCCAGCGCGGGCACCAGCTCCCACCTGCTCGGCACGGCCAACGAACTCGCCGCCGACCGCATCGAGATGATCAAGACCGCCACGATCTACTCGCAAATCGATGGATTCGCCGGCACGGAGCTCACCATTGCGGGCACCGGCAACGCCGGCTACACGCGCCAGACCTTCATCCGCCACGTGGGCGGCGGCACCACCGACAGCGTCGACTACAAGATCGTCACCGTGGTCGTCGCCAACCCGGCGATGACCGATTCGGTGCGCAAGACCACGATCATCGCGGCCTTCTAGCCGATGACGCCGATGTCCACCGCTCGCCCGCGCCGCGGCTTCACCCTCCTCGAACTGCTCACGTCGATGATCATCATGATGGTCGTCGTCGCCGTGACCGTGCAGACCTTCCGGCGCAGCTCCGACCTGCTCGCGGCCCAGGCCGGACGCCTCGAGGCGCAGGCCAACGCGCGGTTCGCCATCCGCAGCGTCGACCGCGAACTCGGGGTGGCCGGCAGCGGGGTCGCGCCGGGACAGCCGATTCTGGTCCAGGCGTCCAACACCGCCATCACGTTCAACGTCGACCTCGTCTCGCGGATCATCGGCGATCCGGTGGCCGTGTACGTCGATACCAACGCCGACAGCAACGCCACCTCCGCCATGCGGACCACCGCCACGATCACGCTGCCCAATTCTTCGTTCGTCTATCCCGAGAGCACGTACTACCAGGCCGCGGGCATCATCGGCGGCGCCGAGACCATCTCCTACTACCTCGCCAAGGACTCGACCACCGCGGTCAGCACCGAATACATGCTCTGGCGGCGCGTCAACAACACCGCGCCCCTGCTCGTGGCGCGCGGAATCCAGTACGCCCCCGGCGATACCGTCTTCCAGTACTTCCGCGTCACCGCCGCCGATACCATCGCGCCCGTGCCGATGGCCACGCTCCCCCTGTATCACTCGGCCAAAGCCCACGGGTCGCCCGCCGACACCGGGCTCTACGCGCTCATCGACAGCATCCGCTCGGTGCGCGTGTCCATGAACGCCGTGTATCATGATCCGAAGACCGGCGACGCCCTGCGGCCGCTCACGCTCACCATCAAGCTGCTGAACGCCGGCCTCAATCCGCAGAGCAGCTGCGGCCTGGTGCCGGGCGGTGTGGCGCCCACGGCCACGACGTCACTCCCCGCCGCGCCGTCGCCATTCGTGAACCTCGCCTGGTCGCCGTCCAACGACGACGGCGCGGGCGAGAACGACGTCGATCGGTACGTGGTCTATCGGCGCCCCGACACCGCCACGGTGTTCACGCAGCCGTACGCCAGCGTGCCCGCCGGGCTGTCGTCGTACACCTTCACCGACAACGCCGTGAACCACGGCGACCGTTGGATCTACGGCGTCGCCGCGCAGGACTGTACGCCCAGCACCTCGTCCGTGGGCAGTACCAGCACGATCGTCGTTCCGTAACGCCGAACCCGCATGCCCGTCGCCGCGCACCGTTCGCCCGTCCGCCCGATCCGACCCGGCTCCGCCCCGCGGGCCGGCCGAAGTCGCGCCGGCTTCTCCCTCGGCATCGCGCTCATCTTCACGCTCGTCATCGGCGCGCTCGCCACCGCATCCATCTTGCTCAGTTCCAACGCCACCCTGCTCGCCAAGTCGGTGGAGCACCAGCGCGACCTCCGGTACGCCGCCGAAGCCGGCCTCGAGATGGTCAAGAGCCGCCTCGATCTCAATGCCAATCTCGTCCCCGACAGCGGCGAGACGCAGGTGATGACCAACGCCACCATCCAGTCGGCCGACTACGTCAACCTTGCCGGCATCAAGGTCAATGTCTGGGTCGGCCCCTCGGGCTCGCTCTCCGGCCAGTACGGCAACTTTGCCACCATCGTCTCGCAGTCCACCGACAACATCGGCGTGTCGTCCGTCCGGCGACTGGACGTGCTCCAGGAAAGCTTCGCCAAGTACGCATACTGGTCGAACGCCGAGACCGGGCCGTGGGGCACCCTGCTGTTCAATAACGGCGACCAGTTCTGGGGACCCGTCTGGTCCAACGACGTGCTCCACATCGGAAGCGGCGGCGCCACCTTTCACGACAGCGTCGGCACCGCCCTCACCATCAGCGGGGCGTCGTACGGCACGTTCATGAAGGGGTACAGCCAGAACCAGCGCGTCGTGCCCCTCCCGAGCACCACCACGCTCGCTAATCTCGCCAGCTACGCCACCACCGCCGGTTACAAGTTCACGGCGCCCACGAACGGCGACGAGACCACGGTGCTCATGCGCGTGGAATTCGTGGGGGCGGACCTCAATGCCGACGGGGACATCCTGGACCCCAACGAGGGCTTCTTCCGGATCTATACGGCCAGCACGGGCAAGCAGGCGTGGCTGCGCGGCGACTGGCCCGGCGGCACCAACGTCAACAACTACACGAACTGCGGCGACTTTCACACCGTCAACGGCGTCTCGAAATTCTTCCCCGTCTCCATCCATCAGCAGGCGTGGTTCAATACGATGATGCAGACTCAGGGCGGCATGTCGCCGGCGCAGGCCTCCGCCGAGCAGAACGCCACCGTCAACGCGATCATGCAGCACGCCGGCGCCCGCTGCTACCTGGGCGGCGATCCCCATCTCGTGGCGATCTCGCGCACCGCGGCCCTCTATCCCAATGCCGCCGACCGCCAGAAGGGCGGCGAGGATACCACGTTCACCCCCGTCGGTGCCAATGGCTCGTGGACGCTCTACTCCAACACGCCCAATGCCACCGTGTCCGCCGTTCGCGCCGATGCGAAATACCTGTTTCCGCTCTCGCTTGCCTTCAACCCCAACTTCAAGGGCGTCATCTACGTCGGCGGCACCACCGGCGTGAGCGGCAAGGTGCGCGGTAGAACCACGCTGTATGCCAAAGGCGGCGATCTTGTGGTGCTCGACGACATCAACTACGCGCACGACCCGTCCCTCAATACGTGCCTGGACGTCCTCGGCCTCATCGCCGATAACGACGTCGTCGCCGCCGACAACAGCATCAACACGCCGCAGAACGTGAACCCGGGAGGTGGCGCCATCTACAAGTCGCTCGACGACACCCAGGACCTGTACATCCAGGCCGTGACGATGGCGCTCAACATCGCCTTCCGCGTGCAGAACTACAGCACCGGTCCCACCTCGGCCCTCACCTGCATGGGAAATGCGATCGGCCGCGGATGCCTGTACGTCACCGGAGGGCTGATCCAAGTGACCCGCGGGCCGGTCGGCACGTCCACCGGCACCGGATTCTCCAAGCAGTACAGCTACGATGCCTGCGCCGCCAGCTACCCGCCCCCCTACTTCCCCACCACCGGCCGGTTCAACGACAACCGGTATTATGAGGTCAATCCCATTGGCTTCAACGTCGTCAACCTGTACAAGAGCATCACGAGCGGCAACTAGCGCCGGCAGCGCGGAGCGCGTTGCCCGGGCCGGCCGGCACGCCGCGGGTCACGGAGCGCGCGTCCTGGCTCGCCGCTCCTCCAGCGACCGCTTGGCCTGCTGCACCTGCCGCAGCAGGGCGCTCACCACGAACGCCGCGCCGCCCTGACGGCGAATCTCCCCGGGCGTGGCGTGCAGGTAGCGCTGGCAGAGGTTCCGGAAAGCGCTGCCCGACGGAAACGACAGGCTCTCCGCCACGCGATCCGCCGTCCGATGCGGGTCCTCGAGCATGTGGGCGGCCACGATCAATCGTCCCCACGTCAACAGCCGGCGCGGGGATGGATACCCGGCCGCCGCCAACCGATCGCTCACCGTGCGTCGCGGCAGCGCCAGCAACTCGGCCAGTCCCGTGGGGGCCAGCCGCTCATGGGCTCGCGTGATCGCCAGCAGCACGGCGTCCCGCACGCTCGGCTCCACTTCGTCCAGCGACTGCCGGACCACCGCCCCCAGGCTCCGCGATTCCGCCCGCTCCACGTACGCCAGGAGCTGGCGGGGCGTGTCGTCCTGGTCCGGCACCACCAACGCGTCCACGCCCACCCGCCCGGCGTCGAACACGTCGTGCATCCGATCCATGGTCACCGCCCCGTACATGATGATGGCCAGCCGCGGCCAGCGCTGCTTGAGCCGGCGAATCGCCTCGAAATTGGCCTCGCCCTCGGCATACAGGTCGAGTATCGCGATGCGCACGGCGTGCCGCTCACACGCGTCGGCCACGGCCTGCCAGTCCGGGCAGACCAACAGCTCGTGACGGTCGCGAATGGCCATCCGGAGCCGCTGAACCCGCCCCGGCTGGGGCTGGAGTGTGGCGATTACGCTCATCTGGTGGTACCTAGGTAAGAGGGGCTCCCCGGTGGCCGGCCCCTACTCGGCATCCCAGCCCCGGCACCCCATACCCCGATCTCCCCATGCCCCCAGGGCGTCGGCTGTCACACCGAAGACGATTCGTAACATAATGTGATAACAACCGCCCCCTGTGTGATATTTACCGTCACCGCTCCGGTTACTCTCGAAAGAGATCTTCGTGTGCGTAACGGACTGGTGTCGCCCATGCTGTGGGGCAGGTCCGTTTCCTCGTGAGCGCCCATTTATGACCGCACCGCATCAGCGCAGGCAACATCGCGAAGCCGGATTCACGCTCATCGAAATCGTGATCGTCATGGTCATGATGGGCGCGATGCTGGCGCTCGCCATCCCGCGTCTGAACCTGCAACGGTACCGCACCGATGCCGCGGTCCAGGGACTGCGGAGCGTGCTCATGCAGGCCCAGCGCACGGCCCTCGTGCGCCAATACGACGTGGTGATCAGCATCGACACGGCCCATCACGCTCTCCAGTGGTGGGAGGACGCCAACAACGACGGCATCATCGAGTCCAACGAACACACCCGCACCTACCCGTTGAACGACGCGGTGCGGTTCGCGATTCCCCCCATCGGCGTCGATAGCGTGGTCCACTCCTCCGTCGTCGGGGCCCACCTCGGAGTGCTCAATGGCCTCCCCACGGTCACCTTCCACCGGGACGGCGCCGCGACTACCAGCCTGGAACTGTACATCGCCGGTCCTGCTGACAACGGGGTGACCTACCGCGCCGTGCTGCTCACGCAGGGCACCGGCCGCACCGACTGGTACCTGTACAACGCGCAGGCCAATACCTGGAAGCTCGGAGGGCTGAACTGATGCCGCGTCTCCGGCTCCGGACCCGTCGCGGGTTCTCGCTCACGGAAGTGGTCGTCGCCATGGGCATCCTGGCCCTGGCGCTGCTCGGCCTGGCGCTGTTCGTGTCGCGCATGGCCCATGCGGCGTCGGACTCGCGCCTGCTCGGAACGGCCAACGAACTCGTCACCAATCGCCTCGAGGCCATCAAGGCGATCACCAACTACGCCTCCATCGACACGACTGCGCGCACCGAGACCTCGATCCCCGGGTCCCCCAGCTATTACGGCTTCAAGCGGGTCACGCTCGTCAAGCACGTCGGGGGCGGTGTCTCCGATTCCGTGGACTACCGCATCGTCACCGTCACGGTCACCAATCCGGTCATGTCGGCGCCGGTGAAGAAGACCACCGCCATCGCGGCCTTCTAGTCGAGCATCCCATGCCAAGACTCCACGCCCGCCGCGGCTTCACCCTGATCGAGATGTTGGTCGCCATGATCATCCTCATGGTGGTCATGGCCGGCACCATCCAGACCTTCCGCAAGAGTTCCATCCTCCTCGGGGCCCAGGGCGGCCGCCTCGAAGCGCAGCAGAACGCGCGGTTCGCGGCCACCACCATCGACCGCGACCTGCGCGTGGCCGGCGTGGGCGTGGTGGCCGGCCAGCCGTTGCTCGTCGAGGCCGACACCACGGCCATCGTGTTCAACGCCGACTACGTCTCGCGAACCGTCGGCGACGTGGGCGCCGTGTACGTCGATACCAGCGCAGACTCCAACGCTGTGGGCGTCATGAAGTCCGTGAACAAGCTGCAGCTGCCGAATATTTCCGGGGTCTTCTATCCCAACTCCACGTACGTGCAGCCGGGCGGCATCCTGAGCGGCGCCCAGACCATCGCCTACTACATCGTGAAGGATTCGACGTCCGCGTACGCCAATCAGTACAACCTCTACCGGCGCGTGAACGCCACCGCGGGGCAGATCATCGCCCGCGGCATCCAGTACACCGCCGGCGATACCATCTTCCAGTATTTCAAGTCCGACACCGTCGGCAATCTGACGGCGATCCCGATGTCGACGCTCCCGCTTTATCACAAGGCCACGATCCACGGGTCCATCTCGGACACCGGCAAGTACGCACAGATAGACAGCATCACGACGGTGAAGATCAAGCTCGTCGCCGTCTACCACGATCCCCACCTGCCCGCCAGCACCGCCGCGCCCACGCGCGTCATTCGCAGCACCCTGGTCATTCAGAACGCCGGCCTCGTCAACGCCACCACGTGCGGCAATCCGCCGCTCCCCGTCACCGTCACGTATGTCACGTCGCTTGCCGGCGCGTCCACGCCTTTCATCACCCTGAACTGGAACCCGTCGGGGGATGAGTGGGGAGGCGAGCAGGACATCGTGAACTACGCGATCTACCGGAAGTCCGTCGCCGCGACGTCGTTCGGCCAGCCGATCGCCAGCGTTCCGGCCGGCCTGCACGCCTATACCTGGACCGACCAGAACGTCGCCTCGGGCGATCAGTGGGTCTACGGCGTCACGGCCCAGGATTGCACGCCGTCCAGTTCTACCATGGGCTCGACCGGCACCATCGTCGTACCATAAGAGGAAGGGGATACCATGCGCTCACTTCGTTCGGCACCGCTCTCGCTCGGTCGGCACGCGCCGCCCGGGGCGCGCCGGCTCTCCGGCGCCCGAAACCGTTCCGGGTTCGCGCTCGGCCTCGCGCTCATGTTCACCCTGGCCATCGGAGCCCTCGCCACGTCGGCCATCGTGCTCTCGTCCAACGCCACCCTGATGGCGCACGCGGTGGACCGCAACTCGGAAATGAAGTACGCCGCCGAAGCCGCGCTGCAGATCGGCAAGAGCATGATCAACTACGACCCGGCCGCGCTGCCCGACAGCGGCGAGACGCAGATCATCACCAACCAGCCGGTGTACGCCGCCGATGGCACGACCCTGCCCAACGTCACCGTCAGCGTGTGGATCGGTCCCACGGGTTCCACCACCGGGCAGTTCGGCCGGTTCGCCAGCGTCGTCGCCCAGGCCATCGACAACCGTGGCTCCGGCTTTGTCCGCCGCCTGGAGCTGGACCAGGAGAGCTTCGCCAAGTTCGCCTACTACACCAACTCCGAAACGTGCTGCGGCGGTACCGTCATCTACTTCAACAACAACGACCAGCTCTGGGGCCCCGTCTTCTCCAACGACGTCATCCACATCGGCAGCGGTGGCGCCACCTTCCACAGCAACGTCAGCACCGCCCAGACCATCAGCGGCATCAGCTACGGCACCTTCCTCCAGGGCTACATCCAGAACGCGCCCCCCATCTCGCTGCCGTCCACGGCCAATCTCTCGCTGCTCCCCGGATACGCGGGCCTGGCCGGTTATGCGTTCACCGCGCCCACGACCGGCGACCAGACCACGGTGCGCCAACGCATCGAGTTCGTGGCCACCGACATCACCGGTGAGGGCGACTCGCTCGCCATCCAGGACGGATTCTTCCGCATCTACACCGCGATTTCCGGCCAGACGGCGTGGCTCCGCGGCGATGCGTCGAACGAGAGCTACAACTGCGGCGACTGGCACGCGGTCACGGTCGGCGGCCCCCTGCTGTTCTTCCCGGTCGCCGTCCACAAGAGCACGAACACCTGGTTCAAGACGCTCCTCATCGCCGGCGGCATGAGTTCCACGAATGCCACCAACGAGATCGGCGCCTCGGCCACGACCGTCATGGGCCACGCCAACGCGCGCTGCTACCTCGGCGGCGACCCCCACCTGGTGGCCGTCGCGCGCACCACGTCGATCATCGACCCCGGTACGGGGCTCAACTACACGACCGCCGCCATCCAGAAGGGCGGCAGCGACACGACGTTCACGCCCACGGATCAGTACGGCGCCTGGAAGCTGTACTCGGCCTCGCCCAACGCCGCCGTCTCCGCCAAACGCGTCGACGCCAAGTATCTCTACCCGCTCTACAGCGGCTACAACATCAACGTCAAGGGCGTGGTCACCTTCGCCGGCACCGTCGGCGTCAGCGGCACGCTCCGCGGGCGCGAAACCGTATATGCCAAGGGCGGTACCATGGTCATTCTCGACGACCAGCGGGACGCCTACGACCCGTCGCTCGGCACGTGCAGCGACGTGCTCGGCCTGGTCGCCGACAACAACATCGTCGTGGCCGACAACGCACTCAATTCGCCGCAGCAGTTCACGGGTGGGTCGACCTACGCCCTGTTCAGCCCCTCGCAGGGCGTGTACATCCAGGGCGTGATGATGGCCCTCAACACGTCGTTCACCGTGGAGAACTACACCACCGGCGCCACCAGCGCCCTCAACTGCGCCGGCACGTCGGTCGGCCGCGGGTGCCTCTACGTTACCGGCGGCGTCATCCAACTGAACCGCGGCCCGGTTGGCTTGAGTACGGGCCAGGGGTTCAGCAAGCAGTACACCTACGACAAGTGCGCGGCCACCAATCCGCCCCCGTACTTCCCCACCACCGGCCAGTTCCAGGACAACCGGTACTTCGAGATCAACCCGGTGGGCTTCAACGTCGTCCAACTGTTCAACCAGCTGACGCCCGGACCGTAACGGCCATCCGGTTGGCCCACGGCACGAACGCCCGCGACACCCGTCGCGGGCGTTCGTGCGTCCGGCCCCGCGTTCATTCAACCCTGTCGCGGCAAACGCACCTTCCGCCGAGATGATACGGATTCCGCCCGTAGTCCTTATAGTTTGCGGACACGGAATGGCACATCCAACCGTACCGTGGGGTGTCCAAGTCTTTGTGTGGCGGTGCGCCACGGAGGCCTTCTCTCAACCTCACGGAACCGTGCCATGATCGAAACCACCCGAATGCTGACGCTCGACCAGGAAGAAGACGTCGAGCCGTCCGCTCGACCGATCGTCGAGCCAACCGCACGCCTCCGCGCCAGGGACGAGCCCGCGGACGCTCCCTCGATCGCCCGAGCGGTGGTCGACGCCATCCGCGCCGAACGGCGGCGCTCACGCATCGTCGTCCGGTCGGAGCGCCGGCTGCTCTTTCTGCGACAGGAGGAGATCGATTGGATCGAGGCCGCGGGCAACTACGTCCGCCTGCATGTGGGCGGCACGCCGCACGTCTATCGCCAGAGCATGAAGAACATGGAGGCGCGGCTGGACCCCGATACCTTCGTCCGGATCCACCGTTCGGCCATCGTCAACGTGGACCGCATTTGCGAACTGCAGCCATGGCTGCACGGCGAGTACGTCGTGATGCTCGCCGACGGTACCCGGCTGTCGGCCAGCCGCGTGTTCAGCGACCGGCTCGACGCACTCATCGGCTAGTCGCCGCGCGCCAGTTCGAACGCCAGCGCTTCGACCAATAGCGGGTACCCGAACGGGAATCCGGCGGCCGACAGCCGCCGGGGGAGCACCCGCTGGCTGGCCAGCACGGTACGGCGGCCCATCTCGCCCAATACCGCGGAAATGGCCGCTCGCGGAACCGGCACCATGGCCGGCCGGCGCAGCACTCGCCCCAGCACCTGCGCGAACTCCGCGTTCCGCACCGGGTGCGGCGCCACGAGATTCACCGGCCCCGCCACGTCCGGGGCGCCAAGTGCGAACGAAACCGCCCGTCCGAAATCCTCCAGCGCAATCCAGCTCATCCACTGCCGCCCCGAGCCGAACGGCCCGCCCAGGCCGAGTCGAAAGGGCGGCAGCATCTTCGCCAGCGCGCCGCCGCTGCCCGCAAGCACGATCCCCGTGCGAAGCAGCACCACACGGGCGCCCGCGTCCCGTGCCGGCGCGGTGGCGCTCTCCCAGTCCGCGGCAACACGGGCCAGAAAATCCTCGCCCGTCGCGCTGCCCTCGTCCAATACCTCGTCTCCCCGATCACCGTAGATCCCGATCGCCGATCCGGAGAGCAACGCGAGTCCCGGCCGATGCAATGCTGCGACGGCGTGGGCCACTGTTTCCGTGCCCCGCAGCCGGCTCTCGCGAATGCGGCGCTTGCGGTCGTCCGTCCACCGTTGCGCGATCGGCTCGCCCGCCAGGTGGACCACGGCGTCCATGCCGTCCAGCGCTGCCGGGTCAAGACGGCCGCGATCCGGGTCCCACGGAATCGCGCCTTCGGGAACGCGGAGCGCCCCCGGCCGAACCAGCGGACGCACCACGTGCCCGTCGGCCGCAAGCCGCCGCGCCAGATGCCGGCCCAGAAATCCGGAAGCTCCGGTGAGTGCAATGCGCATGGATCGTGAAAGATGGCCGCGCTCCCCCGCCCTCGCACCGTGGACCCGGTACCGTTGGGCCCGCAACGTCGAAAATCCCCCGTTGACCGATTAGCCTTCCGGTGGGCCGTGGTACACCGGGCGCGCCGAACGCCGGCCCTTGCTGGCGCGTTACACAGCAGCGCCGCCGCCTGAAAGCGGGCCCCAACCACGTCGGGCGCCCGATTCGTCCACCACGCACTGCCGACTGACCGATGATGCTGACCCCGCCGGAATTGCTGGTCGATCTGCTCAAGCCGTGGGCCGAGTTCTACGGCAAGTCCAAGGTGGCCCCCACCGTCGTGACGTTCCTGCACGTGGGCGCCCTGATCGTGGCCGGCGGCTTCGCCCTGTCCACCGACCGCGACACCCTTCGGGCCGCGCGCTCGAGCGAGGCCGCCCGCGCGCAACAGCTCGACGACCTCCGCGGCGTCCACCCCTGGGTGATCGGCGGCCTCACGGTCTCCCTGCTCTCCGGCCTGCTGCTCCTCGGCGCCGATATCAAGACGTTCTTCGGCTCGTGGATCTTCTGGACGAAGATGGCGCTCATCGCCACCCTGCTCAGCAACGGGTACCTGATGGTGCGCGCCGAGCGCGGGCTCCGCGCGAGTGCCGGCCCCACGAGCCCCGCCACCGGGGGATGGAAGGTCCTGCGCCGCACGTCGATCGCGAGCGTCGCCCTCTGGTTCACCATCGCGCTCGCCGGCATCATGCTGGCCAACCTCGCCTGACGGCTTCGGAGATGCTCTGATGGATGCGCCCCGCCCCACCCCCGTGCGCCACGATTCCTGCGACGACTGCGCCGTGGCCGCGGCCGGCCGCCGCCGGTTTCTCCGCGACGTGGCGCTCGCGGTCGCCGGCTCGCTGGCCGCGTTGAGCGGGGCGCCCGTGTCGGCGGCCGCCCTCGAACCCCGGTTCATCCGGGCGCTGCGATCCGGGGGCACGCTTCGCACGTACGCCATCCCCGCCGCCGACGGCGTGAACGTCGACAGGGATCAGTCGGTGATCGTGGCCCGTGATCAGGGCAAGGTGTTCGCTTTCTCGCTCGACTGCCCTCATCAGAGCACCCCGCTGGGCTGGGACGCCGAGTCCCAGGAGTTCCGCTGCCCCAAGCACCACTCCATCTACACGGCCGACGGCATCTTCATCGACGGCCGGGCCACGCGGAGCATGGACCGGTTCGCCGTGCAGCGCGCCGGCGCCAACTTGGTCGTCGACCTCGACAAGCTCTATCGCGAAGACGACGACCCGGAACTCTGGAAGGCGGCGTTCATCGCGGTGTGAGCCGCCGGCGCCGCCCCCTCCGTGACGCGCCGAGGACTGCTACCTTCTCCTCATGTTGCTCGGCGTCGCTGGAATGGTCGGATCGGGAAAGACCACGCTGTCGCGGGCGCTCGCGTCGCGGTTCGGACTTCAGCTCGCCCTCGAGAGCGTGGGCGACGAGAATCCCTGGCTCGAACGCTTCTACGACGGTCCCGACGGCATGCGGGCCTTCGGCCTGCACCTGCAGCTGCACTTCCTCGCCACCCGATTCGCCGCCATGCGCCGCATGATCGGCGCCGGCGGCAGTTGGGTGCTCGACCGCACCTGGTACGAGGACGCCGAGGTGTTCGCCCGCGGCCTGTTCGAACAGGGCTATATGCGTTCTGACGACTGGCAGTTGTACCAGCAGCTCTACGCCGAACTGCTGCACGCGCCGGCGGCCAGGCCGCCGCGGTTGCTCGTGTACCTGCACGGCCCGCTCGACACGATTGTCGAAAGGATCGCCACGCGCGGTCGCCCCAAGGAACGCGACACCGATCCCGACTACTGGCGCGAGCTTCACGGGCGCTACGAACGCTGGATCGCGGAATTCCAGCACTGCCCGGTGCTGTGCCTCGACGTGCGCGAATACGACCTCGTCGCCGAACCGGACGCCATCGAGGACGTGGCGGCGCGGGTCCGCTCGCAGGTGGGCGACGCCCTGCCGCAGACGGAACTCTGGCCCGCCGCCTCGCGAACCCGCGTGCGCCTGTCGGGTACCATATAGAGAGTACACAGGCCACGACCCCCGGGAGCCATCCATGTCGATTCCGTCTTCCACGCTGCGGCGCGCGCTGGCCTTCACGGCCGCGCTGATGGTCGCTTCGGCCTGCTCCGAGCGGCGCAACTCCGAGCGGGCCGACTCCGACCTCTCGCACGATCTGGCGCTGGCCGGTCAGGTCAACGCGCAGCCCGCGCTGCAGGACACGGCGGTCACCGCCGCGCCGCAGGCCGCCCCGCAACAGCCGCCGGCGTCGGTTCCGCGGTCCGATCGCGCCAGTCCGCGGCAGGCGCCGGTACCGCAGCCCGTGAAGGTGGCGCAGGCGCCCGTCGCACCGGCGCCCGCGCCCGCCCCTGCCGAGACGACCGTCGTCCAGCGGTCCGATTCGAGCGCGGTCACGGCCGCCACTGGGGGCGCGGCCCCCATCACCGAGTCCAAGCTCATCGAACCGGGCACCGGGATCTCGCTCAGTTCCGGCATGCGCGTGTGCACGAGCACCAACAAGGTGGGGGACAAGCTGGTCGCCACGGTCACCAGCCCCGTGAACGGCACCGGGGGCGCCGTCCTGCCCGCCGGCTCCCGCGTGGTGCTCGAAGTCGCGTCGCTCGCCGGCGGCGGGTCTTCGGACAGCAGCGCCATTCTGTTCCGCCCCACGTCCATCTACGTCAACGGCACCGCCTATCCGGTCACGGGAACGATCATGGCGGCCACGGCGGCGCAGCGCGTGGAGGTGGACAACGGCGGCGCGTCGGACAAGCAGAAGGTGTTGGGCGGCGCGATCGCCGGCGCGATCCTCGGCCAGCTGTTCGGGCACGACACCAAGTCCACCGTGATCGGCGCCGCGGCGGGTGCGGCCACCGGGGCCGCCGTGGCCAAGTCGCAGCAGAACTATCAGTCGTGCCTGCCCGAAGGCGCGGCGCTCACGCTCACCCTGGGCCAGGCGTTGCTCATGAAGTGAGCGGCGCGGAGCGGCCCGTGGCCGGCGGCGCGGCGCGAGAGCGGCGCGCCGTTATTTTCCCCTGCATATCCCATTTCGGTCTTCCCACACCAGCCCCGCCCGCCATGGACCTCCGCTATCCGATTGGCCGCTTCGAGCGCCCCGCCTCGGTGTCCGCCGCCGACCGGGCGCAGTTCATCGCCGCCATTGCCGCCGCGCCGGCCGCGCTGCGCGCCGCTATTCGCGGCCTGGACGACGCGCAGCTCGATACGCCGTATCGCCCCGGCGGGTGGACCGTGCGTCAGGTGGCGCACCACGTCCCTGACAGCCACCTCAACGCGTACGTCCGATTCCGGCTCGCGCTCACCGAGCCGAACCCCACCATCAAGCCCTACGACGAGGCCAAGTGGGCCGAGCTGCCCGACGCGCGCGGCCCGCTCGTGGCCGAGTCGCTGGCGCTGCTCGATGGGCTCCACGCGCGCTGGACGGCGCTGCTCCGCGCCATGACGCCCGGCGAGTTCGCGCGCACGCTGGTGCATCCGGAGCGCCCCGGCGCTCCGATGACGCTCGATGCCGTGCTCGCGCTCTATGCGTGGCACGGGCGCCACCACGTGGCGCACGTCACCGCCCTGCGCGAGCGGATGGGCTGGCCGGCCGCTTAAGCCGCGGCTTCCCCGCCCAGGTCCTTCACCGCCTGGATCATCTTCACCAGCGTCTCGCGCGCGTCGCCGTACACCATGTTGCAGTTGTCGGCGTAGAACAACTCGTTCTCCACGCCCGCGTAGCCCTTGCCCTGGCCGCGCTTGAGCACGTAGACCTGGTGCGCGTAGTCGACGTTCAGAATCGGCATGCCGTAGATCGGCGACGACTTGTCGGTGCGCGCTGCCGGATTGACCACGTCGTTGGCCCCGATCACCAGCGCCACGTCGGTGCTGGCGAACTCGTCGTTCACCTCGTCGAGCTCGGCGATCAGATCGTACGGTACCCCCGCCTCGGCCAGCAGCACGTCCATGTGGCCCGGCATGCGCCCCGCCACCGGATGGATGGCGAACTTCACCTCCACCCCCGCCGCCTGCAGGACTTTCACAAATTCATATAGCTTCTGCTGCGCCTGCGCGGCCGCCAGTCCGTACCCCGGCACGATGATCACCTTGCCCGCGTAGCGCATCGTCACCGCGGCGTCGCTCGCTTCCACCGGCTTCATCGACCCCTTGATCTCCCCCTGATGCTCGATGTTCACGTCGCCGAAGTTGCTGAACAGCACGTTGGCCACCGACCGGTTCATGGCCCGCGCCATCAGCAGCGTGAGCAGCGTGCCGGCCGAGCCCACCACCATCCCGGCGATCATCAACGCCGGATTCTGCAGCACGAAGCCGTCCAGCCCCACCGCCAGGCCGGTGAGCGCGTTGTACAGCGAGATCACCACCGGCATGTCGGCGCCGCCGATCGGCATCGTCGCCATCACCCCGTACACGAGCGCGATCCCGAAGAACACGGCGATCAGCGCCGCCGTCGGCACCCCCGCCACTCCCACCGCCACCGCCACCCCCACGGCGAGCGTGATCAGCAGCACGATCGCGTTGTAGATGTGCTGGCCGCGCACGCGCCACGGCTTGTTGACCCGCCCGTCCAGCTTGGCCCACGCCACGAGGGAACCGGAGAACGACACCGACCCGATCACCGCGCCCACGAGCGTCACCGCCAGGTGCGTGGCGTTGTCCGCCTTGCCGCCCAGCAGTTCCACCGCCGCAATCGCGCCGGCGGCGCCGCCGCCCATGCCGTTGTAGAGCGCCACCATCTGCGGCATGTCGGTGAGCGCCACGCGCTTGCCGCCGCGCCAGGCCCACGCCACGCCGATCAGCAGCGCCGAGAGCGCCAGCCCGAAATTCACGTTCAGGTGCGGCGCGGCCTCCGGGCTGACGCCGAAGACGTAGAGAAAGCCCGCCAGCGTGGCCAGCAGCATGCCGTAGCCCGCCACCCGGATGCCCGACCGCGCCGTGACCGGCGACGACATCCGCTTCAGGCCGTAAATGAACAGAAAGGCCGCCACGAAATCGGTGGCCTGGATGATCCACGCGGTGCTCATCGTCGGTTCCTCAGTCCTTGGCCCGTACGGGCCGGCTGGACTTGAACATCTCCAGCATGCGCTCGGTCACCACGTACCCCCCGGCCACGTTGGCCGCGCCGAGGAACACGCCGACGAATCCGACCACCTGCTCGGGCGTCGTACTGGCATTGAGCAGGGCATACATCGCGCCCACCACGACGATGCCGTGCACGAAGTTGGAGCCCGACATCAACGGCGTGTGCAGAATGGCCGGCACCCGCCCGATCACTTCATAGCCGGTGAACGCCGCGAGCATGAAGATGTACAGCGCGACGAACCCGACGAGTCCCGTTTCGACGGTCATGAAAATTCCCCGAGGCCTAGGCCGATGCCACGGCCGCGCGGGCCGCGTCGTTCTTGATGTCGCCACCGTGCGTCAACGCCGTCCGGGCGACCACTTCGTCCTCCCAATCCAGCGCGAGCGCCTGGTCCTTCACCAGCAACTCGAGCAGGTTGAGCACGTTCTTGGCATAGAGCTCGCTCGCGTGCTCGCCGAGCAGCGACGGCACGTTCAGCGGCGCCGCGATCGTTACCTGCCCCACCCGGATGGTCTCGCCCGGCCGCGTGTACTCGCAGTTGCCGCCGCCTTCGGCCGCCAGATCCACGATCACCGCGCCGTGCTTCATCCCATCCACCTGCGCCTTGCTGATCAGCTTGGGCGCCGGACGGCCCGGCACGGCGGCCGTCGTGATCACCACGTCGGCCTGCTGGATGTGGCGCGTCAACGCCGCCGCCACCTTCGCCCGCTCCTCGGCCGTCAGCTCGCGCGCATACCCGCCCTCGCCCCGCGCGTCCACCCCGGTGTCCACGAACTTCGCCCCCAGCGACGCCGCTTCCTCGCGCGTCTCGGGACGCACGTCGTAGCCCTCGACCACCGCCCCGAGACGGCGCGCCGTGGCGATCGATTGCAGCCCCGCGACCCCCAGCCCCAGCACGAGCACCGTCGCCGGCCGCAGCGCCCCGGTGGCCGTCGTCATGCGCGGCAGAATGCGGGGAAGATCGGTGGCCGCCAGCAGCACCGCGTAATACCCGGTGAGCGCCGCCTGGCTCGACAGCGCGTCCAACGCCTGCGCGCGCGTGATCCGCGGCACCAGCTCCATCGCGAAGCACGTGATCCGGCGGTCGCGGAGCAGCTTCACCAGCTCCGGCTCGCGATGCGCGTACACGAATGAGATGAGCACGGCGCCTTCCTTCATCGCCCGCACGACGTCGAGCGGTGGCGGCTGCACGGCCAGCACCACGTCCGCGTCGCCCACCAGACTCGGCACGTCGGTCACGATCGCGACGTTGTGATACGCGGCGTCCGGCAGGCTCACCGCCGCGCCGGCTCCCGCCTGCAATCGCACGTCGCCACCCATCTTCACCAGCTTGTCGACGACCGCAGGGACTATCGCCACCCGCCGTTCGCCCACTCGTGTCTCTTTCAGGACCGCAACTTTCAATGACATCAATCGCTCCGTCGATCCGGTGCCGCCGGCATGCCGGGTCCGCCGCGCGGCCGCGCCGCGCCGCTCGTCCGCTCTCTGTTAGGCTGGAAGACGCCGACCGCCCACACCCGCCGTCAGGGCCCCGGGCCCGGGTCGGCTCCGGGCACAGCCGGCTGGAGCCGGCAACCCGCGACCGCCATCTGGCGCTCACTACCGCCGGACGAACCGGCGGCGGCACGGGCAGGCGCCCTAACTATAACAGGTTGCGACCATGGATCGGGAGTTGTCGGTCGAGCGCCACCCGCCGGCATGGCGCAGCCGATGCCGACCGAAATCCTCGGAATCCCGTACCGCCTTGCTCGGCGCGGGGCGAATGGCGGCCGGGCCGCCACGCCTCCGATTGCACCGCAAGCTTCGGATAGCGGCCCGGCGGTGGGCCCCTAGTTTGCTCTGCGTGATTCACACCCGCACCGCGTCTCCCACCACGCAACCACTGCCGGCGCCCGACGCCGCCTGGCGGGCCATCGTCCACCGCGACCCGCGGTTCGACGGGCGGTTCGTCTACGGCGTCTCCTCCACCGGCGTGTTCTGCCGCCCGTCGTGCGCGTCGCGCCGGCCGCGGCGCGATCGGGTGCGGATCTTCGCCGATCCGGCAAGCGCGCGCCTCGCCGGCTTCCGCGCCTGCAAGCGCTGCGCGCCGGCCGCCGGCCAGGCTGCCGGAGCCGGGCCGGCGGTCGCGCGCGCCACGGAATACCTCGAGGCGCACGCCGAACGCCGCGTCACCCTCGCGGAACTCGCCCGCGCGGTCGGCCGCAGCCCCTCTCATCTGCAACGCGCCTTCACGCGCACCGTGGGGATCTCGCCGCGGGAGTTCTTGGACGCGTTGCGTCACCGCCGCTTCGTCCAGCGGCTCCGCGCCGGAGACACCGTGAGTCGCGCCACCTACGAAGCGGGATACGGATCCAGCAGCCGCGTGTACGGCCGGCGCGAGGTGCGCGCCGGCATGACCCCCGCCGTGTACCGCCGAAAAGCAGCCGGCAAGCGGATCCGGTTCACGACCGTCGCCATTCCGCTCGGCCGCCTGCTCGTGGCCTTCACCGACGACGGCGTCTGCGCGGTGGAACTCGGCGCGAGCGACGAGATCCTGGAGCGCACCCTCCGCGCCGACTTCTCGGGCGCCGAGATCGCGCCGGCCCCCCGCCGCGCCAACGCGTGGATCGCGACCATCGTCGACCAGACGCGCGGTCGCGCGCCCGCCCGCTCGGTGCCGCTCGATGTGCAGGGCACGGCGTTCCAATGGCAGGTCTGGAAGGCGCTGCAGCGCATCCCGGTGGGCGAGACGCGCTCCTACGCCCAGGTCGCGCGGAGCATCGGCCGGCCCAAGGCCGTGCGCGCCGTGGCCAGCGCGTGCGCGCGAAACCCGGTGGCGGTCGTCGTGCCCTGCCATCGCGTCGTGAGCAGCAACGGCGGCCTCGGGGGATACCGGTGGGGCCCCGATGCCAAGGCACGATTGCTCGACGCGGAACGACGGACAGCAGACCGGTAGCTGGCCGACCGCCCCGGCGCCGCACCGTCCGTGGCGACGGTCCGGCCCCCGCGCCACAGCCGCCCCGCCGTCCCCCTGGTTGTCGACGCCGCGCCAGCGTTATGATGCGCCATGATGCTTCCCCCCGCGGCGGCCGCGCCACAGGGCCCGCTGTCTCTGCCCACGGATCTGACGTACATCGCGCTCCTGTTCGCGTTGTTCGTCGTGCCCAAGGTCCTGCAGCGGTACCGCCTGCCCGACGCGGTGACCTGCCTGATCCTCGGCTTCGCGGCCGCGGCCTTTGGTCTCGAGCGGGGAAATCAGACCGTCGAACTGCTGTCGACGTTCGGCATCACCGCGCTCTTTCTGTTCGCCGGACTCGAAATCAATGCCCGCGAATTGCGGCGGGACGCCAAGGTCCTCACCCAGCACGTCGTCGTCTGGTCGGCGATCGTGATCGTCGTGGCTGGCGGCGCCGCGCACTTCCTGCACCTGTCGTGGCGCGCCGCCGGCCTCACGTCGCTCGCCCTCGTCACGCCCTCCACCGGATTCATTCTCTCCTCGCTTCGCTCGTCCGGCCTCGGCCCCGGCGAACAGTTCGCCGTCAAGACCAAGGCCATCGGCTCGGAACTGGTGGCGCTCGCCGCCCTCTTCTTCATCCTGCAGACCACGTCGTGGGAGCGATTCGCCGTCGCCACGATCGCCATGCTGTTGATCGTCGCGTTCATCCCGTTCGCGTTTCGCGTCTTCGCCACGCGCATCGCGCCGTTCGCGCCCCGGTCCGAGTTCGCCTTCCTGCTCATGGTCGCGGTGGTCTGCGCCTACGCCACGCGGGCCCTCGGCGTCTACTACCTCGTGGGCGCGTTCCTCGTGGGTGTGGCCGCGCAGCGATTCCGCGCGCGGCTGCCGGCGATGTCGTCGGAGAAGATGGTGGACGCCCTGGAAGCGTTCGGTTCGGTGTTCATCCCCTTCTACTTCTTCGCCGCGGGCACGCACGTCGATCTCGAGTACGTGCGTTGGCCGGCGCCGGCTCTGGCGGCCGGCTTCCTCCTCGTGCTCACGCCGGTCCGCGTCTTCGCCGTGGCGGCCCACCGGCGTCTGGCGTTGCATGAGACGTTCCGGCAGAGCCGGCGCATCGGCATCGCCCTCGTGCCCACGCTGGTGTTCACCCTCGTGATCGCGAATATTTTGTACGCCAGCTACGCGGCGCCCCCGTGGCTGCTCGGCGCGCTGGTCATCTACACCGTCGTCAATACGCTGCTCCCGGCATTCGTGCTCCACGGCCAGGCAGCCCGAGTTCATGGAGCCGCTGGCCGAACCGGCGACGGAGTTCGAAGCCCCGATGCCGTGAGCGAGCCCGACGCGGGGCACGATCCCGGGGTCGCCGCCGCGCTGCGCCGGAGTGCCGAGGCCGGCTCGGCCGAGATTCCGGTGCTCCGCGCTGCGTCCGGTACGCGGATCCGGATCGGCACGGCGAGCTGGACCGATCCCAGCATGGTTGCACCCGGCGTCTTCTATCCCGACGGCGTTGCCAGTCCCGAGGCGCGACTCCGCTACTACGCTGCGCGATTTCCGCTCGTCGAGGTCGATTCCACCTATTACGCCATTCCCGCGCGCCGCATGGGTGCGCTTTGGACCGAGCGTACGCCGGAACAGTTTCTGTTCGACGTCAAGGCCCATGCGCTGATGACCGGCCAGCCCGCCGAGACGTCGCGGCCTGCCCCGGGCGCATTCGCGACGCGCTCCCCGCGCTCGCTCGCCGGGAGAAGCGCAGGCTCTACGCCAAGGACCTGTCACCGGAGTTGCTCGACCACGCCTGGACGATGTTTCTCGACGCGCTCGAGCCGCTGCGCATGCCGCCGGCAAGTCGGGCGCGATTCTTCTGCAGTACCCGCGGTGGGTGCGCCCCTCGCGCGCGAGCGCTCGCTCATCGAAGACGCCCGCCGCCGCCTTGGCAGTCGCGTCGCCGCCGTGGAATTCCGCCACCGCGACTGGCTGGCAGATGCCACGCGCGCGATCGCACCCTTACCCTGCTCGAGCGGAATGGCTTCGCCTACGTCTGCGTGGATGAACCACAAGGGCTCGCCAGCAGCGTTCCGCCGATCGCTGCGGCCACAAGCCGTGCTCTGGCCGTCGTGCGTTTCCACGGCCGGCGCGCCGAATGCTGGGAGGGCCCCGTCGCCCGCGCCAGCGAACGCTTTCGCTATCTGTACGACGCCGCCCAACTTGCCGAGTGGATCCCCAGAATCGCCGCGCTCGCCGAGCGTACCCAGGAGATCCATCTCGTATTCAATAATTGCTATGCGAACTACGGCAGCACCAATGCCGTCGAGCTGGCGGGATTGCTGCGGGGGCCGATTGTAGGACGGTAGGACTGCGGTGCGACAGTAGGGCCGGAACAGCGGTCCGCACGTTATCGTCCTACCGTCCTACCGTCCTACCGTCCGACCGTCCTACTCCCCATACGGCACCCAGATGTTCTTCACCTGCGTCGCCGCCCGCAGGAACGCCCGCCCCTCCCCCTGCTGCGCGTCCATCCAGTCGCGCGTCGCTCCACGAGCACCAGGTGCGCTTCATGTTCGACGCCGAGGCCTGCTCCACCATCGTCACCCCGTCGCGCGATCCGAAGTACCACATCGCGTCCACGTCGTCATGCTCGGCCAGCATCTTCGCCAGCGCCCGCGTAGCGCCGGTCACGATGTTCACCACCCCCGCCGGCACGTCCGACGTCTCGAGCACACTGTAGAAGTCGGTGGCCGACAGCGGGATACGGCTCCGACGGGATCGCGATCACCGCGTTGCCCGTCGCCACCGCCGGCGCGACCAGCGACACGAAGCCGAGCAGCGGATGCGCCTCCGGGCAGGCCAGCCCGATCACGCCGATCGGCTCGTGCATCGCCAGCGCGACACCCCGGATCGGCACATGGTGCACGGCGCCATCGTACTTGTCGGCCCAGGCCGCATAGGTGAACAGCCGCGAGATCGAGGCCTCCACTTCTCTGCCCGCCGCGCGCATGCCCGCGCCCGTCATCTCGTCGAAGGCGCGCGGCGAATTCCGCGCCCCGCGCCGACAGATTCTCGGCGACGTAGTACAGGATCTGCGCGCGCAGGTGGCCCGTGGCCTTCGCCCACCCCGGCCACGCCTGGTGGCGCCGCTTCGACGGCGTTGCGGATGTCCTTGCGGTTGCCCTCCCCCACCTCGCCCGACCACGCCGCCCCTTCGCGCCGTCGATCGCGTCGCGTGTAGCCGCCGTCGGGCCGCACCTGCTTGCCGCCGATGAAGAGCTTCGGCGTCCGGTCGATGGCCGGCACGCGGCGCGCGCTGCGCCGCGCGTTCGCCGGCGCGACGCGCTCCAGCGCCCTCGCGGGTGCGGACTTCAGCTCGGGCGCGTCGTGCTCCCACGTGGCCTTCAGGTACTCCCACATCCCCTCGCGGCCCCCCTCGCGGCCGAACCCGCTCTCGCGATAGCCGCCGAACCCCGCCGAGGCGTCGAACAGATTGCTCGAATTGATCCACACCACGCCGGCCTTGATCTTCGGCGCGATGTCGAGGGCGAGGTTGATGTTCTCCGTCCAGACACTGGCCGCCAGCCCGTACGGCGTGTTGTTGGCCAGCGCCACGCTCTCGGCCGGCGTTCGGAACGTCATCTCCACCAGCACCGGCCCGAAGATCTCCACCTGCGCGATCGTCGACGCCGGCTCCACGTCGGTGAACAGCGTGGGCGGATAGAAGTACCCTTCCGCCGGCACGGCCCACGACGGCTGCCACATCTTGCACCCCTCGGCCACCCCCTGATCCACCAGCTCCCGAATCCGGCGCAACTGCACCGGCGCCACGATCGCCCCCATGTCCACCGCCTTGTCGAGCGGCGAACCCAGGCGGAGCGTCTCCATGCGCGCGCGCAGCTTCGCCGTCAGCCGGTCGGCGACGCCCTCCTGCACCAGCAGCCGGGAGCCGGCGCAGCACACCTGACCCTGGTTGAACCAGATCGCGTCCACCACCCCTTCCACCACGCTGTCCAGATCGGCGTCCTCGTATACGACGAACGGGCTCTTGCCGCCGAGTTCGAGACTCAGCTTCTTGCCGCTCCCTGCCGTCGACCGCCGGATGATCCGGCCCACCTCGGTGGATCCCGTGAACGCGATCTTGTCCACGTCCGGATGCTCGACGATCGCCCGCCCCGTCTCGCCGTCTCCCGTCACGACGTTCACCACGCCGGCCGGCAGGCCGGCCCGCTCCGCGACCTCCGCGAACAGCAGCGCCGACAGCGGCGTGAATTCGGCCGGCTTCAGCACCACCGTGTTGCCCGCCGCGATCGCCGGCGCCACCTTCCACGCCAGCATGAGCAGCGGGAAGTTCCACGGAATGATCTGCCCCACCACCCCCACGGCCTCGTAGCCGGCGAACTCCGTGTCCAGCAGCTGCGCCCACCCGGCGTGATGGTAGAAGTGGCGCGCCACCAGCGGGATGTCGATGTCGCGCGTCTCCCGAATCGACTTGCCGTTGTCCATCGTCTCGAGCACCGCGAACAGACGCGCGTGCTTCTGCACCTCGCGGGCCAGCGCGTACAGGAATCGTGCCCGGGCATGGCCGCTCAACCCCTTCCAGCCGGTGAGCGCGCGGCGCGCCGCCGCCGCCGCGGCGTCCACGTCGCGCGGCGTGCCCTGCGTCACCCGCGCCAGCACCTGGGCCGTGCCCGGATCGATGACGTCGAACGTCTGGCCGGACGCCGTCCACTGGCCCCCGATGAAATGCCCGAAGGCGCGTCCGTGCCCGGACAGCCACCGCTCGGCCTCGGCGCTGCTCTCGGGAGCCGGGCCGTACTCCATCGTCTCGAAGATCGCCGGAACGCTCGCCATGGGTGCTCGCATTAAGAGTAACTAATAACCATCAACGCGGTACGGTCAGACTTCCCGACCCTCTCATCCCATCGGCTGCCGGTGCGCCGCGGCGTACCGGCCCGTCAGGAACATCTCCAGTTGCCGTTCGATGTCCGTCAGCAGCGCGCTCGCGCCGAATCGGAACAGATCCGCCCGCAGCCACCGGTTGCCGAGCTCCTCCTTCATCAGGTACATGAACTCCAGCGCCTGCTTGGCCGTGCGGATGCCGCCCGCCGGCTTGAACCCCACGGCGTACCCCGTCGCCTCGAAGTACTCGCGAATCATCCGGCTCATCACGAGCGCGAACGGCAGCGTGGCATTCACCCCTTCCTTGCCGGTGGACGTCTTGATGAAGTCGGCGCCGGCCTGCATCGCCACCAGGCTCGCCCGCGCCACGTTGCCCAGCGTCGCCAGCTCCCCCGTGGCGAGGATGGCCTTCATGTGCGCCTCGCCGCACGCCGCCCGGAACGTCTTCACCTCGTCGTACAGCGCGTCGTAATTCCCCGTCAGCACGTGGGCGCGCGTGATCACGATGTCGATCTCCCGCGCCCCCGCCGCCACCGACGCGCGGATCTCCTCCACCCGCTGCTCGAACGGGCTGAGACCCGCCGGAAAGCCCGTCGACACCGCCGCCACCGGAATGCCCGTGCCGCGCAGCGCATCCACCGCCGTCTCCACCAGGCCGTGGTACACGCACACCGCGCCCACCGTGACCCCCAGAGACTCGGCGCCCAGCCCCCGCACGAGGTCGTCGCGCAGCGGGTGCGCCGCCTTGGCGCACAGCCGCCGCACGCTGCCCGGCGTGTCGTCGCCCGACAGCGTCGTGAGATCCATCAGCGTGATCGCGCGCAGCAGCCAGGCCGCCTGCCACTCCTTCTTCACCGTGCGCCGCGTGGGAATGGTCGCCGCGCGCCGCTCCACGGCGCTGCGGTTCACCCGAATGGCGCGGGCCGCATCCAGATCGAGCGGCAGACCGGGATTCCGATCTACACGGTCGGCCGGCAGGGCGGAGCGTTCGGGCCGCACCAGCATCGGTCGGGGTCCGTGGCCGGCGCTCGGCGCGGAACCTCGCGCCGCCGGCCCGGAGGGGCGATTGACGGTCATGGCGGCAACTCGGCTACATCTCGGGCGGCATGCCCGGATGGACCTGTATACTAATGTCGCCCGACAGCGCCCGCACCCACCCGCGTCCGCCGGACCCGCCGCGCCACGCTCCGCCGGCCGCGGGGGAGCGCGCCGTTCACTCCTCGGTCAGCAGCCCCAGGTGCAGCGCGAACTGCACGTACTCCGACCGGTGCTGCAGCCCCAGCTTCTCCTGGATCCGCTGCTTGTACGTGTCCACCGTCTTGGGACTGATGAACAACCGCTGGCCGATCTCCGGCGCCGAGTAGCCCTGCGCCACCAACCGCAGGACGTCGCGCTCCCGCTGCGTGAGCCGCTCGAATTTCGTCCGCTCGTCGATGTGCTCGGCTTTCTTCCGCAGACCGCCCGCCAGCACCCGCGCCGCCGACGGCTGCAGGTACGTGTCTCCGTGCGCCACCGCCCGCACCGCGTCCACCAGCTCTCGGTCGGCCGCGCTCTTCTGCAGAAAGCCGCTCGCCCCGCTTTCGAGCAATGGCACCAGCGCTTCGTCCGGCGAGTGCATCGTCAGGATCAGGATCTTGGTCCGCGCCCCGTTGGCGGCCAGCGTCTTCGTCGCTTCGGCGCCGTCCATCTGGGGCATCGACAGATCCATCACCAGCACGTCCGGCTCCAGCTTCTCGGTCATCGCCACGGCGTCCGAGCCGTTGGCCACCTCGCCCACTACCTGGATGTCCTTCGCGCCCCCGAGCACCGCCTTGAGCCCGGCTCGTACCACCGTGTGGTCGTCCGCGAGGACGACGCGAATGATGTCGTTGGTCACTGGTTCGGTTCCTCGTGAACGGTGGCCGTCGCGACCACGCTGGTTCCGCTGCCCGGCGCGCTGGAAATCTGCAGCTCGCCGCCCGCATGCGCGAGCAGTTCGCGCGCCCGAAAAAGGCCGATCCCCGACGACGCCCGATCTTCCTCGGCGACGTCGAATCCGGTCCCGTCATCCTCGATCTGCAAACGCACGGTCCGCCCGTCGCGCCACAGATTCACCCATACCGAGCCGGCGTGCGCGTGCCGCTCCACGTTGCGCACCGACTCCTCGGCCACGCGATACATCGCCGTCGTCAACGCCTGCGGCATCGCCGAGATCTCGTGGTCGGCCGATACGCTCACATCCAGACTGCTGCGCCGCGATACCCGCCGCCCCAACGCCTCCAACGCCGCCGGCAATCCGAATTCGCCGAGCAACCCCGGATACACCGAGTCCGCCACCGATTGAACGTCCTCCACCATGCGCGTGGCGATGTCACGCGCCGCCGCCAGCGTCGGCGCGACCGCCGGATCCCTGCACTCCCGCACCGCCGCCGACAGATGCATCGCCAACCCCGACAACTGCTGCGCGGTCGCCTCCCGCAATTCCTCGGCGATGTGCGCATGCTCCGCCTCGCGAACCCGCAAACTCTGCCGCACCAGATGCCGGATCCGCGCCCGGTCGCTCTCCACCCGCCCCATGAGACGGTTCAACGTGTCCCCCAACCCCGCCATCTGCTCGTCCGCGATGGGCGACGCCGGCACCCGCGCCGAAAAATCCCCCTCCGACACCCGCTGCGCCAACGCTTGCAGGCCATCCAACGGCACCAGCGCCAGCCGCACCAGCAGCGCGTTCGCCACGAAACTCACCGCCAACGCCGCGCACACCAACGGAAACAGCCCCGGATGGCCGAACAGGGCCGACACGGTGAGCGCCGCCAGCGCGATCAGGAGGTTGGCCCCCAGCAACTTTCCAATCAGGGGCATCCGCAGAATGCGGTGCACCGGACTCCAATTGGCGTTCATCGTCGTGGGCGTTCCCGCCGCGGCTCCGACAGGTGGGATCATCATCCCCGACAGGTGAGTCGTCGTCACCTGGCGGAGTCCTCGCTACGGCAAGCCGCGCGTCCGCCCGGGACACGTCCGCCTTCCGTCTGGCCGATCAGGGGTCGGCAGGCACTACCGTGGGCTTTCATTGGTTCCGCTGGCTTCCTCTGGATCTGGCGTTCAACCTATGCTTGTAGGGGTTTCGCCAGTGTCGGGATTGGGCTGGCTTGTCTTAAGGGTTTTCCATGAACATTGTAGGGAAATACCTGACAGGCCATATCCCTACCTCACGGCCTACCGCTTATTCTTGTTGCGAGTCCCTTTTACCGCGACGGTGATGACCGCAGCCCTCCCCGGATCCCTGCTCGCCGCAATCATCGGTATCTCGTCCGATGCCATCATCTGCGTCGATGCGGAACAGCGGATCTCGTTCTTCAACGAGGGGGCCGTCGCGATGTTCGGGTACACGGAAGAAGAGGTCATGGGCCACTCGATCGGGATGCTCATCCCGGAACGCGCCCGGGCCGTCCACCCCAGCCACGTGGCCGCCTTCGTCCGATCCCCGGTGGCCGCCCGCCGCATGGGGGAGCGCCAGGAGATCGCCGGACGCCGCAAGAACGGCGAGGAGTTTCCCGCCGAGGCCGCGATCGCCAAGCTCGACGTGGATGGCCGGACCTTCGCCTCTGTCGTCCTGCGCGACGTCACCGAACGGTATCGCGCCGAGGCCCGCCAGCGCGTTCTCGCCGACGCGTCGGAACGATTCGCGTCGCTGGTCGCGTTGGATGAGACGCTCCAAATGCTGGCGCGTCTCTGGATTCCGGCCTTCGCCGACTTCACAGTCGTCGAGTCGGCGCACCGCGGCGAATTCTCTCACCTGCACGCCGCTCGCGCGGCGGACGGTGGGCCGGCGTCGACGAGTCCGGTTGCCGTCAGCGCCGGGACGCTCGTCGATGTCGCCGGCCTCGTTCCCGGCACGCCGCAACGCGTGGCCGTGGTTCCGGTCTCCGCGGCGCTGGCGGCCATTCCACAGACCCATCGCGCCATCGCCGCCGGCTTGGCCCCGGCCGCGGCGCTGGTCGCCTCGCTCACGTTTCGCGGCGACGTGCTGGGCCGCATCACGATGTTCGCCGCGGAGCGCCGGACCCTGTCTTCGGGCGATCTGGCGCTGGCCGAGGATCTGGCGCGGCGCGCCTCGATGGCGCTCGACAACGCGCGGCTCCACGACCAGTTGCAGCGCGCCCTGCGCGCCCGCGAAGACACGATGAGCGTGATCTCGCACGATCTGCGGAACCCCGTCAACGCGGTGAAGATGCTCGCCGGCGCCGTGCTGCAACCCGCCAATGAGGGCCGCGTGCCCGACGACCTGCGCGAACAGGTGGCCGTCATCCGCAGCGCCGCCGAGCAGATGGATACGCTCATACAGGATCTGTTCGACATGAGCCGCGCCGAAGCCGGGCGGTTCGCGATCGACGTGCAGACCGAATCGGCCGCCACCCTGCTGCGGAACGCCCTCCGCACCCTCGCGCCGCTCGCCCACGACAAGAACGTCGCCCTCGTCACCGACTGGCCCTCGTCGCTGCCGCACGTGCAGGTCGACCCCGAACGCATCGTGCAGGTGGTCTCGAACGTGGTGGGAAACGCCATCAAGTTCACCCCCAGCGGCGGCACCATCCGCGTCTCGGCCTCGGCCCGCTCGGACAGCGTGCTGGTCGCCGTCGCCGACACGGGCCCGGGCATCGCGTCCGACCATCTCCCGCACGTGTTCGACCGCTACTGGCAGTCCAGCCGCCGCAACCGCGGCGCGGGCCTCGGCCTTCCCATCGCCAAGACCATCGTCGAGGCCCACGGGGGCCGCATCTGGGTGGAGAGCGTCGAGGGTCGGGGCGCCACGTTCTACTTCACGCTTCCCCGGTAGGCGTTCCGGCGTCAAATAGTAGCGCTTAGTTCCTAATTGTCTTCGCTCGTCCCGTTGTCCTCCATTCCGGGATCGCCTCATGACCCACACGTTCCGCCCTTCCCTCGTCGTCCTGGCGCTCGCGTTGGCGGCCGCCGCGGCCTGTGCCGCGCCCAAGCCCGTTCAGACCGCGCCCCCGCCGATCGACCGCGCCAATCTCGACACGACCTGCGCGCCGTGTACCGACTTCTACCAATTCGCCAACGGCGGCTGGCTCAAGCGCGACACGATCCCGGCGGCGTATCCGTCGTACGGCTCCTTTTTCGCCGTGCAGGACCACAACTGGGACGTGCTCCATCAGATCCTCGACACCGACGCCGTGAAGGCCGGCTCCGGCGCGCTCGCGCAGGGGACGGGCCCGTGGAAGGTGGGGTCCTATTACGCGGCCTGTATGGACACCGTCGCCATCGACAAGCTGGGCACGGCTCCGCTTGCCCCCCTGCTCGACAGCATCGGGGCCATCAGCACGGCGGCCGACCTCGCGCGGGCGCTCGGCGCCCTGGAGCGCGCCGCCGGCCTCGCGCCCTGGTCCACCGGATCCACGCAGGACGCTAAGAACGCCGCGTCGGTGATCGCACACCTCGGTCAGGGGGGACTCACCCTGCCCGACCGGGACTACTACCTGAAGACCGACACTGCCTCCGAGGGCATCCGCGCGGCGTTCGTCGCGCACGTAACGCGCATGTTCGCGCTGCTCGGCGACGCGCCCGACTCCGCCGCCGCGGAAGCCCGCACCGTCCTGCGCGTGGAAACCCTCCTCGCCAGGGCCTCCAAGTCTCCGGTCGAGCTGCGCGACCCCAACGCCAACTACCACAAGATGACGCTCGCCCAGTTGAATGCGCTCACGCCGCGCTTCCGCTGGGATGCCTTCTTCGCCGCCCAGGACGCGCCGCCGATCGCGGCGATCGACGTCGGCCAGCCCGGGTTCTTCCAGGCGGTGAACGGCATGCTCGCGTCCGTGCCCGTGTCCGATTGGAAAACCCTCCTCCGCTGGCGCGCCGTGCATCGTCTCGCCTTCGCGCTGCCCACGCCGTTCGTCGAGGAGAACTTCAAGTTCGGCCAGCTCTTCAGCGGCGCCAGGGAGAACCTCCCCCGCTGGAAGCGCTGCATCAACTCCACCGACGGACGCCTCGGCGAACTGCTCGGCCAGGAGTACGTCCGCGTGGCCTTCCCGCCCGAAGCCAAGGCGCGGGCCGTCCAGATCGTCGGCAATCTCGTGGACGCCCTGCGCGGCCGCATCGAACAGTTGACCTGGATGAGCGGCGCCACCAAGCAGCAGGCGCTCGCCAAGCTGGCCGCGTACACCCGGAAGATCGGCTACCCCGACCGGTGGATCGATTATTCGAAGTTGGACATCGTGCGCGGGCAGTACCTCGCCGACGCCCTGGCCGGCGACCGCTTCACGGCGGCGCGCGACTGGGCCAAGATCGGCAAACCCGTGGACCGCACGGAATGGGGCATGACGCCGCCCACCGTCAATGCCTATTACAACCCACTGATGAACGAGATCGTGTTCCCCGCCGGCATTCTCCAGCCGCCGTTCTACGATCCCGCCGCCGACGACGCCGTGAACTACGGCGCCATGGGCGCCGTCATCGGCCATGAAATGACCCACGGCTTCGACGACGAGGGCCGGCAGTACGACAAGGACGGCAACCTGAAGGACTGGTGGACCGCGGAGGACGCGGCGAAGTTCGACGTCCAGGCGGCCAAGGTCGTCCGGCAGTTCGACGCCTACACCGTGCTCGATTCGTCCACGCACCTGAACGGCAAGCTCACCCTGGGCGAGAACATCGCCGACTTCGGCGGCCTCACCGTGGCCTACGCCGCCATGGAGAAGGCGCTCGGCAACGCGCCCCGCACCAGGATCGACGGCTTCACTCCGGAACAGCGCTTCTTCCTGGCCTGGGCCCAGGTCTGGCGCGAGCTCGACCGGCCCGCGTACGCCCGCATGCTCGTCAACGTCGATCCGCACTCGCCCGGCAAATGGCGCGTCAACGGTCCGTTCAGCAACATGCCGGAGTTCAAGGCCGCCTGGGGCTGCAAGGACGGCGACCCGATGGTGCGGGCGGATAGTGTGAGGCCGAAGATCTGGTAGGACGGTTGGGAGTTTGACAGTCGGACAGCAAGACTGCGAACGATGTTCCGCGGTTATCTGTCCGACTGTCCGACTGTCCGACTGTCCGACTGTCCGACTGTCCTACTGTCCTACTGTCCTACTCACGCCCAACTCCCAGCCCCGGCATTACCCCCGGAATCCCCACCGAATCCGCCGGCGGCAGATGGTTCGTGCGCCCGAGCACGCTGCGCGCCGCCGAGATCCGGTCGGCCCGCGCGATCCACAGCTGCGTGGCCATGTCGTAGCGCGCCAGCACGTTGTGCAGCCAGTAGGGACGGTTCTCCCGCAGCCACGCCTGCTCGTACAGATCGCGGATCAGCGAGTACCCGTCCCGCAGGTCGAACGCCAGGCCGTTCATGCCCGAGATGCCGATCAGTTCGCCCCCCCGCGAGATCAACCGCTGATCGGGGGCGATCGTCGTGTCCGCGGCCCGCGCGTACATCTGCACCATCGCGTCGGCGAACTCGAACTTCATTCCGATGAAGTCCAGCTTGCGGGCCCCCAGCGCCATGGCGTCGATCGCGTCCACGTGCCGGCGGACGAGCGGGCGCGCCTGGTCGATCAGCACCAGCGTCGACTCGGCGAGCACGCGGAGATCGCGCAGCATCGGCCGGATCCGCTGCGCCGTGAGCTGCCCCTGCGGCGACCACGGGTCCACCCAGAACAGGTAATCGTCGCCGTCGCCGAGCCCGGCGCTGTCGAGCAGCGCGTACGCCCGGATCAGGTTGAGCTGCGCCGAGTCGATCTTGCCGGTCGTGTCGCCGTGGAACGAGCGGCCGTACGCCCGCTCGAACGCCGGGATGCTCGATTCCCCCGGCTGCCACGCCGCCGCCGCCCCGAACAACACGCCGTACCAGGTCTGATTGAAGATCGCCTCCCCGTCGTCGTCCCACGAGGTGTTCAGCACGCCCGTGGCGCCCGACCGCTGCCCGTCGCGCACGAACCCCTGGATGTTGCGCAGCGCCACGTAGTTGTCGGGATACACGCGGCTCCAGTTGCTCACCCCGGGCGCCACCCACGTCTCCATGCCGGCTTGTCGGAACGGATCGATCGCCCGATCGAAACTCTTCGATGGCCCGTACCCCCACGCCACGGCGATCATGTCCCGGGGCAGCGTCTTCACCAGCTCGGGGCTGCCGCTGGCGATGTCGCCCCAGAAGAGCAGGCGCTTGTGCAGCGGCTTGAGCGCCGAGTCGATGGACGTGAGGAATCCCAGATACACGGGCCCGAGCCCCGTGGCCCGCACCAGATCGCGCGTCTGCCCCTTGCCCAGATCCTCGGTCTCGTCGGCGCCCAGGTGCACGAACCTGCTCGGGAACAGCGAATCGATCTCCCAGAACATCTGCGTGATCAGCGCCATCGATCCCGGCTGGCCCGGCGCCAGCACGTTCCCGTGGGGCGTCTCCGCCAGGTCGGCGTAGAGATCGT
This sequence comes from uncultured Gemmatimonadaceae bacterium, assembly GCA_963729495.1. Taxonomy (GTDB): domain Bacteria; phylum Gemmatimonadota; class Gemmatimonadetes; order Gemmatimonadales; family Gemmatimonadaceae; genus JAGWRI01. The sequence goes on from CAVSOM010000010.1 coordinate 442,688, forward strand.
ACTTCAGGATGTGGTGCAGGTGGCCGAACGCCTCCTGCTCCGGGATCACGTCGATGTGGTACCGCGCCGCGTACGCCACGAGCGCCTTCACCTGCGTCCGCGTCATCGCGCCGCCGGGCGGCGCCGGCACCGGATTCCCCGCGTAGTACAGCGTGTTCTCGAAGTACGGCGAGAAGACGTTGATCTTGTACGCGGCCAGCGTCCGGATCTGCTCCTGCTGGAATTCCGGCGTCGGCATCGGCCCGCGCGAGAGATCGTCGTGGAACCCGCGGTACCGCATGGCCGGCCAATCGACCACGTTCGCCTCGTGCACCACGGCGGTCTCGCCCTCGCCCTCCACCAGCTGCTTGACCGTCTGCGCGCCGTAGAACACTCCCGCCGCGCTCCGCCCGATCACGGCTAGCCGATCGCCGGACGCCACGATGGCGTAGCCCTCGGCGTCCATCGAATCCGTCCACGCCACCTTCGACGCGCCGAGCAGCGCCCGGCCGCGCGCCGTGCCGGCGCGCACGAACTCCACCCGCGCCGACGCCGGCCCGTCGTACGCCACGCGAATGCCGCGCGACGTGAGCTCGTCGCCGAGATCCCGGGCCGCGAACCGGTCGTCGGCGTTGGCCGGCATGGCGATGGCCAGTCCGCGCGTGAGCGTCAGGTCGCGCACGCGCGCCACGGCGCGGGGCTGCGGAATGAGGGCGAGCGACGTGTCCACGGTCTGCGCGCCGGCGGCCGAAGCCGCGAGAAGCAGCGGAAGGATGAGGGTTCGCATGGCACAACGATGCAGGCGCGAGGGACCGGCTGGCAATGCGCCCCCGTGCCCCGTGCCCCGTGCCCCCCTTGCGTGCCGGGGCCGGCCGCGCCACATTTAATCCGTTCATCCGGATGGATCGATGCCAACGGCCGCCGACGTCTACCACCGCCTCTCCGCTCTCGCCGACCCCACCCGGTCGCGGCTGCTCGCCGTGCTCGAGGACCACGAGCTCACGGTGCGCGAGCTGTGCGCCGTCGTCCAACTGCCCCAGTCCACGGTGAGCCGGCACCTCAAGGTGCTCAGCGACGACGGCTGGGTCGCCGCGCGCGATGCCGGCACCAGCCGGTTCTACCGCATGGCGGCCGCCCGCGAGGACCCGTTTCCGCACAAGCTCTGGACGGTGGTGCGCGGCCAGGTCGAGGACGCCCCAGCCATGCGCCAGGACGCCCGCCGCCTGGACAGCGTGCTGCGCGTGCGCCGCGAACAGTCCCGAAGCTACTTCACCACCGCGGCCGGCGACTGGCAGCGCGTGCGGGCCGATCTCATCGGCGCCCGCACCGACCTCCTGGCGCTGCTCGACCTGCTCGACCCCGCGCTCGTCGTCGGCGATCTCGGCTGCGGCACGGGACCGATCGCCGATGCGCTCGCCCCGTGCGTCCGCCGCGTGGTCGCCGTGGACGAGTCCGGCCCCATGTTGGCCGCGGCCCGCCGCCGCTTCGCCAAGCTCGCCCACGTGGACGTGCGCGCCGGTTCGCTCGAAGCGCTGCCCCTGGAGCGCGGCGAACTCGACGTCGCCGTGCTCTGCCTGGTGCTCCATTTCACGCTCGACCCGGCGCGCGTGTTCGCCGAGGCGCGCCGAGTGCTCAAGCCCCGCGGCCGCCTGCTCGTGATCGACTTCACGCCGCACGCCCGCGACCAGTACGCGGTGGCGATGGGGCAGGTCTGGCAGGGGTTCGACGAACCGCAACTCGGCGCCTGGCTGCGCCAGGCCGGGTTCCCGCACCTGCGCTACCGCCACCTGCCCGCCGACCCCGCCGCCACGGGCCCCACGCTCTTCTCGGCACTCGCCAAGCGTGGGCCATCCTGAGTAATGTCCATTTCGATCCTTTCGAGGCCATCCCTATGAGCACCGCCGTCAAGACCTCCGCATCCGCCAAATCGCCCGCCGGTGAGCGCCCGGCCTTCAAGGTCGCCGATCTCTCGCTCGCCGAATTCGGCCGCAAGGAAATCCGGCTCGCCGAGCAGGAAATGCCGGGCCTCATGGCGCTGCGCGACGAGTACCGCGGCAAGCGCCCGCTCGAGGGCGCGCGCATCATGGGCTCGCTGCACATGACGGTGCAGACCGCGGTGCTCATCGAGACGCTGGTCGAGCTGGGCGCCGACGTGCGCTGGGTGTCGTGCAACATCTTCTCCACCCAGGATCACGCCGCCGCCGCGGTGGCGGTTGGCCGGACCGGCACGGCCGAGCGCCCCGAGGGCACGCCCGTGTTCGCGTGGAAGGGCGAGACGCTCGAGGAGTACTGGTGGTGCACCGAGCAGGCCCTGATGTGGCCCGACGGCGGCGGCCCCACCTTGCTGCTCGACGACGGCGGCGACGCCACGCTGCTCGTGCACCAGGGCGCCGAGTTCGAGAAGACCGGCACGGTGCCGGCATTCGACGAAGCCAACGATCCCGAGGAGTGGGGCGTGATCCTCGGGCTCCTGCGCGCGGAGCAGCGGAAGAATCCGGGCCGCTGGACGAAGATCGCCGCCGGCATCCGCGGCGTGTCGGAGGAGACCACCACCGGGGTGCACCGCCTGTACGAGATGATGCACGCCGGCACGCTGCTCTTCCCCGCCATCAACGTCAACGACTCGGTCACCAAGTCCAAGTTCGACAACATCTACGGCTGCCGGCACTCGGTGATCGACGGGCTCAACCGCGCCACCGACGTGATGCTCGCCGGCAAGGTGGCCGTCGTCTGCGGCTACGGCGAGGTGGGCAAGGGGTGCGCGCAGGCGCTGCGGGGGCAGGGCGCCCGCGTGGTCGTCACCGAGATCGACCCGATCTGCGCGTTGCAGGCGGCCATGGAAGGGTTCGAAATCAACACGGTCGACCACATGATCGCCACCGCCGACGTGTTCATCACCGCCACCGGCAACCGTGACATCATCACGGCGGCCCACATGGCGCGCATGAAGGACAAGGCGATCGTGGGCAACATCGGCCATTTCGACAACGAGATCGACATGGCGGGTCTGAAGAAGGTGAAGGGGCTCGAGCGTATCACCATCAAGCCGCAGTACGACGAGTATCGGTTTCCCGACGGCCACAGCGTGATGATCCTGGCCGAGGGGCGGCTGCTCAACCTGGGGTGCGCCACCGGCCATCCGAGTTTCGTGATGTCTGCCAGCTTCACCAACCAGGTGATGGCCCAGATCGAGCTGCACGCCAACAACGCCCCGTACGAGCGGAAGGTGTACGTGCTGCCCAAGCACCTCGACGAGAAGGTGGCGCGGCTGCACCTCGACAAGCTCGGCGTGACGCTCACGCAGCTCACGCCCGGCCAGGCCGCGTACATCGGGGTGAAACCCGAAGGCCCGTACAAGCCGGACCACTATCGGTACTAGCGCCACCCCGCGTCAGCCGCCGCGGACCCGCCGAGACCAGAGGAAGTACACGGGCACGCCGGCGAGCATGATCAGCACGCCCACGCCCGACGCGCCCGGGAACTGCAGAATGGTGCTCACGGCCAGCGCCCAGAACGCGGCCACGAACGCCAGCGTGGTCCACGGATGCCCCGGCATGCGCATCGTCACGGCGCCCATGTCGCCCGCCGTCGCCCCGTCCCGCGCCTCCCGCCGCCGGAGCACGAGCAGTGCGGCGCCCGTGAGGCCGAAGAACACGGCATCCATGGACACCACGTAATTCAGGATCTGGTCGTACCGCCCCGACAGCGCGATGATCGCCGCCCACACGCCCTGCAGCGCGATGGCCACGGTGGGCACGCGCGTACGCGGATCGAGCCAGCCCACTCCGCGGAAGAACACGCCGTCGCGCGCCATCGCGTAGTACACGCGCGGCGCCGTGAGCATGCCCTGGCTCAGGAACCCGATCGTCGACACCGCGATGCCGGCCGCGATCAGCTTCGCCCCCGTGGACCCCAGCGCCCGCCGCATGACCTCCGACGCCGGCGTCGTCGTCGCGGCCAGGCCGTCGGGCCCGAGGGCGTGCAGGCACGCCACGTTCACCCCGAGGTACAACAGGATCACACCGGCCACGCCGATCAACAGGCCGCGCGGCAGGTCCCGCGTGGGATGCTTCAGCTCGCCGCTCACGAAGCTCGCCGTCTGCCACCCGCCGTAGGCGAACAGCACCGGCACCATCGCGGCGGCGAACGCGATCGGCACCGGCTTCTCGCCGCCGGGAGCTGCCCCCGCCGCAGCGGCCGCCGCGCCGGCGGCGACCCGCGGAGCGCCCACCGCCATCGATCCCACGATCACCAGCGCCAGCACGGCCACGATCTTCGTGACCATCAGCGCGCTCTGCACGTTGCTCCCCGAGCGCACGCCCAGGCAGTTCACGATCGTGAGCGCCCCGAGCGCCAGCACGGCGAGCGCGGCGCTCGACGTGCCCACCCCCGTGAGTTCGCGGAAGTAGTTGGCGAACGTCACGGCCACGGCGGCCATGCCGCCCGTCTGCGTCACGAGCAGCAGTCCCCACCCGTACAGAAAGGCCACCATGGGATGGAACGCGTCGCGCAGATACGCGTACTGCCCGCCCACCTGCGGCCGCAGTTGCGCCAGTTCGGCATACACGAACGCGCCGGCCAGCGCGATCACGCCCCCGGCCGCCCAGGCGCCGAGGATCAGCGCCGGTGTGTGCACCTGCCGGGCGACGACGTACGGATTGATGAAGATTCCCGCGCCGACGATGCCGCCCATCACGATCATGGTCGCGTCGAACAGTCCGAGCCGGCGCGCGAGTTCCGAGGGGAGAGTGGTCCGGGGCATGCGGTGGGCTGGGATGGGATGAGTTGGGCACTCGCCCTGGGCGGCCCGCCGAAGATCCCGTGACCCACGGCGAGCCCAAACATGCAGTCCGGCCCGCCGGCTGCCAGGGGTGGCACCGCCCCCACGGCGACCCCGATTGCCCCATCGCCGAACGGTTTGCACGTTCGGAGTGTCTATCTGCCGGCGCCACCCGACCCGACCGATCGCGACCGCCCCATTCCCACCCCGTCTCGGACCCCAGCCCCAGCCCCAGCCCCCGCCGCCGCCCCCGCCGGCCCGCGGCTGAACGAGCGCGCGCTCATTCGCCGAGTGCTCGACGGTGACCGGCTTGCCGCGCGCGAGCTGTACGACGCGCACGTCGACCGGGTATTCCGGTTGGCCTTCCGGCTCACCGGCGACGACCACCGGGCACACGAGCTCACGCAGGACACCTTCATCCGCGCGTTCGGACAACTCGGCCGGTTCCGCGGCGAGTCGGCGCTCGCCACCTGGCTCTACCGGATCACGGTGTCCGTGGCCTCCAACCTCCGCCGTAAGCACCGGCGTTTCGAGCGCGAGACCGACCTTTCCGCCGCGGCCGACATGGCGACCACCGGCGCCCGGGACGCCGACCCCGATCTGCGGGAACGCATGGCGGCCGCCATCGATGGCCTTCCCGAGATCTATCGAACGACTTTCGTGATGCATGATGTCGAAGGGTACACGCACACCGAGATCGCGCGGGTGGCCGGCGTGGCCGAAGGAACGTGCAAGAGCCGATTGTTCATCGCGCGCGGAATGCTTCGCCAGGCACTCGCGCCGTTCAGGAAGGAGTAGCCGATGCAGGACGATCCCCTCGAACCCACCTTACAGGACGCGGCGTTCACGTATCACACGCCGCCCGAACTCGACGCGGCCCGCCGTGAAGCCATGTGGCGCGCCATCGAATCCGCCCACTTCGACGCGCCGGCCCTACGCGCCAGCCGCCGCGGGCTCCCCGCCTGGATCGGGCTCGCCGCCGCGGTCGTGATCGGCATCGGCCTGGGCCGATTCACCCCGCTCGACCGGCTGCTGCATCCGGCCGCGCCGGCAACGAGTTCCGCCGTCGCGGCCGCGTCCATCGCCCTCCCCATGCCGAGCGCGTTGGAACCGACCACCTCGCAGTACCTCGGACAGACGGCGGCGCTGCTGCTGGCGTTGCCCGCCGAGGCGCGCGGCGGACGCGCCGATGGGCAGTTCATCGGGCGCGCGTCCAATCTGCTGCTCACCACTCGGCTGCTCCTCGACTCGCCGGCCGCCCGCGATCCCAAGCTCCGCCGTCTGTTCGACGATCTCGAAGTGGTGCTCGCCCAGATCGTGCGCCTGCAGGCCGAACCCAACACCACCGATCTCGATCTCATCAATCAGGCACTGGAGCAGCGCGACGTCCTGCCGCGCCTGCGCATGGCCGCCGCCGACCTTCCCACCGACTGAGGCTCCCCCACCATGAAGCTCGCCGTCTCGCTGTCACTCGTCTTGTTGTCGTCGGCGGCCGCCGGCGCGCAGCAACCGCCCCCGCCTCCGCCGCCGCCGCCGCGGCCGGCTCCCATAGCGGCCCCCGTCCCGGCGCCGGCGCCGGTTCCGCTTCCGTCGGTGAATGCCTGGACCTTCGCGCCGCTCGAACTCAACATGGATCTCGACCGGTCGTGGACGCTCGATCTCCAGTCCCGGCTCGGCGACCTGCAGATCCGGTCGCAGGAGTTGGCCGATCGGGCAATGGCACAGGCCGATTTCGCGCTGCAGAACGTGGACCTTGGGCGCCTCCAGGACCTGGCGCGCGACGCCGTCTGGAACGTCTCCGGCGGCGATGAGCCGTTCGACCGTTCGCCCCGCGCCCCCTGGGTGCAGGGCGATCCGGCGGATTCGGTGTATCGCCTGGCTCGCGAGGCGTTCAATCGCGGCGACTGGCGCCACGCCGCCGATCTGTTCGGCCAGCTTCCCAAGGCATATCCCCGTTCCGCCTACGTATCGGATTGCGCGTACTACGAAGCGTTCGCCCGCTACCGCATCGGCACCACCGACGACCTGCACCGGGCCCTCGCGCTGCTCGTCGATCAGAACGGCCCGTCGGCGCGGGCGTCGATGCGGGCCGACGCGGCGGCCCTCGCGGCGCGCATTCGCGGAGCGCTCGCCGCGCGTGGCGACCAGCAGGCCGCCGCGCAGATCGCCCAGGAAGCGCAGAAGGCCGGCGGCTGCGATCGCGAGGAGATGAGCGTGAAGGCCGAGGCGCTGAACGCCCTCGGCCAGACGGATCCCGCCGCGGCCACCCCCCTGCTCCGCCGCGTGTTGGCCCAGAAGGACACCTGTTCCGGCCAGCTCAAGCGTTCGGCGATGTTCATGCTCGTGCGGCGCGGTGACAGCGTGGCTACGAATACGCTCGTCGCGATCGCGACCGACGACGGGGAGGACGTCGATCTGCGCGCCGACGCCATCTCGTATCTGGGCCGGATTCCGGGCGACCGGGGCGTGGCGACGCTGGAATCGCTCCTCAAGTCCAGCAACGACGACCGCATCCAGCGGGCGGCCGTGCGCGCCCTGGCGCAGAACGACAGCCCCCGCGCCCGGCAGGGGGTGCGCGCGCTCGTCGAGCGCAACGACGTCTCGGAGTCGCTGCGCAGCGACGCGATCATGGCGCTGGTGTCCGATCGGTCGTCCACCGACGACGCGGCGTTTCTCCGCGGGCTCTATCCCAAGTTGCCCAGCGAGCGTCTCAAGCGCGCCGTGCTGCTCTCGGTCGCCCGCGTCGGTGGCCCCGACAATCAGCAATTCATCATGGCCGTGGCCCGCGACCCCAACGAATCGAGCGACGTGCGCGGAACCGCGATCGGCGCGGCCGGCCGCCTGCCCGGCGTCACCGTCGACGATCTGTCCAAACTGTACGACGCATCCGACTCCCGGAACGCGCGAGACCAGCTCATCGGCGTGCTAGCCGAACGCTCCGAGCCGGCCGCCGCCGACAAGCTGATGGACATCGCCCGGAACGGCACCGATCCCAACACGCGCCGCGAAGCGATCGACGCGCTGTCGCGCAAGAAGAACGATCCCCGCGTGACGAAGTTCCTCCTCGACCTCGTCGGCCGATGAGCCCGCGCACCATTCGCGCCCTCTCGGCGCTCGCGCTGTTCACCGCGGCGGCGCATGGTGCCGTGCGCGCCCAATCCCTGGCCCAGCGCGTGGCCCGCGCCCCGGAGGGCCGCGTCCAATTCTCCTTCGCCACGCGCGACGGCGTATGCGGGGACGGCCGCACGTACGTGCACGCGGCGTCGGACGCGGGCGTCCAGCTCTACGGGTCGTTCAACGACCTGTCGTCGGAGCCGTGCGTGCATGGCCCCGCCCGCGTCGTGCTCGACCGCGCGTCGGGGCAGGTGGTGGGGCTGCGCGTGTACGTGGGTCCGCCCGCCGCCGCCGACGCGGCGGATCTCGGCACGGTCGGCGTGCGCGACGCCGCCGCCTACCTGCTCGGCCTCGCGGCCGCCGCCGAGGGCGGGGTGGCGCGCGACGCCATCATGCCCGCCATGCTCGCCGACAGCGTGGACAACCGATCGGCGCTCGTCGCGCTGGCGCGCGACCAGATGCGATCGCGCGAGACGCGGCGCACGGCCATCTCGTGGCTCGGCCGGGATCAACGCGTCGACGCCGCGCTGATCGCGACGCTCGTCTCGATCGCCGTGGACGAGAACGACAACCAGTCGGTGCGCCAGCAGGCGCTCTCCACGATCGCCCGCCTGCCGGGCGGCGCCGGCATTCCCGCGCTCACCAGACTGGCCGGCGACTCCGCCGGCGGATGGCAGGCCCGCACCGCGCTCTCCGTCATCTCGCAGTCGGGCGATCCGCGGGCGCGTGACTACCTGCGGGGCGTGGTCCGCGCCGCCGCGGTCCCCGACGACGCCCTGGCCGCGGCGGTGCGCAGTCTCGGCCAGGAGTACGCGACCGCGGCCGACATCGCGGTCGTACGCGACGCGTGGCCCAGGTTCACCGGCTCGCGCACGCAGGACGCGGCCATCTCGGCGATCGCGCAATTCGGGGGGGCCGACAACGTGCGGTGGCTGCTCGCGCTGGCCCACGACATGGGCGTCACCTCGAACGTGCGCCAGCGCGCGCTCGACGGGGCGGTCCAGGCCGGCACGCGCACCTCCGACCTCGTCGCGCTCTACGACTCGGCCACCGACCCGCAGTTGAAGACCGACCTGATCGCGGCGCTCGGCCGCATCGGCGATCGCGCGGCGACCGACAAGTTGATCGCGATCGCGCAGGGGGACGAGAGCGCCACCGCGCGACGCCGCGCCATCGACGTGCTCGGGCGGTCGGCCGATCCCCGTGCCCGAAAAGCGCTCGAGGCGCTGGTGGAGCGCCGCGGCCCCTCCTGACGGGCGAGCGCCCATCGCGCGTCATCCAGGTCGAGATCCGCAAGCCATCTGCCGTCTGCGGGGCTGCTTGCGGATCTCGCGACGTACGAGCCGGCCCCCGCGGCCGATTCGACGTCGCGCCACGCTCCCGGAAGCGCGACGAGCCCGGAATACGAGAGAGCGATCGCGCGCCACGCGGCCACCCGACCACTCTACGTGCCTACAACAATTGGCGTTTCACCGCGGGAACACAAGATGTTTCTTCGCGGCGCGACCGGCGCGCAGTCGCTGGGCTCCCACCGCGAACGAGTCGGGCGCCGGCCCGGATTCCGCGAATGCCGGCCCCAGCGTCTGGTGCCGTCCGTCCGCCGGCAGCTCCTGAATGGTACGCGCGGATACCGACCCCGCGCGGCCGGATCATGCAGAAATACTTATCGTGAATCGTGACCGGCTGCGAAAGGCTCCACGGCTGGTTCGTCCGCTGCCGCGCCGAGAGTAAGAGGAGGTCGCCCAGCGACGTGGGCGGGCCTGCGGGGCCGGGGGTGGGAGGCGAGGGAGGCGAGGGAGGCGAGGGGGGGCGGTTCCGGGGAGCGGGGGCCGCTCCGAACCGCGGAATGCGGGATTCCCGCCCTGGCGTGCGAAGGCAGCCGCCCAAGAGCAACGCCACCATCTGACAGCTTCGCGTCATCTTGGCCCATCGGCCGACTGGGTCCGGGCCCGACCCCGCTCCCGACCTCTTCTATATAGTATCTCGACGTCTCGCCGCGAGGTTTGCCGCCTCAACACTCGCCAATGGCCTCCCGTATATGGTATTGTCTTGCCATGCGCGGGCCCGTCCGGACCGGCGCCGCTCGGCACCGCCGGGCGCCCTTCCTGCACCCTCACCGGATTCATCATGCATCGCTACCGGCTCCTTCCCGTCCTCGCCGGAGCCCTGATCGCCGTCGCCCCGCAGCTCTCGGCGCAATCCGTGGACTCCGCCACCATCGCCGGCCTGCGCTGGCGAGAGGTCGGCCCCGCCAACTTCGACGGTCGCGTGAACGCGATCGCCGGCGTCGGGTTCCCTTCCAAGACGATCTACGTCGGCGGCGCCGCCGGAGGCGTCTGGAAAACCACCAACGCCGGCACGACCTTCCGACCCCTGTTCACCGACGAATCCGTGGCGTCCATCGGGGCCATCGAAGTGGCCCCGTCCGACACGAACGTGGTGTGGGTGGGCACGGGCGATCCGAACAGCCGCAACACCATCGAACCCGGCGACGGTGTATACAAGTCTACGGATGGCGGGCTGACCTGGAAGATGATGGGGTTCCGGGACGGGCAGATGAACGGCAACATCGCCATCGACCCGACCAACGCGAACGTGGTGTTCGTGGCCGAACTCGGGCACGCCTGGGACGACAAGGGCGAGCGCGGCCTGTACAAGACCACCGACGGCGGCGCCACCTGGACGCGCGTCAAGTACGTCGACGCCAAGACCGGGTTCGTGGACGTCAAGATCAACCCGTCCAACCCCAACGACATCTTCGCCGCGGCCTGGCAGCGCATCCGCGGTCCGTACTACCTCAAGTCCGGCGGCCCGGGCTCGGGCCTCTGGCACAGCACCGACGGCGGCAGCACGTGGACCGAGGTCAAGGGCGGCGGGTTCCCGACCACCGAGAAGGGACGCATGACGGTCGCCTTCTCGCGCAGCAACCCCAACGTCGTGTACGCGCTCGTCGAGGCCGATTCCCTGCGCGGCAAGACCCACCCCGTGCTCGCGCCGGCCAGCGATTCGGTCGGCGACACGCCCAGGCCGGCCGAGAAGCAGCGGCTGCTGAGCGGCCTGTACCGCTCCGACGACGGCGGCAAGACCTGGCGCTGGATGAACGACCAGGACACGCGGCCGTTCTATTACTCCCGCGTGGCCGTCGACCCGGCCAACGCCGATCGCGTGTACTTCTCGTCCACGCCATTCCTGTTCTCCGATGACGGCGGCAAGACCGCCCGCACGGCCACGGGCGACGTGCACGTGGACGATCACGCGATCTGGATCGACCCCAAGGACGGCCAGCACTGGCTGATCGGCAACGACGGCGGCGTGGCCCAGACGTGGGATCGCGGCGGCAACTTCGACTATCTCAACATCCTGCCGCTCGCCCAGTTCTACGACGTGAGCTTCGACTACGACACGCCGTACAACGTCTGCGCCGGCGCGCAGGACAACGGCGGGTGGTGCGGGCCGAGCCGGCGGAAACAGGGCCCGGTGACCAACGCCTACTGGTTCACGATTTCGGGCGGCGACGGCTTCTACACCGCGCAGGATCCGAACGACCCCAACGTGGTGTGGGGCGAGTCGCAGGAAGGCGGCGTGGTGCGCACCGACCTCAAGACGGGCGAGCGCGCCAGCCTGCAGAAGCCCAACATGGCGCGACAACTACCGCATGTTCGAGGACTCGATCCTCGCCGTGCGCGGCGACACGACCAAGCCCGAAACGCCGGCGCATGAAGAAGCAGCTCGCCCGGACCTCCGCGCGGCGCAGAAGCAGGATTCCATCGACCTCGACATGCGGTTCAACTGGGAGACCCCGTTCTTCATCTCGTCGTTCAACCCGCGCGTGTTCTACATGTCGGGCAACCGCGTGCTGAAGTCGATGGACCGCGGCGACGATCTCTATCCCATCTCGCCGGACCTCTCCACCGCCGACACGGCCAAGATCCACGTCAGCCTCGTCACCACCGGCGGCATCACCAACGACGCCACCGGCGCCGAGAACTACGGCACGATCGTGTCCCTCGCCGAGTCGTACCTGAGGCCGGGCTGGCTCTACGCCGGCACCGACGACGGCAACGCCTGGATGACGAGGAACGACGGCGCCACGTGGGAGAAGCTCAACGGACGGTTCCCCGGCGTGCCTGCCGGCACCTACGTCAGCCGCATCGAGCCCTCGCACTTCGACACCAACACCTTCTACGTCGCGTTCGACAACCACCGCACGAACGACTTCGGCGTCTACCTCTACGCCACGAACGACGGCGGCAAGACCTTCCATTCGATCGCCAGCGACCTCCCCACGGGCGGCGCGGACTACGTGCACGTCATCCGCGAGGATCCGTTCAACCGGGATCTGCTGTTCGTCGGCACCTCGCGCGCGGCCTACGTGTCCATCGATCGCGGCGCGCACTGGTCGCGGTTCATGGCCGGCCTGCCCACCGGTCCCGGTCTACGACCTCAAGATCCACCCGCGCGAGCACGAACTGATCGCGGCCACGTTCGGCCGGGGCATCTGGACGGCCAACGTCGCGCCGCTGGAACAGACGGACGCCAAGGTGCTCGCCTCCAACGTGCACCTGTACGAGCCCGTCACCGCGTACCAGTACGGCCAGGGCCCGGAAATCGGCGCGTCCGCCAACGGTCAGGGCCAGAAGGTGTTCGAGGCCGCGAGCCCCGAGTACGGCGCCAACATCAGTTACCGGCTCGCCGCCGCGGTGCGCGGCGGCGTGCACGTCATCATTCAGGACGTGCAGGGCGATACCGTCGGTCGTCTCAACGGCCCCGGCGGCGCCGGTCTGCACACCGTGACGTGGAACTTCCAGTCGGCCATCCGGCCGGCGACGCCGAAACTGTCGCCGTCGGAACTGCGCGACAGCATCGTGCAGGCGCGCCGCGTCGCGACGGTGCTCGACTCGCTTCAGAAATCCGGTATGGACTCGGCCATCGTCAAGCGGCTGCGCGAGATCACGTCGGCCGCCAACCCCGTCGAGGCCTTCGCTGGTCGCGGCGGCGGCCGGGGCGGTCGCGGCGGCGGTGAAACGGCGTGGAACCCCCGTCCGGCGGAAGGGCCGGCTCTCGGCGGCGCGCGTGGCGGCGGCGGCCGTGGCCGCGGCGGAGCGGCGCAGTTGGGCGCCGCGCTCACCGGCATGGACATCGCCGCCGCGTTCCCGGGCGGCATCCAGCAGCTCGCCGATCTCCTCGGCATGGGCCGCGGCGGACGGGGCGGCGGGCGTGGTTTCGGCCGCGGCGGCGCCAGCATCGTGGACGCCGGCGACTATCTCGTGACCGTCACGATCGATGGCCAGACGCAGAAGCAGGTGTTGCACGTCGAGCGCCTGCCCGGCGGCGGCGCGAGCGGCGGCGGGGGCTTCGGCGCCGATGATTCGCATGACCCGTAGACCACTGACCGTAATGCAGGAAGCGCCCGCCGGTACGCGGTGTACCGGCGGGCGCTTTCGTTATTGCCCGCGACGCCCCATTCCGCCAGCCACGAGGCCCTCCATGCATCGAGTCGTTCGTTTCGTACTGCCCTGCATCCTGCTCGCCGGCGTATCGTGCCGCTCGTCCGGATCGTCGGGGTCGGCGGCCGGCGCGGCGCCGGCGCCGGCGCCATCCGTCGCCGAACGCGGCGCGGAAGGCGGCCCGCCGGGCGGACGCGGCATCGGCCCCGACGGCCGCCCGCGACGCGTTCCGCTCACCCCGGAACAGCGCGCCGCGCGGCGCGACTCACTCACCGCCGACCGCCAGCGCCTCGCCGATTCGGTGCTCACGTCCATCGCCGGACGGGAGGACGAGCCGGCCGGCCAAGTATTCAAGAACGTTAAATTGTTCCAGACCATGCCAGCCGGAGCATTCATCAAGGCGATGAACGACGACTACGGCAAGGCGATCGGCCGCAGTTGCGACTTCTGCCACGTGGCCGGCAAGTGGGACAGCGACCAGCGCAAGGAGAAGGCGACCGCGCGCATCATGATCGCCATGGAAGACTCCATCAACGACGCCGCGCCCTACCTGCGGCAACTCAAGAATTCGCGCGGCACGTGGCCGCGCATCGAGTGCGTGACCTGCCACCGCGGAATGAACGAACCCAACCACGCCCTGCTCCCCCCGTAGCCCGAACGCGCTCCGGCGGGCGCCGACACGCCGGGCGCTTGGCGTGCGGCGGGCGGCGTGGGCGCTTAGTCGAGATCGAGCAGCTGGCGCGCGTCGTGCAGGGCCGCCGCCGGCACCAGCACGTCCACGCCCTTGGCCGTGGCCCCCTGAAAGCCCGGCCCGAAGATTCCCACGATGTCGTTGCCGCGCGACATCGCCGGAATCTCCGCCGCTTCGAGGCGCGATACCGCCGAGTCGGCCTCCAACGCCGAACTGAACGTGGTGAGCTTCACCCAGCCCGATTCCTTTGCCATTCCCCTGGCCCGTCGATGGTTGTCATGGCAAGATAGAGCCTGGGCTTTGGAGCCGGCTACCACCCGCCTGCGGGAGGATACGTGATGCGACTTCGCTCGGCGTTCCTGGCAATCTGCACCTCGGCGTCATGGGCCGCCGCTCAAGCGTCGGCCCCCGCCCCGGCCCCCGGGCACCTGTACCACCTCATGCCCACACCCACCACGGTGGCCTGGGGCTACTACGACGCGTCCGCCACGCCGGTGTTGCACGTCCGGTCGGGTGACGAAGTGGAGGTCGGCACGCTCATCACGTCGAGCCCCACGCGCCTCGAGGGCGCCGGCGTGGACTCGGCCGGCGTGGAGCAGGCGCTCCGGGACATCTTCCGCGAAGTCAAGACGCACGGACCGGGCGGGCACATCCTCACCGGCCCCATCTACGTGGACGGCGCGGACTCCGGCGACGTGCTCGAAATCCGCATCGAGCACATTGCGCTCGCCATCCCGTATGCCTACAACGCGTTCGGTCCGCGCAGCGGCTACCTGCCCGAGGATTTTCCCTATGCGAGAATGCGTATCATTCCGCTGGATTCACAGCGGGTGGTGGCCCATTTCGCGCCCGGCGTCGAGATCCCCCTCCACCCGTTCTTCGGCAGCATCGGCGACGCGCCGCCGGCCGCGATGGGCCGCGTGAGCAGCGCGCCGCCCGGCATCTTCGGCGGCAACCTGGACAACAAGGAGCTCGTGGTCGGCACCACGCTCTTCCTGCCGGTGTGGACCAGGGGCGCCCTCCTCGAAATCGGCGACGGACACGCCGGCCAGGGCAACGGCGAGGTGGACATCACGGCGCTCGAGACCTCGCTCCGCGGCCGCTTCCAGTTGATCGTGCGCAAGGACCTGCACCTCACCTGGCCCCGCGCCGAGTCGCCCACGCACTACATCGCGATGGGCATCGACAGCAACCTCGTGGTGGCCACCAAGAACGCCATTCGCCAGGCCATCGACTTCCTGGTCACCGAGAAGGGCCTGTCGCGGGACGACGCATACATGCTCGTGAGCACCGCCTGCGACGTCGACGTCACGGAACTCGTCGATGGAACGCTCGGCGTGCACGTCATGATCCCCAAAGCCCTGTTCGCCCGGTGACCGGCACGCCCCTTGATACGGAGCCGCCCGACCCGGCGGCGCTGAGCGAGGCGCTCGTGCGGTTGCGATCGCAGATCGAGGAGATCGATCACCTCATCGTGCGCCTGCTGGCGCGCCGCATCGCGTTGGCGCGCGACGCCGGCGCGATCAAGAGCGCCGGCGGGCTCCCGGCCGTAGACCCGGATCGCGAGCAGGCCGTGCTCGATCGGGTCGCCGCGTGGGCGTGCGAAGAGGGGATGTCCGAGGCCGACATCCGGCGCCTGTTCGCGCGAGTCATCGAGATGGCGCGCACCGTGCAGGACGCGTCGGACGGACCTCAGGTCGACCGCATGTAGTGGCAGCCCGCCTCCTGGGCCCGCATCACGGCGAAGATGCCCGACGGCGCCAGTTGGACGCCCGGAATCAGGTGGCGGCGCAGCTCGTCGAACACGGCCGCGGACTTCTGCTGTGTTCGTTTGGCCAGGATCGACGCCATGCCCTGCGTGGCCAGGGCGCACGCCAGCAGAACGCCGCCGCGCCGGTCGAGCGCGTCCAGCGTGTACTCCGCGTCCTCGGACGTGTCGCCCGGCGCCGCCTTCCAGAACGGATTGCGCGTCGCCCACTTGTCGGAGGGGTAGTCCTTGACTTTGGCATATTCGCCCAGGCCGTAGCGCGCCCAGATCGTGTCGTCGAGCGCCATCGGCACCGCTTCGTGGCGCATCACCAGCACGGCGCTGACGTCGGCGTCGGACAGTTGATACATGTCCTTGAACCCCTTCATGAAGACGAGCGCGTTGAACAACCCCGTGCCGTCGTCGATTTCGGGCGAGTCGAACACGCCGCGGTAGCGGCCGGTGATGCGCGACGCCCACGAGTCGTCGAATGCGAGCGGGGGCAGCGGGGGCGCCGGAGGCAGCTTCGATTCCGCGTCGGCAAGCGCGGCCGGCATCGCCACGCCGATGCCCGTGCCCCCGCTGACGCAAGCGGTGGCCGCGAACGCGGCGGCTACGGTGGCCAGCTGCCCGAGGAACTCTCGGCGCGGTGTCGGCGGGGAAGACGTCGCCGGAACGGCGGGCGTCGGGGTCGAGGGCTCGGTCATCTCGGGCTCCGGCGAGGTGGGCGTCCGCGGCCGTCTGCCGCGTGGCGGGTGCTCTAACGCCAGACGCTCCGCGATACGGACGGAGCGTCGGCAGGTGGTCGCAGTGCAGTGGGGGCCATCGACTCCAGAGGCGCGGGCGGGAATCGAACCCGCGAATGGCGGTCTTGCAAACCCGGTGCCGTCGTGTACTCCCGTTGCCATTCGTGGTCCCATCTTATTGCAACTTCACACCTTGAGCAAGATGCTGTGTGCTTCTTCCCCGCTCGCGGCGTTTCAAGCGGCTTGGATCGGAGCAGCGGCGCATGATGCCGGATCCGTGGCAGTGAAGCAAAGGCGAGGTGAAGTGGGGTTGGTCATTCAGTTCGATCCAACACCTCCCGGACCTTCCGGGCAAGCCCCAGCGGAGTGAATGGCTTCTGAAGCAGTACGATTCCCGGAATCAACTCCCTGTCCGTCATGCTCACCCGACATTGGAGTCAGCCTCGAGCGAACGCAAGTCTGGACCCGAATCCTGAGCATGGAGCGGAAATCGGTACTGCGTATGCTGAACATCCGCCGCGCGCTGGCGCTCCGGGAGTCACGCTCGGATCGGCGCATCCAGCACCGCCCGCACCTTGCGCGCCAACGCGCCCCCGGCGAACGGCTTCGCAATATAGGCCATTTCGGCGCCGATCAGGTCGTCCTGGACAAGCGGCTCGTCGGCGTGTCCTGACATGTAGACGACGCGGAGTCCGGGGCGTTGGGCAAGCAGGTCCCTGGCGAGCGTCCGACCGCTCCCTCCGGGCAGGCCGAGGTCGGTCACCAACACGTGGATCACGCCGGCATGCCACGCCGCGACGTCGCGCGCCGCCGGGACATCGGCCGCCTCGAGAACTCGGTACCCCTGCCGGCGCAATATCTCCCGGGCGATCCCCCGAACACTGCCGTCATCCTCCACGAGGAGCACCGTTTCGGTCCCGTCCGACGACGAGGCCTGGCCCACCGCGCCCGCCACCTCCTCCGGGACCTCGGCGATCAGCGGCAGGAAAATCGTGAATGTCGCTCCATGCCCCGGCTCGCTGTGTACGCGGATGCCCCCGCCGCTCTGGTGCACGATTCCATAGACGGTGGACAGTCCGAGCCCCGTTCCCTTGCCCGGCCCCTTGGTGGTGAAGAACGGTTCGAAGAGGCGGGCCTGGATTTCCGGATCGATGCCGGCGCCGGTATCGCTCACCGATAGCATGACGTATGTACCTGGGCCGAGCGCCGTCTGATCGTTGAGACGCGCCACCTCGCATAGGGTAGCGACACGGGTGGTGACGGTGACCCTTCCACCGTCCGGCATCGCGTCTCGACTGTTCACGGCGAGGTTCATGAGCACCTGTTCGAGTTGCCCAGGGTCGGCACGTACGGCGCCGAGCGGCTCATCGAGGTGGGTCTCGAGCACCACGTCCTCACCGAGCAACCGAACAAGCATCTTCTCCACGTTGCGTATGAGTTCGTTCAGATCGAGCACCCGCGGCGCGAGGACTTGCCGGCGGCTGAACGCCAGCAGTTGCCGGGTGAGGCCCGACGCCCGCTCGGCCGCGTTCTGGATCTCCTTCACCGAGGCAAGACCTGGGTGCCCAGGGGAGAGATCCGATCGCAGCAGCTCGCTGAACCCGGAAATCACCGTGAGCAGGTTGTTGAAGTCATGGGCCACGCCGCCCGCGAGTTGTCCAACCGCCTCCATCTTCTGTGCCTGGAGCAGTTGCGCCTCGAGGTCACGACGCTCCGTCACGTCGTGCGCATTGATGATTGCGCCCGCGACCGCAGGATCGTTGCTGAGATTTCGCCCAACCACGGCGAGGGTACGCCACGAGCCGTTCTTGTGCCGGAACCGGGCCTCGAGCGATCCCACCGATCCGGGCTGCTGGATTCCCGCGAAAAACGTCTGTTTGGCGAACGTCACGTCATCCGGATGAACGAGGTCGAACACGAGCCGCCCCCGCATCTCGTCCGGCCGGTATCCGAGAATGCGCTCGTTCGCCGGGCTCGAATA
This sequence comes from uncultured Gemmatimonadaceae bacterium, assembly GCA_963729495.1. GTDB lineage: Bacteria > Gemmatimonadota > Gemmatimonadetes > Gemmatimonadales > Gemmatimonadaceae > JAGWRI01. Next base: position 461,173 of record CAVSOM010000010.1, read on the forward strand.
CCGAATCGTGCCATCCACGTTGATGACGGTGATGATATCGAGCGCCTGTTCGATGAGCGACCGGAAGTAGGCTTCGCTTCGGTGAAGGGCTTCGCGCGCCACGCGGCTTTCCGTAACATCGATGAACGCCGACAGGACATACGGTTCCCCATCGAGTTCGAGCCTCTGCATGGAGCCGCGAACCGCCAACGTGGCGCCGCTCTTGGCGCGTAATTCCAATTCCAAGTCGGTCACGTCCTCCCCCGCTAGCAATCGCGTGACGATCTGCTCGCGGAGGGTCGGATCGACCCAGACTCCGAGCGCGTGCGTGGCCCGCCCGACGGCTTCCGCGCGGCTGTACCCCAGGAGCCGCTCGAATTCTCCGTTGACCTCGAGGAGAATGCCGTCGTGCAGGCCGCTGACCGCGATGGCGACGGGCGCGGAGTGGAACACCTTCGCGAACTTCTCCTCCGACCTGCGAATCGCCTCCTCCGCCCGCTTGCGCTCCGTGAGGTCGTGGAAGATCCCCTGCATGCGTCCGTCGTCCAGCCGGCGCACGCTGATCGACACCGGCACGTCCACGCCGTCCTTTCGGCGGAGCAGTCGCTCGGCGAACAACCGCTCGCCCCGCAGCAGCGCCGCCGTGCGCTCCCGCGCGAGGGCCAGATCCTGGGGAGGGTACGTGTCTTCGCATG